>NZ_JANADK010000001.1:4951428-6189285 GCF_024199795.1 Bradyrhizobium sp. CCGB01
CCTGACGGCCTGCTGTTCATTGGTCTCCGCTCGCTCGTGAAAATTCACCGGCCGCGCTCCAGCTCACACGGTCGTGAGACGAGATGACTGTCCGTACATGACGCGGCGCGTCCATCGCAGCCACGCGGCTTCCCCGGACAGATGGGAAGAACATGCAACTCGTGGCGCGGTGATTGGTTGCGACCGCAGGAGCGGGAACTGCGCGCCGCAGCGACGATTTTTCGCAGCGCCGGCGCCTGCTTCGCGTGCCCCTTGCGTTGAAGGAGCGGGCAGGGCGCGCCATCGGCAAAGCGCCCGCGGCTTCCCTTGAGCGAGGACCTCATGTCGATCAGTGCGATTGCTTCATCCGGCGCGACGGCCTCGACCTTCCAGTCGACCACGGCGGCGTCATCCTCCGCAGCCTCATCGACATCCGCCACGTCGGCGACGTCCGCCGCGTCCTCGACGTCGTCCTCGCAATCCGCGGGCGGCAGTTCCGGATCGGGCGGTGGCGGCAGCTCGGCCAAGACCATCGTCAGCGAGGTCTCGACCACCGTTGGCGGCATCACCACCACGACGATCACCTATTCCGACGGCACAACCGAGGTCCAGACCTCGACCAGCCCGCAAGCCGGCCAGGGCAACCAGGCGGGCCAGACCTACAACGCGCAGGGCACGCTCAGCGCCAATGCGCAGAGCACGTCGAGCATCTGAGCGGCGCGATCGCCGGGCGCGGGGCATGCGGCCATCGCGTCCTGAAGCGCGTGCGAACCATGCGGAAGGCCTTGCTTGAAGCCTTGCCCGAACGCTTGCCTAACCCTTGCCTAACCCCTGGCGCTTGTTCTTCACCCAGCGCGACTTCTGGGCGATCTTTCAAGGCATTGCGCCGGCCGGTCCGGCGCAGAATTCACAAATTTGCATCGAACCTTTGGCTGTCGCCATAGACATAAGAGTGTTGGGGGATTTCAGCGCCCAATACCTAAACGGACGCCGCCAAGCGATGATATTCCGCTTGCGCGGCGTCGCGCTTTTCCGAGCGATCAGTTCGTCGCGCACCAGCCGAGCGGAAACGGCAGGAACGGCCAGACCAGCTGATTGTCGTTGGCGGCCTTCGGCGGTTCTTGAGCGGACGTCTTGACGCGCGGAGCAGCCGGCGTCGAGCGCAGCGCCAGGCGCAAACATGCACATTGCAAATTCATTGTGGTCGACCCCGGCCAGTCAATTGTTTTGAAAATTGGAGATCAGTTCAAAATTACGGAGCGCCCAAACGGCGCGTTCATTCTCAAAGCGCGCATGCATTCTAGAAAAATCGACGCCTGCTTTCAACCGGTGTCTGCGCACCTGTGGACGACAAGTAAGGTTGATCGGTTAGGTTAAGGGCGAGAGGTTGTTGCGGCCCCATTCGAGGCTGCTATCAGGTCGGCAAGGCTCGCGATGGGCTACCTGCAAGAGGTACTCACACAGGATCACAGTTCGTCGCGGCGCTCATATTTTGTGAGTTTTGCGTCATGTCTTTCGATCGCAACGTCCGAACCGTCCATCCGCAGTCGAGCTGGACCGAGATCTGGCACCTCTGGACCGTGATCGTGCCGCGCCGCTCGATCAACGGGCAGCTGGTCTATGGAAAGGTCTGGCGCCGCCACGACGGCCGCGACTGGATCTACAAGAAGTTCACCGAATACGACAGCGAAGCGGCCTGAGCCCCCGCCGGGATCAGGCGGCCTTTGCAGGCGGGGCGACCGCGGGCTTGGCCGGCGGCGGCTTCAGCGGCTTGTCCTGCTTCTTCGACCAAGAGATGTAATAGGCCACCGTCGTCATGATCGCGATGCCGGCGATGCTGACGAAGAGTTGCGCGAACACCGAACCCGAGCTCATCGACAGCTCGAAATGGCCGACGAAGGACAGGAACACGCCGACGCAAAATACGGCGAGCGACTGCTGGCCGCACACGATCAGCGGATCGAACACCTTCCACTCCAGGCCCGGCCATTCCTTCGGTACGAAGCGGATCACCAGGATCACGATCACGACGAAGTGGAGGAAGCGGTAGGGCGCAAGGTTGGTCTTGTCATTGGGGTTGAAGGCCGAGAACAGCCACTGCGGGAACATGCCACCGAAGGTGGGGAAGCGGCCGGCCATGGTCATGATCAGCGCGAAGGCGAGATAGCCGAGGCAGAGCCACAGCGTGATCGGCGAGTTGATCAGGGCGCCGGAGCGCCGTGCCCCGCCCATCGCACACCAGGCGCCGAACACGAACAGCACCTGCCAGCAATAGGGGTTGAAGTACCACTGGCCAGCCGGATAGGCGGTCAGATTCCAGCCGAAGTGGCGCGCGGCCAGCCACAGCACGATCGAGAGCACCATCGTCAGGTCGGGCTTGCGCAGCATGAACCACAGGATCGGCGGAAACAGGCCCATCAGCACGATGTAGAGCGGCAGCACGTCCAGATTGAGCGGCTTGAAGCGCAGGAACAGGCCCTGGCGCAGCGTCTCGGTGGCGTTGTCGACAAGGCCGGCGACGTTGAACTCGTTGATCATCTCGGAATCGCCGAAGCGCAGCGCCAGGTAGCTGATCGAGGCGATATAGATCACGAACAGGATGATGTGGGCGACATAGAGCTGCCAGACCCGCTTGGTGAGGCGGGTGGCGCCGACGATGAAGCCGCGCTCCAGCATCATACGCGCGTAGACGAAGGAGGCAGTGTAGCCGGAGATGAAGACGAACAGATCGGCGGCGTCGGAGAAGCCGTAATTGCGCGTCGTGATCCAGTTCACGACGTTGTCGGGGATGTGGTCGAGGAAGATCGCCCAGTTGGCGACGCCGCGAAACAGGTCGAGCCTGAGGTCGCGGCCTTTCTCGGGGAGCGTTGCGCTGACGTTCAGGAAGGCCATGCGACGGGAGCTTTCGAAAGGGACAGACAGGCAGGCGTCGGCGATGCAGCGCCGCCGGGCGGCATCCCGGGGCGGCAGGCGGGTACGCAATTGTCACGGTGCAGCATAATGACTATACCCGTCGGCGAGGCACCCAGGGACCGGAATCACCGAACAGTTCCCGAAAGGTGTCTCTATACTATGCCCACGGTTTCCACCAACTGCTACCGTGACGCATCGAATTCGACCGAAAAGACGCACAGAGGCCCGGACCGACCATGACCGCACGCATTTTCAAGCCCGCCAAGAACGCGATGCAATCCGGCCGGTCCAAGACCAAGGAATGGCAGCTCGACTACGAGCCGGAACAGCCCCGTTCGGTCGAGCCGCTGATGGGCTGGACCTCGTCCGGAGACATGAAGCAGCAGATCACGCTGCGTTTCCACTCCAAGGAAGAGGCCGTCGCCTATTGCGAGCGCAAGGGCATCGCCTACCAGGTGATCGAGCCCCAGGATTCGATCCGCCGGCCGGCTGCCTATGCCGACAATTTCTCGTTCCGGCGCGGCGAGCCCTGGACGCATTGAGGGGCGCTACGCCCGTTTAGGCCTCGTCATGCCCGGGCTTGTCCCGCCTGCGCGGCCGAAGCCGCTTCGGCGGGGCGCTGCCTCGTCGGCGGCGACGATGGACATTCGCCAGAACCTTCTCAGGCAACTTTTCGAATGACCGGCGGCTTCCAGGATTCGGTCAAAATGCCTTCCTTGCCCCAATAGGCACGGATGTAGAGCGAGAAGTGTCCGTCCGGCGCCGGCAGCCAGTTCGTCTCCTTGTCACCGCCCGGTGATCTGGCGCCGGCATAGAGCGTCAGAGAGCCATCGGCGTTGCGCTTGAGGTTCTTGTTCTTGGTGCCGAGCGAGTAGCGTTTGAGGTTGTTGGCGTGGAAGAGATGCTTGTCGTTATAGAGCGTCAGTGACCAGAAGCCGTTGACCGGCGGCTCCTCTCCCTTCGGAAACGTTATCTCGTAAGCGCTGCTGCCGTTGAGTTCGGCATTCGCGCCGTCATTGTCCGTGTAGAAATACTGCGTCTCAGTCGGCCGGTTGTCGAACATGTTCGATTTTGCCGTCCCGGTGCGGTTGAAGTAGTCGATGCCGAATTGCGCATTGTTGGTCGAGCGATTCCAGCCGTTACCGGCCGGGCGGCCGTTGTGCTTCCACTGGAAGAAGCTCTTGATGACCTTTTGCTCGGTCTCGACAGCGGTCTCGACCAATGCCTTCTTGAGTTCCGGATCCTTGCTGGCGGCATCGAGCAGCAGGCGGAATTGCCCGTACATCGCTTCCTCGCCCGGGAGCGGGCCGACGATGTCGAGCACCTCGCCGAACTGATCGAAGAATTTTTCCGGGACCACCCACTTCGTCTCCTCGCCGTCCGATTTCGGACCGGGAATGTTCGGGAGCTTACTCCATTCGACGGTCTTCATCTTGCCGGTGAAGTCCTTCAGCGGATAAGCGACAACTTGATTGACGACTGCCTGGATCGCCTTCTTGTCCTCTGCTGTGTCATCCTGGAATACACGCGGAATGGCGTTGGCAAGCGTGGTGGAGCAGCGAACGATCCCGGTAATGCCGGACGGCTTGAGGCCCTTCCAGTTCGGCCCAACCAACAAGTAGAAGCCGGGCTTTGTATGGTAGGGCTTACCGAGTTCGCCAAACTGGTCAGTGCGCGCATCGTAAAGAGCATAGACCCAGAAGCGGTCGCCAAAATCCGGGACTTGAACGACCACAGGCTCCTCATCGAGCGAGAAGAAACCAAGTCCGTAGACCACATCCTGGTTTGGACAGGTCACGAAAGTCTCCGACGGTTCGATGTAATCGTGGAGCATTCCGATCTGGCCGCGGGGCGCGACCGGTATGACGCCGTTCAACAGACCAGCCTGCGGCGCTTGCGTGATTGTCGCCCTGCGATTGGTCATGTTGACCATCGGCCAACCCCAGATATAGGCCATCTGCGCGATTGCCTTCGCATAATCCGGGAACATCACGATGCCCGTCGCGGGCTCCGTTGGGGCGAGTGTGGCCTCGAGGGCCCGTTGAGCTTGAGCGGCGTCAGCGGTCAGTGCGATCGAAGCGGTCGCAATCGCGACCGGGGCTGCCGGGCCGGTGCCCAGTGCGGCGAGAGTTGCCGCGCCGATACTGCCCTTCATTGCGTCGCGCCGCGTGGTGCCTTGTTCAGTGATGGTTGCTGGTTTCATTGCATTCTCCAGTTTCAGTCCGATGGCTGAGTTGGATCGCGTCGATCTCGTCTCAGTTCACCTTCACGACGTCATCAGGTTTCCAGGTCTGATCGAAGAATTCGACGCCGGTGCCATAGAGGCGCAGCGCAGCCAGGAAATTCCGTCCGCTGACGGTCTGAATCCAGTTCGACTCCGGCGCGTTGGCCGGCTTTTGCGGCGCGAACCAGATGTCGACCGAGCCGTCGCTGTTGGTCGCGACCTTGTTGAAGCCGTTGATCGACGGCAGCAGTTGCGGTGTCTCCGGCATCGTTCCGTCGGTGACGTTGTAGGCCGTCACGGCCCAGAACAAGGCGGCCGGTGGATTGGGCGGCAGATGCAGCTTGTAGGTGTTCGCACCGTTCAGAAATTCACCTTTGGAGTCGCGCCCTGTGAACGGATATTTCGATCCCGCGCCAAGCGTGCGCATGACCATGGCGGACGCCGTGGAATAGGCAAATTGGAAGTACGACGCACGCTGATCCACATCGAGATAGCCGTCCTGAAGCCATTCCGCGGTGCCGCCGGCCCAAGTGTTCTCGTATTGGCGATCATTGTAGTACCGCGTACGGCCGTCCGGGCGGCCGAGCTGACGATTGGCCAGGATCATCCTCGGCGCGGTCTCGACTGCCTTCTTCAGCAGTTCCTGCTGCTTCGCGCCGGGATTGAACGGCTGGCCTTTGATGATGCCGATCGATGCCAGCACCCCGCGCAGCTCGGGATCGATGGCGGCGACGGGTTCGTAGTCGACGAACGCCTTGAGCTTCGTCCAGTAGGCATTGTCGACCGGGTACATCATGTTGACGCGCTTGCCGCTGCCATTGGGGAATTGCATCGGCTTGACGTCTTTTTCCATCGCCCACAGGGGATAGATGCGTGTTTGTTCCGCCAGCGCCACAGCGGGCTTGGGGTCAGGTCCGTTGTCGCCCTTCGCCATCACGGTGCGGAAGAACAGGAAGACGTTGTAAGTCGATGATTTGAACGCGAAGTACCCTTGAGGAATCTCGCCCTCATAGCCAGGCGGCAGCAGCAGATAGAGCCCGCCGCGCGCACGATCAGGACCGATCGCACCGACATCCGTGATGGTCCGCTGGAAGAAATCGGTGAACATGCCGATCACGTTCGCAGGCGCAGCCACCACGAGCGGGCCGGTCTCCTTGAGGTCGAGATAGTTCATGGAGTAGACGACGTCGGCATTGGGGGTCGGCACCCACGCGCGCGAGTCCATCCTGTCTTTCCAGATCGGCAGGACGTTGTAGCCCTTTCCGAAGGCGGCCTCTGAACCGTCGCGCATGCCGATCACGTTCAATGCCGGCTGCATCGTCATGTAGGCGTGGATCGCGCGCTGATAGAACAATTCGTCGCGGAGGTCCTCAGCTTCCTTCTGAGGCAGCCAATTCCCGTTGTTTATCTGTTTGATCAGGGGAGGAACCGGCTGATCCTGCGCCATTGCGGACGAGCTGGTGAAGATAGAGGAAACCAGGAGAGCGGACATCAATACTGTTTTCATTTGCTTCCTCATTTCACACGGGAGCAATTTTCGCGACGTCGTTTCAATTGTGGATGGATCGTCCGGATACTGCTCCTCATTTGGAGCTGTATCATCGCATCAGTTCCATCTTACCGTTATGCAGTTTGTGCCAGGACGCGAGTCCTGCGGCAGTTTGACTCAAGAGAGCATCAATGACGGTGCTCGCGCGAAACGATCGGGTCGGATCCCCAGTTCCGCCTCTTGGCACCGATTCCGCCGCATGCTTCGCTGCCTCGCATGAGGCGACCATGGCGAGGTGGGGTATGGCGGGGCGTGATCAGCTCGACGGCATCGATCTGAAGATACTATCCGAGCTGCAGCAGGACGGGCGCGTTCGCAACAATGAGCTGGCGCTACGCGTCGGCGTCTCCGCGCCAAACTGCCTGCGGCGGCTGAAATCGCTGTTCAGCCGCGGCGTGATCCGGGCAGTCCGCGCCGTCATCGACGAGCGGCTGCTCGGCTATGAGGTGGTGTCGTTCGTCTCGATCCAGCTCGGCAGCCAGGCCCAGCCGGTGCTGGAGGCGTTCGAGAGCTCGATATCAGCGATCCCGCGCATCCAGCAGTGCTGGCGGATTTCGGGCGACACCGACTATCTGCTGAAATGCGTCGCGCCCAATGTCGAGAGCATGCGCCAGCAACTCCTGCATTTCGCCGCCATGCCTGATGTGAAGAACGTCCGCAGCTTCCCGGTGCTGGGTGTCGCGAAGGACGTGCCGCTTCCGTTGCAGGAAGGCATGGCGGCGGCAGCAGGATAGGGGGCCGCGCACTCCGGCCGTTGGCCCGGCGACGATTTCACAAAAACCGAACTAGCGGCCTACTGATAGCTTAGTAACTCACCTAACTGTGACATGTGATTTAGGAAGCCCTGCGATGCGCTGGAACGTGATTGTCGGCTCGCGCGCCCGGCCTACATCCGGGGTGTGAACCTTGGCGTGCGTCCCATGCCGAGGACTCTTTTGTGGGACCCTGAGCTAGGAAAAGACAGCATGACCTCGACCTCGAAGACGTTCGTCGCCTCCGCTGCGACGCTGTTCGCCTCTGCGTTTCTCATGATGACCGCGCCCGCTGCCAAGGCCGACGACTTCTGCATCACCAACGGCGCCCAGGCCGCGCACGGTTGCGGCTATCCGACGATGGAAGCCTGCCGTCAGGCGGCCGGCGGCATCGGCGGCATGTGCTCGCAGAGTGGCGGCGCGAAGACCAGCAACGACGCGCTCGCGTTCCAGCCGAAGCAGACGCAGTCGCGCGGCAAGCATCGCTCGGGCGGCCAGACCAACTCGAACTAACGATAGAAGTCCCGTTTCTAGACTTTGCGGCCTCCGAGGTTCATCTCGGGGGCCGTTATTTTATGACAATCGGGCGACGGCGCGCGCGCGTGTGCCTCAGCGATACCGGCCGCGAAATTCGCGCGGGGAGGCGCCGGTCCAGGTGCGGAAGGCACGGGAAAAGCTCTTTTCGTTGCGGAAGCCGGCGATCTCCGCGATCCGCTTGATCGGGGCGCGTCCGCGCATCAGCTCCTGCTTGGCGAGCTCGAACTTTGCTTCTTCCTTGAGGTCGCGCAGCGAGGTCGCTTCCTCGCGCAGGCGGCGATGCATGGTGCGGGTGGAGAGCGCCAGCTCGCTCGCGACGTCTTCGGCGCCGAGGCTACGGCCGCGCGCGTTGCGCAGCACGCGGCGGACGCGCTCGACCAGCAGCCGGTCGCGCCGATAGGGCAGCACCGTCAGCCGCAACGCGCCCTTGAGCATGTTGTCGAGGTCTGCCGCGCTGCGCGTGAGCGGCAGCGAGAGATAGTGCTTGTCGAAGATGATCGATGCGCACTTGGCGTCGAAGCGGATGCTCCGACTGAAGATGGTCGGATAGACCGAGACGTGGTCCGGCTCGGGGTACGGAAACTCCGCGGCGCGGAGCGCGATCCTGGAATCGACCGCCCAGCAGGAAAAGCCGAGCACGTAGCGGAGCAGGGTGACCAGGCAGAATTCGCGCAAGGGTCCGAGGTCGCGCAGCTCCCGGATGGAGACGATTGCGGTCTCCTCGCCGACCGCGAGCTCGAGCAGCACGTCCTCGGTCAGCAGGCGGTGATGCCGGCACCAGCGTTTTAGCGCGACTTCGAGCGTGGGGGCTGTGATCGAGGCGCGGCACAGCATGCCGTAGGTGCCGAACGGCAGCCGGCGCGAGAACCAGCCGAGCGCCTCGTCGTCGAGCTCGCGCATGGCGTGGCCCGCCAGGGCCTCGAACTGGGCGGCCGTGACCCGCCCATCCGGAGAATTGACAAGGTCTGGCGGTACCTGGCCCCGGCTCAGCGCCTCCGCCGGATCGCGGCCATAGCGTTCGTAAGCGGCAATTACGCCGCGGACGAAGGCGGCAGGGGTCATTGCGCGGCGCGGGATCGCGGTGGCGACTTGGAACGGCATCGGAAATCCTTTGGGAAAATCCTCGCCAAGTTTGGCGGAAAATGCAACCTTTTCGACCGCAAGAGGGCCAGGACCCCGCTAGGTTCGGTCCCCAAAATACGGAGGAATCGCCGTGAACATCCCGAGCATCGATTTCGATCTGGGCGAAGACATCAGCATGCTGCGCGACACGCTTCGCGCCTTCGTGGAGGCGGAGATCGCCCCGCGCGCGGCCGAGATCGAGAAAGCCAATCTGTTCCCGGCCGACCTCTGGAAGCGTTTTGGCGACCTCGGCCTGCTCGGCATGACCGCGCCGGAGCAATATGGCGGCTCCAACATGGGCTATCTCGCCCACATCGTCGCCATGGAGGAGATTTCGCGCGGCTCGGCGGCCGTCGGGCTGTCCTACGGCGCCCATTCCAACCTCTGCGTCAACCAGATCCGCCGCAACGGCAACGACGCGCAGCGCCAGCGCTATCTGCCGAAGCTGATCTCAGGCGAGCATGTCGGCGCGCTGGCGATGTCCGAGCCCGGCGCCGGCTCCGACGTCGTCTCGATGAAGCTGCGCGCCGACAAGCGCGGCGACCGCTATGTGCTCAATGGCTCCAAGATGTGGATCACCAATGGCGGCGACGCCGACGTGCTGGTGGTCTACGCCAAGACCGATCCGGCAGCGGGACCTCGCGGCATGACCGCGTTCCTGATCGAGAAAGGTTTCAAGGGGTTCACCCACGGCCACCATCTCGACAAGCTCGGCATGCGCGGCTCCAACACCTATCCCTTGTTCTTCGACGAATGCGAGGTGCCCGAGGAGAACGTGCTCGGCAAGGTCGGCGAGGGCGTCAAGGTGCTGATGTCCGGCCTCGACTATGAGCGCGCGGTGCTCTCGGGCGGCCCGCTCGGCATCATGGCGGCCTGCATGGACGCGGTGGTGCCCTACATGCACGAGCGCAAGCAATTCGGCCAGCCGATCGGCGATTTCCAGCTGATGCAGGGCAAGCTCGCCGACATGTATGCGACCTGGCAGGCCACGCGCGCCTATGTTTATGCCGTCGGGCGGGCCTGCGACCGCGCCGACCACGCGCGCACGCTGCGCAAGGATTCCGCTGCCTCGATCCTCTATTCCGCGGAGAAGGCGACATGGATGGCCGGCGAGGCGATCCAGGCGCTCGGCGGCGTCGGTTATACATCCGAATTTCCGGTCGGACGGCTCTGGCGCGATGCAAAGCTCTACGAGATCGGCGCCGGCACCTCGGAGGTTCGGCGCATGCTGATCGGCCGCGAACTGATGGCCGAGACGGCGTAAAACCTTCACCTGATTGGAATCAACATGGCGCTCCATTCCAGCATCGATACGTCATCATCCGACTTTGCGCGCAATTCCGAGGCCATGCGCACCCTCGTCGCGGATTTGCGCGAAAAGCTCGCCCAAGTCGCCGGCGGCGGCGGCGAGGCCTCGCGCAGCCGCCACACCGCGCGCGGCAAGATGCTGGCACGCGAGCGCGTCGATCTGCTGATCGATCCCGGCACCTCGTTCATGGAGCTGTCGCCGCTTGCGGCCTATGGCCTCTATGGCGGCGACGTGCATTCGGCGAGCGTCGTCACCGGTGTGGGCCGCATCTCGGGCCGCGAATGCGTGATCGTCGCCAACGACGCCACCATCAAGGGCGGCACCTACTATCCGATGACGGTGAAGAAGCATCTGCGCGCCCAGGACGTAGCGCGGCAGAACAACCTTCCCTGCGTTTACATGGTGGATTCCGGCGGCGCCTTCCTGCCGCTCCAGGACGAGATCTTTCCGGACGAGCGGCATTTCGGCCGCATCTTCTACAATCAGGCGCAGATGTCGTCGCAAGGCATCCCGCAGATCGCGATCGTGATGGGCTCCTGCACCGCCGGCGGCGCCTATGTCCCCGCGATGTCGGACGAGAGCATCATCGTGCGCAATCAAGGCACCATCTTCCTCGGCGGCCCGCCGCTGGTGAAGGCCGCGACCGGCGAGGTTGTGAGTGCGGAGGAGCTCGGCGGCGCCGACGTGCATTCGCGCCAGTCCGGCGTGACCGACCACTACGCCCAGAACGACGCCCACGCGATCGGCATCGCCCGGCGCATCGTCGGCACGCTGAAGCCGTCGGCGCGGCCGAACCTCAACATGCATCCGCCGCGTGATCCCCTGTTTGCGGCGGAGGAGATTTATGGCGTCGTGCCCGTCGACGGACGCAAGCCGTTCGACGTGCGCGACATCATCGCGCGCGTCGTCGACGGCTCCGAGTTCGACGAGTTCAAGAAGCTCTATGGCACGACGCTGGTGTGCGGCTTCGCTCACATCTGGGGCTATCCGGTCGGCATCATCGCCAACAACGGCATTCTGTTCAGCGAGAGCTCGCTCAAGGGCGCGCATTTCATCGAGCTGTGCTGCCAGCGCGGCATTCCGCTGGTGTTTTTGCAGAACATCACCGGCTTCATGGTCGGCAAGAAATACGAGGCGGGCGGCATCGCGCGCGACGGCGCCAAGCTGGTGACGGCGGTCGCGACCGCCTCGGTGCCGAAATTCACCGTGGTGATCGGCGGCTCCTACGGCGCCGGCAATTACGGCATGTGCGGCCGCGCCTACTCGCCGCGCTTCCTCTGGATGTGGCCGAACGCACGCATCTCGGTGATGGGCGGCGAGCAGGCCTCGATGGTGCTGAGCCAGGTCCGCCGCGACAATATCGAGGCCAAGGGCGATAGCTGGTCGAAGGAAGAGGAAGAGACCTTCCGCAGCCCGATCCGCGCGCAATATGAGAGCCAGGGGCATCCCTATTACGCAACCGCGCGGCTGTGGGACGACGGCGTGATCGACCCGGCCGACACCCGGCTCGTGCTCGGGCTTGGCCTCTCGGCGGCGTCGAATGCGCCGATCGAACCGACGAAATTCGGCCTGTTCAGGATGTGATGCGATGGACCGCTCAAAGCTCTACCGCCGTTTTCGCACGCTCCTCATCGCCAACCGCGGCGAGATCGCCTGCCGCGTCATCCGCACCGCGCGCGCCATGGGCCTGCGCACGGTCGCGGTCTATTCCGAGGCCGACCGCGACGCGATGCATGTCGCGCTCGCGGATGAAGCCGTGCTGCTCGGGCCGGCGCGGGCGCGTGACAGCTATCTCAATGTCGAGCGGCTGATCGAGGCCGCCCGCAAGACCGGCGCCGAAGCCGTGCACCCGGGGTACGGCTTCCTGTCGGAGAATGCCGAGTTTGCGCATGCCTGCCTCGACGCGGGTCTGGTCTTCGTAGGCCCGACCGCCGGGATGATGACCGCGATGGGCTCGAAATCCGGCTCCAAGGCGCTGATGGAGAAGGCCGGCGTACCGCTGGTGCCGGGCTATCACGGCGAGGCCCAGGACGAGGCGACGCTGTCGAAGGCGGCCGACAAGATCGGCTTCCCCATCCTGGTGAAGGCGTCCGCCGGGGGCGGCGGCCGTGGCATGCGGATCGTTCGCTCTGCTGCCGAGCTTGGGCCGGCGATCGTCAGCGCCAAGCGCGAGGCCAAGGCCGCGTTCGGCGACGATCGCATGCTGATCGAGAAATATGTCGACAATCCCCGTCACATCGAGGTGCAGATCATCGGCGACAGCCACGGCAATCTGCTGTCGCTGTTCGAGCGCGAGTGCACGCTGCAACGCCGGCACCAGAAGGTGATCGAGGAAGCGCCGTCGCCGACGCTCAATGCCAGCCAGCGCGAGACCGTCTGTGCCGCTGCGCGCAAGGCGGCGGGCGCGGTGGACTATGTCGGCGCCGGCACCATCGAGTTCGTCTCCGACGGCAAGGACGTGTTCTTCATCGAGATGAACACGCGCCTCCAGGTCGAGCATCCCGTGACTGAGCTGATCACCGGCATCGACCTCGTCGAATGGCAGCTGCGCGTCGCCTTCGGCGAGGCGCTGCCGATGAGGCAGGACGAGATCAAGCTCAACGGCCATGCCGTCGAGGCGCGCGTCTATGCCGAGAACCCCACGAAGAACTTCATGCCGTCGGTCGGCAAGATCTCGACCTGGCGGCTACCGGCGGAGACCGGCGGCCTGCGCATCGATGCCGGCTATCGCGAGGGCGATAGCGTCTCGCCGTATTACGACGCCATGCTCGCCAAGATGATCGCATGGGCGCCGACGCGCGACGTCGCCATCGAGCGGCTGAACCGCGGGCTGGAGGAGTCCGACGTTCGCGGCATCGTCACCAACATTCCGTTCCTGTCGGCGCTGATGACGCATCCGAAGGTGCGGACGAATGCGATCGACACCGGCTTCATCGAGCGCGAGCTGGCGGTCCTGACTTCGGCCGCGCCTGCGCCCGGCGAGCTCGAGCTCTGTGCCGCGGTGGCCGCCATCGTCGATGACGAGCGGCAAGCCGCGCAAGGGGGCGCGAATTCGCCCTGGCAGACCTTTGGCTGGCAGCCGGTCGGCCGCCGCCAGCGCAGCTTCGCCTTCCGCGTCGGACATGGGTCGGAGCAGAAGATCACGCTGAACTATGGCAGCGGGCCGTCGACGCTGGTGATCGGCGGCCGCGAGCTGGCGTTCGCGATTGCGCCGAAGGATGGCGGCTTCGACCTGACGCTCGATGGCGTCAAATCCGCGGTCGCGGCGGTGATCTCCGGCCATGAGCTGTACCTGCGCACGCGCAACGGCCGCTTCGACCTGCACTGGGTCGATCCGTTCGGCGGCGAGAGCGAGGAGCAGACCGGCGAGGACAAGATCGCTGCACCCTTGCCCGGCACGGTCGTCGCCGTGCTGGCGGAGGAGGGTGCCACCCTTGAGAAGGGCGCGCCGATCCTCACCCTGGAAGTGATGAAGATGGAGCAGACGCTGCGGGCGCCCTATGCCGGCGTGCTGAAATCCATCAAGTGCAAGGTCGGCGACATCGTCCAGGAGGGCGTCGAGCTCGCCGTGGTCGAGCCTTCCGGAGAATGACATGAGCGACCCCGTCCGTATCATCGAAATGGGGCCGCGCGACGGCCTCCAGAACGAGAAGACACCGGTCAGCGTCGAGGCCCGCGTCGCCTTCATCGAGGCGCTGGTCGCGGCCGGCCTCGATACGGTCGAGGTCGGCGCCTTTGTCTCCCCCAAGGCGATCCCGCAAATGGCGAGCTCGGACGCCGTGCTGCGCGGCGTTAGCCACATCAAGGACGCCGAGTTCCACGTGCTGGTGCCGAACGAGAAGGGCTATGACGCCGCGCGCGCTGCGGGGGCGAAGGTCGTCTCGGTGTTCGCCGCGGCCTCGGAAGGGTTTTCGCGGGCCAACATCAATTGCACGGTCGCGGAGTCGATCGAGCGGTTCAAGCCGGTGCTGACGCGCGCCAAGGCCGATGGCATTCCCGTGCGTGGCTATATCTCCTGCGTGCTCGGTTGCCCCTTCGACGGCGAGATCAAGCCGAAGGCGGTTGCCGATCTCGCGAGCACGCTGTGGGAGCTCGGCTGCTACGAGATCTCGCTCGGCGACACCATCGGCGTCGGCACGCCCGACAAGGCGAAGGAGATGTTGCGCGCGGTCAGCGCCAACATCCCGCCCGCCAGGCTGGCGATGCATTTCCACGACACCTACGGCCAGGCGCTCGCCAATCTCTATGCCGGCCTGGAGCAGGGCGTCCGCGTCGTCGACGCCGCCGCCGGCGGTCTCGGCGGCTGTCCCTATGCGCCGGGCGCGACCGGAAACGTCGCGACCGAGGATGTCGTCTACATGCTCGAAGGCATGGGCGTCAGGACCGGCGTCGACATGGAAAGGCTGCTGGCCGCCACGAACGAGATGAGCGGCGTGCTGGGCAAGCCGCCCGTGAGCCGCGTGGCGTCGGCGCTGAATGCGAAGAAGAAGCGGGCTGCGAGGTAAGGCCGCTTACGTCGCCTTCAGGTGCCGTAGGGTGGGCAAAGGCGCGTAGCGCCGTGCCCACCAAGTTTCCGCAATCATCGGTAGATGGTGGGCACGCTTCGCTTTGCCCACCCTACGAGACCTGTTTTCAGGCTGCCTTCAGGCCCACGTCCGGCAGGCGCGGCCGGTTCTTGAGCGCCTTGGCCATCATGGCCTCGACCTCGGCTTTCTCCTGCGGCAGCAGCGCCAGGCGGGGCGGGCGGGTCAGCGCGGTGCCGCGACCCATGATGTGCTCGCACAGCTTGATGCACTGGACGAGGTCCGGGCGAGCGTCGAGGTGCAACAGCGGCATGAACCATTCGTAGATCGGCATCGCCTCGGCAAAGCGTCCCGCCTTGGCCAGGCGGAACAGCGTCTCGCCCTCGCGCGGGAAGGCGTTCGACATGCCGGAGACCCAGCCCACGGCGCCCATGGCGATGCTCTCGACGATGACGTCGTCGAGGCCCGCGAACAGCACGAAGCGGTCGCCGACCATGTTCCGGGTGTCGATGAAGCGGCGCGTGTCTCCGGAGGAATCCTTGAAGCAGACGACGGTCTCGACGTCGGCGAGCGAGGCGAGGATGTCGGGTGTGACGTCGTTCTTGTAGATCGGCGGATTGTTGTAGAGCATCACGGGCAGGTCGGTCGCGCTGGCGACGGCGCGGAAATGCGCGGCGGTCTCGTGCGGCTTGGACGAATAGACCAAGGCCGGCATCACCATCACGCCGTCGATGCCGACGCGCGCGGCTTCCTTCGCGGTTTCGACCGCGAAGGCCGTGGTGAATTCGGCGATGCCGCACAGCACGGGCACGCGGCCCGCGGCGACGGACTTGGCCGTCTCCATGATCGCAACCTTCTCCTTGCGCTCCAGCGAGGTGTTCTCGCCGACGGAGCCGCAGACGATCAGACCGGAGACGCCGTCGCGGATCAGCCCGTCCATCACTTTCGCAGTCGCGTCGATGTCGAGCGAGAGATCGTCGTGGAATTGCGTGGTGACGGCCGGGAAGACGCCTTCCCAGGAAACGCGGCGGCTCATGGTTTTCACTCCAGGTGTATTGCCGGCGGGGGGGCTGGATCCGCCGGTTGTTATGAACAGGATGGCTGATGGGGTCAGAGCGTGGCGCCGACCTTGCGCAATTCGGCGAGGACAGGTGCCTTCGGCAGCCAGATCTTGTCGAACTCGGCGATGACGGCCTCGGTGTCGCCCGCCGGGACCTGGCGGATCGGGATCGGCGCGTTCTTGAAATTCTCGATCAGTGCCGGCTCGTTGCCGGCGAGCTCGTCGATCTGCGCGTCGAGCGTCGCCTTCACCGTCTTGGCGATCAGCTCGCGGTCGGCCGCGGGGAGCGACTGCCAGACCCGGCCCGAGACGACCGCGGCCATCGGCATGAAGACGGCATTCATCTGAAGGATCACCTTCGACACCTTGTCGAAGCGCTGGTTCCAGGAGAATTCGAGATCGGCCTCGAGGCCGTCGACCTGACCGTTCGCCATCGCGTCGAACACCTGCGGCGTCGGGATCGGCGTCGGCGCGGCGCCCAGCGAGGAATAGAAATCGCGGTAGACCGGCGTCGGGTTGATACGCAGCTTCATGCCCTTGATGTCGGCGAGCGAATTCAAATCCTTCGACGAGAACACCGCGCGCATGCCGGTGATGCCCCAGCCGAGCCCGATCGTTCCGGTCTCCTGCGGCAGGACCTCGAACAGTTTCACCGCCGCCGGATGCCGCACGAATTTGGCGACCGCGGGCGTCGAGCGGACGATATAGGGCGCGTTGATTGCGGCGATGTGCGGCACGCGCGAGCCGAGCTCGGCGGCCTGGATGAAGCCCATGTCGAGCGCGCCGGACTGCAATTGCTGCATCATCGCCGGCTCGTTGCCGAGCTGGCCGGAGTGGAACACGGTCAGGCTCAGGCGGCCGCTGGTGGCGGCCTTGAGATCGTCGCCGAATTTGAGCGCGGCCTTGTTCCAGGAGTGGCCGTTCGGCGTGATCAGGCCGAGGCGGAATTCCTTGGCCTGGGCGAGCGCGAGCGACGGCGCAAACACCGATGCGGCGGCGCTGGCGGCGAGAAAGCGGCGGCGTGAAAGCGGCATGGTCGGGCTTCCTTCTGGACGGGCCTATTTGATGAGGATCAGCGAGAGCGAGGGATAGAGCGAGAGCAGCACGAGCAGGACGCAGGAGATGACGAAGAACGGCAGCGTCACCATGAACATCTTGCCGGGCTTGGCGCCGGTGACGGCGGCTGCAACGAAGAAGCAGAGCCCGACCGGCGGCGACAGCAGGCCGAGCACGAGGTTGATCACCACCACGACGCCGAAATGCCGGGGGTCGATGTGGTAGACATCGGTTGCGACCGGCAGCAGGATCGGCACCGTCATGATCAGGCCGGGGATGCCGTCGATCACCGTGCCGATGATCAGCAGGATGACGTTGCAGATCAGCATGAAGCTGACCGGGTCCCTGGCGACGGACTGGATCCAGCCGGCGGTTTCCTGCGGCACCTTGCCGAAGATCAGGACCCAGGAAAACACGGCGGCGGCCGCCACCAGGAACAGCACGATCGCCGAATAGATCGCGCTGCGCAGCATCATCTGCGGCAGCTGCGAGAACTCGAATTCCCTGGTCCAGTATTTTCCGACGAGCGCGGCGGCGACCGCGCCGACGGCGGCCGATTCCGTCGCGTTGGCGAGCCCACTGAGGATGGTGCCGACGATGACGATCGGAATCAACAGGGTGGGTGACGTCCGCAGGATTGTCGTGACGCGCTGGCGCGGCGTCTGATAGTCCGCGCGTGGGTAATTGTAGACGTAGCCCATCAGCGCGATGACGAGGCAGAACATCACGGTGAGGATCACGCCCGGCACGATGCCGGCGATCAGCATGTCGCTGACCGAGACCTGCGCGAGCACGCTGTAGACCACGAACATCACCGACGGCGGGATGATCGGGCCGAGCATGCCGCCATAGGCGGTCAGGCCCGCCGCGAAGGTCTTGTCGTAGCCCTTCTTCTCCATCTCCGGCACCATGATCTGGGCCATGATCGCGACCTGCGCGGTCGCCGATCCCAGGATCGAGGAGATGAACATGTTGGCGAGGATGTTGACGTAGGCGAGCCCGCCCTTGAGCGAGCCGACGAACGCCATCGCCATGTCGACGATGCGCCGCGTGATGCCGCCGCCATTCATGATCTCGCCGATCAGGATGAACAGCGGGATGGCGATCAGGCCATAGCTGTCGACACCGCCGAACAGCTGGAGCGGATAGGACTGGAACAGCACCGGATTGCCTGATGCCGCGATATAGACGAGGCCGGCGAGGCATAGGCAGAGGCCGATCGGCACGCCGACCAGCATGATCGCGACGAAGGCGGCCGACGTGATCATCAGTTGACCCCGTCGAGTTCGGAGAGCTGGAAGCCCTTCGGCGGCGTGCGCGGGACCAGCTCGAGATCTTCCAGCAGATTGGCGAGACCGTGAACGGTCATCGACACCGCGAAGATCGGCAGCGTCAGATAGAGCACCCAGGTCGGCCAGTTCAGCGTCTGGGTGTGCTCGGTGTAGAGGAAGTTGAAGGTTTCGGCGGCGAGCTTGCGCCCGTCGAAGCCGGCGCGGGCAAGGCCAATCGGATCCATCCAGAGCACGCAGGTGACGATCAAGGCGACGCCGAACACGACGACGAGGCCGGTCGAGATCACCTTTGCAATCTTCTGATGCTGCGGCGAGAGACGCTCGGTGAGCATCGTCACCGCGAAATCGAGCCGCAGTCGCGTCATTGCGGAGGCGCCGACGAAGGTCAGCCAGACCACGCAATAGACCGCGGATTCGTCGATCCAGTAGATCGGGAAGCGCGCGTAGCGGGTAACGACGTTCACCAGGATCAGGCCGGTGAGCAGGTACATCAGGCCCATCAGCGCGACGCGTTCGACGGCGAGCAGGGCGCTGGACGCGCGGACGATCAAGCGTCGAACGCTGAATGCGGGCGTGGCCGGCATCGTCTGCTCGATCATGAAGGAGGCCCCAACCCCTGAGAATTGTCGTGCTAAAGTCAAATGTATAATTTATACATTTTGGGTGTCAAACAGAGATTGCGGTCATTTCGGCGGCAGGACGCGCTTTTGCTGGGCACACGGCTTGTGGGGCTATTTGGCTTTTGCCGGGCGCCTCACCATGCAAGAGAGGGACCGCTTCACGCCGATGAGTCGGGAAGGACAACGGAAGGTCAGATGAAACAGCCTCTGAAGCATCGTACGCTGTCGGCTGCGATCGTGGACCAGCTCCGGCAGGCGATCCTCGACGGCACCTATCCGGCAGGCTCTCAGCTGCGCCAGGATGCACTCGGCGAGGCCTACGGCGTCAGCCGCATCCCCGTGCGCGAGGCGCTGTTCCAGCTCGAGGCCGAAGGCCTGGTGCGGATCGTGCCGCAGAAGGGTGCCATTGTTTCTGAACTGTCGCTGGACGAAATCAACGACGTGTTCGACCTGCGCTGCATCCTGGAGCCGCGCCTGCTGGCGCAGTCGGCGCCGGGTTTCTCCGCGGACGATTTCGATGCGCTCGACGACATCCACAGGCAGTTCGAGAAGGCAATCAAGGCGAAGAATGTCAGCGACTGGGGGCAGCTCAACGCCGACTTCCACCTCGCGCTCTACATGCACGCCCCGCAGCCGCGCACGCGCGCGATCGTGCTGTCATTGCTCCAGACCAGCGACCGCTACACGCGCCTCCAGCTCTCCAACACCAAGGCGATGGGGACGGCCGAGAAGGAGCACGCCCATCTGATCGCGCTCTGCCGCGCACAGAAGGTCGAGGAGGCCTGCCGGTTTTTGGAACGGCATATCGAGGCCGTGCGAAAGGATCTGCTGCAGGTGGTGGCGATCGCACCGCGGTCGCGGCGAAAGAGCTAGTGGTAGGAATCGTAGGGTGGGTTAGCCTTGCGGCTGCGCAAAGCGCAGTCGGAAGGCGTAACCCACCGCTGTTGGTCTCCAAGGAAACAGAAGAGGTGGATTACGCCTTCGGCTAATCCACCCTACGGCACCTGTGATTGCCGCTACCTGCTCCCGTCCGGCCCCATCACGAGATCCGGCAGCCCGGTCGAGATCTCGGGCACGAAGCACAGCAGCAGCACCGCGAGCATCATCAGCAGCACGAACGGCAGCGTGCCCCAGATCACCTCGCGCAGGGGAATATCCGGCGCGACGTTGCGGATGACGAAGATGTTGAGGCCGACGGGTGGATGGATCAGCCCCATCTCCATCACGATGGTCATCACCACGCCGAACCAGATGATGTCGAAATTGGCGGCGCGGAGCGGCGGCAGGATGATCGGCGCGGTCATCAGAATGATCGACACCGGCGGCAGGAAGAAGCCGAGCACGACCACCATGACGAGGATCGCGAACAGCAATTCCCAGCGCGGCAGGTGCATCGCGACGATGGATTCGGCGACCGATTGCGAGATGTGCAGATAGCTCATCACGTAAGAATAGAGCAGCGACATGCCGATGATCATCATCAGCATGGTCGATTCCCGGATCGTCGATTTCATGATCGGGGCGAGGTCGCTCGGCCGCCACACGCTGTAGATCGCCGCGATCAGCGCCAGCGCCAGCAAGCCGCCGAGGCCGGCGGTCTCCGACGGCGTGGCGTAGCCGCCATAGAGCGCGATCATGACGCCGGTGAGCAGCAGCACGAAGGGGATCACGCGCGGCAGCACGCTGAAGCGTTCGGCGAGCGTGTACTCGTCGCGGGCGAGGATCGCAGCTTCCGGGCCGCCATTCTTGAAGACTGCTTCGGCAGCGGCATATTCCCGCCGGAATCGGTACACCGCATAGAAGCCGAACAGCGAGACCAGCAGCAGGCCGGGGCCGATACCGGCCAGGAACAGCCGGCCGAGCGATTTTTCGGCGGCGACCGCGAACAGGATCATGGTGATCGAGGGCGGCAGCAGAATGCCGAGCGTGCCGCCCGCCGCGATGATGCCGGCGGCAAACCCGCCGGAATAGCCGCGCTTGCGCATCTCGGGGATGCCGGCCGAGCCGATCGCCGAACAGGTCGCTGGGCTCGAGCCCGCCATCGCCGCAAACAGCGCGCAGGCGAACACGTTGGCGACGCCGAGGCCGCCGGGGACGCGATGCAGCCAGGCATGCAGGGCCGAATAGAGATCCTGGCCGGCGCGCGATTTGCCGATCGCGGCGCCCTTCAGGATGAAGAGCGGGATCGACAGCAGCGTGATCGAGGCCATTTCCTCGTAGACGTTCTGGGTCACCGTATCCAGCGAGGCGGCGGGCATGTAGATGCCCATGAACACGACCGCGACCGCACCGAGCGCGAATGCGATCGGCATGCCCGAGAACATGATGACCAGCGTCGCGATTCCGTAGGCGAGGCCGATACCGAAAACGCTCATGGACGCCTGGCTCCTGCGAAGGGCAGCGCAAGCTGCACGAGGATCTGGACGCAGAGCAGGCTCATCCCCAGCGCCATCAGCGAGTAGGGAATGGCGAGCGGCGGCGACCACATCGAGTTCGAGACCTGGCCGTCGACATAGGCTTCATGAGCCAGCGTCCAGGACTTCCAGGTGAAGAAGGCGCAGAACAGGAATGTCGCGACATCGACCAGCCAGAGTCTGATCCGGTTCGCGAGCGGCGACAGCAGGCCGACAAAGGCCTCGATGCCGATATGACCGCGGTTCTGCTGCACATAGGCCGCCGTCATGAAGGTGGCGCCGACCAGGAGGAACACTGCGGCCTCGTCCTGCCAGTAATTGGCGGCCTTGAACAGCGCGCGGCTGAGCACGCTGTAGCTCAGGATGGCGCAGGCCGCGACCAGCGCGATCGCGGCGAACACCACGATGATGCTGTTGAGGATGGCGAGACTGCGATCGATCGCCGCCGCAAGGCCGGTCCTTGCGGCAGCGGCCTCGAGGTCATCACGATCCGGAAGCGGACCGTGGCTCATGCCGCGACGTCTGTGGCGAGCTTGAGCAAATTCGCCGCGGTCGCGGTCTTGGCGCTGTAGTCCTTCCACGCGGTGTCGCGGGCGATGTCGCGCCACTTGCCGACGGTGGCGGCGTCGAGCGCCGAGACCTTGGCGCCGGCCTTCTCGTAGACCTTGGCGACCTCGACGTCGTCATCCTGCGCACCCTTGCGGCCGAAGGCCTCGAGCTCGGTGCCGACGGTGAGCAGGATGTCCTGCTGGTTCTTCGGCAGCTTGTCGAAGATCGCCTTCGACATCATCAGCGGCTCGAGCATGAACCAGTAGGAGGCGCCCGCGCCCGAGGTCAACGACTTCGCGACCTCTTCGAGCCGGAACGAGATCAGGCTGGTCGAGGAGGTGATGCCGGCATCGCAGGCGCCGGTCTGCATCGCTGCGTAGATTTCGTTCGAGGGCACCGACAGCACCGAGGCGCCCGCGGTCTGCAGCACCATGTCCATCTCGCGCGAGCCGCCGCGCACCTTCATGCCCTTGGCGTCTTCGGGCGCGACGATCGGCTTGGAGCGGCTGGCGACGCCGCCGGCCTGCCAGACCCAGGTGAGCAGGATGATGCCCTTGTCGGCGAGGAAGTCCGTCAGCGCCTTGCCGACCGGCTCCTTCTTCCAGCGCAGGCCCTGGTCGTAGGTGGTCACGAGGCCCGGCATCAGGCCGATATTGGTCTCCGGCAATTCGCCGCCGGCGTAAGGCATCGGATAGAGGCTGATGTCGAGCGCGCCCTTGCGCATCGCGGAGAACTGCGCGTTGGTCTTGATCAGCGAGGAGTTCGGATAGATCTCCGCGGCGATGTCGCCCTTGCTGCGCTTGGCGACTTCGGCGGCGAACATGCGGCAGAGGCGGTCGCGGAAATCGCCCTTGTCGATGGTGCCGCCCGGGAATTGATGCGAGATCTTCAGCGTGGTCGCGGCATGCGCGGTACCGGTGCCGAAGCGGAGAATGGCGGGTGCGGCGACGGCGGTCGCGATCAGGTGACGGCGCGTGAGCATGGTGTGATCCCCTTGGACTGGTCTTTCGACTGTTCTTGTTGGTGTGATTGGGTCAAGTCTCTGAGACCTGCGCGTAGGCCTATCCTAGCCGGTCTTTGAGTGGATGTTCTCTAGTCTGATAGTTCGAGACCGAATGCCGCGGCAAGTGCCGATCTTGCTGCGCTGCACACATCCCGATCCCGTGGCTATTCCGAACGATGGACGACGAGGAGCCCGCAGAAATTTTGTCAGCCGAGGCGTAACAACGCCAGCGGGCAATCCGTCGAGATTAGATAGCGGCGTCCGTCGCTGACAAACATCATCTCGAAGGGAAGATCACATGACCATTCGCACCCGCATCGTGCTCGGCGTCTCCGCTGCCGCTCTGTCGCTTGGCCTCGCGCTGTCGCCGGCCGCTTTTGCTCAGGACAAGATGGGCAAGGACGACGGCATGATGAAGAAGGACACGATGTCCAAGGACGGCATGAAGAAGGACACCATGTCCAAGGACGACGGCATGAAGAAGGACCACATGTCGAAGGACGGGATGAAGAAAGACGACGGGATGATGAAGAAGAATTGATCTTCCGCGGTCGTCACGACGTCATGACAGGCTGACGCGCGCGCTGAGCAGTCCTGGGGCGGTCACATCGACCACCCCAGCGATGCCCGGTTCAATTTCAATTGAACGTGACTTGCGAACGTTACTTCCGCTTGGCCTTGCGGGCCGCGTAGCGGGCGTCACGCTTGGCCTTCTGCTCGGCCTCGAGTTCTGCCTGCCTGGCGATCGCTTCTTCCGCTTCGCGTGCGATGCGCGCGGCTTCGGCGGCGGCAGCTTCTTCCGCGGCGCGCTTCTGCTCGGCCTTTTCGGCTTCGCGCGCGGCCTTTACCTCGGCACGCTTGGCCGCGAGCGCCTCGCGCTCGGCACGACGTGCCGCTACCGCCGGGTCGTCTTGCCCGGGCTGCGACTTGAATTTGTTCAAAAGATTTTTGCGTGCGTCCTGCGCCGCCTTTTGCCGGTCTGCGAAGCCGGGTTCCCTGAATCCACTCATCGACGAGCCTTGTCTTCCTCGCTTCCGATCCTACATCATTGCCAGTTGGTACGTCGGCTGGGCATAGCGGGCGCCACGCGACGCAAGAGCGTGTACATCGGCGCGCGTCGCGAAGCCACCCATAATCGCAGCCGATCAGGTAGACGAAAAATCGCCAGCCCCGACGATCTCTCGTAGCCCCGAAAAACTGCCGAATTGTGATGTCCCTCATAAGGGACCACGCGGAGCGGCGCCTAGCGTCCGCCCCGGATACGAGACGGAGCACGGGCATGACGAATTTCCGACTGAGCCCGAGGGCGCTGGCAATCGCCGTCGCGGCGGTCGCCGTGGCCGGCGCCGCGCTGCTTTTCGCCCGCCCACAACCGATCGAAAGCGCTGTTCTGGGCACCGACTGGGAATGCACGCAGACCGCATTCGTAGTCACGACCTGCGCACCGCGGGGCACCCCGGCGGTCGAAACCTCGCGCAAGGATCTGATCCGGCCGACCCGAGGCTGAGCGGAATGTGACGCCACGTCGCAGAGGTGGTAAAGCCGCTCATCCCTGTGATCAGTCAGTCATGTCCAAGCCTGAGTCCAAGCCCGAACCGGGCGAAAAGCCCAAATCCCGCGCACAACCTCAATCCGGCGACAACCGCCGTGGCGCGATTGCCGGATTGATCATCGCGATCGTGATCCTCGGCGTCGGCTGGTGGCTCGCCCGCGATCTCACCTCGGCCAGCAAGATGCAGGACTGCCTGATGTCGGGACGGACCAACTGCAACGTGATCGAACCGGCCCGCTAGAACCGCTCCAGTACGGCCCTCTGCAGCCCTCCGGGGCCAAAAATTGCCGTGATCTTAAACATTTGTAACGGGACAGGGCCTGCCAAAGCAGGTCTGTTATGTCAGCCGGCATCAGCCCAGCGCGAGGCGAATCGTCTATTCGCGCAGGGACCACGGCAATCGAGAGAGTAGGGGGTCAAGCACGCATGAGTGCGTCCAGCCGCATGAAGATCATCATTCCCTTGGTTTCGGCCATGTCCTTGGTCGCGCTGTCGGCGCAGGCCCAGGATTCGTTGCCGCCAAGGCCCCAGGCCCAGCCGCAGGGCGCGCCCGGCGCCGGTGCGCCGCCCCAGAACATGCGCAAGGGCCCGCCGCCGCAGCAGGCAGCTCGGCCCCAGGCACAGCCTGGCGTACAGCCCGGCGGCCCGCCCCATGCCGGCGGTCCCGGTCCGGGTGCCGATCGAGGTCCGCGTCCGCAAAATGCCGGCGGCCCGCCGCCCGGCCGTAACTATGCCCGCGGGCCCGCGCCGCAGCGCGACTGGGGCGGTCACGCCTATCGCGGCAATCGCGCCTGGGATGGCGGACGCTGGCGCCACGAGGTCCGCAACGGCCGCTCCGGCTGGTGGTGGGATGTCGGCGGTGTCTGGTATTATTATCCGCAGCGGATGGCCGGCCCGCCTGCCTACATCTCGGACGACTATTACGACGACGTGCCGGTGGCCTATGCCCCGCCTGTCGCCTACGAACCGCCGCCGCCTCCGCCGCCGGCTGATCCCGGCGCGAGCGCGCTTGGCGGTGCCATTGTCGGCGGCGTGCTGGGCGGCCTGATTTCGGGCAACGCCTCGGGTGCGGCCGCGGGTGCCGTGATCGGCGGCGCGACCGGTGCGATCGCCGGCGCGACGGCTGCCTCGCGCCCCGGCTACTATCTGGCCCAGGGCAACTGCTACTACCGCTATCCGAGCGGCCAGTATGTGCAGGCCGACCCTCGCGCTTGCTACTGAGGCTCCAAGCAAGATCTGAAACAAAGAGGCGGGCGCAGGCCCGCCTCTTTTTGTGTGGGCGAAAGTGTTGGTTATCGAAGAGGTGCTGACCGGTTCGCGCCTCACACCAGCCAGTTGAAGAACGCGATCGCCGCCCAGACCAGGCCTGCGATCCAGGCCAGCATCACGATGCCGATGGTGGCGAGAAGCGTGGCACCGAACAGGTCGGGCCTTGCGCGTTGCGTCGGGACGTGAGCCTCGGCTGCTTCTTGTGTCATGACGGACCACCCATGCCCGCTCGCGGCGGTGCGAGCGGTTGAGGCGCGGTTTAGCCGAGACGCCGGGCGCAGGCTGTGACGCAGTTCACAGATGGGTCCGGGGGAGGCCGGACGACGAGAAACCACCCCGCAATCATACGGACGAAATTGCCATGCGCCCGTCCATATCGGTCGTTAGGGTTGGGCGCATGTGTCCCAAGTACGACCCACAGCACGAAGCCGAGGCCGCGATGAAGCGGGCCGCGGCGTCGTCCGACGGCGACGACCGGCAGAGGCTGATCCAATTGGCTCTGGCCTGGCATCAGCTTGCCCGCGACCGGCGCGACGAGCGGGCGGACTGATCCGCGTTCTCGGCGAAATCCCGCGTCAATAGTCGGCCGAGGTTTGCGAAGCTAATTGGCCTGCATGAGAAAGCCCCGTGCTCGGGGGACAAGCACGGGGCCCTTCAAAGCCGACCGGGGCAGATGATCGGCACCACTCTGTTTCGCTGCATCCAACGTGCCGGTCGTGACGTCGTTCCACGACGTCTTCGCATTTTGTAGCGCCGTGGTTCGCTGCGCCTGACATCGCGCGATGAGGAACATCCGTTCCGCGACGACGTTGGCCGGTGATGATGACGGACCCCGAGTTGCGCGCACAGGCGTTCGAGATCGCCTGGAAATATCTCGAACAATCCGGCTTGCTCACGGGCGAGCACGAGGATTCAGCCCGCTTCATCCTGAACAGGATCGATCGCATGATGCTGCGCGGCGAGCGGCGCAGGCTGCTGCTGTCGAACGCTGCGATCGATGCGTACCGGTTGCGGCCCGTGCTCGTGAGCGAGTCCGCGTGACCCGTTCGATCTGCTGAAACGTGTCGTTAACAATTGTTCGGGCGTCGATTTGCCGATCTCGATTCGTGCTTCGGGAACGAAGCGGCGGCGGATCGTGAACAAACAAAAGGCCCCCGAAGGGGCTCAATGTGTCGGGCAGCTGATTTCGCTCATCATGTCCTCCTCGTGCAGTGTCAACTTCGATGACCGATCTTCGTTGCAGCAGGAGCCGTTACTGGACCTGCGGCGCGTCCGAAACGTTGTCAGTCAGTTGTATTGTTCTTTGAGTCCGCATGGAGACAATTCAGGACTATCTCGCGCGAAAACATCGTGAACTCGGGCTGCTGAACGACTGCCTGAGAAGTCCATTGCATATGGCTCGCCCGCGATCGGTCGATGAGGTCGTGACATCCAAATTCCAGCTCGCCGCCGCGCTGCGCGCGGAGCACACGCTGCATGACTGGAAGGCCACTGAGACGGCCTGGTCGCATGCGGCGTGTCCCAGCAGCGGACCCTTCGCGTTCAGTTACGACTACCAGCGCGCGGACCTTACGGTGCTTGGTCCCTCGTTTTACGAACTCGAAGGGGGCTGCAGGAGCGAGGCGATCTACACCGCCTCCGGCATGGCCGCGATCTCGGCGCTGCTGCTCGCATCCGCGGAGATCATCGACGAGGCCGATATTCTGGTGCTGCCCGGCTCCTACGGCGAGACGCTGGAGCTGATCGAGCGCTTTGTCCCTCATTTGCGGCTTGTCACGCTGAAGCTGCCGCTGGACGAAGCGTTCGCTCCGGCTGGCTCACCGCGCATTCTGCTGCTGGATTCATGCGCCTCGGCCGGAGCGTTCGAAGCGGCCTTGCGCTGCGACGGATCGACGCTCGATCTGTTGATCTTCGACACGACATGTTTCGCCGGCAGATCGGGCCGCATCCGGCGTGTCCTGAGATGGGCAGGGCGATGCGGGATTCCCGTCGTGATGGTGCGGAGCCATAACAAGCTGGATTCGCTCGGGGTGGAATACGGCCGGCTCGGTTCTGCGGTCTTCCTGCGCTGGAGTGGGAAGGACCTCAACGCAAACGGTTTGATGTCCGAATGCCTGGCGGCGGAAACCCGCAATGCGGTGCGGCTTCTCGGCGGCGCGGCATTGCCGGCGCATTTTCCGCCGTTCGTGGGCACGAAGGCCTATTGGGCGTTAACGAGAAAGCGTGTCGCCGCGATCCTGCGCAACGGCCGCCATATGGCGCGATATTTCGCCTCGGAGCTGGCCTCGCTCTCGGCCGAATTGCATTTCACCCACGGCCTCTATGTCACGCTCTGCGGCAGGCACGCGCTCAATGAGGCGACCGCACGGCAGGCCGCCGAAGACATGAGCCGCGACCTCAGCCGCGAAGGCTTCCCCATTCGCCACGCCGGCAGCTTCGGATTCGATTTCGCCGCGACCGAGTGGTTTCACGACGCGACAACGAATCAGTACAGCGTCCGGGTCGCTGTGCCGGACCTGCCGGCCGAGCTGTGGGGGGATCTCACTACGGCGATTGCAGCGTGGTGGGCGAGACGTCAGCGGGTCCTTGAAGGGTGAGCACGTGCGAGGCCATGACAGAGCGGCGCAGCGATCAATCGATCGCCAGGCATTCTTCCAAGCGCGGCTTCTGGTGGTCGCGACGCGGCCACGCCTGAACGGCGAAGGCGAGGTGATTCTGACTCATCGCTGCGCCCACGATGGAAGCCTGAGCCGTCTCGATGCGCTTTGTGACGACACTGGTGTTCACGACGCCGGCGTCGATCGCCAAGTACGACATTGCGACGATTGCCACCGCAGATGCGATAGCCATTCTCGTCCACTCGGATAGCGGCATCGGAGTCCTTATCGGGCGCACGTCGCCCGGCGCTTACATAAGTCTCGTTTACCGGGTTGAAAGGCCGGTGCGAGGGTACCCACGCGTTCGTGATGTCCGATCGATTGGGGACTGTGCGTCGAACAGGTCGACCCGCAGTACCGATATCCAGGGAGATGGGTCCCGAGCCTCATGCGGCCCGGACTCAAAGCAGGGGCGCGGGAATCCGATGCCGCAAATCGGCTTGAGGCATCGTCAGTCCAACGATGAATGGCGATCCCAGCAGGACTCGAACCTGCAACCCGCGGAGTAGAAATCCGCTACTCTATCCAGTTGAGCTATGGGACCGTCTTTTGGCCAGACTTGAGACCAGCCTTGATGCCAGCCCTGGGCCGGCCTCGGCTGCCGCCTGCCGGTTTCTTACCACGCCACATATGAAAAATCCTCGACCGCGCCAAGTCTGAACCGAACCGTTTTCGCACCTAAAGCGACAAAGCGGAACGGTGGGGTGTCAGGGTGCCGGGTTGAGCGGCAGCGGACTGGACGATGGTTCACATCGCCGGGAACGCTGGCCAGCTTCCGGGACACGGCCGCCGGTCGACGGGTCAGGTAGGGCTGCGCCATCAGGACGGCGTGCGCGGCGATATCTCGATCGGTCTCCTCTGGGCTTGCCTTGTCATGGCGAATGCGACGATTAGCACCTCTGGTTCCATCGCCTTGAGTCTGTCACCTTTCCGCGCACTTCATGCGCACGCGGCGTTCGCCGTGATTTCCGGGAGTCCCTCATGATCGGTCTGGTTCGCGCCGTCACAATCTGCGCCACGCTGGCGTTCGGCCTCAGCGCGGCGCACGCCGCCGACAAGGCGTTCAAGCGCGACGATCTTGCCGATTCCGCGATCAAGCTGGAGGCGCAGATCAAGAGCGAGGCGGGGCCGGTCGCCAAGACCAGCGCGACCCTGCGCACCGACGCCGACGCCGCCTTCCGCCGCAGCGATTACCGCACCGGGCTGTCGGTCCTCGGCCAGATCGCGGCCACCGCGCCGGAGGATACCGGCAACTGGCTGCGGCTCGCCAAGGTCATCTTCCAGATCTCGCCGAAGAGCTCGAGCGAGCAGACCTTCCTTCTGGAGCGCGCCTCGACCGCCGCCTACATCGCCTACCAGCGTGCCGGCAACCCGGGCGAGGAGGCCGACGCGCTCGCCGTGCTCGGCAAGTCGCTCGCCGAACGCAAGCTGTGGCGGCCGGCGCTGGACGCGCTGCGGCTGTCGCTCGACATGCGCGAGGTCGCCGACGTCCGCGGCCAGTATGAGAAGATGCGGGACGAGCACGGTTTTCGGCTGCTCGACTATACCGTGGACTCGGATTCGGCGAGCCCGCGCGCCTGCTTCCAGTTCTCGGAAGAGCTCGCCAAGCGCACCGATTTCGCGCCGTACCTCGCGCTGGCGGGCCAGGACAAGCCGGCGCTGTCGGCCGAGGGCAAGCAGCTCTGCGTCGACGGGCTGAAGCATGGCGAACGCTACAACATCAATCTGCGCGCCGGCCTGCCATCCACCGTCAAGGAAGGCCTGCCGAAATCGGCCGAGTTCAACGTCTATGTGCGTGATCGCAAACCCTTCGTGCGCTTCACCAGCCGTGCCTATGTGCTGCCCAGGACCGGCCAGCGCGGCATTCCCGTGGTCAGCGTCAACACGCCCGCGGTCAACGTCAACGTCTTCAGGATCGGCGACCGCAATCTGATCAATACGGTCGTCGACAGCGATTTCCAGAAGACGCTGTCGCGCTACCAGCTCTCGGATATCGGCGGCGAACGCGGCGTCAAGGTCTGGACCGGCGAGCTTGCGACCGCGATGACGCTGAACCAGGACGTCACCACCGCATTCCCCGTCGACCAGGCGCTGGGCGAGCTCCAGCCCGGCGTCTACGTGATGACCGCCGCCGCCAAGGGGCCAGGCTCGGACGACGAATCCCAGCTCGCCACGCAATGGTTCATCGTCTCCGACCTCGGGGTCACAGCCTATTCCGGCAATGACGGCATCCACGTCTTCGTCAATTCGCTGGCCTCGACCGATCCGGTGGGCAAAGCCGAGGTGCGGCTGGTCGCCCGCAACAACGAGATCCTGGCCACCCGCAAGACCGACGACAGCGGCCATGTGCTGTTCGAGTCGGGCCTTGCGCGCGGCGAGGGCGGCTTGTCGCCGGCGATGCTGACGGTCACGGGCGAGAAGGCCGACTATGCCTTCCTCAGCCTGAAGACCTCCGCCTTCGACCTGTCCGACCGCGGCGTCTCCGGCCGCGCCGTGCCTGTTGGAGCCGACGCTTTTGTTTATGCCGAGCGCGGCGTCTATCGCTCCAGCGAGACCGTCTATCTCACCGCGCTGCTGCGCGACGGGCAGGGCAATGCCGTCACCGGCGGGCCGATGACGCTGGTGATCGAGCGCCCCGACGGCGTCGAATTCCGCCGCGCCGTGCTGTCCGACCAGGGCGCCGGCGGCCGCACGCTCGCGGTGCCGCTCAACTCGGCTGTCCCGACCGGGACCTGGCGGGTGCGCGCCTTCACCGACCCGAAGGGCTCGTCGGTCGGCGAAACCACCTTCATGGTCGAGGACTACGTTCCTGATCGGATCGAATTCGATTTGTCCGCCAAGGACAAGGTGATCAAAGCTAACGCTCCAGTGGAGCTTAAGGCGGACGGCCATTTCCTCTATGGCGCGCCGGCCTCTGGCCTCCAGCTCGAAGGCGACATGCTGGTCGCGCCCGCGAGCGAGCGTCCGGGCTTTGCCGGCTACCAGTTCGGCGTCGCCGACGAGGAGACCACCTCGAACGAGCGCACGCCGCTGGAGAATTTGCCCGAAGCCGACGCCAACGGCGTTGCGACCTTCCCGGTGACGCTGGACAAGCAGCCGGCCTCGACCCGGCCGCAGGAGGCGCAGATCTTCGTCCGCATGGTCGAGACCGGCGGCCGCGCCGTCGAGCGCAAGATCGTGCTGCCGGTCGCGCCTGCGACCGCCATGATCGGCATCAAGCCGCTATTCGCAGACAAGAACGTTGCCGAGGGCGACAAGGCCGAGTTCGATGTCGTGTTCGTCTCGCCCGAGGGCGAGAGGCTGCGCCGTGACGGCCTGCGTTACGAGCTCCTGAAGATGGAGTCGCGCTACCAGTGGTATCGTCAGAACAATTACTGGGAATACGAGCCGGTCAAGTCGACCTCGCGCGTCTCCGACGGTGACGTGACGATCGCTGCCGACAAGCCGTCGCGGATCTCGCTCGCCCCGCAGCCCGGCCGCTATCGGCTGGATGTGAAGTCCAACGACGCCGACGGCCCGGTGACCTCGGTGCAGTTCGACGTCGGCTGGTATTCCGACGGCAGCGCCGACACGCCGGATCTGCTGGAGACCTCGATCGACAAGCCGCAATATGCCTCCGGCGACACCATGACGGTGTCGGTCAATGTCCGGAGCGCGGGCAAGCTCACCGTCAACGTGCTCGGCGACCGCCTGCTGACGACGCAGACCATCGACGTCAAGGAAGGCACCGCGCAGGTCAAGCTGCCGGTCGGCAAGGACTGGGGCACCGGCGCCTATGTGGTGGCGACGCTGCGCCGTCCGCTCGACGCGGCGGCCCAACGCATGCCGGGCCGGGCGATCGGCCTGAAATGGTTCGGCATCGACAAGCAGACCCGCACGCTCCAGGTGAAGCTGACGCCACCGGCACTGATCCGGCCGAATGCGACGCTGAAGATCCCGGTCAAGCTCGACGGGCTCAATCCCGGCGAGGACGCCAAAATCGTGATCGCCGCGGTCGACGTCGGCATCCTCAACCTCACCAATTACAAGCCGCCGGCGCCTGATGATTACTATCTTGGCCAGCGCCGCCTCAGCGCAGAGATCCGCGACCTCTACGGGCAGCTGATCGACGGAATGTCTGGCACGCGCGGACAGATCAAGTCCGGCGGCGATGCCGGTGCTGGCGAATTGCAGGGCTCGCCGCCCGCGCAAAAGCCGCTGGCGCTCTATTCGGGCATCGTCACCGTCGCTGCCGACGGTACTGCCGAAGTGAGCTTCGATATTCCGGAGTTCGCCGGCACCGCGCGCGTGATGGCGGTGGCGTGGACTGCGACCAAGCTCGGCCGCGCCAACATTGATGTCGTGATCCGCGATCCCGTGGTGCTGACCACGACCTTGCCGCGCTTCCTGCTCAATGGCGACCATGGCACGGTCAATCTCGAGATCGACAATGTCGAGGGCCAGGCCGGCGACTACGTCATCAACGTGAAGACCGGCGGACCGGTGAAGATATCGGGCAATCCCGCGACCACGGTCAAGCTCGCCGCCAAGCAGCGTAATTCGTTCGCGCTTGCGATCGACGCGACCGCGGCGGGGCAGGCGACGCTCGACGTCGACATCAAGGGACCGAACGGACTTGCGCTGGCGCGCCACTATGCGCTCGACGTCAAGGCGGCGACCCAGGTGCTGGCGCGGCGCTCGATCCGGACGCTGGCGAAGGGCGAGAGCCTGACGCTGACCTCGGACATGTTCTCCGATCTCGTGCCGGGCACCGGCAGCGTCTCGGTCTCGGCGAGCCTGTCGACGGCGCTCGACGCCGCCACGATCCTCAAGGCGCTCGATCGCTATCCCTATGGCTGCTCGGAACAGATCACGAGCCGCGCCTTGCCGCTGCTCTATGTCAACGACCTCGCCGCCGGCGCGCACCTTGCCATGGACACTGAGGTGGACCAGCGCATCCGCGACGCCATCGAACGGCTTTTGGCCCGTCAGGGCTCCAACGGCTCGTTCGGCCTGTGGTCGGCCGGGGGCGACGATGCCTGGCTCGATGCCTATGTGACGGACTTCCTCACCCGCGCCCGGGAAAAGGGCTTTGCGGTGCCGGATGTGCTGTTCAAGAACGCGCTCGACCGTATCCGTAACTCGGTCGTGAACGGCAACGAGCCGGAGAAGGACGGCGGCCGCGATCTCGCCTACGGCCTCTACGTGCTCGCGCGTAACGGCGCGGCGCCGATCGGCGACCTCCGCTATCTCGCCGACACCAAGCTTTCCAACCTCGCAACCCCGATCGCGAAATCGCAGCTTGCGGCCGCGCTGGCGCTGGTCGGCGACCGTAACCGTGCTGAACGCGTCTACGGTGCTGCGCTCGACAGCCTCGCGCCCAAGCCTGCGCTGGAGTTCGGCCGCACCGACTACGGCTCGCAGCTTCGCGATGCCGCCGCGCTGGTCTCGCTCGCCAGCGAAGGCAACGCGCCGAAGGCGACGCTGACGCAGGCGGTGTCGCGGGTCGAGACCGCGCGCGGGCTCACGCCCTACACTTCCACGCAGGAGAATGCGTGGCTGGTGCTGGCGGCGCGCGCACTGGCCAAGGAGAACCTGTCGATGGACGTCGACGGCCAGCCGGTCAAGACCGCGCTGTACCGCAGCTACAAGGCCGTGACGCTGGAGGGCAAGCCGCTGAAGATCACCAACACCGGCGATGCGCCGGTGCAGGCGGTGGTCTCGGTGTCGGGCTCGCCGGTCACGCCTGAGCCGGCGGCATCGAACGGCTTCAAGATCGAGCGCAGCTATTTCACGCTCGACGGCAAGCCCGCCGACATCAGCAAAGTGAAGCAGAACCAGCGTTTCGCGGTGGTGCTGAAGATCACCGAGGCCAAGCCCGAGTACGGCCACATCATGGTGTCCGACTATCTGCCGGCGGGCCTCGAGATCGACAATCCGAAGCTGGTGTCGTCGGGCGACAGCGGCACGCTGGACTGGATCGAGGACGGCGAGGAGCCTGAAGATACCGAGTTCCGCGATGACCGCTTCACGGCGGCGGTCGATCGCGCCTCGGATTCCAAGTCGGTCTTCACCGTCGCCTATGTCGTGCGCGCGGTCTCGCCCGGCAAATACGTGCTGCCGCAGGCCTATGTCGAGGACATGTACAATCCCTCGCGCTATGGCCGGACGGGCACGGGGAGTGTCGATGTGCGAGCGGCGAAGTGAAGGAATAGGTAGAGGCGTATGAACGAGGTGCCGTTTCACACTCAGTCGTCATGCCCGGGCTTGTCCCGGGCATCCACGGACTTTGGTGCGACCGGCGAGAACGGCGATGGCCGGGGCAAGCCCGGCCATGACGGAGTACGGGGTAGGGGGCACCACATCCTCTCCGGCCTCGCGCTCGCGCTCATCCTCACCATCCTCGGCTTCGTCGCTTGGGTCTATTACCTCGGTCCGCTCCCGCTCGACGAGGCGCGGCAGGTCTCCACCACCGTTGTCGACCGCAACGGCAAGCTGCTGCGCGCCTACGCCATGTTCGACGGCCGCTGGCGGTTGCCGGTCGATGCCAGGACCAACGTCGATCCGACCTATCTGAAACTGCTGCTCGCCTATGAGGACCAGCGCTTCTACGCGCATAATGGTCTCGACCCGCTCGCGCTGGGGCGCGCAGCGTTGCAGCTCGGGACGCGCGGCCACATCGTCTCGGGCGGCTCGACCATCAGCATGCAGCTTGCGCGCTTGATGGAGCCGCGGCGTCAGCGCTCGCTCCATGCCAAGCTGCGCCAGATCGTTCGCGCGATCGAGATCGAGCGAAGCCTAAGCAAGGAGCAAATCCTCGACCTCTATCTCGCGCTGGCGCCTTACGGCGGCAATCTCGAAGGGATACGGGCCGCATCGATCGCCTATCTCGGCAAGGAGCCGAAGCGACTGTCGCTTGCCGAGGCCGCGCTGCTGGTGGCGCTGCCGCAATCGCCGGAGACGCGCCGGCTCGATCGCCATCCCGAAGCCGCGCGCAAGGCCCGCGACCGTGTGCTCGACCGCATGGTCGCGGAGCACATCGTCAGCGCTGACGATGCGGCACAGGCCAAGGCCGTGCCCGTGCCGAAGCTGCGCAAGCCGATGCCGATCCTGGCGCCGCATGCCTCCGATACGGCGCTGTCGACGGTCAAGGACACGCCCATCATCAAGCTGACGCTGGATGCGAACCTGCAGAAGGTGCTGGAGCCGCTGGCGCGCGACCGCGCCATTGCGCTCGGGCCTAACATCTCGGTCGGCATCATCGTGGTCGACAATGAGAGCGGCGACGTGCTCGCGCGCGTCGGCTCGGCCGATTATTTCGACGAGAGCCGGGCAGGGCAGGTCGACATGACCCGCGCCATCCGTTCGCCGGGCTCGACGTTGAAACCGTTCATCTATGGTCTTGCCTTCGAGGACGGTTTTGTCCACCCCGACAGCCTGATCGACGACCGGCCGGTTCGCTTCGGCTCGTACGCGCCGGAAAATTTCGACATGACGTTCCAGGGCACGGTGCCGGTGAAGAAGGCGCTGCAGCTATCGCTGAACGTGCCGGCGATCGTGCTGCTCGACCGCGTCGGCGCGAGCCGGCTGACATCGCGGCTGCGGCAGGCCGGCGGCAATCTGGTCCTGCCCAAGGACGAGGCGCCGGGGCTCGCCATGGGCCTCGGCGGCGTCGGTGTGACGCTCCAGGATCTCACCCAGCTCTATACGGGTTTCGCCCGGCTCGGCACCACCAAGCCGTTGCGCGAGATCGTGGCCGACAAGGACGACCGCGAACCGCTGCGGCTGCTGGACCAGGTCGCGGCCTGGCAGGTCGGCAACGTGCTGCTGGGCACGCCGCCGCCGGAGAATGCCGCCCACAACCGCATCGCCTTCAAGACCGGCACCTCCTACGGCTATCGTGACGCCTGGTCGGTCGGCTTCGACGGCCGCATGACCATCGGCGTCTGGGTCGGCCGTCCCGACGGCGCCCCGGTTCCCGGCCTGATCGGCCGTGTCGCCGCCGCGCCGATCCTGTTCGACGCCTTCGCCCGAACCGGGAAGACGCTGACCCCGCTGCCGAAGCCGCCCAAGGGAACCCTGGTCGCCAGCAACGCCAAGTTGCCGTTGCCGCTGAAGCGGTTCCGCCCGGTCGGGGAACTGGTAAGGACCGGCGGCGAGCAGGCGCTGCACATCCAGTTCCCGCTCAACGGCTCGCGGATCGACGTCGACCGTTCCGGCGGCGAGGGGAGCGCGGCCATGCCCGTGAAGGTCGCCGGCGGCGTCCTGCCCATGACCGTCATGGTTAATGGAGCGTCACTCGGAGAGATCGACGGGCGCCGTCAGCGCCTGATCGATCCGCCCGGTCCGGGCTTTGCGCGGCTGACCGTCATCGATGCCACGGGCGCCGCGGACACAGTTGTCATTCGAATTCAATGACCCTGCCTCAAGCGGTTGTAGCGATGGCGGTTTCAGCGTAAGCGGAACCAATGGCCGAGACCTACCCAACTCCCCGTTTTGGAGCCCCCCGCGAGCCGAAATCACCCGTGAATCCGGGTAGCCGGCTGGTGTCCATGCTCGATGTCGCCACGGCCAGTCACGCCCGCGCGGTCGGCTTCCTGCTGTTGTGCGCGCTGCTGCTGTTCCTGCCGGGCTTCTTCACCATCCCGCCTGTTGACCGCGACGAGGCGCGCTTCGCCCAGGCCACCAAGCAGATGGTCGAGAGCGGCGACTATGTCGACATCCGCTTCCAGGAGGACGTCCGCTACAAGAAGCCGGTCGGCATCTACTGGTTGCAATCGGCTGCCGTTGAAGCCGCCTCCGCGCTGAAGCTGCCGAAGGCCGAATTGCGGATCTGGGTCTACCGGCTGCCGTCGCTGATCGGCGCGATCGGCGCCGTGCTGATGACCTATTGGGCCGCGCTCGGCTTTGTCACGCGGCGCGCCGCGGTGCTCGCCGCGCTTCTGATGTGCGCCTCCGTGCTGCTCGGCGTGGAAGCACGCCTCGCGAAAACCGATGCGATGCTGCTGTTCTGCGTGACAGCCGCGATGGGCGCGATGTCGAGGGCCTATCTGTCGTGGCAGCGCGCCGAGGACGAGACCCATCCGCCGTGGAGCTGGCCCGCGATCTTCTGGACCGCGCTCGCGGTCGGCATCCTGATCAAGGGCCCGCTGATCCTGATGTTCGCGGGGCTGACCGTGGTCGCGCTCGCGATCCAGGACCGCGATGCCTCGTGGCTGTGGAAGCTGCGTCCGCTCTGGGGCCTGATGTGGATGCTGGTGCTGGTGCTGCCCTGGTTCGTCGCGATCTTCTGGCGCGCCGGCGATGCCTTCTTCGCCGATTCCGTCGGCGGCGACATGCTGAGCAAGTTGGGGGCCCAGGAATCCCATGGCGCGCCGCCCGGACTGTATCTGGCGTTGTTCTGGATCACGTTCTGGCCCGGCGCGCCCCTTGCGGCGATGGCGGCCCCTGCGGTCTGGCGCGCGCGGCGCGAGCCCGGCGCGCAATTCCTGCTGGCCTGGCTGGTTCCGTCCTGGATCGTGTTCGAGGCGGTGCTGACCAAGCTGCCGCATTACGTGCTGCCGCTGTACCCGGCGATCGCGATCCTCACCGTCGGTGCGCTGGAGCGGCGCGTGCTGTCGCGGTCCTGGCTGATGCGCGGCTCTGCCTGGTGGTTCGCCATCCCTGCACTCGGCTCGATCATCGCCGTCGTCGGCGCGGTGATGCTGACGCGGCAGCCGGCCTTCGCGGCCTGGCCGTTCATCGCGGCATCGCTCATTTTCGGCCTGTTCGCCTGGTGGCTGTTCGACACCAACCGTGCCGAACGCTCGGTGCTGAACGCGCTGGTCGCAGCTCTGATGCTCGCATTCACGGTCTACGGCATCGTGCTGCCGTCGCTGACCCCGCTGTTTCCGAGCATCGAGATCGCGCGTGCACTTCGCAACGTCACCTGCGTCGGGCCGAAGGCGGCTGCGGCCGGCTATCACGAGCCGAGCCTCGTATTCCTGACGGGCACGCAGACGCTGCTCACCGACGGGTCGGGCGCGGCGGATTTCCTGCGGCAGGGCAGCTGCCGCTTCGCGCTGATCGAGCAGCGCTCGGAGCGCGGCTTCGTGCAGCGCGCCGAGGCGATCGGGCTGCGCTACAAGGTCGGCGCACGCATCGACGGCTATAATTTCTCGCAAGGCCGCGCGATCTCGATCTCGATCTTCCGCTCGGAAGGCACCGAGTAGGATGCCGGCGCCAACCGACATCACGCCGCGCCCGGGCTATCCCGCGCAATTGCTCGCGGTGTCGGGCCGTTCCCTGGCGCAGCTCGTCCGCACGCCTTCGCATTCGCGCCGCGCCGAAGCCGCGCGAAAACTGGCGCGGCATTCGCTGTGGCTCAGCGCGGTCGGTGCGGCCCTGGTCATCGCGCTGATGGTCGCGTTCGATCTGACCGAGATCCAGTTGATGCCGGCGCGCGGCACCCCCGAGCTGTGGCCGATCCGCATCCTCACCGATTTCGGCAAGGACGAGTATGTGCTCTCCGTGTTGGGGATCGTGCTGGTGACCGTGGCGCTCGTTGCAGCCGGGCTGCATGGCACGCGCCGCGCGCTGCTGCTCGGCTTCGGCACGCGGCTGCAGTTCCTATTTCTGTCTGTTGCCCTGTCCGTGTTCGTTGCCGAGATTCTGAAATATCTCATCGGCCGCGGACGTCCGTTCGTCGGCGGCAAGGCCAATCCGTTCAACTTCATCCCGTTCGAGGGTACGGGGGCTTATGCCAGCCTGCCGTCAGGTCATGCGGTGACGGCGTTCGCGCTGGCGTTTGCGGTCTCGGCGCTGTGGCCGCGGCTGCGCGTATTCATGTTCACTTACGCAATCGTGATCCTGCTGACGCGGCTGGTGCTGCTCGCGCATCACCCGAGCGATGTCGTGGCCGGCGCAATGGTCGGCACGGTCGGCGCCATGGCGGTGCGCTACTGGTTCGCGGCCCGCAGGCTCGGCTTTGCCATCCGCGCCGACGGCACCATTGTGCCTCTTGCGGGGGCGGTCTCGGGCCGCCTCAAAAGGGTTGCCCACGGGGCATCCGCCCCATAAAAGCGGCTGCCTGCCGGGACCGCCGGTTCCGCAAGTTGCAGGCCAATTCCAACCACGAGCTTCATTTGTCGACGTCCCAGCCTTCGGTTTCCATCGTCGTTCCCGTGCGCAACGAAGCCGACAACATCGCGCCCCTGATCACGGAGATCGGCGCGGCGCTCGACGGCCGCTGGGCCTATGAGATCATCTACGTCAATGACGGTTCAACGGACGCGACCGGCGAGCGGCTCGGCGCGATCATGAAGCAGCGGGACAATCTGCGCCAGCTCCGCCATGCCAGATCAGGCGGCCAATCCGCAGCGGTGCGCAGCGGCGTGCGCGCAGCGCGCGGCGCAATCGTGGCGACGCTCGACGGCGACGGCCAGAACAATCCCGCCTTCCTGCCCGATCTGATCGCGGCGGTGGAGAAGGGTGCCGGGCGGGTGGGCCTCGCGGCCGGCCAGCGTGTCGGACGCAAGGACACCGGTTTCAAGAAATTGCAGTCGCGCGTCGCGAACGGGGTCCGTAACGGCATCCTGAAGGATGGCACGCGCGACACCGGTTGCGGGTTGAAGGCGTTCCGGCGCGAGGTGTTCCTGATGATGCCCTATTTCGACGGGCTGCATCGCTTCCTGCCGGCGCTGGTGCGCCGCGAGGGCTACGAGATTGCCTATGTCGACGTGATCGACCGGCCGCGCCATTCCGGCGTGTCGAACTATGGTTTCTTCGACCGGCTGTGGATCGGGATCATGGATCTCGCTGGCGTGTGGTGGCTGATCCGCCGCAAGAAGCCGACACCAGATGTGACTGAGGTGCAGGCATGATCATCCAATACGGTCAGGCGTTGAGCAATTATCTGTACGACGTCTTCGTCGCCAAGTTCGATTTCTGGCTGGCGTTCGGCCTCGTCGCGCAGCTGTTCTTCACCGCGCGCTTCCTGGTGCAGTGGATCGCGAGCGAACGTGCCGGCAACAGCGTGGTGCCGATGGCGTTCTGGTTCTGCTCGATGGGCGGCGGGCTGATGACGCTGGTCTACGGCGTCGTGAAGCGCGAGCCGGTGATCATCCTCGGACAGGCGCTCGCGACCATCATCTATATCCGCAACATCATGCTGATCATCAAGAACCGCGGCCGCGCGTCGGCGACGGTGGATCGCTGAGGTGTTCCGCTAGCGCGGCAACGCCGACGCCGCGCCCGACGCGGGCAGGGTGGCTGTATCCGCTTCGCTCCTGCGATAGGGCTCGCCGGCCGCATCGAGCACGGGATAGGCGACCGAGCAGATATGCGAGTGGATGCGGCGCAGGTCGCGCAGCACGTCCAGATGCAGCGAGGTGGTCTCGATGGTCTCGGGGCGGCCCTCGCGCAGGCGGTCGAGGTGGCGCTCGACGGCGGCAAGCTCGGTGTTGCGCAGCGCCGTCTTCTCGACCAGCAGCTTGCGCGCCTCGTTGGCGTCGCCCGACATGAAGACACCGAAGGCGATGCGCAGCGAGTCCATCGTGCGCTTGTGGAAGGCGGCCAGTTCCTCGGCGCCCTCGGCCGAAAACTGGAAGCGCCGCTTGATTTTTTTGGTGGCGAGCTCGCTCAGATTCTTGTCGATGATGTCGCCGATATGCTCGAGGTTGATGGCGAAGGAGATGATCTCCATCGCGCGCCGGCCCTCGCTCTCGTCGAGGCTGCCGCGCGTCAGTTTCGTCACGTAGAGCTTGATGGCCTCATCGAGGCCGTCGACGACATTGTCCGTCTTCGTGACCTGGTCGACCAGCGCGCGGTCGCCCGTCATCATCGCCGCCATCACCTTGCGCAGCATGACCTCAACGAGATCGCCCATGCGCAGGGTCTCGCGCGCGGCGTCGGCGAGCGCCAGTGACGGCGTCTCCAGCGCGCTCTCGTCGAGATAGCGCGGCCGGGCCGGATCGTCTTCCCGCACGCGATCAGGCAGCAGCCGAGTCAGGAGCCGGGACATGGTGTCGAGCAGGCCGATGAAGATGACGGCCGTGCCGACGTTGAATGCGATGTGGAACGCCGCCGTCATCCTGGCAAGATCCGGCTGCCAGGCGTGCATGTGCTCGGCGATCCCACTCAGGAATGGCAGCACCAGCGCGATCCCGATCACGCGGTTGGCGAGATTGCCGAGCGGCAGGCGGTAGCTCGCGGGATCGTCACGCCTGGCGCCCTCGAACACGGGATTGATGGCGCTGCCGAGATTGGCCCCTAACACCAGCGCGAGGGCTGCGTACGGCGTGATGAACTGCGAATAGGCCAGCGACATGATCAGCAGCACGCTGGCGACGCTCGAATGCACCGCCCAGGTGACGAGCGCGGCGATGAAGATGCAGAGCACGGGATCGCCCGTGATCGCCGACATCATGACACGAACGCCCGGCGCGTTCTCCGCCGGCGCCAGCGTGTCGAGCAGGATGTGCAGCGACAGCAGCATCAATCCGAGCCCGATGAAGACGCGGCCGACATCCTTGATCCGCGACCGCGGGCCGGCCCGGAAGGCGACGAGCCCGAGCACGAACAAGACCGGCGCGACGGCTGCGATGTTGAACGACAGCACCTGCACGATCAGCGTCGTGCCGACATTGGCGCCCAACATGATGGCGAGCGCGGCGGAGACGCTGACGAGGCCTTCGGCCGCGAATGAGCTGGTGATCAGCGCCGTCGCCGTGCTGCTCTGGAGCAGCGCGGTGAGGCCTAGCCCGGCGGCGAACGCGTTGAACCGGTTGCCGAGCGCCTTGCCGAGTAGCCGCCGCAGGTCCGGGCCAAAGGCGCGCAGAATCCCGCTGTGGACCATGTGCAGGCCCCACAGCAACAGCGCCACGCCGCCCATCAGATCGAGCAGAACCAACGTTCCCATGCTCCGTGTCCGGATTAGAGTCGATTGGTGAAGCTAGCGCCAAACGCTTGGGGATCAAACCCTTTGTTGGCGCATCAGCGTTAACGTTTGCGGGTGCTGCACGTTCCCGGGGGCGGGATTGCCGCGTCCCCAGGCGAGATGCCTTGTGAGCAGGCTCACATTGCCGCCTTGAGGGCAGCGAATCCGCGATCGAGATCGGCCTTGAGATCGTCGACGCTTTCGAGGCCGATATGCAGACGCAGGGTAGGGCCGCCGGGCGCCCATTTGGTCGCGGTGCGATAGGCGTCGCAGTCGAAGGGAATCGCGAGGCTCTCGAAGCCGCCCCAGGAAAAACCCATGCCGAACAGCTTGAGCGTGTTGAGCATGGTGTCGACGGCGGCCTGCGGTGCCGGCTTCAAGACGATGCTGAACAGGCCCGAGGCGCCGGTGAAGTCGCGCTTCCAGATCGCATGACCGGGATCGGTCTCAAGTCCCGGATGCAGCACGCGCGCGACCTCGGGTCTGGCCGCGAGCCAGCGTGCCATGTCAAGGCCGGAGCGATGATGCTGCGCCAACCGCACCGACAGCGTGCGCAGGCCGCGCAGCGCGAGGAAGACGTCGTCGGGGCCGGCGCAAACGCCGAGCAGGCGGATGCCTTCGGCGATTTGCGGCCATGCCTTGGCGTTGGCCGAGATGGTGCCGAACATGATGTCGGAATGGCCGCCGATATATTTGGTGGCAGCCTGCATGCTGATGTCGACGCCCTGATCGAGCGAGCGGTGATAGAGCGGCGTCGCCCAGGTGTTGTCGTCGATGACGAGTGCGCCGCGGGCATGCGCGACGTCGGCGATGGCGCGGATGTCGGGCATCTCGAACGACTGCGAGCCCGGTGCCTCCACCAGCACGGCGCTCGTGTTAGGCTTGAACAGCTTGTCGATGCCGGCGCCGATCATCGGATCGAAATAGGTTGTCTCGATGCCAAGGCGGGCGAGCATGCCGTTGCAGAAATTGCGCGAGGGCCGATAGACGTTGTCGCAGACCAGGATGTGGTCGCCAGTCTTCAGCACCGAGAGCAGGGTGGTGGAGATTGCCGACAGCCCCGACGGCACGATGCCGACGCCGGCGCATTGCGGCCCCTCCAGCGCCATCAGCGTCTCCTGAAACGCCTTGGTGGTGGGGGAACCATGGCGGCCATAGGTGAACTCGCCGCGATGGGCGTGCAGGTCCTCGGCGGTCGGATAGAGCACCGTCGAGCCGTGGAACACCGGCGGATTGACGAACCCCTTCTGCGCCTTGGTGTCGCGGCCGGAGGTGACCAGCCGAGTCTCGGCCTGCTGCTCGGAGGAGTGCGAGGAATCCATGCGTCTGCTTTCAAAAGGGCGTTTCCACCGGGCGCACCGCGCCCGCGGGCCGGCCGAAAGGCCGCTGCCGTTAATAACAGAACACAGAAGAGTCCCGTCAACCCCTTGACCCGGCTCGCCAGTCGTTCTGAGATGCGCAGGTGCTATTCAGTCGCCGCATGTTGAGGGGCTGCCGCGACCTTCGATCCATCGTCTGACCGAACCTTGCGCCACAGCCATAACATGACGGCGGGCGCCTGCGGCGGGGATTAAGGTATGGCCTCCCGGGATCGGCGAGTGTTCGGCAAGGTTTTCCAGCATGACTCTTGCAAGGCTAGTCTTGATGCGGCTAGCCGTGGCAGAGACGATCCCAAAGACGACATTCCTGACCTTGAGACGACTTTGAAAGGCCTTCAGCCCATGAAACGCGTAACCCTGGCTCTCACTCTCGCTCTCGCCACCGGCCTCTCCGCCCAGGCCGCCGATGCGCAAACGCTCAAGACCATCAAGGATCGGGGCATGCTGTCCTGCGGCGTCAGCCAGGGCCTGCCCGGCTTCTCCTCGCCTGACGACAAGGGCAACTGGACCGGGCTCGACGTCGACCTCTGCCGCGCGATCGCCGGAGCGATCTTCAACGATGCGACCAAGGTCAAGTACGTGCCGCTGTCTGCCAAGGACCGCTTCACGGCGCTGCAATCCGGCGAGATCGACGTGCTCTCGCGCAACACCACCTGGACCATCTCGCGCGACACCTCGCTCGGCGCCAACTTCACCGGCGTGACCTATTATGACGGGCAGGGCTTCATGGTGAAGAAGTCGCTCAAGGTGAACTCGGCGCTCGAGCTCAACAGCGCCTCGGTCTGCGTCCAGACCGGCACCACCACCGAGCAGAATCTCGCCGACTACTTCAAGGCCAACAACATGAAGTACGAGGTGATCGCGTTCGGCACCAACGATGAAACCGTCAAGGCCTATGAGGCCGGGCGCTGCGACGTCTTCACCACCGACCAGTCGGGCCTGTACGCCAACCGCCTCAAGCTTGCCAATCCCAACGATCACATGGTGCTCCCCGAGATCATCTCGAAGGAGCCGCTCGGACCGATGGTGCGCCACGGCGACGACCAGTGGTTCGACATCGTGAAATGGACGCTGTTCGCCCTGATCACCACTGAAGAGCTCGGCGTGACCTCGAAGAACGTCGACGAGAAGGCGAAACTGGAAAATCCGGAGCTGAAGCGCGTGCTCGGCAGCGACGGTAATTTCGGTGAACAGCTCGGCCTGACCAAGGACTGGGTGGTACGGATCGTGAAGGCCGTCGGCAATTACGGCGAAGTGTTCGACCGCAACGTCGGCGCCGGTTCGCCGCTCGCCATCAATCGCGGTCTCAACAATCTCTGGAACAAGGGCGGTCTCCAGTACGCGCCGCCGATCCGCTGATCCCGCCTGATCCGCGGCGATGAGCACCGAGGCTCGAAAACCGCCGGCCCAGATCGCGCTGAAGATCAGGCGCATTCTGGGCGGCAAGGCAGGCTGGAACGGCGTCGCCGTCCAGTTTGCCTTCGCGGCGATCCTGGGCTGGATTGGCTATGAGATCGTCTCCAATGCCCGGGCCAACCTCGAAAACCAGCACATCGCCGCCGGCTTCGGTTTCCTGCGGAACAATGCCGGCTTCGACGTCAACCAGACCCTGATCCCCTACACCGGCTCGGACACGTTCCTGCGCGTGTTCGTGGTCGGCCTTTTGAATACGCTCGTGGTCTCGGTGGTGGGCATCTTCTTCGCCACCGTGATCGGCTTCATCGTCGCATTGTGCCGGCTGTCGCCCAACTGGCTATTGTCGCGCGTCGGCGAGATCTATGTCGAGATCATCCGCAACCTGCCGCTGCTGTTCCAGATCCTGTTCTGGTACCTGGCGGTGCTCGCAGCCTTGCCAAATCCGAGGCAGAGCATCTCGCTGCTCGGCGTCGCCTTCATCAGCAACCGCGGCCTCGTCATTCCGCGTCCGATCGGCGAGAGCGGCTTCGAGCCGCTCCTGGCAATGCTGGCCCTCGGCATCGTGGCGGCGCTGGCCTTGCGCATCTATGCGCGGCGCGCGCTGTTCCAGCGCGGGCAGATGATCCGGATCTGGCCCTATGTGCTCGCGCTGCTGTTCGGATTGCCGCTCGCCACCATGCTGGTGTTTGGTCTGCCCTTCACCTTCGAGATGCCGCAGCTCAAGGGTTTCAACTTCGCCGGCGGCTCGCGGATCATCCCGGAATTCGTGGCGCTGACGCTGGCGTTGTCGACCTACACCGCCGCCTTCATCGCCGAGATCGTGCGTGCCGGCATCCTGTCCGTCCACAAGGGGCAGATGGAGGCGGGATCCTCGCTGGGCCTTAGCCGCGGCACCACGCTCCGCCTGATCGTCGTGCCGCAGGCGATGCGCGTCATCGTTCCGCCGCTGACCAACCAGTACCTCAACCTCACCAAGAATTCCTCGCTCGCGGTCGCGATCGGCTATCCTGACCTGGTCTCGGTGTTCGCCGGCACGTCGCTGAGCCAGACCGGGCAGGCGATCGAGATCATTGCCATGACGATGGGCGTCTACCTCCTGATCTCGCTGCTCACCAGCGCGATCATGAGCGTCTACGGTTGGCGCGTCAGCCGGAGCCTCGGCGCATGAGCGATATCACCTCGTCCGCCTACGTCCGCCGGGATCTGCTCACGGAGCGTCCCGCGCCGGTGAAGACCACGGGCTTCATCGGCCTCGTGCGCACCCGCCTGTTCAATTCGCCGACCAACATCCTGCTCACGATCGTGGGCGCCTTGCTGCTCTGGTTCACCATCGTTCCCTCCGTCAGGTTCCTGATGGTCGATGCGGTCTGGACCGGGAAGGACCGCACGGCGTGCCTGACCGAGAACGCCGGCTTCGCGGTCGGCGCCTGCTGGCCCTACATCCAGGCCAAGCTGCCGCAGCTGATCTACGGCTTCTATCCCGAGGCCGAGCGCTGGCGCGTCAACCTCTCCCTGATCCTGGCGGCAGCCCTGCTGCTGCCGCTGCTCATTCCGCGCCTCCCGGCGAAGGGCCTGAACGCCAGCCTGTTCTTCTTCGCCTTTCCGGTGGTCGCCTTCTTTCTGCTGCACGGCGGCGGCATCAAGGGATTTGGCGTGAGCTGGACGGCGAGCCTGCTGCAATTGTTCGACGACAGCATCATCGGCGCCGGGCAGGCTCTGCTCGGTCTCAGCAAGACCTCGGCCATCGCACCGCTCTTCTGGATCGTCGGCAATTTCATCGTGCTGGTCGGCACGGCGATCTACTGGCTGATCTTTCCGCTGACCTGGCTGCGGGACCAGCTCCAGGGGACGGGTCAGTCGGTCTGGGCCGATTTCGCCATCACGGCCGCGATCGTTTCCCTGATCGCCTTCGTTCTCGGCGGCGGCGTTCGCACCGGCGGGCGGGCTCTGGCCTCCAGTGTCGTCAGCTTCGTCGCCATCGCGATCGTGATCAAGCTGATGGGGCTCGACCACGGCGGCCTGCCGGTCGTATCGACGAATCTGTGGGGCGGGCTGCTGGTGACGCTGGTGGTCTCCGTGACCGGCATCGTCACCTCGCTGCCGATCGGCATCGCGCTGGCGCTCGGCCGCCGCTCGACCATTCCGCTGATCCGGATCTTCTCGATCGCCTTCATCGAGTTCTGGCGCGGCGTGCCGCTGATCACCGTGCTGTTCTTCGCGACCTACATGCTGCCCTTGTTCCTGCCGGGCAATTTCACGGTCGACGGTCTGGTGCGCGCGCTGATCGGCATCGCGCTGTTCACGGGCGCCTATCAAGCCGAGAACGTCCGCGGCGGGCTCGCCGCGATCCCGCGCGGGCAGGGCGAGGCCGCCGCAGCCCTCGGGCTGTCCTGGTGGAAGACAACCTCGCTGATCGTGCTGCCGCAGGCGCTGCGCCACGTCATTCCGAACCTCGTCAACAGCTTCATCTCGCTGTTCAAGGATACGTCGCTGGTCTCGATCGTGGCGCTGTTCGACTTGCTGGGCTCGCTCCGGGCGTCGTTCTCGGATCCGAAATGGTCGACGCCGTCGACCGCGTTCACCGGATTTGCGTTCGCCGGTATCATCTACTTCATCTTCTGCTTTGGAATGTCGCGCTACTCGCTCTTCGTCGAGCATCGCCTCAACGCTCACCGTCGCAACTGATCGAGGTCACCATGTCAGACCCCATCGTCAAGATTTCCGGCCTCAACAAATGGTACGGCGAGTTTCACGTGCTGCGCGACATCGACCTCGAGGTCGAGAAGGGCGAACGCATCGTCATCTGCGGCCCCTCGGGCTCCGGCAAGTCGACGTTGATCCGCTGCATCAACGCGCTCGAGGAATTCCAGGAGGGCGAGATCGTCGTCGACGGCATCGAGCTCGGGCCGAACCTGAAGCACGTCGATGCGGTCCGCCGCGAGGTCGGCATGGTGTTCCAGAGTTTCAACCTGTTCCCGCATCTGACCGTGCTGGAGAACTGCACGCTGGCGCCGATCTGGGTGCGCAACATCCCGAAGAAGGACGCCGAGCTCAACGCGATGAAATTCCTGGAACGGGTCAAGATCCCGCACCAGGCCAACAAGTTTCCGGGACAGATGTCGGGCGGCCAGCAGCAGCGCGTCGCGATCGCCCGCGCGCTGACGATGAACCCGAAGGTGATGCTGTTCGACGAGCCGACCTCGGCGCTCGATCCCGAAATGGTCAAGGAAGTGCTCGACACCATGGTCGACCTCGCCGAGGAGGGCATGACCATGCTGGTTGTCACCCACGAGATGGGCTTTGCCCGCGAGGTCGCCAACCGCGTCGTGTTCATGGATGCCGGCCAGATCATCGAGGCCAACGCGCCCAACGAGTTCTTCGCCGCTCCCCAGCACGCGCGGACGAAGCTGTTCCTGAGCCAGATCCTGCGGTGATCTCGTAGCGTAAGGAAAGGCGCCCTTGCGCGCCATGGGCCACGACCACACCGGCACGATCGCCGGCGGCATCGTCAATCTCGTGCTGACGCTGGCACTGCTTTTCTGGCCGGGCCGCGACCGCTACGTCTAGCACGAGCGGCCGCGACCATTCCGGCCTAGACGAACGGCAGCTTGATGTTGCTGCGCTTCTCCAGCCATTCCGGCACCGGCAGGTTCTTGGCGCGCATGAAGTCGGCGTTGAACAGCTTCGACTGGTAGCGGCTGCCGGAATCGCAGAGCACGGTGACGATCGTCTTGCCGGGCCCGAGCTGCTTGGCGAGGCGCATCGCACCCACGATGTTGATGCCGGTGGAGCCGCCGAGGCACAGGCCTTCGTGCTGGAGCAGCTCGTAGATCACCGTGACCGCTTCGGCATCGGGAATGAGATAGGCGTCATCGACCTTCGCGCTCTCCACGATCGCGGTCGCGCGGCCGAGCCCAATGCCTTCCGTAATGGAGTCGCCGGACGTCGCCTTGGCGGCGCCCGTCCTGAAGTACTCATACATGCCGGCGCCATGCGGATCGGCGCAGGCGATCCGGATGTCCTTGTTCTTCTCCTTCAGGTAGCGGCTGACACCGGCGAGCGTACCGCCGCTGCCGACCGAGCAGACGAAGCCATCGACCTTGCCGCCGGTCTGCTCCCAGATCTCGGGGCCGGTCGAGTCGTAATGCGCCTTGGCATTGTCCAGGTTATTCCACTGGTCGGCGAACAGCACGCCATTCGGCTCGGTCTTGCGCAGCTCGTCCGCGAGCCGGCGGCCGACATGCTGGTAGTTGTTCGGATTGGAGTAGGGCAGTGCCGGCGATTCCAGGAGCTCGGCGCCGCACAGCTTGAGAAAATCCTTCTTCTCCTGGCTCTGCGTCTCCGGGATCACGATCAGCGTGCGATAGCCCCGCGCGGCCGCAACGACCGCAAGGCCGATGCCGGTATTGCCGGCGGTCGCTTCCACCACCAGACCGCCCGGCTTGAGCTCGCCGCGCTTCTCCGCCTCCAAAATCATCCATTTGCCGGCCCGGTCCTTCACCGACTGGCCCGGATTCATGAACTCGGCCTTGCCCAGAATGGTGCAGCCGGTCAATTCGGAGGCGCGCTTGAGCTTGATGAGCGGGGTGTTGCCGATGGCTTCGACAACGTCATTTTTGATGGTCATGTCAGGCAATTACCGGCTGGTTCATAAGGTGGGCGCGACCCTAAAGTAGGGTCGCGGGCCTTACAAGCGACCCCTTGCAAGCCGACCCCTGCAAACTCTTATTGCTGCTTTGCGAAGATGACTTGCCGGACGTCGATATTGCCGGACAGGAATCCAGCCTCGCAATAGGACAGATAATACTCCCAGAGACGCCGGAACCGGTCGTCGAAGCCGAGCGGCACGAGGCCCGGCCAGGCGGCGCGGAAGTTATTCCGCCAGGTGGCCAGCGTCTTGGCATAATCTTCCCCGAAGATGCGCTCGCGGATGACGGGTACGCCGAACCTGTCGCCGAGCGATTTGAGCACGGCGGGCGAGGGCAGCATGCCGCCGGGGAAGACGTAGTGCTGGATGAAGTCCACCTCGCGCCGGTAGCCTTGGAACAATTTGTCCTGGATGGTGATCGCCTGGATGCCGGCAAGTCCGCCGGGCAGCAGCCGGTCCCGAAGCTGCGCGAAATATCTTGGCCAGAACTGCTCTCCGACGGCCTCGATCATCTCGATCGAGGCGATCCGATCGTAGCGGTCGCGCTCGTCGCGATAATCCTGAAGACGGATCTCGACCTTGTCGGCAAGGCCCGCCTCGTGAATGCGCTTCTGCGCAAAGTCGCGCTGCTCGGTCGAGATCGTGAGGCCGACGACGTGCGTGCCAAAAGTCTTTGCGGCGAACTCGGCGAAGCCGCCCCAGCCGCAGCCGATCTCGAGCAGCGTCTGGCCGGGCTTCAGGTCGAGCGCCTCGGCGAGCCGGCGGTATTTGTTGGCCTGGGCTGCCGCGAGGTCGGACGTGGTCTCCTCGAAGAGCGCCGAAGAATAGGTCATGCTCGGATCGAGCCAGGCCGAATAGAACGCGTTGCCGATATCGTAATGGGCGTGGATGTTGCGCCGCGCCTGACGGCGGGTGTTGCGGTTGAACCAGTGCTGCACCATCTGGACGAACCGCATCAGCGGCTTGTCGCTCAGCATGGCCTGGATCAGATCGTGGTTGACGCAGAACAGGTAGAGGAATTGCGTCAGGTCCGGCGTGTCCCAGTCGCCGGCCAGATAAGCTTCGGCAACGCCGATGTCGCCGGCGTTGATGAGACGCGAGGCGAAGCCGTAATTGTGCAGCCGCATCGCCGCATTCGGGCCCGGCTCCTGGCCGCCGAGACGGATCACGCGTCCGTCGGGCAGGGTGACGTCAAGCGTTCCGCGCCGCAGCCGCGCGCCGAAGCTGAGCGCAAGGCGAACCATGCGCGGCAGATCGGCAAGCACTGTGTCGATCGTGTCCGAACTCACACAGATGGCATTCGACATCGGCGGATCCATCACTTGAACGGATACTGTCCGGCCGCAAGCCGGGCGCGCCATACGCCTCATACCCCTGGATCCGAGCGCGCCCCGCAAACGGTCAGCTCCAATCATATAGGTGCGCGTTGCGGCGGCCGCCAAGGTGCTGGTGGGGTACCTCCAGCAATCCGCCGTCGCGTGCACAGCGCAATGGCAGACCATCCCCCCGATCATTGCGCGCCGAGCGCTCACCCAGGGCCGGTCAAGCAGCGGTGCGCTGCGGCGCAGCTTTCAGTGGAGTGCCTGTAGGGACTGGTGGTCCTGGCGTCGGCGTGGCGGCAATATCACATGAAATCTTGGTAAGCTTGAATGCGACTCGGAGCTGCGCCGAAATGCCAAAAAGCCTTGTGACACAGGCATATTTTGAATTTTCGCGGACGCGCCCTCGGTGCATTCGGAGCCGCATTTCGCAGGTGCGGGACTGTCCCCCCGTTCCGCGCCCCGCTAGTATGGATTTCAGGTTCCGCAGAAAGCATCACGGCTGTGAACGAGTTACATAAACGCCCCCGGCCGTTAGCCCGCGAATCGGTTAATCCGGCTGCGCGGTGGCGGTTCGATCTGCCCGGCGGGGGGTGGATGTGACACAGGATGGTCCTGCGGTCGCCATGCGGCGATCTCCTGGCCTTACGTCCCGGACGCTGCGTGCGGCGCGCTGGGTCGCCGTGGCGTGCCTTGCCGCCAGTTCAGGCGCCTGCGTACTGACGCAGGATTTGCCCGATCCCGCGCTCGATGTACCCGCGAGTTACAAATACGCCGGCAAGGCGGATGCGCCCCCGACGCTGGATTGGTGGCGCGGTTTCCGCTCGGCGGAGCTGACGCAGTTGATGGAGGAGGCGCACACCGTCAACCTCGACATCGCCGCTGCCGTCGCGCGCATCGTCCAGGCCGATGCCCAGGCGCGGCAGGCGGGCGCGGCGCTGCTGCCGAGCCTGTCGGGCGGCGGCTCGGAAACCTATTCGCGCACCTCGGGCTCGAGCTCGTCAGGCCTGACCAATGGCGGCCGTGAGGTCGTCAACTATTCGGCGTCCCTGAGCGCGAGCTACCAGCTCGATTTCTGGGGCCAGAACCGCGATGCGCTGCAAACGGCGGAAGAGACCGCGAATGCCAACCGCTTCGATCGCGACGTCGTCGCGCTGACGACGCTGGCCGGCGTCGCCAACGCCTATTTCCAGGTGCTGGCCTCGCAGGATCGTCTGAAGACGGCGCAGCAGAACATCGCGAGCGCACAGCGCGTTCTCGATGCCATCCGCGAGCGCCGCAAAGCCGGCACCGGCACCGATCTCGACGTCGCCCAGCAGGAGAGCCTGCTCGCCAACCAGAAGGCGCTGGTGCCGCCGCTGCGCCAGACCCTCGACCAGAACGTCAACGCGCTCGCCGTGCTGGTGTCGCGGCCGCCGGAAAGCGTGCGCGTGCTCGGCGGCTCCCTGAATAGCATCGCGATCCCCAAGGTGACGCCCGGCCTGCCGTCGGAGATTCTGACGCAGCGGCCGGACATCCGCCGGCAGGAGGCGCAGCTTGCCTCCGCCACCGCCAACATCGGCAATGCCCGCGCGCAGTTCTTTCCGTCCATCCAGCTCACCGGCAATGGCGGCTATCAGAGCTCGGCGCTGGTATCGCTGTTCCAGCCGCATGCGGCCTTCTTCCAGCTGGTCGGCAGCGCGACGCAGCCGATCTTCGACGGCGGCAAGATCCTCGGCAATTTCGAATTCGCCAAGGCGCGGCAGGACGAGCTCCTCCAGACCTACCGCAAGACCATCATCCAGTCGTTTGCGGACGTCGACAACGCGCTGTTCTCGATCAAGCAGACCACGATCAAGCTGCAATTGCAGCGCGATGTGGTCAGCTCTTCACGCCGCGCCTTCGAACTCGCCGAGCAGCAATTGCGGGCCGGCACCGCCGATATCGTGACCGTGCTCAACGTGCAACAGACCCTGTTCCAGGCGGTAGACGCGCTGTCCCAGGCCCAACTCGCACGGCTTCTAGCCATCGTCAGCCTGTATCAGGCGCTCGGCGGCGGCTGGGAGCCGCGCATGGAGAAACCGGTCAATGCTCTTTAAGCCGGATACGAAGGAAGGCGCGAAGGAAGGGACGGCGAAGACATCGCGCGGCCGCGGCTTCGTCATGACCCTGATCACGCTCGCGATCCTCGGCGGCCTTGGCTATTTCGGATGGACCGTCTGGCATCAGCAACCGCAGCAGGCGAACGGCCGCAACCAGCGGCCCGATCTGCCGGTGCCGGTGCTGGCGGCGACCCCGCGCATCCAGGACGTGCCTGTCTATCTCGACGGCGTCGGCGCGATCCGCGCGCTCAACACCGTGACCGTGCGCTCGCAGGTCGACGGCAAGCTGATCGCCGTGAAGTTCATCGAAGGCCAGGACGTCAAGAAGGGCGACGTGCTCGGCGAGATCGACCCGGCGATCTACCAGGCCGCCTATGACCAGGCCGTCGCCAAGAAGGCGCAGGACGAGGCGCAGCTCGCCAACCAGCGCATCGACCTCACGCGCTACGAGCAGCTCGCTGCCTCCAATGCCGGCTCCAAGCAGCAGGCCGACACCCAGCGTGCGCTGGTCGCGCAGACCGAGGCGCTGGTCAAAGCCGACCAGGCCGCGATCGACAATGCGGCGGCGACGCTGAGCTACACCAAGATCGTGGCACCGCTCTCGGGCCGCGCCGGCCTGCGCCAGGTCGACCAGGGCAACATCATCCACGCCGCCGACACCACGGGCCTCGTCGTCATCACGCAATTGCAGCCGATCGCGGTGTGGTTCAGCCTGCCGCAGCAGCAGATCATGCGCGTCAACGCGGCTGCGTCGAAGGGCACGCTCGCGGTCGACGTGTTCGGCAATGACGGCATCACCGTGATCGACACGGGAAAACTCACCGGCATTGACAACCAGGTCGACCAGACCACCGGCACGCTCAAGCTCAAGGCCGAATTCCCCAATGCCAATTACCAGCTCTGGCCGGGCCAGTTCGTCAATGTCCGCCTCAAGGTCGAGACCTTGATGCAGGCGCTGGTGGTGCCGACATCTGCCGTGCAGCGCGGACCGATCGGCACCTTCAGCTATGTCATCGGCGAGGACAATGTCGTCTCGGCCAAGCCCGTGACCGTCACCCAGCAGAACGAGCATGACGCCGTCATAGCCAACGGCCTGTCGCCGACCGACAAGGTCGTCACGACGGGCTTTGCCAATCTGTCCGACGGCTCCAAGGTGGTCGTCGGCCGCGATGACCAGACACCGTCGGCAGATCTCGCCCCGCGCAAGCGCTCGCGCGGCCCGGACGCTCAAAAGAAGGAAGGCCAGAAGGACGGGCCGGGCAAGGACGGCGAGCACCGCGCCAGGCGAAGCAGCAGCGAAGGCGACCAGAAGGGACAGACCGGGCCGGCGCCGGGGCCGGGCGCATCGGGAAGTGGAGCCAAGCAGCCATGATCCCGACAACAGCCGCCTGAGCGGCAGGCAGATCCCATGGGTGTCTCCGAACCCTTCATCCGCCGTCCGATCGCGACCTCGCTGCTTGGCATCGCGCTGCTGATCGGCGGGCTGCTGGGCTATTTCGCGCTGCCGGTCTCGGCGCTGCCGCAGGTCGATTTCCCGACGGTGCAGGTGACGACGCAGCTTCCGGGCGCCAGCCCCGACGTGATCGCCTCGCTGATCACCGCGCCGCTGGAGCGGCAGCTCGGCCAGATCCCGTCGCTGTCGGCGATGAACTCGACGAGCTCGTTCGGCGTCAGCCAGATCTCGCTGCAGTTCGATCTCAATCGCGACATCGACGGTGCGACCCAGGACGTTCAGGCCGCGATCAACGCGGCGGCCGGCGTGCTGCCCAAGACGCTGCCTTATCCGCCGACCTACGCCAAGGTGAACCCGGCGGACGCACCGGTGATGACGCTGGCGCTGCGCTCCGACACCATCTCGCTGCGGGCGATGAGCGACATCGCCGACACGCTGCTGGCGCAGCGGCTAAGCCAGATCTCCGGCGTCGGGCGCGTCTCGGTGCTCGGCGGGCTGAAGCCGGCCGTTCGCATCCAGGCGGACCTTGCGCGCCTTGCAGCCTATGGCATCGCGATGGAGGATCTGCGCACCGCGATCGCCAACGCCAATGTGTCCGGGCCGAAAGGCTCGCTCGACGGTGCCCAGCAATCCTACATCATCGCCGCCAACGACCAGATCGCCGCCGCCGACGCCTACAAGCCTGTTATCATCGCCTACCGCAACGGCTCGCCGGTCACGATCGCCGACGTCGCGCAGATCGTCGACGGCCTCGAGAACGACCGTACCGGCGGCTGGTACCAGGGCACGCCGGCCGTCATCATCGACATCCAGCGCCAGCCCGGCGCCAACGTCATCGACGTCGTCAGCCAGATCCGGGCCGAGATTCCAAAGGTCCAGCGCGCCATTCCGGCCGGCGTCAACCTCACCATCGTCTCCGACCGCACCGTCACCATCCGCGCCTCGGTCCGCGACGTGCAGTTCACGCTGATCCTCAGCGTCGTGCTGGTGACGCTGGTGGTGCTGCTGTTCCTTCGCTCGCTGCGGGCCACGCTGATTGCCGGCGTGGCGCTGCCGCTGTCGCTGATCACCAGCTTCGGCATCATGTATTTCGCTGGCTTCAGCCTCGACAATCTGTCGCTGATGGCACTCACCATCGGCACCGGTTTCGTCGTCGACGACGCCATCGTGATGATCGAGAACATCGTCCGCCACATGGAGAACGGCGACAACGCGATGGAGGCCTCGCTGAAGGGCGCCAGCGAAATCGGCTTCACCGTGATCTCGCTGACGGTGTCGCTGATTGCCGTGTTCATCCCGCTGCTGTTCATGTCGGGCCTCGTCGGGCGCATGTTCCGCGAATTCGCGCTGACATTGACCATCGCGGTCGTAACTTCGGCCGTGGTCTCGCTGACGCTGACGCCGATGATGTGCTCGCGGCTGCTCAAGCACGCCCATGAGGAACTCGCGGTGCCGGGATTGGCCGCGATCAGCCGCTTCATCGACCGCACCGTTGAATTCTATCATCGCACGCTGCTTTGGGTGCTGGAGCGCCAGCGCGCCACACTGCTTGTGACCTTCGCCACGCTGGTGGCGACCCTCGTTCTCTACGTCGTCGCGCCAAAGGGCTTCCTGCCGCTTCAGGACACCGCCTCGATCACGGCGGTGACGGAGGCAGGGCCCGACGTCTCGTTCGCGGAGATGCAGAAGCGGCAGGCCGAGGTTGCCGACGCCATCAAGGCCGATCCTGACGTGGTCGGCGTCGTCTCCGTGATTGGCGCGGGATCGGTCAACCCGACCACCAACGTCGGGCGTCTCGTCATGACCTTGAAGCCGCGCGGCGAGCGGCGCGACGATGTCAGCCTGGTCATCACGCGGCTGAAGGAGAGGGTATCAGGCGTCCCCGGCATGACCGTCTATTTCCAGCCGGTGCAGGACGTGCAGATCTCGACCCAGTCGAGCCGCTCGCAATACCAGTACACGCTGACCGGGACCGACGCCGCGTTGGTGTCGGAATGGGCGCGCAAGCTGGTCGCGGAGATGCGGCGCGATCCGCTGTTCCGCGACGTCTCCTCGGAGGCGCAGGAGGGCGGCCTGCGGGCGCAACTGGACGTGGACCGGACCCGGGCCGGACAGCTCGGCGTCAGCCTCCAGGGCATCACCGACACCCTCAACGACGCGTTCGCGCAGCGGCAGATCTCGACCATTTACGGCCAGGCCAACCAGTATCGCGTGGTGCTGGAGGCCTTGCCGATGTACCAGCGCGATCCCTCGATCCTGTCAAAACTCTATCTGCCGGGCGCCGCGAGTAGCGTCGTGGGCGCACCCAGCGCCCAGGTGCCGCTCTCCGCGGTGGCGACGCTGAAGCGCACCACCGCGCCGCTCGCGATCTCGCACCAGGCGCAATTCCCGGCGATCTCGCTCAGCTTCAACCTCGCCCCGGGCGCCGCGCTCGGCGATGCCGTCCAAGCGGTAAAGACGATCGAAGCCCGGATCGAGATGCCCAACAGCATCGTCGGCGTCTATGCCGGCGACGCCGCCGAATTCGCCAAGGCGCTCGCCGGACAGCCCTGGCTGCTGCTCGCCGCCGTGATCACGATCTACATCGTGCTCGGCGTGCTCTACGAGAGCTACATCCACCCCATCACCATCCTGTCGACGCTGCCCTCGGCCGGTGTCGGCGCGATCCTGGCGCTGGTCCTGTGCGGGCAGGATCTCTCGGTGATCGGCCTGATCGGCATCATCCTGCTGATGGGCATCGTCAAGAAGAACGCGATCATGATGATCGACTTCGCGCTGGAGGCCGAGCGCGGGCAGGGGATGACGCCCAACGAAGCCATCGTGCAGGCGTGTCTGCTGCGCTTCCGGCCGATCATGATGACGACGCTGGCGGCACTGTTCGGTGCGCTGCCGCTGGCGATCGAGAGCGGCACCGGCGCCGAGCTGCGCTTTCCGCTCGGTATTTCCATCATCGGCGGCCTGCTGCTGAGCCAGCTGCTGACGCTCTACACCACGCCCGTGATCTACCTCGCGCTCGACCGTATCAACCGCCGCCTCGAGCAGGCGCTGCCGCCGGCCGAATCCGGCGGCCCGCCGGTCGCAGGCGCGACCGAGGGGATGCAGTGATGGCATCGATCTCGGAGCCCTTCATCCGCCGCCCGGTCGCGACCACGCTGCTGTCGATCGGATTGTTCCTGCTGGGTGTGGTGGCCTACGAGTTCCTTCCCGTCGCCTCGGTGCCGAACGTCGACTTTCCCGCGATCTTCGTCTCGGCCAGCCGGCCGGGTGCCGATCCGTCCGTGATGGCGGCGACGGTGGCCTCGCCGTTGGAGCGTCGGTTAGGCGAGATCGCCGGCATCAACCAGATCACCTCGACATCGTCGCTCGGCACGACCAACATCCAGCTCCAGTTCGACATCGGCCGCAATATCGACAAGGCCGCGCGCGACGTGCAGGCGGCGATCAACGCCGCGCTGATCGACCTGCCGAGCGACCTGCCGACGCTGCCGCGGTTCCGCAAGGCGAACACGGCCGGCGCCCCCGTCTTCGTGCTGGCGCTGACCTCGAAGACGCTGTCGGCCAGCGCGATCTACGACGTCGCCGATACCGTGCTCGCGCAGCGCATCTCGCAGGTACCGGGCGTCGGTGACGTGACGGTGAGCGGCGCCGATCAGCCCGCGGTGCGCGTGCAGCTCAACCCCGTCGCACTGTCCAACGCCGGCATCGCCACCGACGACGTCAGGACCGCGATCATCAACGCCAACCCGCTCGGTCCCGTCGGCATCTTCAACGGAGAGCGCCAGAGCGAGACGCTGTCCCTCAACAAGCAGATGCGCACCGCGAAAGAGTTCCGCGACATCGTCATCAAGAGCTCGAACGGCAATTTCGTCCGGCTGTCCGACGTCGCCGACATCGAGGACTCCGTCCGCAATGCCCGTTCCATCGCCTGGTTCAACAAGCAGCCGGCGGTGCTGATCCAGATCACCAAGCAGGGCGACGCCAACGTCATCGACACCGTCGACCGGGTGAAGGCGCTGATCCCGGCGCTGAAGCAATGGATCCCGGCGGGCGTCGACATTTCCACCCTGGTTGACCGCACCAGCACGATCCGCGCCAGCGTGCTCGACATGCAGTGGACGCTGCTGGCGACCGCCGTCCTCGTGATGGTCGTGGTGTTCGTGTTCCTGCGGCGGCTGACGCCGACGATCGCGGCCGGCATCTCGGTGCCGCTGGCGCTGGCCGGCACTTGCGCCGGCATGTGGGTCGCGGGCTTCTCGATCGACAATCTGTCGCTGATGGCGCTGGCGATCTCCGTTGGTTTCGTGGTCGACGACGCCATCGTCATGATCGAGAACATGTACCGCAATCTCGAGCACGGCATGCGGCCGCTCCAGGCGGCCCTGGAAGGGGCCCGGCAGATCGGCTTCACCGTGGTCTCGATCAGCCTGTCGCTGATCGCGGCCTTCACGCCGCTGATCTTCATGGACGGCATCGTCGGCCGTCTGTTGCGCGAATTCTCGCTGACGCTGACCTTCGCGATCCTGGTCTCGACGCTGGTGTCGCTGACGGTCACGCCGATGATCTGCGCTCACTACATCCGGCAGGCCACATCCGGGAGCGCAACACTGTTCGACCGGATCATCGAAGGTTCGCTGTCGCGCATCGTCGCCTTCTACGCCCGTAGCTTGCGCAACGTTCTGCAATATCCGCTGCTGACGCTGCTGGTGTTCTTCGCCACCATCGCGCTGACGGTGACGCTCTACATCAAGGTCCCCAAGGGCTATTTCCCGACCGACGATTCCGGCTTCGTCATCGGCGCGACGCGCGCCTCGGCCGACATCTCGTTCCAGTCCATGCTGGGCCTCCAGCAACGGCTCGCCGACATCGTGATGCAGGATCCGGCCGTGGCCGGCATCGGCTCCACCGTCGGCAGCGGAGGCGGGGGCCCGGGCGCGGCGACCTCGAACCGCGGCACCATGTTCATCAGCCTGAAGCCGCCGGAGGAGCGCGACCACGTCTCGACGCAGGTCGTGATCGACCGTCTCAGGCGCGCCCTCTACCCGGTACCCGGCATCCGCCTCTTCATGTTCGCCGCCCAGGATGTCCGCGCTGGCGGGCGGCAAAGCGATTCCGACTACCAGTACACGCTGACGAGCACCGATCTCGGCCTGCTCCAGAAGTGGGCGCCGATCGTGGCCAAGCGCATGGAGAGCGTCGAGGGCATCACCGATATTTCCAGCGACCGCGATCCCGGCGGACTTCAACTGACCTTGTCGATCGACCGCCAGAAAGCCTCGGCGCTCGGCGTCAAGGTCCAGGACATCGACAACGCGCTCAACAACGCGTTCTCGCAGCGGCAGATCGGGATCATCTACACCCAGCGCAACCAGTACATGACCGTGCTGGAGATCGACCCGAAATTCCAGGTCGACCCGTCCAACCTCGATCGCATCTATGTCGCAGGCGCGGGCGACGCGCAGGTGCCGCTGTCGGCCGTGGTGCATGCGACGCGCGGGCTCGCTGCGCTGGCCGTCTATCATTCGCAGGCGTTTCCCTCGACCACTGTGTCGTTCAACCTGTTGCCGGACGTGCCGCTGCAGACCGCCACCCAGAACGTCCAGCGGGCGGTCGAGGAGCTGCATATGCCGGAAGGCATCCGCGGCAGCTTCGACGGCAATGCCGGTGATTTCGCCAAGACCAGCGGCCGCCAGCCCCTGCTGATCCTCGGCGCGCTGGTGGCGATGTATATCGTGCTCGGCGTGCTCTATGAGAGCCTTGCCCATCCGCTGACGATCATCTCCACGCTGCCCTCGGCCGGGCTCGGCGCGCTGCTCGCCTTGCAACTGACCAACACGCCGCTGACCGTGATCGCCTTCGTCGGCATCATCCTGTTGATCGGCATCGTCAAGAAGAACGGCATCATGATGGTGGACTTCGCGCTCGATGCCGAGCGCCAGCGCGGCCTGTCCTCGGCCGAGGCGATCTTCGAGGCTTGCCAGGCGCGCTTCCGCCCGATCCTGATGACGACCATGGCGGCGCTGTTCGCGGGCATTCCGTTGGTGATCGCGACCGGACCCGGCACGGAGCTGCGCCGTCCGCTCGGCATCACCATCATCGGCGGCCTGTTCGTCTCGCAGATCCTGACGCTCTATACGACGCCGGTGATCTACCTCCTGATCGACCGCCTGCGCCGCCGCTCCGAGCCGCGCCCGCTGGCCACGCCGGCTGAATAGGCGGGTTGTTGAACGCCTGCGCAAAGCGTATAGCGGCGGCCATGTCGAACCCCACCGCCGCCGCGCCGGCCGAACCGATCCCCGAATGCCCGCACTGCCAGAAGCCGATGCCGCTGTGCATCTGCGACAGCGTCACGCCGATTGAAAACCGGCTCTCGCTCCTGATCCTGCAGCATCCGCAGGAGCAGGACAGGGCGCTCGGCACCGCGCGGCTGCTGGCGAAGCATTTCGAAGATGCCACGGTGCGGGTCGGCCTGTCCTGGCCGAGCCTGTCCAAGGCGCTGGGGCACCCGGTCGAGAACGCCTCGCACTGGGCCGTGCTCTATCTCGGCTCGGCACGCGCCGCCGATCTCGAAGCCGAGGGCGAGATCCTGGCGCTCAACCGCAAGGGCGAGGTCGCGGACAACCAGCGCGCGCTCCTCGGCAAGCTCGAAGGCGTGGTGCTGCTCGACGGCACCTGGAGCCAGGCCAAGGCGCTGTGGTGGCGCAATCCCTGGATGCTGAAATGCCAGCGCGTCATCCTCAACCCGGCGCACCCCTCGCGCTACGGTCGCCTGCGCAAGGAGCCGCGCAAGGACGGGCTGTCGACCATCGAGGCGGCTGCAACGATCCTGGCCCGTCTTGAGAAGCGCCCCGACATCGCGGAGACGCTGAACGCCAGCTTTGAACGGCTGTTAACACGCTACCGCGAGGTGCAGGCCGAGATGCCGGAATTGGCGCCGAAACCGGCTCCGAAGGGCCGCCGGCGCGACTTCCGGCGCGGCAAGCGAGCCTGACTTCGGCCCACATCATCCGTACGGTTGATTGCTCCGTGCAAGGCGGCCGGATAGACACCATCGGCCGGTGAGCTGTGGTCTGCTATCCTGCCGCAGCATCGGAAAGCCGGAAGCGGAAGGGGCAGTCGAATTCAGCTCGCGGCGAAGGAAATCCTTGCACAGGCGGCGCGGCCCGATCGATGGGGCACGCTCGCGCTGATGGACATTTCGCTGCGCTACCGGCGCACCGTGATCGGCCCGCTCTGGATCACGCTGACCCTCGCAGCAACCATCGCCAGCGTCGGCACGGTCTACGCCGCACTATTCAAGCAGGACATCGCCGGCTTCCTGCCGCACTTTGCCGTCGGCCTGATCGTCTGGACTTTGATCGCAACGACGCTTCAGGAGGGCTCCAACATCTTCGTGGCGTCGGGCCATTTGATCAAGGCAGTGCCGGCGCCGCTGATCGTGCATGTCCTGCAAATGATCGCGCGCAACGTCCTCATCTTCGCGCATCATCTGGTGATCGTCGTGCTGATCTATGTCGTGATGCCGTGGCCGCTGCATGGGAGCATGCTGCTGGCGGTGCCCGGCTTTGCGATCCTGCTCGTCGTTCTCATCAGTGGCTCGGTCGCGCTCGGCATGCTGTGCGCGCGCTTTCGCGACATCGGCTCGGCAATCGTCAGCGGCCTGCAATTCGTCTTCTTCCTGACGCCGATCATCTGGACCGAGGACGCCGTGCGCGGCACCGCGTTCCAGTGGCTGATCCGCGCCAATCCATTCGCGACGCTGCTCGATCTCGTGCGCAGGCCGCTGTTGTCGCAGCCGACCGATCCGGAGAATTGGCTGCTCGGGATCATCTATGCCACCGTCGTGGCCGTCATCGGCCTCGGCTGCTACGCGAGATACCGCCATCGTGTGGCGTATTGGCTTTGAGGCACGCATGAGCCTTGCTGCCCACATCGTCCTGCGCAACGTCTCCGTGACTTTTCCGGTGCTGTCGTTCCGCGACCGCTCGCTGCGCAGCCGCTTCGTCAGCGCCGTGACGCTGCGCCGGACGGCGGCGGTGCCGCACATCGTCACCGCGCTCAATGACGTCAGCCTCGACATCCGCGCCGGCGACCGCGTCGCCATTGTCGGCGCCAATGGCGCCGGCAAGACCACGCTGCTGCGGGTTCTGGCCGGCATCTATTATCCGACCGCGGGCAGCGTGGATGTGCTCGGCCGCTGCCTGTCCCTGTTCGACCTGTCGGCCGGCTTCGACGAGGAGGCGACCGGCTACGAGAACATCATGCGGCGCGGGCTCGTGATCGGCGCGCGGCGTTCCGAGATCGACGCGCGCCGCGCCGAGATCGCCGAGTTCACCGGGCTCGGCGACCGGCTCGATTTGCCGCTGCGCACCTATTCCAGCGGCATGATGCTGCGCCTGATCTTTGCGGTCGCAACCGCTGTCGAGGGCGAGATCGTGCTGCTCGACGAATGGATCGGCGTCGGCGACCAGCAATTCCGCAAGAAGGCGCGGCAGCGGCTCGACGAGATCGTCGCGCGCGCCGGCATCCTGGTGCTGGCCTCGCACGACATCGAGCTGATCCAGAGCACCTGCAACCGTGCGATCCTGCTGGAGGAGGGGCGGATCGCCGCGGTTGGCGCGGCCGACGCGATTCTTGCGAAATATCTCGTAGGCCCCGGCGGTGCGAAGGCGTAAACGCCCGGTCGCGGGGTTGCCTAACCCATTGATCCCCTATATTGGTCCGCCCTTACGGGGCCACGTGGCGGAGTGGTTACGCAACGGTCTGCAAAACCGTGTACACCAGTTCAATTCTGGTCGTGGCCTCCATCAACAAGCTTCTGAATTTCCAGCATAAATTCGATTGCAGCGCGAGCTCCATAGAGCGCGTCAGCGAGGTCTGCCGCCCCTTCCACACCGGGTTTGCCCGGGGCTTGGCGGCAACCCGCGATTCAGGCCCGCTGGCATAGAGTTCGCATCAGCGAAGTGATGCATTCCCCAACGATCGAGCGCTGGAGAGCACGTGAGCGAAATCGTCCGATTTGTCCCGAAATCCGAGCTGGAGCGGGCTCGCCTCATTCGCGAGGCCCGCGCGATCTATGACAGCATCTTCCCGCCGGCCGCACCCGACCGGGCGCCGCAGGACGGCGAGGATCGCGTCAAGACGTGATCGCGGTGCGCCGGGGTTCGGCGCAGGGACAATAGCAAGGCCCTATAGCAAGACGCCCGCGAGGCGGGCGCTTGGTTTCAAGGTGAAAGTGGCCTCAGCAGGCCGCGTACCAACCGTCCGGAAACGGCAGGAGGGGCCAGGCGCCCTCATTGTCATTGGCGGCCTTGGGCGTTGCGGCGTACGACCACGAGCGGGGCACGAATTCCTCCTCCGGCAAGGACGCGAAGTCTTCATTGACCATGGCGTCCCGGACGGCATCCAGCAGCAAGTTGAATTCGGCTTCGCTCATCGCACCCTCGCAGATCGCGGATGGCGCAATGTCGCAAAGCCGGTTTGTTACCCGATTGAGCGGATCGTTCGCATTTTAACGATCCGGCGATCGGGTCCCGTTTGGTTAGCGATTTCTAAAAAGCCCCCCAGAAATCCCCTCGGGAACCTATGGTCCCGCTGGCCGGCCCCAATGTGAAAGAGATCACATTCCCCGGGATTTATTTCTCCTACCCCTTTGACCAGCACCGGCCAGCAAGGGCCGGGGGCGGGCAGGGCAAACAGGAGGCTAGTCATGAAGGCGAGGTTCTTGCGGTTTGCGGGTGTGACGAGCCGGGCGCGCCGCGCCTCGACGGTCGGGCTGTTCCTGGCCCTGTTTGCGACCGCCGCCAACGCCCAGCAGGGAACGCCGGAGCAGCGCCGGGCCTGCACGCCCGACGTCTACCGGCTCTGCGCCGGCGAGATTCCCAACGTCCGCGCCATCACGGCCTGCCTGCGGCGTAACCGGCCAAGCTTGAGCGAGGCTTGCCGCACCGTGTTCGACCAGGCCGGCGGCTGACATACCGGACCTGTGGGTTTGTGCGCAGCAAGTGGCTCGTGCGGGCTCGCGAATCCGGCATAGTCGGCCTGTGGATATGCTGCGGACAGGCTGTGGAGTGCTGTGGATACCGGCCGCAGATGCGTCGGCCTAGCGGCGTATCTCCGTCAGCAAACGTCATATCTCTGTCAAGTAACGACACCAGGTGATTCTCGGATCGCGCAGATTGCCGCGAGAGACGAGACTATTTGGTTCTCCCGAATTCGGATTCCCGCACCGGCTGCACTCCGTGCCACGAACAGTTTTTGTGCAGCCGCTTGCCCAAATCGCGGGCCCCCTCCATCCAATTTTTTGTACGCCCGCGGACAAGCTTTCCCCGACGCACTCCACCTAGGCTCGCTCCCGAGATCTGGAACATGGCCCATGCCATGGCAATTCAAAGGAGCGGGACGATGGAGAGACGGGTATTGCCCCAGGCGCGGGGGATGTCGCGCGCGTTGCCATGGCGCAAGATCGCGCTCGGCGCCACCGTTGCCTTCGGCTTCGTCGCCGCAGCACCGCTAAGCGCACAGGCCGCAGCGCCTGCGACCTGTGCCGCGCTCCAGGACAAATATCCGGACTGGAAGGGCAAGACCCTCGTCAACGCCATCAACCCGCACACGCCGGGCTATGAGACCATCGATCCGAAGGATCCCAGTAAGTATATCGGCTTCGACATCGATCTCGGCGAAGCCATCGGCGAATGCCTCGGCTTCAAGCTGACCTACAAGCCGGTGACGTTCGCGGCTCTCCTGACCACGCTCGCCGCGGGACAAGCCGACATCGTCATCTCCGACATCTACGCCACCAAGGAGCGCGCCAAGGCCGCCGACTTCATCACCTATTCAAAGGTGTTCGACGGCGTGCTGGTCGCCAAGGGCAATCCGAAGGGCATCAACGGCATCAACATGTCGATGTGCGGCGCGGCGGCCGCCGAGAACACCGGCTATGTCGAAGTGCCCCTGATCCAGGCGCTGATCCCGGAATGCAAGAAGGCGGGCAAGGCCGAGCCGACCATCCAGCTCTATGACAACAACGCCAACTGCATCCAGGCGATCCTCGCCGGCCGCGCCGACACCTATGTCAACGACGTCAACACCGTCGACAGCGCCGTAAAAGCCTATCCGGACAAGCTGGAGAAGGCGATCGCGGTGACGATCCCGTATTCGGTCGGCATCGCCGTTCCCAAGGACAAGCCGAAATTCCGCGACGCCGTGATGGCCGCGCTGATCGAGGTGCAGAAGGCCGGCACGCACATGGAGCTTCTGAAGAAGCACGGGCTCGATGTGAACAACTTCAAGGAGCCCGACATTCTGACGGCTGACTGATGTCGCTGTTCCTCCACTATTTGAGCATGCCGTATCTGCTCGAGGGCATCGAGCTCACCCTCGAGGTGACCGCCCTCGGGCTCGGCGGCGGATTGATCCTCGGATTGATCCTTGCCGGCATGCAGCTCTCGCGCTTCTGGCTCCTGGCGGCGATCGCCAGGGCCTATACCGTGATCTTCCGCGGCACGCCGCTGATCCTCCAGATGGTGTTCGCCTACGACGCGCTGCCGCATATCGGCATCAAGCTGCCGGCCGTGCTGGCGGCCGGTCTCGCGCTCGCCTGCAACGAGGCGCCGTTCATCGCGGAGATGCTGCGCGCCGGCGTGCTCGGCGTCGACCGCGGGCAGGTCACGGCCGGCCAGGCGCTCGGCATGACGCCCCGGATCCTGATGTGGCGGGTGATCGCGCCGCAGGCGATCCGCACCATGATCCCGGCCTTCGGCAACGAGGCCGTCAGCGCGCTGAAGAATTCCTCGCTCGCGTCCGTCGTCGCGGTCCAGGAGCTGACCTTGCGCTCGACCCAGCTGGCGTCATCGACCTTCGACTTCTTCTCGATCTTCTTCGCCTCGGGCCTGCTCTATCTCGTGCTGACTTTCGCCATCAGCGTCATTCAGCTGTTCGTCGAATGGCTGCTCGATCTTGATCGCGCCAAGGGCCGCCAGCGCAAGCTCGCGGATTATCTGCCCTGGCGCCGCGTCGACCTCGGCACAAAGCTCGAACTTGCCGAGGTGACGGCGAATGATCCGGAGCCAGTGCAGGCCGAGCCCGTTGCAACGCCGCCGCTAGCGCTAACGCGTGAGGAGCGCGCCCGCCGCGCCGCGACGATCGCGCGCAACAACATCGCGGTCGAAACGAAGGACCTCGCCAAGAGCTACGGCCCGCAAAAGGTACTCGACGGCCTCGACCTGACGGTGCGCGTCGGCGAGGTGGTAGCGCTGCTCGGTCCCAGCGGCTCCGGCAAGAGCACGCTGCTCCGCTGCATCAACCATCTCGAAAGCTGGGAGGCCGGCGCCGTGCGCGTCGGCGGACGACGCCTCGGCTTCGGCGAGAACGGCAAGCCGCTATCGCCCCGCGACCTCGCCAATGAGCGCGCCAGCGTCGGCGTCGGCATGGTGTTCCAGCAGTTCAATCTGTTCGCCCATTTGTCGGCGAAGGAGAACATCGCCGGTCCCTTGCGCTGGGTCCACGGCATGACTCGGGTAGATGCGGACCGACGCGCTGCAGAGCTGCTAGATCGTGTCGGGCTGTCGCATCGCGCCGACGCGTTGCCGCGTCATCTCTCCGGCGGCCAGCAGCAGCGCGTCGCCATTGCCCGCGCACTCGCGCCGAACCCGAGCGTGCTGCTGCTGGACGAGCCAACCTCGGCGCTAGATCCCGAACTCGTCAACGAGGTCCTTGAGGTGATCCGTCGCCTCGCGATCGACGACGGCCTCACCATGATCATCTCGACGCATCAGATCCGCTTCGCCGACGAAGTGGCCGACCGCGTCGCATTCCTGAGCGGCGGCGCGATCATCGAGGAGGGGCCGGCGCACGAGGTGCTCTCCAATCCACGCAATCCGCTGACGGCACGTTTCCTCAGCGTGATGGAAGCCGACAAGACTCCGGAGGCGGTGCGATGAGCGCTGTCTCCACCAGGTTCAAGACCGCGTTCCCCGAAGAGGCCATCTCATGAAGCATTTCACGCTGCCGGTTTCGCCAAAGACCGTCCACTGGGGCTACTTCTCCAAGAAGGTGGCTCCGGCCCTGACGCTGCGCTCCGGGGATCGCGCCACCATCGAGACGCTCACCCATCACGCCAATGACGATTACGAACGCATGATCCAGGGCGATCCCGGTGCCGAGAGCGTGTTCCAGTGGACCCGCGAACACAAGGCGGTGGCGCGGCGCGGCTCGGGCCCGACGGAAGGTCCTTTCATCCGCGGCGCAGGTGAGGGGGTCGGCGTGCATCTCCTCACTGGTCCCGTGGCGATCGAGGGCGCCGAGCCCGGCGACATTCTCGAAGTGCGCATCCTCGACGTCCGGCCGCGGCCGAGCTGCAGTGCCTGCCATGCCGGCCGCTGCTTCGGCTCCAACGTCGCGGCGAACTGGGGCTTTCACTATCACGATCTGATCGAGGAGCCGAAGCCGCGCGAGGTCGTCACCATCTTCGAACTCGACACCTCGGGCGAGCCCTATGCGAAGGCGGTCTACAATTACGTCTGGACGCCGCAGACCGACCCCGACGGCATCGTGCATCCGACCATCGATTATCCCGGCGTCCGCGTCGATCACGCCACCATCAGGAAGCGCGAGAACATTCTCGCAAGCGTCAAGGTGCCGGCGCGTCTGCATTTCGGCACCATGGGGCTCGCGCCTTCCGAGGCCGACTTCGTCAGCTCGATCCCGCCGAGCTATACCGGCGGCAACATCGACGACTGGCGTATCGGCAAGGGCGCGCGGATGTTCTATCCGGTCGCGGTTCCCGGCGCCTATTTCTCGGTCGGCGATCCCCATGCCGCGCAAGGCGACAGCGAGCTCGGCGGCACCGCGATCGAGACCTCGCTGACCGGCGATTTCGAGTTCATCCTGCACAAGAAAGCTGATCTAGCCGGCACCAATCTGGAGGGCCTCGACCATCCGATGCTGGAGACCGATCAGGCCTGGTCGTTCTACGGCTTCACCTATCCGAACTATCTCGCCGCGCTCGGGGCCGACGCACAAACCGAGATTGCCAACCACTCGAGCCTCGACCGTGCGATGCGCGATGCGTTCAGAAAGCTCCGGCGGTTCCTGATGACCGTGCACGGCCTCAGCGAGGACGAGGCGATCTCGCTTCTGTCGGTCGGCGCCGATTTCGGCGTCACCCAGGTGGTCGACGCCAACTGGGGCGTCCACGGCACGATCCGCAAGAACATTTTCCGGTGCGACTAATGCATTGATGCGTATTTGATATTCGGGATGAACGCGTGAGGGAGAACCCGCATCTGCAGCCCGTCGCTGCGACGGATGACCGCGTGCGTCTGGCACAGAGGTTGCTTCGATCGACCGCAATCTGGGTTGATCCGATGAGCTTCCGTCCCTTCACGAGCGAGTCCTACGCGCAAGACGACCGCCCCGAAGCCTGGCGGGACGTGCTGGCTGCGGTCGGCTTGCAGCCGGCTGGCGGCCACAGCTTCTTCGACGGTCACGCGACGGCATCGCATCGCCACGCCGCGGGCGTTGCGCTGACGCGCATGGCCGCAGGCGCGCAAACCGTTGGCCCTCGTGCGCACGGGAATGAAGACCTTCCAATCGCGCTGATGCCGGTAGAGGACGGCATGGTGCTCAAGAGCGCCGGCGGCCATCGCATCGTTCCTGTCGGCCATCTCGTGCTGCTGCCGCGTAGCGGCGACTGGAGCATCGTGTTCCAGCGCGACATGCGCGCAATCGTGCTGTCAGTCACCTCGGAAGCGCTGCACGGACGCCTCTCGGGCAAGCCGCGCCTCGGTGAGCCCCGCGTCGTTTCGCCGAGTGGTTTTGCCGACGTGTTCGCGCGCCTGCTCGATGCGACCGCGCGCACGCTGGACAGCTTGAGCGACGCCGAATGGAATTCGATCGCGCAGTCGCTGGTTGATCTGCTCCTGACGCTTGCACATCAACTGGCAGCTTCGGCTTCCGATGCCGGATCGAGCGCGACGCAGGCCGCGCTGCTGCACCGGATCTGCCAGACCATCGAGCGCCGCCTCGACGATCCCGATCTGGTGCCGGCGCGCGTCGCGCAGGCTGAGGGGATCTCCGAGCGCTACTTGCAAAAGCTGTTCGAGACGGTCGGCGACAACTTTACTCACTACGTTCGCGAGCGGCGGCTTCAGCGCGCCTGGGCCGATTTGTCCAATCCGACCGAGGCGCATCGCTCGATCTCCGAAATCGCCTATGCCTACGGCTTTGGCGATTCCGCACATTTCAGCCGTGCCTTCCGCCATCGCTTCGGCTTGCCGCCGCGCGAGTTTCGCCAGCAGGAGGCAGAGCGGGCGACCGCACAGCACGGCATTGCCGGCCAGCGCGGCTGGCCTCAGGAGGCGCTGGCACAGCTTCGTGCGTACCAGACGGGTACGGAAACACGCGGCGCCGTCATGCGCGCCGACGCAGAAGGACCGGCAACAGCAGAACGCAGGCACCATCACCTCCCGGTCGAGGCCAGCCGCGTGCATTGGGGCTATTTCAGCCGCTCATTGCCGCCGCAGATCGAGATCGCCTCGGGCGACACCATCACCATCGAAACGCTGACACAGCACGCCTCCGACGCTCCGGACTTGATGATCGCTGGCGATGCCGGCGCGGAAAGCGTGTTCGGCTGGAGCAGGGACAAGAAGAACGTTGATCGCCGTGGCGCAGGGCCAATGGATGCCAGCGTGTTCGGCCGTGGTGCAGGCGAGGGGTTTGGCGTTCACATCTGCACGGGACCCGTGGCGGTGAAGGATGCCCAGCCCGGGGACGTGCTGGAGGTCCGCATCCTCGACATCGTGCCGCGGGCGAGCCGGCATCCGAACCACGCGGGCCGCGTCTTCGGCTCGTCGGTCGCAGCTTGGTGGGGTTATCACTACAACGAGTTTCTCGGCGGTCCGAAGCCGCGCGAGATCGTCACGATCTACGAGATTTTTGACGACCCCGAAGAGCCGCACGCCCGTGCGCTGTATTCCTATCGCTGGGAGCCGCAGACCGATCCATTCGGCGTCGTGCACAGCACTTACGACTATCCAGGTGTCCCGGTCGCACCGGCCACGATCAAGCGCCGGCATGCCGTGCTCGACGGCGTCCGTATTCCGCTGCGGCCGCATTTCGGCGTCATCGCGGTCGCGCCGCGCGAGGTCGATTTCGTCGACTCCGTGCCGCCATCCTATTTCGGCGGTAATCTCGACAATTGGCGGCTGGGGAAGGGGTCCACCGTCTATCTTCCGGTCTCGGTGCCTGGCGCGCTGCTGTCGGTCGGCGACTCCCACGCAACGCAGGGCGACGGCGAACTCAGCGGCACCGCGATCGAATGCTCGATGACCGGCACGTTCGAAGTCATCCTGCACAAGAAGGCCGATCTCGCCGGCCGGCCGTTTGCCGATCTATCCTATCCCCTGATCGAGACCGAGACCGACTGGGTGCTGACCGGCTTCAGCCACCCCAACTACCTCGCCGAGTTCGGCGCGCAAGGCCAGAGCGAGGTCTACGCAAAATCATCGCTCGACCTCGCCATGAAGGATGCGTTCCGCAAGATGCGGCGCTTCCTGATGAACGTGAGGGGCCTCAGCGAGGACGAGGCCATCGCGCTGATGTCGGCCGCGGTCGATTTCGGCGTCACTCAGGTCGTCGACGGCAATTGGGGGGTGCACGCCATCCTCAGCAAGCGCCTGTTTCAGGACGCGCCTTAACAAGGATAGCTCAGGTGAAATTCCACATGATCAGCGGCGGACCGAAGCCGGTCGCGCCCTTCAGCCACGCCGTCGAGACCGATGGCTTTGTCTTCGTCACCGGCCAGATGCCGGATACGCCGCAAACGCCGGGCGTGCTGCCCGACGGCATCGTCGCGCAGACTTGTGCGGTGATGGCGAATTTGAAGGTGGTTCTGGCCGGTCTCGATCTCGGCCTTGAGCACGTCGTGATGACAAGGATTTATCTCACGCGTTTCAAGGAAGACTACGCCGCGATGAACGAGACCTACCGCAGCTTCTTTCCACCGGACAGCCTGCCGGCCCGCACCTGCGTCGGTGTCACCGGGCTCGCCTACGACGCGCTGATCGAGATCGATCTGGTGTGCCGGCGGCCATGAGAGCAGCGTAGGGCGGATTAGCGAACGTAATCCGCCACGTCCTCGCCGCGGAGGTGAATGCGGCGGATTACGCCTTCGGTTAATCCGCCCTACGGCCCCTCATGTTCCCATGTCGGCGCGAACTTTCCGTAAAATTGCAACCCGCGCGTGCAAGAAGTCTTGATCGGCGGTGATCTAGAGGTGATGGCGCGCCTTGAACGCGGCCCCGGGCGACAGCGACTAATCCAACAGAGTGCCCAAGGATCAGTGGAACGTGATCGAGCTTCCTCTTCTTAAAGCACCAAAATGGTGCTTTAGTGCTTTCCATGAGCCCGTCGCCCCGAAACGCGCCATCTGCGCTGCGTTACAGGCTTGCCCCTGACCCGGCCGCCAAGGCCGCGCTGGAGGCGACGTTCCAGGCCTATGACCGCATGATGGAGATCCTGGACGAGGTCGCACGGAGCCATAACGTCGGTTCCAACGTCGTCCTGCTCCATGCCCATGCCTATGACCCAATCCGCAAACAGACCGCGCTGCCGTCGCGGCTGGTGACGCTGGGCCTGCGCGACCGCGCCGATTATCGCGCCGCGCAAGGCCGCCGCCTGCCGCTCGACGACAAGCTCGCCAAGATCAAGGGCCCCGCCACCATTTCGATTGCGACGGTGCAGGGGCGCTTCAGCGTGTCCTTCGACTACGCCGGCTATGCCGAGGGCTGGGGGCAGAGCGCGCCCGCGCACCTCATCCGCACCGACGACGGCTTCGAAGTTCACTACGGCGTCACGCCGAACAGTCTGCCAGAGGAGGAGAACGCTATGGATACCATCGCTGCCGCCCCCGACAATTTCCTGTCACGGGTCGGGCGCCTGATCGCCGGGATTGCCTATGACGCGATCGAGCAGGCGGAAGGCAAGAACAAGCTCAAAGTGGTCGGCCAAGCCATCCGCGAGATCGAACGCGCGGAAAGCGAAGCGCGCGACGCGCTCGCGGCCGCACGTGCCGAGGAATACCGTCTCAACGCGCGTCGCACCGAGATCGAACGCGAGATGACCGATCTTGCTCCCAAGATCGAGGGCGCGATCGCCGATAACCGCGACGATCTCGCGCGCGCCGGCATCGCGCGGCAGATGGATCTGGAGGCGCAGTTCGAGGTGCTCTCCCGCGCCATCGACGAGAACAACGAGAAGATCGAGCAATGCGTGACATCGCTGCGTGCGGTGCTGTCGGCGCTCCAGGACGCCGAGCAGCGCCGCGCCGATCTCGAAAAGAGCGAAGCACAGGCGAGCCATCAGGCCGCGACGTCGCCCCGGAAATCGGGCGGCAGCTCGGCGGCGGCGAAGGCCCTGCGGGCGGGCAGGGCGGTGGCGCGCGCCACCGGCGTACCGCCGGGCATTCCGTATTCCAGCGACATCGACGAGCTCAGCACGCTCCATCGCGACAGGGAGATTGCGGCGAGGCTGGCGCGGCTGAAGTCACGCTCCTGAGTGCCGTGTCATGAGCGCTCTGCTCGAACACGTCATGATGCCGGAGGTCAGGCCGTTCGCGATCGCGGCGGCCATGATCCTCATCGTCGGCTCGATCGAGGTGGTCTCGATGCTGGTCGGCGCTTCGCTGAGCGAGATGCTCGGCACCAACATCGATTTTGGTCACCCCAGCGACAATGGCGTGATCAATGCCATCTCCTGGATCAATGTCGGCGGCGTGCCGCTGTTGATCTTCCTGCTGCTGCTGCTCGGCGCCTTCTCCATCACCGGCTTCCTGATCCAGGACATCGCGCGGATGGTGGCTGGTCCCTTGCCGACGACGCTCGCCTCGGTCGGGGCGGTCGCCGCCTCGATTCCGCTGGTCCGCGGCGCGAGCCGGGCGATCGCGCGGGTCATCCCCAAGGATGAAAGCTACGCCGTCGGCCTCGGCGATCTCGTGGGCCGCGTCGGCGAGGTCGTCATCGGTCCACTCGATCAGGGGCCGCCCGGCCGCGTCAGCGTCGCCGACATTCACGGCAACCGCCATTTCGTCTGGGCGGTCGCCGCACCATCGTCATCGCCCCTGCCGCAGGGAACCATGGTCCTGCTGGTCGATCGCGCCGACACCCGCTTCGTGGCGGTGAAGGCCGACGATGAACTCAAGCCGTCCAAACCACCTCTAAGCAGCTAGCAAGCCATTTATTGGAGAAAGTCATGTTCGACATCGCAGTCCCGGCCATGATCGGCGTCGCGCTGATCGTCGTCCTCGGGATCGTCTTTACCATCCTCTACAAGCGCGCGACCCGCGACGAGGCCTTCGTGCGCACCGGCCTCGGCGGCAAGAAAGTCGTGCTCGACGGCGGCGCTATGATCCTGCCGATCTTCCACTCCTATGCCAGCGTCAATCTGAAGACGCTACGCCTCACCGTCGAACGCAAGGAGCGGGAATCCCTGATCACCAAGGACCGCCTGCGCGTCGATATCGTCGCCGAATTCTACGTGCGCGTCCGCCCCGACGATGAGAGCATCGCGCTGGCGAGCCAGACGCTGGGAGCGTTGACCAACGATGCCGAGGCGCTGCGCAACCAGGTCGAAGCAAAGTTCGTCGACGGCTTGCGCTCGGTGGCGGCGACCATGAGCATCCTCGAGCTTCAGGAGAAGCGCTCGGACTTCGTCAAGCACGTGCAGGCCACGGTCGAGTCCGATGTGAAGTCGAACGGGCTCGAGCTTGAATCGGTGTCGCTGACCAAGCTGGACCAGACCGACGTCAAGTTCTTCAACCCCGAAAACTTCTTCGACGCCGAAGGTCTCACTCAATTGAAGACCGTCACCGAGACCCGCCGGCGCGACCGCAACGCCATCGTGCGCGACAACGAGGTGGCCATCGCGCAGAAGGACCTCGAGGCGCGGCAGCAGACGCTCGGGATCGAGCGGACCAAGAAGGAGGCCGAGCTCTCCCAGGAGCGCGACATCGCCAACAAGACCGCGAGCACCCGGGCCGAGGTCGCAACCGCAACCCAGACCGCGCGCCTGACCGAGGAGAACGCACGCATCGATACCGATCGTGCCGTTGCCGAGAAGGAGGCCGGTGCCAAGCAGGTCAAGGAAACGGCAGTCATCGAATCGGATCTGGCGATCAACAAGCGCAAGACCGATGCGCAGCGCGAGATCCAGATCGCCACGCAGGAGAACGAGATCCAGATCGCGTCCAAGAGCAAGCAGACCTCGGAGGCCGTCGCCGAGGCCAAGACGGCCGAAGCGCTTGCCGTCTCCGCTGAGGAAAAGGTGGTGACGGCGCGCGCCGTCGAGGTCGCCGACCGCGCCCGTCTCACCCAGGTGCTCGCCGCGCGTACCGAGGCCGAGCGCAAATCGACCGAACTGATCGTCGCGGCCGAGGCCGAGAAGAAGGCGTCGCTCGATCGCGCCGAGGCCGTCAAGACGCTGGCCACTGCGGAGGCCGAGTCCAACAAGATCAAGGCGGTCGGCGTCAGGAATATCGGTGAAGCGGAAGCTGCCGTCATCACCATGAAGAACGAGGCGCAGAACAAGCTCGGCAGCAACGTCATCGATTTCGAGATCGCCAAGAAGCGGATCGAGACGATGCCGTCGGCGCTGGCCGAGATGGTGAAGCCGATCGCCAACCTCAAGGACGTCCGCATCCTGCACACCGGCGGCGCATTTGGCGGTAACGGTGCGGGCGGAGGCAATGTCGGCTTCGGTGAAGGGCTTGCCGGCGAGCTGCTGAAGGTGCACGCGCTGCGTCCGATGATCGACGAGATCCTGCGCCAGAGCGGCTTTGCGCCCGGCGATGATCCCGTGAAGGCGCTGGTCGGCGCCGTGACGGGCAAGAGCAACGGTGCCGCGATGCCCGCGCCCGTGGCGGAGAAAACAAACGCCGCCGATCTATGAACGCCGGTTCATTGCTGCGGAGAATTCGAATCGATAAGAACTGGCTCGTTGCGCGTCTCGCGTCGCGCAGCGAGCCGGAGTGCGGATCGATGGCGTGTTGAACATCTCGATCTCGCTCCGGATGAATTCCTGGGGCAACGCCATTTGTTGCCGCGGCGCCTGCGCCGATCGACGTCAGGCGCTTGAAGCCAGTTTCGATCCGGAGATTTTTGCATGAAGTATTTTCTGTCTGGACTGATCGCGATCGGACTTGCGATCGCCGCCGCGCCGTCGTTCGCGGCCGACGCCCGCAACGTCACCGTCGTCAACGAGACCGGCTATGCCATCAAGTTCCTGGGCTTCAATGCGCCGGACGATGGGCTGGACGAATGGGACAACGAGCTCGAGAAGGTGTTGCAGAACCAGGCGAGCACTTATGTCGAGTTCGAGGAGGACGACGAGGGATGCGTCTGGAACATCCGCGTCGACTGGCAGAACTACGACGAGGCCGTGCTCTGGAAGAACGTCAATCTCTGCAAGATGACCGCGCTTCGGCTGCGCTACGACCCCGGCACCAAGACCACCTCGTTCGTCGCCGAGTAACGCGACCTGACTTGACTGACTTGGCCCGGAGGAGGGGCCGCTGTAGGCCCTTCCTTCACGCTTTGTGCAAGATAGCGAATTCGTCCTTTGCAAGCGCAAGCGGCTTTGTTATACGCAGCCCGCGCGAACGACTGGTTCGCCCTTTTCCTCGGTAGCTCAGCGGTAGAGCATCCGACTGTTAATCGGATGGTCGCTGGTTCGAATCCAGCCCGGGGAGCCAAAATCCAAATAAATTCAATGGCCTAAATGCGTCGCGCGATGCAACAGCGATCAGGGCTGCCCCTCGGGGGCGTTCGCCCGGCTGTTCTGTCGCCTGGAGAATGGGAATCGGCCGGGCCGTAGCCAGCGCCCAGCGCCGCCGCACCAGACGCTTATAGTTCAGGCTCGGGGGCTTGGACCCTCAGGCGAGGACCGGCTCCTACTGCCAGGGTCTGCGACGGACGCTCCCCGAACATCGCAAGGTAATACTGCGAGAATCGCCCGAGCTCGTAGAAGCCCTGCTGCATGGCGACAGCGGCCACGGTCGTCGAGCCCGGCGCGCTCTCATGCAGAATGGAATGAACGGCGCACAGGCGCTTGTGCCTGAGGAAGCTGACCGGGCCCAAACCGAACACCTCTTGAAATGCGCGATGCAGGGTGCGGCGCGACACCCCGAGGGCGGCGCAGATCTCCGACACATGCACCGGGCGCGTGCCGGTATCTTCGAGATACTCCTCGACCCGGCGGATCAGCCGCCTTGCCGAAGGCAGCCAGCCGGTGTCGTCAGGCGGCAGAGACGACATGACATTGGCCGCCATGCACTCCACGATCGATCGCGTCCAGAAGTCGGCGGTCGACGGTGTCAGGCCGGCCTTGTAGGTACGCAGATGCGACATGATCCGGACCAGGCGACGTGAGGCGATGGCGCCACTATCGAGGTCTGCCCGGAAATGTCCGCGGCTGCGCCAGGTTTCGGGGTCGCTCAACCTCGGTTCGCCGCCGAACAGCGAGGCCACGTCGTTGAGGTCGAAGCGCATGGCCGCGTAAGCGGACGCGCCGAAGAAGACGCCGTCATGCTCGAGCAGCGGCGGAATCACGAGCACGTCGTTGAGGCCCATGTCGAAAGACCAGTGGGTGACGCGCTCTTCGGCCGCGAGCAGCATCCCGATGATCAGCTTGTCGTCGCTCGAGACGCGCTGCGTGCGCATGCCGACGTTGAACGTGCCGATGCTGAGGGAGAAATCGCCGATGCCGACATGGGACAGCGTTCCGCGCAGCCGCCCGCGGCCGAGTTGCATCACGTCGACATGCGAGCCGTGGACGGCCTGCTGAAGACCTTCGAAGCCGTCGAGCTTACGCGAATCAACCAGGAGGAATTGCCCCATGGCCGTACCTTGTTACTCAAGCGCGACAATTCTGCGGCAGGCGGCAGCAAATACTACCACAACGCGAGGTCGGAGTGACGATCTGAGCTCGCGTCCTTGGTCAAATCATCTTCGAATTTAACGCAAAGTATGCGCCAAACAGCGCTCCGGATCGAGGAATTCGTGACATGAGGCAATTAGTCTCGCCAGCTGCTCTCGTGCACTGGCGCAAGCTGCACACCACAGGAATCCAATCCTCAGATACCGTTTGCAACCTAAGCGTTATCAGCGGCAATCGCTCTACGGATCCGCAGGCGGTATGTTGTTGCCGCGTGCTCAAAGGATGTGTACCGCCCGCCCGGCTGCTCCGTTCCGATCCCCGCCCGAATAGGAAAGGGGATAATTTCAGCCAATTTCAAGATCTTACCCCCACGTTCTAACGTTGTTCTCGACACGGCTTCAGGCAACACCTCAACAGTGATCCGGCTGCTTCCGGTGCAGAATCGCGTTCAAGCAGTTGTGTGCGTGTGGGCGCAGTCGCGTCATGAGGGCGACGCTAATTCGACTCAATTCAAATCGAGCCTTGCGGGAGCCGGTTTTTTATGGAGCTGATTCCCATGCCAGACATCCAGGTCGACCGCTTCCGAATGGCCCCCTCGATTCTGCCGGCAGACGTTCCCGAACTCAGCGATGATGAATGCCTGGCTTGCCTCGCGCGCGCCGTCGAGGAGCACGATTCGGCGCGGCTCGACGAAGTCGCCGCGCTGATCGGCCGCCTCGCGGTGACGATCGAATAGCTCATCGACCACTTTGATGCCGTGAGTTGCGCAGCCCGGGTCTGGCGCCCGGGCCCACGGACGTGTTGCGTTTTCGCGGAGCCTGTTCCAAAGATGCCGCCAACTTTCGTCCGCGGCATCGTCCGCATTGCAGGGTCCGCAAATGTCCGGTTTCTCGACCGCGCGCCTAAAAATGGTCGATGGCCAGGTGCGCACCAATGACGTCACCGATCGCCGTGTTCTCGACGCCATGCTCACGGTTCCGCGCGAGGCGTTCGTGCCGGTTGCCAGGCAGGCACTGGCCTATCTCGACCTCGATCTCGACGTGAGCGAGGGCGGCGCCAAGCGTTTCCTGATCAAGCCGCAGCTGACCGGCAAGCTGCTTCAGGCCGCCGAAATCGGCGAGGGCGACAACGTGCTGGTGGTCGGCTGCGCCACGGGCTACCTCGCTGCGCTGGCGGCCAAGCTCGCCGGTCAGGTCACCGCGACGGATTGTGATTCGGCCCTGGTTGCGAAGGCCAAGGATGCTTGCGCCAGCCTCGGGCTCGGCAACGTCACTTGCAAGGCAGCGGCCTGCACCGATGGGGATCCCTCCGCCGCTCCCTATGACGTCATTATCCTCAACGGCGCCGTCGAGGTGACGCCCGAGGCGCTGCTCGGGCAGCTCAAGGAGGGCGGGCGACTCGTGGGGGTGTCTGCCGAATCCAGGCCGCCCCGGGCCATGATCGTGACCCATACCCACGGTGAATTTGGCCGTCGGGCGCTGTTCGATGCCGCAGCTCCGGTGCTTCCCGGGCTGGAACGGGCCGCCGCTTTCGTCTTCTGACCGCCCAAAGCCCGTTAAAATCCCGTTCTGAATCAGAAGTGTGGCCCGGATGCTGCAGCTGAAGAGTTTCCGCTGGGAACTGCCCAAGGGTAGTTCCGTCGCGCCCATTGGCGTCCTATGTTGCTGAGGGGCAACGACTCCACTCGGTAGACGGTAACCCAGCTCGCGGGCACGAGCCGGGCGTTAGATGAACGGAATTTTTGGATGCATGGGGTGAAGCTGTTCACCGGAGCTGCAGTTTCGGTCCTGCTGCTGGCGCTTGCCGGGCCGACGCCTGCCTTGGCGGACACCATCGAGGCCGCGCTGGTGCGCGCCTATCAGAACAATCCGCAGCTCAACGCGCAGCGCGCCCAGGTGCGCTCGACCGACGAGAACGTGCCGCAGGCCTTGTCGGGCTATCGCCCCCGGGTCGCGCTGTCGGCGAACGGCGGCTATCAATATCAGGATACGCTGGCCGCGCCGGGGCCGGGCAACGTACCCATCAACGGGCCCACCGTTCCCCGCAGCGTCGGCGTGACCGTTTCTCAAACGCTCTACAACGGCAACATCACCGCCAACAGAACGCGCGCTGCGGAGAGCCAGGTCTCCGGATCCCGCGAAGCGCTGCGCAGCCTCGATCAAAGTGTGCTGCTCCAGGGCGCCACGACCTATATGGACTATCTGCGCGATTCCGCCACTCTCGAAGTCCAGCGCAGCAACGTGCGCGTGCTCGAGCAGACGTTGAAGCAGACGCGTGATCGCTTCAACGTCGGCGAAGTGACGCGCACCGACGTTGCGCAATCAGAAGCGCAGCTGGCTGCCGGCAAGACCCAGGCGCTCACGGCCGAAGCGAACCTCACCACGACGCGCGCGAACTTCCGCCGCATCATCGGCAACGAGCCCACGAATCTTGCGCCGGGCTCGCCTGTCGATCGCTTCCTGCCTCCCTCACTCGCCGCGGCAGTCGAGCTCGGCCTGGTCGAGCATCCCAACGTCACGGCCGCGATGTTCGGCATCGACGTCAATTTCTTGCAGGTCAAGGTCGCCGAAGGGGCGCTGCTGCCGACGGTCTCATTGCAGGTTGCCGCCACGCAGGGGAACGAACAGTCCTTGATCCAATACAGGGCCTTCAACGCTTCCGCGATCGCGCAGGCCAACTGGCAGCTCTACGATGGTGGCAATTCATACTCGCTGATCCGCCAGTCCAAGGAAAACCTGGCGCAGCAGCGTCTCAACCTCGAAACGACCCGCGACCAGACCCGCGCGACGGTCGTGCAGTGGTGGGGTTCGTTACAGGCCGGCAAGGCGCAGGTGCAGTCCGCGCAGGCACAGGTCACGGCGTCCGAGATCGCGCTGAACGGCGTGCGTGAGGAAGCCAAGGCCGGTCAGCGCACCACGCTCGACGTGCTCAACGCACAGCAGGCACTGGTCAATGCGCGCGTCGCACTGGTCACCGCCCAGCACGATCGCGTGGTCGCGTCCTATCAGGTCCTGGCCGCCGTCGGCCGTCTGTCGCCACAGGTCCTCGGCCTCGCGACCACGGTTTACGATGCGAGCGTTCACTACCATCAGGTCCGCGACAGCTGGGCCGGCGTGCGCACGCCTGACGGACGCTAAAGTCCCGTAGTCATCCGGTCGGCATCGCAAACAGCCGAGGCCGACCGGTGCTTTGCTTGCAATCATCAAAATCCCTGACATAGCCTTGCCAAGAAGATGCGGGTCGATTCGCCCTGCACTTGATGTCGTATGCGTAAAGCTTGAGTGCCGAGGGCAGGGGCGCACCGCCGCACGTTGAGCCGTGAACTGGGGACAAGTCGGGCTGCCGCGACGAAAATGTCGGGGCGTTCGTCCGGAACCGGCCAATCCTGTCGTGCTTGGTGTAAAACAACGCATGCGAGGGCGTTGATGATGTGGAGTCGGAGATGACGCAGCCTGCAAAGGTCACAGAACCCTCGATGGAGGAGATTCTGGCCTCGATCCGGCGCATCATTGCTGACGACGAGGGCAAGCCGCCGCCGGCAGAAGCTGCCAAGCCCGCGCCCACCGCAGCTGCGCCGAAGCCGCAAGCGATGAACGACATTCCGCCTTCCAAGGTCGCACCCGCAAAACCTGCCGCCGAAAAGCCGGCGCCACCGCCGGCCGCAAAGCCCGCAGCGCCGCCGCCGCCCGCGCCTGCGGCGGATGCTGGACCGAATAGCCAGGACGATATCGACGCGCTGCTGGCAGGGCTCGACTCCGCCACGCCTGCGCCCGAGGTCCGGGCTCCAGAACCGGAGCCGGAGCCCGAGCCAGACGTGCTCGAATTGACCGACGAGATGGCGATGGATCCGGAGCCGACGCCGCCTCCACCGCCGCCGAGCTTCCGCAAGGTCGAGCCGCGCGACGATCTGGAATTCGCCGAATCGCCGCCGCCGCGCCCGACTCCCTCACCGTCCTATGCGCCGGTGGACTTCGATGCGCCGCCGCTACCGCCCCAACAGCCGATGCTGGCGCAATCGACGGTCTCGGCGGTCGAATCCGCCTTCAACTCCCTGGCCCACACGGTGCTCAGCAGCAATGCGCGAACGCTGGAGGATCTGGTCAAGGAGATGCTGCGTCCAATGCTGAAATCCTGGCTCGACGACAATTTGCCGGGCCTCGTTGAACGCATCGTGAAGGCCGAAATCGAGCGGGTCTCGCGCGGCGGCAGGTAGAACCCCAGCCAGAGCCCTCATTAAGCCCCGCTTGGGCGGGATGCTCGGCCCTCCGGCCGGGCCGGGAAGCCCGTTCGCCGCCGGGCTTTCCCGTTGACTTGCCCCCCGTGCGCGGCTTTCTAGCAGCCCATGATCGAGAAAAATTACCAGCCCGCCGATATCGAAGCCCGCATGTCCGTCGTGTGGGAGGACAGCCTTGCGTTCAAGGCCGGCCGCCCCGACCGCCGCGACGCTGTGCCCTTTACCATCGTGATCCCGCCGCCGAACGTGACGGGCTCGCTGCACATGGGCCACGCCCTCAACAACACGCTGCAGGACATCCTGTGCCGGTTCGAACGCATGCGCGGCCGCGATGTGCTGTGGCAGCCCGGCACCGACCATGCCGGCATCGCCACCCAGATGGTGGTCGAGCGGCAGCTGATGGAGCGCCAGCAGCCCGGCCGCCGCGAGATGGGCCGCGAGAAGTTTCTGGAGCGGGTCTGGCAGTGGAAGGCCGAGAGCGGCGACACCATCATCAACCAGCTCAAGCGCCTCGGCGCCTCCTGCGACTGGTCGCGTGAACGCTTCACCATGGACGAGGGCCTGTCCAAGGCCGTCATCAAGGTGTTCGTCGAGCTGCATCGCGACGGCCTGATCTACAAGGACAAGCGGCTGGTGAACTGGGACACCAAGCTGCTGACCGCGATCTCCGACCTCGAAGTGCAGCAGACCGAGGTCAAGGGTCACCTCTGGTATCTGCGCTATCCGATCGAGGGCAAGATTTTCAGCCCCGAGGATTCCTCGAGCTTCATCGTCGTCGCCACCACGCGGCCCGAGACCATGCTCGGCGATACCGGCGTTGCCGTGCATCCCGATGACGAGCGCTATCGGAAGCTGGTCGGCAAGAACGTGATCCTGCCGCTGGTCGGCCGCAAGATTAAGATCGTCGCCGACGAATATTCCGATCCGGAGAAGGGCTCGGGCGCGGTGAAGGTGACGCCGGCGCACGACTTCAACGATTTCGAGGTCGGCAATCGCCATGGCCTGCGCCGCATCAGCGTGCTCGACAGGGAAGGCTGTCTCGATCTCCTCGACAACGAGGATTACCTGCGCGACCTGCCGGAAGGCGCCTCGCAGTTTGCCGAGGAGTTCAACAAGGTCGACCGCTTCGCCGCGCGCAAGCGCCTCGTCGAGCGGCTAGAATCCTTCGGCTTCGTCGAGCGGATCGAGCCGCACACCAACATGGTGCCGCATGGCGATCGCTCCGGCACCGTGATCGAGCCGTATCTGACCGACCAGTGGTACGTCGACGCCAAGACGATGGCCAAGCCCGCGATCGCGGCGGTGCGTTCGGGCGAAACGACGTTCGTGCCGAAGAACTGGGAAAAGACCTATTTCGAGTGGATGGAGAACATCCAGCCCTGGTGCATCTCGCGCCAGCTGTGGTGGGGTCATCAGATCCCGGCCTGGTACGGTCCTGACGGCAAGGTGTTCGTCGCCGAGACCGAGGAGGAGGCCGTCAGCCACGCGCTCGGCTATTACGTCGAGCAGGAGGTCATCACGGCCGAGCAGGGCCGCGAGATGGCGCTCGACCGCAACAAGCGCGAAGGCTTCATCACCCGCGACGAGGACGTGCTCGACACCTGGTTCTCCTCGGCGCTGTGGCCGTTCTCGACGCTCGGCTGGCCCGAAGACGCGCCCGAGGTGCAGCGCTATTACCCGACCAACGCACTGGTGACCGGCTTCGACATCATCTTCTTCTGGGTCGCCCGGATGATGATGATGGGCATGCACTTCATGAAGGAGGTGCCGTTCTCGACGATCTACATCCACGCGCTCGTCCGCGACGAGAAGGGTGCCAAGATGTCGAAGTCGAAGGGCAACGTCATCGATCCCCTCAACCTGATCGACGAATACGGCGCGGACGCGCTGCGCTTCACGCTGGCCGCGATGGCGGCGCAGGGACGCGACATCAAGCTCGCCACCAGCCGCGTCGAGGGCTACCGCAACTTCGCGACAAAGCTCTGGAATGCCTCGCGCTTCGCGGAGATGAACCATTGCGCCGTGCCCGACGGTTTCGAACCGGCGAAGGCCAAGGAGACGCTGAACCGCTGGATCGCGCATGAGAGCGCGCACACCACGCGCGAGGTGACCGAAGCAATCGAAGCCTATCGCTTCAACGATGCGGCAGGCGCCATCTATCGCTTCGTCTGGAACGTCTATTGCGACTGGTATGTCGAGCTCGCAAAGCCCGTGCTGCTCGGTCCTGATAGCCCCGCCAAGGACGAAACCCGCGCTATGATCGCCTGGGCGCGCGACGAGATCCTGAAGCTGCTGCACCCTTTCATGCCCTTCATCACCGAAGAGCTGTGGGAGGTCACGGCCAAGCGCGAGGGCCTGCTCGCGCTGGCGCAATGGCCGCTGAAGCCGGCCGCGCCGACGCCCGAGCAGCTCGCGATGCTCGCTGCGGCGGCCGGGCCGACCGATCCGCTGATCTCGCCGGCATTGATCATGCCGATCTTCGACCATGCCGACTTCACTGATCCCAAGGCGGAAGCCGAGATCGGCTGGGTAATCGACCTCGTGACGCAGATCCGCTCGGTGCGCGCCGAGATGAACATCGCGCCGGCGACGCTGACGGCGCTGGTGCTCGCAGGCGCCTCGGCCGAGACCAGGGAACGCGCGCCGCGCTGGACCGAAATCATCAAGCGCATGGCACGGCTGTCCGACATCTCGTTCGCCGATCGCGCGCCTGACGGTGCGGTCCAGCTCCTGGTGCGCGGCGAGGTGGCCGCGCTACCGCTGAAGGGCGTGATCGACGTGGCAGCGGAGCGCACTCGCCTCGACAAGGAGATCGGCAAGGCCGATGCCGACATCAAGCGCGCCGAGTCCAAGCTCGCGAACGAGAAGTTCGTCGCCAATGCGGCCGAAGAGGTCGTCGAGGAGGAGCGCGAAAAGCGTGAGGCGGCACTGGCTCGCAAGGCCAAGCTGCTCGAGGCGCTGGAGCGGCTGAAGCAGGCGTCGTGATCTCGCTGTCATTCCGGAGCGATGCGCAGCATCGAACTGACCTGCGCAATTGCGCACGTGAGAATCTCGAGATTCCGGGTCTGGTCCTTCGGACCATCCCGGAATAACGATCACTTCGGAAACGGCTTGCTCAGGAACTTCGAGCCCTTGACGCCATAGCGCCAGGGCAGCTCGACCGCCTTGGTGATGCCGATCCGGATTCCGGCCGCCACCTCCACATCTTCCGTCCGCGCATGCAGCGCGATCGGGGGCCGGTCGAGCGGCAGGGTGTTGTGCGCAATGGTGATGTCGAGCGCTTCGGTCAGCTTGCCCGGGCCCGAGCACAGTGCGTGAAGGTCCTGGAGATGGCGGCGACGGCGCATCGCGGCCAGGCCATGTGTTGGCTCCAGCGCGCGGATCAGCACGGCGCTCGCCGAGCCTGCCTCCTCGCAGACGAAGTTCACGCACCAATGGATGCCGTAGGAGCGGTAGACGTAGGCGTAGCCGGGCGGCCCGAACATGATCTGGTTCCGCGGCGTCGGGCCGTTGTAGGAGTGCGCCGCAGGCTCGGTATGATGATAGGCCTCGACCTCGACGATGATCCCGCCGACGCCATCCACGAGCATGGTGGCGCCGATCAGGTCGGGCGCGACCTCGCGAACGTCGCGGTCGAAAAAGGACCGCTTCAGCGCCTTGCCGAGCCGCGGTGTGGAGGCTTTGGAGACTGGAGCCATTCGAGGTGAGAATCGCCTGAGAACTGAGCAGGATATTGCCCATATCTGCCATGTTCCCTGAAGCGGCGCGAGCCGGGTTGCGGCAGGCAGCCAGACCGACTAGGTAGGACCTGAACAGACCGGACAGCCCATGGTCGTTATTGTCGACACTATCTCGAACCCGTTGCGCCCGCGTCACCCCGAAAAGGTGAATCGTCCCGATTCCGCTTCGCCGCCGAAGCCGGACTGGATTCGCGTGCGCGCGCCGAATACCCGCGGCTATGCCGACACCCGAAAGATCGTGCGCGCCAACGGCCTGCACACGGTGTGCGAGGAGGCGGGCTGCCCGAACATCGGCGAGTGCTGGGACAAAAAGCACGCGACCTTCATGATCATGGGTGACACCTGCACCCGTGCCTGCGCCTTCTGCAACGTCAAGACCGGCCTGCCCAATGCGCTGGATGCGGCCGAGCCGCGGAACGTCGCCGAGGCCGTCGCCAAGCTGGGGCTGGCCCACGTCGTCATCACCTCCGTCGACCGCGACGACCTCGCTGATGGCGGCGCCGAGCATTTCGCCCAGACCATCCGGGCGATCCGCGTCGCATGCCCCTCGACCACGATCGAGATCCTGACGCCGGACTTCCTGCGCAAGGAGGGCGCGCTCGAGGTCGTGGTCGCGGCGAGACCCGACGTGTTCAACCACAATCTCGAGACCGTGCCGTCGCGCTATCTCACGGTGCGGCCAGGCGCGCGCTATTTCCACTCGATCCGGCTGTTGCAGCGGGTCAAGGAGCTCGATCCCACCATCTTCACCAAGTCCGGCATCATGGTCGGCCTCGGCGAGGAGCGCCACGAGGTGCAGCAGGTGATGGACGATCTGCGCTCGGCCGAGGTCGACTTCCTGACCATCGGGCAATATCTCCAGCCGACCCGCAAGCACCACGCCGTGATGCGCTACGTGCCGCCGGACGAGTTTTCGTCCTACGAGAAGGTCGCCTACACCAAGGGCTTCCTGATGGTATCGGCGAGCCCGCTCACCCGCTCGTCGCATCACGCCGGCGAGGATTTCGCGAGACTGAAGGCCGCGCGGGCAGCTAGCGCCCGCTGAACCGCCATGCCCAAATTTTCCAGCAAGCGCCGTGTCAATCACAGCGCATCCGAGATGTTTGATCTGGTCGCGGACGTCGAGCGCTACCCGGAGTTCGTGCCGCTGTGCAGCGCGCTCAAAGTCCGTCAGCGCATGGCGAAACCCGACGGCACCGAGGTGCTGGTCGCGGACATGACGGTCTCGTTCAAGCTGGTCAAGGAGTCCTTCACCAGCCGCGTGACGCTCGACCGCGCCAATCTGAAAATCCTGGTCGAATATCTGCAAGGTCCCTTCAGTAATCTCGAAAATCGCTGGACGTTCGAGCCCAAGGGCCAACAGGAGGGCGAGCGCGTCTGTGACGTCGGTTTCTTCCTCGCCTACGAGTTCAGGAGCCGCATGCTGGCGATACTGATGGGCTCGATGTTCGACGCCGCGTTCGCGCGGTTCTCCATTGCGTTCGAGAAGCGGGCGGATGCGATCTACGGCCGGCCGAAGCTGGCGTCGTCGTAAGGGTACCTGTAGCCCGGATGGAGCGAAGCGAAATCCGGGGCAACTCTTACGCGGGCAAAGCGGTCCCGGATTGCGCTTCGCTCCATCCGGGCTACGAAGACTTCAATCCACCGCCTTCACCACATCCGGCGGCTGCGAGGCATAATACGCCGCAGCCTGCTCGATCTCCTGCGGCGTCATCGCGCGCGCGATGTTGCGCATCTGCTGGCTGATGTCGTTGCGCCGCTCGCCGGACGCGAAGGCCTGGAGCTGGGCCTTCATGTAGGCCTCGGATTGGCCTTCGAGCCACGGACTGCCGGTCTTGTTGTCGAGGCTGCCATGGCAGGAGCCGCAGGGCGCGATCCCGCGCATCGGCGCGCCGTAGATGACGATGTTGGGCTTCGGCAGCTGCGGCGTCGGGTGATAGGCCGGAAGCCGCGGCAGATAGGCGTAATAGTTCGAGAGATCGGTGATCTCCTGATCCGTCAGATTGACGGCGAACGGCGACATCACGGCGTTGCTGCGCGCGCCGGTGCGGAAATCGTGCAGCTCCTTGTAGATCACGGCGGCATACTGGCCGGCGAGATTGGGCGAGTCCGCGCGGCTGACGCCGGTCGGCCCGTGGCAGATCGCGCAACGCTGCGCCAGCGTCGCGCCACGGCCGATCGCCTCCTGGCTCGGACGTGACAGCGTGTTCGACGTGAGCACGACCCCGGACAGGCGCTTGCTTTGCTCGGGTGCCGTGACGCTTGCCGCGCGTTGCGGCACGCCGGCGGCGCTGCAGATCGCATCCCAGACATTGGCAAACTGCACCCAGGGCTGCGCGAAGGGCAGCACGATGAAGCCGACAATCGTGGTCACGATCAGGATCGCAGCGGTGATGCCGACGCCATTCGTGAAATGGCGGTTACGAAAGGTAAAGAGGTCGCGCGTGCTCATCACTGCGCCCCCACATAGACGGCCGGCACCGATGTTCCTTCGGTCGTCGCCAAGGTGAAGATCGGGTAGCCGTAGTTGGTGATGGTCAGCGCGATCATCAGCACGACCCACAGCGCGTGTGTGTTGAGCGCGACCGGCACGGTCGCCGGCTGGTGCACGGCCAGCGCAAAGCGGTACGGGCCGGCGTCAACCTGGGGCGCGCGCATGCCGCGCGCCAGGATGACGATGAACATGATGCCCGACGCCAGCAGGATGAAGCCGCCGATCGCAGAGAAAGTGACCGAGAGCGCCTGCGGCGCGATCGCGGGATCGCCGAAGTCGAAATAGGCCATGCGGCGCGGCATGCCGAGAATGCCGACCCAGTGCCACGGGAAGGTCGTGACGATCATGCCGACGAACCACAGCCAGAGCTGGGTGCGGATCAGGCGGACATCGATCAGCTCGCGCCCGGTCAGATGCGGCCACAGGTCGTAGGCGATCGCAAAATACATGATCACGATGGCGCCGCCGAAGATCAGGTGGAAATGGCCGGTGATCCACTGCGTGTTGTGGATCGACGCATCGAGCTGGTAGCTCATGTTGATGAGCCCGCCGGCGCCGCCGAAGCCGAGCATGACGAACGAAAACGCCAGCGCCAGCATCATCGGATTGTCCCAGGGCAGGGCCCTGACCCAGCCAAACACCCCGCGGCCGCCGCGCAGGCGCGCCGCGATCTCGACGGACGCGCAGATCGTGAACACGGTGAGCAGCGTCGGCAGCGCGACCAGCGCCGTGAAGGCCGAGTGGATGAACTTGAAGCCGGCGCCGACCTGCGGGTCGGCAAAGGTGTGGTGCATGCCGATCGGCATCGCCACCACCAGGAACAGGATGAAGGAAATCCGCGCCATGCTGTCGGAATAGACGCGGCCGCCGATCGCGCGCGGCACGATGGTGTAATAGGCGATGTAGGTCGGCATCAGCCAGAAATAGACGATGGCGTGCAGCGTCCAGGAGAAGAACACGCGGGCGAGGCCGGCATCGATCGTGGCCTTCAGGCCTGCCGCAACCGGAATGATCTGCAGCAGCAGCTCGAGCGCGGCGCCAACCGCGGTCCAGGCCCACAGATACGAGCCCGCGACATTGGCGAACATCGCCAGCGGCACCGGCGCGCCGGGATGGGCCTTGCGCCAGACGCGCAGATTGATCGACATCAGCGCGACCCAGATCCAGGAGCCGACCACGACCAGCACGACGCCGAGGTAGTAGAAGACGTTGCCGATCAGCGGCGGGTAGAAGGTGTAGAGCACCGAGGCGCGGCCGAGCGCGACCGGGACCATCGCCATGATTGCGCCGGCCACGATCAGCCAGAAGCCGGCCCAGGCCCAGCGCACGCCGACCAGGCGCTGCTCCAGCGCGGACTCGCTGATGGCATAGCCGAAGCCCATCGCGACCAGCGTCGGGAAGACGTAGCCCATCACCGTGCCGTGCGCGGTCAGCGAACGGTAATAGAGCTCGGGATTGGACAGCCAGGTTCCGATCGGGCTGCGGATGAACATCTGCCAGGCGCCGAGCGTGAGCGCGACGCCGAATACGGCGAAGGCCAGCCAGAAATGCGCGAGGATGAGCTTCCTATTCGCCAACACAGCTCAGCCTCCCGCCACCCTTCGCACGGTTTGCGAATTCGGTCTTGTCGATCACCTTCACCTTGCCCCACATGCCCTCGTGGCCGAAGGAGCAAAACTCCTGGCAGGGCATCAGATAGTCGCCGGTCTTCGTGAAGCGCATGAGCTGCTCGGAGATGTAGCCCGGCACCAGCATGGTGTTGATATTGGTGCCCTGGACCAGGATGCCGTGCACGACGTCGGCGCTGGTAGCGCGCAGCGTGATCGGCGTGTCCGCGGGCACCACGATGCAGGCCGGCGTGAAGGAATATTGCTGGCCGATCGCGCGCACCGTCACATTGCCGTTGGCCTCCAGCACGCTGCCGAGATTGCTTTCGACGAACTCGCCTGAGAGATGCAGCCGCGACGGGTCTGTGGTCTCGACGCGCGGCTGCGGCATGGTCGCGCGATGAATCCCGGCGAAGGCCGCGAGCAGCGCCATCATCACGATGATGATCACGGCGATGGTGGCCCAGCGCCGCTCGACGCGGGCGGCGACCTCGGCGCTACCGTGGGTGTCCTCGACGCTCATTGCAGCGACCCGCGCGGCAGGAAGACGAACAGATAGAACGCAAGCCACATCGCGACGACGCAGGCCGTGGCGATGCCGGCGACCACGATCGCACCTGATGGTCCGGCGGCAACGACTTCCTCGACGGCCTGGTCGGCGGCGGCTGGGCTGGTCGGCGGATCGGAATTGAACATGATGGACCTTTGGCGGATCTCAGTTCAGCGGAGCGGAGCGCAGCTCGTTGGCCTCGCGGGCCGAGACCGGCGTGCCGCGATTGCCCCAGGCGGTGCGGATGTAGGAGACGACGGCGGCGACCTCGTTGTCGGAGAGGAGGCCGGCGAAGGGCGGCATGCCGTAGGGCATCGGGTTACCCTTGGTGCCCGGCGGATAGCCGCCGTTGAGCACCATGCGGATCGGATTGACCGCCGACTGCATCTCGATCGACTGGTTGTTGGCGAGCGGCGGCCAGTGCGGCGGCTTGCCTTCACCCTGGAGGCCGTGACAGCTCGCGCAGTTCTTGTCGTAGACGGTCTTGCCGAGGCTGATCAGCAGGCTGCTCTCGGTCGTCGGCAGCGCAGAGCTCGGCGGCGGCGAAGGCGAGGGCTCCGCTATGCCCTTGAGGTACACCGCCATCGCCCGGGTGTCCTCGTCGTTGAGATATTGCAGGCTGTTGTGCACGACCTCGGCCATTGGACCGTAAACGACGCCGCGCATTGAGACGCCGGTCTGGAGCAGGTCGGTGATGTCCTTGATGCTCCAGTCGCCGAGGCCAGCCTCGCGATTGGAGGTGAGCGAGGGCGCGTACCAGTTCTGCATCGGGATCAGGCCGCCCTTGAAGGCGTCCGATTGCGAGGTGCCGCCGAGCGCGTTGATCGGCGAATGGCACATGCTGCAATGGCCGAGGCCCTCGACCAGATAAGCGCCGCGATTCCATTCCGCCGACTTGCCCGGATCCGGCTTGAATTCGCCCTCGCGGAAGTACAGCGTGCGCCAACCCAGGATGAGCTGACGGTTGTCATAGGGGAAGCGCAGCTCGTGCGGCTTGTTCTTCTGGCTCACCGGTGCGATCGAGCGCAGATAGGCGAAGATCGCGTCGCTGTCGGCGCGCGTGACCTTGGTGTAGGACGCAAACGGCATCGCCGGATAGATCAGCCCGCCGTCGGGAAAGCGGCCGCTATGCATGGTCTTGTAGAAGTCGTCGGCGCTCCATTTCCCGATCCCGGTATCGGGGTCCGGCGTGATGTTGGAGGTGTAGAGCGTACCGAACGGGGTCGGCATGGCGCGGCCGCCGGCGAACAGGCGGCCTTCCGGCGCGGTGTGGCAAGCGGTGCAATCGCCGGCACGCGCAAGATATTCGCCGCGCGCGATGATGTCGCTCTTGTCCTGCGCCTGCGCTGCCGTGGTGAGCGCGGCGAGAGCGAGAAGCGTGATCGACAGTTTCGAGCCCATCATCCGCCTCGTCAGTTGGGCTGGCTGCCGCAGCCGAAAGGCAGCGCATAGGTGCCTTTCGGCACGGGGGCCGGGTTGGCGGGCGCGGGCCGCGTCGCGAGCCAGGCCGCAACGGCGGTCACATCGGCTTCCGTCAGATGGCCTGCAACCAGCTGCATGCAGTCGGGCGATTTGGCGGTGCGCGTGCCGTAGCGCCAGCCGCCAAGCTGCGCGCTGACGTAAGCGGCGCGCAAGCCCAGCAGGCCGGGGATGCCGGGCTGCATGCCCGTGAGTCCCGGGCCATGACAGCTCACGCACGCCGGTATGTTGCGGCCGGCATCACCGCTGGTCGCGAGCAGCTCGCCCTGCGCCAGGACCTCCTTGCTGACCTCGCTCGGCGCGGGCGGCGGCAGCGGCGGATGCTCGCTGGCGAAATATTCGGCCATCGCCTCCAGATACGGATCAGGCAGGAACTCCAGCAGATAATTCATCGGCGGGTATTTGCGCCGGCCGCTGCGGAAGGCGAGGAGCTGGTTGTAGAGATAGCCGGCCGGCTTGCCGGCAAGGCGCGGGAAATAGACGTCGCTGGTGCCTTCGCCCTTGTTGCCGTGACAGGGCGTGCACGCCTCCACCCGCGCCGCCATCGTATCCGGCGGCTGGTTGGCCGTTTGGGCGGCCGCACCATCAATGGCGGCCAAGGTAGCAATGGCGATTGCCAGTGCAGCGTCGCGAGCGAACACGCCGTCGCCCTCCAGAAAGCGGACCGGGTTGATTCCCGGTCACAACGTAGAGCCGCATTATTGCGCCAGTATAGTCGCACGCAAGATGAGAAGGGAATGACGACGTTTGGTCGCGCTCTCGCACTGCGCATAATGGTCAATTTCGACAAATTTTGCGTGCTTTTTGAAAAGCAAACATGGGCGTGCAGTCTCGCGACGAATCTCGCCCGAGCTTTGCTTCATGGCACCGCCCTCAGGTGTCAGAGGGCGCAGGGAAGACCGGGTGCCGGCTGGCACCCGCGGTCCACTGTGCGTTAAGATGCGCTGGAAGAAGTTGCACAGCGGCATACAGGTGAAGCCACAACAACCGGCCTTCCCTGCGCAGTGGTTTTACGGCTTATGCCGAGCTCTCCCCGGGGAGCGATGCACTATTGCCCCCGTCGCCTTGCGGATGATCGATGTGCGCACCCGGTCGGGCCGCCGCATCACCGCAAAGGCTTGACGCACAGACCCCGGGCGTCAGGACGACACGGTTTTGCCGTACGCGAAAGCTGCACCGGTCGTGTGCGCGCGGTGTTCGCTCACGGTTTCCCGCCCTGCGATAGCCTTCGCGCCGGTGCTGCCTGCGTCCACCACCACTCATCCCGCGCTTCGTGACGATCGCGATGCGCCCCTCTGACCGGGATGAGGTGGCGCGACAATGCGACAAATCGGAAATTCGGTAAAGTGGAATATTTTTGCCGGCGGTGATTGACCCGGCAGATGGGTGTTTTGCCCATCGGGTAACACAAGAGTTCGTAGGGTGGATTAGCCGAAGGCGTGATCCACCCTGTCTGCAGCCGCGGAAGCAGAAGAGATGGATTACGCTTCGCTCATCCACCCTGCGGCACCGTTCGCGTCGAATGCATGCAGGTTCCCGATCGTTCTGCGCCGGGATCATTTCGCGCCGCCGCGAGTTTGCAACGGATTGTCCGCGTGGGAGGCCTCATGACCGTCAATTTCGACACGCTGAAAGCGTCGCTGGTCCTGTATGGGCTGAACGCGATCTACGCGATCCTGCTGCTGGCGATCGGCTGGTATCTGTCCGGCGCAATGCAGCGTTTCGTCACGCGCGTGTTGAACGTCGGGCACCGGATCGATCCGCTCGTGACCTTGTTCGTGTCCAGCGTCACACGCTATGGCGTGCTGGCGGTGGTCGGCATCGCCGTGCTTCAGCTGTTCGGCATCCAGACCGCAAGCCTCGTCGCCGTGCTGGGCGCGACGTCACTCGCCATTGGTCTGGCATTGCAGGGCACGCTGTCCAATCTCGCCGCCGGCGTCATGCTGCTGCTGTTCCGCCCCTTCCACATCGGCGACGACGTCGAGGTCGGCGGCAAGGCGGGGAAGGTCAAGTCGTTGTCGTTGTTCATGACCGAGCTGGTCGCGCCCGACAACACCCAGATCCTGTTGCCGAACGGACAGGTGTGGGGCGCGGCCATCATCAATCATAGCGCCTATCCCGGCACCGGCGAGGTCAAGGTGACGTTTCCGGTCAGGGCCGGATCGGTCAATGCGCTGGCTGCCCAGATCCTGCGGGAGCTGCGCGAAGATCCTCGCGTCGACGATCGCGCCGCGCCGTCGGTCAATGTGTCGAAGGTGATTGCAGCCGATCCCGCAGCCCCCGTCGTGGAATTGACCGTGAGCGCGAAGGTGAAGCCGTCCGACGCCGACGCGGTCAAGCAGCGCGTGCTCGATCACGCCAGCGCGCTGCTGGCGGCGTGAGACGTCCCATCGGCAAGCGCAGCTTCGCAGCCCGGAGGGACTTCACCCTCGCGGCGAGCGCGGCGATCTGCGCTTCACCGCGTGCCGGCGCGGCGAGCGGGTCACGCGGGGACGCAGGCGTGTTGCTGCGGTGGCGCGGCGCGGCTTGGTCTGGGCCTGCGGGCCGCGAGCAAGATCCATCAGCATGCGCAGCGCCTCGACCACCGAGCGCTGGCGCACGGCGGTGCGGCCGATCGCGCCGAAGCGATGCTCACGGTGGATGATGCGGCCGTCGCGCGCGGCAGCGGCGAAGTGCACGAGGCCGACGGGCTTGCCGGGCGTGGCGCCGCCGGGGCCGGCGATGCCGGTGATGGCAACCGCGAGATCGACGCCGGCGCGCTCCAGCGCACCGACTGCCATCGCGGTCGCGGTCTCCTTGCTGACGGCACCGAAATTGGTCAGCGTTCCAGCCTCGACCCCCAGCATCGCGCGCTTGGCGTCGTTGGAATAGGTGACGAAGCCGCGGTCGATGACATCAGAGGAGCCGGGGATGTCGGTCAGCGCGCCGGCCACGAGCCCGCCGGTGCAGGACTCCGCGGTCGCGATCGTCAGCTTGCGCCCCCGGCACAGATCGAGCAGCGAGCGGGAGAGGGCGCGTGCGTCGCTGCCGCCCATGATCCTACACGCTCCAGGGCAGGCGGATGGTGGCGCTCGCGGTGGCCGCGATGCCTTCCTCGCGGCCGGTGAAGCCGAGCCGCTCGCTGGTCGTCGCCTTCACTGCGATGCGGGAGATGTCGACCCCGGAGATCTCGGCGATGCGGGCGCGCATGGTGTCGCGCAGCGGGCCGATCTTCGGCCGCTCGCAGATCATCGTCACCTCGAGATTGGCGATACGGCCGCCGCGCTGGGTGACGCGCTCGATGGCGTATTTCAGGAACTGGTCGGAGGAGGCGCCCTTCCATTTCGCGTCGCTCGGCGGGAAGTGCGAACCGATGTCGCCATCGGCGAGCGCGCCGAGGATCGCGTCGACCAGCGCATGCAGGCCGACATCGCCGTCGGAATGCGCGAGGAAACCCTTCGTGTGCGGCACGCGCACGCCGCAGATCATGAGGTGGTCGCCTTCGCCGAAGGCGTGCACGTCATAGCCCGTGCCGGTCCTGATGTCGCCGAGCAGGCTGGCGAGGCGCGCTTCCTCGCGCACGAAGTCTTCGGGAGTGGTGAGCTTCATATTGGCAACATCGCCTTCAAAGGTTGCAACCGTCAATCCCGCCCATTCGGCAATCGCGGCATCGTCGGTGAAATCGCTGCGCCCGTCCTTTGCCGCGCGACGATGCGCCTCGAGGATGACGTCGAAACGAAAGGATTGCGGCGTCTGCGCGATTCGCAAGGAGGCCCGGTCCGGCGTGTCCTCGACATTGCCGCCCTCGCCGGTGACCTTGATCGTGTCGGTGACGGGGACGACGGGGAGCGCCGCACCGGTGCGGCTCGCCGCGTCGATCGCGCGGGAGATCACGCCTTCCGAGACGAAGGGGCGCGCGGCGTCGTGGATCAGCACGATGTCCGGCTGGTGCCTGGCGAGAGCTTCCAATCCGGCGAGCACCGAGGCCTGCCGGGTCGCGCCGCCGTTGGTCGGCGCCTCGTGCTTCAGGCCTGCGACCGCTTCCGTGAACATGGCGCTGTCGTCGGGGTTCACCACGGGCTGTACGGCAAACACGTCTGGGTGGCGGCTGAAGGCTTCCATTGCGCGATAGATCACGGGCACGCCGCCGATCTCGCGATATTGCTTGGGACCACCGGCGCCTGCCCGCAGGCCGCGTCCGGCCGCGACAAGGACGACTGCCGTGCGCTGTGATTTCGCCATAGGACTCAAATACTCAGTTGGTGATGAAGAGAGTCGGGGAGAGGGGTGATTGCCGCATGCCTCTAGCACGGCAGGCCCGCAAAAAAAGGGGGTTTCCCCGGATTGTGGGAAACAGCATTTTGCTGCACTGCACTTGAAAGATTTGCAGAACTGTCTAAACTGTAGGCATGACGCTTGACTGCACAAGAATTGTGCGCAAGATAGGTCATGGCAGGCGCGATGAGGCCCTGCCTACGCAACGAGACCCCTGTGACCGGCTCGGCAGTATCAGGCTCTAAGCCGTTGAAAATAGGCGATATCGAAGTCGCCGCCCCGGTCTTCCTGGCGCCGATGTCGGGGGTAACCGACTCGCCCGTCCGCCGGCTTGCCGCCGAGCTCGGCGCCGGTCTGGTCGTGTCCGAAATGACCGCCAGCGATGAGCTCGCGAATGGCCACAGGATGTCGCGGTTGCGCTGCGAAGCGACCGGGATCGGTCCGCACGTGGTCCAGCTCGCCGGCTGCGAGACACACTGGATGGCGGAGGGCGCCCGGATCGCCGAGGCGGAGGGCGCCGACATCATCGACATCAACATGGGCTGTCCGGCTCGCCACGTCACCGGCGGCCAGTCCGGCTCGGCCCTGATGCGCGACCTCGACCATGCCGTCAGCCTGATCGACGCGACCATCGCGGCGGTGAAGGTTCCGGTGACGCTGAAGATGCGGCTCGGCTGGGACGACCGTAGCCGCAACGCGCCGGAGCTGGCGCGCCGCGCGGAAGCTGCCGGCATCAAGCTCGTCACGGTCCATGGCCGCACCCGCTGCCAGTTCTACAAGGGCGAGGCCGACTGGGATGCGATCCGCGCCGTGCGCGAAGCGATCTCCATTCCCCTCGTCGTCAACGGCGACATCACCACTTACGAGAAGGCGCTCGCCGCGCTGGAGGCCTCCGGCGCCGACGCCGTGATGATCGGCCGCGGCGCGCAGGGCCAGCCCTGGCTGCCCGGCGAGATCGGCCGGCGCCTCAAGGGCGGAGCGGCTGAAGCCACGCCATCGCTCGCGACGCAGCTGCACTATGTCCGCACGCTCTATGAGGGCGTCTGCGCGCTGTACGGCCTGCGTATCGGCCTCAGGCATGCGCGCAAACATCTGGGCTGGGCGCTCGACGTCGCGGCCGATGCGAGCGGCGCGCCATTCGAGAAGCTGAAGGGGTGGCGCCAGAAGATCCTCACCTCCGAGGATCCGGGCCTGGTCCACCAGTCGCTGCAAGACGCATTCGACGACTTCGCATGGAGCGCTGCTGCATGAGCTCAGCCGCTGAACACCGCCGGCCGGCCGACAGCGATGCGATCCTGGATGCGCTGCCCAATCCCGTGCTCATGATCGGACCGGACGGCAAGATCGTCGCCGCCAACATCGCAACCGAAGCCTTCTTCGATATCTCGACCCAGTTCCTGAAGCGACAGTCGCTGAAAGAGCTGGTGCCGTTCGGCAGCCCCTTGCTGGCGCTGATCGACCAGGTGCGTTCGTCGAACTCGCCGGTCAACGAATACAAGGTCGATCTCGGCACGCCGCGCATGGGCGGCGACCGTCAGGTCGATCTGCATGTCGCCCCGCTGACGGAGCGGCCCGGCCATATCGTCGTGATGCTGCAGGAGCGCTCCATCGCCGACAAGATGGACCGCCAGCTCACCCATCGCAGCGCCGCGCGCTCGGTGATCGCGCTGGCCGCGATGCTGGCCCATGAGATCAAGAATCCGCTGTCCGGCATCCGCGGCGCGGCGCAGCTGCTCGAGCAACAGGCCTCGTCCGAGGACCGCATGCTGACGCGGCTGATCTGCGACGAGGCCGATCGCATCGTGACGCTGGTCGACCGCATGGAGGTGTTCGGCGACGAACGCCCCGTGGTGCGCGGCCCGGTCAACATCCATTCCGTGCTCGATCACGTGAAGCGGCTGGCGCAGTCGGGCTTTGCCCGCAACATCCGCTTCATCGAGGATTACGATCCCTCGCTCCCCCCGGTACTCGCGAACCAGGATCAGCTCGTCCAGGTGTTCCTCAACCTCGTGAAGAACGCCGCCGAAGCGCTGATCGACGTTCCCGACGCCGAGATCCAGCTCACCACCGCGTTCCGTCCCGGCGTGCGCCTGTCAGTCCCCGGTCAAAAATCCCGTGTATCCCTGCCGCTCGAATTCTGCGTGAAGGACAACGGACCAGGCGTGCCGGACGATCTTCTGCCCAACCTGTTCGATCCCTTCGTGACCACCAAGCAGACCGGCTCGGGTCTGGGCCTCGCGCTGGTCGCAAAGATCATCGGGGATCACGGGGGCATCATCGAATGCGAGTCTCAGCCGCGCAAGACCACCTTCCGCGTGCTGATGCCGATGTATTCCACATCGGTCAAACATGCCGATCAAAGCAGCCGCGACGGCTCTGCCGGGAAGTCGTCGTCTGCGTCACAGGGGGCGAAATGAGGATTAACGATGCCCGCAGGTAGCATTCTCGTTGCTGATGACGACACCGCCATCCGCACGGTTCTCAATCAGGCACTATCCCGCGCCGGCTACGAGGTCAGGCTTACCGGCAATGCCGCAACGCTGTGGCGCTGGGTCAGCCAGGGGGAGGGCGATCTTGTCATCACCGACGTGGTGATGCCCGACGAGAACGCCTTCGACCTGCTGCCGCGGATCAAGAAGATGCGGCCCAATTTGCCCGTCATCGTCATGAGTGCCCAAAACACCTTCATGACCGCGATCCGCGCGTCTGAACGGGGCGCGTATGAATATCTGCCAAAACCCTTCGATCTGAAGGAACTTATCGCCATCGTCGGCCGTGCGCTGGCCGAGCCGAAGGAGCGGGTCTCGACGCCGGACGAGGACGCCGAGATGGAGGCGATCCCGCTGGTCGGCCGCTCGCCGGCGATGCAGGAAATCTACCGCGTGCTGGCGCGCCTGATGCAGACCGACCTCACCGTGATGATCACGGGCGAGTCCGGCACCGGCAAGGAACTGGTGGCGCGCGCGCTGCACGATTACGGCAAGCGCCGCAACGGCCCGTTCGTCGCGGTCAACATGGCGGCGATCCCGCGTGACCTCATCGAGTCCGAGCTGTTCGGCCATGAGCGCGGTGCCTTCACCGGCGCCAACACCCGCGCCTCCGGCCGGTTCGAGCAGGCCGAGGGCGGCACGCTGTTCCTCGACGAGATCGGCGACATGCCGATGGAGGCGCAGACCCGCCTGCTGCGCGTGCTCCAGCAGGGCGAATACACCACCGTTGGCGGCCGCACCCCGATCAAGACCGACGTGCGGATCGTCGCGGCCTCCAACAAGGACCTGCGCGTCCTGATCCAGCAGGGCCTGTTCCGCGAAGACCTGTTCTTCCGCCTCAACGTCGTGCCGCTGCGGCTGCCGCCCTTGCGCGAGCGCATCGAGGACCTGCCGGACCTCGTGCGGCACTTCTTCACGCTGGCCGAGAAGGACGGCCTGCCGCCGAAGAAGCTGGACGCGCTGGCGCTGGAGCGGATGAAGCAGCACCGCTGGCCCGGCAACGTGCGCGAGCTCGAGAACCTCGCGCGGCGCCTCGCCGCGCTCTATCCGCAGGACGTGATCACGGGCTCGGTCATCGACGGCGAGCTCGCGCCGCCCACGGTCAGCCCCGGCGCCACAGTCCCGCAGGGCGTCGACAATCTCGGTGGTGCCGTGGAGGCTTATCTGTCCTCGCACTTCCAGGGTTTCCCGAACGGCGTGCCGCCGCCGGGCCTTTATCACCGCATCCTCAAGGAGATCGAGGTGCCGCTGCTCACGGCTGCGCTTGCCGCCACCCGCGGCAACCAGATCCGCGCCGCCGACCTGCTCGGCCTCAACCGCAACACGCTGCGGAAGAAGATCCGGGATCTCGATATCCAGGTCTATCGGAGCGGGGGCTAGTCTTCCCGAACGGACGGTGGCTCAGCTCCCCCTACCAAAGCGGAGCTGAGCCTGTCCGGATCGCGTTGGCCGTTGTGGCTGACGCGGTGAGGAAAAGTCCGAATCGGGCCGAAACGTTCCGTTGGAACGTATGAATTGTCATTTAACCGCGGCGCGCTGCGTCGCGCTCATCTGACCAGCCGGCCAGAGACGGGCACGGCGCTGGCGACGCTCGCCGGCGGCTCTTGCACCCCGATGCCGTTGACGAGGAGATCGGCGGCCACGATCAGCAGCAGCACGGCCGACACCATTATCGCGAGAAAGAACCTGTCCATGCCGGTCAAGCCGCATGGGGCGGAATCCGTTCCCGCAAGCGAGGGCTGCCAAAACAGCGGCCTGTGGATGCGCCGGTCCGCCGCGGCGGGGGCGCCGCGGAATTGTCGCAATTCGGCAACAATGTGGTACGAATACATCAGTATCCGCCCGCCGCGGACCCCGTTTTCAGCACCATTGCCGGAATGACCAGCGCAGATACCTCGGCCGCACACTTTGACACGGCCCCAGCGGAAGAGCCCCGGCGTTGGTCGGTACGGCGCTGGCTGGCGCCGCTTGCCGTCGCAATGGCGTTGCTGTCGGCGCTCCTGACCTTTCTGGTCCTGACTGGCCTGACGAAGATCGAGCCGACGCCGGAGGTGGTGCGCTCGTTCTACCTGATCAATGCGGCCACGATCCTGCTGCTGGTCGGCATCATCGTCCGCGAGCTCTGGCAGCTGATCCTGGCGCGTCGGCGGGGCCGGGCGGCGGCCCGCCTCCATGTCCAGATCGTCAGCCTGTTCTCGATCGTGGCGGTGCTGCCGGCGGTGCTGGTCGCCGTGGTTGCCAACGTCACCATCGAGCGCGGCCTCGACCGGCTGTTCTCCGGCCCGACCAAGGAGGTGATCCAGAATTCGCTGACGATCGCGCGTGCCTACATGCAGGACCACGCGCAGCTGATCCGCGGCGACATTCTCGGCATGGCCAATGACATTGCCCACGCCCGGCCGCTCTACGACCAGGACCGCCGCTCGTTCCGCGAGCTGCTGACCGCCAGCGCCGGCTCGCGCAATCTGCCGGGCGCGATGATCATCGACAAGAACACCAACATCCTGGAATCCGCCGACACCGGCATGCGGCTGGCCTATTCGCCGCCGGCGCCGGACTTCCTCAGCAACGTCAACGAATCCGAGCCCGAGATCGCGGTGCTGCCCGATGCGAGCTTCGTTGCCGCGGTGATCCGCCTGCGCGCCTTCAGCGACACCTTCCTCTATGTCGCGCGGCCGCTGGATCCGAATGTGGTTCAACAGCTCAAGCAGACCGAGGTCAGCGTCGCCGAATACGCCCAGATCGAGTCGCGCCGGCTCGGCATCCAGGTCGCCTTCGCCTTGATGTTCGCGGTGATCGCGCTGACCATCCTGATGGCCTCGGTCCTGATCGGCCTCAACTTCGCCAACTCGCTGGTCTCGCCGATCCGGCGGCTGATGAACGCGGCCCACACGGTCTCGACCGGCGACCTCCACGTGCAGGTGCCCGTGCACCAGTCCGAAGGCGATCTCGCCCAGCTGGGCGAGACCTTCAACAAGATGACGCAGGAATTGCGCAGCCAGCGCGACGAGCTCGTCAACGCCAGCGATCTCATCGACAGCCGTCGCCGCTTCATCGAGGCCGTGCTGTCCTCGGCGAGCGCCGGCATCATCGGCGTCGACACGTCAGGCAGCGTCGGCATCCTCAACCGCTCCGCCGAGAAGCTGATCGGGCACTCCGAAGCGGAGACGCTCGGCCATCCGCTGTCCGACGTGCTGCCCGAGCTCGACGAGATGATGAAGACGGCGCGGGAAGGGACCCAGCGCCTGGTGCAGGGCCAGATCACGATCACGCGCGACGGCACCGAGCGCAACCTGTCGGTCCGCGTCAGCGCCGAGAAGAACCAGCCGCACGACAGCTACATCATCACGCTCGACGACATCACCGAGCTGGTCTCGGCGCAGCGCACCTCGGCCTGGGGCGACGTCGCGCGCCGCATCGCCCACGAGATCAAGAACCCGCTGACGCCGATCCAGCTCTCGGCCGAACGCATCCGCCGCAAGTTCGGCAAGGACATCACCGAGACCAAGGACAAGCAGATCTTCGAGCAGTGCACCGACACCATTGTGCGCCAGGTCGACGATATCCGCCGCATGGTCGACGAGTTCTCGCGCTTCGCGCGGATGCCGAAGCCGGTGATGGAGGGCGAGGACGTCGCCGACACCGTGCGGCAGGCGGTGTTCCTGATGAAGGTCGCCCATCCCGAGATCGATATCGAGGCCGAGTTCAGGGACGATCCGCTGCGGGCCCAGTTCGACCGGCGGCTGATCTCGCAGGCGGTCACGAACATCGTCAAGAACGCGACCGAGGCGATCGAGCAGGTCCCGCCGGAGGAGCTCGGCAAGGGCCGCATCGACGTCGTGGTCTCGCGCGAGGGCGAGGACGTGCTGATCGACGTCATCGACAACGGCATCGGCCTGCCCAAGGTCGCGCGTTCGCGGCTCCTCGAGCCTTATGTGACGACACGCGCCAAGGGCACCGGCCTCGGCCTCGCGATCGTCGGCCGCGTGCTTGAAGACCATGGCGGTCGTATCGAGCTGAAGGATGCCTCCGACTTCCGGGAGGGCCAGCGCGGCGCGTGGATGCGGATGCGCTTTGCGATCTCCGGGGCTCCCCCGAAGAGCGAGGAGACCGGGCAGGCACCGACGGCCGCAAACGCGGTCACGGAAACCGCCAGGCCCCCTGAAACAGACAAGACCCCTGAAACAAAACAGCCGGCCGCCGAAACCAATGAGCCGGCTGAAAAGACCAATGATTCACCGAAAATCGAAGCCTCAACAGGCAGCTGACAAGACAGGCGCGACCCATGGCAAGTGAAATTCTGATTGTCGATGATGAGGCCGATATTCGGGATCTCGTCGCGGGCATTCTCGAAGACGAGGGTTTTGTCACGCGGACCGCGCGCGATAGCGACTCCGCGCTCGCCGAGATCGCCAACCGCAGGCCGCATCTGGTGTTTCTCGACATCTGGCTGCAGGGCTCCAAGCTCGACGGCTTGCAGCTACTGGAGCAGGTCAAGAAGGACAATGCCGACCTGCCGGTCGTGATGATCTCCGGCCACGGCAACATCGAGACCGCGGTCGCCGCGATCAAGCGCGGCGCCTACGACTTCATCGAGAAGCCGTTCAAGGCCGACCGGCTGATCCTGGTCGCGACCAGGGCGCTGGAGAATTCGCGGCTCAAGCGCGAGGTCAAGGAGCTGAAGCAGCTCGCGCCGAGCGCAAGCTCGCTCGTCGGCCGCTCGCCGAGCATGAACCAGCTGCGCCAGACCATCGAGCGCGCGGCCAAGGCCAACAGCCGCATCCTGATCGTCGGCCCTGCCGGCGCCGGCAAGGAGCTGACCGCGCGCACCCTGCATACGGCCTCGGGTCGCGCCGACGGTCCCTTCGTCGTCATCAACGCAGCCGCGATCACGCCCGAGCGCATGGAGCACGAGCTGTTCGGCGTCGAGCAGTCCAACGGCGAGCAGCCGCGCAAGCCCGGCGCGCTCGAGGAAGCCCATGGCGGCACGCTGTTCATCGACGAGATCGCGGACATGCCGCGCGAGACCCAGAACAAGATTTTGCGCGTGCTGGTCGAGCAGTCGTTCCAGCGCGTCGGCGGCACCTCCAAGGTGCAGGTCGACGTCCGCATCATCTCCTCGACCGCGCGCAATCTCGAAGAGGAGATCGCGGCCGGTCATTTCCGCGAGGACCTCTATCACCGGCTCTCGGTGGTGCCGATCCGCGTGCCCGCGCTGTCGGAGCGGCGCGAGGACATTCCGGAATTGATCGACTATTTCATGGAGCAGATCTCGGCCGGCAGCGGCCTGCCCAAGCGGCAGATCGGGCAGGACGCGATGGCGGTGCTGCAATCGCATGTCTGGCCAGGCAATGTACGCCAGCTCCGCAACAACGTTGAGAGAGTCATGATTCTGGCCGCGGGTGGACCGGAGGTGATCATCACCGCCGACATGCTGCCGCAGGACGTCGGCTCCATGGTGCCGGCCATGCCGACCAGCAACAACGGCGAGCACATCATGGGCCTGCCGCTGCGCGAAGCGCGCGAAGTGTTCGAGCGCGACTATTTGATTGCACAGATCAGCCGTTTTTCAGGAAATATTTCTCGCACGGCTGAGTTTGTTGGCATGGAACGCTCGGCGCTGCATCGGAAGTTGAAAGCGCTCGGCGTCGGCTAGAGCGTTTTCGCGTGAATGGCATACCGGCTCGCATACAGAAGGCCCATTAGCACAAGAATCTCGGGCGCCGCTTCAATGGGAACGGAAATGACTTGAGCGCCGCGACGTTGCGGCCGGGACGTCAGGGATAAGCGAGGAAAATCATCGATTTCCGTAGTTTTTCGGGGCAATTGGGCTTGGCCTGCCGCGTGAAGCGGCTTGCCTAATAACCCGTCCTGCCCTCTAATCGACCCGCTGTTCCTCCGAGGGGGATCTCATGAGGAACGGCAACCGGGTGAGACCCCATATTCTCAAAAGCGGGGCACAACCGGCGCAATAAAAAGAAACTCAAAGCGAGAAAAAAACAATGGCGGCAGACCGCGCACAAAACCTACAGGACACCTTCCTTAATCACGTTCGCAAAACCAAAACGCCACTGACGATCTTTCTGGTCAACGGAGTGAAGCTCCAGGGCATCGTGACCTGGTTCGACAATTTCTGTCTGCTACTTCGGCGCGACGGTCACTCGCAGCTCGTGTACAAGCATGCGATCTCGACCATCATGCCGGGCGCTCCGATCCAGCTGTTCGAAGGCGGCGAGGATCAGCCGGCTTGAGAGTGATCTGATTGGAACCCCGGAATTTCGACGGGGAGGCCGACCGTCCGCGGGCGGCCGGGGCTAAGCAGACCGGGCGGGTGCTTGTCATCGGCCCCTACTTGCGGGTGCGTGCGGGAAGCGCCGACGCGCAATCGGAAAGCCATGTCCAGCGAGACGCCGAGGCCCGGCTCGACGAAGCCGCAGGCCTCGCGCGTGCGATCGATCTCGTCATAGCCGAGGCCATCATCGCGCCCATCAGCCAGATCAGGCCCGCGACCTATATTGGCAAAGGCAAGGTCGAGGAGATCGCGGGGCTGATCAAGACCCTCGACGTCGAGCTCGTGGTGATGGATTGCGCGCTGGCGCCGATCCAGCAGCGCAATCTCGAGAAGGAGTTGCACGCCAAGGTGCTCGACCGCACCGGGCTCATCCTGGAAATCTTCGGCCGCCGCGCCAAGACCAGGGAAGGCTCGCTTCAGGTCGAGCTTGCGCATCTCAACTACCAGCGCTCGCGCCTGGTGCGGTCGTGGACCCATCTGGAGCGCCAGCGCGGCGGTTTCGGATTCATGGGCGGTCCCGGCGAGACGCAGATCGAGGCCGACCGCCGCCTGATCCAGGAGCGTATCTCCAAGCTCGAGGGCGAACTGAAGAAGGTGCAGGCGACGCGGCGCCTGCATCGCGCGGGACGCCAGCGCGTGCCGTATCGCGTCGTCGCTCTGGTCGGCTACACCAACGCCGGCAAGTCGACACTGTTCAACCGCCTGACCCGCGCCGACGTCCAAGCTGCCGACATGCTGTTCGCGACGCTCGATCCGACCCTGCGCGCGCTCACCCTGCCGCATGGCGGCAAGGCGATGCTGTCCGACACCGTCGGCTTCATCTCCAACCTGCCGACGCAGCTCGTCGCTGCCTTCCGCGCCACGCTGGAAGAGGTGCTGGAAGCGGACGTCATCCTGCATGTGCGCGACATCTCGCACGAGGATGCCGAGGCCCAGCAGAGCGACGTCGACGCCGTGCTGCGCCAGCTCGGTATCAATCCTGACGACAGCGGCCGCATCATCGAGGTCTGGAACAAGATCGACCGCTACGATGCCGAACAGCGCGAAGAGCTCTTGAACATCGCCGCGCGCAGGCCGGAAGATCATCCGGCGATGCTGGTCTCGGCCGTATCGGGCGAGGGCATCGATACGCTGCTGGCCGCGATCGAGGAGCGGTTGGCGGCAAAACGCACCACGCTCGATCTCTCCATCGACGCCGCCGACGGCGCCGGCATCAGCTGGCTGCACCGCAATTCCGAGGTGCTGGCCAAGGAGCTGCACGACGGCCGCTTCGACATGACGGTGCGGGTGGACGAGACCAAACGCGATATCGTGGTGAACCGGTTCGACGCGGTGCCGCGTCTGTCGGCGTAAGACGCCCTCGTAGCCCGGATGAAGCGAAGCGTAATCCGGGATGTCATTGCGCTGCGCTCCATCCGGGCTACGCACTTTCCGTGCAAGCCGGCGACAGCGAGTTGGCGGCGGGCTTCCTTGCGTGCCTCCGACGCGGAGTGACGCAGGACACTAGGACGCGGACCCATCAACGCGCAGCCACAGCCTAATCGACGCAAGTTGAACGAAGGCAAAGCGCTGCGCGCTCAACTACGGAAGTCCTCTTGTCATCGTAAAGGGATTGAACCCACGTTCCGCGAGGGAAGCCCAAGAAGCTGCGCCAAGATGTGACAATCGGAAATAGAGTCGCGGCTTGGTCGGGTCGGTGTCCAACACGAACCCGGTCGGTAACTCGCGGACAGTCGTGGCATAGAACCCACCATCGGGCGACCTCTTGGATTCGATTACAGCGATCAACGACTCTGCCCTCTCAGTCCTGCCGAGCAATTTCATCAAGAGAGCCATTTGGCCCGTCCCTTCGGTCCACACACCGTCCCGGTCTTCACCGTAAGAAAAGCCCCCGCCGACACTCATTCGCTGTTCGGCGGTCGTCATTGCTGATGCAAATTTCCCGGCCGCTCCGTGAAGCGCTGTTAAAGGCCAGATCTGAGCATCCAGAGCCAAAATCGGATTGTGCGTGACGCCGTCTTCAGCGGTACCTGCGGCGAAACAGGCGCATGCCGGATCCCACATCGTATTTACGAAGTACTCAGCAACCGTTGCCTTATCGCGCCAGCGCGAATCGCCTGTACGGATCGCAAGAAGGCCAAACGCGGCGGCGAGGTCAGTATTATGTTCAGTCGATTTCCACGTCCGCACTTCCGGCGACGGTTCGTGCCCAAACGTACCACCCGTGAAACCGCCAGTACCGCGCTTATCGGCCCATTGCGCGACCCAGGCGCCAAGCCGTGCTGCACCATCGCGGAACCGAGAGCCGGTGTTCACATCATCAATCGACAGCAACGCCAACATGGCCCATGCCATGTTACCAACATCGCTGCCCACCTGATATCGATCCTCTAACCATTTGTTCTGAGTCTTGTCCCACCACCCTGGAAGTTTGACGGGGCCATTCGCCACCACACCCGCGGCGTAGGCGTTCCTGAGCCGTCCATCATGCCAGGTGCGGTCGTTGTCGATGGCCCAGAGAATCGCCGAGCCAATCCGATACGCTTTATCTTGCTCACCGCAACCGACCAATGCGATGGCGGCTACCGCATTGTCATAGAGGTAGGCGGCGCCATGCAGAGGCCCCGATTCGACGGTCGGATAGCTGGGCAGGAACAACGGCCCTGATGGCGGTGCCTTATCAATTAGACCAGCGAGGTATCCGCACGCCGACGTTTTTGGTGCTGTTGAAGCCTGCAGAGGAGCGGAGGCCATCATGATTGCGAAAGTCGCGACGACCCAAGTGTGAGGGCAGAGCCCGCGACAACGGTAGAAGCAATAAGTGATTGGTGCCGGTAGCATTTCGCTGCCTCTCGTGTCTTTTCAGCCAAGATAGACTTTGGGACATCGGGAAGAAAGCAGGTCAGGATCGAGTAAAAAATCGTGCCTTCATCTTCAATGGCAGTTTATGGCCCATTGCGACATCTTGCGCTGCCACACAACTCCGGCCGTTATAGGAGCAAAGCAGGCATTGCCTTCGCATCACGCCGCCGGGTTTATGGGTACACGGCCTAGAATGGAATGGTCAGGCCCGGATTTTTCGCTTGCGCCTTGGTATAGGCGACGCCGTGGATCTTGATCCCGCGCTCGTCCAGCAGCGAAATGATGCCGCCTTGGTTCGATAATTCCATCGGCTTCTGCACGACGACAGCGAGCGTGCCGCCCGTCGCGATCTTCCCTGACAGGACCATTTTGTTCTTCTGCTTGTCGGCCAGCATCCAGCCGGTGAGATCGATGTCGCGATCGGCCGTATTGAGCAGCGTGACGACTTCCCGTTCGGGCGTCTTCACGGCGTTGACGAGTGCCGCAATGATGCGCACGAGACCATCAGGCATTTCTCCCGTCGGAGGAGTCGTCGGATCTGTCGGCGTGCCTCCGCCGATGGGGTCACCGGTCTTGTCGTCGGTGTGCCAGGCCTGCGTCTGGAATTTGAGGAAGACCGCCGTCCATAGCTTCTGATCCGGGAATTCGAACACGAGCCCGCCGTCCTGCCACGGCCCGTTGTCGCCCGAGAATTTTCCCCTTGGATTTCCCTGATTCATGTGGATGTCGTGAATGCCGCGCCCCGGCCGGAAGCCGAAATAATTGTCCGCTTTCGTCTCCGGCCCCCATGTCTCACCGAATGCGTAGACCATCGCGCTTTCGTTTGAGAGTGCGCGCTGGACGAACTGGTCGAGCTTCTCGTTGAGGTCATTGTCCGGTCCGGGCACTGACAGCGGCAGCGGGATCATCTCCTGCGGCTGCATCAGATTGCCGCGAATGAAATCCAGCGCGATGCTGGCCGGCTTCGGCGGCTGTGGGTGCAAGCCCACCGGCAGCGCCGCGAGATGATCGGTGATCGGATGGACAAAGTGCGATCGCACCAGGAACGCGACTTCGCTTCCGTCGGCTGACTGCACATTGACGGCGATGCGGAAATCCGCGTTGTCGGCTACGACATGGACTTGATAGTGCGGCGACTGGCCGGTGCCGAAACGCATCGCGATCGGGCGTCCCTTGAGGACCGAATAGTGTTTCAGTGGCATCGCACTTACCTGCGTTGGGTTTCGGCTGCGCGGGCTCCGTTGCTCAACTTTAGACTGCCGGTCATGACGATTTCATGGCTGAGGTGCACCTCACGCTTTGGCAAGACCGCCTCGCTGCATTTCCGGAAAAGGTGCTGACCTAAATCCGGATCACATACGTAGAGTGAAATCAATCCGCCCGGCCGGTGGCCGCATTGGTGGTGGTCGCATTGGTCTTGGGTCGAACATCACCTGGATAGATCAAGGTGCATGAACTGGTTGTGCGGGCTCGCCTGATAGTCGGCAAACGGCGCGCAGGAGACGAAGCCCGCGCTGCGGTAGAGCGCGACGGCCGGAACGTGCAGCGGCGCTGTGCCGGTCTCCAGGCTGAGACGCGCATAGCCACGTTTGCAGGCTTCGGCAATGATGTGGTGCAGGATGGCGCGGCCAACGCCGGTCCCGCGCGCAGCAGGCGCGACACGCATCGACTTCACCTCCGCATGCGCGTCATCCAGTTGCTTGAGGGCGCCAAATCCCACCAGCGCATTGCCCTGCCAGATAGTCCAAAACGTCACGGCCGGGTCCGAAAGACCGCTCGCGTCGAGCGCCTGCGCGTGTTCACCCATGACGTTGCGCAGCTCTTCCAGATGATAGGCCAGCAAATCGGCGACATAGGGCGCCGTCGGATCGTCCTGCCTGATGTCCACTCTTGTGTCCTCGTATCAGGTGGCCGTCTTCGCCGCGTTCCACAGCGCATCCATCTCCGCCAGCGACGCCTGCTCCAGCGTGCGGCCCTGCGCCTCCAGCGCCCGTTCGATATAGGCAAATCGCCGCTCGAATTTCGCGTTGGTCGCCCGCAACGCGGCTTCCGGATCGGCGTCGACATGGCGGGCGAGGTTGACGAGGGCGAACATCAGGTCGCCGGTCTCCTCCGCGATCTCCTGCTTGTCGTTGCGATCGAGCGCGGCCTCGATCTCGTCGGCTTCCTCGCGGATCTTTTGCAGGACCGCACGCGGGTCGTTCCAGTCGAAGCCGACCGTGGAGGCCTTGCGCTGCAGCTCCATGGCACGCGTCAGCGCCGGCTGGCCGGCCTTGACGCCCGACAGCAACGATTTGTGCGACGGCGCGGCCTCCGGCGGCCGGCGCGCCGCGCGCTCGGCCTTCTCCTCGGTCTTGATGCGGTCCCAGACTTCCTTGACGTGGTGCGAGGCGAGATTGCCGTCCTTGTCGGCGAAGACATGGGGATGGCGGCGGATCATTTTTCGCGTGATGGCCTCGACGACGTCTCCGAACGCGAAGGCGTTCTGCTCGGACGCCATCTGGGCGTGGAACACGACCTGGAGCAGGAGGTCGCCAAGCTCCTCTCTGAGATCGTCGAGGTCGCCGCGGCTGATAGCCTCGACCACCTCATAGGCTTCCTCGATCGTGTAGGGCGCGATCGTCGAAAAATCCTGCTCGAGGTCCCAGGGGCAGCCGGTCACGGGCGTGCGCAGCGCCGCCATGATCTCGATCAGGCGGGAAATGTCGCGGGAAGGGGTCATTGCAGGGCAGTCTCCTGGGTCCAAAGCCTTATGCCAAAAGCGGGCCGCCGTTCCCAGCGGGGCGCGGAGGAACGGGGTGATTTCCACCGGTTGGCGGAAGATTGGCGAACCGCGCCCGCAATGCTAAAGCGCGGGCCATGAGTGACGCATTTTCATCACAAACCGCCCTGGTGCTGTTTTCCGGCGGCCAGGATTCCACCACCTGCCTCGCATGGGCGCTGGATCGCTTCGCGCGTGTGGAGATGCTGGGGTTCGACTACGGCCAGCGCCATGCCGTCGAGCTTGACTGCCGCGACCGCCTGTTCGACGGCATCAAGGGCCTTCGCCCCGACTGGGCCGCAAAACTCGGCGAGAGCCACACGCTGTCGATCCCGACGCTGGCGGCGGTGTCCGAGACAGCGCTGACCCGCGATGTCGCGATTGCGATGGGCGCCGACGGCCTGCCGAACACGTTCGTGCCCGGCCGCAATCTGGTGTTCCTGACGTTTGCCGCGGCGCTGGCCTACCGGCGCGGCATCACCCACATCGTCGGCGGCATGTGCGAGACCGACTATTCCGGCTACCCCGATTGCCGCGACGACACCATCCGCGCCATGCAGGCCGCGCTCTCGCTCGGCATGGCGCGGTCCTTCGAGCTGCACACGCCGCTGATGTGGATCGACAAGGCGGCGACGTGGAAGCTCGCGCACGACCTCGGCGGCGATGGGCTGGTCGACCTCATCCGCGAGCACTCGCACACCTGCTATCTCGGCGAACGCGGCGCGCAGCACGATTGGGGTTATGGCTGCGGCGAGTGTCCGGCGTGCAGCCTGCGGGCGAAGGGATGGCGGGAGTTTGCGGCAGGACGCTGAGGGCGCCGCATGTTCGGTGTCATCACCCGCGAAAGCGGGTGATCCAGTATTCCAGAGACCGCGCTTGAGCCGAGAAAGCCGCGGCGTACTGGATTCCCCGCCTTCGCGGGGAATGACAGTGTTCGTTGAAGTAACAGCGTCCACTACACAACGCGGCGCTCAGCGACTATCCCGCAAAATCCTCCGGCCTAAGCTCGATCGGCTTGCCGTGCGGCGTGCGGTCGGCGGCATGGTCCCAAGCGTCGCGGTAGCGGTGCAGCGTCTCCGCCGAGGCCACGCCTTTGCGTGCGACCAGCCCTTCCAGCGTGGCGAGCCAATGCAGATAGTACGTCTCGCCCGTATCCGGATCACCGGCGGCCTGCGCGCGCTTGATCTCCGAGGCCAAGGCTGCGGCCCATTCCGGCCAGGTGAACACGCCGCGATCATGCAGGCTCAAGGCCATCGCGAACGCATGCGCTTCCCAGGGCGCGCGGAACACCGGGCCATCGTCATCACGCGGGATGCTTGGAATCGCCGCCGTCGCGGCGGCCGCAGCCGTGCTGCTCATCACGCCGGGTCCAGATACGGCTCGAACGCATCGATCGACACCTTCAGGGTCGGATCACCATCCGCGCCCCAGAGATCGTTGCCTTCGAACACCACGGTGTAGAGCCATTGCGGGTTCTCGCCGAGCTCCATCGCCGCCGAATCCGGAAAAACATGGCAGCCGTGGTTCAATTCGACGACACCGACATGGCCGCGCACATAGCGCGGCAGCCGCGTATGCGTGGTCGGATGAATGTTTTTCGCGCGGACGCGGTCGCCGATGTTGAATTTCGCCGGCGCCGGGGCAGGGCGGGCGAACTTGCCGCGCACCATCACGCGCTCGACATTGGCGAGGTCGAACTTGCCGTGCTTGAGCGTCTTTGCAGGCTGCATCGCGTGGCCGGCGGCAACTTCCTCCCGGGTAAGGTACCCCTTCTCGATCAGCATCTCCTCGAGCCCGAGGAACCATTTCTTGTAATAGGAGCTCGAGAGATAAACATGCGGCGGCAGCGTCTCGCGATAGAAGCGCGAGGTGTCGATGTTGAAGGCCCCGGCAGCCCCCATCGCGCGCACCATCGCCAGCACGCGGGATTCCCAGTCTGCGTGAAACATCGGCTCGTTCGGCTCGGGTTCGACCTTGCCGAACCCGTCCATGCCGCCCATGTCGTGCACGCCGTTCATGAGGGCGCTCCCGGCGTCTTGGGAAAGCCGGTGCCGATCATGGAATCGCGCGTGACGAGCGCGGCGAGTTGCTCCTCGCTCCAGCCCTCAGTGCCCGCGGGCCGCATCGGCAGCACCAGGAAGCGTGTCTCGGCCGTGGAATCCCAGACACGGATCTCCATGTCCTTTGGCAGACTGACGTCGAAGTCGGCGAGCACACCGCGCGGGTCCTTCACCGCGCGGGAACGGTAGGGCGAGGCCTTGTACCAGACCGGCGGCAGCCCGAGCATTTCCCAAGGGTAGCAGGAACACAGCGTGCACACGACCATGTTGTGGCGCTCAGGCGTGTTCTCGACGACGACGAGATGGTCGCCGACGCGGCTGACATGGCCGAGCGTGCCGATGGCCTTGGAGCCGTCTTCCAGCAGCGCCTTCTTGAACGCCGGATCGATCCAGGCCTTGGCGACGACGCGTGCGCCGTTATGCGGGCCGATCTTGGTCTCATAGGCCTGGATGATGGCATCGAGCGCGGCCGGCTCGACATAGCCTTTTTCGGTCAGGATCGTCTCGAGCGCGCGCACGCGCAGCTCGGTCTCGGACAATTCCGAATGATCGTGATCGTGGTGATGGTGGTGGTCGTGATCATGGCTCATGGCATCAAAGATAGGCGCAATGATCCCCGCCTGTCGAGTATGCGTTGCGGCGCAACCGGGTCCCATATTCGTGAGGCCGGGTGTAGGCTGGCGTTGCGGCAAAGCAGATTGGGAGACGTTGGTGACAGACTACGTGAAGATCGAGAAGGGCCTCGGGCCCGAGGGACGGATTGCGGTCGTACGCTTCGACCGTGGCGACGGACTCAATGCGCTGTCGCCGGAGGCGTTGCGCCAGCTCACGGCGGCAGCCCGCAGCTTCGAGGATGACGCCGCAACCTCCGTCGTTGTCCTGACCGGCAGCGCCGCTGCATTCAGCGCCGGCTTCGACCTCAAGGACGCCGAAGGACGCTCGCGCAAGGACATGGATCTCGGCACGCTGCGGCGGCATCTCAAGCTCGGGCCGCGCCTGACCCACGCCTGGCAGGAGATGGAGCAGATCACGATCGCGGCGATCGAGGGCTTCTGTGTCGGAGGCGGCGTCGCGCTCGCCGTGGCGCTCGACTTCCGCGTCATGGGCCGCGATGCGCATCTGCGCGTGCCCGAGATCGGGCTCGGCATGAACATGAGCTGGCAGAGCATCCCGCGCATGCTGCATCTGATGGGGCCGGCCCGCACCAAGCAGGCGGTGATCTTGGCCGATGAACGTATCTCGGCCGATGAGGCCTATGAATGGCGCCTGGTGGAGCAGGTGGTCGATCCCGGCCATGCGTTCGATGCCGCGATGGATCTCGCGCGCAAGGTCGCCGCGCAGCCGCCGCTCTCGGTCGCGATGACGAAGCTGACGGTCAACCGGCTCGCGCATGCGCTGGACGATCTCGCCAGCCACATGGACGTCGACCAGTTCGCGCTCGCCGGCCTCAGCGAGGACCACAAGGAGGGGGTCGAGGCGTTCCTGACGCGCCGCAAGCCACGGTTCAGGGGGCGCTGAAACTCAAGCCAGGATAGAACTCGAGACAGGCCATTGATAGCGCCGCGGACAATCCGTATACGCCGCGCTGGGACAAGAGCAGGCTCGACCAACGAGCCGCACGATGCGACGACAATCGAGGGGAGGATCCATGACCGCCAGTTCTCAGGCGCCTGAAGCGACGGGGTTTCGCTGGAAGCTGATCGCGCCGCTGGTGGTGTGGCTGGCGATCTATCTGTGGCCGGTGCCGCCAGGGCTCAACGTCAACCAGTGGCACTATTTTGCCGTGTTCGCGGCCGTGATCACCGGGCTCATCCTGGAATCGATGCCGGTCGGCGCTGTCGGCTTTATCGGCCTGACGGTCGCGGGCGTCGCCGGCTATATCGATCCTGATCCCGGCAAATCGCTGCGCTGGATGCTGGCGGGATTTGCCGAGAGCACGGTGTGGCTGATCGTCGGTGCCTTCGTGTTCTCGATCGGCTATCGCAAGAGCCAGCTCGGCCGGCGCATCGCGCTGGTGCTGGTGCAGCGACTCGGCAGCAATACACTCGGTCTCGGCTATGCGGTCGCGATGTCAGACCTCCTGCTCGCGCCGGCGACGCCGTCCAACACCGCGCGCAGCGGCGGCATCGTCTATCCCATCATCAGCAACATCCCCCGCATCTACGGCTCCGAGCCGGGGCCGACTGCCGGCAAGATCGGAACCTATGTGATGTGGACGGCGTTTGCGGCGACCGCGGTCACCAGTTCGCTATTCTTCACCGCGCTTGCGCCCAATGCTGCGGCGCTTGCGATCGCCAAGAAGACTGCCGGGGTCGAGGTGAGCTGGGCGCAGTGGTTCATGGGCTTTGCGCCGCTTGGCATCCTCCTGATGGTCCTCGTGCCGCTGCTCAGCTACGCGGTCTGCCGTCCCGAGGTGAAGCGCAGCCCGGAGATCTCCGATTGGGCGGCGAAGGAGCTCGGCACGATGGGCCCGATGTCGCGCAACGAGTGGATTATGCTCGGCCTGATCCTGCTCGCGATGTTCCTCTGGATCGCGGGCTCGAGCCCGGACATCCACGTGCCCGGGATCGGCTCCAACTTCGTCAACGCCACCACCGTCGTATTCATCGTGATCTCATTGATGCTGGTGACGGGCGTGATCGAGTTTGCCGACATCGTCAGCGAGAAGAGCGCCTGGGAGGTGTTCTTCTATTTCACCTCGCTGCTGACGCTGGCCTCGGGCCTCAACGAGATCGGTTTCATCAAATGGTTCGCAACCGAATACGCAAAGCCGCTTGCGGGGCTGTCGCCGTCGACCGCCATGCTTCTCCTGGTCGCGCTGTTCTTCTGGATCCACTATTTCTTCTCGAGCATCACCTCGCATGCCGCCGCCGTGCTGCCGGTGGTGCTCGCGGTCGGATCGGGCATTCCCGGCCTGCCGGTCGTCACGCTCGCCATGCTCTGCATGTATTCGCTCGGCCTGATGGGCGTCATCTCGCCTTACGCGACGGGGCCCGCGCCGATGTATTTCGGCAGCGGCTATATCGGGAAGGGCCAGTTCTGGGGCTTTGGGCTGCTGTTCGGCGTGGTCTATTTCGCCGGCCTGCTGCTGATAGTGCTGCCCTGGTTGTGGGTGTACTGAGCCGGAGGCTGATACCCGCGGCAGATGATTTTTCTTCCCGGGGGAGGGATTTGGAAAACTTCGTCCAACTCCCCGCAAATATCTGACATTGCAAGAAAGTCCGGAAAGGGCGATGGTGCGTGCTGCGGTGCAGCGCGCTCGACCCGAGCCGTCATCGTTTTTCACCCCTGTCGCTCGATGCGACCTGGTTCCCGTATGCCCAGGGGGCGTGCGGGCAAGCGAACTATTGTGCATGAAGGCCGCCTCCATGAACGCCCACCAATCGCTCGCGATCGGACAACCGCTCGAAACGCTTGACGCGATTTCACCCGCCGCAGCCGAAGCGGACGCAATGGTCCGTTTCGCTGGCATCTCGAAAATCTACCCGGCCTATCGTGGCAAGCCCGGCGTCAACGCACTGCAGGATATCGACTTCGCGATTCCGCGTGGCTCGATCACCGGAATCATCGGCCGCTCCGGCGCCGGCAAATCGAGCCTGGTCCGGCTGATCAACGGTCTGGAGAAGCCGACTACGGGCCGCGTGATCGTCGATAACAGCGATATCTCGGCGCTGGCCGGCCGCGAATTGCGGCTGGCGCAGCGCTCGATCGGCATGATCTTCCAGCATTTCAACTTGCTGTCGTCGCGCACGGCCGCCGAGAATATCGCGCTGCCGCTCGAAATTGCCGGCTGGGCCAAGGCCGACATCAAGGCCCGCGTCGCCGAGCTGCTGGCGCTGGTCGGCATCGCCGACAAGCACGACCGCTATCCCTCGGAACTCTCGGGCGGCCAGAAGCAGCGCGTCGGCATCGCCCGTGCGCTGGCGACGCGGCCAAGCGTGCTGCTGTCGGACGAGGCGACCTCCGCGCTCGACCCGCAAACCACACGCGCGATCCTCGATCTGCTCGCCAACATCAACCGCGAGCTCGGCGTGACCATCGTGCTGATCACCCATGAGATGTCCGTGGTGCGCCAGCTCGCCAAGGAAGTCGTGGTGCTCGATGCCGGCCATGTCGTCGAGAGCGGCCATGTCGCCGATATCTTCACCCATCCGAAGCATCCGATCACGCAGTCTTTCCTCGCCGAAGTGATCGGCGACAGCCTGCCGGTGTCGCTGGCGAGCCGGATCGTGCCGGAGCCGTCTGGCGGCGGGCAGGCCGTGATCCGCGTTCAGGTGCGCGGGGCAGGGGCCGGAGACACGTTGGTGGCGCGGCTCGCCCGCGAGCTCGGTCTCGACGTCTCGCTCTTGTCGGCCCGCATCGACGAGATCGGCGGCCAGCATGTGGGCTCGCTGACCCTCGGTATACCTCTCGGCATTTCCGGCGGCGAAGACGCGGTGACGCGGTCGCTGGCCTGGCTCTCTCAGTATCAATTCTCGGCGGAGCGTCTCGGCTATGTCGCCTGAACTCATCAACCTCATCGTCCAGGCCACCGGCGAAAGCCTGTACATGGTCGGCATCGCCGCGCTGCTCGGCACCGCCTTTGGCCTGCCGCTCGGCGTCTTCCTCGCGACCAGCCGCAAGGGCGAGCTGTTCTCGGCTCCCTTCATCAATCGCGTGCTTGGCATCGTCGTCAATGCGACGCGCTCGACGCCCTTCATCATCCTGGTCGTCGCCATCATCCCGTTCACCCGGCTCATCGCCGGCACCTCGATCGGCTCGACCGCGGCGATCGTGCCACTGGTCATCGCGTCGACGCCGTTCATCGCGCGTCTGGTCGAAGCCGCGATCCGCGAGGTCGATGGCGGCCTGATCGAGACCGCGTCCTCGTTCGGGGCATCCCCAATCCAGATCGTGCTCAAGGTGCTGATCCCCGAGGCGCTGCCGGGCCTTCTGCTGGCGTTGACGCTCGCCGTGGTCAGCCTGCTCGGCTATTCCGCCATGGTCGGCGCGGTCGGAGGCGGCGGGCTCGGCGATCTCGGCATCCGCTACGGCTATCAGCGCTTCATGCCGGAGATGATGCTGGCCGTCGTCGTCGTGCTGATCGCGCTGGTGCAGCTCGTCCAGAGCGCGGGCGACTATCTGGCGCGCCGGGTCAACCGCCGGCTGCGGCAGCGCTGAGGCAATCTTTCTGAAACTGGAGACATCAATGCGTTTTCTCGCAACCCTTGCGGCTGCAGCCTTGCTCGCGACCACGGCTAACGGCGAAACCATCCGGGTCGGCGTGACCGCCGGTCCCCATGCCGAGATCCTGGACGTCGTGAAGAAGGTCGGTGCCGAGCGCGGCCTCGACATCAAGGTGGTCGAGTTCACCGACTACGTGATCCCGAACCAGGCGCTGGCGCTGAAGGACCTGGAGGCCAACTCGTTCCAGCACGAGCCGTACCTGAAGAACCAGATCTCCAAGACCGGCTGGAAGATCGTCAAGGTCGCGAACACGATCGGCTCGCCCCAGGGCGTCTATTCGCAGAAGTACAAGAAACTCGCCGATCTGCCGGAAGGCGCCCGCGTCGCGATCGCCAACGATCCCTCCAACGGGGCCCGCGGCCTGATGATCCTGGCGCTGCACGGCGTGATCAAGCTGAAGGATCCGAACAACGTCTCTTCGACCATCGCTGATATCACCGAGAACCCGAAGAAGCTCCGCTTCGTCGAGCTCGATGCTGCCCAGCTTCCGCGCGCGCTGCAGGACGTCGACGTCGTCTCGATCAACAACAATTACGCCGTGCAGGCCGGCCTCAACCCGGCGACCGATGCGATCGCCCGCGAAAACCCTGACGGACCCTGGGTCAACATCCTCGCCGTCCGCGAGGAGGACAAGGACAAGCCGTGGGTGAAGCAGCTGATCGAGGTCTATCACTCCGACCCCGTGAAGGCGTTTCTGGAGACGCGCTTCAAGGGCACCTATCTGCCGACCTGGTAAGCGGCGAACCGCGCGTCAGGCAGCCAGCCTGGCGCGCCGCAACGTCTGCGAGGGCAGCTCGGAGAAGTGGCGCTTGTAGTCGAGCGAGAACTGACTGAAGTGCCAGAAGCCGTGCTGCGCCGCGACATCGTAGACGGACGTCTCGGCGCCGCGCTTGAGGTCGCGCCGCACCCGGTTCAGCCGCATCGCGCGCCAATAATGCATCGGGCTCGTGCCCACGACTTCCTGGAAGCAATAGCCGAGCTTGCGCGGGCTCGCGCCGACCGCCTTGCAGACTTCCAGCAGCGAGAGCGTGCGCTCGCCGCTGCCATGCATCAGTTCGCGGGCGCGGTCCACGGTCCGCTTGCGCGCCGCAGAGCTGCGGCCGGGATCGCTGGTTCGTGCGGTCGGCAGCATGTCCATGATCTCGACGAGAAGGGCGTCCTCCAGCGCCTGCCGCGCGGCCGGATCGTCGAACTGTTCGGGTACGGCCGTGATGGTCTCGTAAATGGTGGCGAGATGGGCGCGCAGTCGCGCAACCGGCGCCGCCGCCATCTCGATCACCCGCAACTGGTGCCAGACGCTGCGTGGCAGCTCGATATCAAGCCGGGCGGCCAGCTCCTCGATCAGCGCCGCGCTGGCGACGACACCGCGCAGCTCGAACGCCTTCGGCGTGCACATGTCGACCTCGGCGTCGATGCAGGCGATGACCTGGGCGCCCGCAACGGCGGCGCCGTTGCAATTGACCTCGCCCTCGCCACACCAGGGCAGGCCAATGCCGAAACTGCCGGCGCCGAGTTGGCCATATTGCCGGACCTGCTGGCTGGTGATCTCGCGGAACACTTCCAACCGGGGCAAAGAGAGCTGGGTGAAACTGCCCCTGAAGGCACCGGCGCTGATCTGGTCGTAGCTGAGCCGCCAGCGGCCGAGCGTGGCGCAGTGCTCGTCGACATCTGTACTGCTGGCCTGAAGCAGGTTAGCAGCCGAGTCTTGAATCGGAGGAGTTGCGCTTAAGACCATGACAGCACGTCGAAATTCACCACCCGACCGCCAGCAAGAACCACACCAGACTGGCACGCCCCACGCCCGTGTCCAGCAAAATATTGCCGGATCTCGATAACGCCCGAGACAGCCTTCCGCGCAGTCTGCCTCCTTGCCGTTCCCGACACCGGGGTTGGAATGGCCTTGCGGAGGGATCGAGATGCGACCGACGGACATCATGCGCGGCAGCCCGCCTGCACCCGAGGCCCAGGTGACGCGCGCCAACTGGCGCAGCTTCCCCGCCATCCGCTGGGGCTTTACCCACACCCGCGAAGTGCTGCCGACCGCGGAGATCCGGCGTTCGGCGCAGCCGACATCGATGCCGAGCGCACCGCGCGAGCTATCAAAGCTCGCCTTTACAGCGCCCGACGGCCAGCCCACCACGATCGAGGCGACGCTGCGCGAGACCTTTGCCGATACTCTCCTCGTCATGCATCGGGGCACGCTGATTCACGAATGGTATGGCGACGGCATGAGCGTGACCACGCCGCATCTGATCTGCTCGATCAGCAAGGCGGTCGCCGGCACGCTCGGCGGCGTGCTGGCGGCACGTGGCCTGGTCGATCCGGAGGCGAGGGTGGTGCGCTACGTGCCGGAGCTCGAGAGTTCGGTTTACGGCACCTGCACCGTGCGCAACCTCCTGGACATGGCCGTCGCGATCCAATTTGAGGAAGACTACGAAGACCCCGCCGGCGACGTCGCCCGGTACCGCTTCTCATCGGGCTGGGATGTGCCGCCACCCGGCGTCGAGCCCGGCCATCAGCGCGCCTATCTCGCCACGCTGCGCGGCACCGGCAAACCGCATGGCAAGGTGTTTCACTACGTGTCGACCAACACCGAGGTGCTCGGCTGGGTCTATGAGCGCGCCTGCGGCATGCCCTACCACCGCATCCTCTCCGAATATCTCTGGCAGCCGTTGGGCGCCGAGGAGGACGGCTCGTTGACGCTCGACAGCCACGGCATGGGCCGCATTGCGGGCGGCATCTCCGTGACCGCGCGCGATCTGCTGCGGTTTGGTGAGATGATGCGTAACCGCGGCGTTGTGGAGGGGCGGCAAGTGGTGCCGGGCTGGTGGATCGACGACATCCGCGAGAACGGCGATGCCAAGGCCTGGGCGGACGGCGACCTCGCCGAGTTCTTTCCGGGCGCGCGCTATCGCAGCAAATGGTTCACAATCGATCCATCCCGCAATGCGCTGACCGGAATCGGCATTCACGGCCAGCATCTCTATGTCGATCTCGACTCGGACACCGTCATCGTCAAGCTCGCGACGCAGCCCAAGGCGATGGACGTCCCGATCGACCAACTCTGGTTCGCGGCCTTCCGCGCCATCACGACCCATCTCGCTCCGCGCTGATCTCCGGACATTCCCATGCTCGAGACCGTCAAAGCCAAATCATCGCCGCAGATCGCAACGCTACATCCGCTCGATCCGCTGACCGCTGAAGAGATCACCGCGGCCTGCACGCTGGTGCGCGCCGCCGCGACATCACCCGAGAACTGCCGCTTTCCGACGGTGCGGCTGGAAGAGCCGACCAAGCAGGAGCTCGCCGCGGGCGGAGCGGGGCGCCGCGCCTTCGCGCTGACGCTGGATATAATGACTGGCGAAGCCATCGAGCACATCGTCGATCTCGCCCGCAACGAGATCGTCGGGCGAAAAGTCGTTCCGACCCGGGAGGCACCGTACGGACAGCCGCCGGTGATGCTGGAGGAGTTTTTCAAGTGCGAGGCCGTGGTGAAGGCCGACCCCAGGTGGCGCGCGGCGATGTACCGGCGCGGGCTCACCGACAAGGACATCGAGCTGGTCCAGGTGGACCCGTTCTCCTCGGGCTTCTTCGATTTCGAGTATGAGCGCGGCGCGCGCATCGTTCGCGCAGTCAGCTTCTTCCGCGAGCATCTCCAGGACAACGGCTATGCCCATCCGATCGAGGGCGTGGTCGCGGTCGTCGACCTCATCGACGGCAAGATCATTGACCTCACCGACGCGGACCCGATCGTGCCGATCCCGCGCAAGAAGCGGAACTACGGCGCGCATGAGGTCCAAAACCCGCGCACCGACATCAAGCCGCTGCACATCGAGCAGCCGGACGGTCCGAGCTTCAAGGTCGATGGCTGGAAAGTCGACTGGCAGAAATGGAGCTTTCGGGTCGGCTTCACGCCGCGCGAGGGCCTGGTGCTGCATCAGCTCGGCTATCGGGACGGCGATCGCAGGCGTTCGCTGATCCATCGCGCCAGCGTCACCGAGATGGTCGTGCCCTATGCCGATCCGACCGCCAACCATTTCTGGAAGTCGGCGTTCGATGCCGGCGAATACGGGCTCGGCATGCTCGCCAACGCGCTCGAGCTCGGCTGCGACTGCCTCGGCAACATCCACTATTTCGACGTGCCGGCGGCCGACAACAAGGGCGAGCCCTTCGTCATGCAGAACGCGATCTGCATGCATGAAGAAGACTATGGAATTGCCTGGAAACACTACGAATTCCGCAACGGCCTGTTCGAGGTCCGCCGTTCGCGGCGCCTCGTCATCTCGTTCTTTGCGACCGTCGGCAATTACGATTACGGCTTCTACTGGTATCTCTACCAGGACGGCACGATCCAGCTGGAGACGAAGCTCACCGGCATTATCCAGACCGCCGCCGTGCCATCAGGCGAGGCGTACAAATGGGGCGGGATGGTCGACGACAATCTGGGCGGACCGACGCACCAGCACTTCTTCAACGTGCGCCTGCACATGGATCTCGACGGCGGCGGCAACACCGTCACCGAGCACGAGTTCGTACCGCGGCCCTGGGGCCGCGACAATCCGCATGGCAACGTGTTCGACACCACCACGCGCGTGCTGTCGCGCGAGCGCGACGCGGCGGCGATTGCAAACGGAGAGACCGGCCGGTTCTGGAAGATCAGCAATCCCAACGAGACCAATTCGGTCGGCGGATCGCCGGCCTACAAGCTCGTCGTCAATCCGAGCCCGTTGATGCTGGCGCAGGACGGCAGCTATGTGCGCAAGCGGGGCGGCTTTGCCACAAAACACGTCTGGGTGACCGCCTTCGACGCGAGCGAAAAATACGCCAGCGGCGACTATCCAAACGTCCATGCCGGCGGCGACGGCCTGCCGCGCTATGCCGCGCAGAACCGCAACATCGAAAATACCGACATCGTGCTGTGGCACTCCTTCGGCCACACCCATATCTGCAAGCCCGAAGATTTCCCGATCATGCCGGTCGAATATGCCGGCTTCGTCCTGAAGCCGACCGGCTTCTTCGCCGCCAATGCCGCCGGTGACATCCCGCCGGAGCGCAACAGCCGCAGTGTGCTGGCGGGCGAGCCGAGCGGCGCGGGCGGAGGGGAGTGCTGTCACGCCAGAGACGCATAGGTCGCACTGCGTCACGTTCGCAACAGGCTGACCAACCTGGCTTCGTCAGCCGACTGCGCTTGTCATCGAACTGTCCGGACGAGGGAGTATCATTGTCGTTTCGGGGCCGACGACGTGCGCGTCCCAAACGAGTGCATCTCCTCCGTGAGCGCTCTCGACAGCGACGTGTTCTCGGCTTACGCTTCAATTTTAGGTTCAATGAGTATGTAAGCCCTGCTGATCGTCCGGGGCATTCAAATGCAGGCGGTCGGCCCCTTTCCATCCTGCTTCGATAGCGAAACGTCATTTCTGCGTTCTGACGAAGCTGTGCGGCCGCGATCAAGGGGACGCGTCGAAAAGTCTGCTTTCAATCGCTTGCCGAAATGATACCATCTTAAAGTTGTATTTTGTAAGGAGATTTCCCATGACCCATGCGCTCAATCTCACGCTGCCGATCAAGCAGGATGCCGAGACCCTGGCCAAGCTGCAGCACCTCAAGGCCGTCTTCGCCGACGAGGTCCAGTCCAAAATCGCGGCTGCGTTGAAGCAGTCCCGGATCGTTCATTTCGCGCGCGTCGTCGTCATCGACGACAAATACATTCAGGTCATCACCGAATATGAGGGATCGCACCAGGAATACACGGAGTTCTTCCGGCGTGCGCTTACGCCGGTATTTGCCGCGATATTTTCCCTGGCAGATACCAAAGGCCTCGACATCAACGATCCTGCCTCGTTCTTCGAATTCTCGAAGAACGCCAACGCGCTCTCGCTGGGCAAGGCCACCGACGGTTCAACAGACATCAATGGTAACCCGTCCGGCTGGCTGTTCTCGGCTTACGACCACATGACGGTCGAAGAAATCCTGAAAAAGCTCGGGAAATAGCATTCAGGGCCGATTTGCTCTTTCGAGATAGGTCAGCCTTGAAGCTGCACCTATCGGCTGACCGTTCTTGCAGGACAGGCGCCATGGTGGATCTCGGCAATTTGCAGGCGATCGTTGCGCGAAGCTCCGCCAAGCCGCTGCTGGCGGTTCTGCTGTTCAAGTTTGGCGACGCCAGCGGCGCCAAATCGTTCTTGCGGCAATGGATACCGCGGACGGCCGTGGGGGCGGGGCCGGATGCCGATGGTCCCGCGTTCCACTTCCTGTTCAGTTGGAACGGCATCGCGACATTGTTGTCGGGCCACACCGACCTCGACGTCGCGCAGGGCCGTCGGCAGTTCGAGGCGGCTTTCGTGGATCCGGCGCAGGCGCCGGATGGCGGCATTGCAACACAGCTCGGGTTCTTCGACGCCAGCGCTCCCGCCGGATGGTGGGACGGCAAGTTCAAATCGGGCGATATCGATCTCGCCATCCACATCGGGTTCGATACGCCCGAGCAGAAAGCCGATTGCCTCGCGCAAATCCGGCAGTCGGCGATAGGCTTCGCTGTTCAGGAATTGGTGCTCGACAGCTGGGACGACGGTGCTCTGTCCGGCTGTCGGCCGGCCGACGGCCGTCTGCATTTCGGTTACCGTGACGGTATCACTGCGCCAAACATCGACTGGCAGGACGTGCCGGCTGCGAGGGCTTCCGACGCCGTCGATTGTCGCGAGATCGTCGTCGGCTATCCGAACAGCGATTTTCCCACGGCACCGTTCAAGCCCGGTCCATGGCAGGAGTTCGCGCGCGACGGATCATTCGTCGGGCTATCGTGGCTTTATCAGGACGTCGCGGGCTTCAACACATTCCTGAAGGACAACGCACCGCAGGTGGCGCCGCATGTCGGCCCGGGATTGGCCGAGGAATGGATCGCGGCCAAGATCATGGGACGCTGGCGGCATGGTTCGCCGCTGTCACGTTTTCCGGATGCACCACCGTCCACCCCGCAACTGAACGACGCGTTCGGCTATGGCGACGATCCAAACGGCGTCAAATGCCCGCTCGGGGCTCACATTCGAGTGGTCAATTGCCGCGACCAGCCGCTGAAATTTGCCAATCAGATTCGTTTCCCCAAGGGGCCGCCGCGCGTCATACGCCGCGGATTTTCCTACGGTCCTCATCTGGACGGCACGGTGGACGACGGGAAGGACCGCGGCATCGTAGGGCTCTTCTACTTCGCCAGGATCAACGAGCAATTCTATACCATCCTGCGGTGGATGCATCTGACGGACTTTGCCGACGCCTACAAGCAACTTCCGAACGGAACCAGCGCGCAGGATGCCTTGACCGGAAACCGTGCCGATCCGAAGGCCGAGACCCGGTTCCAGGTTGCGCTCGCAGGGAACTCTTCCCTGACGTTCCAAATGAAGCAGTTCATTCGCTACAAGGGCGTCGCGGTGCTGTTTGCGCCAAGCGTCAAAGCGCTCAACACGATGATTGCTTCGCAAGGTTGAGTTGCCGGGATTGTTCTGGGTGGCTCGCCCGCGGTCAGCAGTCGGAGTGATCGTCGTCGCGGCGATTCGTTCGCGAGGGAGCAAGGCCGCCGCTTTCCAGGCGGTTGCGGACAAGCGGCGAATGCTCCCACTCTAGAAGCATTCCATATCAGAGCGCTCGCAGAAGCGAGCGATGCACCTAAATCCGGCCATAGGCGCATTCGCCGCACGGTTTATTCCCCAGTCTCGATAAATTCTAACGCCCGATCTCTCGCACTGAAAATGCCCCTGCGTTAGGGCGAGACTCCAAAAATCATTCCGGCAAAGCCGGCCGTGCGTGGGGCTTCAATAGACGTGCCAAACTTCCAACTTCGTTCTTGTTCCAATACGCGTGTTCGACAGCTTCAAGTGCTTTTCTTCGCCGCCGTCAGCACATCCGCTCTCAGCATTCCCTTCACATCCGTCATGGCCCAGACCCAGATTCCTGCGGTCTCGGTGGAAGCGCCGGCCCAGCGCGCGCGTTCTGCGACGGTGACCTCAACGCGGCGATCCGTGACGACACGTGCCGCACGCGCCGACCGGCGTTCTCCCGCGCAGCAAGCCACGCCAACGCAGTCGGCCTCATCGAATTCCAACACGGGCGAACGCGCCAATGGTCCGGTGCGCGGCTTCGTAGCGGCTCGGAGCGGTACGGCCACCAAAACCGACACGCCCCTGATCGAGACGCCGCAGTCGGTCTCCGTCGTCACCACCGACCAGATCAGGAATCAGGGCGCGGTCTCGATCGGCGAGGCCTTGCGCTATACCGCCGGCGTCAGCGGCGACGTCAATGGCGGCTCGGACACCCGCTTCGGCGCCCTCCAGATCCGGGGCTTTGACACGACCATGTCAGGCCTCTACATCGACGGCTTGCGGGTTCCCTCCAGCAACTACGTGCATTTCAACGGCCTCGATCCCTACGGTGCCGAACGCCTGGAGGTCCTCAAGGGCCCGTCCTCGGCGATGTATGGCGGCAGCGGCACCGGCGGAATCCTCAACTACGTCACCAAGCTGCCGACCGCGCAGCAGTTCGGCGAGGTCTCGATCTCCGGCGGCAGCTTCAACCGCTATCAGGGCCAGTTCGACATGGGCGGCCCCGCCAACAAGGAAGGTACCGTGCTGTGGCGCCTCACCGGCGTCGTCCGCGACGGCGAAACCCAAGTCGACTTCACCAAGGACAACCGCGTCTTCATCGCGCCCGCCGTCACGTTCAAGCCGAACGAGGACACCACCATCACGATCCTCGCCGACTATCAGAGGGATCGGGCAGGGTGGGGCCTCCAGTTCCTGCCGGCCTCCGGCACGGTATGGCCCAACAACGGCCGCTCCATCCCGGTCTCGTTCTTCGCGGGCGTGCCGAGCTTCAACGCGTTCAACACCGAGATCGCGACCGCCGGCTACCAGCTCTCGCACAATTTCACCGACAACATCACGTTCCGGCAGAACCTGCGCTACGCCTATCAGCACAACGAGGAGAAGGTGTTTTACGGCGGAGGCTACACCAACGAGGCCGCGGGGCAGCTCGCGCGTTTCGGCAGCTATAGCAACACGTACATCAACTCCTTCGCGGTGGACAATCAGCTCCAGGGCAAATTCACCACCGGCTTCCTCAGCCACACCACGCTGGTCGGGATCGACTATCGCAACACCACGTTCCGCGACACCGCCTTCGGCGTCACGACCTCGGCACCCGAGATCAATGTCTTCAACCCGGTCTACAGCTACGACTGGACGATCGGCGCCATGAACGACAATACCGGCGTCAAGCAGTCGCAGGTCGGCCTCTACGCGCAGGACCAGATCAAGTTCGGCCGGCTGTCGTTCCAGCTCGGCGGCCGCCAGGATTTCGTGACGACGCAGGTCGACAGCAATCTCCCCGCTGCCAACACGTCGGTCTCGAAGGATGCTTCGGCCTTCACCGGCCGTGCTGCCGTGATGTACAATTTCGACAACGGCATCGCGCCCTATTTCAGCTATTCCGAGTCGTTCCTGCCGGTGCTCGCGACCGGGCCGTCCGGACAGATGCTCAATCCCGAGACCGGCGTCCAGTACGAGGTCGGCGTCAAGTACCAGCCGCTCGGCTGGAACGCGCTGTTCACGTTTGCCGCCTTCGACCTGACGCGCGACAACGTCGTCGTCTTTGCGCCGCCGAGCTATCTCGCCGAGCAGATCGGGCAGGTAAAATCGCGCGGCATCGAGCTCGAAGGCACGATGTCGCTCGCCGACGGCTGGAACCTGCGCGCCGCCTACGCCTATGTCGACGCCGAGCTCTCGCGGGATCCCGTCAATCTCGGCAAGGCGCCGCCCACGGTGCCGCTCAACCGCGCTTCGCTGTGGAGCGACTACACGCTCCAGAACGGCCCGCTCGCCGGCCTTCAATTCGGCGGGGGCATCCGCTACGTCGGCGCGACCTGGGGTGACGACGCCAACACCTTCAAGGTGGGATCGTCCACCGTGCTGGACGCGCTGCTCGCCTACACCCGCGACAATTGGCGTCTGTCGCTGAACGTTACCAATCTCGCCGACACGCGCTATGTCGCCGCCTGCTACAGCCTGTCCGGCTGCTTCTACGCGGAGGGGCGCAAGGCGATCGGCAAGCTGACCTATCGCTGGTGAGTTGTGAGGACGGTCCGGCCATGGCAGCCGGTCCCGCTTGATGAGAGAAGACGATGAGAGCGATATTCGGCAAACTGCATCGCTGGGCGGGACTGCTGACGGCCGGCTTCCTGTTCTTCTCCGGCATCACCGGGGCGATCATCTCCTGGGACCACGAGATCGACGACGTCCTGAACAGCCATTTGTTCGACGTCACCAGCAAGGGCCCGGCCATTCCCTCGATCGAACTTGCGAAGATGATCGAGCAGCGCGATCCGCGCGCACGCGTCGTCTACCTCTTCATGACGCCGGAGGAGGGGCACTCGCTGTGGTTCTTTACCATGCCGCGGATCGATCCTTCGACCGGTAAGCGGTTTGCGATGGACTACAATCAGATCTTCCTCGATCCCAACACCGGCGCGGAGCTGGGCCGGCGCTATTGGGGCGCGGTGTGGCCGGTGACGCGGGAGAATTTCGTCTCGTTCCTCTACAAGCTCCATTACACGATGCACATTCCGGAGTTCTGGGGCAGCGACCGCTGGGGCATGCGCGTGCTCGGCGTGATCGCCATCATCTGGACCATCGATTGCTTCGTCGGCTTCTATCTGACGCTGCCCTCGCGGCGGCGCGCCAAGGCCGCGCGCGCGCCGCAGGTGACGCGGCAGCTCGAACGCGGCTTCTGGGCGCGCTGGGCTCCGGCCTGGACCATCAAGACCTCAGGCAGTGCCTACCGGATCAATTTCGACATCCATCGCGCCTTCAGCCTCTGGACCTGGGGCGTGCTGTTCATCATCGCCTTCACCGCGTTCTCGCTGAACCTCTATTTCGAGGTGTTCTCGCCGATGATGAAGATGGTGTCGAACTACACGCCGACGCCCTATGAGCAGCGGCCCTATCGCGATCTCGACGATCCCATCGAGCCCAGGGTGACCTTCGCCGACATCGCCGCGCGCGCGGCGGCCGACGGCAAGGCGCGAGGGTGGAGCATCCCGGTCGGCTCGATCAGTTACGGCCCGGCCCATGGCGTCTATGCCGCGGCGTTCTTCCATCCCGGCGACGATCACGGCGCCGGCGGCGTCGGACCGGCGCAGCTCTATTACGACAGCGAGGACGGCCGTCCGATCGGCGAACGGCTGCCCTGGGTCGGGACCGCCGCCGACATCTTCGTGCAGGCGCAGTTCCCGCTGCATTCGGGCCGCATCGTCGGGCTGTTCGGCCGCATCCTGATCTCGATCATGGGCCTCGTCGTGGCCGCGCTCTCGGTGACCGGCGTCGTGATCTGGTGGCGCAAGCGCCGCGCCCGCGTCCGCGTACGCGAGACCGCCGCGGTGCGGCTGAGCCGGCAGCAACTCACGCCGGCGGAATAGGGCTCAGCGCACCGCGCAGGATCAGGGGCAGCAGGCCGCCGGCCCGCAAGATCTCGCATTCGAGATTGGTCTCGATCGCGGCGATCGCCTCGAACGTATCGACATCTTTGCCATCGCGACGAATGCGAATGGGCACGCGACCGCGTGGGCGGATCGCCTCGATCGGCGCATCGATCTCGATCTCGTCGGTCGGGCGAAGGCCAAAATCCTGCGGCCGGCGATCGGCGGGCAGGCGAAGCGGCAGGACACCCATGCCGATCAGATTGGAGCGGTGGATGCGCTCGAAGCTGAGCGCCAGCACCGCGCGCACGCCGAGCAGGGCCACGCCCTTGGCGGCCCAGTCGCGTGAGGAGCCCATGCCGTAGCGTTCGCCGGCGAGCACCACAACGGAACGTCCTTCTTCGGCGTAGCGGTCGGCCGCACGCCACAGCGCCAGTTGCTCGCCCGAGCCGGCATGAACCGTGCTGCCCGGACGCAGATCGCCGGCCAGCCAATTGCGCACGCTCTTGTTGGTGAAGAGGCCGCGCAGCATCACCTCCCAATTGCCGCGGCGCGAGGCAAAGACGTTGAGATCGTCGGAAGCCTCGCCGCGGTTCACCAGATAGTCGCCGGCATTGCCGGTCGCCGGAATCGCGCCCGCGGGCGAGATGTGGTCGGTCGTGATGTCGTCGCCGAGCACGAGCAGCGGCGTCGCGGCATAGCGGCCGAGCCGCGTGCCCTTGCCAAGGCTCGCGAAGGGCGGGCGACGGATATAGGTCGACGCCTCATCCCAAGGAAACAGCGCCGCGCGGGACGCATCGAGCGCGGCCCAATCGGCGCTGGCCCCGGCGGCCTCATAGGCGGTCGCATAGTCGCTTGCATCGCGCGCCTGTGCCAAGGCAGCGTCGATCTCGGCGCCCGTCGGCCAGAGATCGGCGAGGTGGACGTCGCGCCCATCGGCGCTGGGCGCGATCGGATCTTGCAGGATGTCGCGCCGCGCGTCGCCGGCAAGCGCAAAGGCGACCACCAGGGGCGGCGAGGCGAGGAAGCCGTTCTCGACCTGGGCGTGGACGCGGCCGGGGAAATTGCGGTTGCCGGAGAGCACGGCGACCGGCGCGATCTTCTGCGATGTCACGGCCTCGGCCATGACAGGCGCGAGCGGGCCGGAATTGCCGATGCAGGTGGTGCAGCCATAGCCGACGATGCCAAAGCCGAGCGCTTCGAGATCGTCCATCAGACCGGCGCGGCGCAGATAGGCTTCGGCAGTAGGCGACCCCGGCGCAAGCGAGGTCTTCACCCAGGCGGGCGGCGTGAGGCCGAACTGCCGGGCCTTGCGGGCGAGGAGGCCCGCGGCGATCAGCAGGCGCGGATCGGAAGTATTGGTGCAGCTCGTGATCGCGGCGATCGCGACCGAGCCGTTGGCCGGCGCATTGGCGGGAGAGGCGGTGGCGTTGAGCCCGAGCGCCTCGGCGCTGCGGCTCGCCGCGATGCGATCCTGAGGGCGGCGCGGGCCGGCAAGACTGACCTCGACCTCGCCGAGATCGATGGTGAGGGTGTCGGTGTAGCGCGGGCTGCATTCCGGATCGAACCACAGACGCTGCCGGCGGGCGTAGGCTTCCACCAAGGCGACCTGCTCGGGCGAACGGCCGGTCTGCGCGAGATAGTCGAGTGTGTGCCGGTCGATCGGGAAGTAGCCGGAATTGGCGCCGAACTCCGGCGTCATGTTGGCGACGACGGCGCGGTCGCCGGCGGACAGTGTGGAGACGCCGGGGCCGTAGAATTCGACGAAGCGGTCGGCGAGATCGATGCGGCGCAGGCGTTCGGTGACTGTGAGTGCGAGATCCGTGGCGAGCACGCCCTCGCGCAAGGCGCCTGTAAGACGCACGCCGACCACGTCGGGCACGCGCAGCATCACAGGCATGCCGAACATCACGCTTTCGGCTTCCAGGCCGCCGACACCCCAGGCCAGTACGCCGATGCCGTTGATCATCGGCGTGTGGCTGTCGGTGCCGATCAGCGTGTCGGGTGCGGCCCATAGCGTGCCGTCACGATCGAAAGCGGAGACGACGCTCGCCAGGCGTTCGAGGTTCAACGTATGCATGATGCCGGTGCCGGGCGGGTGCACGCGGACCCCTGACAGGGCCGAGGTCGCCCACTTCATGAAGCGATAGCGCTCGGCATTTCGCTTCAGCTCCAGTTGCATGTTGTGCCTGAGCGCCCCCTTGCGCGCGAACGCGTCGACGCCGATCGAGTGATCGGTCGAGACGTCCACCGGCAGCACCGGGTTGAGCCTGTTGGGATCGCCGCCGGCTTCCGCCAGCGAGGCGCGCAGGCCTGCGATATCGACCAGCGCAGGGCCGCACGTCGTGTCGTGCATCAGGATGCGCGCAGGCTGGAAGGCGATCTCGCGCTCGCTGGTGCCATGCGCAAGCCAGCCTCGGATCGCGGCGACAGCCTCCTCGCGCTCCTCGCCGGCGTTGCGGAGCACGTTTTCGAGGAGGACGCGCAGGATCACCGGCAGGCGCGTCAGATCGTCGCCCAGTACGCCTGCGATATCCGCGATGCGGTAGGTCTTGTCCGCGACGGAAAGGGTCGTGGGCTCGGTCATATCAACTCCTCAGGCGTGCTGCTCGGCCGGTCTGGCGCGCGCAACACCGGTGCTTTCCATCCGGGCAAACCAAGTCATCAGGAAGGAGACGAACAGCAGGCCGCTCAGGAACAGCAACCCGCCATAGGTGCTGCCGGTCCAGTCCTTGATGGCGCCGATCGCGTAGGGGCCTGCAAAACCACCTAGATTGCCGATCGAGTTAATCGCGGCGATCGAGACCGCCGCGGTCGATCGGCTGAGGAACAGCCCCGGCAGCGACCAGAATGGCGACTTGAAGGCGTAGATGCCGGCCAGCGCCAGCGAGATCAGCGCCATCGCGATCGCCGGCTGCACGACGAGGCCGGTGCAACCTAGCGCGACCGCGCCGAGCAGGAGCGGCAGCGCCGAATGCTTCTGCCGCTCGCCAGTGCGGTCGGAATTGCGCGACCACAGCACCATCATGACCGTCGCAAACGCATAAGGCAGCATGGCGACGAGGCCGATCTCGAAATTGGTCAGGGATGACGAGAGGCCTTTGATGATCTGCGGCATCCACAGGCCGATGCCAAGATTGCCGACCTGGTAGATGAAATAGATCACCGACAGGAACAGCACCTTCGGATTGGTGATCGCGGCGATGACGCCGAGATGCTCGACATCGGGACGCGCGGCGTGATCCTTGCGCAGCTCCCCGGAGAGCCAGTCACGCTCTTCCGCCGTGAGCCAGCGCGCCTGCTCGGGACTGTCGGTCATGATGAAGTAATTGACGATGCCGGCGATCACGGCAGGGCCGCCCTCGAGCAGCAGCATCCAGCGCCAGCCGCTGAGGCCGAAGCCGGAGACGTGATCCATGATCCAGGTGCTGAGCGGCGCGCCGAGGAGATACGACACCGGGATCGCCGCGGTGAACAGTGCGACCGTGGTGGCCTGCTCCTTGGCGCGGAACCAATAGGTCAGGTAGATGATGATGCCGGGAAAGAAACCGGCCTCGGCGACGCCGAGCAGGAAGCGCAGCACGTAAAGCTGGGTCGCGCTCTGCACGAAGGCGGTGGCGGTCGCGACGATTCCCCAAGTGATCAGGATGCGCGAAATCCAGATGCGCGCGCCGTATTTGTTGAGCGCAACGTTGCTCGGGACCTCGAACAGGAAATAGCCGATGAAGAAGATGCCGGCGGCAAAGCCGAAGGCCTCGCTGGTCAGCGCCAGCTCCTTGTTCATTTGCAGCGCCGCGTAGCCGATATTCGCGCGGTCGAGATAGGAGATCACGTAGAGCACGAAGCAGTAGGGCACGATGCGCCAAAACACCTTGCGCGTTGCGGACTGCTCGACTGACGTCGTGGACATGGCGGCGCTTCCTCGGGGCTTGTGGTTTTGGCGCGCTTGTCCGTCCCTCCGGCAGCCGCCCTGGGAAGCCTTATTGCATTTTAAATTATAAAATACAAATACTCAGTGGTGACCTAGACGCGGGGGATCTTGATCAACCCTGCGCCGGAGATATGGACCCGGAGGAAGTCGGCAGCCTCCTGGCGCAGGCCATTCTCCAGCAAATCCAGGATGTTGAGGTGCTCCCGGCATTGCTGGGGCAGGCGGCTGCGATCGACCGTGATGCGATATTCGACGAGGCGGCGCAGCCGGTTGACGCGCTTGACCGCGTCGAGGAAGAACGGATTGCCGCTGCAGATCATCAGCATCTCGTGGAACTCGTTGTTGGCGGCGAAAACCTCCGCGCGTGAGGCCCGCTTGTAACCACCGTCGAGCAGCCATTGCTGTTTTTCGCGCGCCGCCGCAAAGGCCGTGCGGTCGACCTGAAAGCTCGGCAACAGGAGCGCCTGCGGCTCCAGCGCAATGCGCAACTGATAGCCCTGCTGATAGCTCTCGCGCGAGGTCAGCAGTGGCCCGAAGGCCCAGCCATTGCCGGGCAGGCGCTCGATCCAGCCTTCATCGGCGATCTTGGTGAGGACCTTCAACAGGCGGGTGCGCGACAGGCCATAGCGGCGCATCAGCTCGCTTTCGCTGACGCGTTCGGGCAGCTTGCCGGACAGGCGGTCTTCGGCGATCGCAAAATACCATTCGTCCTCCTGTTCCGCGCCGGTATCGGCGGTTTCAGGCAGCTCGCGTGCACTCTTGACCAGGAAGAAGCCGCGGTTCGGCTCCGAACGCACGACGTTCATGTCCTCCAGCATTTGCAGCGCGGCGTTGATCGGCGCGCGCGAGACGCGGAGCGCGTCCGCAAGCGCCTGGCTCGGCAGATGCTGATCGGCCTCGAGATCGTTGAGGCGGATGTAGTCGAGGATCCGCGCGGTCATCTGGGCGGCGAGGTTGGGGCGGGGCATGCGAACGACTCAAAGAGGGTCCAGAGCAGGGATCATTGGCCGAGCGGCCGGATCGGCACAAGCGGCGGCATCGCCATTGTACCTACCCCATAATTGTGTTTTAAATGATAAAAAGCAATATAGGGAGCGGGCGATGTCGCTAACGAAATTGCCGGCCGGGCCGGCCCGGCGGGGCGAACTGTCCCGGCGGGGCGAGATTTCCCGGCGGGCCGAAATTTCCCGGCGGGGCCTGGCGCATCTGACGATCGGCGGCGTGCTGGCTGCCGCCGCGCCATCTCAATCGCGCGCGCAGCCGCGCCAGGCAATGGGAGAGCAGACCATGTCCGAAGGATCAGCCTCGTACGTCTATGTCGGTGCGCGCACCACGAAGGAGCGCAACGCCCGCGGCGACGGTCTCAACGTCTATCGCATGGACCATGCGAGCGGCGCCTGGACCCACCTCCAGCTGCTCGGCGATCTCGTCAATCCCTCGTTCCTGGCCTTCGACCGCACCCGGCGATTCCTCTACACCGTGCATGGCGATCTCAGCGACATCACCGCGATGGCGATTGACCCAGCGACCGGCCGGCTCCGGGTGATCAACCGGCAGAGCACGGAAGGCAAGAATCCTGTCCATCTCGCGATCGACCCGAGCAACCGCTTCGTCGTGGTCGCCAACCACATCACCTCGACGCTCGCGCTGCTGCCGCGTCAGGAAGACGGCTCGCTCGGTGCGGTGATCGATCTGGTCAAGCTGGAGGGTAAGCTCGGGCCGCACCGGGTGGAGCAGCCCTTTGCAAAGCCGCACCAGGTGGAATTCGATCCGTCCGGCGCCTTCGTCATCGTACCGGACAAGGGGCTGGACGCCGTCTTCACCTACCGGATCGACGCGGAGAAGGGAAAGCTGGTGCAAGCCGGCCCGCCGGTGCAGGCCCGTGAGGGCGCCGGTCCCCGCCACGTCGCGTTTCATCCGGCAGGGCGGCTCGCCTATGTCGTCAACGAACTGGATTCGACGGTGACAGGCTATCGCTTCGATCCGGGTAACGGTGCGTTGACGCCGTTCCAGGTCGTCTCCGCCGTACCCGACACTTTCACCGGTAACAGCCGTGCGGCGGAGATCGCCGTGTCGGACGACGGCCGGTTCGTCTATGCTTCCAACCGCGGCAACGACAGCATCGCAATGTTTGCGATCGACGCCGCGAGCGGCCGGCTAACGCCGGCGGGCTGGACATTGAGCGGCGGCAGGACGCCGCGATTCTTCGCGCTCGGCGTGTCCGACAAGTTCCTGTTTGCCGCCAACGAGGACAGCGACACCGTGACCATGTTCACGCGCACCGGGGATGGCCGCCTCGTCGCCACGGACAAGGTCGTGAAGGTCGGAAGCCCGGTTTGCATCCTGCTCAGGGATAGCCAGTCATAGGCGTCAGGAGGCCATTCGGCGGCCCAGCGTCGTCGGATCGGCGGCGGCCTGCAGCCCATGAACCTTCACGCCCGGCACCGTCACAAAGACTGGAGATCGCTCCCAGCCGGAACTTGCCATGAGATCGCTCGCCTTGCTCTGCCTGCTCGTCTTCGCCGCAAGCGCCCGTGCGGCCGGCCCCGAGCAGCATTATCTCGACCTGCGCGACCGCTACATCGCAAAATTCTCCAAGGCCAAGGAGAACGACGAAACCTCTAAGCAGCACGATGCGGCATTGAAGGAGCTGACAGGCGTGCTGCGCGGCCTGGTCGGGCCCGTCACGATCAAGGGCCTGCCGGCAGAAGGCAAGTCGAACGCCGATACGCTCTTCAAGGGCGACATCGGCTTCGGCCATCTCGACGGGCTCGGCTTCGCCTCCGAAGGCGACAAGATGCAGGCCGTCGTGACCACGACTGCGCTCCTCAGGCATTGGCTTGCCGAGCACCGCGGGGACGGCATGCCGCAGGAGATCGGCGCGGCCTTCACGTCGGACCGCTTCTACTATCAGGCGATCCAGGATGCGGCATTCGCCAAATATGCCGAGCTGCCAGTCACCAAGCCCGCAGGCGCAAGTGCCGCCGTCGCCGTGCTCGGCGTGCGCGGCAATGGCGACCTGAAGGGACCGCCGCATGAAATCGACGTGGTCGCAATCCAGGGCGACAAGGTCTACTTCCTCGCCGCAACCGACGCCGCGAAGACGGCTGAGATCCCGGCCTGCGAGAAAGTCTGGAAGCAGATGATGGCCAGGAAGACTCCGCAGGACGCCATGGCCAAAGAGGACCAGGCGATGGACGCCTATACAAAGTGTTTCGCCAAGGAAGCACCGAGCCAGAGCTGGTTCGCGGCAGCGGTGAAGAAGGCGCAGAGCCAGCTGGAGTTGCTGCCGCTGCGCTGAGGCAAACTGCCGCCGAGATTCGGGCCGCGGCCGCCTGCCGACGACCGTCCGATGAACAGTCGGATGATCGCCGGGCGCAGGTCAGCGCGAGCGCAGGCCGCGGTTCAGAACGGATAATGGCGAGGTCCGGTCTGCACGGTGATCCAGCGCAGCTCGGTGAACTCGTCGATGGCCGCTCTTCCGCCGAAGCGACCGTAGCCTGACGCCTTGGTGCCGCCGAACGGCATCTGCGGCTCATCGTGCACGGTGGGCGCATTGACATGGCAGATGCCGGCCTCGATCCGCTTGGCAACGCCGAGGGCGCGCGCGATGTCGCGGCCGAACACGGCCGAGGAGAGACCGTATTCGGTGTCGTTGGCCACGCGCACGGCCTCGTCGACGCCGCTGACGCGGACGACGGTCACGACGGGGCCAAAACTCTCCTCGCCATAGATGCGCATCGCAGGGGTTACGTGATCGACGATGGTGGCTGGCATGATGGTGCCGCTGCCATGTCCGCCCGCCGCGACCACGGCGCCCTTGGCGACGGCATCGTCGATCAGCCCTCTGACACGGTCGCAGGCAGCAGCGCTGACAAGCGAGCCGAGCACGACATTGCCCTTGCCGGGATCGCCGTGGGGCAGGCTCTTCGCCTTCGCGGCAAACTTGGCGATGAAAGCGTCCGCGACGTTGTCGTCGACGACGATACGCTCGGTCGACATGCAGATCTGGCCCTGGTTCATGAAAGCGCCGAAGGCGGCGGCGTTCACGGCGGCGTCGAGGTCGGCATCGTCGAGGATGACCAGCGGCGCCTTGCCGCCAAGCTCCAGCAGCGCGCGCTTCAGATGCTTCGCGCAAGCCAGTGCAATGAGGCGGCCGACCCGGGTCGAGCCGGTGAAGTTGACGCGCCGGATCGCGGGATGGGCAATCAGCGCCTCAACCACGGCCTGCGCATCCTCCGGCGCATTGGTCACGACATTGACGACGCCGTCGCCAAGGCCGGCCTCAGTGAGGCAGCTTCCGATCAGGCGATGGACGCCAGGGCTCATCTCGGAGGCCTTCAGCACCACCGTGTTGCCGCAGGCGAGGGGCATCGCGACGGAGCGCACGCCGAGGATCACCGGTGCATTCCACGGTGCAATGCCGAGCACGACGCCGACCGGCTGGCGGTAGGCCATGGCGAGATTGTCGGGCTTGTCGGTCGGAATGACCTCGCCCGAAATCTGAGTCGTCATGGCGGCGGCCTCGCGCAGCATGCCTTCGGCGAGGTGCACGTTGAAGCCGGCCCAGCCGGCGGTGGCGCCGGTCTCGGCCACCATCAGCGCGGTGAACTCCGCCGCTCGGCGCGCGAGAATGTCGGCAGCCGCGCTGAGCCGCTTGCGTCGCTCGGACGGGCCGAGCTGTGACCAGGCCGGGAAGGCAGCGGCCGCAGCGTCGGCAGCGCGCATCGCATCGTCGATCGAGGCTGCCGCCACTGTTGTCGCAACCTCGCCGGAGATCGGGTTGTGGCGTTGGAACGTGCGCTGATTGCTGGCCGACTGGTCCTTGCCGCCGATGAGAAGGTCGATTGCGTTCATGGAGCTCTCCATGGGTTGCTCGGGGGTTATGTTGTGGGGGGCGATGCGGCGCGCGCCTTGCCGAGATAGGCGCGCTGGATCTCGGGATCGTTCTTCATCGCGGCAGCTGGACCGTTGCCGGCGTTGCGGCCGGACTCGATCAGGTAGACGCGGTCGGCGATGTCGAGGCTGGCCCGCGCATTCTGCTCGACCAGCAGCACGCCGACGCGGTCCGCGCGGATCTGCGTCAGCGCGCGAAACACCTCGCGGCTGAGCAAAGGCGACAGGCCGAGCGAGGGCTCGTCGAGCAGGAGCAGCAGCGGGTTCGACATCAGCGCGCGGCCGATCGCGACCATCTGCTGCTCGCCGCCGCTCATGGTGCGGACAGCCTGGCTCATGCGCTCGGCAAGGCGCGGGAACAGGTTCAGGATTTTTGCGAGCCGGTCCGCTTCACCCGCGCGCGCACGGGCTGGATAGGCGCCAAGCTGCAAATTCTCAGCAACCGTCAACTCGCCGAAGACGCCGCGGCCTTCCGGCACCAGGGCGATGCCGCGCTCCACGATCAGATGAGCCGGCAGCTCGCCGATGCTCTGTCCGTCGAAGCGCATCGTCGCGCCCGGCGCGGGCTTCACCAGACCCGCGATACTCTTGAGCAGCGTCGACTTGCCGGCGCCGTTGGCACCGAGGATGGCGACGATCTCGCCTTGCACAATGTTGAGCGCGACGTCGGCCAGAGCCTGGTGCTTGCCATAGAAGTGGGAGAGGGCGGCGACCTCAAGCATCTTCGCCTCCGAGATAGGCGGCGACGACCTTCGGATCGGCCAAAACCTCGTCCGGCGCGCCGCGCGCGATCACGCTGCCGGCGTTCATGACGATGCAATGCCCGCACAGCGCCCGGATCGCATCCATGACATGCTCGACCATGATGATGGTGAGGCCACGGTCGCGTAGCTTTGCGATCAGGGCGATGCCGGTCTCGAGTTCGCTCGGATTGAGCCCCGCCAGCCATTCGTCGAGCAGCACGAGGCGCGGCTGCAGCGCCAGCGCGCGGGCGAGCTCCAGCCGCTTCTGGTCGATATAGGTCAGCTCGCCCGCAGGCGCATCGTGCATCGCGGCGAGCCCAACCAGATCGAGCAATTCGCCTCCCGTTGCGTCCGAACCGCTCGACGTGGAGAACAGCCGCGCGGCCGCGACGTTCTCAGCGGCGGTCAGATCCGGCATCACGCGCACCAGTTGGAAGGTGCGGGCGAGGCCGAGACGCGCGATCTGGTGCGCGCGCAGGCCATTGAGCATGGTGCCGCTGAACCGGATCGTGCCTGACGAGGGCCGCAAGGCCCCAGACAACGTATTCAGGAGCGTCGTCTTGCCGGATCCATTGGGTCCGATAATGCCGATGATCTCGCCCGGCGCGACCGTGAAGCTGACGCCGTCGACCGCACGCAGCCCGCTGAATGACTTGCTAACGCCGTCGACCGCGAGGAGCGGGGAAACCATCTTGCGGGCGGAAGCAGCGGCGGGCCCTCCGGCCGGAACACGCCAGCGTCCGGCCCCAAACAGTCCGATCACGCCGTTCGGCAGCACCATGACGATGAGGACGAAGATGATGCCGAGCACGATGCTGAAATGGTTGGGCAGCGTCGCGGTCAGCACCTCGAACAGCAGCACCAGCGGAATGACGCCCAGCACGGGGCCGAACAGCGAACCCGCGCCGCCCAGCAAGGCCATGATCACGACCTGGAACGAAATCGTTGGATTGAAGGCAATCGCAGGATCGATATAAGTCCAGCGTGGCGCCATCACCGCACCGGTCACCGCCATGAATGTCGCGCTCAGAACGAACACGCCGAGCTTGACCCGCGTGGCATCGATGCCGGAATGGCTCGCCGCAGTCTCGTCGGCGCCGATGGCGCGCAGGGCCAGCCCATAGCGCGAGCGCCCGAGCAGCCATCCCACCAGGAAAACGAGCGCGGTGAGCGCGAGAAGCTGCCAGTAGAGAATGTCCTGCGTCACCGCACTGAAGAGATAGCGGCCGACCGATTTGTGAATGTTGACCTCGTACCAGATCACGAGCTGCCGGATCAGCTCGGCAAGGCCGAAGGAGAAGATCACGAAATAGATGCCTGATAGCCTCAGCGTCGAAAGCCCGGTGATGGCGGCGGTGAGCGCGCCCACGCCCGCCGCGGCCAGCAGCACGACGGGCCAGGGCATGGTCTCGCCGAGCACCGCGGCGGTGTAGGCGCCGAGGCCGAAGAAGGCGACGGTCGCGAGCGAGACGTAGCGGGTGGGACCTGAGAACATCGCCCACGCGGTTGCGAGGATCGTGAAATAGAGAACGCTGATGCCGAGCGCGAGATAGTAGCCGTTGACGTAAAGCGGATAGGCGATGACGGCCCCCGCCAGGAGGGGGGCAACACACCACAGCAGAAGGCGGAGAGGCTCAGTCACGACGCTGTCCTCCCGAACAGGCCCGTTGGCCTGATCAGCAGCACGCCGAGAAACAGTGCATAGGTCGCAGCCAGCGTCAGGCCGGGATCGACCAGCCGCGCCACCGCGGTCTCGACCACGCCGAGCAGCAGTCCCGCCACCAGCGCGCCCATCACATTGCCGACGCCGCCCATGATCACGACGACGAGCGCCTTCATGGTGAAGACTACGCCCATCGCGGCATTGAAGGTGAGGAACATGCTGACGAGCACGCCGCCGACGGCCACGAGGCCGCCGCCGAAGGCAAACGCAAATCCTGACAATGCCGCCACGTCGATCCCGACAAGGCGCGCGGCATTCGCGTCCACCGCGATGGCGCGGACGGCGGTGCCGATCCGCGTGCGGGTGAGGGCGAGATACACGGCGCCGCCGACCAGGGCCGCAAACAGCAGCGCGACGAGCCGATTGACCGCAAGGGTCGATCCCATGATCGTCAGCGGAATCGAGAGGTAGCTATAGCTGTAATACTGGCCGCCGAAGGCAACCAGCATGGCGCCCTGGATCACGAACAACACGCCGAAGGTGACGAGGATGCTGTCGATCTCCTGCGCGCCCCTGTCCTTGCCCCGCCGCATCAGCCGTTCGAGCAGGAAACGATAGAGCAGCCAGTTCAACACCATCGCGACCGGAACCGCGAGCAGCAGCGCGGCCAGCGGGCTGAGGCCGAGACCGCTGTAGAGCGAGAACGCGCCGAAGGCAGCCGCGACCAACGACTCCCCATAGGAGAGGTTCATGATCCGCGCCACGCCATATTGCAGCGTCAGCCCGAGCGCGATCAGCGCGTACATGCCGCCAAGCACGAGGCCCGGCAGGACGATGTCGACAAGCAGCATGAAACGGCGTCCCCTGGACCGGACGACGGGCAGGCCTCGCAGCGCAAGGCCTGCCTGCCAAACCTACTGCCACTGCGCCTTGGGTACGACCGGCGCGCGCGCCCCCGGAAGCGAGGCGGGCGCAAGTGCGTAGAACTCGCCGTTCTGCCACTGGCCGACGCTCCACACCTCCTGAAGCAGCCCATCCTTCAGCTTGACCTTGCCGATGATGGTGTCGAACGTGCCCGAGCGGATTTCGGCTGCGACCGCGGCGCGGTCCACCTTGCCGACCTTCTCGATCGCCTGCTGGAGCACCTGGAGGCTCGCATAGGTGATCGAGCTCGCCCAGCGATCCGGCTCCTTGCCGGTCGCGGCCTTGTGGCGCGCAAGATAGTCCTTCAGCTCTGGCGAGTCCGCGTTCCAGCCGCCGATGCCCATCACGCCGTCGCTGTTGGCGGCGAACTTGCCCTTGTAGAGGGGGAAGGCGGTGCCGACGCCGACGTAGAAGACTTTTGGATTGAACTTCAGGAGCTGCGCCTGCTCGGTCAGCGCGATCGTATCCGGCGGATAGCTGAAGGCGACGAACGTGTCCGGGTTGGACGCGATCGCGTCCTTCAGCAGGGGCTGAAGATCCTGCGCCCCCATCGGATAGGTCTTGTCATAGGTGAGCGTGAAACCGTGCTTCTTGAACGCCTCGCGGCCGGCGGCGGATAGCTCGATGCCGAACTGGTCGGCAACGCTGACCATCGCGACGTTCGCGCCGATCTTGCCTTCGCTCTTCAGCTTGCCGAGCAGATCGGCCAGCCCCTCGGAGATCTGCGCCGACGTGCCGAGCCAGAACGTCGCGTTCGACCAGCGCTTGGCGAGCTCCGGCGCCTTGTCGGTCACCGAAGTTACCGCGAGGTGAGGGTAGCCGAGGCGGTTCAGGGTCGGACCGACCGCAAGGTTGAGGCCCGTGCTCCAGGGCGACAGAATGAAATCGACCTTGTCCTGGTTGGCGAGGCGCTCGATCGCCTTGACTGCTTCTTCCGAGCTGCTGCGATCGTCGTATTCGACAATTTCGATCGGGAGCTTCTTGTCCCCTAGCTTGATGCCGCCGGCGGCATTCACGTCCTTCACCCACAGTTCGTAGTTGGGCAGGGTGGTGATGCCGGCTCCGCCGGCATAGGGACCGGTCTTGGAAATGGCATAGCCGATCCGGATCTTCTCCTGCGCATCGGCCGTGGACGCAAAGGTCCCCAGCGCCGTGGCGAAAGCCACCAGGCCGGTGACGCGCAGCAACGTTCGACGGTTCGCCGAAAACATGTCGATCCTCCCTCGTGTTTCACTCAAGCGATGGTTCGCAACGATGTGAGTGGGTCGTTTCCTCTTGGTCCCGATTTCTTTTCGGCGCGGCTTCTTGGAGCCGGCCCCGACAGGACTTGACCTAGCAAGCACCCCAAGGTTTGTTCGCACAATGGACAGATCCGGCGAAAGATTGGACGTTTCCGGCCCCAACGGGCAAGTGCGTCGAGGCGTCGCGGGCGCCAGTCCGGCGCCGGCCGTCGCTGCGAGCGCAGCTGCGCCCGTCGGCGCCGAGCTGATCGGATCGCACTATGTTGCGCGGCGCTGGATGCTGACGTCGAAAGCCGCCCGGACGTTCATTCATCTGCTCTGCCTTCACCAGGGAGCCGCCGCCGAGGTCGGTCAGGGCGGAAGGATGATGGCGTTGGCCGGGCCCGCGATCATCTGGCTCCCGGCGGGATCGGCCGAATATCTGGAGCTGTCGGCCGGAGCGTCCGCGGAGCTGCTGCAACTGCGCACGGGCGTGTGGCATCGCTATCTGCCGCCGTCGGCCGAGCCGGCCTATCTCGCGCTCGAAGGCGCCGGCGGCATCATGGCGCTGCCGGTCGAACCTGATCTCGTGACCACGATGGCGCGCTCCATCGCGGCGATCGCCGCCGAGATCGCAACGCCCGCGCGCAGCGGCGCGGCATCGATCATGTCGGCCGAGCTAACGCTGTGCGTGCTGCGCTTCTGGCGCCTGTTCGCCGGCGACAACGACCGGTACGAGGAGGGCAGCAGTGCCGAGATTCTGAGCCGCTTCCGCAGGCTGCTCGAGGAACGCTATCAGCAGCATCTACGCGTCGGCGATTACGCCAAGCTCCTCGGCATGACGCCGGATCGCCTGCACGCACTCTGTAGTCGCGAGCTGAAGCGCTCACCGAGCGAGCTGATCCAGCAGCGTGTCGTCAAGGAAGCCGCGACACGGCTCGAGGCCGGCACCGTCGCCGTCAAGCAGATCGCATTCGCCCTCGGCTTCAAGGACACCGCGTATTTCAGCCGCTTCTTCCGCAAGCACACCGGCGAGGCACCTGGCGTGTGGCGCCGCCGCGTTGCGGCCCGCGCGAGAGCCGGACAATCGAGGCCGGCGCTGAATTTTGCCGACTGGCCGTGAGCGCGGACCGGCGCTGTCGGGGCTCTTGACCTACCGCTGGTGAGGAGGCTCCGAGATCCCGCGAATGGCAGCCGCGCGTCGGCGCCAACACGCTGCAAGTCTGGATCGGCCGCTAGACCGGCTCGATCACCTAGCGTCCGCGCCTGAGCTCCTCGGTCGCGCGCCTGAGGACGTCGTGAAGCCAGTCGTGCGACGGTTCGCCCTCGATGCGCTCGTGCCACAACAAGCGGACCTCGACCGGGGTCGTGGCATAAGGCAGTTCGTACGTCGTGACGGCATGCGCGCGTTCGAACGCCCGCGCCAACGGACGCGGAACGATGGCCGCCAATTCGGAGTCCGCGAGCAGGGCGGGCAGGGCAAGGAAATGCGGCAGCGACACAGCTATCCGTGGCGGCCGGTCGCTTTCGGAGAGCGCCCGTTCGAGCGCCGCGCGGTCGTACATCTCCGATCGCCGGGCGAGGCCGCGCTCGGAGATGAAACCACCGATCGCACCCTCCTGCTCGCCGCCGAAGGAGACGACGACCAGCGGCATGCGGGCCAGGGCCGCGTTGTCGATCCGGCCGAGCTTGCGCTTGCCGCCCACGATCAGCACGTCGTCATATTCGAACAGCAGCGACGTCCGGAATCGGCTCGGCGGGTCCGAGAAGACGCCGATCGCAACGTCGATCCGACCAAGGTCGATCTGTTCGGCGAGGTCGATCCGCGTCACCGGCTTGATGATCAGGTCGATCGCCGGCGCCTCGAGCCCGAGGATCTTCAGGAGCGGTGAGGCCAGCACCATCGTGGTGAAGTCGTTGGCGGCGAGGGTGAACTGCCGGGTGGACGCCGCCGGGACGAAGCCCGGCAACTCAACCGCAGCTTCGAGCGAACGCAGCGCTTCGCGAACCTGCGGCGCCATCGTCAATGCGCGCGCCGTCGGTTGCATGCCGGTCGCCGTGCGCACGAACAGATCGTCTTCCAACATCTCGCGAAGCCGGGCGAGCGAATGGCTGACGGCAGATTGACTGAGGGCAACCCTCTGGCTGGCCCGCAGCACACTGCGCTCCTCCATCACGGCGTCGAAGACCTTGAGCAGGTTCAGGTCCAGGGTCTTGAAGGAAACAGCCACGCGCAGACACCGTCTCAAGGCGGATCGCGCGCCCGTTGCGTACCTGCGATCGCGTCCAGTTAAGGGCAACCGCGCAGCGGACGCAACCGAGCAGGGCCCCCGGATCGCGAGGCCCGGCCGTTCGCCTCACCAATCTGAAGGCCGTTCAGGATCACTCTGCAAGAGTTTCACTTCCGCAATCGCGCGATCCCGTCATGATCCCGGCGCCGGATTTGGAGGAGACGGACAATGAAATCCTGCGGGATGTCGATCGGAGTTTTTGGAGTCGCACTGGCGCTGCTCACGGCGCCGGTCCTTGCGCAGGATGGTCCGGTGAAGCTCGGCGTCCTCACCGACATGTCCTCGCTTTACGCCGACAATGGCGGGCAGGGCTCGGTGGTCGCGGCGCAGATGGCCGTCGACGACTTTGGCGGCCAGGTGCTCGGGCGCCCCATCCAGATCGTCGCGGGAGACCATCAGAACAAGGCCGATGTGGGAGCGACCATCGCGCGGCGCTGGCTCGAAAACGAAAACGTCGAGGCCATTCTCGACGTGCCGAACTCCGCGGTCGCGCTGGCCGTACAGGGCATCACGCGCGACAAGAAGAAGCTCTTCCTCGCCACCGGCGCCGCCACCTCGCGCCTGACCGGCGACGAATGCTCGCCGACCGGGATTCACTGGACTTACGACACCTATGCACTGTCGCAGGGAACGACGCGGGCGATGTCGCGTCTTGGCGCGAAGTCCTGGTATTTTGTCTCGGTCGACTATTCCCTCGGCGCCCAACTCGAGGCCGACAGCCGCAAGGTCATCGACGCCATGGGCGGCAAGGTGACCGGGGCGGTGAAGCACCCGCTCAACACGCCGGATTTCTCCTCCTTTCTGCTCCAGGCACAGTCCTCGAAGGCGGACGTGATCGCGCTCGCCGACACCGGCGGCGACTTCATCAACGTCGTCAAGCAGGCCGGCGAATTCGGCATCACGCAGCGGCAGAAGCTGGTCGGGCTGCTCGTCTTCATTGCCGACATTCACAGCCTCGGGCTCCAGAGCGCCCAGGGCCTGATGCTGAGCTCGGCGTTCTATTGGGACCTCAACGAGGACACGCGGACGTGGTCGAAGCGCTTCATCGCCAAGACCCAGAAGGTGCCGACGATGATCCACGCCGGTACCTATGGCGCGGTGATGCACTACCTCAAAGCGGTTCAAGCGGCAGGCACGCTGGATGGGCCGACCGTCGCCGCCAGGATGCGCGACATGCCCGTGAACGACTTCATGACCAAGGATGGCCGGATTCGCGACGACGGCCGGCTGGTCCGCGACATGTATCTGTTCCGCGTCAAGTCGCCCGAGCAGTCCAGGTACAAGTTCGACTATTACGAGCTGCTGGCGACGATCCCGGGCGAAGAAGCTTTCCGGCCGATGGAGCAGGGTGGATGTCCGCTCCTGAAGAAGCCATGACCGGCGCAGGCGTAACCGCACAGAGCGGCATCGACGAGATCATCGCAGGCCGTTTTGCGTGCCGCGACTTCTCGGACGCGCCGGTCGGGCGAGGGACCATCGAGCAGATTCTCCGCGTGGCGCGGTTTGCGCCAAGCGGCGCCAACATCCAGCCCTGGCGCGTCTACGTGCTGGCGGGCGCTGCCAAGGACAAGGTGTCAGCGGCGCTGCGCGAGGCGCACGAGACCGCCCGCGACGAGCACGTGTCGGAATACAGTTATTACGCCAGCGACCTGCCTGCCCCATATCTGCAACGACGGCAGGAGTTCGGCCGATTGTTCTACGGCTCGCTCGGCATCGCCCAGACCGATATCGAAGCGAGGAGCGGCCAAACCGCCAAGAACTATGCGTTCTTTGGCGCCCCGGTCGGGCTGATCGTCACGATCGACCGGCGCCTTCAGGTCGGCAGCTGGCTCGACCTCGGCATGTTCGTCCAGAACGTACTGCTGGCCGCGGCAGGCCATGGGCTCCAGTCCTGTCCGCAGGAGACATTCTCGAAATACCACCGGATCCTGCGTCCGCTGCTGTCGATCCCGGCGGAACAAATGGTGGTGTGCGGCATCTCGATTGGCCGCGCCAGAGACGTCGCCAAGGACGGCACCAAGCGAAGGCTGATGCCGCGCGCAGACGTCGCGGAGTTCGCATCTTTCGCAGGCTTCGAAGAACAAAGTGCAACCCAAATGGAAAGGACAAGGCCATGGGAAGCCGAGACGAGCTGATTCAGTGCAGCATTCCGTTTCTCCGCGAGGTCAAGGACATGACGCCCGGCGCGGAGATGGAGCGCTGGCTCAATGACAAATACGGCGAGGGCAGCCCGCTCTACCAGGACCTGGCGCGCCTGATTAAGCGCGGGGTCGAAGAAGGCTGGGCCGCGAACCAGGAGGTCGACGGTCCGAACTACCGGCGCAGCCGCATCCAGGAGCCGGTCCCCGAGACGTTCCAGTTCAGCATCACGGCCGTCTACATGAACAGCACCGATCCGCGCCGCTTCAAGGACGAGGACGACCACGACGTGCTGCGCGGGCAGTATCACGGGCACCCATACGGCGAGCTGAACCTGGTCGTGCCCCTGGACAAGGGCGCCGAACTGAAGGGGCTCCAGGGCTGGCAGGGACCCGGCTGGACCGCACCCGACCCCGGCAGCCGGCACTATCCTGAGGTCCGTGGCGGCGCCGTCATCGCGCTGTTCTATCTGCCGGCCGGACGCATCTCGTACGACTTCGCTGCGCCGTCCTGACAGCCGGCCGGACGATCCCGTGATGTCGGTCGCGCGCGCTCCGCATGTCGACCAAGACACCAGCCGAGGTCCCGCGCGGCGGCGATCCGCCGCGACGGCTTCGGGCTGCCAGCCAGCTCGCCAAGAGCATCGAGGAGGGATTTCGGCGGCCAAACGCCCGGCGGCATCCAACCTGGACAGCCATATCCATGATTCGCATAAGGTATATTATGGAATATATTTATATACAATCAGATCAGATATTTAGGCGGAATTCCTACCATGACGCCTTCGCTTGCCGTCCATTTTCGATCTGCGCCTCGACCGTCGCCCCAGCTCTTGACGGCTACTGTGCATGGGGTTGTTTTTCAGATTTTGAATCCGGCCGATGTCTCCGAAAGCCGATATTGCCGCGACGGTGTCCGGCTGCAATAAGCGAGACCTCGCGAGATCGCAGATGACCTTCAGGCCTTCCGTCCGTATAGGTTTGCATCTCAGAACAACAACAAACCTTCCGAGGAAGCAGACCCATGAGTTTTTCCCGACGCACGCTTCTCAAGGCCTCCGCCGCGACCGCGGTCCTGGGCGGTCTCAGTGCGCCCCATGTGGCCCGCGCCCAGAGCGCCGAGTTCACCTACAAGTACGCCAATAACCTGCCGGACACCCATCCGCTGAACGTGCGCGCCAAGGAGATGGCGGCGGCGATCAAGGCCGAGACCAACGGCAAGTTCGACCTTCAGATCTTCCCGAACAACCAGCTCGGGTCCGACACCGACATGCTGAGCCAGATCCGGTCCGGCGGCGTCGAGTTCTTCACGCTGTCCGGCCTGATCCTGTCGACCCTGGTTCCGGCGGCGTCCATCAACGGCATCGGCTTCGCGTTCCCGGACTACGACACGGTCTGGAAGGCCATGGACGGCGACCTCGGCGCCCATGTCCGCGGCGAGATCAAGAAGGCCGGCCTCGAGGTCATGGACAAGATCTGGGACAACGGCTTTCGCCAGACCACGTCGTCGAGCAAGCCGATCACCGGTCCTGACGACCTCAAGGGCTTCAAGATCCGCGTGCCGGTGTCGCCGCTGTGGACCTCGATGTTCAAGGCGTTCGACGCCGCGCCCGCCTCGATCAATTTCAGCGAGGTCTATTCCGCGCTCCAGACCAAGATCGTCGAGGGCCAGGAAAACCCGCTGGCGATCATCTCGACCGCCAAGCTCTACGAGGTGCAGAAGTACTGCTCGCTGACCAACCACATGTGGGACGGCTTCTGGTTCCTGGCCAACCGCCGGGCCTGGGAAAAGCTCCCACAGGACGTGCGCACCGTCGTCGCCAAGAACATCAACGCCGCCGCCGTCAACGAGCGCGCGGACACCGCCAAGCTCAATGCCAACCTGCAGCAGGAGCTCGCGGCCAAGGGCCTGACCTTCAACCAGCCTGCGGTAGCGCCGTTCCGCGACAAGCTGCGCACCGCCGGCTTCTATGCCGAGTGGAAGGGCAAGTATGGCGACCAGGCCTGGGACCTCCTGGAAAAGGCCGTCGGCAAGCTGTCGTAACGCGTTGGGGCCGTCATGGCTCATATCGAGGTTGAGGCGACCGGAGTGGAGGGCGAGGCGACTGTTCAGTCCCCTCGCCGATCTTCGTTGCTGGCCTCGCTGGAACGCGGGCTCGGTCTGATCGTCGAAATCCCGGCGGCCATCCTCGTGGTCGCCGAGATCGTGATCCTGTTTGCCGGCGTGGTCGCGCGCTACGGCTTGCACCGGCCGCTGATCTGGTCCGACGAGCTCGCCTCGATCCTGTTCCTGTGGCTCGCCATGCTGGGCGCGGCGGTCGCGTTCCGCCGCTCCGAGCACATGCGCATGACCGCGGTCGTCGCGAGCGCGAGGCCTGCGATGCGGGCCTGGCTCGATCTGGTCGCGACATGCGCGGCGCTGGCGTTTCTGGTGCTGATCGTGTGGCCGTCCTGCGACTATGCCTATGAGGAAAGCTACATCACCACGCCGGCGCTCCAGATCTCCAATATGTGGCGCGCCGCGGCGCTGCCGGCCGGCATCTGCCTCATGGCGGCGTTCGCGCTGTTGCGGCTGCTGCGTGCGGCCGACTACCGGATGGTCGCGGCCGCCGTCCTGTCGGTCGCCGTCCTGATCGGCCTGTTCTGGCTGGCGGAGCCGATCCTGCGGCCGCTCGGCAACATCAACCTCATCATCTTCTTCGTCGGCGTCGCCGGCTTCTGCGTCTTTGCCGGCGTTCCCATTGCGTTCGGGTTTGGCCTCGCCATCTACGGCTATCTGGCGCTGACCACGCGCACGCCTGTCATGGTGCTGGTCGGGCGGATGGACGAGGGCATGAGCCACCTCATCCTGCTCTCTGTGCCGCTCTTCGTGTTCCTGGGGTTGCTGATCGAGATGACCGGCATGGCGCGGGCCATGGTCGCGTTCCTGGCAAGCCTGCTCGGCCACGTCCGCGGCGGCCTGCATTATGTGCTGGTCGGCGCCATGTACCTCGTCTCCGGCATCTCCGGCGCCAAGGCCGCCGACATGGCCGCTGTCGCGCCCGTGCTGTTCCCGGAGATGAAGCAGCGCGGCGCCAAGCCCGGCGACCTCGTGGCGCTTCTTGCGGCGACCGGTGCCCAGACCGAGACCATTCCGCCGAGCCTCGTGCTGATCACGATCGGCTCGGTCACGGGCGTGTCGATCGCCGCCCTCTTCACCGGCGGCCTGCTGCCCGGAGTCGTGCTCGCCATCACGCTCTGCATGCTGGTGTGGTGGCGCTACCGCCACGAGGACATGAGCCATGTCCGCCGCGCCACGGGCGGCGAGATCGGCAAGACCTTCATCATCGCCCTGCCCGCGCTCGCGCTGCCTTTCGTGATCCGCTACGCCGTGGTCGAGGGCATCGCGACCGCGACCGAGGTCTCCACCATCGGCATCGTCTACGGCGCCCTGGTCGGCCTCCTCGTCTACCGCCGTTTCGACTGGCGGCGGCTGTTTCCGATGCTGGTCGAGACCGCGGCGCTGTCAGGCGCGATCCTGCTGATCATCGGCACGGCGACCGGCATGGCCTGGGGGCTCACCCAATCGGGCTTCTCGCGCTCGCTGGCGGCGGCCATGACCGGATTGCCCGGAGGGCCCATGACCTTCATCGCCGTCTCGATCCTGGCCTTCACCATTCTCGGCAGCGTGCTCGAGGGCATTCCGGCCATCGTGCTGTTCGGGCCGCTGCTGTTTCCGATCGCCCGTGCCGTCGGCGTGCACGAGGTGCACTATGCGATGGTGATCATTCTGGCGATGGGTATCGGGCTATTCGCTCCGCCCTTCGGCGTCGGCTATTATGCCGCCTGCGCCATCGGACGCGTCGATCCGGCCGAGGGCATCAGGCCGATCTGGGGCTATCTGCTGGCGCTGCTGGTGGGATTGATCATCGTCGCGATCTTCCCCTGGATCTCGATCGGATTCCTGTAAGCGCGGCGTCAAGGAGGGTGTCGATGAGCGAGCTGCAGAACCAGTACAATATCGGCCTCGACAAGACCCCCGCCAACTACGTGCCGCTGTCGCCGCTGAGCTTCCTCGCGCGCAGCGCCGCCGTCTATCCCAACCAGGTCAGCACCGTCTACGAGGGCCGCAGCTTCACGTGGCGCGAGACGCATGAGCGCTGCAAACGCTTTGCGTCCTGGCTCGCGAGCAAGGGCATCGGCGTCGGCGACACCGTCGCGGCGATGCTGCCGAACATTCCGGCGATGAACGAGGCGCACTTCGCCGTGCCCATGACGGGCGCCGTTCTCAACGCGCTCAACATCCGCCTCGATGCGCCCTCCATCGCGTTTCAGCTCGATCATGGCGGCGCGAGGATCATCCTGGTCGATCCGGAATTTTCAGGCGTCATCACCGACGCGCTCGCGCAGATGAAGGGGCCGAAGCCGCTCGTCGTCGACGTCGACGACGCCGCCTTCAACGGCGGCAAGCGCATCGGCGAGATCGAGTATGAGGCGGCGGTTGCGCTAGGCGATCCGGATTTCGCGGCGAACCCTCCGGGCGACGAATGGGACGCCATCGCGTTGAGCTACACCTCGGGCACCACCGGCAATCCCAAGGGCGTCGTCACCCATCATCGCGGCGCATATCTCAACGCCGTCAGCAACATCCTCGCCGGCGATCTCGGCCAGCACCCGGTCTATCTCTGGACGCTGCCGATGTTCCATTGCAACGGCTGGTGCTTCCCCTGGACCATCGCGGCGGCCGCCGGCATCAATGTCTGCCTGCGCAAGGTCGAGCCGACCAGGATCTTCGAGCTGATCAAGCAGCACGGCGTCACCCACATGTGCGGCGCGCCGATCGTCTACAACACGCTGATCAACGCGCCCGATGCGCCGAAGGGCAGTGCCGCCCGCCGTGTCGTCGGCCTGATCGCCGGCGCTGCGCCGCCGGTCGCGGTGCTCGAAGGCGCAGAAAACATCGGTATCAAGCTCACGCATGTCTACGGCCTGACCGAAGTCTACGGCCCCGCCTCCGTCTGCGCCGAGCAACCCGGCTGGGACGATCTGCCCGCCGCCGAGCGCGCCGGCATGAAGCGGCGGCAGGGCGTGCCCTACCCGCTCGAGGAAGGCGTCACCGTCATCGATCCGCAGACGATGCAGCAGGTGCCGCGCGACGGCGAGACCATCGGCGAAGTCATGTTCCGCGGTAACATCGTGATGAAGGGTTACCTCAAGAACGACAAGGCGACGAAGGAAGCCTTCGCGGGCGGGTGGTTTCACACCGGCGACCTCGGCGTGCTCGACGAGCACGGTTACGTCATCATCAAGGATCGCTCCAAGGACATCATCATTTCCGGCGGCGAGAACATTTCCTCCGTCGAGGTCGAGGACATCCTCTACAAGCATCCGGCCGTGCTGTTCGCCGCCGTCGTCGCAAAGCCCGATCCGAAATGGGGCGAGGTACCCTGCGCCTTCGTCGAGCTGAAGGACGGCGCCAGCGCGAGCGAAGCCGAGATCATCGCCTTCTGCCGCTCGCATATGAGCGGTTTCAAGACGCCGAAGGCTGTCGTGTTCGGACCGATCCCGAAAACGTCCACGGGCAAGATCCAGAAATTCCTGCTGCGTAACGAGATCGGCTCGGCGAAAGCGATCTCGACCTGAGCCTGTCTCAGCTTCAGAAATATTTGGAAACACAGATTGTGTCCGCGCGGCGATCACGCGTCGCTTCGAAACCTGTTGTGTGGATTTGACCACGCAGGGACACGACAGGAAAAGATTGGAAAACGTTAGAGACGCATTTACGTTTTGCTCCAGTCGGATTCGCTGATTCCAGATGATTCGCCGCGCGGGCTGCGCGGCTGGCGACCGGCGCTGTTGGGGCGCTTCATGCGGTTGGTGTCGTGAGCGCGGACGTGCGTGCGCGTCTGTCGCTGCTGCTGTTGACGGCTGGACTGCTGCTACCCGGCGCGGCCGCTGCGGAGACGATGCGCGAGTTTGGCGCATTCGCGGGCATGCCGGCCTCTGGGGCTGCCGGGCCGAATATGCCGGGCTATGGCTTCAACAATTTCGCCAATCCCGCGTTCGGCGGTGCTCCATTTGGCGGGCCGCAGACATTGACTTTCTCTGGCGCCTGGTTTGGCAATGGCGGCGGCGGTGGCGGCATGCAGCCGGGCTATGGCTGGAACGGCGAGCCACCCGGCCTTGCCGGCGAAGCCCGGTTCGGCATGCGGCAATCCTTTGGCGGCGGCGCTGATAGTGCCTCCCGACCCGAGACGGCGCAGGCCACGTTTCTGGCGATGACGCAATTCATGCAGACCCTGCTCGATCCCGCCATCGACGGCCGCAGCATCGGCCCGGCAGAGTTTGACGCAGAGCTCGCGGCCTACGCCGATCTCGGCAACGACCAGACGCATGGCGGGGTCGGACGCGAAGCCTATGGGGCGATCTACGGCAAGCCCTCGCTCGCGTCTGCGCACTGGAATGTCTGGGCCGCCGGCTTCGGCGGATCGCAGGTGTCGACCGGCGGCGGCTCCGCCAGCCGGAGCTTTGGCACGGTCGTCGGTGCCGATTATTCGCTGTCGCCGCAGACGCGGATGGGCTTTGCGCTCGCCGGCGGCGGCACTGGCTTTGCCAACAATTTGTCCAGCGGCCGCTCCGACCTGTTCCAGGCCGGCGCCTTCGTCAGGCATTCGGTCGGACCGGCCTATGTCGCGACGGTGCTCGCTTATGGCTGGCAGGCCATTACCGGCGACTATCAGGTGACGCCGGCCGGCTCCGGCCTTAACGCAGCAGTCAACGCCAATGCCTATTCAGGCCGTCTCGAAGGCGGCTATCGCTTTGCCATGCCCTGGCTCGGCATCACGCCCTATGCGGCCGCGCAGATCACCACCTTCCGCCTGCCCTCCAATGCGGCGCAACCGGCCTACGCCGTCGATCGATCTCCGGCGGCACCCGGTAGCGACGGTTTCACCGACACCCGCGCCGAGCTCGGCCTGCGCACGAGCACGTCCTTTGCGCTGTTCGGAAGCATGATGAACCTGCGCGGACGACTCGCCTGGGCGCATGATTTCAGCGCGGGGCAGTCGATCCCGCCAGCGTTCCAGTCCCTCCCCGGTCAGGGCTTCATCGTCGGCGGCACGGCCTTGGCGCCGAACGCGGCGTTGACAGGCGTAGCGCTCGAGCTGAGAGACCTGAACGGCTGGTCGGCTTCGGCGAACCTCGACAGCGAAGTGTCGAGCCTGGTGCGCTCCTACACCGGCAAGGCCATCCTGCGTTACGCGTGGTGACCCTGCCTCAAGCTCGAGGGAAAGACGTCCGCCCGTACGCCGGACCGCGGCGAGCGAAAGCCCTCTCCCGTCCTTACATCTTCTTGTAGGCGTCGATCAGCGCCACGCCATCGGGCCCTGCCTTCTTGAGCCAATCGGCGGTGAGCTGATCGCCGATCTTCTGGAAGCCGGCCTTCAACGCCGGGCTCGGCGGTTCGACGGTCATGCCTTTGGCCTTGAGCTGATCGATGTACCAGGTGCTCTTGTCTTGCCAAGCCTTCCAGCCGCGGGTTTCCGCGGTTGCGGCGGCCTTGAGGATGGCCTCCTGGGTCGGCTTGTCGAGCGCGTCGAACGCGGCCTTGTTGACGAAGGTGTAGTCCTTCGGAATCCAGGCCTGCACATCATAGAAGTACTTGAGCGACTCCCAAGCCTTTGCATCGTAGCCCGTGCCGCCCGACGACATGAAGGAGTTCACAACGCCCGTCGCAAGCGCCTGCGGCAGTTCGGCGGCTTGGATCGTGACCGACTGCGCGCCGACCAACTCGCCAATGCGCGCGGTTCCGACATTGTAGGCCCGCCATTTCAGGCCCTTCATGTCTTCGATCGACGCGAGCGGCTTGTTGACATAGACGCCCTGCGGCGCCCACGGCACGACGAACAGCAGCTTGAGGCCCTGTGCCTCGAGCTTCTTCGTAATCGCGGGCTTGGAGGCCTGATAAAGCTTCATCGCGTCCGGAAAGCTGGTCGCAAGGAACGGCACGACGTCGACACCGAACACGGGGTCCTCGTTCTCGTGGATCGACAGCAGGACCTCACCCATCTGCGCCTGCCCGGTCATGACCGCGCGCTTGATATCGGGCGCCTTGAACAACGAGGCGCCGGGATGAACCGTGATCTGCAGCTTGCCGGACGTGGCGGCTTCGACATCCTTGGCGAAAGCGACCAGATTTTCGGAGTGCGGATTGTCGGCGGGATACGCTGCCGGCAGATTCCATTTGGTCTGAGCCAAAGCCGGCGTCGCGGCCAGCACGACGCCAGCAACCAAGGATGCGCGGAATAAACGTGACATCATCGAACTTCTCCTCACAGTCAATTTGAAAGCCGGGCGCGATCAGTCTGGGAAAGCGAGCTTGGGCAGGAACAGCACGATCTGCGGATACTCCGTGATGATGAACACCGCGGCCAGCAGCAATACGAAGAACGGGAATGCCGCCCGCGCCACAGTGAAGGTGTCGCGACCACTCATGTTCTGGAGCACGAACAGATTGAACCCCACCGGCGGCGTGATCTGCGCCATCTCGACGTGGATGATGAGGTAGACGCCGAACCAGACCAGGTCGAGGCCAGCCTGCCTGACCATCGGCAGCACGATGACGGCGGTCAGGACAATCATCGAGATGCCGTCGATCAGGCATCCGAGGATGATGTACATGATGCTCAGATACAGCGCGAGCATGCCCGGCGTCAGCTGCTGCCCCTGAACCCAGGTGGCGAGTGCGGCAGGAATGCCGGTATAGGCCATCGCAGCCGTGGTATAGGCGGCGCCTGCGAGGATCAGCATGATCATGCACGTCAGGCGCGTCGCGCTCATAATGCTCTCTAGGAAATTCTTGCGCGTGAGCGTGCCGCTCCACCATGCCAGCAGAAGCGCGCCGCTGACGCCCCAGGCAGCACACTCTGTTGCCGTCGCAAAACCCAACACGAGCGAGAGGAAGACGGCCAGGATCAGCAGCAGGCACGGAACGAGCTTGGCGGATTCCTGCAGCTTCCGGCGAAACGACATCGGCGGGTCTCGCGGCGGAATCTTGCTGGGGTTCAGCAGCGACCAGATGATGATGTAGCCCGAATAGAGCACCATCACGAGTGCGCCCGGAAGGAAGCCGCCGAGGAACACCTGAAGCACGGACACATTCGCCGTCACGGCATAAACGACCATCGGGATCGACGGTGGAATTAACAGGCCGAGAGTGCCGGAACCTGCCAGCGAACCGAGACTGAGCCCCTTGTCGTAACCGCGCTTGTCGAGTTCGGGCAGCGCGATCTTGCCGATGGTCGCGCAGGTCGCGGCTGAAGACCCCGACACCGCCGCGAAGATGCCGCAGCCGATCACGTTGACATGGGTCAGCCGTCCCGGCAGCCATTGCACCCAGGGCGACAGGCCGCGAAACATCTCCTCCGACAATTTGGTGCGGAACAGGATCTCGCCCATCCAGATGAACAGCGGCAAGGCGGCCAGTGTCCAGGACGAACTTGCGCTCCAGGTCGTGGTCGCAAGCACGGAGCCGAGCGGCAGGCTCGTGGTCAGCGCCATCGCCACGAAGCCGACGAGGCCCAGTGAGACCGCAATCCAGATGCCGCTTCCCAGCAGCAGGATCATGACGCCGAGCAGGATGAAAGACAGCTCGATCATGCCGAGATTGGCCATGATCAACCTCCCCCGCCCTGTGAGATGCGCTCGATGAATTCGTCCGGCGTCTCGTCGGGCGAGCCCTTCTCATAGCTCGGCCGGTTGCCCCCGATCACATTGACCATTTCATCGATCAGCGCGATCGACAGGATCGCAAGGCCGCCGGCGAAGCCGAGCTGCGGAATCCAGAGCGGAAGCGCGACCACGCCCTGCGCCACGTCGTTGAAGCGCCAGGAGTCGTAGGTCATCTGAATCGCGTGCCGGGTGAAGTAGAGAATGAAGGCCGTCGCAATGCCGAGCGCCACGATTTCCGCGATCTGCTTGGTTCGCCCCTGCAACCGCTCCAGCAGCAGACCGACGCGGATCATCTCGCCGCGCTTGAAGGTGTGCGCGAGACCGAGGAACGCCATCGCGGCCATGCACCAGGACGCGAAATCATCGCCGGCGGGAATGTTGATCGCAAACTGGCGCCCGACCGACATGATCATCATGATTGCAAAGATCGCAACCAGGAAGACGCCCGCGGCGTAGCCCGCACCGAGATAAAGGAGATCCAGAGCGCGTCGCACCGGTCCCCTCGTCGCTACATCGTCCCCTGCCAACGCGATCCCCATCCTCACACGAGGCGATACAACCAGCCCGGCGGCCGCCGGTTCTGATTGAATATCGCCCTGTCCAGCGCCTGTCTTTCAGACGTTAGATCAACATGATGGGGCCGGCGCAAGCAAGGAGTATGCCGGCTGTTGCCGGAATTCCCACCGCAGATTCAGTGCGTGTCCAGCCGTAGCCCGTCAAAAGCCGGCACCACGCCCGCGGGCAGCGATTGCCGGATCACCTCGTAATCCACGTCGGCGGTCATGTTGGTGATGACGGCACGCTTCGGCTTGAAGCGCTCGATCCAGGACAGCGCGTCGTTGATGCTGAAATGGCTGGAATGGGTGGTGTAGCGCAGGCCGTCGACGATCCAGAGATCGAGGTTCTCCAGCGCGCCCCAGCTCTCGCGCGGAATGTCGTTGAGATCGGGCGTGTAGGCGGCGTTGCCGATGCGATAGCCGAGCGCGGGGATCTTGCCATGCTCCACCAGGAAGGCGGTCATCGTCACCGCCCCGCCCTTCCCCAAGACGGTCTGGCTCTCGCCCGCCTCGATGGAATGCCGCGTCAGGATCGGCGGGTAGTCGCTGCCTTCCGGCGAGATGAAGCAATAGGAGAACCGCGCCATGATGTCTTTCGCGGTCGACAGGTTGAAATAGACCGGAATGCGCTTGCGCATGTGAAGCACCACGGAGCGCAGATCGTCCATGCCATGGGTCTGATCGGCATGTTCGTGCGTCAGGAACACCGCATCGATGTGATCAACGTCGGTCGAGAGCAGTTGCTCGCGCAGATCCGGCGAGGTGTCGATCACGATGCGCGTGGTGCCGTGGCTTGACGTCTGTTCGACCAGCAGGGAGCAGCGGCGGCGGCGGTTCTTCGGATTGTTGGGATCGCAGGCGCCCCAGCCGAGCGCCGGGCGCGGCACGCCGGCGGAGGAGCCGCAACCCAGGATCGTCAGCGTCAGCGTCATGCGGCTCCCAACCTTAAGCTTTCACCTTGGAGAACAAGCGGAAGAAGTTTTCGCTTGTCTGGCGCGAGATCTCGTCAAACGACACGCCGCGCGCCTCGGCGAGCACCTTGGCGACCTCGACGACATAGGCCGGCTCGTTGCGTTTGCCCCGGAACTTGCCGGGCGCAAGATAGGGCGAGTCTGTTTCAACCAGAATACGGTCGGACGGCAGTTCAGCGGCAAGCGCGCGCAGGGCCTCCGATTTCTTGAAAGTCAGGATGCCCGTGAAGCCGATATAGAGCCCGAGCGACACCGCCTTCAGCGCCAGCTCGCGCCCGCCGGTGTAACAATGCAGCACGGCGCGAAACGATCCCCTGGCCGCTTCCTCTTCCAGGATGCGGGCGCAATCCTCGTCCGCCTCGCGGGTGTGGATCACCAGCGGCAGGCCGGTCGCGCGGGCAGCGGCGATGTGGGCGCGAAAGCCCCTCGCCTGCGCCTCCGGCGAGCCGTTGTCGTAGAAATAGTCGAGCCCGGCCTCGCCGAGCGCGACGACCCTGGGATGTTCGGTCAGCGCGATCAGCTCGTCCGGCGCGATGCCGTCCTCCTCATCCGCGTTATGCGGATGAGTGCCGACCGAGCAATAGACGTCGTCGAAGCGCTCGGCGATGGCGAGAAGCTGATTGAGCTTTCGCACCCGCGTCGAGATCGTGACCATGCGCGTGATGCCGGCCGCACGCGCACGCGAGACGATCCCGTCGAGATCTTCCGCAAAGTCCGGAAAATCCAGATGACAGTGGCTGTCGACCAGCATCGCTACGTGCGCCTCAGGCCGCCGGCTCGATGTAGCGCGGGAATGCCGGCGTCGGCGCCGGCAGCGTCGAGCCTGGCGCGATGCGCCTGGCACCGCCGAGCATCGCGAAGGTCCGCTCGTCCGCGGGAATGCCAAGGCTGTCGAGCAGCAAGCTAGATGCGGTCGGCATCGCCGGCTGGGCCAGGATCGCGATCTGGCGCACGACTTCGGCGGTGACATAGAGCACCGTCTTCTGCCGCGCAGGATCGGTCTTGGCCAGCGCCCACGGCGCCTCGCCCGCGAAATAGCGGTTGGCTTCCGCGACCACGGCCCACACGGCATTGAGCCAGTGATGGATCTGCTGCGTCGCCATCGCCTCGCGCGATGTGGCGATCATGCCGTCGGCCATCGCCAAGATCGCCTTGTCGTTGTCGCTGAACTCGCCGGGCTCCGGCAGCACGCCGCCCAGTTGCTTGGCGATCATCGACAGCGAACGCTGCGCGAGGTTGCCGAGATCGTTGGCGAGATCGGCGTTGATGCGCGCCACAATGGCTTCGTGATTGTAGTTGCCGTCCTGGCCGAACGGCACCTCGCGCAGGAAGAAATAGCGCATCTGGTCGACGCCATACTGGTCGGCGAGATTGAAGGGGTCGACGACGTTGCCGATCGACTTCGACATCTTCTCGCCCCTGTTGAACAGGAAGCCGTGGGCATAGACCCGCTTTTGCACGGGAATGCCGGCCGACATCAGGAACGCCGGCCAGTACACCGCATGGAAGCGGATGATGTCCTTGCCGATGATGTGCACATCGGCAGGCCAGTAACGCCAGTTCTGGTCGCTTTCATCGGGGAAGCCGACGCCGGTGATGTAGTTGGTGAGCGCGTCGACCCAGACATACATTACGTGCTCTTCGTCGCCGGGCACCTTGACGCCCCAGTCGAACGTGGTGCGCGAGATCGAGAGATCGCGCAGGCCGCCCTTGACGAAGCTCACCACCTCGTTCTTGCGGGAGTCCGGCCCGATGAAATCAGGCTTCGTCTCGTAGAGCTTCAGCAGCTTGTCCTGATAGGCCGAGAGGCGGAAGAAATAGCTCTTCTCCTCGACCCACTCGACCGGCGTGCCTTGCGGCCCGAGACGCACGCCGTCGTCGTTCAGGCGCGTCTCGTCCTCGGCGTAATAGGCCTCGTCGCGCACGGAGTACCAGCCGGCATAGGTGTCGGCATAGATGTCGCCGTTCGCGTCCATGCGCCGCCAGATCTCCTGGCTGGAGCGATGGTGCTGCTCTTCGGTGGTGCGGATGAAGCGGTCGAACGACACGTTGAGGCGTTCGTCCATCTCCTTGAAGCGGCCGGCATTGCGAGCCGCCAGCGCCGACACCGTCAGGCCCTCGTTCTGCGCGGTCTGGATCATCTTCAGACCGTGCTCGTCGGTACCGGTCAGGAAGAACACCTCCTTGCCGTCGAGCCGCGCAAATCGCGCCAGCACGTCGGTCGCGATCGCCTCATAGGCGTGGCCGATATGCGGGCTGCCGTTGGGATAGGCGATCGCGGTCGTGATGTAGAAGACGTTGTCGCGCGCGGGTGCGGCTGCGGGAGCAGCGGATTGCGGAGCCGCAACAGGCTTCGGCGCCGGCGGCGCCTTGGGCTTCGACACCCTGGGCTTCACGGCCTTGGGCGGCGTAGCGACAGGAGCCGGTGCGGCGATCACGGCAGGTGACGCAACCTTCGCCTTCTTGGCCGCCTTCTTCGCGGGAGTCTTCGAGGGAGTCTTGGCTGGCTTCTTGACCGCTTTCTTCACCGCCTTCTTGGCGACGACCTGCTTCTTCGCAGCCTTCTTGCCGACCTTCTTTGCCGTCTTCGCAGCGCTCTTCTTCACGCCCTTCTTGGCGGCAGCCTTCTTGGTTTTCTTGACCTTCTTGGCAGCCTTGCGCGCAGGCGCCTTCACAGCCTTCTTCGCGGCCTTGTTGGCAGCCTTCTTCTTGCTGCTCTTGCCCTTGGCGGTTTTCTTAGCTCGCGTTGCCACGACGAATTCCTTTACCGGCTTCTCGAAATTTGGAAACGAACCTGCGTTAGGTTATTGTTTTGAGCATGATCCTGTCGGAAATCCGCTCCGCACCTTTCCGGATCATGCTCTAGCGCGTTGCGTCCGCCAGCCAGCCGAACACCGAGAAAACCAAGGGCTTTCGCTCCAGATTGTAGGTTTCGGTGTCGCGCGCGGCGCGGACGATCTTTTCCCATACCTCTGCAAGGCGCGCAAGGCGCGGCAGGTTCTGGTTGGCGTTCGCTTCGTCGGCATGCAGTCGCTCCGCGATCCAGCGATCGATGCCGTCGATGAAGGCCGCGAGCGCCACGCGGTCGCTGGTGCCGAGCGACTCGCCGAGCGTGTGCAATTCACGCGGATCGACCTGCGGCAGGCGCGCCAGCAGCGCCGCCGTACGCTGCTGGAGTTTCAGGGCGTCGCCGCCGAGCAGCGTCAGCGCCCGCGCGACACTGCCCTCGGAGGCCTCAGCGGCCTCGCGCAGCGCCGGATCGTTCGGATCGAGGTCGGCTGCCGAAGCTGCGGCGCCGATCACGTCTTCCGTGCCGAGCGGGCGCAGGCGCAACTTGCGGCAGCGCGACTGGATCGTGGCGAGCACGCGCGCCGGCGCGTGGCTCACCAGGAGGAACAGCGATTGCTGCGGCGGTTCCTCGAGGATTTTCAGCAGCGCGTTCGCGGCGTTCGGATTGAGCTCGTCGACGGTGTCGACGATGCAGACGCGCCAGCCTTCTGCCGCAGCAGTCGAGCCGAAGAAGCCGATCGTCTCCCGCGTCTCGTCCACGGTGATCACCGTGCGCATCACGCCGCGGTCGTTGGCGGTGCGTTCCAGCGTCAGCAGCCCGCCATGCGAGCTGGCCGCAACCTGACGCGCCACGGCGTCATCAGGATCGATCGCAAGGGTCTCCGCGCGCTGCACGGACGGCGCCAGCGGCTGGCCATTGGAAAGCACGAAGCGCGCCATGCGATAGGCCAGCGTCGCCTTGCCGATCCCCTGCGGTCCTCCGATCAGCCAGGCATGCGGAATGCGCCCGCTGCGATAGGCCGCGAGCAGCGCCGTCTCGGCTTCGCGATGGCCGAACAGAAGACTCGTCTCGCGCGGATGCGGAATGGCGGACTCGCGTTCGGCCTGACGCGGGCTCATCTGGAAACCACCGATGCAGGTGTCGGGAGAAGACGATCGCGCAGCGCCGTCCAGACGCGCCCGGCGACCGTGTCAGGATCGGAATTGGCATCGATCAGCACGCAGCGCGCGGGATCGTCCGCCGCGATCTTGCGATAGGCTTCGCGCAGGCCCTGATGGAAGCTGAGCTTCTCGCCCTCGAACCTATCCGGTGTGCCGCTGCCGCGGCGTGCGGCGGCGCGCTGCAAGCCGATCTCGACCGGCAGGTCGAGGATGATGGTGAGATCCGGCTTGAGATCGCCGATCGTGACCCGCTGCATCGCGTTGATGAGGCCAGCCGGCACCTGGCCGAGACTGCCCTGATAGGCGCGGGTCGAGTCGGCAAAGCGGTCGCACAACACCCAGGCGCCCCGATTGAGCGCGGGCTCGATCACGGTGCGGACATGGTCGTCGCGGGCAGCGGCAAACAGCAGGGTCTCGGCGTCGGGCCCCAGCAGCTTGCCCATCCCCGACAGCACCAGATGACGCATGATCTCGGCGCCCGGCGAACCGCCGGGCTCGCGCGTGACGAGGGTCCGCATCCTGGCCGCGTTGAGCCGGTCGGCCAGCTTCTTGATCTGGGTCGACTTGCCGGTCCCCTCGCCACCTTCAAAGGTGATGAAGCGTCCGCGTCCGGACGGCCGCTGTGCCGCGCTCTCACTCATGATCAGAGCTTCTCGGCGCCTGCGCGGAACATACCGATCACGAGCTCGCTGGCGCCGTCGATGGCGCGGCGCATGGTCGAGCCGGTGCCAATCGCCTCAGCCGCATAGACCGGCGTCTCCACCGCGATGTTGCCGCTCCGCCAGACCCTGACCAGGCCGACCTTCTGGCCGGCCTCGATCGGGGCGCGCACCGGTCCGCTATAGACGACGCGCGCGATCAGCTTGTCGCTGCCGTTCTTGTGCACCATCACCTTCACGGGCGTCTTGGCGACGAGCTTGACCGAGCGGCTCTCGCCGCCAAACACCTTGGCGTAGCCGACTTGCTGGTCGGCCGCGATCAGGGTGCGGGTCTCGAAATTGCGAAAACCCCATTCCAGCATCTTCTTGGCTTCGGTGGCGCGATCTTCCGGATCTTCCAGCCCGTTGACGACGACGATCAGCCGCGTGCCGTTCTGCACCGCCGAGCCGACCATGCCGTAACCGCCCTCCTTGGTGAAGCCGGTCTTCAGACCGTCAGCGCCCTCCATCGAATTGAGCAGCGGATTGCGGTTGGGCTGCCGGATCTTGTTCCAGGTGTACTCCTTCTCGCCGAACAGTTTGTAGAATTCGGGGAAGTCGAGAATGATGTGCCGCGCGAGGATGCCGAGCTCGCGCACCGTCATCTTGTTGCCGGGGTCGGGCAGGCCGTTGGAATTGCCGAAAGTCGACTTCGTCATGCCGAGCTCGCGGGCGCGCTTGGTCATGAAGTCGGAGGCAAAGATTCTCTCGTTGCCGGCGATGCCTTCGGCCAGCGCGATGCAGGCGTCGTTGCCGCTCTGGATGATCGCGCCGTGCAGGAGATCGTCGACCGAGACCTTGCTGTTGATGGCGGCGAACATGGTCGAGCCGCCCGAGGGCGCCCCGCCCTTGCGCCAAGCGTTCTCGCTGATCCGGTACTCGTCGGTCGGCTTGATGTCGCCCTTCTTGATGGCGTTGAAGACGACTTCCGCCGTCATCAGCTTCATCATGCTGGAGGGCGCGCGCAGCTCGTCGGCGTTCTTCTCGAACAGCACGCTGCCGCTGGAAGCCTCGATCAGGATCGCGGTGGGGGCATCACCATCAAAGCCGGAATCTTCCGCTTTCTTGACACCCTGGATGCTCTGGTTGGCGGCGTAGATCGCCCCGCCCCAGCCGATGCCCGCCACCAGAACCGCAGCAACCAGCCCGCGCGCCAGCACTCCTGCGGAGAACCGGGTGCGACGAAGCGGAAAAAGACGAAATGCCATGGCCAAGCCCTGAGAGCGGCGTTCTAACAGCAGGAACCGGTGCGAACAACACGAGGCTAACCGCCGGAACCCGAGATTGCACGATTCTCGCGGCGCCCCTATCGTGTCACCTCATATTTCTCGACCAAACCCCTGAAACAAGGCGGAAAAGCGAATGTTGTCCACCCGCGTGATCAAGGCCAACGGGATCGATCTGTTCATCCGCGAAGCCGGCCAGGGTCCGCTGGTGGTGCTGTGCCATGGCTGGCCGGAGCTATCCTACTCCTGGCGCCACCAGATCCCTGCGCTTGCGGACGCTGGTTTCCACGTCGTGGCCCCCGACATGCGCGGTTACGGCCAGAGCGCAGCGCCGGCGGACGTCGCCGCCTACTCGATCTTCGACACGGTCGGCGACGTCGTTGGCCTCGTGCATGCACTCGGCGAGAGCAAGGCGACGGTGGTCGGCCACGACTGGGGCGCACCGGTCGCCTGGCATGCGGCGCTGTTCCGGCCTGACATCTTCACGGCGGTGGCGGGCCTGAGCGTGCCGCCACCATTCCGCGGCCGCGGCAAGCCGCTCGATCTGCTGCGCCAGGGCGGCGTCACCAATTTCTACTGGCAGTATTTCCAGACGCCCGGCGTCGCCGAGGCCGAGTTCGAGCATGACGTCGCCCGCACCATGCGCATCGTGCTCGGCGGACGCGGCCTCGCCGATCCCAGCGCCGCGATGTTCGTCCAGGAGGGCAAGGGCTTTCTCGGTCACGCAACTGTCGAGGAGCCGCTGCCGGGCTGGCTGAGCGAGGCTGATCTGGCCTATTTCACCAAGACCTTCGCCAAGTCCGGCTTCCGCGGCGGGCTGAACTGGTACCGCAACCTCGACCGCAACTGGGAGCTGACGGCGCCCTGGCAGGACGCGCAGATCCACCAACCCTCGCTGTTCATCGCCGGCTCGAAAGACGCCGTCATCACCGGCCTGATCGGGGCCAAGCGGGTCAACGAGCTCGAGCGCGTGCTGCCCAATCTGACGCGCAAACTGATCATCGAGGGCGCGGGCCATTGGGTCCAGCAGGAGCGGCCCGACGAGGTCAACGCTGCGCTGGTGAAGTTCTTGAAGGAGCGCGCGGCTCAGTAGAGGCCGCGGCCACTCAGGATGCTGCGAGCCTCGGCAGCGCCGTCTGCCGATGACGGCGCGTTCTCGGTCGCGTAGCGGCCATCCTCGTCATAGGACACGGCTCGCGCATTCTGGAGCGCCCGGCTTCGGCTCGAGGCCGACATCTCCGAGGTCGCATTGAGCGAAGCCATGTCGGCGGAGGTGTTGCCGAGATTGTAGGGCCGGCCCTCCGGCATCGGAACCTCGCCGCGAATGGCGCTGCGGTTCGACGATGGCAGCTCCGGCACGAAGGGCCTTGCCGAGGCGACCCGCACCATCGAGGGCGACGGCGCCGGGATCCCGGTGCGCAGGGTCGCCATCAGCTGGCGATCGTCGGAGCCTTCGAGCGGCGCCCGGCCGACATATTCGACACGGACCTTGGCGACGCCATTACCTTTGAATTCAAGGAGTTCGGCAGCTTTGTTCGATACGTCGATGAGCCGGTTGCCGTGATAGGGCCCGCGGTCGTTGACGCGCACGATCAGCGATTTGCCGTTCGAGATGTTGGTCACCCGCGCATAGGACGGCATCGGCAGGGTCGGATGCGCCGCCGTCAGCGAGGTCATGTCGAACACTTCGCCATTGGCGGTCAGGCGGCCATGGAAATCGTCGCCGTACCAGGACGCCATGCCCTCGGCGCGGTAGTTGACGTCCTCCTCCGGCACATAGGTCCGGCCGGCCACGACATAGGGCTTGCCGACGCGGTAGGTGCCGCCGCCCTTCGGGACCGGATCCCCAAACGCCACGACCCGGGGGCTCGAGGATACGCCGTATTTCGGATCGACCCGGCTGGCGAACTTGTTGGAGGAGGCGCAATTGGCGAGCGCAAGGCAGGTCGCGACCGCCGCAACACCGCGCGCGGCCCGCAAAACCGAATCTGACCGTCGGATCCCCATGTGCCCCAAATACCACTTCGCCGGAGGCGTACCCAACCCGCTTTGGCTACGGGGGAGCGCTGTCCGGTCCTTTGATCCGAGGCGGCCCACCACCGCGTCGGAAGCAGTAAGGATAACGCAACCCGAACACGGCGGAAATGGGGAGCCCACGGCGATCACGCTGGGATGGTAAACGGGACGTTCGCTTTTCTCCCGTTGCTCTACGGGAGAGGAAGCCCCCGCCCTGTGCCACTCCTGGACATTCTGTTGCGCTGAATCCTCACTCCACCCCCATTGTCTTGTGGCTCACTGGAATTCTTTTGACTGTGCAAGGCCGCACGCGTTTTCTCGGCTGCAAGGGCGAACTGGAATTTGACGATGATCGAGACGGTTTCGGCACTGATGGGTCTGGTAAGCGCGGGGATCTTCCTGGCCCATGCGTTTGAAGGTTACCGCACGAGGGCCTGACGGCATTCGCGCGGACGGCAAGCATCCCCTCTTTCAAGCCAGCACGTTCGGATAATTTTAAGCGATCCGACCGAGCATAGAAGACGAGAGCGGCAGGTGTCCCATGCGCAATCATGACTTCGTATCGGATGGCTTCCTGGCACTGACCGCCGGCGGCTTGGTCCTACTCTGCTCGAGCCTTGTGGCGCTGGCCTTCGGCTGAGCACCACCACCACTTTTCTTATTTCTAACCACAACTATACCGCGATGCAGCACGGCACCCGTTTTGGATTGCCCCGCTCCCATTTAGTTGATTGAATTTCTGCGTTTGACGCCTCGACTCATTTCAAGAGGCCATCACCAACGAGGGTGACGCAAATGCTTGCTGAAAAATTTTTCCTGGTTCTGGAATCCCTGATCCGCGGCGATCGCACCTATCCCGACGGAAGTCCCCGCGTCATCAGCACCTCCCCGCACGTGCCGATGAAGCTGCCAGGCCGGAAATAGCCGGGCCTGCGAACTTCCGAATCACGTGGCGCTCAGCGCAGGCCCAATAGCGAGCGGCGATAAGAGCTGTCGCGAGCCTCGCGGAGGCAGACAAAGCTCCCGTCGAAACCCTGACCGTACCGCTTCTGGCCCTTGCCGTAGTAGATGCCTTTCCTGAAATCGAGCCAGACCACCTGGTCGTGCGGGCAATGACGCTGCGCCTGCGCCTCATAGCGAAACGGCGTCAGTGGTGTCGCCGCGACCTCCGCGCCGCCGGCGCCAACCAGCATTGCGACTGCGATGCCGCCCAGCCCCCTGCCGAAGCCGCTCCAAGACACTCCCGAAGACACTTCCGCCTCCCGATTCAAGCCGTCGCGCCGTGGCCGTTCGGCACGGTAGCACGAGACGACGCAATCTGTCGGCCGAGGCAGGGCGGCTTCGCGTCTTCCGCCGGCCATCTTGTCGGGTTACATGAAAGCGAGATCATCTCAGCTCGCGAGGATGCTGCCTGAATGTCGGTTGAGCCTGAGCCCAGGACCGAACCCCGCCCGCCCTTGCCGCGCCTGGGCCTGCTCCCGATGGTCATCTTCGGATCGCGCTGGCTGCAACTGCCGCTCTATCTCGGACTGATCGTGGCGCAATGCGTCTACATCGCGCTGTTCCTGAAGGAGTTGTGGCATCTCTCCTGGCACGCCCTCGACCTCACCGAGCAGCAGATCATGATGAGCGTGCTCGCGCTCATCGACGTCGTGATGATCTCCAATCTGCTCGTGATGGTGATCGTCGGCGGCTACGAGACCTTCGTCTCGCGGCTCGACCTCCAGGGCCATCCCGACGAGCCGGAATGGCTCGGCCACGTCAATGCGAGCGTCCTGAAGATCAAGCTCGCCATGGCCATCATCGGCATCTCCTCGATCGCGCTGCTGCGCACCTTCATCGAGGCCGGCAATCTCGGCTCGAGCCGCGCCGGCTTCACCGAGACCGGCGTGATGTGGCAGGTGCTGATCCACATCACCTTCATTCTCTCGGCGATCGGCATTGCCTACGTGGATAAGCTCAGCGATTCAGGCATGCGCAAGCACGCCGAGTGAAGTGCCACGGCGGCCCTCCTTACTTGTCCGCCTCGAGCTGCTGCAGCGCCTGGTGCAGGCATTCCTGCAGCTTCAGGGCGACCTGCTCACGCCCGACGCCCTTGCCGGCGAGATCGGCTGAGACCTTGCCCACGACATCGTCGATCGTCTGGCTCCCCAGATTGTCCGTCACCAGTGCGGTCGCGTAGCTGGCCGCGGCATCGCCGCTGAGCCCGAGCTGGCCCGCGGCCCAGAGCCCGAGCAACTTGTTGGACCGGGCCGTGGCCTTGAACATGAGGTCCTCGTCATGGGCGAATTTGGCCTCAAAGCCCTGCTCGCGCTTGTCGAACGTGGTCATGGTCAGCTCCATTGCGTTTTCGCTCGATGAGGATCGGACTGGCTGGGAGCGAACGTCTCCGTGGTTCTCGTCAGTTTAGGATCATTTGAATCTTCCTCCCGGAAGGCAGACGCCGTCAAGCCTGGCGCGGCGGTGCGCCGGGCCCGGGCGTGTGCACGGAAGCACCAGCGCTGCGCCAGCCAGCTCGGCTAGGCAGAGCCGTTTACCGTTTGTTAAACAGACTCGGCGCGGGATGGCCCGGGGGACATCGAGAGCTGACGCATGAACAAGGACCTGCGGGAGTTTCGACGGCTTGAACGGGTCTGCCTGGAGCAGGCCGCCCTCTCCACCATGGACCTCACGCGAAGCGGGCTGCTCAAGGTCGCCGACGATTGTCGCATCGCGGCCGAAGCGATCGAGGCGCAAGCGCCTCGCGGCGCGTTCGCAGGCGCCGTCCAGGCGCTCAAGCTGGCTTTGAGCGCAACCGGGATGTCCAACCGGCATTAGCTGCCGGTCACGGTCGGGAGATCGATTCAGGCGATTGCTGGCGTCGACCGCGTTCGGTCAGCCCTTCGCTGCGGCCGCTTCGCGCGCGAGCCGCTCGGCCTTCAGCCGATCCTTGTTGGCGTAAAACGCCTTCTGCGCCTCTTCGTGATCTCGCATGGCCTTTTCGGCCTCGATTCGGCGTGCGGCATCACGAGCCTGGCGCTGCTCAGGGGTCAAGGGTTTGCGTCGGAAGGAAAGGTCTTCAGTCATGCCAAGATAACGCGGAAGCGGCGAAAGGGTTCCACGAGCTGAACCAGACAGGCCGGCGTGGCCGATCGAAGTCTCAAAATATCAGATAGTTAGATGATGCGCTCGGTGGTCGGCCGGACCTATTGCTTCGAACCCGGCGCCTTGACGCCGACGAGAGGGCATTGCGGTGCTGCGGGAATCGCGCTGCGAACGGGAGGGTCTGGATAGTATTGGGTATTTTGCTGAACCTGACGCGCCAGCTCCGTACCTCCATGACGTCGAGGATCGTTGAGCAGGCTGCGGTAGGTCCAATGTCCGACGAATGGATCGTCGCTCATGATGCCTCGCTTTTTTGGATCGGGTCTCGATCTCGTTGTTCGCTCGACGCTGATGCATTTGGCGCTGTAACTGTCGGCGGGCTGGACCGCCGGCTCGTAGGGATTGCGCACGATGAAGCCGAGCCTGCACCACTCGGTCACCATCTTGAGGTCACCGACCCCGCCGGCACCGGCGCGACCATCTTGATGCCGAAGATGTCGGCCGCCTCCAGCGCCGCCGCGCCGTTGCCCCAGAACCGCCCGCACCGCCATAGTCGGCAGTGCTGTCGCCCGCGGCTTCATCCAGGATCGCCTTCACCCGCGCATGAGCAACGGTCAGTGCTTCGGTGTCCATTCCAGCCCCCGGGCAAAGCATGACGGAGAAGGCGGCTGTGGATGCCGTCATCTCAACACGCACCTTCGCGCCCGAATGAACGGCGAATATTTTGTCAGGTAGCGTGAGCTATTTCATACAACCGAAATGGACGGAGAGCGCTGCATTCAAATTGTCGAAAACAACCCCATGCACAGTAGCCGATGCGTTTGAAATCAACGGCTTGCGCGTCCTGTATAAGGCCGTTTTGACTCGTCGGGCAAAACAGGGGTAGAATACTATTATTCCGAAATGGTCACTTGCCCTGAAAGCTATGGTTCGCCAAGCGCGTAGCCAGAAGAGTGACGATGAGAGGATTGCGGTCGTGTGACCTCATGACACCGCGATCCTCTCGGCTCCAGCCGAAGCCGCGCCCTCCCTGGTCCGTTCAGCTCCCTTTGGGAGTGGTCCCCGACTGCGACCCGCCAAGGCCGGGATTGATGGCAAGCGACGCTCCGGCGGCGCCGCCGGCTTCATAGGCCGTCATCGAAACCATCCGGCTCGTGCTGCGCTGGGTCCGGAGCTTGAGGTCGAGCTTGTCGAATTCTGCATCGACCACCGAGGTCTTGAGAACCACCAGCCCGCGGCCGGTGGTTTCGTTGACCTGATCGCGACTGGCCTTGATCGCCACCATCCTGCGCGCGATCGACGCCACCATCCCGAGCGCGAAGGAGCCATTGGCCAGATGCCGCTCCTGGTGCCGGAACCTGATGTAGTCGACCGAAGTCTTGAAGCGGCCGAGTTCGGCGCGCACGGCGCCGTCGATCAATTCGGCCAGATAATGCGCGACCTCGATATCCGCGCCGAGACCGAAGAACACATAGCAGCTCTCGCCGGCCGCGTTCTTCTCGCGCCAGACCCGGCAATCGCAGAAATGAGCGATCGCGCCGATACAGTCGTCCAGGGGAATTCGCTTCTTGCGATGGGTCTCAAAGACCCTCCGCTCGCACGGCGACGCGCGCAGCTCGACGTCGGAGAGCGACAAATCGTGGCGATCCAGCAGCTCGGCGACCTTGGCGGCGGCAGACAGCGCCTCGTCCTCGGTGCAGCCATTGGCGATCGTTTTGGCGCGCAACGCCTGAATGCGGGCCTTCAGCTTGTCGAGCGCGGCCGGATTGAACGTCTGATTCACCGATCACCTGCCCGGGAAAGCCTGACCGACAAACCCCGGTCGCATATTCTGGCGGAAGGGGTGGGATTCGAACCCACGGTACCCTTGCGGGCACGCCGGTTTTCAAGACCGGTGCCTTAAACCACTCGGCCACCCTTCCAAACCCGGAATGGCTGTCGCTTAACGTAGTCGAAGGCGCAAGGCAACGCGAAGTTGGCGCGCCCTATCCCAAACACCCGATCTGTCAGGCGAGCGTCAGCGTGTTCCCTTAGCCTGTATTCCGCAGCAATCCCGGACACTGGCGACATCTCCCAGGGCGTCGCCGGTTGCGAGGCCCGGTTTGGAGTTGCCTCCGTTTCCGGGCCTCGCTTTCTGCCCGCAAAAGAAAACGGCGCCCCGTGAGGAGCGCCGCTCGAAACCGTTGTTGCTTGCGTCGGCTCAGTAGCCGCAGGACGCGCAGCCCATCTGCACCGGGGCGTAGTAGGAATAGCCGGGCGAGACCATCTCGACGCGCTGGCGCGTCGCGTATTGCGGCGGGATGCGCTCGTACTGGACGCCGGGCGGCGCGACCATCACGGTCTGCGGCACCATCACGGTGCGGTACTGCGCCGGCGTGCGATGCGCGACGACGGAGCCGGGAGAGACCATCACGGTCTCGTCGACGGTGCGGTATTGCGGCTGCACATATTGCTGCTGGTAGCAGGTCGTGCACGGCGGCGGCGTGTAGCAATTGTAGCAGCCGGCGGAGGCTGCACCCGTCATCGAAATCGCGGCGACGACTGTTGAGAAAACGACAGCGAAAGTACGAGACATTGCGGTGGTGCCCCAGTTTCCCGAAATGGATTTGCGAAGGTCGATCGCAGTATACGCCGCAAAATCCTGAGCTGCCGAAGTTCGTCGGGGCATCCTTAATGCGAACGGCCGGCTCTCGCCGGCCGTTCAGAACTTGTTGACCATGCACACGAGCGCGAACGGTGCAGTGCCTAGTTCGTGCGCCGCTTCACCTCGCGCACCGCACCGCGCGCGGCGCTGGTGGTGAGCGCAGCGTAGGCCTGCAGCGCGGTCGAGACGTTGCGCTTGCGCGCAGCGGGCTGCCAGGCGGCATCGCCCTTCGCCTCCTCCGCGGCGCGGCGGCTGGCCAGTTCCTCGTCGGAAACCTCCAGGCTGATGCTGCGGTTCGGAATGTCGATGGCGATGCGGTCGCCGGTGCGGACGAGACCGATATTGCCGCCTTCGGCCGCTTCCGGCGACAGGTGGCCGATCGACAGGCCGGACGAGCCACCGGAGAAGCGTCCGTCGGTGACGAGCGCGCAGGCTTTGCCGAGGCCCATCGATTTCAGATAGCTGGTCGGATACAGCATCTCCTGCATGCCGGGGCCGCCGCGCGGGCCTTCATAGATGATGACCACGATCTCGCCGGCGACGACCTTGCCGCCCAGGATGCCTTCGACGGCTGCGTCCTGGCTCTCGAACACACGCGCGGGACCGGAGAATTTCAGGATCGAGGCGTCGACGCCGGCAGTCTTCACGATGCAGCCGTCCTGCGCGAGGTTGCCGTAGAGCACGGCGAGACCGCCGTCCTTGCTGAAGGCATGCTCGAGATCGCGCACGACGCCCTTCTCGCGGTCGGCATCGAGCTCGTCGTAGCGGCGCTCCTGGCTGAAGGCGACCTGGGTCGGGATGCCGCCGGGCGAAGCGCGATAGAAGGTGCGGACGGACTCGCTCTTCGAGCGCTTGATGTCCCAGCGCTCCAGCGCATCGTTCATGGTCGGCGCGTGCACCGTCGAGACCGAGGTGTCGATCAGCCCGGCGCGGTCGAGCTCGCCCAGAATGCCCATGATGCCGCCGGCACGGTGCACGTCCTCGACATGCACGTCGGCGACCGACGGCGCGACCTTGCAGAGCACCGGCACGCGGCGCGACAGGCGATCGATGTCCTGCATGGTGAACTTGACCTCGCCTTCGTGGGCGGCGGCCAAAAGATGCAGCACGGTGTTGGTCGAGCCGCCCATCGCGATGTCGAGCGTCATGGCGTTCTCGAACGCCTTGAAGTTGGCGACGTTGCGCGGCAGCACCGAGTCATCGTCCTGCTCGTAATAGCGGCGGACGAGATCGACGATGGTGTGGCCGGCCTCGACGAACAGGCGCTTGCGGTCGGCATGGGTCGCGACCACTGTGCCGTTACCGGGCAGCGCGAGTCCGAGCGCCTCGGTCAGGCAGTTCATCGAGTTCGCCGTGAACATGCCCGAGCAGGAGCCGCAGGTCGGGCACGCCGAGCGCTCGATCACCTTGACGTCCTCGTCGCTGACCTTGGAGTCGGCCGCGGCCACCATGGCGTCGATGAGGTCGACCGCCTTGGTCTTGCCGGCGAGCTTGACCTTGCCGGCCTCCATCGGGCCGCCCGAGACGAACACGGCGGGGATGTTGAGCCGCAGCGCGGCCATCAGCATGCCGGGCGTGATCTTGTCGCAGTTGGAGATGCAGACGAGGCCGTCGGCGCAATGGGCGTTGGCCATGTACTCGACGCTGTCGGCGATCAGCTCGCGCGACGGCAGGCTGTAGAGCATGCCGTCATGGCCCATGGCGATGCCGTCGTCGACCGCGATGGTGTTGAATTCCTTGGCGACGCCGCCCGCCTGCTCGATCTCCCGCGCCACCAGCTGGCCGAGGTCCTTGAGATGGACGTGGCCGGGCACGAACTGGGTGAAGGAGTTGACGACCGCGATGATCGGCTTGCCGAAATCCGCATCCTTCATGCCCGTCGCGCGCCAGAGGCCGCGGGCGCCCGCCATGTTACGGCCGTGGGTGGTGGTGCGGGAGCGATAGGCTGGCATGGCGGTTTCCGTCCTCGGTTTGGCTGGCCGGGCGGGAAAATATCGAAGCCGCCTCAAGCCTTTCCGGCCGGATAGCGCACGGGGTGGGCGCGCGCAACGGGAACTTGCCCCTGATAGCCCCGGATCGGCCTTGCGCAGGCCTCCCCTGCTCCCGGCGCGGACTATTCAGGGTCGCGCCAGCGCCGGACGGACCCTGGAGCTAGCGCTTCGGCTTGGGCAGCACAATTCTCCCCTGGGAGGCAATGCCGCCCCACTTGGCGGACCACCCGACCTCCGAGGCCGCGGATTGCTCGATGTCAGCCTGACCTCGGGCCCCCTGCAGTGCAAACAGCGCGCCCTGGGGATCGACACATCGTGCAATCCAGCAGCCATCTGGCAATTCGATCGGACCCTGGAGGATACGGCCTCCACCAGCAGTCACATGCCTCGCCGCAGCGCCGATGTCGTCGACATTGAAGTAATGCAGCCAGCATGGCTGCGCGACGGCCGGAAGCTTCGTCAGCATGCCGCCGACCGTTTGCCCACCCGCCGAAAACAATTGATACCAGTCCGTTGGATCGGTTTGAGCGTCGGCCTTCTGCCAACCAAATAGTTCTCCGTAGAAATCGAAGATCGCTGTTCGGTCGGCGGCCAGCAGCTCATGCCAGCCTACGCGCCCCGGCTCGTCCAGCCGACCCGGTTTCCCCCGGCCATAGGTCGGTTCTTGGATCAGTCCGAACGTCGCTTCCTGCGGATCTGCAACGACTGCTATTCGGCCAATATTGGTGTCCGTCGGCGGCACAAAGATCGTGCCTCCAAGACGCTGGATCTGCGCGGTGGTGGCGTCCAGGTCGTCGACGGCGACGTATCCCATCCATCTCGGCGTCGCCCCCAATCTCCGCCCCTCTTCCGGGATCTCCATAAGTCCGCCCAGCGGAGCCCCGCCGCTGCGCAGCACCGTGTAAGGCAGCTCCGGGGTCGATTCCTCCTTCACGTCCCAACCGACGGCCTTGCGATAAAATGCGCCCGCCGCCGCGACATCCGTGGTCAGGAGTTCATACCAAGCGAAAAGCCCTGATTGATCTGCCACGCCGATCTCTCCGTTCAAGATGCGATGCTCTTGCGGCACTGCACCAAACAGCATGCGCACCAAGAGCGTGGATCGTTGATGCGCTGTGTCAACCGGTCGCGCCGGTTGCCGTTCATGAAGATGAATACATCCTGAACGTGCGGCCCCGCGCTTTCGTGCGCGTCATTGTTGCTCGCGTGATTTCCTGAGCGTAGACTTACCGTGGCTGGGATGCTTCTTGCAATGCTCGGAGGTTCGACCATGCGGCAGGCGAAGAAGACTTCTAAAGGGAAGAAGCGCGTAACCAAAGTCGCCGTGCCGGCGTTCGGAGCCGCAGGGTTGACGTTCTCGCTGGCGGGGGGCGCATCGGCCTCCGCAGTGCCGACACCCGACACACAACAATTGCAGCACCTTGGACCGGGTCAGGCTATCACGCTCGATGAAGAGGAAATGGCTGACGTCAGCCTCGCCACCTTCCATCTCTTCGACAAGGAAAATGCCGGCAGCCGTGTGCAGCTGGCATGGCGCGGATGCGGCGGTTGCCGCGGCTGCAGAGGCTGCCGGGCTTGCCGGGCCTGCCGATGTGGCGTCGGTTGCCGATGTGCAGGTTGTGCTGTCGGCTGTGGCGTTGGCTGCGGCGTTGGTGTCGTGGGATGCGCCGTATCATGCGCGGGTTGCTGCGCATCGTGGGGCCGCTGCCGCCTGTGCTAGGCCTCGGCGCGCTCCGAATGGCGTGTCCACAAGCCGGTACATCATTGGCCGGCCCTGAGACAGGGGCCGGCCAAATGCTTGCTTTCGCTACGGCGCCTGCATCGATGGCGGGCGAATTGTTTCAACACTCCGGGAAATATCAGCGCGCGGGTACGACGATCCGTCTTGCGCCGGCGATTTGACGTAACGGCAACAGGATCAGCGTGCTGACTCAATGAATGCCAATAGCAAGACCCGCGTTGCGCGGAAGACCCACAAAGAACTCCTCCGATTTGCACCGAACTTCACCGCCTACGTCCTGCCTCCCGATGCGGTTTGCCTCTATTCCGAGGATCGCAAGTTCTTCCTGCACGGCGAACTCTATTGTGCCTTGGCCACCGCGCTCGGAAAACATGGCGAGGCCAGGCCGGAGATCATTCGGCAGCTTTCGAAGCGCTTCCCGGCCGCCAAGATCGAGGAGGCGATCAAGCGGCTCCTCGATCGCCGATATGTCATTGCGCGGACCTCGCCAGCATTCGACGAGGCCGTCGGCGGTTTTTGGGCAAGCCTCGGCCTGTCTCTGGAAGTCGCGGAGCAAAATCTTCGCAGTTGCTCCGTGCGAGTCGAGTCGATTGACGTCAAAGGCGCCAAGGAGCTGACCGCGGCCCTGGGTAAGCTCGGCGTTCAAATCGCCAAGCGCTCGCCAAAGCTCACGATCACGCTCGCGAACGACTATCTCGACCAGCGCCTTGCTGAATTGAACCAGGATCGCGTGGCCGGCAAGACACCCTGGTTGCTGGTACAGCCATCCGGCCCGTTTCCGCTGGTCGGGCCCGTGTTCAAACCGGGCGAGAGCGCCTGCTGGACCTGCCTGTTCGATCGCATGATCCGCAACCGCGAGATCAAGGGGTTTCTCGACCGGGGACCGGCGCATGCGGTTGCGATATCACCGCTCGTCAGAGAAGGCGTCGGCCAGACCGGAATCCATTTTGCGGCCGTCGAAATCGCCAAGGCAATTGCATCGGATTTTCGCACCGATCTGTGCGATCACATTGCCAGTTTCGACCTGACCGGCGCCGCCATCGCCAAGCACTACGTGATGCGACGTCCACAATGCCCGACCTGCGGCAGCAAGAAGCTGAACAACCCGCGCCGATCTCCGGCCCCGGTCGAGATTGCAGAGGGCAAGAGGCTCGTCATGACCAGCGGTGGATATCGCACCGTGACGTCGCGGTCGACGGTGTCGCGCTTCCGCAAGCATGTGAGCCCCCTGACAGGGGTGGTGACCAGGCTCGAACGAATCGACGTCGATCTGCCGATGAACACCAACTACTTCGCCCAGCATAATTTCTCCGCGCCGGCCCACAGCATCGACCAGCTCAGGTCCGGATTGAGCGGTGGCAGTTTTGGCAAGGGCTCGACCGCCGAGCAGGGCGAAGCCAGCGCGCTGATGGAATCGATCGAACGCTATTCGGGCATTTTCCAGGGCGATGAGATCAGGACGACGCGCAGCTTTGCCGACTTCGCGCCCGGCGACGCCCTTCTGCCCAACGACGTGCAGCTGTTCAGCGAAACGCAGTTCAAGAACAGGTTTCTCCAGCAGCCGGACGATCCCCACCCGGTTCCCGAGCCGTTCGATCCCTCGGCGAGGACCGAGTGGTCGCCGGTCACATCGTTGCGCGACAAGCGCTTCAAATATCTGCCGACCGGCCTCCTGTACTTCTTCTATGGCGGATTTCATACGGATTCCAACGGCTGCGCGGCCGGCAACACCCGCGACGAAGCGATTGTCCAGGGCTTCCTGGAGCTGATCGAGCGCGATGCCTACGCGATCTGGTGGTACAACCGGGTGCAGCGCGCCGAGGTCGACCTCGAGCAGTTTGACGATTTCTATGTCCGGGATCTCCAGGCTCAATTTGCGGAAGCCGGTCGCAAGCTGTGGGTGCTCGATGTCACCACCGATCTCGGCATTCCGACCTACGTGGCAATCATGCACTGGATGCAGAATGGGGACGAGCATATCGAGTTCGGCTCCGGCGCGCATTTCGACCGCCGCATAGCCCTGCTGCGCGCTCTCACCGAGCTGACCCAATTCATGTCCGTCAGCATGATGAGCGGTGCGACCAGCGAGAAGCCGACCCTCGATGGTGTCACACCGCTGCGCCTGGAAGACTATCCGTTCCTGAGACCGAGCGATCGCCCGGTCGTCCCCCCAGCGCCGAGCCTCAAGCTTCACGACAATACGCGTGACCAGGTCATTGCCTGCGTCGAGATCGCCGCCCGTGCGGGCTACGATTTCCTCGTCCTCGACCAGACACGTCCCGACGTCGAGGTTCCGGTCGTCAGAGTGCTCGTTCCCGGCTTGCGTCACTTTTATCGCCGCTTTGCACCGGGCCGTCTTTACGATGTGCCGGTGAAGCTCGGATTGCTGGACGCGCCGCGACTGGAAGGCGATCTGACTTCATTCCTTCCACACACCTGAGGGGCTACTCTTTCGTGCGTGCTCCCAGGAAAAAGCCGACCAGGAAGATCGCGCCGGATATTGCTGCCCGATTGAGCCATCGCTTCTCCCTCCAGATGCAGCCGGACGGAAACATCGCCGCCACTTTTGGCGACTATTCCGTCAACCTCGGACAATTCAGCGCGGCCGCGATGGACCGCGCGCGACATCTCGGCACCGGTCTTCCGATCGCTTCGTTTGCAGGCAAGAGCATCCTCGCCAGGGAAATCGACGCTCTGGTGCATCGCCTGGCCCGGCAGGGGCTTCTGGAATACCGCCTCTCCTCCCCGCGCGACGAGCGCGACCTCATGGTCATCGAGCCTCAAGTCCCCGACTACTGGCCGCGACGCGCGAAGCTGGGCAGCCGTGATACCGTCGTGTTGTCGCGCTTTGCCTATCTGCGCCGGCGCGGCAATGAGATGGTGCTGGAATCGCCACGCGCCGGCGCGCTGTTCCGGATTGGCGATCCCGCCATCGCCGCCACCCTTGCTGCGCTGTCACAGCCTCAGCAGATCGGCAAGCTTGACCGGAAGGCACTCTCCTCCAACCTCCTTCTGCTCGAGCTGTTGCTGGAAAGCGGTGTTCTGCTCAAGCTCGATGCGAAAGGCGGCGACGGCCTGCGAGTAGATGAAGGCGACGGCAATCTCGTTCTCTGGGATTTCCACGATCTGGTCTTTCACACGCGGAGCACGGAGGGCCGGCAAGCCAATCCGGTCGGCGCCGCTTTCAGCTATGCGAGCGTCGTTCCGCCGCTGCCCGCGGTGCGTCCGCCCTGGCCAGGCAGCAAGATCGACCTGCGCACATTCTCCTCCTCGGAGCCGAACTCTCTCTTCCCGAAGCTGTTGCACGAACGCCATTCAACACGGGATTTCGACGACAAGCATCCAGTCACGCTCCACGAACTCGCGCAATTTCTCGACACCACCGCGCGCGTTGTGTCCGAATGGAAGAGCGAGCCGTATTTTGACGGCGGTCCGGAGGTCACCTACAGCACGAGGCCTTATCCGTCTGCGGGCAGCGCGTACGAGCTGGAATTGTACCTGGCGGTCTCGAACTGCGACGGGCTCGCGCGCGGACTTTACCACTACGACGCAGGGGGGCACGCGCTGGTCGCGATCGGCGCCTCCGCCCAACAGCTCCAGGCGCTCTCGGTGGCAGCTCAGTTTGCCATGGACGCGCCTGGTGAGCCGCAAATCCTGATCACGATCGCGGCGCGCTTTGGGCGGGTCTCCTGGAAATACAGCTCAATTGCATATGCGCTGATCCTGAAGAATGTCGGCAGCCTGATTCAGACGTTTTATCTGGCAGCGACCGATATGGGCCTTGGTGGCTGCGCCATCGGGACCACCGACATCGATCTGTTCGCGAAGATGACGGAGTTGGAATTACATATCGAGGGCCCGGTAGGTCAATTCGCGCTCGGGCGCGGCAGGAAGCCGGATGTCCAAGGCTAGAATCGGCATCCGACGGCAAATTGGCGCACGCATCGAGTCCGTCGCGCTATTGCAGCGTCGGATCGAGCCGGTCGCGCAGCCAGTCGCCGATCACGGAGACAGCGAGCGTAGTCACCACGATGGTGGTGGCCGGCGCCAGCATGATCCAGGGTGCCCGAGTCAGATACTCGCGGCCATAGCCCACCATGTTGCCGAGGCTGGTCATCGGGGGCTGCACGCCGAGGCCGAGGAAGGACAGGCCCGACTCCATCAGGATCACCTCGGGGAAGACCAGCGTCGTCGAGACGATCAGGGTCGAGGCGATGTTGGGCAGGATGTGACGCAAGTAGATCCGCGAAGGCGTCGCGCCGAGCTGGCGGACCGCTGCGGCATAGCCTTGTGCATTGGCGGAGATGGCGAGGCCACGCGCGATGCGGGCATAGCGCTCCCAGCCGAACAGTCCCATCAGGCCGATCAGCAGCGGCAGCGAATTGCCGAAGAAGGCGAGCACCGCGAGCGCCATGATCAGGAACGGCATGCTGGCCTGAAAGTCCGTCAGCATCAGCACGAGCTGCTCGACGGCGCCGCGGAAATGTGCCGCGAGGAAACCGAGCGTGGTGCCGACGATGGCGGAGATCGCCGTCGCGCCGAACGCGATCAAGAGCGAGATGCGGATGGAGACCAGAAGCCGCGACAGCACGTCGCGGCCGAGCTCGTCGGTCCCGAGCCAGTGCGCGACATTGCCGGGCGCAGAAAGCCGGTTGCGCAGGTCGAGCTGGGTGTAGCCGTAGGGCGCGATCTTTTCGGCGAACGCCGCGATCACCAGCATCGCGACGATCCAGCCGATCGCCAGTGCGACCGAGATCGGAATCGCCGGAAGGCTGATCCGGCGGCGGACGGCAGCGTCCTTCAGCGTCGCGTCGGTCATGCATGGGCTCCCTTCGCGCGCAGGCGCGGATCGAGGAAGCCGTAGAGGAAGTCGACGATGAGGTTCGACGTGACCATGGTCATCGCGACCAGCAGCAGGATGCATTGCACCACGGCGAGGTCGCGGTTGGCGACGGCAACGACCAGCAGGCGCCCTACTCCCGGCCAAGCGAACACGCTCTCGACCACGACCGCGCCCGCGATCAGCGTGCCTACCATGAAGCCCAGGATGGTGACGGTCGGGATCGCCGCGTTCGGCAGAGCATGCGAGGTCACAACTTTCCGCCACGGCACGCCTTTGGCGGAAGCCGTGCGGATATAGGGCTGGCCCAGCACCTCCAGCATCGCACTGCGGGTGAAGCGCGCCAGCACCGCGGCGCCGCCAAGGCTCAGCGTTGCGATCGGCAGGATGGCGTGACGCCAGCTGTCCTGCCCGCCCGACGGCAGCCAGCCGAGCTGCACGGCGAAGACGAGCACGAGCAGCAGCGCAAGCACAAAACTCGGCACGGTGAAGCCGGCAACCGCCGTCATCATCACAGCGCGATCAATCCCGGAGCCCCGATGCAACGCCGCGTAAATGCCGGCGGGAATGCCAAGCGCGACCTTGAAGGCGAACGCCGGCAGCGTCAGCGCCAGCGTCGCCGGAATCCGCTCCAGCACGAGCTCGATCGCAGGCCGCCCGTCGCGCATGGAGCGGCCGAGCTCGCCCTTGGCGATGGCGCCGAAGTAGTCGAGGTACTGGAACCAGATGGGGTCATCGAGGCCCCACGCCTTGCGGAAGGCGGCGAGAACCTCCGGCGGCGCTTCCGGTCCCAAAATCATCAGCGCGGGATCGCCGGAGAGACGCAGCACCACGAACGCGAAGGTGACGACAAGCACGATCGTCAGCGCCGCGCGTCCGATCCGAATGGCGAAATAGCGTCCCATCACGCCGCGTCCCGGGTTTCGACCTTCGGTCCGGTCACGAGGTGGCAGGCGACCTGCCTGTCGCCGCCGACGGCCGACAGCGCCGGCACCTCGCTCGCGCAGCGCGCGATCGCGCGCGGGCAGCGCGGATGGAAGGCGCAGCCCTTGGGGCGAGCCGCCGGGTTCGGCGGGTCGCCTGCCAGCACGATGCGGCCCGCGCTGCGACGGCCCGGTGCCGGCGAAGCCGAGACCAGCGCCTGCGTATAGGGGTGTTCCGGGCGCGCGAAGAGATCGTCTGCGCTGCCGATCTCAACAATGCGCCCGAGATACATCACGGCGACGACATTGCTGATCTGCCGGACGACGCGCAGATCGTGGCTGATGAACAGCAGCGTGAGCCCAAGCTGCGCCTGGAGATCGCAAAGCAGGTTCACCACCTGCGCCTGGATCGAGACGTCGAGCGCGCTGACCGGCTCGTCGCAGACCAGGAAATCCGGCTTCGTCGCCAGCGCCCGCGCCAGCACGATGCGCTGGCGCTGCCCACCCGAGAGCGCGCCCGGATAACGCGCGCCATGCGCCGGGGTCAGCTCGACCGCCCGCAGCAATTCGCGAACACGGTCCTCGCGTTCGGCGGCCGTGCCGAGACCGTGAATATCCAGGGGCTCGCGGATCTGGGTCGCAACCGGCAACCGCCGATCCAGCGCGCCAAGCGGATCCTGAAAGATCATCTGCATGTGCGCCCGCTGCGCGCGCCACGCAGCCGTCCCCGGCGCGGCCATCGGCTTGCCATCGAACCGCACTTCGCCACGGTCAGGCGTCTCAAGGCCGAGCACGATGCGGCCGGTGGTGGACTTGCCCGAACCGGACTCGCCGACGAGGCCAAGCGTCTCACCTCTGGGAATCGTCAGCGACACGCCGTCGACAGCATGAACGGCCGTGCTGCGGCCGAACATTCCGGAGCGCATGGAGTAGCTGCGCGAGATCGAGGATACCTCGACGAGCGGCGCGCTCATTCGGCGGCGATCCCGAGCAGCGCGCGGCGCGAGGCCTCGGCGCGAATGCAGGCGACAGCGCGGTCGTTCGCGATGGGCGCCAGCGTCGGGGCTGCAAGGCCGCATGGCTCGGCTGCCAGTGCGCAGCGCGGTGCGAAGGCGCAGCCACTGGGCATGTGCGCGGGATCGGGAACCGTGCCGGGAATGGCCGTGAGGCGTCGGCGCGGTCCATCGAGCGGCGGCAGCGCGCCGATCAGACCTTGCGCATAGGGATGCACGGGATCGGCGAAGAGCTGGTTGCTAGGTGCCTGCTCGACGATGCGGCCGGCATACATCACCGCGACGCGGTCGCAATTCTCGGCGACGACGCCGAGATCGTGGCTGATCAGGACCATCGCCATGCTCATCTCGCGGCGAATGGTGGAGAGCAGCTCCAGAATCTGCGCCTGGATGGTGGCGTCGAGCGCAGTGGTCGGCTCGTCCGCGATCAGCAGATCGGGATTTCCGGCGAGCGCCATCGCGATCATGATGCGCTGGACCTGGCCGCCCGAGAATTCGTGCGGATAGGCTGACAACCGCCGCGCCGCATCGGGAATACCGACGAGATCGAGCAGCCGCCGCGCTTCGGCCTTCACCGCCCCGCCCGATAGACCGCGATGCAACGCCAAGGCCTCGCAGAGCTGCCTGCGAATGGTGAGCACCGGATTGAGCGCGCTCGCGGGGTCCTGAAAAATCATGGCGACCCGCCCGCCCCGCACCTGGTCGAGCTCGGCGGCCGGCGCGCCGAGAATTTCACGGCCGTCAAGTCGAACCGAGCCCGACACGCGGGCGTGCCGCGGCAAGAGGCCGAGCGCGGCGAGCCACGTCACCGACTTGCCGGAGCCGGATTCGCCGACGAGGCCGACGGCCTCGCCCTTCTGCAAGATGAGATCGACACCGCGCAGGACAGGTACGCCGTTGAAGGCGACGCTGAGGCCCTGGATGTCGACCAGCGGCGTGACCATTTACGCCTCGAAATTGCCAGCGCGGAAATCCATCGCGAACGCCGGCGACGCCTTCCACTTGATCGATTTCGGCTTGGCCGTGAAGGTCGCGTTCTGGTGCAGCACCGTGTAAGCGGGATCCTCGCGCTCGGCGATCTCCAGCATGCGGTGGAACGCCTTCTTGCGAGCAGCGCGGTCGGTCGAGGTCTCCAGGAACTCGGAGAGCTTGTTCAGCTCAGCATTGGTCCATTCACCGATCTGCTGCTGCTGGCCGTTCGGGCCGTGCTGGGCGACCAGCGACGACACGGGATCATTGAAGGCGGCCGAGTTCGACCAGTCGCGCACCGCGCGGGTCGGCGCACGCTCCATGATCTGCGACCAGTTCTCCTTGGTCTCGATCTGGACGTTGAGGCCGACCGACTTCCACATCTCGACCAGCACCTGCGCGGTCGCGACCTGGTTGGTGTAGTAGTTGTTGAGCAGGCGATAGGGAATCGGATCGCCCTTGTAGTTGGCCTGCTTCAACAGATCCTGCGCGAGCTTCGGGTCGTAGGCCGGCACGCTCCAGTCGGCGTTGAACATGTCGCCATAGAATTCCCACTGAAGGCCTTTCGGCACCCGGGTACGGCCGGCCCACAGGCTGTCGACAATCGCCTGGCGGTCGATCGAATGGGTGAAGGCGCGCCGCACCAGCGGGTTGGCGAGCACGGCGTGGTTCTTGTCGAACACGGTCAGGCGATGGTTGAGGATGGTGCCACCCTGCACTTCGAACGCGGAGTTCTTCTCGATGCCGGCGATCTGGTCCGGCGGGATGTCGCAGGCGAACTGGTACTCGCCCGACAGGAGGCCGTTGATGCGGCTCGCGACCTCGGGCACTTCGAGGAAACGGATGCGCTTGAGCGGCGGACGGCCGCCCCAATATTCGTCATGCGCTTCGAGCGTCAGCGACACGTCGGGCTTGAGCTCGACGACCTTGTACGGGCCGGTCGTCACAGGCTTGCGCGCCCAGTCGAGATAGCTCGCGGATTGTTCCCAGGCGCGGCGGTTCATGATGTCGGAGCCGTAGCGCGACAGCCGGCCCTCGATCGTGACGTCGGGCGTCGCGTTGTAGAAGCGCACCGTGTACTTGTCGACGGCATCGACACGCACGAGGTCCGGCCAGATGCGGCGGGCAACTGCCGGCACGTCCGGCGGCAGTTCCTTGCCCGGACGCGGCGTCGGGATCTTCTCGAAAGCCTGGATGGTCGAGCGGCTCTTGGCCTCGGTCTCGCCGAACATGCGCTCGCGGCTGAAGGTGAAGACGACGTCCTCCGCCGTGAGCTCGTCGCCATTGTGGAACTTGACGCCCTGACGCAGCTTCACCTCGACGGTCTGGTCGTCGATGCGGCGCCATTCGGTGGCCAGGCCCGGTACGGCCTCGAGGCTGCCGCGCCAGTTCTTCGAGATCAGTCCCTCCCAGATCGAGGAGAAGAACACGCGCTCGCCGACGTTGGATTGCTCGCGCAGCACGTCGAGCACGTTCGAATTCGTCACCTTTTGCACGGCGATCGTCACCGACGGTCGGTTGTCGGCCTGCCCGATCGCAAAGCGCGGCAGGAGAAGTGTGCCCGCGGCAGCGCCGCCAGACTTCAGGATGGTGCGACGGGTGAATTTGCTCATGACAATAGGCCCTGCCCTTGGTGAGGTCGGTTATTCAGCGAGACCGAGCGCGGCGAGATGGGCTGCGCCGGCGCGAACGTCGTCGTGATTGCGCAGTTCCAGGATCAGCCGCGGGTTGGACGTCAGCCGACCCAGTGCGCGGAACACCGCCACCCAGGGGATGTTGCCCTCACCCGGCGCCCAGTGCCGGTCGGCAAAGCCGTCGGTGTCCTGGAGGTGCACATGCGTCAGCGTGTCACCGGCGGTCTCGACGTAATAGTCGACCGGCGGCGCGCCCGTGGAGATGTGGGCGTAGTTGGCGTGCCCGGTGTCGAGGGAGACGCGGACTTTGCTGCTCTCGAGCGCCCTGGCGAGGCGCACGCGGTCGCGCGGATCCTTGTCCTCGATGTTCTCGATGACGATCTCGCAGCCGATGTTTTCAGCGCGCGCGATCACCTCGGCCAGCGTCGCCTTGACGCGTTCGACGATATTGACGCGGTTATCGGGATAGAGATCGAGGTTGTTATGGTCCCAGGTCGTGAACGGCGAATGGATCACCATCTGCGTCGCACCGAGGAACTCCGCGGCGTCGAGGCCCTGAAGCAGGCGCTTCGTCACCGCCTGGCGGATCATGGGATCGTGGCTGTCGATCTTGAAGCCCCAGAACGGGCCGTGGATGCCGAGACGGCCGGTATGGCCGCAGAGCATCTGTTTGATTTCGCTCGCCGTGCTGCGCCAGTCGCTATCGAGCAGATCCGCGCGGAAGAAATCCTGGATCTCGAGATCGCGCTGCCGTTCCAGAAGCCAGTCGCGGTGGGCGGGGATCGATTTGATGGACAATGCTGCGCCCAGCACCGGCTTCGACATGGCTTGCTCCTTGACCGTCAGCGATGACGGGAGCAGCGCTAGACCAGTTCAATGACAGGCCCGTGAAATACTGGGGCAGCGGCGATGCGCAGATGTGGACATCGCCCCGATCGCCTGCATCGAATTCAGGCAGCAGCAATCGAAGCGGATGCGGACGAATGCACCAGCGTGCAGCATCACGCGCGTTCGTGTCCGTAGTGATCCGGAATGGAATCCTAACCATACTTCGCGTACATCGCGCACATCGATCGGCGGCCTTCCAAGGGCATCACCCTCTGATCGCGCACCACGGGGTTGGGGGACCACATGGGGCGGGGGGATCAAAGGCTGGGGCAAGGTGACGAGGTCCGGACTCCTAGGCACTCCGGACCTCGAAACTTTTCTGGATTGAACGCAACGTCGCGCCGCCGGCTCCATGAGCCGCGCGGCGCGAAGTCGTTTTGAGGCGCCGTGTCTGCCCTCGTCTTGCCGATCAGTTCGGCACGTTCCGCTCGAGATCCTCAAGCCATGCCGCCGCACTTGAATCCGACGGCGCGCGCCAGTCGCCACGCGGCGATAACGAGCCGCCGGCCGAAACCTTCGGGCCGTTCGGCATCGCCGAGCGCTTGAACTGGCTGAACGCGAAGAAGCGGCGCAGGAACACCTCCAGCCAGCGACGGATCTCCTTGAGATCGTAGGCCTTGCGCCGGTCGTTCGGGAACGCCGGCGGCCATTCGCCCTTGGCGACGTCCTTCCAGGCTTGCAACGCCATGAAAGCAATCTTGGACGGCCGCATGCCGAACCGCAGCGTGTAGAACAGGTTGAAATCCTGCAGTTCGTAGGGGCCGACGGAAGCTTCCGTGCTCTGCGGCTTCTCACCCGGTTTGACGGGAACCAGCTCGGGCGAGATTTCGGCCGACAGGATCGAGGCCAGCGTCAGGTTGACGTCGTCGCTGAACTGTTTTGAAGCGATCACCCAGCGGATCAGATGCTGGATCAGCGTCTTCGGCACGCCGGCGTTGACATTATAATGCGCCATCTGGTCGCCGACGCCGTAGGTGCACCAGCCGAGTGCGAGCTCCGAGAGATCGCCGGTGCCGATGACGATGCCGCCGTGATGGTTGGCGAGCCGGAACAGATAGTCCGTGCGCAGGCCGGCCTGCACATTCTCGAAGGTGATGTCGTAGACCTTCTCGCCCTTGCCGAAGGGATGGCCGATGTCCTTCAGCATTTGCGTGGCGGTGGTGCGGATGTCGAGCTCCTGCCAAGTCGTCCGCAACGCCTTCATCAGCGCGAGTGCGTTGGTCTTGCTCTCGCTACCGGTGGCAAAGCCCGGCATGGTGTAGGCGAGGATGTTTTCGCGGGGCAAGCCGAGCAGGTCGACGGCCTTGGCGGCAACGATCAGGGCGTGGGTGGAATCGAGACCGCCCGAGACGCCGATCACCACGCGCTTGGTTCCGGTCGCGCGCATGCGCTGCACGAGGCCGGCGACCTGGATGTTGTAGGCCTCGTAGCAATCCTGCTCGAGCAGGGTCTCGTCGCTCGGCACGAACGGGAAGCGCTCGATCTTGCGCAGGAAGCCGATGTCGGCGGCCGGCGGCTTCAGAGCGAAGGTGATCTTCCGGAAAAAGCCTTCGCGTTGCCGGCGATTATCGTCGAACGTGCCCATCAGCGCGCGTTCCTGCCTGAGCAGGTCGAGATCGACGTCGGCATAGGTGATCTGGCCACCCTGGCGGAACCGCTCGCCCTCGGCCAGCAGCACGCCGTTCTCATAGATCGAGGTCTGGCCGTCCCAGGCCAGATCCGTGGTCGATTCCCCTGCCCCGGCGGCGGAATAGACATAGGCCGCAAGGCAGCGCGCCGACGTCGACTGGCAGAGCAGCGCGCGCGAACGCGCCCGGCCGATCGTGATCGGGCTGCCCGAGAGGTTGATCAACACGCTCGCGCCGGCGAGCGCAAGCTCGGAGGCCGGCGTCACCGGGATCCACATGTCCTCGCAGATCTCGACGCCGACGGTCAGGCCGGGCACGTCCTCGGCTGCGAACAGGAGATCAACGCCGAACGGTGCGTGCAGCCCGCCAAAGGCGATCGTCTCTCCGGCAATGCCGGCGCCGGAGGCGAAATGCCGCCCCTCGTAGAATTCGCGATAGGTCGGCAGGTAACTCTTGGGCACGACACCAAGGACGTTGCCGCGATGGATGACGACGGCGCAATTGTAGATGCGATTGCCGAAGCGCAGTGGCGCGCCGACGATCAGGACGGTCATCAGCGCCGTGGAGGCGTCAACGATGGCAACGAGTCCGCGCTCAACCGCATCGAGCAGCGGGTCCTGCTTCACCAGATCTTCGATCGCATAGCCGGACAGGCACAGCTCGGGAAACACGGCGACCGCCACCGACCGCTCGTGGCAGGCATTCGCGGCCGCCAGGATTGCCTTCGCATTGGCAGTTGGATCGGCCACATGGGACGTGGTGACACAGGCCGCCACCCGCGCAAATCCGTGGGCGTAGATCGAATGGAACGTCATCGAGCGCAGTACCCTTAATCTTGTCGCGGCCGCAGCCATCGGCTCCTGACCATATGTAGCCCATCGGGCCGGCCCGGTGCAGGCCATCCGCCGTCATGCATAACGGATTTGCATGTTCGCCCGGCCCGGCGCCCGGCGAAGTCAGGCACTGCGGGCCAGCACGCCGGACAGGTCGCTGCGCAGCCACTCGGCGATCCGGGGCCAGGCATGGGCGTGGGTGCGCAAGCCCATGAACAGGCCGAGATGAGTGCTGGGCTCGGAGGCCGCCGCAATGAAGGCCGGCGGCGTACCGAGCAGACCGGCGGTCGCAAGCGCCTGGCTGGCCGGCACGACATCGTCATCGAGCCCGGCCAGCAGGAAGACCGGCGCCTTGACGTCCTTCAGATCAACCTCGCGGCCGAGCGCCGTGAAGTTGCCATCGGCAATCCGGTTCTCCCGGAAGATCCGGTTGACGATCTCCAGATAATAAGTGCCGGGCAGGTTGAGGGTCTCCGCATTCCAGCGATCGAAACGCGCGAGCAGTGCCGCGCCCTCCTCGTCCGAGAGGTCCTTCTGCAACGCCGCCGCGATATCGTCGCGGGTTGGCGACTTGGACCAGAAGCGCAGCATCTCGTCGCCGCTGACATTGCCGCCGCCGCGCGCGACGAGCTGGTCGTAGACCGCCTCGGGCGCATTGCGAGCGAGCCGGGACAGCTCGGAGTCGATCGAGAGATCGACGGGCGCACCCACCAGCACCAGCCGCCGCACCTTGGCGGGAAAGCGCGCCGCGTAGAGCAGCGACAGCCATCCGCCCTGGCACAGCCCGACGAGATCGACCGGCGCGCCGATCTCGTCGATGGCAACGTTGAGGTCGCCGAGATAGTTGTCGATCGAGAGATAGCGCATGTCGGGCGTGGCCGAGCGCCAGTCGGTGAGATAGATCCGGCCGATGCCGCCATTTTGCAGGGACTGCACCACGCTGTGGCCTGCTGCGAAGTCGGCGATCAGGGCCCGATGCAGCGCATAGGGCGCGCAGACCAGTGCCGGCTGGCCGGATCGCGTCCGCGTGCAATCGCGCAGGCGCATGGTCGCAAGCTCCAAGGCGACCGTGTTGGGCGTCGTCCACGGCAGAGTGCTCTCGTCCTGTTCCGGCGGACCACGCTCCAGCCACCAGAAGCAGGCATCCATCGCGAGCCGCGCCGCCGCAAACGGCCATAGCAGCGTATCATCCTGAGGACGATCCGATCCGCCCGGCGGTTTGCCGCTCTTCTCCACCATGACTAGCTCAAGGTCCTCACAGGAAGGCCTCCAGGCTGACGATTGAAATACCGCGCTCGCGAAAACTCCGATGGGTCGCGGCCACAGAGCCGTCGAGATCGATTCCCCGGCATGCATCCTCGATGACGGCGACCTCAAACCCCGCCTTGCGCGCATCTTCCGCCGAGAAGCGGACGCAGAAGTCGAGCGCCAGGCCTGCGACGAAGACGGTCTTCAGCTCGCGCTCGCGCAAATAGCCGAGCAGGCCCGTCGGCGTCCGGTGGTCGTTCTCGAACAGCGCCGAATAGGAATCGATGCCGCGGCGAAAGCCTTTGCGCACCACGAGGTTTGCCCTGCCGACGTCGAGCTCCCGGTGGAATTCGGCGCCCGAGGTGCCTTGCACGCAGTGCGACGGCCAGAGCACCTGGGTGCCATAGTCGAGCTCGATGGCCTGGAACGGCTGCCTGCCCGCATGGTTCGGCGCGAACGAGACGTGGTCGCGCGGATGCCAGTCCTGGGTCAGCACCACATTGGTGAATTTTTGGGCGATCCGGTTGACGGCCGGGACAACCTTCTCGCCGCCGGGAACGGCGAGCGCTCCACCCGTGCAAAAATCGTTCTGCACGTCGATCACCAGCAGCACATCGCGGTCGGAAATCTTCATCGCAAGGTCCCGTTCCAGCCGTCCGGCGCGGCGGGCGCCGACCGCTCCAGTCCAATGTCGATCTTCCCGCGCGGCTTCGCAACCACCGACCGATACGGCGGTATCGCGCCATAGTAGCCGGGATGCAACGGTTTGGCGTTGTCCGAGTTGACTAGGCTCACCCAAGGACGGATTCTACAGCACGTTCGCAAATCGCGGACCGGATGGAGCGGAGGAAACGGTTCCCGCGAGCCTGCACGGCGCGGCAGCCACATGGTCATGAGTACCGGCAAGACAGGACAGATTCTTCTCGCCGATATCGGCGGCACCAATGCGCGCTTTGCGCTGAGTCAAAGCGCATCGAACAGTGGCGACCAGGCCGGCCCCATCGACTATGTGAAGGTCGCCGACTTCCCGACCGTCCGGGAAGCCATCGCCGACGTCCTCGCGCGCCAGTCCGGCGACGAGCAGCCCAAAAGAGCCGTGCTGGCCGTCGCAGGTCCGGTGACCAACAACCGCTGCGTCATGACCAACAGCCCGTGGGTCATCGACGGCAACGAGCTCCAGCCGGCCCTCGGCTTCGAGAGCGTGCATGTGCTCAATGATTTCGAGGTGGTGGCCTGGTCCCTGCCCGCCCTGGAACCAGCCGATTTGATCCCGCTCGGGGGCCAGGACGGCCTTCCCGGAGAGCCGCTGCTGGTGGTCGGCCCCGGGACCGGCTTTGGCGTCTCCTGTCTGGTCGAGCGGCACGGCGCCCGGCTGGCGGTCGTCACCGAGGCCGGCCACGCGACTTTGCCGGCCGAGAACGAGCGCGAAGAGCGTGTGATCGCGTGCTTGCGCCGGCGTCTCGGCCATGTCTCCATCGAGCGCGGCGCGCTTTCGGGCTCCGGCCTACAAAGCCTCTACGAGGCGCTGGCGGAGGTCGACGGCGCTCAGGTGCCGCACCGCGACGCCGCCGCCATCACCAAGGCGGCCCTTGAGGGCAGTTGCGAACTCAGCCGTGCGACGCTCGAGATGTTTTGCGCCATCCTCGGCTCGGTCGCAGGCAATCTCGCGGTGACCTTCGGGGCCCGCGGCGGCGTCTACATCGCCGGCGGCATCGTGCCGCGCTTTCCGGAGTTCCTCGCCGCGTCCGCGTTCCGGGCGCGCTTCGAAGCCAAGGGGCGCTTCCAGGATTACTTGCGCAACATCCCGACCAGGCTCGTCACGAAGCCTGACGCAAGCTTCCTCGGCCTGAAGATGTTCGCCGACCACAATCCGGATTGAGGCGCGATCGCCCTCATCACGCGCCGGTTCCAGTAATACACAGATGATTGCAACGTGCCCGCGGTTCCACGCTGGATCGTGCTTGCCCGTTTGTATCCGATAAGAAACAATCCACGGATGTGGCGTAGTTGCGGGGGCGTGACATGCGTAAGCAAGACTTGGGTTTCGACTATCACCGCTATCACCGCCTGCTGACGGAAGCGGACGACGATGACAAGCGGCTGGCCCTGATCGAGCTCCTGATCGAGGAAAAAGCGCGCGACCGACTGGCCGCGCAGCGCGCCTCTGATCGCGCCGCCATGACCGCCCATACCATTGCCACCGTGCTGAAGAACGGCCGCAACTGAGACTTGCGGGACCGTTTGCCGCTCGCGCAAACGCGCAAGCGATTTGCGATTCCGTTAACGATCCCTCGCAAGCTCACGTCAAACTTTTTGCTCTAAGAGTTCCCCCACCTGATGCAATTCAGGGATCAACAAAGGGGGGAATGAACATGAGCATGATTTCGCTCGCCGCGATGCCGGCTGCCGTCGAAGCGCGTTTCGCTGATTCTTCGTTCAAGACCATCTTGCTGTTCTGCTGCATGGGCCTGGTCGCCTCGTTCGGCCTGATGGCGCACGGCATCGACCTCAGCGCCGGGCTGATCTGAGACCGCGCCACATTTCTTTCGCCAAATGGCCGCCCCTTACGGGCGGCCATTTTCGTTGGCGATCTCAATGCGGCGCCTTCTCAGTGAGGCGCCTTCTCAGTGAGGTGCCTTTCTTAGTGAGGCGCCTTGGCGATCGCGTCCGGAAACAGCGTGTCGATCATCGTCTTGAGCTGGTCGAGGGAAATCGGCTTACGCAGGATCGGCCGGCGCCGGAGCAAGGACGGCAGCAGCTCCGGCCCGTAGCCGGTGGCGAACAGAAACGGCTTGCCGCGGCGCTCGATCAGGTCGGCGACGGGATCGACGTAGAGGCCCTTCAGATTGATGTCGAGAATTGCGAAATCGTATTGCGCCGTCATCGCGAAGGCGCTCGCGTCCCGGACATTGTCCGCTTCAGCGACGACATGGTGGCCGAGCTCCTCCACCATGTCGGCGATCATCATCCGGATCAACGCCTCGTCTTCGACCAGGAAAACGGAGAGTCCGTCCGCCATATCAACCCCGCAGTCAGCTAGCGAAGCTAATCATAACCGAATTGCGGAGAGGATTCACGAATTCGTGGCGGGCGCCGTTAATTCAGACGCCCGCAATCGGATTCAACTTGATCAATCCAGCCCGCGCTCGTGGCTGAGGCGCACCATTTCCTGGATGAAGACCTGCTTCTGCTTGTCGTCGAGGCTCGAATAGAGCGGCTCGGCGGCATCGGCGACGTTGCGCTGATCGGCGGCGCGGTCGATCAGGAATTGCGATTCGTTGCGCATCTGCTCGATGATGTCGTCAGGCGGATCCCGCTTGGCGCGGGCAATCCGCAGGTTGAGCCGCTCCGCGCCGTTATGCCCCAGGTAGTGCATGGCGCTCGAGAAGCCGAACCAGTGCTTCTCCTGATCGGGCGTCAGGTTCAACTCGGTTTTGATCCGCTCGATATAGGAATCGCTGTTGGCGACGATCTGCTCGGCGGTCTGTTGCGGCGCGCCGGGCTGGGTGAGGACGGTGACGTCCTTGTCCTTGTTGTCCTGCGGCGCGTTCCTGGCTTCCTTGGTCGCCTTGGCGCCCTTGCCCGCCTTGGCACTCTTGGCGTCCTTGTCCTTGCCGGCGCCCGGCTGCTTGGAATCCTTGCTGGCGTCCTTGCTCGCATCCTTGTTGGCGTCCTTGGCCGCCGGCGGCGGCGCCTGGTTGTTATTGACGCCGAGCACGCCGGTGAAGACACCGACCACGCCGCCGATCGCACCTCCCAGCACGCCGCCAACGGGGCCGGCCGCCTTGTTGCCGGCCGCGGCCCCATCCTGAACGCCTTTGACCAGGCCTTGTGCCTGCGCAACCGTGGCTGCGCCGAGCAGCAATGCGAGCACGGAGCCCAGCGCGAGCCATCGCCGCGGGTGAAGCTGCGCTGGCGGCGCCGGGTTGATCATTCTGGTCTCCATCGTCGATCCGATTATCCTGTCTGGGTGGGGGCCACCCGCCGGTTGCAACTCTATCGTTTCCGCCGCTTCGGGGTCCAGCCGCAGCCAACTGCGGTCCACGCCCGAAAAGCGTTTGGCGCGAAGCGGTTATGAAGGCTTATTCGAAACTGCGGCGTAATTGCGCACGATTTGTCCCGCACTCCTTGCCCGAAGTGTGCGTCGCAAAAAGCGCGGCGGAGGTTCACCTCGAACGCGCATCGCGAGACGGCGCCGCCACGTTCCGGACGCAACGTTAGTTCTAGACGGCAAGCCGTTCGGCTTCCTCGACAGACGGGATCAATCATGATCTGATCGCGCTACCAATTTGCTGGCCGTTGCGCGATCGACCGCGAGGTAGCACAAGAAGAAACGCGAACAAGAAAATCAAAAACAAAACTCGGAATGCCAGAGGAAGCACCAGAACAATAAAACACCCAGGTGAGGAAACGAGATGTCACGCAAGACACTGACGCGACGTCAATTTGTGGCTGCCACTGCAATGTCCTCCGCGGCGCTGATCTCGGCGCCCTATGTCCGGGGCGCTTACGCCGCCGGCAAACTCTCGATCGGCTTCTGGGACCACTGGGTCCCCGGCGCCAACAAGGCCTCGACGGATCTGGTCAACGAATGGGCCGCAAAGGAGAAGGTCGAAGTCTCCATCGATTACATCACCAGCAACAACAAGAAGATCGAGCTGACCGCCGCGGCCGAAGCGCAGGCCAAGTCCGGTCATGACATTCTTCAGATGCCGAGCTGGTGGCCGCAGGCCTACGCCGAGAATCTCGAGCCGCTCAACGACGTCATGGAGCCGCTGCTCAAGCAGAACGGCGACGTGAACGGCACCGTCAAATATCTCGGACAGTCCGGCGGCAAATGGCTCGCAGTGCCTGCGACTCCCGGCAGCCAGATCAAGGGCCCCTGCTCCCGCATCGATCTGATGAAGAAGCATGCCGGCATCGACGTGCAGGAGATGTATCCGGCCGGCGGCCCGCCCAAGGTCGAGAACTGGACGATGGAGACCTTCCTGAAGGCGGCCGAGGCTTGCCACAAGGCGGGCTTCGCGTTCGGCATCGGTCTCGGTGAAACCACCGACAGCGTGGACACCGCCGGCGCGCTCTTCCAGTCGTTCGGCGCCGAGCTCGTCAATGCCAAGGGCGACATCACGGTGAAGACCGACCAGGTTCGCCAAGCCATGGAGTTCTACAAGAAGCTGATCGCGTTCCTGCCGCCGGACGCGCCGTCCTGGGACGACGCCTCGAACAACAAATGGCTGATCTCCGGCCGCGGCGCGATGATCCTCAATCCGCCGAGCGCCTGGGCCGTTGCCAAGCGCGACGCGCCGCAGGTCGCCGAACAGTGCTGGACGCACGGCTTCCCGTCGGGTCCCAAGGGGCGGTTTGCGCCGTACCTGCCCTACTTCTGGGGCGTCTGGAGCTTCGGCAAGAACAAGGAGGCGGCCAAGAGCCTGCTCGTTCACATGTCATCGCCAGCCTCGATCGAGAAATTCGTCGCGGTGAGCGGCGGCTACGACCTGCCGGCCTACGCGAACATGACCAAGTTCAAGACATGGGAGGAGGAAGGTCCGCCGAAGGGAACGCTCTTCCACTACCCGGACCCCTACAAGCATCAGACGCTGTCGATCGCAGCGTCGCCCGCGCCGCCGAAGATCGCGCAACAAATCTACTTCCAGGCGACGCTGACCAAGATGGCGCTGCGCTTTGCGCGCGGCGAAACCATGGAGCAGGCGCTCGCCTGGGCCGAAGGCGAGTGCGAAGGCTTCATGCGAAGCTGAGCGGGATGTGCCAGGGTGGCTCACGCCAATTGCGTGAGCCACCACACCCCGTCATCCGATCCGCATGACCGGGAAGCCGACCCAGATGGCGGGCTTCGCGGTTGCACAGTTTGCAAGAAGCAGACTCACTAGTGCCGACTTGAGGAAGCTGACATGGCCGATGTCGTCGTCGAGCAAGGTCGCGTCGCCCGTGCGACGGGCGCGAGGAAGGGACGAAGCCTGCGCAATGCGCTGGGGCGAAAATCGACGGTCGCATTCTTCCTGACTCTGCCGCTGATCCTCCTGATCGCACTGCTCGTGCTCTACCCCGCCTTTTACTCGGTTTACCTCGCGACGCTGAACAAGGCGATGACGAAATTCGTCGGCTTGAGCAACTTCACCTTCCTGTTCAAGCGCGAAACATTCTGGATGGTGGTGCGGCAGTCCTGCATCTTCGCGATCACCGCGGTGATCTTCAAGGCGTTGATCGGCTTCATCGTCGCGCATTTCGTCCACAACATTCCGGCCAAGGGCCAGCGCAAATGGCGCGGCATGTTGCTGGTGCCCTGGGTGATCCCTCCGGCGATGAGCACCCTGGCCTGGCTGTGGCTGTTCGATCCCTCCTACAGCGCCTTCAACTACACGCTCTCCTTCTTCGGCGTCGGGCCGATCCCGTGGCTTGGCGACACCTTCTGGGCGCGGTTCTCCGTCATCCTCGTCAACATCTGGTACGGCGCTCCGTTCTTCATGATCATGTATCTCGCCGCGCTGAAATCAGTGCCCGATCAGCTCTATGAGGCCGCCGCGATCGATGGCGCCAATTGGTGGCAGCGGATCTGGTACGTCACCTTGCCGATGATGCGCAACATCATCGCCATCACGACCCTGTTCTCCCTGATCGTGACCTTCGCCAACTTCGACATCGTGCGCATCCTGACGTCCGGCGGGCCGCTGGATACGACGCATCTGTTCGCCACCTGGGCGTTCCAGGTCGGCATCCAGAGCAGCGACATTCCGCTCGGCGCCTGCGTCTCCCTGTTCATGGTGCCGATCCTCGCCGTCGCAGCGATCTTCATCCTGCGCGATGTCACCAAACGCGGGAACGAGGCCTGATGAGCACGCTTGCAATCGACAAGGGCGGACCGACGCGCAAGGTCAAGCTTGGCAGCATGAGCCGCGACCGCACCTGGGCGCTGCGCTGGTCCTATTTCTTCCTGGTGCTGTTCGCGATCTTCTTCCTGACGCCGCCGATCTACATGCTGATCACGTCGCTCAAGAGCAGCGCGGAAATATCGGCTGCGACCAACCCCTGGTGGGTGTTCCACCCGACGCTGTCGAACTATGTCGAGCTCCTGACCTCGAACCAGTTTCTGCGCTTCTTCTGGAATTCGTCGATCGTGTCGATCGTGGTCGTCATCATCACGATGTTGATCAGCATCCCCGCGGCCTTCGCGCTCGCCCGGATGAAGTTCTGGGGCTCGGCGACGCTGGCCACCGGCGTCTTCCTCACCTACCTGATCCCGGACAGCCTCCTGTTCATTCCGCTGTTCAAGACACTCGGGCTCGTCCAGGATCTGACCGGCATCACGCTGCTCAACAGATGGTACGTGTTGCTGTTCATCTATCCGACCCTGACGGTGCCGTTCTGCACCTGGATCATGATCGGCTATTTCGCCTCGATCCCGAAGGAGCTGGATGAGGCTGCCCTGATCGACGGCGCCTCCTGGCTCCAGACCCTGACGCGGATATTCATCCCCGTCGCGCTGCCCGGGCTGATCGCAGCGACCATCTTCGCCTTCACCGTGTCGTGGGCTCAGTTCCTCTATCCCCTCGTGTTCACGACGTCGGTGGACCAGCTCGTGCTGCCGGTCGGCATCACCACCACGCTGATCAAGGGCGATGTCTTCAACTGGGGACAGATCATGACCGGCGCGCTGCTCGGCGCGGCCCCGCCGCTGATCATCTACGCCTTCCTGATGGACTACTACATTGCCGGCCTGACCGCCGGCGCGACAAAGGGTTGAATCGAGGGGTAGAAGTGCAATGGCCGATGTTTCCCTGCGTAAGGTGATCAAGCGCTACGACGATGTCGAGGCCGTGCGCGGCATCGACCTTGATATCGCCGACCACGAGTTCATCGTGCTGGTCGGCCCCTCCGGCTGCGGCAAGTCGACCACGCTGCGCATGATCGCGGGGCTCGAGGACATCAGCGACGGCGACATCATGATCGGCGGCGACGTCGTCAACGACGTACCGCCGAAGGACCGCGACATCGCGATGGTGTTCCAGAACTACGCGCTCTACCCGCACATGACGGTCGCGGAGAACATGTCGTTCGGGCTGCGCCTGAAGCACTATCCCAAGGCGGAGATCAAGGCGCGGGTGACGGAAGCCGCCCGCCTTCTCGACATCACCGACCTGATCGACCGCAAGCCGAAGCAGCTCTCCGGCGGTCAGCGCCAGCGCGTCGCGATGGGTCGCGCCATCGTGCGCAATCCGAAGGTGTTCCTGTTCGACGAGCCGCTGTCCAATCTCGACGCCAAGCTGCGCGTGCAGATGCGGATCGAGATCAAGAAGGTGCACCAGAAGGTGCGGACCACGACGGTGTACGTCACCCACGACCAGGTCGAGGCGATGACGCTGGCCGACCGCGTGGTGGTGATGAACAAGGGCCGCATCGAGCAGATCGGCACGCCGAACGAGCTCTACCACAAGCCGGCAACGCGCTTCGTCGCCGGCTTCATCGGCTCGCCCGCGATGAACTTCATCCCGTGCCGGCTGGAGGATGCCGGCGGCACGCTCCAGATCCGCCTGAGCGATCGCATCGCCTTCGCGCTGCCGGCCGCCCGCGCCGCGCGCTACAACGCACTGCCGCGCACCGACCAGCTGCTGCTCGGCATCCGGCCCGAGCATCTCACCGAGTCGCACGCCCATCTCGGCCCGGGGATCGAGACCTTCGAGACCGTGCTCGACGTCACCGAACCAATGGGCATGGAGACGTTGGTCTATTTCGGCCTCGACGGCACGCCCATCTGCGGCCGCGTCGATCCCAACGCCGGCGCCAAGGACGGGGCACCCATGCGTTTGGCGATGGACCTCAACAATATGCACCTGCTAAACGAGGCGACCGGCGCCGTGTTGTGATGCCGGTCCAAGAAACTCGCGCAGGCAGGAGACGATGGCGACCAACAAGAAGAAGATTTTCGTTACGCAAACCTTGTCGCAAGGGGCACGCGCCCTCCTCACCCAGCGGGACGATATCGAGCTCGTCGAGTTTGCGAACCTGATCTCGGCGAAGGACTTCGAGGCCTTGCTGAAGAGCCACGCCCCGGTTCACGGCGTGGCGCTCGGCGCCACCGCTTTCGGCGAGACCGAGCTCGAGGCATCCCGCGACATGAAAGTGGTGACCCGCATCGGCGTCGGCTATGACGCCGTCGACGTGCCCGCCCTCTCCCGCCGCAAGGTGCCGCTGATGGTCGCGGGCAGCGCGAACTCGCCCTCGGTCGCCGAGCAGGCGCTGTTCATGATGCTGACGCTGGCCAAGCGCGCGAACGAAATGCATGCCTGCGTCAAGGACGGCCAATGGGCCAACCGGCTCGGCATGCTGCCGTTCGACCTCTACGGCAAGACCGTGCTGGTCATCGGCTTCGGCCGCATCGGCAGCCGCACCGCCAAGCGTTGCCAGGCAATGGAAATGAACGTGCAGGTCTACGATCCCTACAAGCCTGCCGCCGAGATCAAGGCTGCCGGCTGCGAGCCCGTCGCCGATCTCGATGCAGCGCTGCCCAACGCCGATTTCGTCACTATCCATTGCCCGAAGACCCCGGAAACCGTCGGCCTGTTCGATGCTGACAGGATCGGCCGGATGAAGCCGAAATCCTATCTCATCAACACCGCACGCGGCGGCATCGTGAAGGAAGCCGCGCTCTACGACGCCCTGGTTTCCGGCAAGATCGCCGGTGCCGGTATCGACGTGTTCGAGGTCGAGCCGCCGCCGGTCAGCAATGCCCTGTTCGCGCTGCCCAACGTCATCATGGCTCCGCATGTCGCCGGCGTCACGGTGGAGGCGGTGAGCCGCATGAGCGAACAGACTGCGCGCAACATCCTGAGCGTGCTGGACGGCGATCCGATCCGGCAGAACATCATCAATCAGGACGTGCTGGGCTGAAAAACCGATTGGCGGGCGGCTAAAGCGCGATGAATCGTCATCGCGCTTTAGGTTGTTGTTTGAGCATGATCTTTCCGGAAAACCGCTGCGCACTTTTCCGGATCATGCTTCGCCCGCCCGCCTTCGGATGGCCAGAATACGTCCCATTTTGGTGCAGATCGGGCCCCAACTCAGCCTTAATCAAACCCGCGTAATATATCCGGCCGCGGCGGCAGTGGGACAGACTAGCCGGCCGCGTCGAGCTGGAGGATGGACCCTTGTCAGAGATCGACCCGACCGACCACGCGCTCGCGACCATCGCAAGCATTCTGGAGCACCCCGAGCCCGTTCTCGTCGTCCGCGACACCGAAACGGAGACGGCCGCGGCTGCAGATGAGTATTCGGTCGCCGACGTGCACCCGGCCTCTGACGAGCATGAGGTCGCCGACGAGCATCCGGTCGTCGAGGAGCAGCCGCTGGTGCCGGAGCACACCGATGCCGACGGCTACAGCAAGGTCGGTCCCGGGCCGGTGGTTGCGATCCGCCTGAAATGGACGGTCCATCGCGGCGATGACGGCCAGTTCTACGTCCACGAGACCATCGGCGAGCAGTCCGCGCCCGTGGTCAGCGGCCCGATGACGAGCGAAGCCGCGGTGCATTTCGTCGACACGCACGAGGATGAAGCCCATCGACGCTTCGAGGAGCTGCGCAGCGAGATCGCCGGCCGCAGCTCGCTCGCCGATTACGAACGCAAGGGCGAAGCTTAGTCACTTGCGTCCGAGATAATCCTTCTTCACGAGCTCGACGCCTGCGTGCCGGAGCAGGTCGTAGGCGGTCGTGACGTGAAAGAAGAATTGCGGGATGCTGTTGGTCAGGAGCAGCGTCCGCCCGGTGAACGGCAGCTCTGTCCCGTTCTTCAGCCTGAAGAAGACCTTCAGCTCTGCAGCAGCGTCGATATCGGCGCGCGGCAAGCTCTCGATGAACTCGATTGAGGTCGCGATGCGCGCCTGAAGCCCGGCCATGTCGTGCTCCAGCGCCGGCAGCGCCACCGGCTCGCATTGCGCCAGCAAGGCCGGGGCGACCGTGGCATGGCGGCACGCCTCCCCCACCTGCTGCGCCAGATCGTACATGTTCGGCGCCATGCGCATGCCGAGCAGGACCGCCGGATTGAACTTCCGGCTTTCGGCATAGGCGACGCCCTTGTCGAGCAGGACGGACAGGTTGCGCAGATACGGCACGAAGACGCCGACCGAGGCGTCATACATCGAGATCGTCACGTCGAATTCCCTTCAATTCCGCCTCGCCAGCGACGGGCATCTGGTCTAAATCCAGGTCTCAAGAGCTGCACAATGACAGCTCGGGCATGGGTGGAAAAGAGATGATCGTTCGAATCGTGGCGGCTTTGGCCGTGGTCCTGCTGGCAAACGTCTCGGCTTACGCGCAGCAGCCGCCGCCCTCGCGTCTCGACGAGATCGTCAAACGCGGCACTTTGCGCGTCGGCATGACCGGCGACTACAAGCCTTTCACCTATCTGGACAAGGCGACGCAGCAGTTCAGCGGCTTCGACGTCGACATGGCGGAGGCGCTCGGCAAGGCGCTCGGGGTCAAGGTCGAGTTCGTGCCGACGGCCTGGCCGAAGCTGATGAAGGACTTCGAGGCCGACCAGTTCGACATCGCCATGGGCGGCGTCTCGGTCACGTTCGACCGGCAGAAGAAGGGCTTCTTCTCGATGCCGATCATGCGCGAAGGCAAGACGCCGATCGCGCGTTGTGCCGACATCGGCAAGTACCAAAGCATCGCCGACATCGACAAGAAGGGTACCCGCGTCATCGTCAACCCCGGCGGCACCAACGAGCGCTTCGCGCGCGCCAACATCAAGGACGCCGAGATCACCGTCTTCTCCGACAACACCGTGATCTTCGACGAGATCGCCAAGGGCAATGCCGATTTGATGATGACGGACGCCTCCGAGACCCGCTACCAGCAGAAGCAGCATGCAGGCGTGCTCTGCGCGGTGCATCCCGAAAAGCCGTTCGATTTCTCCGAGAAGGCCTACTGGCTCCAGCGCGACATGGCGCTGAAGGCGTTCGTCGACCAGTGGCTGCACATCTCGATGGAGGATGGCAGCTACAGGAAGATCTACGCCGCCTGGTTCGACTAGAGCGTTGTCGAGCGAAGTGGGTACCGGTTCGTGTAAAGAAAACGCGTCGATATAAGAACCTGGAGCCCCGTTCCGATTCCATCGGAACGGAAAAGGCTCCAGGCGGCCCGCGTCCTCATGTCCCTTGCCTCGCCAAACTTTGGACCGGCTCCAGGCATATTGAACCCGGAACCGCTGGAACACGACTCATACGGTGACAGTGATCTAGATCACTTTTTAGGATCGAGCCGGGGCGTACGCCTCGGTGCGGGGACCACCTGCTCAGGAGATGCGAAATGAGGAAGCTGTTGGCCACGGCCGCATTCCTTTTGGCGAGCACCGCTGCCCAAGCGCAGTACACTTTCGAATATGGCGGGCGCACGATCCGCATCGATCCGGACCGCGGTACGGTGCAGATTCCCGGCGTCTACGACAACACCGGCCAGGGCAAGGCGAAGAAGGCCAAGAAGAACGAGACGACCCCGGGCCAGCCGCCGCAGCAGGCCAAGGCCGACCCGCAAACACCGGCCGCCGTCGCTCCGGCTCCCGCGCCTATCGCAGCACCGCCCGCAGCCGAACAGGCTCCTGCGCCCGCAGCAGCAGCGCCTGCGGCTCCGCCCCCACCTGCTCCACCGCCGGCAGCGACCGCCAGCAATGCGCCTGCCGAAACGGCCGTGCTGCCGCCGCCGCCTGCGCCGCCTCCCGCGCCGGCGCCGGTCGAGCAACAGGCTGCTCCCGCCGTAGCACCGCCACCGGCTCCGACCGTGGCTGCCGCGCCCCCGGCACCGCCTCCGCCGCCCGCGCCGGCCCCTGCACCTGCACCCGTTCAGGCCGCCGCGGTCGCGCCGACGCGCGACCTCAGTTCACCGCTCGGGATCTGGCTCACCGAGGAGAAGGAAGGCAAGGTCCGCATCGAGCAATGCGGCACCAACCTGTGCGGCTATTCGGTCGACAGCAAATCGAACCAGAATGGCGAGCAGGTCCTGATCAACATGAAGCCCGGCAAGGATCAGAAATGGTCCGGCCGCATTCTCGACCCCAACTCCGGCTCGACCTACGATTCGACGATCGCCATGAAGGGCACCGACCGGCTGCGCGTGCAGGGCTGCGCCTTCGGCGGCATGTTCTGTGGCGGCCAGACCTGGACGCGGGTGAACTGACTTCGGGTATGACGCTCTAACGAAGACAAGGGGCCCGTCATGCGGGCCCCTTTGCTTTTGTCCACCGTGTCACACCGGGTGCGCCACCTCACACAGCCTCATGCGCACGTGACAACCCTCATATCGCCGGTTCCACCGACGGTGCCACGATCCCCGCATGGTCAACCCAAGGGGCGTGTCATGAACGGATTTCGCAAAGGTCTCCTCGCCGGCATGGTCGCCATCGCCGTCCCGCTGACGCAGGCCAGCGCGACGACCTCCACCTTCGACGGTGCATGGAATGTCCGCATCTCATCATCGAGCGAGACTTGCGGCAACGGCGCAACGGTCTCGATCGGCATCAGCAACGGCCAGATCGCGTCGAGCAGCGCCGCAGTGACCGCGTCCGGCCGCGTGGCCGATGCCGGCAGCATCAACGTCACCCTGAGCACCGGCATCAAGCGCGCCGTCGGCTTCGGCCGGCTCAGCGGCACCTCCGGCTCCGGCACGTGGCGCGGCGCCATGTGCACGGGCACGTGGACGGCGGAGCGGATTTAGCTGCAAGCCTTCGTCGGGCGACGCATCGCCCAGGGGCGATGCGTCCTGTCGGAGAACGGAGCTAGCCGAGCGGCGCCCCGTATTCCTCGTCCGTGACTGGCTCCAGCCAAGTCGAGAACTTTCCGTCGAGCGCTTCCTGCATGGCGATATGGCACATGCTGTTGTTCGGTGAAGCGCCATGCCAGTGCAATTCCCCCGGCGGAATCCAGACGGTGTCGCCGGGGCGGATTTCCTGGACCGGGCCCCCCTTGGTCTGGACGCGGCCGACCCCCGAAATCACGTAGAGCGTCTGCCCGAGCGGATGGTGGTGCCAGTTGGTGCGGGCGCCGGGCTCGAACGAGACGCGCGAGACGTTCAACCGCGCCGGCGCGGGCGCCATGTTGATGGGGTCCTGCAACACGGTGCCGGTGAAGTTTTCCTTGGGCGCGCGGCGGGTGGGCCGGGTGCCTGCAACAGTGATCTCCATGGGATTACCTCGCTCCTTCCCGATTACTTCTTGCTGGCGGCGTAACGTGCCTTGGTCTCGGCATTCATGGGATAGAGGCCCGGCAGCACGGCGCCGTTGTTCACCTCGTTGACGATCCAGGCTTCCATCCGCTCCTGCTCGACGCCCTCATTGAGCACGTGATCGAGCATCGCCTGCGGGATCAGCACGCAGCCGTCCTGGTCGGCCACGACGATGTCGTTCGGGAACACCGCAACGCCGCCGCAGCCGATCGGCTCGCCCCAGCCGACGAAGGTGAGGCCCGCAACCGACGGCGGCGCGGCATAGCCGTCGCACCAGACCGGCAGATTGGTGCCGAGCACGCCCTCGACGTCACGCACGACGCCATCGGTGACGAGCGCGGTGACGCCGCGCTTCATCATGCGCGCGCAGAGGATGTCGCCGAAAATGCCCGCATCGGTGATGCCCATGGCGTCGACCACTGCAATGCAGCCGTCCGGCATCGCCTCGATCGCGGTGCGGGTCGAGATCGGCGACGACCAGGATTCCGGTGTCGCGAGATCCTCGCGCGCCGGCACGAAGCGCAGCGTGAAGGCCGGCCCCACCAGGCGCGGCAGGCCCGGGCGCAGCGGACGCGCGCCGCGCATCCACACATTGCGCAGGCCCTTTTTCAGCAGGACCGTGGTGATGGTGGCAGTGGTGATGCCGGCGAGGGTCTTGCGGGCTTCGGGGGACAGCGACATGGAAACAGACGAGCTCCGGATGGGCGGGAAAGAACGCGCGCATCTTGCGAGCCGGGCGCTTTGCGTCAAGGGCCAAAAGGCCAACAATAACGCAGGGCCGCAGGGCTGTTATGCGACGCGATAACAACGCTTTATCGCGGACCCCTGCATTAATTTATTGGACTTGCCGGCGCATTTACGCGAAGCAGGGTTGAGGCGGAACTCAAGGTCGAGCGCCGCGCATTTCCTCCAGGCCCGATTTCGACAGCTCATGGCCGCGACGCTCCCCCCGCCCCGCCTTCTGCCCAGTGGCGACAGCGCCGTCACGGTCGAGTTCAGCCGCACCATCGACGATGCCGCCAACGAGCGCGTGCTCGCGCTCGACAAGGCGCTCGCAGCAAGCCCCATCGACGGCATCACCGAGTCCGTTCCGACCTATCGCTCGCTGCTGGTGCATTATGACCCCGGCAAGATCGGCTTCGACGCGCTCGGCGAAAGGCTGCTCGCGCTCGCCAGCCAGCCGCTACCGCCGGCCACCAGGGCGCGGCGCTGGCGCATTCCCGTCGCCTATGGCGGCGAGCACGGCATCGATCTGGAGGAGGTCGCCAAGGCGCTGAACACCACGCCCGACGACATCGTCGCCCGTCACGCCGGTGGCGACTATCGTGTCGCCATGATCGGTTTCACGCCGGGTTGGTCCTATCTCAGCGGCCTCGACAAATCCCTGCACATGTCGCGGCGCCAGAGCCCGCGGCTGTTCACGCCCGCCGGCACGATCTCGATCGGCGGCATCCAGGCCGGAATCCAATGCCTGGCTGCCCCGAGCGGCTGGCACCTGCTCGGCCGCACGCCTGTCAGAACCTATCAGCTCCACCGGAATCCGACCTTTCTCACCGAACCCGGTGATCGCGTGACGTTTTTCGCCATCGATCACAAGACATTCGAGGAACTGGACCGCGCCGCCGAAGCCGGCGAGATCATTGCCGAGCAGGTGATCGCATGAGCCGGCTCGTCGTCGCCAGCATCGGTCCCGCAAGCTCCGTCCAGGACGGCGGACGCCACGGCGCGCAACGCTATGGCCTGACGGTCAGCGGTGCGATGGACCGTCTGTCGCTCGCGGCGGCGAATACGCTGGTCGGCAACGAGCCCTTCGCAGCCGCCGTCGAGATCGGCCCGTTCGGCGCTACGTTCACTGCCAAGGACGGCGCCGTGCGCGTCGCTATCGCCGGGGCGCCGCGCAATGCCGACGTCGCCGGAAAGCCGGTGGCGATGGACAATTCGGTGACGCTGAAAGACGGCGAGACGCTGACGCTGGGCTTTGCCCGCGGCGGTGCCTTCACCTACCTCGCGATCGAAGGGGCCATTCGCGGCGAGCCGGTATTCGGCAGCCTCGCGGTCAATGCCCGCGCCGGTCTCGGCAGCCCCTACCCGCGCCCGCTCCAGGCGGGCGACGAGTTTACGGTCGATGCGGCAAGCGGAGCGCCTGAATTGCGCATCGAGTTGCCGAAGCCTGTGAGCGGTCCGATCCGCGTCCTGCTGGGGCCGCAGGACGACGAGTTCGACGATGCCAACAAGGCGCTGTTCCTCGACAGCGAGTGGAAGATCTCGGCGACCTCCGACCGCATGGGCTACCGGCTCGAGGGCCCCGCGATCAAGCATCTGCACGGCCACAACATCGTCTCCGACGGCACCGTCAACGGCAGCATCCAGGTCCCCGGCAACGGCTCGCCGATCGCGTTGATGATGGACCGCGGCACCTCCGGCGGCTATCCGAAGATCGCAACCGTGATCACGGCCGATGTCGGCCGCCTCGCGCAGACCTCGGCGGGAACCGCGTTCCGGTTCCTCGAGGTCACCATGGCCGAGGCGCAGGACGAGGCGCGCAAATTCGCGCAACTTATTCGCAACCTGCCCGATCGCCTGCGCTCGTCCGACACCGTCGAGCTCAACATCGAGGCGCTCAGCGATGCTAATGTTGCGGGCTATGCGGTCAGCGCCGTCGATGCCGGAACCTGGCAGGTCGTGGCGGAGCCGTAAGGGACAAGACGACCAGAGGCGGAGAGCACCCCCATGAAAACGATCGATCTCAATTGCGACCTCGGCGAAGGTTTTGGCGCGTGGGAGATGGGCAACGATTCCGCGATGATCGACCTTGCGAGCTCGGTCAATGTGGCCTGCGGTTTCCACGCGGGTGACCCCGACATCATGCGCCGGACGGTTGAGCTCGCGAAGGCGCGCGGCGTCTCGGTCGGCGCCCATCCCGGCTACCGCGACCTGCACGGTTTTGGCCGGCATCCGATCGCGGGCCTGAAGGCCTCCGAGATCGAGAATCTCGTCGCCTACCAGATCGGCGCATTGCAGGCGATCGCGACCGCGGCCGGGCACAAGGTGACGCATGTGAAGGCGCATGGCGCGCTCTCCAACGTCGCCTGCGAGGACGACATGACGGCGAAGGCGATCGCCGCGGGCATCAAGGCCGTCGATCCCAGCCTGATCTTCGTCGTGCTTGCCAACTCAAAGCTGGTGAAGGCCGGCGAGGACGCCAATCTGCCGATGGTGCACGAGGTGTTCGCCGACCGTGCCTATGAGGACGACGGCAACCTGGTTTCGCGCAAGAAGCCCGGCGCAGTGCTGCACGATGCCAGGGCGATCGCCGATCGCGTGGTGCGCATGGTGCAGGACGGCGCGGTGGTCTCGGTGACGGGTAAGGTGATCAAGATGCGCACCGACACGGTCTGCATCCACGGCGACACGCCCGGCGCGGTCGACATCGCGCGCGGCCTACGTCAGGCGTTAAAGGATGCGGGGATCGAGGTCGCGCCGTTCAAGCGCGGGTAAAGCGCAACAGGTGCCGTAGGGTGGGCAAAGCGAAGCGTGCCCACCAAATCGATTTCGTATGTTGAGACATGGTGGGCACGGCGCGCCAAGGGCGCGCCTTTGCCCACCCTACGAGAGCGGTGAAGCTTCGTTAGAACGGGTGCACCGACAACGTGCCGAACACGATCGCTGCGATGACGGCAAAGGCGCTGTAGAGCGCAACATGATGCATGCTCGCCCCGGTCCGACGCGAGAGCGAGCGCGCATAGAAGTGCAGCCTGGCTTCCGCCGATAGTTCGCGCATGGTCGATCTCCAACGCCCCATTTGCGGGAGTATGAAGGATCAACCAGGGCGGGAGGCAAGACGGCGGCGGAAATAGCGATGCGCCTTCTCTGAAGAAGCCGCATCGCAGGCGCAAATTCTTCTGAAATCCGGGTTCCGAGAATCTTATTCGTTAAGATCGGAGCGAACTGGAACCAACATCGATGACGGCGAGATGACAGCTCTTGTAGGCCGGATTAGCCGAAGGCGTAATCCGCCACTTCTGCATCGGCTGTGACAGAAGAGGTGGGTTACGCCTTCGGCTAACCCACCTTACGAAGCCGTCCCTAGTACACGTCAGCCTGGAAGCGGCCGGTCTTCTTGAGCTCGGCGACAAAACTGACGGCCTCATCCGTCGAACGCGCCCCGAACTGGGCGACGATGTCGACCAGCGCGCGCTCGACGTCCTTGGCCATGCGCTTGGCATCGCCGCAGATGTAGAGATGCGCACCGTCGGCGAGCCAGGTCCACAATTCGCGGCCGACCTCGCGCATGCGGTCCTGCACGTAGAACTTCTTCTCGCCGTCGCGCGACCAGGCCAGCGACAGCCGCGTCAGTTGACCCGAGGTCTTCATCGCATTGAGCTCTTCCTGGTAGAAGAAATCGCAATCGCTGCGCTGATGGCCGAAGAACAGCCAGTTCTTGCCGGGGGCGCCGGTCGCCTTGCGGTCGAGCAGGAAGGCGCGGAACGGCGCGATGCCGGTACCGGGGCCGATCATGATCACGGGCGTCTTCGGATCCTGCGGCAGACCGAAGCCGTGCGCCTTCTGCACATAGACCTTGAGCTTCTCGCCTTCAGCGATGCGCTCGCCGAGGAAGGTCGAGGCCACGCCGAGGCGCTTGCGCTTGCCGATCACGTAGCGCACGGAATCGACCGTCAGCGACAGCTTACCCGGCGTCGCATTGTGCGAGGACGAGATCGAATAAAGCCGCGGCTGAAGCGGCTCCAGCGCCTCGACGAAGGCTTCGGGATGCGGCCGCGTGCCCGAAAACTTCTGCAGCGCCGCCATCACGTCGAGCGTCGCCGCATCGCCATCGGGATCCTCGCCCTGCGCCAGCGCCCGCGCCTTCTCGCGCTGCGCGCCGCCGGTGATGAAGGAGAGCAGCTCGAACAGCGTGTCGGGCGCCGGCGACAGCGAGACGTCGTCGATCAGCACCTCGCGCAGGGTCTTGCCATTGACCTTCGTGGTGTGGGAGGCGCCGAGCAGCGCGATGATCTGGTCGACGAGGCCGACCTCGTTGCGCGCGAACACGCCAAAACTGTCGCCGACGATATAGTCGAGCTTGCTCTCGGAGAGATCGAACTCGACGTGATAGGTCTCCTTCTCCGACTTTCCCTTGTTGAGCAGGCGCCGCGACAGGAACGTCGCCGCGACCGGATTGTCGCGCGAGCGGCCGGGCTCGGCGATCGTCACCGTCACAGCAGGGGCTGCCACCGCGTCCTGCTTGTCAGCCGGATTGGCCGCCGGTGCCTTGTCCAGTTCCTCGTACAGCGACTTCAGCATCCGCGCGGTTTCCTTGCCGCCGGGGACGCAGAGGTTGAGCCGTGCTTCGCTGCGGCCCGCGATCGCCTCCGAATAGTCGTGGCAATTGTAGCCGCACTGACCGCAATCCTGCTGCGCCATCGCCGCCATCATCTTGCGGCGCACGGGACGGCCTTCGGCAAGCTTCATCCGGTCCGCAATCGGCATGGTCTGGTCGTGCCACGGCGCCTCACCGTCGTCGCCGTCGCCGGCCTGCATGACAGCGGCGCCCTGCTCCGCCGACAGCGGCGCTGCCACATCGGGCGACAGCAATCCGGCAAAGAAGCCGTTCAGCCAGGAGCGCTGCGCGTCCGAGAACGGCGCGCTGGCGGGAATGATGTCGAGTTTCGGCGGAGGCGTGATCTGGTTCATGCGGACACCTGTGCATCGGCAAGCTTGCGCAGCGTCTCGCCGTCATGGCGGCGCGCGAAGGACAGGAAGGTTTCGTCGGGAGACGAGCGATGGGCGATGTAGGCCTTGAGCAGTCCCTCGACCGTCTTCGGCGCGTCCTCGGCCTTGAGGTCGTGATAGACCTCCTGCCCGACATCGGCGTCGGGACCGAACCCGCCGCCGGTGAAGAGGTGATAGCCCTCCACCGTGTCGTCTTCATTCACCGGAACACGCGCACCGATCAGGCCGATGTCGCTGATATAGTGCTGCGCGCAGGAATGGTGACAGCCGGTGACGTGGATGTTGACCGGCTTGTCCATCGCGACGCGCGGCTCGCACCAGTCGCCGATCTCGGCGGCGTTGCGCTTGGTATTGGAAGCCGCGAAACGGCAGCCGGCATTGCCGGTGCAAGCAATCAGACCCGCGCGGATATGCGAGGCCTCGACGGCGAGCCCGATCTGCTTGATCGCAGCAGAGGCGAGCTCGACATTCTCGTCGCGCACGCCCGATATCAGCAGGTTCTGCCAGACGGTCAGGCGGATCTCGCCGTCGCCGAGGTCCTGCGCCACCTTGGCGAGCCCCCGCATCTGGTCGCAGGTGATCTTGCCGAGTGTCAGCGAGACGCCGATCCAGTTGAGGCCGTCCTGCTTCTGCTTGTGCGCGCCGATATGCGCCATGCGGTCCGCGGCCGGCCGCGGGAGAAACGCCTCCTCCGGCACGCGCGTGAACGGCGTCTTCAGCCGCTCCTCCACCAGCTTGAGGAAGCCGTCATGGCCCATGCTGTCGAGCACGTATTTGAGCCGCGCCTTGTTGCGGTTGGTGCGGTCGCCATGGTCGATGAAGACGCGCACGATCGCGTCGGCAACGGCGGTGGCCTCCTCCGGCTTGACGATGATGCCGGAGTATTTTGCGAAATCCTTGTGGCCGGTGATGCCGCCAAGGCCGAGGCGAAACCAGACCCCCGGCTCGACGCCGAAACCGTCCTTCACCTCGAATGCGGTGAACGCGATGTCGTTGGTCTCCTCGAGCACCGCGATCCTGCCGGCACCGTCGAAGGCGACGTTGAATTTGCGCGGCAGGCCGTAGAGCGAGCGGTCGTTGAGGATGTGGTAGTGCCACTCCCGCGCATAGGGCCGGGTGTCGATCAGCTCCTGCGGATCGATGCCCGCCGTCGGCGTTCCCGTGACGTTGCGGATGTTGTCGGCACCGGAGCCGCGCGAGCACAGGCCGAGGTCCTGAATGCCCTCGAGCAGCTTCACGGCGTTCTTCGGCGGGATCTCGCGCAGCTGGAGATTGGCGCGCGTCGTGACGTGGCTGTAGGGCCCGCACAGCTCATCAGCGAGATCGGCAAGGCCGGATAGCTGCCAGTGCTTCATGATGCCGTTCGGAATACGCAGACGGCTCATGTAGGAGTCCTGCGTCGGCGCGACATAGAAGATGCCGTAATAGCGCCAGCGGAAATTGTCTGCCGGGCTCGGCGGCGCGTTGTCGAGCGCCTGCTGGCGCAGACGCGGATAGGCGTCGAACGGATGCTCGTCGCGCTTGAACTTCTCCTGGTCGGCGAGCTTCTTGCCGGACGCGATGACCTTGTCCTGCGCCTTGATGTGCACGGCGTCGGGACCGGTCGGCTCGGCATTGGCCTTGCCGCTGCTGCCGCCGAGACCGCGACCGACCCGGCTGATCTGCAAACCGGTCGTGAAGCCTTCGAGATAGCGTTTCTGCTCGTCGGTAAAGTCGACTGCGAGCGTATCGATTTTCATGGTCGGTAACGAAGCTCCTGCGGCCACCTGAGTGGTATCGACGGACATTGGCGCGACCCGCGAGGAACGGCTGGCTCCTGGAGCCCGCTTCGTTACCCAACGGTCCGATCAGCTTCGTTGCTGCGGGACTCGGCTCAGCAGGCACCTGTGACAAGCTGGCCGCACTGCAACATTCAAGTTGCGTGCCAGCTTTGACGAAATAGAAAGATGTTTGATTTCAGTAAATTAGGGACACCCCCGGAAAATCCCGGTTCCGGAACTCTCACGAAATTCGAGCAGCCAGCTCAAAATTTAGACGATAATCTATACTGCCTAAAAACAGTGCAGATTCGAATCAGGCCCTCCAGCGTCCGACCTCGAAGGCCTCCAGATGCCCCCGAATGTTGTCGGGATCGAAGGCCGGGCCCGCAAACGCCCCGAACGCCGCGGGCGCTTCCTCGGGAGGTTGGTGACCGAGGGCTGCGTCGTAAAGGTCGGGCCTGAACACGGCCATCGCCGTCTTGACGCCATCCGGGGTCAGCGCGGTCTGCCCCCAACGCACCATCTGCGCGTAGAGCCACGCGGCCTGCACCGGCTCGGGGCGCCCTGCCCCTTCCCGTCCGACCAGGAGATAGCGGCCGCTCTCGCGCAGAGTGCCGTCGGGCGAGATCTTCAAGCGACCCGTGAGGGTTCGCTGAATGACCTCGGCATCGACACCGATCCGTTCCGGCTGTGCCAGGATCCGCGCGGCCTCGGTCAGGTTCGCGGGCTCCTCGATGAACTCGGCGCCCTTGACCGCCGCACGCACCAGTGCTGCGACCACCTCCGGGTGCTTCTCGGCCCAGACCTGGCGAACCGCCAGCACCTTCTCCGCCGCGCGCAGCAGGATGTCGGAGACGAAATGCAGGATGTGGCCGATGCCGAGATCGACCGCGACCGAATTCCAGGGTGCGCCGACGCAGAACGCATCGACGTGACCATTGGCGAGGCTGTCGACCATGTAAGGCGGCGGCAGCACCACGAGGCGCACGTCCTCATCCGGATCGACACCGGCCGCCGCCATCCAGAACCGCAGCTGGTAATTGTGGGTCGAGAACGGGAACGTCATGCCGAAGGTCAATGGATCGGCGCCAGCCTTGCGCCGCCTAGCTACGACCTTCGCCAGCGCCTTGGCGGTGGCGAGCGGATCGAAGCGGTCGCCGTCGATCTCTTCCATCAGCGCGGCATGAAGCGCCGGCGAGACCGTGATCGCGTTGCCGTTGATACCGAGATTGAAAGGCGCTGCGATCGGTACCTTGACGTGGCCGAGCCCGAGCGAGGATGCGATCGCGACAGGCGCGAGCAGATGCGCGGCATCGAACAGGCCGATATTGAGCTTGTCGCGCACGTTGGACCAGGAGACTTCGCGCACCAGCTCGACCTCGAGCCCCTCGGCGGCGGCAAAACCCTTGTCGACGGCGATGATCAGGGCGGCGGCATCGACCAGCGGAATGAACCCGATGCGAAGGGGTGCGGTCATTTCAGCATCTCCGACGCGGTGATGATCGACTGGGCGATCTCGCCGATTTTCTTCTTCTCGCGCATGGCGGTGGAGCGCAGCAGCACGTAGGCCTCGTCCTCGTTGAGGCCCTTCACCTTCATCAGGATTCCCTTGGCCTTCTCGATGATCTTGCGATCCTCGAGCTGCGACTTAGTGCGCTCCAGCTCTTCCTGGAGTTTTGCGAAGGCATTGAAGCGGGACACGCAGAGGTCGAGGATCGGCTTGATGCGCTCCTTCTTCAACCCGTCGACGATGTAGGCGGATACCCCCGCCTCCACAGAGGCCTGGATCGAGGATGAATCGCTCTGGTCCACGAACATGGCGATCGGCCGCTTCACGGCCCGGCTGACCTGGAACATCGCCTCCAGCACGTCGCGGCTGGGGTTCTCCAGATCAATCAGGATGATGTCGGGGTCCACCGCATAAATACGGGCGAGCAGGCTCTGCATCTCGCGGATATGGACGATCTGCGTGAATCCGGCCTCCCGCAACCCCTCCTCGAGGATCGCAGCCCGGATCGGGCTTTCGTCGACAATCACGATTTTAGGCGACTGTTCGGCGCTCATTGCTCACTCACGTCAGGCGATTCATCCATAGCACGCCGGGAAGCCATGCAAAGGGTTGTAATTATGGGCAATTGGGACTAGCTCAAGCCGGTCAATCAGGCAGATTTGGATATGGATCAGACGGCTGCGCCCAAGGTCAGCTTCGTGTCGCTCGGGTGTCCCAAGGCATTGGTGGATTCCGAGCGCATCATCACGCGCCTGCGCGCCGAAGGCTACGAGCTCGCCCGCAAGCATGACGGAGCCGACATCGTCATCGTCAATACGTGTGGCTTCCTCGACAGCGCCAAGCAGGAATCGCTTTCGGCGATCGGCGAGGCCATGGCCGAGAACGGCAAGGTGATCGTGACGGGCTGCATGGGCGCCGAGCCCGAGCAGATCGAGCAGGCCTATCCCGGCGTGCTCTCCATCACCGGCCCGCAGCAATATGAGAGCGTGCTGGACGCCGTGCACCGCGCGCTGCCGCCGGCGCACAATCCGCATGTCGACCTGGTGCCGCCGCAGGGCATCAAGCTGACGCCGCGCCACTACGCTTATTTGAAGATCTCCGAGGGCTGCAACAACCGTTGCACCTTCTGCATCATCCCGAAGCTGCGCGGCGATCTCGTCTCGCGCCCGGCCAACGACGTGCTGCGCGAGGCCGAGCGTCTGGTCCGCGCCGGTGTCAAGGAGCTGCTGGTGATCTCGCAGGACACCTCGGCCTACGGCGTCGACCTCAAATACGCCGAGAGCCCGTGGAAGGATCGCCAGGTCCGCGCCAAATTCCTCGATCTCGCGCGCGAGCTTGGTGAGCTAGGGGCCTGGGTCCGGCTGCAATATGTCTACCCCTACCCGCATGTCGACGAGGTCATCGCCTTGATGAATGAGGGCAAGGTGCTGCCCTATCTCGACATCCCGTTCCAGCATGCAAGCCCCGAGGTGCTGAAGGCGATGAAGCGGCCGGCAGCGCAGGACAAGACGCTGGCGCGGATCAAGCGCTGGCGCGAGGAATGTCCCGATCTCGCCTTGCGCTCGACCTTCATCGTCGGCTTCCCCGGCGAGACCGATGCCGATTTCGCCTATCTGCTCGACTGGCTGGACGAAGCCGAGATCGATCGCCTCGGCTGCTTCAAATACGAGCCGGTCGCGGGCGCGACATCGAACGCAATCGAGAACCCGGTGCCGGAAGAGGTCAAGCAGGAGCGCTACAACGCGCTGATGGCCCGCCAGCAGAAGATCTCCGCACGAAGGCTCAAGCGCAAGGTCGGCACGCGCCAGCAGATCATCATCGATGAAGTCGGCCCGACGGTTTCAAAAGGCCGCTCCAAGGCCGACGCACCCGAGATCGACGGCGCGGTCTATCTCTCCAGCCGCCGCCCCTTGCGCGTCGGCGAGATCGTCACCGCGAAGATCGAGCGTGCCGACCAGTACGATCTGCACGGCAGCGTCGCGGGGTTCTGACGGCGCTCCGTCATTGCAATGACGGTGTGGAGGCAATCACGCCAGCCATTTCGGCACCCAGCGCTCCGGGCGCGGCGCGCGGGTGAGATCGGCCTGTGCCTCGGATAGTTTCGCAGGCTCGCCGTCGATGCTCGGGCGCACGTCGTATTCGAAATTCGGCATGACGCGGCCATCGGCATAGAGGCCGAATTTCATCGCATACCACAGCCCGAGTTCGGGCTGTGCCTTGCGCATCTCCTCGCGCAGATCGCGCAGCAGGGATTCGATCGCGGCGGCTTCCTCGAACGGCTGCGGTCCACGCGTCAGGACGCGCGCCTCATACTGCTTGCCGACGATCGCGATCTCGAAGCGCGTCTGGTCCCAAGGCTTCTTGCCCTTGGGCAGATGTGCAGCCAGCCGCCAGCCAAGCTCGGCCATCAGGCGATGATTGGCCCAATAGTCCTCGCGATCCCGGCTCCATTTTTCCACGAAGCCGCGAAAGTCAGGCAGCTCCGACGAATTGTCGTCGGGCGCCGCCGCCTCGCCGGTCGGCCGTCCGGCGAGCCACTGTGCGAGCTCGACCGTCTGGCACTCGACCTCGTCGTGCGGCTTCAGGTCGCTCCAGGCGTCCTCGAATTGCTGCGATGTCAGTTTTGCGAGCAGGCCATCGAGGCTCGGCGCCAGCAGCTCGTAGTCGCCCTCCGAGCCCAGTCCCACGATCGGCGGATTGTCGCGATCGAGACCGGCGCCATACCAGCCGCCGACGGCCGAGCCGTCCGGCAGCCGCATGAACAGCGAAAACCTGTCACGCAAAGGACTGCCGTCGACGATCGGCGCATGGTCGGAGAACTGGCCCTGGAGGGAGAAGCGGCCGACGCTGCCCCAGGGGCGCCCCTTCAGCCAGCCGGCGAAGTCGACCAGGAGGGATGGCGCCTCGATACCTGGCGGAAACGCGCCGCGAATGCTGTCAAGGTCGATCGGGTAGAGCGTATCTGACAAGGCTGAAAACTGTCTGGTTGGTCCCGCCCCTCTTGGTCTGAGCCGCGGTACGTTGGGTTCGAACCAATTCGCGTCGTTCGATCACAAACGCGCTAGAGGCTTGTTGGTTTCCATCGCGATACTCGGCGGGTTTCGACCGGGAGGGACGTTCGGTGAGGACTCAGTAATCCTCTACCACGACATCGTTCTGCAGCGCACCACTGCAAACGCGCTGCGATATGAAATTATAGTGCATTCACGCACCAGTCACGGACTCGGCCTAACTCTCCGCGCGCATTTCAACGCGAGCGAGGAGTGATGATGAGCCGCCTCCCGGACATGCTGCGCACGCAGCGCTTCGACGACTACCGCTTCTACCACCAGAGCACCGTTAACCAGACGCTGCACCTCGTCAGCGCCGTCATCTTCCTCGGTTGCTATACGCTGCTGTTCAACGATCCCGCGCTCGCCGGCATCGTCGGCTGGCTCGCGATGCTGACGCGCCAGACCGGCCATTTCTTCTTCGAGCCAAGCGGCTATGACGCCGTCAACGACGTCAGCAACGACTACAAGGAAGCGGTCAAGGTCGGCTACAATCAGACGCGCAAGATCATCCTGCTCCTGGTCTGGGGCAGCGCGCCGATTGCGCTTTACGCCTTCCCGACGCTGTTCGGACTGTTTGATCCGCCCGCCACCCGGCTCGACTACATCCGCCATGTCGGCGCGCTCTGGCTTGCGATCGGCGTCAGCGGCGGCATCATTCGCATGATCCAGCTGTTCGCGACGCGTGATGTCGCCACGGGGCTGGTGTGGGTGTTCAAAGTGCTGACCGATCCCTTCCACAACATCGCGCTGTACTGGTCATCGCCGCTCAAGCTCTTGCGCGGCGAGTTCATCGACACCGCAATTGCCGATGCGGATTGGGGCGACAAGGACACCGGGGAAGCCGCGCATCCGACCTGACCGATGCACGCTCGGCGAGCAATGTGCAAAACGCCCGCTTGACAAGCCCGGCCATTCGGCTGTAGGGACGCGCCCCATGATCAACGCTCGGACCCATCAGCGCACCGAAATGCTCCGTCGTCGCATCCGCGACGATGAGAGGGTGCGCCATGTCCGACGACGCCGCTGAATCATTAAAATTCAGCCGAGTTTTCGAGAAGGCCGCACCCGCAAGGTGCGGCCTTTCTGCTTTTTGTGCCCCTTTTCCCACCCGTCCCCACAGGAGTTCGACATGACCACGCATCCCTATGACGCGCTGATGGACATCACCGCACGGCCCAAGGCCGTGTTCGTCCGCGGCGCCGGCTCCTACCTCTGGGACGACAGCCGCAAGCGCTATCTCGATTTCGTGCAGGGCTGGGCCGTCAACTGCCTCGGCCACTCCCCTCCGGGGATTGCCGACGCGCTCAGCGCGCAGGCCAAGCGGCTGCTGACGCCGAGCCCGGCCTTCTACAACGAGCCGAGTTTGAAGCTCGCCGAGGCGCTGGTCGCAAACAGCGCCCTCGACCAGGTGTTCTTCGCCAATTCAGGTGCGGAAGCCAATGAAGGCGCGATCAAGCTCGCGCGCAAATATGGCAGCCTGCACAAAGGCGGCGCGTTCGAGATCATCAGCTTCGAGGGCGGCTTCCACGGAAGGACGCTGGCGACGATGTCGGCCTCGGGCAAGAAGGCGTTCGAGCCGCTGTTCGAGCCGAAGGTCGCAGGCTTCAAGAAGGCCAAGCTGAACGATATCGCCTCGGTGGAGAAGCTGATCAACGACAACACGGTCGCTGTGATGCTCGAGCCGATCCAGGGTGAATCAGGCGTGTGGCCGGCGAGCGACCAGTTCCTGCAAGCGTTGCGCGCGCTCACCGAGGCGCATGGCTTGCTGCTCATTTTTGACGAGATCCAGACCGGCGTGGGCCGGACCGGAAAACTCTTCCACTACGAGCACACCGGGATCGCGCCCGACATCATGACGCTCGGCAAGGGCATCGGCGGCGGCGTGCCGCTCGCGGCGCTGCTCGCAACCGAACGCGCCTCCTGTTTCGAGCACGGCGATCAGGGCGGCACGTTCAACGGCAACCCGATCATGTGCGCGGCAGGGCTCGCGGTGCTGGAGGAGATCGGCAAGCCGGACTTCCTCAAGGCGGTGACCGAGACCGGCCTGCTGCTCGAAAGCGAGTTGCAGAAGGTCTCGGCCCGGCATGGGCTCGGTGGCGTGCGGGGACGCGGCCTGCTGCTGGCGCTCGACCTCAAGCTGCCGATCGCGCCCGGCATCGTCGCACAGGCGTTCGAAGCCGGCGTGCTCCTGAACGCGCCGCAGGTCGACACGCTGCGCTTCATGCCGGCGCTGAACGTCACGCGGGCCGAGATCGCCGAGATGATCGATTGTCTCGACGGGATCTTGACCAGGGCCGGCGCGGCACGGCGTGTGGCGTAAGTTGCTGCGTCATTCCGGGGCGGCTCGAAGAGCCGAACCCGGAATGACGAAAGACCTACGGCTTCAGGATCGACGCGCCGGTGGTCTTGCGGCTTTCAAGATCGGTATGCGCCTTCGCGGCATCCTTCAACGCGTAGGCGTGGTTGATCGGCACGTGCAGCTTGCCGTTGATGACGGCGGCGAACAGCGTGTCGGCGCCTTCCAGCAACTCCTTGCGCGTGCCGATGTAATCGTTCAGCTTCGGCCGCGTCGCAAACAGCGAACCGTGAGTGTTGAGCTCGGCGATCGAGAACGGCGGCACGGGACCTGAGGCATTGCCGAACGAGACGAACATGCCGCGCGGCTTGAGGCAGGACAGCGAGCCCGGGAAGGTCGCCTTGCCGACGCCGTCATAGACGACGTCGCAGCCCTCATTGCGGCTGATCTGCTTCACGCGCGCGACGAAATCTTCTTCGTTGTACAGGATGACATGGTCGCAGCCATTGGCCTCGGCGAGTTCGGCCTTCTCGCGCGAGCCGACGGTACCGATGACGTGGGCCCCGAGCGCCCTCGCCCATTGGCAGGCGAGCAGGCCGATGCCGCCGGCTGCGGCATGGACCAGCACGCGATGATGCGGCTCGACCTTGAAGGTCTTGTGCAGGAGGTACCAGACCGTCAGCCCCTTCAGCATCAGCACGGCGCCCTGCTCGTGGGTGATGTGGTCGGGCAGCTTGACCAGCTTCTCCCACGGGATGTTGCGCTCGCCGGTATAGGCGCCGAGATTATGGTAGTAGGCGACGCGGTCGCCGGGATGGAAATGCGTCACGCCGGGCCCGACCGCGACGACCTCGCCCGAGGCCTCGTTGCCTGCGATGAAGGGCAGCCCCGGCGCCTTGTAGAGGCCGGTGCGATAGTAGACGTCGATGAAGTTCAGTCCGACCGCATGCTGGCGGATGCGCACCTCGCCGGTAGCCGGCGCCGGAACATCGACGCTCTCATAGACCAGGGCTTCTGGGCCTCCGACCTTGTGCACACGGACGGCTTTGGTCATCACCTGACCTCCTCTTCTCGCGGCTCAACGAAAGACATCGCGCCGGCCTTGTCAACTCGACGCCGGCTGGAACGGCTAAACGGACGGCTTGCGGGCTTTCCTGCGGTTGCGCTTCGCCAGCACGTTGAAGAATTCCACCGCCGCCGAGAACGCAATTGCGAAATAGATGTAGCCGCGCGGAATGTGGAATTGGAATCCGTCCGCGACCAGCGCGACGCCGATCAGCACCAGGAAGGCTAGCGCCAGCATCTTGGTGGTCGGATGCTCCGCGACGAATCGCGACACCGGCCCCGACGAAATGTACATGACCAGGCAGGCGATCACGACGGCCGCGATCATGATCTCGATGTCCTGCGCCATGCCGATCGCGGTGATGATCGAGTCCAGCGAGAACACGATGTCGATCACGATGATCTGCATGATCACCCAGAAGAAGGCGTTGCCGCCGGACTCGCGGTCGCCCTCGCCGTCATCGGCTTCGACTTCGGCGTGGATTTCGTGCGTCGCCTTGGCGATCAGGAACAGGCCGCCGCCGATCAGGATGAGGTCGCGCCACGAAAAGCCGTAGCCTGAAAACGAAAACACCGGCGCGGTCAGGCCGATCAGCCAGACCAGCAGGCTGAGCAGGATGATGCGGAAGATCAGCGCCAGCGCAAGCCCGATCTGGCGGGCGCGGTGGGCCTGCTTCTCGGGGATGCGCGAGACGATCACCGACAGGAAGATGACGTTGTCGATGCCGAGCACGATCTCGAGCGACGTCAAGGTGAGCAGCGCGGCCCAGGCTTCGGGGCTGGTCAACAAATGCATCATGCGAAGGATCTTGCCAGGCGGATCAATGCGTCGCTGAAGCTGATCCAGAGCGCGATGGCGCAGAGCACGATTGTCACGCCGGTGCCGACGCGAAAATCCATTTCCAGCGTGTAGAGCCCGAGCAGCGCCCAGATCGCGATCAGCGACATCGTCAGCCAGCGCAGCCGCACGACCCGGACCGGATGCAGCACGTGGAACGGCACGAAGGTCAGCACCACCAGGGCCGCGACCAGCAGCGTCGATGCCAGCGGCGGCCAGTGCAGCAGGAACAGATAGAACGCCGCCGCGTTCCACAGCGCCGGAAAGCCGCGAAAATGATTGTCGTCGGCCTTCATGCGTAGATCGGCAAAATATAAGGCGCTGGTGACGATGATGGCGATGCCGAGCAGCGGCGCCGCAACCGGCAGCAGCAGCCCGCTCGCCACGATCGCGTAGGCCGGCACGAAGACATAGGTGACGAAATCGACCACGAGATCGAGCACGTCGCCCGACCAGTTCGGCTGCACATCCTTGACGTTGAGCCGGCGGGCGATCGGCCCGTCGATCGCATCGATGATCAGGGCGACGCCCAGCCACTGAAACATCGCCGCCCAGTGCTCGCGCACGGCCTCCAGCATCGCCAGCAGCGCGATGGCCGCGCCGAATGCGGTGAAGATGTGCACCGAGAAGGCCGCGGCGCGGATCGCCGGTCTCGGCTTCAGGGAATCCTCGTGGGTATCCATGGCTTCTGCTATCAGAACGAGACCGGTTTGCACATCCGCCATTGCGGCGCTCGGTCGCACAATTCGTCATAAAATCAGGGAAATATAGGTGGGCTTGAATTTGCCGCGGGCCGTGTCAAATGTCGTTCCATGACAGACGCATCGACACTTTTTGACGCGGCCGTGATCGGCGGCGGGCCGGCGGGACTGGCAGCGGCCATCGCGCTTGCGCAGGCTGGCGCGCGGACCGCGCTGGTGGCCCGGCGCGTACCCTATGCCGACAATCGCACCACCGCGCTGCTCGGTGCCTCCATCGAGCTCCTGGAGAGCCTCGACGTCTGGCCGCGCTGCAAGGACAAGGCGGCAGCCCTCGAGGTCATGCGGCTCGTCGACGACACCGGCCGGCTGTTCCGCGCGCCGGAGGTCCGGTTCTCCTGTCACGAGATCGCGCTCGATGCCTTCGGCTACAACATCGACAACCGCTCGCTGATGCTGGCGCTGGAAGAACGCGCGGCCGAATTGCCCCACCTCGAGCGCTTCGACGACGAGGCCGAAAGCGTCGTCATCGAAGCCGACGACGTCGCGATCCGCACCGCGTCCGCGCAATTCCTTACGGCCCGGCTCGTGGTCGGCGCCGACGGCCGGCACTCACTGTGCCGGGAAGCCGCCGGCATCGCGGTGACCCGGCGCGACCTGACGCAGACCGCGCTGACCTTCAACGTCGGCCACGCGCGCCCGCATCGCAACGTCTCGACCGAGTTCCACACGCCGCACGGTCCGTGCGTGTTCGTGCCCCTGCCCGGCGACCGCTCCAGCATCGTCTGGGTCGCGGCGCCCGCGGAAGCCGGGCGGCTTCGCGGATTGAGCGATGAGGAGCTGTCCGCCGCGATCGAGACGCAGTCGCATTCCATTCTGGGACGCATGTCGGTCGAGCCGGGCCGCAACCTGTTCCCGCTTGCGATCGAACGTCCAAAGTCCTTCGGCCGCGACCGCATCGCGCTGGTCGGCGAAGCCGCCCATGTTGTCCCGCCGATCGGCGCCCAGGGCCTCAATCTCGGTCTGCGCGATGCCGCCGACATCGCCCGCCTCGCGGGCGAGGCCATCGCTGCGGGTCAGGATCCCGGCGCACCCGACGTGCTGACACGCTACGACCGGGCGCGGCGTCCGGACATTTTGAGCCGGACGTTTGCGATCGACATCGCCAACCGCTCTTTGCTCAACGATTTCCTGCCGCTCCAGCCGGTCCGCGCCGTGGGCATGCAGCTGCTCGGCGCCATCGGCCCGCTCCGGCGTTTTGCGATGCGCGAGGGCCTGACGCCGACGTGGCGAAGGTAACTCGGCGGCGGTAGACCGCTCAGGGAAACGCCAGCCGGCCGGTCTGGATCGCCCACATCACGCTGGTCAGCGTGACCACGGACGCGAAGGTCCCGAGCAGCACCGCGACCGAAGCAGATTCGATCCAGGCTTCGTTCTGCCGGGCAATGACGAACACGTTCAGCGCCGGCGGCAGCGAGGCCATCAGCACTGCGGTCGCGGCCCATGGCTGCGCGAACGGACCGAACGCCAGCATGAGGCCGAACGCGGCAAGCGGGTGGATCAATAGCTTCACCGCGATCACGCCCGGCACCTCCCACGGCACCCGGTTGAACGGGCGGAGCGCCACGGTCACGCCGAGCACGAACAGCGCGGTCGGCGCGGCTGCGTTCTGAAGGAAGGTGATGGTGCGGTCGAGCGCGACCGGCAGCTCGATGTGCAGCGCCGCCACGGCCGCGCCAAAGCAGGCCGACATGATCAGCGGGTTGAGCACGATCTGCTTCAGCACGACGCCGAAGGCATGCACGATCGAAGGATGGTCGCGGTCGGAGAGCTCGATCAGCAGCGGCACGATCGTGAACAGGAAGATGCTGTCGCAGCAGAAGATCAGCGCGGTCGGCGCCGATGCCTTGGTCCCAAGCACGGCGAGCGCCAGCCCCGGTCCCATATAGCCGATATTGCCGTAGCCGCCGGAGAGACCCGCGAGCGTCGCCTCGCGCAGCGTCAGCCGTCCGAAAATCTTGCCGACGACCAGCGCCAGCGTAAACGCTGCGACCGTCGCCAGCGTGGTCGCGATCAGGAACGGCGGGTTGTTCAATTCCGCGAACGGCGTCTTCGACATGATCGCGAACAGCAGTGCCGGCAGCGACACGTAGAGCAGGAAGAAGTTCATCCAGGCGAGGCCCGATTCCGGTAGCGATTTGGCCTTGCCGCAAGCAAATCCGACGAAGATCAAGCCAAAATAAGGTAGCGCCAGATTGAGGATATCGACCATTGATGAAGTGTTTTCTGAAGATTTGGGGGCTATCCGCCCCGCAAGCGAAGGTTAATTCCAGATCAGGGCACTAGCATCGGCCACAATCCTGGTCTATCGACGGGGAATGATTAAAGCGAGGACCGCCAAATTCCAGATCGGACAGGTCGTGCGCCACCGGATCTTCTCGTTCCGGGGCGTGATCTTCGACATCGATCCGGAGTTCAACAACACCGAGGAGTGGTGGCTGTCGATCCCTGAAGAGGTGCGGCCGCACAAGGACCAACCGTTCTACCACCTGCTCGCGGAGAACGCCGAGTCCGAGTACGTCGCCTACGTATCGGAACAGAATCTGGTGCCGGACGATTCCGGCGAACCGGTCCGCCATTCCCAGGTCGCCGAGATCTTCATCAAGAACAAGGACGGCGGCTACCGCCCGCGGAACCCGTCGTTGAACTGAATTTCGCTGCCGGCAAGCGGCCAGCAAAAAAGGCGCTCGAAGTGAGCGCCTTTTTCATGTCTGGACGTCCGTCGCCCGATTACTTCTGAGCGGTCGGAGGTGCGCCGGGCGCACCGCCCTGCTGCTCGAGCTTCTTGCGCTGCTCGTCGGCCTTCTTCTGAAGCTCTTCCTGGAGCTTCTTCTGGGTTTCCTCGAACACCTTGGGATCGGTCGGCGGACCGTCATAGGCCTTCTGGAATTCGCCGGCGAGCGGCAGCGGCAGCGTCAAGGGCGCGCCGTTGGCGTTGATCGCCTGGACGACGAGGTTCTGGCCCTTCTTCATGCTGTTGATGAGCTCGGGGCTGGCCTCATAATCCGACATGCAGCCGTTCTGGAAGCAGATCACATACGGTTGCTGCAGCGGCGCATTGTTGTCCACGATGATGCGGGTGCCGTGCACGAGCTGCATGCCGAGCGGCAAGGTCACGCGCAGGATCTTCTTGGGCTCGCCTTCCGGCTCGATGATCACGGCGGCAATGACCGGCTGGCCCGACTCGATGCGACCGTCCTTGCCGGTGAAGCAGACCTGCTTGGCGTTGGCGTCCTGGCCCTTGAGGCAGAACTTGGTCCAGGGGGCGTAGATCAGCTGGATCTGCTGATCGGCCGGCTGGGCCGCGCCCTGCTGCGCCGGAGCGCCCTGCGCGGGAGCCTGCTGGGCGGGCGCCTGAGCGGAGGGCGCCGGAGCCTTGGGGGCAGCCTTCGGAGCGGCTTTCGGGGCCGGAGCCGCCTTGGGCGCGGCAGGCGCACCGGGGGCCGGCGCCGGGGTCTGGGCCTCGGCGGCAAATGGAACGGCCAATGCCGTCGCCGTCAACAAGGCGAGAAGTCGCCCGCGCGGCCGGACGGACGCGGCCAAGTAATGGAAATTCATTGCGGAAAACCCTTTCTGAACGGGAAGTGCCCGAACCGCTCTGCAGCGACGAACCTAGCCGCGTTTGGGCGCGGCTCTCTCCCCGTCAATTGAGGCGGATAGGTGACGGGCTCGACGCTCTTGCGCGATCGCCCGCCTTCTAAGCGGGGCCGTCGAAAAGATCAATGCCGACAAGCGTCTTTGGCCGCGTTGGCGCCAGCGTCCCACCAAATTCCCTGTGATAGGATTCAGGTCCCGGCGGTCCTCGAATCAACGTGTGCCGATGTTCATGTTCCAGCGCCTTCTCGAGGGCCTTCGTGAGAGGTTCCGTGCGAGCCTTGGCGTCCGCCTCTGCGCCCTCGCCTTTGTCCTGGCTGCCGGGCTCCCGGCAAATGGCGTACGGGCCGAAGAAGCTCACGCCATCGCCATGCACGGCAAGCCGGCGTTGCCGCCCAATTTCACCCACATGCCCTACGCCAATCCTGACGCCCCCAAGGGCGGCCGGCTGGTCTGGGGCCTTCTCGGCACCTTCGACAGCCTTAATCCGTTCATCGTGAAGGGATTGGCGGTGCAGCCGATCCGCGCCTACGTGGTCGAGAGCCTGCTGGCGCGCGGCCAGGATGAGCCGTTCACGCTGTACGGCCTGCTCGCCAAGACCGTCGAGACCGATGCGGAGCGGAGCTACGTCACGTTCCGTCTCGATCCCCGCGCCCGCTTCTCCGACGGCAAGTCGGTACAAGCCGAGGACGTGCTGTTCTCCTGGCAGCTCCTGCGCGACCATGGCCGTCCCAACCTCCGGCAATATTACGCCAAGGTCGCCAAGGCCGAGGCGCCAGATCCCCTCACCGTTCGTTTCGACCTCACCGGCGCCAACGACCGCGAGCTGCCGCTGATCCTCGGCCTGATGCCGATCCTGCCGAAGCATGCAGTGGATGTTGCGACCTTCGAGGAGACGACGCTGACGGGGCCGATCGCCTCGGGCCCCTACCGTGTCGCGGCGGTGAAGCCCGGCGCCAGCGTGACCTTGACCCGCAATCCCGATTATTGGGGCCGCGACCTGCCGATCAATCGCGGGCTCTACAATTTCGACGAGATCAGGCTCGACTATTTCCGCGAGGCCAACGGCCAGTTCGAAGCCTTCAAACGCGGCCTCTATGATTTCCGTGTCGAGCACGAACCGCTGCGCTGGCACGACGGTTACGACTTTCCGGCCGTCAAAAGCGGCGAAGTGATCCGCGACACCATCAAGCCCGGCGTGCCGCAGCCTTCCGAATTCCTGGTGTTCAACACGCGCCGTCCGATCTTCGCCGACATCCGCGTGCGCCGGGCACTGACGCTGCTGCTCGATTTCGAGCTGATCAACCGCAACTACTTTTTCGGTCTCTATTCGCGCGTCGCTGGCTATTTTGCGGGGTCGGATCTCTCGGCCTACGGCCGGTCCGCCGATGCGCGCGAGCGCGAGCTGCTGAAGCCCTTTGCCGCGCAGATTCCGCCCGACATCATGGACGGCAGCTACCGCCTGCCGGTGACCGACGGCTCGGGGCGCGACCGGACCACGCTGCGCGCGGCGCTCAAGCTGCTGTCGGACGCCGGCTACGATCTCGACGGCACGGTGCTGCGCAACCGCGCGACAAAAGCCCCCTTCACCTTCGAGATGCTGGTGACGACCCGCGACCAGGAGCGCATCGCCCTCGCGTTCCAGCGCGACCTCAAGCGCGCCGGCATCGCGCCGACCGTTCGCGCGGTCGATCCCGTGCAGTTCGACCAGCGCCGGCTCGCTTACGAGTTCGACATGATCCAGAACCGCTGGGATCAGTCGCTGTCGCCCGGCAACGAGCAGTATTTCTATTGGGGCAGCGCGGCCGCCGACAATCCGGGCACCCGCAACTACATGGGCGCCAGAGATCCCGCCGTCGATGCCATGATCGGTGCTCTCCTGGAGGCCCGTGATCATACGGCCTTCGTCTCGGCGGTGCGGGCGCTCGACCGCGCCTTGATCTCCGGTTTCTATACAATCCCCCTGTTTAACGTATCCGAGCAATGGATCGCGCGCTGGAATCGGATAGAACGGCCGAAGGCCACCGCGCTGTCCGGCTACCTGCCGGAGACCTGGTGGTCGAAGGGGCAGCCGCAAGCCAGCCAAGCAAAGTGACGCCGTGAATCAGCCAGCCGTATCGCCGACGCTCGACACGCTGTTTCAGCGCACGCTGATGCGGCAACCGCACGCGCCCGCTCTGCTCGATCCCCTCAACAAGGCCCGTGTGACCGGCCACCAGCCGCGCCGGATGACTTACGCCGAGGCTGACACCGCCATCGAGGCCCTGTCGGCGCATTTCGTCGAATCGGGGCTGCCGGCCAACTCCGTCATCGCGATCCAGCTGCCTGCTACGGTCGAATTCGTGCTGACCGTGCTCGCCGCGCATCGCGCCGGGCTCGTCGTCGCCGTGCTGCCGCTGCTGTGGCGCCATGCGGAACTGACCGCCGCGCTGAACCGCACCGCGGCGCGCGCCATCGTCACCATGAGCAAGGTCGACGGCGTCAGCTATTCCGACCTCGCGATGCATGCCGCCGCCGAGGCCTTTTCGATCCGTTACGTCTGCGGTTTCGGCGCCGACCTGCCCGAGGGCATGGCCTCGCTCGACGACGTGCTGGCGCGCCCGCCCGGCACCACCCGCACCGTGATCCAGGACGGCCGCAAGGCGGCGATGATCTCCTTCGACGTCACCGCCGAAGGCTTTCGCCCGGTGCCGCGGCCGCATTTCAGCCTGATCGCCGGCGGGCTCGCGATGTCGCTGGAGGCCGACATCAAGCAGGGCGCGACCGTAATGGCGGCGTTCGCGCCGATGTCGTTCGCTGGCCTCGCTTCCTCGCTCGCGGTGTGGCTGCTCTGCGGCGGCACGCTGGCGCTGCATCATCCCTTCGAGAACGAGGTGCTGGAGCAGCAGATCAACGAGCACGAATGCGAGGTGCTGATCGCCCCCGCGCAGCTCGCGCTGCGCCTGGGCGATTCCGATCTCGCGGCACGGCTGCCAAGCTTGCGCAACGTCATCGGCCTCTGGCGTGCGCCCGAGCAGGTGGCGGCGAGCGATGCCTGGATCGCGCCGCATGCACCGCTGACCGACGTCTATCTATTCGGCGAGGCCGGTCTGTTCGGCGCCCGCCGCGGCGAGGACGGCATGCCTGTTACGGTGATGCCCGGGCCGCACGGCGCCCCGCGTGAGCAGTCCGGCTCCTCCATCGCCGGCGAAATCCTGCTGACGCCCAAGGGCACGCTCGGCCTGCGTGGGGCGATGGTGCCGATCGCGGCCTACGCACCGCCGCAGCCGGTCGGCGACACCCTGACAGCGCAGCCGCCGCGGGATTATGTCGACACCGGCTATGCCGCGCGGCTCGACCGCCCCAGCGGCGCGATCTGCATCACCGCGCCGCCCTCCGGCATCATGGCCGTCGGCGGCTACCGCTTCCTGTCCAACGACCTCCAGGAATGGGCGCGCCGGCTCGGCCAGGGTGCCCTGCTCACCGCGCTGCCCGACCGGCTCTCAGGCCACCGGCTCGCAGGCCGGGCCCAGGACAACGCCCGCGCCCGCGAAGCGCTCAATGAACTCGGGCTTAACCCCCTGATGGTCGAGGCTTTTCGCGACCGCTCGGGGCCGGTTTAGGCGCAGTTTCGACCCGTCCATTGACGCTGCATTAAGGCGACCGGACTAGATTGCGCAGCATCTGTTGCGTGATCAGAGTTTGCGATGTCCCAGGCGGGCCCGATCCTGTTTGTGTCCAATGCCCAGCGGCCGCCTTGCATTGCGGCTCTGGACGAGGCCCGTCTCTTCCCCGTCGTCGACACCGACTGGGCCAGCGCGGCGCGCGCGGTCGAGCAGGTGCAGCCGGCCGCAGTTCTCGCCGCGATGCATGCCGGGCACGAGCCCCATCTGGCGCCGCTCGCCATGAAGATCGCGGGCCAATCGCCCTATCTTCCCTTCGTGGCGCTCGATGCTGCCGGCACGCTGCCGCAGAACGCCCTGCCCTTCTCCTCGCGCGGCGGCAATTCCGACCGCCTCGTCGCGCGGCTCCGCGCCGCGCTGCGCGTGCGGACCCTCCATGCGACGGTTCTGCGCCGGCTGCCGGAGGCGAAAGTCGGGTTGCCGGAAAGTGATCCGGCACGCGATGCGACCGTGCTCCTGATCGGCCGCGGCGCAGCCTATCCCGCGCTCTCCGTCGCACTCGGCGAGCGCGTCGGCGTCGTCGGTGCGCTCTCGATCGAGGCTGCGGCCAAGCATCTCAACACCCGCGATATCGACGGCGTCGTGCTCGCCGAAGGTTTTACCGCGCGCGTCACCGACGCCTTCCTCACCGTGCTCGCCGAAGACACCCGTTTCCGCAGCCTGCCCGTGGTCGTCACCGCGCACCAGCTTACGCAGACGTACGACCTGCCCAATCTCGAACTGATCCCGGGCGAGCCGGCGAAGGTCGCCGCCAACGCGCTGCCGCTGATCCGCCAGCACGCGATGGAAGCGCAACTGAGCCGCACGCTGCGCTCGATCGATGCCGGCGGCTGGCTCGATCCGCGCAGCGGCCTGCTCACGGTGGAAGCCTTTGCCCGCGATTTCGCCAAGGCGGTCGAGCAGACGCTTGCCCGCGGCGGCGGCCTCTCCGTGGCGCGCTTCGCCTTCGAGCCCGGCAATTCCCGCGCCCAGCTCGACGCGGCCCGCATCCTGAGCCGCCTGATGCGGCAGATGGATTTTGGCGCGGCACAGAAGGACGGCTCGGTCATCGTCGTGTTCGCGGAGACCGATTTCCGCACCGCCCACATGATCGCGCGCCGCCTCTCGGCGGTGATGCGGCACACCTCGAACGGCAAGCACGAGATGCGCAGCGATCCCGTGGTCAGCGTGGATTCGCTGTCGCCGTCGGATACGGCGCGATCACTGCTCGGGCGCCTCTCAGCCGACGCGTCCCGCGCGGCGTCGTAGTCACAACCTCGCTGCCGTAGGAGGGCAAAGGCGCATCTGCGCCGTGCCCACCATCCTTCCAAGACGACAGAAGCGATGGGCACGCTTCGCCTTGCCCACTCTTGCAATAGCGCAATCGGCTATCATTGGCGTGTCCCGTGAGGAATGTCATGCAGTTCGTTCATAGGCTCGCGGCCCTCATCTTTCTCATGCCAGTGAATCTGGTTGGAGCTGCGCTGGGCGAAGAGGTTCCGCGACAGCCCGACGGTAGATTTTTGATCCAGTTGAAGGATGTGCTCGTGGCTCTCCCGGAGGAGAATTCGACGATGACCACGTTCGCCGTATCGACGCCGCCCGGCAAAAGCCCACTCGAATTTACTCTTACTGACCTGGTTGGCGCCCCCGGTCGTTATTCCGCAACGTTGCGGTCGTCCGAATGGAGTTCCGTCCGCGTTTCACAGACGCGCCCGCGCGAAATGCTGGGCGAACAAGTCGCGAAAGGCGTCACCGGCGTGGGCATCCTCAGTGGCTTGGACACGAATTGCGAAGCCTGGCTGCCCCAATGGGCGCGCTATCGTGAAGCCGCTCTGGGTCTGCCGGCGGACCAATACGGTTGGACCAGGCAGGACAATCACCGGAGCCCTCCAACGAGCGCCTTCATCAAGTTTCTCGACCGGGGCGAACGCGCGACAAGTCGATACTACCCGCTCGATTGCGATTTCTCGGGAAACTGCCTGCTCAAGGCCTGCCGTAACGGCCTGACCGCCTGGATTCGGATCAATTCGTCCAACAAGGGTCAGGGCGAGGACTATTCAGTAAAGGACTTCGATCAGCAGATCGCTAGCGGGGCCAAGCTACTGGAGCGGATGGTCGTGAACCGGCCTGTCGATCTCGCCCATCCTTAGTTGTGAGGCCGGCGTCGTAGTCATCCGCCGGCATTCCCTGATCTCACGAACTCCCCTTACGCGCGCTAACCGCCGCCATTCGCTCCCGATTTCGGGGCGGCAGCCAGAGCGGGAGCGGGAGCGGGAGTGGGAGCAGCCAGGAGAAAGCCAACGGTCTCGTTCAGGAGCTCGTGGGCACGGTCGACAATGTCGTCCAGGGACATCGTCTTCGCGAACATGCGCTGCGCTTCAGCGAGCAACTGCTCGCGGGTCGGCATGCTGGACAGGCGCAGATCGGCACGGTGCTGCAGCAACGTGATCGCGTCCCGGACCGACAATTCGGTCTCATGGATCGACGTCCTGATCGCCGACGCGATGTGTTCAGGATTGAAGCGCGCAGCGAGCTGCTCGGCCGCCTGCTTGACGACGCGCGATCCCAACTGGTGCTCGTTGCGCAGAACCAGCTTGGGCGGCGTCTTCAAATCCCGGACGATCCCGACCCAGGACAGGGCCACCAGGACATAATAGGTCAGATCGATCTCATACCAGTAGAAGCCCTGCCGGGCGCTGGCCTGATAGGCGTGGTGATTGTTGTGCCACCCCTCACCCATCGTGAAGAAAGCAAGCAGCCAGTTGTTGCGGGAGTCGTCACCGGTCACATACCGCTTGCGTCCGTGAACATGCGCGAGTGAGTTGATGCAGAACGTGGCGTGGTACACGAGCACGGTGCTCCAGAGGAAGCCGACCACGAGCCCGGACCATCCGGCAACGAGGAAGCAGAGACCCGCGAGCACGAATGCCGGCAGAAGCTCCAGCCTGTGCAGCCACATCAACTCGGGATACGACGCCAGATCCGCTACTTTCACCAGATCGGTTGCATCGTGCTGCCGGTAGAAGATCCAGCCGACATGACTGTAGAGGAAGCCCTTGTGGCGGGGCGAATGCACATCCTTCGCCGTATCCGAGTGCAGATGATGATGGCGATGCTTGGCGGCCCACCAGAGCACGCTCTTCTGGGCGCTGCTCTGGGCAAGGAAGGCCAGGATGAACTGAAACACCCGGCTGGTCGCGTAGGAGCGATGCGAGAAGTACCGATGATATCCGGCGGTGATCCCGAACATGCGCAACCAGTACAGAACCACGCAAATGGTAACGGCTTGCCACGAGACGCCCGACCAGATCGCTGCGACGCATCCTGCGTGGACCAATACAAACGGCAGGACCTGCGGGTACATGACGTCGTCGTGTTCGTCGTCGTGTTCCCGGCCCGGATCGATATTGATAGACAAGCTCGCCACCTCAGCAGTTGCAATGGGCGGGCTAGCCCGCTTTGCGGTACAAAAAAACCGCGGCCGGTAAACCAGTCGCGGGTCACACGAATCAGGTCGTCAGTCAGCACGCTAGCAGCGGCGAGGCCAAGTCGTTCGGCCGAACTCGATGAATCGAACATGGCTGGCGTCCGATCATTCCGCAAGTGGCCATATGCCGCTGTTTTCGTATCCAAATACCGCGCCGGCGGCGCTCGGAGCAGCTAGGCCGCCTTCTTGCTCTGCGCCAGTTGCGCGAGCTGACGCATGATCTCGGTGGTGCCGGCGAGACGCTCTTCCGGCGTCTCCCAGTCCTGCAGGAACACCACCTTCATGTCCGGCCGGACCTTGGCGGCCTGACCGTAGCTGCGGATGAACGACACCAGGCGGTCGGGATAGGCGAACGAATTGTCGCGGAAGGCGATGACGGCGCCCTTCGGGCCGGCGTCGATCTTCCCGACATTGGCCTTGCGGCAGAACGCCTTGATCGCGGCGACCTTGAACAGATAGCGCACCTCGTCCGGCAGCACGCCGAAACGGTCGCGCATCTCCGCGCCGAAGTTCTCGATCTCCTCCTCGGTGTCGAGATCGGCCAGCCGCCGGTACAGCGACAGCCGCACCGAGAGGTCGCCGACATAGTCTTCCGGAATGAGCACGGGCATGCCGATGGTGATCGACGGCGACCAGCGGTCGGCGGCGGGCTCGGACACGCCGGCCTTGAGGTTGACGATCGCCTCCTCCAGCATCGACTGGTAGAGCTCGAAGCCGACCTCCTTGATGTGGCCGGACTGCTCCTCGCCGAGCAGGTTGCCGGCGCCGCGGATGTCGAGATCGTGCGAGGCGAGCTGGAAGCCCGCGCCCAGCGTCTCCAGCGATTGCAGCACGGTGAGCCGGCGCTCGGCCTGCGCGGTGATCTTCTGCTGCGCCGGCAGCGTGAACAGTGCATAGGCCCGCAGCTTGGACCGGCCGACGCGTCCGCGGAGCTGATACAGCTGCGCCAGGCCGAACATGTCCGCGCGGTGCACGATCAGCGTGTTGGCGTTGGGGATGTCGAGGCCGGATTCCACGATGGTGGTCGACAGCAGGATGTCGAACTTGCCGTCGTAGAAGGCGGTCATGATGTCCTCGATCACCGCCGGCGGCATCTGGCCGTGCGCGACCGCGACCTTCATCTCCGGCACGTTCTTGTCGAGGAAGTCCTTGACCTCGGCGAGGTCGTCGATGCGCGGCACCACGTAGAACGCCTGCCCGCCGCGATAGCGCTCGCGCAGCAGCGCCTCGCGGATCATCAGCGGATCATGCGGGGCCACGAAGGTGCGCACCGCGAGGCGGTCGACCGGGGGCGATGCGATGATCGAAAGCTCGCGGACGCCGGTCAGCGCCAATTGCAGTGTGCGCGGGATCGGGGTCGCCGACAGCGTCAGCACATGGACCTCGGCACGAAGCGCTTTCAGCCGCTCCTTGTGGGTGACGCCAAAATGCTGCTCCTCGTCGACGATGACGAGGCCGAGGTCGCGGAACTTGATGGCTTTACCAAGCAGCGCATGGGTGCCGACGACGATATCGACCGAACCGTCGGCAATGCCCTTCTTGACCAGGTTCAGCTCCTTGGTCGCGATCAGGCGCGAGGCCTGCGCCACATTCACCGGAAAGCCCTTGAAGCGCTCGGTGAAGGTTTTTGCGTGCTGGCGCGCCAATAGCGTCGTCGGCACCACGACCGCGACCTGCTTGCCTTCGAGCGCGACGGCAAAGGCCGCGCGCAGCGCGACCTCCGTCTTGCCGAAGCCGACGTCGCCGCAGATCAGCCGGTCCATCGGACGGCCGAGCTCGAGGTCCTTCAGGGTGGCTTCGATCGCGCCGAGCTGGTCCTCGGTCTCGTCATAGGGGAAGCGTGCGCAGAACTCGTCGTAGAGGCCCTGCTGTACCGGCAGCTTCGGCGCCTCGTGCAGATGACGCGCGGCGGCGATCTTGATCAGCTCGCCCGCGATCTCCCGGATGCGGTTCTTAAGCTTGGCCTTGCGCGTCTGCCAGCCGGAGCCCCCCAGACGATCGAGCTCGACCGTGGTCTGGTCGGAGCCGTAGCGTGACAGCAGCTCGATGTTCTCGACCGGCAGGAACAGTTTTGTCTCGGCCGCATAATGCAATTCGAGGCAGTCATGCGGCGCACCGGCGACGTCGAGGGTTTGCAGGCCGATGAAGCGGCCGATGCCGTGATCGACGTGGACCACGATGTCGCCGGCGGTGAGGCTCGTCACCTCCGAGATGAAATTGTCGAGCTTGCGGCTGGCCTTGCGCGGCCGCACCAGGCGGTCGCCAAGGATGTCCTGCTCGCTGATCAGCGCGATCTCGTCGGTCTCGAAACCGCTTTCCAGGCCGAGCACGGCGAGCATGGTCTCGTTGCGCGGGGTCGCCTGCACCGTCCGCCAGCTGTTGACGCTGGTGGTGTGGGTCAGCTTGTGGTCGCGCAGCATCGAGGTCATGCGGTCGCGCGAGCCTTCGCTCCAGAGCGCGATCACCACTTTCTTGCGCGCGGCGTGCAAAGCCATGACGTGGCTGACCACGGACTCGAACACGTTGACTGTGGTGTCATTGCGTTCGGGTGCGAAGTCGCGGCCCTTGCGCGCGCCGGCATCGACGATGGTCGCGCCGTCGGCCGGGACGGAAAACTGCGTCAGCCGCACCAGCGGCATCTCGCGCTCGCGCCTGCTCCATTCCTCGTCCGTGAGATAGAGCCTGTCAGGCGGCAGCGGCTTGTAGATGGCACCGCCGCCGGGATGCTCCATCGCATCACGGCGGGCCTGGTAGTAGTCCAGGATCTGCTTGAAGCGCTCGCGGACCGCGTCCTCGGCCTGCGGCTCGATCGCAACGGCCGCGCCTTGCAGATAGTCGAACAGCGTGTCCATCCGGTCCTGGAACAGCGGCAGCCAGTGCTCCATGCCGGGATGGCGGCGGCCTTCGCTGACGGCTTCATACAGCGCATCGTCGCGCTCGGGCGCGCCGAACTCGGCGACATAGCCCATCCGGAAACGGCGGATGGTGTCGGTGACGAGCTGGAATTCCGAGATCGGCACGAGGTCGAGCGCGCGCATGTCGAGCAGCGTGCGCTGGGTCTCGGCGTCGAAGGTGCGGATCGATTCCAGGCTGTCGCCGAAGAAGTCGAAGCGGACGGGCTGCTCAAGGCCCGCCGGAAACAGGTCCAGGATGCCGCCGCGCACGGCATATTCGCCGGGCTCGCGCACGGTCGAGGAGCGGTTGTAGCCGTTGTGCTCGAGCCAGGCGACGATGCTGTCCATCGGCACGACATTGCCGGGCGCGACCGACAGCGCCTGCGCCGCGACCAGATCGCGCGAGGGCACGCGCTGCACCACCGCATTCACTGTCGTCAGCACGATCAGCGGCTTGTCGCTGCCGGTGAGCGAGGCGAGCCGCGCCAGCGTGGTCAGACGCTGCGCCAGGATGCCGCCATGCGGCGAGACGCGATCATAGGGCTGGCAGTCCCAGGCCGGGAACTGGAGCACCGGCAGATCGGGTGCGAAGAATTGCAGTGCCCGTTCGAGCTGCTGCATCCGCGCACCGTCGCGGCAGACCACGGCAAGGCTGACGGCCGGCTTCTTCGGCCGCGCCGCGATCGCGCGCGCCAGATCGGAGATGACGAGGCCTTCGGCGCCTTCGGCGACATTGGCAAGCGTCAGCGCGCGGCCGGGCGTGAGCAGCTCGGCCGGAGATTTCATGCCCTGCTTCATGCGTCGCGGTCCGCGATCGGGAACGCCTTGATGCGCGCGAAGATCGCGCCGGTGACATCAGCTGGCAGCACCTTGTCACCCGTGATGGCGGCATAGAGATCGGGATCGTTGACCTCGAGCAGGGCCTCGAGCTCGGTCAGCTCGGCGTCGGACAGGTTGCCGATCTCGGCATCCGCGAAGCGGCCGAGGATCAGATCCATCTCGCGCGTGCCGCGGTGCCAGCAGCGGAACAGCAACCGCTTGCGGCGATCGTCCAGTCCGTTGCTCGATCGTGTCGTTCCCGTCATGTCTCAAATCCAGTCAAACGCCAAAAGCCCGGACGTGCCGGGCCGGGGTGATATAGGCCCTGAGCTTGCGAATGTCAGCAGCATTCCAAGCGCCGGTGCGTGCAAAAACGCCGGGTGTGGCCCTGCCACTTGCAGCTTTTCAATTTCACCGCTATGTGTCTGCCCGATTTCGCGCCCCGCGGGCGCGATCATCAGGGAGAAGGCTCGATGACGATCATGTCTCGCCGCCCCGTCGAGGGCATCGCCTAAACTGCGCGTGCGTTGGCCGCGCCGTTAGGGAAACCACGCGCATAGCACAGCTGCGCGTGTCGACGATCCCTATCTGCTGAAAGCTTTTCAATGGGCACTTCTGCCAACGTGGACGGCCGCGCGCCGATCCACATCTTCGCCTCGTCCAGATCATGGATCGAAGGCAACGCAACACTTCAACTGGAACACGTCGCTGGGCTCCCTGGAGTCCGGGCGGTCGCTGCCATGCCTGATCTGCATCCGGGCAAATATGGCCCGGTCGGCTGCGCCATTCTATCGGAACGGATTCATCCGCAACTGGTCGGCTCCGACATCGGCTGCGGCATGGGCCTGTTCGAGCTCGGCGTGGCCGCGCGCAAGCTCCGGCTCGATCACCTGGCCGAGCGGATGCACGACCTCGACCAGCCCTGGGATGGCGACGCCAAGAGCGCCGCTGCCAACGATGGACTGGATGCCACCACTTTTGATGCCGCGCTCGGCAGCATCGGAGGCGGCAACCATTTCTGCGAGATTCAGGCCATCGACGATATCCTTGCACCGGATGCGGCGGCACGAGCCGGCCTCGAGCGGAGCCTCGCTTACGTGCTGGTCCATTCCGGATCCCGGGGCCTTGGCTTCTCGATTCTGGAGCGGGCTCTCCGCGACGGATACGATAGCCTGACCATCGAGAGCGACGAAGGACATGCTTACCTCGCGGCACACGATCACGCCGTGCGATGGGCCAAACTCAATCGTCGCATCATCGCGGAACGGGCGGGCATCGCAGCCCGCGCTGATCTGCGTCCCGTTGGCGACCTCGCGCACAACATGGTCGAATGTCGGCCCAGTGCCGCGGGCGAAGTCATGGCGCTGCATCGCAAGGGGGCTGCAGCCGCCGATCGCGGACTCGTGCCAGTGCCGGGATCGCGCGGTACGCTGTCCTATCTGGTCGAGCCTCTCGCGGACATGCCAGCCGAGGCGCTTGCATCGCTCGCGCACGGAGCGGGTCGCAAATACGATCGTGCATCCATGCACGGTCGTGTCCGGGTCAAGAAGTCCGATATCGCAAGGCTGGAACGCAATCCGTTCGGCGGCATCGTCGTCTGCGGGGATCGCGGCCTGCTCGCGGAGGAAGCGCCGGACGCCTACAAGAGTATCGAGCGCGTCATCGGCGACCTCGTGGAGTTCGGCCTGGTGCGCGTGGTGGCAACCTTCCGGCCACTGCTGACATTCAAGAAGGCGCAGTCCAGTGTCCCGGCGAGCGGCAAGCGCGACAAGGGCTGGAAGGAGGATCGCCGATGATCCGCCTTCTGTTCACCAGCGGACGCGGTCCGGCGGAATGCCGGATCGCGGTGGCGAACGCGGTTGCGGCTCTCGTCAGCGAAGCGACCGCACTCGGCTTCGATACCGACCATCTTGAAGGCCCCAATCCCGACAAGCACGGTCCCGCATCGGCGCTCGTTGTCGTTCATGGCGACGGTGCGGCCGCCTTTGCGCGGCCGTGGATCGGTGCGATCCAATGGACGGTGCAAAGCCCGCTCAGGCCGCATCACAAGCGCAAGAACTGGTTCATCGGCGTTTTCGAGCTTCCCGCGCTGCCCGACGCGCCGAAGGCCATCAGCACTCAGGACGTTCGCTTTGAGGCTTTCCGTGCCGGCGGCCCGGGCGGCCAGCACCAGAACAAGACCGAAAGCGCGGTGCGGGCCGTCCACGTCCCAAGCGGGCTTGCGGTCGTCGCGCGCGAAGAACGTTCGCAACATCGGAACAAGGCGCTGGCACTAGACCGGCTGGCGGCTTTGCTCAGGCTGCAAGGCGAGCTGGCCGCGATCGCCGCCCGCAACGAAGCGCACGCGGCGCACGATCAGCTCGAGCGCGGTCGGCCGGTCAAGCGGTTCAAGGGCGCCGCGTTTCGAGCCGCATAGCATGGTCGCGCCTGGACCGGCAGCACACTCCGCCGGTCCAGGCAGGCCCCATCATGGCCGGGCCGAAATAAAGCCGTGGACGTCCAGCACAAAACTGGCCATCACGGCAGTGAACGGTTCTGGATTCCTCGAATGCGCCCCAGCCTGCTCAATCCGCTGTTTGCTCCCGTGACCAGCCTGCCCGGCGTCGGTCCGAAGCAGGACAAGCTGCTGCAGTACCTGCTCAGCCGCAATGAGACGCCGCGCCTGGTTGACCTGCTGTTGCATTTGCCGAGCCAGATCATCGACCGCCGCGCGCGGCCAAAGATCCGCGACGCGGTCCAGGGAACCATGGTGACGCTGGAAGTCACCGTCGATCGCCATCGCCCGCCCCCGCCGCGCAACGCCCGCGCGCCGTATCTGGTCTATGCCAGCGACGACACCGGCGATGTCGTGCTGACCTTCTTCCGCGCCAAACCCGGCTATGTCGAAAAACTGCTGCCGATGGGCGAGAAGCGCTACGTCTCGGGCACGCTCCAGATGTATGACGGCATCCCGCAGATCGTGCATCCCGATCGCGTGCTCGACGAGGAGGCGATCGCAAAACTCTCCGGCATCGACCCGGTCTATCCGCTGACAGAGGGCCTCGCGCTCGGCTCGCTGCGACGCGCGATCGCGCAGGCGCTTCTGAAGCTGCCGGCGCTGCCCGAATGGATCAGCCCGGAGGTGCTGCGCCGTTGTAGCTTTCCTCCGATCGCGGAAGCCCTTAATCGTGTGCACCAGCCGGTCGAGCTCACGGACATCCTGCCCGAAAAGCCGTTCTGGTCGCGCCTCGCCTTCGACGAACTCTTGGCCGGTCAGCTCGCACTCGCCCTGATCCGCGCGCAACTGCGCCGCCCGGCTGGCGTCCGCAACGCTGGCGATGGGCATCTCCGGAACAAGATCATCGACGCACTGCCCTATGCCCTCACGTCGTCGCAGCGCGACGCGGCCGCAGCGATCGCCAACGATCTGCAGCAACCCGTGCGCATGCTGCGCCTCCTTCAGGGCGATGTCGGCTCGGGCAAGACCGTGGTGGCGCTGCTGGCTGCCGCCGCCGTCACGGAGGTCGGCAAGCAGGCCGCATTGATGGCGCCGACGGAAATCCTGGCGCGGCAGCACATCAAGACCATCGCCCCGCTCGCGGAGCGCGCCGGCATGCGGGTCGCGATCCTCACCGGGCGGGAAAAGGGCAAGGAGCGGCGCGAACTGTTGGCGCAACTCGAATCCGGCGAGATCAATCTCCTCGTCGGCACCCATGCGCTGATCCAGGACGACGTGATCTTCAACGATCTCGCCCTCGCCGTCGTCGACGAGCAGCATCGTTTCGGCGTGCGCGAACGCCTCGCGCTGACCTCGAAGGGCGATGCCGTCGACGTGCTGGTGCTGAGCGCGACGCCGATCCCGCGCACGCTGGTGCTGACCTATTTCGGCGACATGGACATCTCCGAGCTGCGCGAGAAGCCCGCCGGCCGCCAGCCGATCGAGACCCGCACGATATCGATGAGCCGCCTCGACGAGGTCACGGAGAGCATCGGCCGCGCGCTCCAGTCGGGCAAGCTGGTCTACTGGATCTGCCCGCTGGTCGAGGAATCCGAGGCGGAGGGCACCGAGCACCTGACCAATGCCACCAAACGCTTCGAGAGCCTGCAAAAGCGTTTCGGCGACCGCGTCGGCCTGGTCCACGGCCAGATGAAGGGCACCGAGAAGGACCGCGTGATGGGCCAGTTCGCCGCCCACGAGATCGGCCTCCTGGTTGCCACCACCGTGGTCGAGGTCGGCGTCGACGTGCCCGCCGCGACCATCATGGTGATCGAGAATGCCGAACGTTTCGGACTGGCCCAATTGCACCAGCTGCGCGGCCGCATCGGGCGCGGCTCGGAAGCCTCGACCTGCCTCCTGCTGTACTCGGAGCCGCTCGGCGAAATGTCGAAGGCACGGCTGAAGGTGATCCGCGAGACCACCGACGGTTTTCGCATCGCCGAGGAGGACCTGAAGCTGCGCGGCGAAGGCGACGTGCTGGGCGTGCGCCAGAGCGGCCTGCCCGGCTACCGAATCGCGCGCTCGGAGGTGCACGGCCAGCTCATCACCCAGGCCCGCGACGAAGCGTTGCGCATCCTGAAGGATGATCCGAGACTTAAGGGTGAACGCGGCGAGGCATTGCGGTGCCTGCTGTATCTGTATGAGCGGGACGAGGCGATTCCGCTGATCGGGGCAGGCTAGCCCCCTGCTCTTCGCCGCCCGACTTCGTAAGCCGCCACATGCGCGCGAGCCAGATCCAGCAGCGGCGTGTCGAGATCAAGTGCACGGGCCCGGTTGGCCATATCGCCAAGAATATGTTCAGCCTCGGTGATCGAGCCGCGCTCGATGTCCCGCAGCATCGAGGCTTTGAGCGGCGAATCCATGGTCGTGAAGAGCTTCCGGTCGAACTCGATGAACGGCGCCCGTGGTTCGAAACCGGACGCCGCCGCGATGGCGCAGCACTCCGCGAACAAGCGGAAGATCGCCTCCTCGCCTTTCGGGACAGACAGGATGTCTCCGATGCTTGCGCGCATCAGGCAAGTGATGCCGGCGAGCGTGCTGAGCTGCACGAACTTCTCCCACATGTCCTGCATGATCGCTTCGCTGGCGCGCACGTCGATGCCGGGGACCTGGAGCAGCGTCTCCAGCGCGAGCGCACGCTCGCTCAACGATCCCTCGAGCTCGCCGAAGACAATGGTCTGATTGGCCATGAACTGAACGACACGACCATCCGCATCGAGCCCGGCGCTGACGTTCGCGAGCCCGCCGAGGACGCGCGCGGCGCCGAACCGCGCGGTCAGAGCGTCGATATGTTTCAATCCGTTGAGGATCGGCAGAATCATCGTGTTGGCGCCAACGGCCGGGGCAAACTGGCTCATGGCGTCGTCGAGCGAATAGGATTTCACGCCGACGAGCACGACGTCGAACGGGGCCTTGAGATCGTTCGCGAGGATCATTTTCGGCTGCACGGCAAAGTCGCCATGCGGGCTGACGACCTGCAATCCATTCCGCCGCAATTGTTCCGCTCGCCCGGACCGCACCAGAAAGGTCACGTCGCGGCCGGCTCGGACCAGGCAAGCTCCGTAATAACCTCCAAGCGCTCCCGCGCCGATGACGAGCACTCTCATTCGAACTCCCGCGTAAAGTCACATGTCACGGCTTTGCGCATTCAGCCACTGCCCCCCTGGCAGGGCAAGCGGATTTCGCTTCAGCCCCGAACGATCGTCGATCACTCGTCTTGGTTAGTCCTCGACCAAGAGCGCAATCTTTCTTCGAGGCTGATTTCATGGAATCCTCGGCCCATGCGCCGGATCATCGTTGTGGGCTCCCAGGGAAGCGGAAAGACAAGTCTCTCCCGAAATCTCGGGCGGAAGCTCGGGCTGCCAGTGGTGCATCTCGACGTGCTCTATTGGCGGCCGGGCTGGAAGCCTTCCGACAAGCCGGGCTTTCGGGCACGCGTCGCCGATGCGATCGCCGGCGACGAATGGGTTGTCGACGGCAGCTTCTCGGGGCTGGCCTTCGATCTCACGCTCGCGCGCGCGGACACGCTGGTCGTCATCGACCGCCCACGCTGGGTGTGCCAGTGGCGCATTCTGTTGCGTTCAGCTTTCGATCGCAACAAAGTCCGGCCCGATCTGCCCGAGGGGTGTCCGGAACAGTTCGACTGGAAGCTGATGAAGGAAGCGTGGCGCTACGACACCGAGCGCGTCCCTGTCATCGAGGCCGAGCGCATCCAGTTTGGCGCTGATGTCCCGGTCGTGCGCCTCAGACGCGACCGTGACATAGAGGGTTTTCTGGAGTCGGTTTCAGTGCACGGCGAATGATCCATTGCCGTGACTTCAGACGGGCAAGCTAGGCCTTCTTCTGCGCGATACGCGCGGCGAACGCCTTCATCAGTTCCGCATCCACCGCCTCGCCATTCGCGTCCGCAGCGAGGTGCTCGAACCAGCGCGCAAAGCCTTCGTAGATCTGGCTGGCGGGATGATCGGCCCCGAGGAAGCCTGAGATCTCCCGCATCTCCGCGACCCAGCGATAGGCCTTCGGGATCATGTCCGGCAGCGCGACTTCGAGCCGGGCCAGAACCGCGGGCTGGCTGAGCGCGAGTTCGTCACGCAGCGCATCGGCCGCGCCCGCTTTCGTCGCCGCGACCACCATGGCCGAGCCGATGCCAGCCAGGCCCTTGACGATGCCGGCATAGGACATCTTCAGCGCGGAGGCCGCGCCCACGGGGCCCTCGACAATCCGCACGTCGAGCCCGAGATCCTTCAGCACCGCGAGGTCCTTGGCGTGCTCGCCGGAGAGGTAGAAGGCCGGGCTCTTGCTGCCGGGCTGCGGCGGGAACCCGATGATGCCGCCGTCGACGAACGGCGCCTGCGCCGAGCCGATGATCTCCTCGATTCTTTGCACGGTATCGACATTGACCGCGTTGCAGTCGACGACGACCGGCTTCTTCGCGCGCCTGACGATCAGCGCCGCCAGCCGCTCGGCCAGCGCGACCGCTTCGCCCGGCGGCACGATCGAAAGGATGATGTCGGCCCCGGCGATCTCGTCATCCTCGGCGCCGACCATGCCGGCGTCAGCCGCGCGCTTGCGCGTGGCCTCGCTGCGCCCTTGCAACGACGTCAGCACGCGTGCGCCGTTCTCGCCCAGGCGGCGGGCCACGGCACTGCCCATGGCGCCGGGCGCAAGGATCGCAATCGTCTTTGGCGTCGTCTTGGTCATCGTGCACTCCAGATCGAATTCCAAGCGAGGCGCTCAGATCAGCCGGAGAATAGCAGAGGATGCGAATGCCCGCGTGACCGACGGCCATCCCGCAGCGGAATGGCCCTACTCCACCTTCGCAGGCTGGGGCTGGAGCGCAGACGCGTTGGCGATGCGCGCAGCATTCGCCATGCCCGCGAGCGCCGCAGCCTTCTTCGGGTCGGGCGCCGAGCCCGGCTGCACCACGCCGGCCGACATGATCAGCGTCGCGGCATCCTCGGCGGTGAGATCGACCTCGATGATCTTGCTCTTCGGCACGTAGAAGAAGAAGCCGGTGGTCGGGTTGGGCGAGCACGGCAGGAACACCGAGACATGCTCCTCCTGCCCGGGCAGGCTGCGCGAAATGTCCTCGTTCGGCGATTGCGAGATCAGCACGATCGACCACATGCCCGGCGACGGAAACTCGACCAGGCCGACTTTCCGGAAGCTCGAGCCCTTGCCCGAGAACAGCGTCTCGAACACCTGCTTCAGGCCGCGGTAGATGGCGCGCACCGCCGGAATGCGGCCGAGGAAGGTCTCGCCGACGTCGACCAGCGTCCGGCCGATCAGATTGGCCGCGAGGAAGCCGACCAGCGTCAGCGTGAAAAATGCGACAATCAGTCCCCAGCCGGGAATGACGTAGGGCAGATAGGTCTCGGGCCGGTAGGCGAGCGGCACGAACGGCCGCACCACGCCATCGACCCAGGTGACGAACCACCAGACCAGATACAGCGTGATCGCAATCGGCCCCGTCACGACGAGGCCGGTGAGGAAATAGTTGCGGAAGCGGCCCATCAGGCCGGTATGCGGCTCCGGCACGGGATCAAGGGGCGCAGGCGCGTCGTCACGGGGGGTCATTCGGGTTCCAGGTCGGTCGCAGCACACAAGCTAGGGTCTTCTAGCAGGTTTTGGAAGACCACGAAGCGACCGACCGATATCCCTTCTGCCTATTCCACGGTCACCGACTTGGCGAGATTGCGCGGCTGGTCGACGTCGGTGCCCATTACGACAGCCGTATGATAGGCGAGCAGCTGCACGGGGACGGCATAAACCATCGGCGTGAACGCCGCCGCCATGTCGGGCATGACGATGGTGACGAGGGATTCGACGGTCGCCTCTTCCGCGCCCTTGGCATCGGTCATCAGGATGATGTTGCCGCCGCGGGCGGCGACCTCCTGCATGTTGGAGACGGTCTTTTCGAACACGCGGTCGTAGGGCGCGATGACGACGACCGGCATGGTCTCGTCGATCAGCGCGATCGGCCCGTGCTTCAGCTCGCCGGCGGCATAGCCCTCGGCGTGGATGTAGGAGATCTCCTTCAGCTTCAGCGCGCCTTCGAGCGCGAGCGGGAAGCTGGTGCCGCGGCCGAGATAGAGCACGTCGCTCGACTTGGCAATTCTGTGCGCAAGCTTCTCGATCTGCAGCTCGGTGGTGAGCGCATCCGCCATCAGGCGCGGGATCTCGACAAGGCCATGGACCAGCTTGGTCTCGTCCTCGTCGGACAGTTCGCCGCGGGCCTTTCCGGCCGCGATCGCAAGGTTTGCCAGCACCATGAGCTGGCAGGTGAAGGCTTTGGTCGAGGCAACGCCGATCTCGGGGCCGGCCAGCGTCTGCAGCACCGTCTCGCTCTCGCGCGCGATCGTCGAGGTCGGCACGTTGACGACGGCGACCGTGTGCACGCCCTCGGCCTTGGCATAGCGCAGCGCCGCCAGTGTGTCGGCAGTCTCGCCCGATTGCGAGATGAAGATGGCGAGATCGCCCTTGCGCAGCGGTGCCTCGCGGTAGCGGAATTCGGAGGCGACATCGACCTCGACAGGCACGCGCGCAAAACGCTCGAACCAGTATTTGGCGACAAAGCCGGCGTAGCTCGCGGTGCCGCAAGCCGTGATGTTGATGCGCTGGATGCTCTTGAAGTCGAACGGCAGCTTGACCGGCAGCGAGACGCGCTCGGCCGCCATGTCGACATAGCGCGCCAGCGTGTGGCCGACCACTTCGGGCTGCTCGTGGATCTCCTTCGCCATGAAGTGGCGGTAATTGGCCTTGTCGACCAGCGAGGTCGAGGCCGCGTGCTTGATCTTGTCGCGCTGGGCGGCATGGCCGTCCTTGTCGAAGATCGTGGCGCTCTTGCGCGTCAGCACGACCCAGTCGCCGTCTTCGAGATAGCTGATCGTGTCAGTGAACGGGCCGAGCGCGATGGCGTCGGAGCCGAGATACATCTCGCCGTCGCCATATCCGATCGCGAGCGGCGGGCCGTTGCGCGCGCCGATCATGAGGTCGTCGTCACCGGCGAAGATGAAGCCGAGCGCGAAGGCGCCGCGCAGCCGCGCCAGCGTCAGCTTCACCGCCTCGACCGGCTTGCTGCCGCGTGTCAGCAGATCGTCCACGAGATGCAGCACGATCTCGGTGTCGGTCTCGGTGTGGAACACCGTGCCCTTCTTCTCGAGCTCCTCGCGCAGCTCGCGGAAATTCTCGATGATGCCGTTGTGGACCACGGCAACGCGTTCGGTCGCGTGCGGATGGGCATTGTTGACGGTCGGCTTGCCGTGGGTGGCCCAGCGGGTATGGCCGATGCCGGTCGTGCCTTTGAGCGGCTCGGCCTCGAGACGCTTCTCCAGATTCTTCAGCTTGCCCTCGGCGCGGCGGCGCTCGAGATGCTTGCCTTCGAGCGTGGCGACCCCCGCGGAGTCGTAGCCGCGATATTCAAGACGTTTGAGCGAATCCACCAATTGCTCTGCAACCGGCGCGCGCCCGAGAATGCCGACAATCCCGCACATGCGGATCAATATCCCCCAAATCGTCGAAAAATCGCTTAAACGACGCGCTCGGTTTCTAGCCAAGTTCCTAAGGAACCAGATACTCAATAATTATTGCTGATTGAGACAGCGCCGGTTCGATTCCGGTTTCGACTGCGTCGAATTGGCCGGCGTTAAACCGCGCGAATTAACTTGTTGTCAACAAGTTTGACCAACGATTCCCGGCCAGGAGAGTAAGGCCATGAAGAGCTCGTCCGGCCGCAAAGGTCTGTCATCGATGTCTGTGCACGCCAGCGAGACCACGGGCACGCACCTTGCGCATTGGCCGCCGCCCCAGCGTGGCAAGGAAAGCAAGCCCGTCTTCGTCAAGCACACTCCCGGAGAGCCTGCGAAACGCGCCAAGCCGCGCGGCTGGCGCCTGACGCGCGCGATCTTCTCGGAATTCTCCGACGACGAATAGCGGAAGCCTCACCACCCCCGCGCCACGGCAAACACCAGGAAAGCGACAAGCACCCAGAACGCCAGCCCGATGACGAGGCACACAATCTCGGGCGGATTGTCCTCGTACGGTTCCCGCAGCAGCGACCGCCCTATCCCCGTGACGAATGTCTCGATCAGAAAACTGACCAGATCGCGAATAAAGCGAGAGGACACGGCAGCTGGCGCTCACGTCTCCGTCTTCTTTTCCAACTTCTTGCCGCCCGTCTTCAGCTCGCGATAGCGCGCCGCGCCGCCTTCCCTGATGGTCTGCTGGTTGCGCTCCAGCGCCATCGCATCGTCAGGCACGTCCTTGGTGATGACCGAGCCGGAGCCGATATAGGCGCCGTTGCCGATTTTCACCGGGGCGACCAGCGATGAGTTGGTGCCGACGAAGGCGCCCTGCCCGATCACCGTCTTGTGCTTCTTGAAGCCGTCGTAGTTGCAGGTGATGGTGCCGGCGCCGATGTTGGAATTGGCACCGACGGTGGCATCGCCAATGTAGGAGAGATGGTTGACCTTGACGCCGGCCTCCAGCGTCGCGGCCTTGGTTTCCACGAAATTGCCGATGCGCGCGCCGTCGCCGAGCGAGGTGCCGGGGCGCAGTCGCGCATAGGGGCCAATCGAGACGTTCCTGCCGAGCGTGGTCTGCACGATGTGCGAGAAGGAATGGATCACCGTGCCGTCGGCGATCGACACGCCCGGACCGATCACCACGAACGGCTCGATGGTGACGTCCTTGCCGAACACGGTGTCGGCGGACAGATAAACGGTCTCGGGCGCAATCAGCGTGACGCCGGCTTCCATCGCCGCTTTCCGCAAGCGCGCCTGCATCACGCTTTCGGCCTCGGCGAGCTGCGCCTTGGTGTTGATGCCGCGCACCTCGTCCTCGCTGGTCTCGATCACGACAGACTCCCATCCCTGTTCACGGACAATGCCGACCGCGTCGGTCAGATAATATTCGCCCTTCGAATTCGCATTGCCGATCTTGTCGAGGATCTCGAGCGCGCGGCGCCCGTCGATCGCCATCAAGCCGGCATTGCACAGATCGATCTTGCGCTCTTCTGCGCTGGCATCGGCCTGCTCGCGGATCGCGACCAGGCGGCCGCCCTCGACGATGAAGCGGCCATAGCCGCTGGGATCGGCGGCGCGAAAGCCGAGCCCGGCGATTGCTGCGCCCTTCGCGAGCGGGGCGCGCAGCCGCGCGAAGGTCTCGGCCGAGATCAGCGGCGTGTCGCCGAAGGCAATCAGCAGATCGTCCGCGCCCCGCGCAATCGCCTCGCGCGCCGCCAGCACCGCATGCGCGGTGCCGAGCCGCTCTGTCTGCACGAAGGTGAGCGCATCGGGACGGATGCGCTTCGCCTCGTCCGCGACAGCTTGATGGTCGGGGCCGATCACGACGGCGAGCGCGGTGCCAGTTCCCTTCGGTGCGGCAGCAAGCACATGCGCGAGCAGGCTCTGGCTCGCGACCGGGTGCAGCACTTTCGGCAGGCTCGATCGCATGCGCGTGCCTTCGCCGGCGGCGAGCACGATCGTGAGGCTGGAACGGGCGGTCATCGAAATCCTGTCAAATACGGCCGAATCAATGGGCGGCGGCAGGCCGATGCCGTCACGAGCTGCCGCCTTGCTACCCCCGCGAACGCCCGGAATTCAAGTGCGACGGGGTTTTCCTGTTAATGTTCCTTGATTGATTCGGGGAAGCTGTTCGGGGCTGGGCACTTAACGTTCATGGCAAAGGATTCCGACCCACTGGCGGATGCCTTCGGGGCCAAGGAGACCGGCGGGCTGTTCTCCGGACTTTTGGCCGAAGAAAGCGCTGTCGACCGCCGCTTGATGTGGCGGCTGGGCTCGTGGGGCGTGGCCGCCGTCGGCGCCGTCGTGCTGGCTGTGATGGCCAATCAGGCCCAGCTCGGCTGGCACCGCGACCAGATTGCGTCGGCCGATCTATCGCGCCAGGCCGACCGGCTCCAGACGCTGACCAAGGAGAGCCAGAACGAGGCCCGCCGCCTCGCCTCCGCCATCGAGACGCTGAACACCGATCGCGACCGGCTCTATTCGCGTGTCACCGTGCTCGAGCAAGGGATGGATTCGGTCACCGGCGCCATCGCCAGGCAGAGCGCGAAGCCGCAGGACACGCCGGCACCTGACGCGCAGCCCACGCCGCCCAGCGTCGCACCCGTCGCCTCGACGCCGGCTTCCTCCAATGACAAGTCGCGCGCGGCAGCCGCGAAGGAACAGGCGAAGGAGCCTGCAAAAGACGCGCTGAAGGAGGCCGCAAAGGAGCAGTTGCTCCCGCCGCCGCAGACCTCTGCCGCGGCCTCGCTGGTGTCGCAGTCGCCGCTCACGACGTCTGCACTGCCCATGCTTCCGCTGGTGCCGTCGAAGTCGATCATGGCGCCACCTGATGCCGCCGCGTCGAAACTGGTGCAGCCCGAGACAACCGAGAAGGCCGCCGAGAAGAAGCCCGAACAGGCGCCCGTCCCGACCGAGATCGCCGCGGCGCCAGCCAAGCCCGAGGCAACCGAAAGCGAGTCACCCGCGATCGCGGTTCAGCAGACGCGCTTTGCGATCGACCTCGGCGGCGCCAACTCGATCGACGGCCTGCGCGCGCTGTGGCGCGGCCTGACCAAGTCCAATCCGGAGATCGCCGCCCTGCGCCCGATCATCATGATCAAGGAAGGCAGTACCGGCCTCGGCATGCAGCTGCGCCTCGGCGCCGGCCCATTGATCAACGCAGCCGCCGCTGCAAAACTCTGCGCAGGCCTCGCCGAGAACGACCACCGTTGCGAGACGACCGTGTTCGACGGCCAGCGCCTGTCGATGCGCGGTGGCCAAGAGAAGGGTCAAGAGAAGAGTCAGGACAAGGCGCAGGACAAGGGACAAGACAAGTCGCAGGACAGGGTTCAGGAGAAGAACTCCGAGAAGAACCAGGACGCCGTACCGCAAGCCGAGGCCGCACCTGCTCCCGCACCGACCGCCAAGCCCGAGAAGCGTCGCCGCAGCTACTCCACAAAGCGCTCGTCAAAGCGCGAGGAGCCTCCGCCTGCTCCCGCGGCACAGCAGCCAGCCGCACCGGCCAAGCCGGAGGCGGCGTCGGCGGGATCGACGCTGTCGTCGTTCTTCAGGCGGTAGGCACGAATACGAGCTGGATCATGACCCGCGGATCTTCGTTGCGCGACCGCTGGGCTCACTGCGGCCTCTGATCGACGTGGGACGTTTACGGCCGTCGGGCAATCGCCGAACGGCGCACGCGATCAGAAATATCCACCTCGCCTGTTGCCCCTCCGCGCCATCCCGACCATATTGCGCCCATGACAAAAAAGCCCTTCCGCCTCACGCCCTACCAGGTGCAGTTCCTGATCGTCGTCGGATTCGTGTCCGTCGGCTACGCAATCTATCTGCGTTATCTCGGCATCGAGAACTCGACCGTCGGGCTCGCCTGCGATGCCGGGCTTCAGACGCTGATGTGCAAGGCGCGCTCGGTCTCGACCGTGCTGTTCAAGAATTCGGTGTTCGGCATCGTGGCGCTGGTGGTTGCGACGCTGAACCTGATGCGACCGTCGATCGTGCTCCTGACCGTCGGCATCATCGCCGCCGGTCTCGGCATCGTGCTCTACAATGTCGTGCTGTCCGGCCTTGCGATCGGCCTGTTCATTCTCGGATTTGCTCGGCCCGCGCCCGCCACAGCGTGAGCGCGAACAGCAAATAGATCGCGCAGGTCCACAGCGACTGCCAGTTCTCGCGGCCCTCGTTGAAGAGCACGTAAGCGGCCGACAACGCGAGCACGCCGGCGAACACCGATTCCGCGATCGGACGCTGGCCGATCTGCGGCCGGTTCAGCATCAGCACCGCGAACGGCACCACCGCCATCGTCAGCGAGGCGTAAGGGAAGTCGTGGTAGCGCGGGTCGAACACGAAGGCGAGCGCGGTCTGCGCCGCGATCACAGCAGTCACCGCCAGCGTCAGGCCGAGCAGAGCGGTGAGCTTCGACCATTTCCGCCCCTCGCGCGGGCCGAGCAGATCGAGGAAGGTCGGAAGGCTGCGGCCGATCACCATCGCCTGCGCGCAGAAGATCGGCGACAGGATGCCGGCGAGCAGCAGGATGCCCCAATGCAGCCAGCCGCCGATGCCGTAACTCTCATAGTACATCTTGTCGGCGCCGATCCCGAGCAGGATGCCCGCTGACGTCGCCGAAATGGCAACGCCAAGCCAGGCCGAGAAGCGCGGCGTCCACGGCCGCCTGCGCAGCGTGAGGCCGGCGATCGCGAACACCAGCACGCAGAGGCCCATGCCCGCGCCCATATACCATTTCCAGTACGGGAAATTGCTGATCGGCTGGCCCGGCGGATATTTCAGGTTCCGGCGCACCGAGTCGAAGAGTCCCCAATAGCCGCCGACGGTGCCTTCCAGCTTGCGCTTCCACGGCTGGTCGTAGGACTCGATCAGGTTCACGCGGAACTTGTTCGACTTCGCCAGGGAGAGGATCTCCGAGACGACGCGCGCCTGGTTGGTGCGCGACGGCAGCGCGCCCTCGCGCATGCGCCCTTCGCTGGGCCAGCCGGTCTCGCCGATCAGGATCTCCTTGCCGGGGAACGCCACCGCCATGCGCTCGCGGATCGCCTCGACATGGCTTGCTGCGAACTTCGCCTTGACCGGAATGTCCTCCCAATAGGGCAGGATGTGGATCGTGACGAAGTCGACGGCGTCGTAGACCTCGCGATTCCTGAGCCAGAACTCCCAGACGTCGGCATAGGTGACGGGCACGCTGACCTGCGCCTTCACCGAGCGGATGATGGAGACGAGGTCCGCCGTCGTCATCTCGCCGCGCAGCAGCACCTCGTTGCCGACGATGATGCTGGTGACGATGCCGGGGAAATCCTTGGAGAGACGAACGGCGAGCGCGGCCTGCTCAAAATTCTTGCTGCGGTTGCTGGAGAGCCAGATGCCCTGGAGCACCTTCAGCCCACCGACCTTGGCGGCGATCGCCGGCACCTGGTCGAGCCCGTTCTCCATCGAATAGGTGCGGACGCAGTCGGTGATCTCCTTGAGCTGGCGCAGGTCCTGCTCGATCTGGTCGGCCTCGATATGGGTCCACGCGTTCAGCGGCGACTGCTCGCCGCGGAACGGGGCGTAGGAGACGCATTGAACTTTGTCGCTGGGATCAATCGGCGCGCGCGCGAGCGTGATCGGCGTGGCCAGCCACCACCACACGGCAGCAATCGCACCCAGTGAAACGAGCAGAAGCGCCAGTGGCGTACGAAGAGAAATCGGTTCCGTCCTCCGCGAAGGGCCGTCGATTACCTGCTCGCACGCCGTCTGCCAAGGGGTGTCTCCGGGATGGATCCCTCCCTCCCCCGAGGAATTTACCTGCGGCCGTTCGACCGAGGCCTAGGATCGTGACTTTGCTGGACAAAATTTGAAATTCAGGTCATGGACTCGGGGAGACTTTTCCGCCGCATTGGAGACCCATTTGGACGCCATCACCGGCGGGTCCGCGAGGTCCTGGCGCGGGCGGTCAGCTGATATATTGGGGAATTCATGCGGCAACGGGTGTTTGAGTTACGAAATGCGGTCCTGCGGCAGTTCGCCGCCACCTTGGCCGTCTCCGCCCTGGTCGTCATGGTCGGTCTCGGTGGCGCCTCCGCCCAGAGCGGCACGCCTGCTCCGGACCAGAGCAAGGCAGCCGCCCAGCCCGCCGATGCCGCCGCCAGGGACGCCGCCCAGAACCAGCGCCGCACCGACGAGTTCGCCGAAGCAGCCCAGGTCATCAACGGCCCGGCCGGCAATCCCGAATGCGTCTGGCTCGGCCGGCGCGTGGTGCGGCTGATGTGGCGGGATGATCTCGACACCGCGTTCCGCCATCTCGACCTCTACGACCGGTTCGGCTGCCCCGGCGGCCACATCCAGGCCGCCTTCCGTTGCCTGACCCGCTTTGGCGGCCAGATCGATCCCAAGGTCGCCGAGACCCTGGACAGCCGCGTGCATGCTTGCTGGATCAACCCGGCATCCCAGCCGCAGCAGGCGGCGGCCAGCGCCGCCCAGCCGGCGGCGGCGACATCGGGCAATGCGCCAGCCCCGCAGCCGGCCGCGAGCCCCTCGCCCGCCGCCAGCCCGACACCGGCGCCCTCGAAATAGCCGCGATCGTTTCAGCCGCCGTTCAGGAACGATCGACGATAGAAGCGGTTGGCACTGCCGCGCACTCCAAAACTGGCCATGCCCTCATACGGTCATGAGGCCATGACAGTTGTGAAACCGCGCGGCAGAGGTATGCTCCTTTTGCCGCGGACTTGGTCGGATCTCGGGGTCGGGTCCGCTTCCCTGCCACCTCAGCCCCTATTGGTTTAGCCGCGATGCGCGTTGTCGCCGCCGTTCTGTTGCTCGTATCCGTGCTCCATGCCGGCATCTGGGGAGTCCTGCGCGACAGGGAACCCGCGCCCGACTTCAAGGGCCTGCTGCCCAGCGTCTCCTACGCCCCGTTCGAAGGCGCGGCCCACCCCGACATCGACAACATCCCCACCGTCGAGAAAATCCGCGCCGACCTGAAGACGCTGTCGACGATGACGCGCGCGATCCGTCTCTATTCGTCGACCGGCGGCGTCGAGCTGGTGCCGCCGATCGCGGCCGAGTTCGGCCTCAAGGTCACCGTCGGCGCCTGGATCGACAAGGACAAGGACCGCAACGAGCGCGAGATCAAGGCCGCCATCGAGCTCGCCCGCAAGAACAGCAACGTCGTCGGCGTCGTGGTCGGCAACGAGGTGATCTACCGCGGCGAGCAGAAGGTCGAAGACCTCATCGACATGATCAAGAAGGTCAAGGGCTCGGTCCGCGTGCCCGTCACGACCGGCGAGATCTGGAACATCTGGCGCGACAATCCCGACCTTGCCTCCAACGTCGACTTCATCGCCGCCCACGTGCTGCCCTACTGGGAAAACTTCCGCTCGGACCAGGCGGTCGACCAGGCCGTCGACCGCTACAATTTGTTGCGCAACCTGTTCCCCGGCAAGCGCATCGTCATCGCCGAGTTCGGCTGGCCGAGCCAGGGCTATAATTTGCGCAACGCCGATCCCGGTCCGTTCCAGCAGGCGCTGACCTTGCGCAACTTCGTCAGCCGCGCCGAAGCCATCGGCATGGAATACAACATCGTCGAAGCCATCGATCAGCCCTGGAAATACTTCGAAGGCGGCGTCGGTCCGTACTGGGGCATCCTCAACGCCAGCCGCGAGCCGAAATTCGCCTGGACCGGTCCGGTGGAAAACCCTGACTATTGGAAGCTGATGGGAATTGCGCTGCTGGTCGGCATCCTGCTGTCGCTGCCGATCCTGCGGCTGCAGCAGCCGACCGCCAAGCAGGCGTTCCTGCTGTCGGCGACCGCCAACGGCGTCGGCGCCTGGGCCGCGACCGTGTTTGCATTCTGGAACGGGCACTATTTCATCTTCGGCTCGGCGTTCGCGCTCACGCTCGGCATGATCCTGCTCGTTCCGCTCGTTCTCATTGCGATGGCGCGCATCGACGAGATCTCGGCGGTGGCTTTGGGCCGGCCGCCGCAGCGGCTGCTCTCCAAGGGCAAGCCGGTCGAGAACGTGCCCGAGAACTACTACCCGAAGGTCTCGATCCACATCCCCGCCTATTTCGAGCCGGTCGAGATGCTGAAGCAGACGCTCGATGCGCTGTCACGGCTGAACTATCCGAACTACGAATGCGTCGTCATCATCAACAACACGCCCGATCCCGCGTTCTGGCAGCCGATCCAGGACCATTGCCGCGCGCTCGGTGAACGCTTCAAGTTCATCAACGCGGAGAAGGTGCAGGGCTTCAAGGCCGGCGCGCTGCGGATCGCGATGGACCGCACGGCTGTCGACGCCGAGATCATCGGCATCCTGGATGCCGATTATGTCGTGGATCCCGACTGGCTGAAGGACCTCGTGCCTGCGTTCGCAGACCCGCGCGTCGGCCTCGTGCAGGCGCCGCAGGAGCACCGCGACGGCGACCTGTCGATCATGCACTACATCATGAACGGCGAATATGCCGGCTTCTTCGACATCGGCATGGTCCAGCGCAACGAGGCCAACGCCATCATCGTGCACGGCACGATGTGCCTGATCCGCCGCGCCGCGATGGACATGGCCGGCGGCTGGTCGTCCGACACGATCTGCGAGGACAGTGATCTCGGCCTTGCGATCCAGGAGCTCGGCTGGACCACCCACTACACCAATCACCGCTACGGCCAGGGCATGCTCCCCGACACCTATGAGGCCTTCAAGAAGCAGCGTCACCGCTGGGCCTATGGCGGCCTCCAGATCGTGAAGAAGCACTGGCGGCACTTCCTGCCCGGCCGGAGCCGGCTGACGCCCGACCAGAAGCGCGAATATAGCCTGGGCTGGCTGAACTGGCTCGGGGCCGAGAGCCTCGGCGTGGTCGTGGCGCTGCTCAACCTCATCTGGGTGCCGATCGTCGCCTTCGCCGACATCGCCATCCCCGACAAGATCTTGACGCTGCCGATCATCGGCGCCTTCATCGTCTCGCTCGCGCACTTCCTGTCGATGTACCGGCTGCGCGTCGCGATCAAACCCGGCCAGATGCTGGGCGCAATGATCGCGGCGATGAGCGTGCAGTGGACGGTGTCGCGCGCCGTCGCGCAGGGACTGATCACCGAGCATATTGCGTTCGCGCGCACCTCCAAGGGCGGCCTGTCCCGGATGTCGATCGAGTTCCAGGCGTTCTGGGAGGCCGTGATCGGCGCCCTGCTGCTGATCGGCGCCGGCGTGCTGATCGCCTCCAACAGCTATCGCCAGATCACCGAGATCTACATCTTCGCCGGCGTCCTGGTGCTGCAAAGCCTGCCGTTCCTGGCCGCGGTCGCGATCGCCATCCTCGAGCTCAGCCGCATCAACTCGTTCCAGTTCTGGCGCGACAGCGCGATCCGCACCGCCGAGCTGATCGGCCTGCGCCCCGTCGCGCTGCCGACCCCCGCCGGCACGCCGCAACCGGTGCCGAACGAGGTCCGGCGCGAGGCGCAGTGACGGGATGGAGGCCTCCCGGCGCAGAGGGATACGTCCGCGCCGGGAAGCGTCTTCGTTGTCCGGCGTGGATGACCGCCCGCCAATCGCGTTGAAAATCCGGACCTAAGCCGCGGATGCCGCGGGAAAATCCCGCTGCTGCCGCGCGTTTTGCCAGCCACCCGCTGCTATTGACCTCGGCGCCCCATCCCCCTACACAGCGCGGGCCGAAAGCATGATCCGGAAACGGCCGGTTTTCCCCGCGGCGCAAGTTACGCGTAGCGGCAAGACATGCTTCTCGAAATGACCGAAGACGATGGCGATCGATCGCAAAGCCATCAGCGGCCATGGGAGCGCGTAGCTCAGCCGGTAGAGCACGTGACTTTTAATCACGGGGTCCTGGGTTCGAGCCCCAGCGCGCTCACCAAGCCAAATCAACGACTTAAGCTGAAATCAACAGTTGAATGAAAAATCCTCGTGTGGGCACCGTGTTGGCAAATCGATTGTCCGCCTGCACGTCGAGAGCCGCGGCGCGGTAGTTGCTCGCCATCTCGATCAGGCCGGCGCGCTCGAGCGGCAGCCTGCTCTCCCCCGCCAGCCTCCAGGCAGATGCGCTCCATGCGCGCGAGCTCGTCGATGTTGTGCTGATGTTGCCCCATGGGCGCCGATCAGCCTCTGGCGCGCATCACGTCGTCAAGGGTCATCTCGAGGCCGTCTTGTCCCTCAGGCCTTTGGGCGGTCTTTCTGAAGGTTCTCGATTGACGCGGCCGCTCGACGGCAATCTTCGGCGACCTTCAAAAGGCCGACGCGCTCAAGCTCCATGGAAGCTATCGCTGCATGTTCACGGCAAATTTGCTCTAGTCTACGGAATTCCCTTAGCTCTCGGTCCACGTGCCCTCCGCGAATGTGAGGTGATGATCACGTCAACGATCGACTGATGAGAAGTGGCGATCCGTAAGTTTCCCGTAAGTAAGACTGAGCGAAACGGGAAAATCAAGCAACCCTTTGGCAGTACTTAGGAATGGAACCCGACGACCACGGTGCCCTTTAGAAGGCCCCGCCGGTGTGAATCGGCGGCCGTTGTCCACACCCACGACGCGCAGTAGTTCGCGCGCCATCCGCAGCCCAAGGGATTGATAATTTGACTCTCGCCGGCACCGCGCTTCGGAGGCAGGCGGCGACGGCAGCGCTGATCCTGGTGGCGGAAGGCGGCGGTACAACGATGTTCGCGCGGATCGGCATTATGCGGGCTTTGAACCGGCACTACGTGCCAGAGCTCAATCCCAAGGGGAAAGAGCCGCATTGGAGGCGACGCAAGCTGAAGAGAGATCAATGAAATTGAGATAACACCTCGGTGAACGAAGCCGTTTGCTGCCTCAGACGAAGCACTCCCGAAACAGTCCGAGCCCAACCTCGGCCTTACCAACGAGGGGATCGCAAGATGATCGCGCTGAAAGCAATCGCAGCTATCCTGGGTGCCGGGTTTATCCTGTGCATGTATTCGGGTGACCTGAGCGCCGACGTAGTTCTCGCCGTCGTCGCCTGCCTTTCTTAATGGCGTCGCCCCAGCGAGACCCGGCGCTCCGGAAGCGTCACAAACCTGTGGCATGACCGTTGCACAATTGAAACCAACTGGGATTTCAGAACTCAGTTAGAGAATAAAACGCTGCCGGGACGTGTATTTCGAGCCCGGCAGCGTTCCTTTTTGGGAAGGGCGGGACACCCGCTGGCGTGGACCGGCGGGGGAACCATAATCTCGACGCGTCTCATCGGCGCGGCCGGACCTTTGAGACATGGCAAGCGTTGACGCTCCGAACACCAGGGCAGGATCGTGAACCTGGAGCATCGGACGTGAGTATAGTCCCTCTGGAATTCGAAAGACGGTTGGCGCAGCGGTGGGCGGCCAGATTTCAGCGGCCCATCTCATCAGTACAGCAAGTGCGTCAGCCGCCCAGCGAAGGTTGGCAGGTCGTCACTAGCTCGAAGCGTAATAAATCACCTGCCAAGAAGAGGCGTCGGCGCATGGAGAGCCCGCCGGCTCAATAGCCGGCGGGACATTCATCGTTCACCAAGCGGTCGGCGGTGCGGTGCCATCGGTGCGGGGGTGATATAGTCGCCTGTTTCTGATTTAAACCTAGGGCGCACCGGATTTTGGCCCTGCGCCCTCGAGACCGAGCCGTGGTGCTCCCTTCTCAGTCAGGCAGATCGGCGAGTCCTGGTAAGCCTTCACGCAATTCCTGTACAATCGCATCTCGATCGTATCATCGAGCACGCCGAAAACGGCCAGTAGCGCGAGCCCCACACCGCCCGCGATCCCAACCGAATAGATTGCTGCGCGCCGGACCTGCGACGCAAGTTTCTCACTCATCGAATTGCCCAGCGAAACATGCTCGACAATGCTGCGGATTGAGAGTTGTTCCGCGGGACCGTCAAACGCCAACTGAGGCGGCCTTACTTCGGCTTTTCAGCTTGGACGTGCAGAACGTAGAGTTTGGTCTGGAACTCGTCCGTGACTTCCACCTCCAAGCAGCATGCTTGTCAGGCAATTCCTGGCCACGCGGTCGATCTCATGGCGCTCGTGCGTGTGACGGAAGTATCCCGGCATGCGTCAGTCATACTGTCGCGACAGTCGCGTTCCACCGAGAGACCGGAACAAGCAGGCCGCAGGCGCGGGGTTATTTGCTTCCAGTCAGAGCTTCGAGTCTGTCGAGTTGACCGGCTACACCAGCAAAGCTTCTGGCGATATTCTTCATTAGAAAAGCGCGGTCTTCGGAATTGGTAGGGTCCGAGGCAAGAGTCTTGTAGTGGTTTGCAATATCCCTGCATTGGGCGGCCGTAATCATATGACACTCCAATCACTGCAATTCGCAATGGATGATTGTGAGCACACAACCGGGGTCAGATTACGGCACTCGCGCACGAGCGACGATTGAGGCTTAAAGGGCAAGCGGGTCGGTTGGCGGAATCGAAACCGAGAGCCGCTGCCGTCTCTTGCTGCGCCGCAAAAGGGAAAGGCCGCAGCGTGGTTCCAGCCCCACTGCGGCCATCCCGGACAAATTAGAATTTTGGTACTCAAATCTCGCCGGTGTTCACACCATAGAACACCCCTTTCCGAAAATGGAGTCGGTAAAACTACCGGACTTCGACGTCCGACGGATTGTCATCCGTGAGTGAGGATGGCACTCCTCGCCCTTGCCAGCCCCAACTGCTCCCGGCTGCCGATCCAATTGGGGATTAGAGCGCCGGGAGTGCGACACCTGTCAGTGTAAAAGAGGCCGCCCACGGAGGCGGCCTTGCTTTATGGCCCTCGAAAAATTTGCCGGCGAAGCCGCTAGCAACAGCTAGTGTCGCTTCAGGGCATCCTGCCTGGCGATCGCGGCCCTCCCCATTTGCTCGATGGTATCGGCCATGTTGATCCTGCGTTGCGCTTCCAATTTTTGGGCGCAGTCTTCATCGGCGTCGCATTGCTTCCTGAACAGTTCAAGCGTCGTCGTGAAGTGAAATCCCGGCCGTGTCGCGACGTAGGCGATACAACCGAAGCTGGCCGCGAAACCAGTCCAAATGAACAGGCGAGACGGCATACGTTCTCGCGCTCCACGGTGGCACGAACGCGCGTCGGTCGTTTTTGGCGGCGGAGACGCTACGGAACGTAAAATCCGAGCCGCAATGCACGTTCCTCAGTCAGGCAGACGATCGACAGGTCCGGGTGAGCCCTCAGGCAATTCCAGTACAGTCGCCTCTCGATCGCATCGTCGAGCAGGCCGAGAACAACGAACAGCGCGATGCCCACCCCGCCCGCCATCCCAACCGAATAAATCGCTGCGCGCCTCACCCGGGACGCGCGGGAAAATTCCAAGCCCACTGTAATTCACTAACTACCAAAGAGTGCACTGACGTAAAGTACTACTCATGCAGCAAGTCAAGGTTCGGGTCAATCGCCCGAGCTGAATCAGCGGCGCATAACTAGAAATCCCGCCTGATTTGCCAACAAATCCGCCCCTATCGGGCGCTCCGGGCATTGGCTCGCCTGGCTACTCGTGCACGCCCGCAGAACTGGGCGGAATACCCAGCTCGCAACTTGTCGTAGCAGTTACGCACCTGTAGGTTGCCCGCCTGCGGGGGTACATGCTGTTTTCGACCACACTTTTTCTCTTCAGCTTCTTGCCGAGGGCTCTTGCAGCCAGTTGGCTCACAAGTTTCGGGCCATATTGGCTCTTCCTGCTGACCCTGACCGGCGCCTCAGCGTATTTCTACGCGGCCCATATCCCAGCCTATCTGTGGCTGCTAGGCCTCTCGGCGGCCGCGAATTACGTGATCGCAACGCTGATCGGGAAAGGACATCGACGCTGGTTATATCTTGCCGGCATCGCGTTCAATCTGGCGCCACTCGGCTACTTCAAATACTGGGACTTTGTTGCCCGCAATATCGATCGCGCTCTGGGCCTGCCCTTTACGCCGTCCAACATCATCCTGCCCCTCGCGATTTCGTTCATCACCTTTGAGCAGATCGCCTTCCTGTCCGACGTGCATGCGGGCCGCGTCGAACGCGGCTCAGCGCTGCGCTATTCCGCATTCATCAGCTTGTTTCCCAAGCTCATCGCCGGACCGATCATCCGATATACCGAGATGCTGCCCCAGTTTCGCGCCGAGAAGCGGCCGAGCCTGGACTTGATCGTCACAGGACTCTGCATCTTCTCGATCGGTCTGTTCAAGAAAGTTGCCTTTGCTGACCAGCTCGCACCGTCAGCCGATCGCATCTTCGGCCTTGCGAGCGGGCAACTGGTGTCGGGAACGGATGCGGCCCTTGCGATCGCCGCGTACGCCGCGCAGATCTATTTCGACTTCTCCGGCTATTCCGACATGGCCATCGGACTTGCATGCATGCTCGGACTGACGCTGCCGATCAATTTCTTTTCACCCTACAAGGCGACGTCCATCATCGAGTTCTGACGATGCTGGCACATCACGCTGTCCCGCTTCCTGCGCGACTACTTGTATATCCCCCTTGGCGGCAGCCGCGGCCGGATATCACGGACTTACGTCAACCTGTTCCTGGTGATGACCTTGGGCGGGATCTGGCACGGCGCCGGATTTGCCTTCGTCATATGGGGCGCACTTCACGGCGCGGCATTGATCATCAATCACGCTTGGAATTCGATCCGTCCCGCCGCACTGGCGGACTCACGTCTCGTGTCGTTTGTCGGCTGGACCGCGACAATGGCCACCGTCCTGTTCGGCTGGATTTTCTTCAGGGCCGTCGATCTTGCGACGTCACGCAACATGATCTCGTCGCTCTTCACGCCATGGGCGACGAGCACCCTCGAACCAAGGGCCATCCATCTGCTTGGCTTCTGCTGGCTGCTGATCCTCGTCTGCCCGAACACCGCGCAACTGTTTGGCTTCAGCTTCCTCCTCAAAGGAAGCGAGAGCGACTACCTGCGGCAAATCCCTGCGGCCAAGCTCGGGCTTGTGGCGCTCGGCGGCACTCTGCTCTTTTTCTCGGTCGTCATCATGGTATCCGGCACGCCAAATGCTTTCATCTATTTCCAGTTCTAGCCTGGCCAGGCTCGCCGTTCTGATCCTGACACTCCCCGCCTGCGTGCTGGGTATCGAGGCTTACTGCCATCTCTCAGGGCGATATGCAGCGACGACCTATTATTTCCTCAAGAACGCTGCGTTTTCGGACCCGACAAATGCGGTGTTCGGCGATTCCCACGTCATGGCCATCTCTCGCATTCCAGAGTTCTCTTTCTATGGCTGGGCCGGCGAGCAGCCCGAAGAACTCAACACGCTCACGCGCTACCTCTACGATGCGACCAAACCCGGGAAGATCATCCTCCAAGCCGACCCGCAATGGTTCGGCGGATACCATGAGAAACGCCAGAAATTCGTCACGCAACGAAATCTGATCAGCCGGCGATTCCCGACCGTTCTCTCGTCAGCCTACTATTGGGAAACGCTGCGCCCCAACATCGTCGCTTCTGGCTATGACGTTGCTAATCAGATCATCTCCTCCGCTCACGCGCAGGAGACCTCCCCTGTGCGATCACGAGCCGCAGCAGCAGAGAAAAGGTGGGTCGAATTGTATCCGCGGCAGCACTTCAATTGGACTTGGCTCTCTCCCGACGATCGAGCAGATCTTACCGAAGTTCGCGTCTTGGAACAGAACCCACGAGCTGACTTCGTCCGCAGCACCTCCGCAGCCGAGTTCGAGGAGGCCATATCACGCCTCGCTGAGCGCGGAGCAAACGTCTGCCTCTTTAGAACGCCTGTGACGCAGGAATACCTGAAGATGACGAGTTCGATCCCGGACAGCCGCTTTGCCGAATTCGAGGGCTACATCAACAAGATTGCAAGCCGCTTTAAGCTTCGACAGGTCGACTTCAGAGATCTTCCTCGCAACTTTAGCGACGATGCCTTTGCTAACTCCGATCATCTGCTGGATAGCGAATCCATCGCGCTCTGGCCCCTCGTTGCGCGCGCCTGCTTCGATGATGGTCGGTCGGTCGATGAGCCCCGCAAATAAAATGCGGCCCCGGCCGTGGGGGCTATTGGGGATTGTAGAGGGCCGGGGCCGCTGGAGGTGCCTGGGCCTTGGGGAGGACCAAGCATCCTGAGCCTAGGAAAGACCGACAATCGGTGCTGTTCGCTTTCGCACATTGGCGACAGGTTCCATCGACGCAAGCGGAATAGCTGCAATGAAAGTCGCGCAGGCTTGCTTGGAGAGCTTCGCAAGGTTGCGGCCGCGTGCGCGTTGATCCGCGATCTGGCGCCCGATCCAAACAAGCGAGAAGATTCAAGCTGCGATACAGGCGCTGATATTGGTGGCAGAAGGCGGCGGCCCGACAACATTCATCTAATCGTCACACTCAGCGCATGCACGTTAAGCAACTAATCAATTGTGATTTGAATCATATTGACCCCGGGCAGAGTTGCGGTAGGCTTCTTTCACCGGGGCTGGCTGCTTATTTCACTTACTCTGATTTTTTCATTTTAACCCGGTCGCCGCTGTGGTCTCCACCGCGGCCTTTTATTCGGGATTGTCGTTAGCAGTCGGCTCGCTGCATGAGGGAGTATTCTTCCATGAGCGACACAGCACCTTCGCAGAGCAGATTTTTAGTTCGAATGGGTGGCAATGGCTGGATGGTCTATGACCGAGAGCGCAAAGGTCCCGCAGCAATTGGTTTCGACTTGGCCGCGGATCTGAGCAAAGAGCGAGCAGAACAAGTGCACCGCTTCCTGACTAAGCCGGAGGCGCGGAGCTGCGGTTAAACCGCCCGCCAGCGTGAGCCGGTGGCCCCAAGATTGATCTGCGCCCGCCTGCTGTACGCCGCGCTCCGATGACGGAAGCGGTCAACACCGAGCTCGTGGAACTCGACCGACTCCCGAATTTTCCCATCAGGATCAGGACGCTTGGCCGTGCGCGACGCCTGGCCTCGCTGAGTGACGGCCCGTCACTCGGTACCGCCGAAAGTAGTCATCCGGCCGGTCCCGGAATTATCGTGGAACCGTACCGTTCAGGTCGCGAAGACCATCGCGGATAGCGAGGTCAGCGCCGTGGCCGCACGGCACCGGACGCCGGCGCATTCCATGGGAAGGCCGCGGGCCCTCGTAATCCCCCCTGCAACACCGCATCAGTCTGCTGTTCCAGGCGCCTCGCCACAAAAGCCGGGAGACAACGCGCACAAAAGGTGTAGGATTCACAAAAATCGGAGGAGCGGCATGTTTGAAATCAGCGGTTTCGACACGGCAGGCGTGGTCAGCCTCAAGCGGCTCTCACTCGCCGCCGCCCTCAAGAAGGCCAGAGAACTCGTCCAGGACGGGTGTTGGGAAGTTCAGATCGTTGATCCGGCTGGCCGGGTGTACACTTCGTTTGAGGAGCAAGCCGCTTAGTCGCCACGCCCTTCGGCGCTTTCCAGAAGGCACCCGCCCCGGCCGATCACGCTTTGCAAGGTCGGGCTTTGGCCACGATCCGCCGTGGCTATCCGCCTCGGCCGACGTTTGACGAGGCGTTATCGAGCCAGCGCCGTGTTGCTTCATCGCTCCAGCCGGGGACCGCGAAGCGCACGCGAGAATTCACTTCCGCACCGGAACGATCGACCGCAGGATGGCGTGCCGCAGGATCGCGCGCGCGAGCGTGATGCAGCGTTGCAGCGTTTGCAGACGTGCACAGGACGATCAAAAGGCCCACGGCCAAAACATGGCGCATCGCATCGGCTCCAATCAAATCCCCTCCGGCTTAGGTAATACGCCGACCGTCCCACGCGATCCGACGCGGCTTCACAGCTGAGAGAGCGAAGCGCGAACACAACTCAGCGAAATCCTTCGCCTGCCCGCTGTATCGGGCGCGGCAGGATCCGCCGGTCAATTCGCGTGCGCATTCAACCTTTCTTCAGAAATTTACGCTCACCCTACACATCCATTTCCAATAGTCATTGTTGTGCGCAGATGAGTTCGGTTCAGGTTCAGTGCACGCGGTGCAAATCCGTGTTTCGCGATCGCGCCGGGCGATTGCAGGATGGCTATTCCAGGCAATGTCCGAGTTGCGAGGTGGTGCTGTTCTTCGCCGAGGATTCGCAGCATCCTTTCGTCAAGCGCGCGATGCGTGATGCACGCAAGGTGCGCAAGGAGCTGCGCAAGGCGGGAGCGGCAAGGCGGCTCGTGCCGAATGTCCCCGCAACGCCGTCCCGGTCGTTGCAGGGCCGCAGGCGAATGCCGGGCCGATCCGAGTAGCTCCTGCCGTCGTGGACCCGCGGGCGATTTGCCGCACCCACGCCGCCAGGACGCGGCCGCCCCCTCCTCACCGGCGCTGCGGCTTCCTTGGAAACAGCCGATCGCGGATGTAGCGCGAGGTCGGCGTCAGGCGGATGCCGCGCGGCTTCTGCCAGGCGGCGCGGTCGATCTCGTTCTTGTCGCCGATCGCGAGCCTGCCCTTGGCGCCCTTGGCGATGAAGATCGCATCGCTCATCTTGCGCCCGGAGCGCTTGTTTCTGGCCTTCACTTCCTTCCAGAGGCTGATCCGGCCGAGCTTCAGCTTGGGCAGCTCCTCCTTGATCTCCCGCCGCAGGCAATCCTTGTCGGATTCGCGCGCGCGCTTGCGGCCGCCCGGGAACATCCACAGGCCGTCCGACCGTCGTCTGACCAACAATACCTTGCCGCGCCTTGCGGCAACCAGCTTGGAAGACTTCGCCATTGCTGCCGTAGATCGAAAACAGAATCGTCCCATCGTAACTTGTCTAGTTCAATAGACAAGTTCGCGGACGCGTTGATCACAGCCCGTGCGGAAAGCTCAGCTTTCGCTCGCCGCCGCCCGGTCCTCGGTCCTGATCCAGACCATCATCAACTCCCAGGCCACCGACAGGATGATCGGCCCGATGAACAGGCCGACGATGCCGTTGGCGAGCGTGCCGCCGATCACGCCGACGAAGATCACGATGGTGGGCGTGGTGAGGCCGCGCCCCATCACCAGCGGCTTCAACATGGTGTCGATGAAGCCGACGAGGACGAGAAACACGGTGAGCAGCAGCGCTGTAGTGACGTCCTTGGCGGTCCAGATCCAGATGATGACCGGCAGCAGCACCAGGAATGCGCCGATCTGAACGATCGAGAGCAGCAGCACGATGAAGGCGAGAAGGCCGGCGCTCGGCACGGCGGCGAGCTTGAAGCCGATGCCGGCGAGCAGCGCCTGCACGATCGCGACGCCGATCACGCCTTGCGCCACGGCGCGGATGGTGGCGCCTGCAAGCTCCAGGAAATGCTCGCTCTGCTCGGGCACGATGCGGAAAAGGAAGCCGCGGCCAGCCGCAACCAGCCGCGGCCCGTGTGGAAACAGGAAGCCGGCGACGAACACCGAGACCAGGAACTGGAGCGCGCCGAGGCTTGCATCGCCCGCGAGCGACAACAAGGGTCCCGCCAGCGGCTGGAGATAGGGTGCGACCTCGCGCAGCACCGCGCGGATGTTGTTGTAGGCCTGCTCCCAGAGCTCAAAGAGCCAGGGTCCGACGACCGGCCACGATTTGAGCTGCTCCGGCGCCGACTGGAGCGCGAGGTCGCCGGTGCCGAGCTGGCGCGCCAGATCACGCACGCCGTCGACTGCGCTGAGGCCGAGCCAGGTCGCAGGGCCAATGACGATGCCGAGCGTGATCAGGGTGAGGATCACGGCCGCGGTCTTCGGGCGCCCGCCGAGGATCTTGGCGACCCAGCTGAAGGCCGGGTAGAACGCGACCGCGAGCACGCCGCTCCAGGCCAGGATCGGCACGAACGGACGGATGATCAGGAAGGTCCAGATGATCAGCAGGCCAAGCAGGCCGAGCCGGATCACGAGCTGGATGATGTCCTCTCCCGTCAGGAGCTGACGGAGGCTTTTCACGGGCACGCCTTTCCTTGCGGCATTGACGCGGGTTCCGGCACTAGCACGGCCCAGCGTTATTGCCAGCCGCGCATCCGGCGTCAAGACGATCGGGCCCGTGGCCATCGGACCGCTACGCCGCCCGGCGTGGCGTCAGTCGCCGCCGGGCAGACGGTTTGCCCCCTTTAGAAGTGGTAGTTCACGCCCACCGTGCCGGTCTGGATGTTCAGCTTCACATTGGCGGGCGTTGCCACCAGATTGCCAGTCGTCACCGGCAGCTCGGTGATGGCGCCGAAGCCCATGTAATTGTATTCGGCCCGCACCGACCAGTTCGGCATGAACATCCATTCGACGCCGCCGCCGGCAAGCCAGCCGGTGCGGTTGAAGCTGCCCGAGGCGGAGCCTGCGAGCGCGCCGGCAAGGCCATTGTTGACGTAGTATTTGTCGCGGGTGAAGGCTGCACCGCCCTTGGCGTAGAGCAGCACGCGCTCGAAGGCGACGCCGAAGCGGCCGGCGACCGTCGCGATATAGTCGTTCTTCAGCGAGAACACGAAGCCCGCGCCGCCGCCGAACGGGCTGTTGTCCTTGAGTGTGACGCTGGACCAGGCGCCGGTGCCCTCGAGGCCAATCACAAAATTGCTGATCTGGTAGTTGCCGCCGATCTGGCCGCCGACCACGCCGCCGCTGGCCGTGACCGAGCTCCAGGTTGCCGTCGGATCGGCCGGATCCACGCCGCTCCACTTGCTCCAGGCGCCGCCGCCATGCGCACCGATGTAGAAGCCGGTCCAGCTGAAGATCGCCGCCGCAACCGGCGCCTTCACCGGCACGGGCGCGATCATGTCGGCGGCAAATGCCGGCGTTGCCAGCGACAGCAGCGCAACCGTCAGAACCAGTTTCTTCCCCATAACCTCATCCCCACTTGAAGCGCCTTCAGACCGAGGCGACGGGATGAAATCTAGCTGCCGGATCAAGGGCGCGCTTGGACCCGTCGGCGTCGCGATTTGGACTGACGGGCGCTGCGTCCGCCAGCGCGCCGGGTTTGGCTAACGGCCATTAACCGGATTTCCCGGGACCGGTTTACGCGGCTGCAAAGGCTCGCACCTACGCTTCTCGCAACGCATCTGGGAATACTGAAGTGCAATGGCCAACAGCATCTGGACGACCGAAGAATTCACCTGCACCGGTTGCGGCATGAACTACACCGCGACACGGGAAGAGCACAACGAAGCGCACACCGGCAGCTTCAAATGCAGCATCTGCAGCGGCACGGTGCACAGCTGGTCCGGCAAGCATCACTTCTTCGGCTGGCAAGCGATGAAGAACAAGCCGCCGGTGTTCGGACGGCGCTGGGCCGGGGTCGGGTACTAGGCTGAGGCGACAACGCCTCCGCGCCGTCATTGCGAGCGCAGCGAAGCAATCCAGAGTCTTTCCGCGGAGACAGTCTGGATTGCTTCGCTGCGCTCGCAAATGACGGGTCTGTTGAAGCAATCGCGTTACACCACCCCAACCTGCTCCTAGCGCACGCAGACCCGCCACAGCTGTCATTGCTGTCTGCACGAACTGCAGCTTCTGCTCCTCTGCGGCACGGGCTAGAATACCCCTCCCCGCAACTGAAGCCGACACGCAATGACCGCTCCCTTCGTTCCCCAGATCGCCCTCTACCGCAACTGGCTCGCCGAGCAACGCGGCCTCACCTTCGCGAGCTACGAGGAGATGCGGCAGTGGTCGGTGCGCGATCTCGACGGCTTCTGGCGCAGCATCTGGGACTATTACGATCTGCAATCCCCGACGCCGTTTGAGGCCGTGATGACCGAGCGCAAGATGCCCGGCGCGGTGTGGTTTCCCGGCGCGCAGGTCAACTATGCCCGGCAGGTGTTTCGGCATGTCGAAGCCGCCGACGCCGCCGGCCTGCCCGCGATCGTCAGTTGCGGCGAGGACGGCAAGCTCAGCGAGACCAGCTGGCCGGAGCTGCAGCGCAAGGCAGCTGCGCTCGCGCTGCATCTGAAGGAAAAGGGCATCAAGCCGGGCGACCGTATCGCGGCCTATCTGCCCAACATCCCCGAGACGATCATCGCGTTCCTGGCAAGCGCCAGCATCGGAGCGGTCTGGAGCGTGTGCGCGCCCGACATGGCCGCGCCCGCCGTGATCGACCGCTTCAAGCAGATCGAGCCAAAGGTGCTGATCGCCTGCGACGCCGTCACCTATGCCGGCCGCCGGCACGACCGCAAGGACGTTGTCGCCGAGCTTCGTCGATCCCTGCCCACGCTCGAGCACGTCATCCTGCACAGCGAAGCCGCGCCCGCAGCGCCGGATGTCCTGCTCCCCAGCATCGTCGCACGGACAGGCGCAGCGATCGACGGGTTCGAGCCGATGTGGCTGCCATTCGATCATCCGCTCTGGATCGTCTATTCCAGCGGCACCACCGGCCTGCCGAAGCCGATCGTGCACGGCCACGGCGGCATCGTCGTCGTGGCACTGGCGCTGCTGGGCCTGCACAACGACGTCGGCTGCTCCTACCACCACAATTCCTTCGGCGAGCGCTATCACTGGTACTCTTCGACCGGCTGGATCATGTGGAATTCGCAGGTCGGCGGCCTGCTCGGCGGCACCACCTGCTGCATCTTCGACGGCAGCCCCGGCGGCGCCAAGGACAAGCCGGACTGGACCACACTGTGGCGCTTCGTGGCGCAATCGAAAGCGACCTTCTTCGGCGCGGGCGCGGCGTTCTTCGCCAACTGCGCCAAGGCCGAGGTCGATCTCACTGCCGCCGGCGAGCTGTCGCAGCTGCGCTGCCTCGGCTCGACCGGCTCGCCGCTCAGCGCGGATACGCAAGCCTGGTTCAACGCGCGTTTCGCGGCGCTGTCGAAGACCAACGGCAGCAAGGCGCAGGCCGACATCTGGTGGGCGAACATCTCCGGCGGCACCGATTTCGCCGGCGCCTTCATCGGCGGCAACCGCGAATTGCCGCAGACGCCGGGCGCAATGCAATGCCGCCTGCTGGGCGCGGCCGTCGAGGCCTTCAGCGAACAGGGTCGCGCCGTCATCGACGAGGTCGGCGAGCTCGTCTGCACCGAGCCGATGCCCTCGATGCCGCTCTATTTCTGGAACGACGAGGGCGATGCGCGCTATCGCTCCAGCTATTTCGAGACCTATCCGGACAATTTCGACGGTAGCGGCCGCGGGCCGGTGTGGCGGCACGGCGACTGGCTCAAGATCAATCCGGACGGCTCCTGCATCATCTATGGCCGCAGCGATGCCACCATCAACCGCCACGGCCTGCGCATGGGCACGAGCGAGCTCTATTCCGCGATCGAGACGCTGCCGGAGGTGCTGGACTCTCTCGTCGTCGACCTCGAATATCTCGGCCGCGACAGCTACATGCCGCTGTTCGTCGTGCTGCGCGACGGCGTCGCCTTCGACAGCGCGATGCAGGCCAAGATCAACAAGGCGATCGAGGCCAGTCTGTCCCGGCGCTTCCTGCCGAACGAGATCTTTGCCGTCGCCGAGATCCCGCGCACGCTCTCGGGCAAGAAGCAGGAACTGCCGATCAAGAAGCTGCTGCTCGGCCAGCCGGTCGAGAAGGTCATCAACAAGGAGGCGATGGCCAATCCCGCCTGCCTCGACTGGTATCTCGCCTTCGCCCGCGACTATCTCGCGCGAACCGCGGCGTAGCTTCGATCAAGCGCCGCCGAAATTCGAGGGATCGAGATTCCTGTTCTCCGACGGCGGGATCGGTGGCCACCCCGGAAATTTGTACCAGCCGGGCGGCACGGGCGCATCTTCCGCCGGACGGACGACGACGTGATGCCGCGCGCGGACGTGATGCGCCGGTGCGGCAGCCGCCGCCGCACAAGTCGAAATCAAGAGAACCAGGACCAGGACAGACCGCATCGCACGTGCTCCAGACGTCCACCCAGGCCTCCCATGTGGTGCGGGAACCGCGCGGGGACGATGCATCCGCCACGTCACGATGTCTCACATCGGCGGCATCGCTGCCTGCCGCGGCGTTCGAGATCGACCCAATTGCGCCAATGGCGTTTGGACTCCGTTCACCGATGACCGCTAGATCAGGACGGATCCACCGTGACCAGCAGCAGCAATGGCCGATCTCAACGCCGTCCTCACCAGGCTCAACGACCGCCTGCTCCGCCTCGAGGGCGAGCTGTTCGTGCTGCGCTCGCTGGCGCGCGCGACGCTGACGGCGGGGGACGACCATGCGGTGCGCATGCGCAAGCTGGTCGAGGCCGCAAAAATCGCGCTCGACGACGAAGCAAAACGCGAGCTCGACAAGCCGACGCGCAAATATGTCGATGCGGCAACCGCGCTGGTGGAGGAGCTGCTGGTCGAGCCGACCCCGGCACGGCCGCTGTTCACCGTCATCGACGGTGGTCGGCGCGACTGAGCGCGTCAGATCGGACGTGTCGCACCGAGATCCGCGGACTCGGCCTTCAGCCGGCTAAGCCCCGCCTCGATGATCGCGATCTCCTCGTCGATCTTGCCGATCGGCAGGCTGAAGTCGTAGCCGGATTTGCTCTTTAGATCGACCGCGAGCCGCTGCCGGTGCATCATCAGCGCGTCGAGGCCGCGGCGGTTCTTCAGCCGCACATAGGCGTCCACGATCTGCTCAATTGCGCTCGACATGAAATCGGTCCCGGCAAAAAAGCCCCGCGCGGCGCCCCCGCGCCGGCGGGACATTTTTTGGTGTCGCGGTACGCAATACAAATCCGCGACGGATTCGTCGATACGACAGTCAGGTTGAGAGCGCGTTACCGTTCGATGATTTCGTGATGGCCGGCATGAAAAGGCCGCTGGCGATTGTGCCAGCGGCCAAAGCCGGGTTCGAAAACGGATGCGGAATCAAATTTGGCCAGCCCCGGTGGGCACATCCTAACGGCACACGACGGACTCCTCTGTTACAAATGAAACATTGGAACCGACGAATGCATCATTGGCTGTCGATCGTGGCCGCGCGGCAACGCTAGTCCGTGACGCAGAAGTATTTTCGCGGCAGCCTGCGATAGGCGCTGTAGCGGTAATACGGCCGGTAGGCGTAGCCGCGATAGAGTGCGGGCGGCTCCTCGCCGTAATAGGCCCCGTGGTAGAAATTATAGACCGGCCCTTCGGCGCAACGATAGGCATCCCATGTCGGGCCGATGAACGGTGCAACCCCGATCTCGGGTGGGACCGCGGGGTACGGTCCACCGGCGTGGGCCGGAGCGGCCGCAATCAGTGTCGCCAGAAGGAAAAGCCACGCGTTTCGCATGCGCACGCTCCTGATGGGGTGCAATTGCGCGCATGGAAGCACCGGAACGGCCGGCTGTGCAATCGCGCAGTCCAGCCGTCCCGCGCCCGGCGCATTGTTGATAACCGGCGCAAACCGCCCGCAGCTGGTGACACGGCGCACCGACGTGTTATCGGGAGGATGACGCAGTTGCGAGACGGATCGGACACCCATGCGCATTACCCTCGTCGGCTCCCGCCATTTCGGCGTGACCACCCTGAACATGCTCCGGGAGCATAGCGTCTCGATCGCGCGGGTCGTCGTGGCCGATGCCGAGGATCGCCTCGCCGCGACCGCCAAGGCTGCCGGCATCGAGGTGGCGGTCCAGGCCAATCCGAAGCTGGTGGTCGCCTCCGAAATCGCCCCCGACACCGACCTGATCATCACCGCCCACAGTCACGCCCGGATCGGCCGGGACGCCCTGGCCGCCGCCAAGTTCGGCGGGATCGGCTATCACCCCTCGCTGCTGCCGCGTCACCGTGGCAAGGCTGCCGTGGAATGGACCATCAAGGAAGGCGATCCGATCGCCGGCGGCACGATCTATCATCTTGCCGACCGCATGGACGCCGGCGCCATCGCCGCCCAGGACTGGTGCTTCGTCAAGAAGGGCGAGACCGCCCGCGAGCTCTGGGAGCGCGCGCTCGCCCCGCTCGGCCTCAAGCTGCTGGCCGACGTGATCGACTACGTCAAAGTGCACAAGGCGCTGCCGTCCAAGGTTCAGGATGAGCAGTTCGCGACCTCAGCGCCAAGCCTCTCCTGAGTCCACTTCCGAGTCGCCCTGCTCACGTTAACGATTAACGTGAGGCAGCGTTGATTCTGCTTCGAAAATTGGAGTCGGAAACACAAATAAACTATTGTTTCCACAGGAACAATTTTCGCTTTGGCATTGCAACAAATTTCCGTCACATTTGGGCCGAATAAGCGTCAGCATATCAGACAGATTCAAGGACGGAATTCATGCGTTTTGCTCGCATTGCGGCCTTCTGTGCCGCTTCGGTTATCACCCTCGCCGCCCCCGCTTTCGCCCAGACCCCCTATGACGGCAACTGGCACGTCACGATCGTCACCAAGAGCGGCTCCTGCGAGCCGACCGCGAGCTCCATGCTGACGGTTGCCGACGGCAAGATCACCGCGCCCGGCGCTAACGTTTCCGGCACCATCGGCAGCGGGGGACTTGTGAAAGTTTCGATCAATGGTGCATATGCCAACGGTCAACTCAGCGGCAACGCCGGATCGGGGAAGTGGAATGGAGCATCTGCAGGCATACCGTGCAGCGGGCGGTGGGAAGCATCGCGCCAATAAGCAATTCGGGACGAGCGTCCTAAGCCGGCGGCTGCTGATCGCGGCCGCCGTTTTGTTTGCGGCGGGGATCGCCAACTCCGAGAGCAAGGCCCAGTCCGGCCCGTTCGCCCCGCTGGCGGGGAGCTGGAGCGGCGCCGGCGTCGTCACGCTGGATGACGGCTCGACCGAGCGGATCCGCTGCCGGGCCAAATACGCTCCGGTCGGACCGACCATGGAGATGTCGCTGACCTGCGCCAGCGACGCCTACAAGTTCAACCTCGGCGCCAACGTCAAGGCCGAGGGCGGCGCCATCGCCGGCAGCTGGTCCGAGGCCAGCCGCAACATCAGCGGCTCCCTCCAGGGCCGCGGCGCTGGCGGAAACTACGAGCTGGTCGCCTCGACCGCCGGCTTCAACGCCAACATCTCGCTGAAGACGTCCGGCAACAAGCAGAACGTCACGATGCGCGCGGACAGCCAGTTCCGCGGCGCCAACATCTCGCTGTCGAAGTAAGACACAGCAGTGACACGATAATCGATCCGGTGCCCGGCACCGGATCGATTTTTTATGCGCCCGGCACGAACGCGGTGACCTCGATCTCGACCTTGGCCCGGTCGTCCACGAGACCGCCGATGTAGAGCAGCGTCGAGGGTGGGAAATTGCGCCCCAGCGTTTCCTTCCAGGCTGCGCCGATGCCGGCCCCGGCCGCCTCATATTCGCTGCGGCTGGTCAGGTACCAGGTCAGGCGGACGATGTGCTCGGGGCCCGCGCCGGCCTCGCCCAGGAGCTTGATGATCCGCTTCAGCGCGGTTGCGACCTGGGCCGCCATGTCAGGTGCGTAATTGCCTGTCTCGTCGCCGCCGGTCTGCCCGGCCAGCACCACCCAGCGGCCCGGCCCCTCCGCCACTACGCCATGTGAGAAGCCGCGCGGTTTTTTCCATTCGGCCGGCTGCAGGATTCGCATGAGCGAATATCTCCCTTTTCTTGTTGTTCAATGATGCCTTAGCACGCCGCCCTGCATCGCTGCATCCGCAGATTTGACCGTTGCAAACCCTGGCGATGTCGCCGATACCGGCCGTCCCTCGAATTCGATCCTCGCGCCCCCGCACCGATGACCGCGACACCGTCCAAAACGATGGCTGCACTGTGGATGGCCGGCTGGCTCGCGCTCATGCTGGTCATGGCGGTTGCCGGGCGCGAGACCACGCGCGACCTCAACGTCTTCCAAATTATGGAAGTGCGCTCGGTAATCGGGTTCACCCTGCTGCTGCCGCTGATCTATCGGAGCGGTGGTTTCAAGGCGGTCGCGACCAAACGCCTGCCGCAGCACCTCGCGCGCAACGGGGTCCATTATTTCGCGCAGCTCGGCTGGTTCTACGCGCTGACGCTGATCGGGATCGGCCAGGTCGTCGCGATCGAATTCACCATGCCGATCTGGACCGCGCTGCTGGCCGCAACGTTCCTGGCCGAGCGCATGACCGTCTGGAAGATCGCCGCCGTCGCGCTCGGCATCATCGGCGTCGTCATGATCGTGCGGCCCGCCACCGGCGAGATCAATCCGGGCCAGTTGATCGCGCTCGGAGCCGCGATCGGCTTCAGCATCTCCATGATCCTGGCGAAATCGCTGACCCGGACCGAAAGCGCATTGTCGATCCTGTTCTGGATGATCGTCGTGCAGATGGTCGTCGGCTTCCTGCCGACGTTCTATGTCTGGACCTGGCCGTCAGCCTATCTGTGGGGCTGGCTGTTCGTCATCGGGGTCTGCGGCACATTCTCGCACTATTGCCTCGCCAGCGCGCTCCGCTACGCGGATGCGACCATCGTGGTGCCGATGGACTTCCTGCGGGTCCCACTCACGGCAACCGTCGGCTGGCTGCTCTATGCCGAGCGACTCGACGCCTGGACCGTGATGGGCGCGGCACTGATCCTGTGCGGCAACCTCCTGAATTTGAAGCCGGCGTCAGCAGTTCCCGCCCGCGCGCAGTGAACCTCGCGCCGCCTCGCGCGACAAAACGAAGTGGCCGTGTGATTTGGATCACGTTCGAGGGGCGTTCCATCGTGCACATTCGGCCACACAGCAGCGGGTTGAATGCGACGTACTGCCGTTTTGGTGGCGCGAAGTCGGGCACTTCGTGTAGGTTCGTTGCCAATTTGTTGCTGCCTGCAATTCGATTCTGTTGGGGATTTCAGATGCGCACTCTCACTCTGCTCGCTTCGCTGATGTGCATGGCACTGTCAGTCAGCGCCGCGAACGCCGACCGCCGTGTCGCTTTCGTCGTCGGCAACGGCTCCTACAAGAACGTCGCGCAATTGCCGAACCCGCCGATCGACGCCAAGGCGATGGCGGCGACGTTGCGCAATGTCGGCTTCGAGGTGATCGAGGGATCCAACCTCAGCCGCGACCAGATGACGGAGAAGCTGCTGGACTTCGGCCGCAAGGCGCAGGGCTCGGATGTCGCAGTGTTCTATTACGCCGGCCACGGCATCGCCGTCGGCGGCAGCAACTATCTCCTGCCCGTCGACGCCGACATCAAGTCGGAGATGGACGTCAAGTTAGGGGCCGCCATCAATATCGACCTGACGCTCGAGCAGACCATGGGCGACGCCAAGGTCAAGCTCGTCTTCCTCGATGCCTGCCGCGACAATCCGTTCGCCGCCAAGATCAAGTCGAACTCGGCGACCCGCAGCGTCAACGTGCAGAGCGGCCTTGCCGAGATGAAGTCGGGCGAAGGCACGCTGATCGCGTTTGCCACCGGCCCGGGCCAGACCGCGCTCGACGGCCAGGAAGGCAACAACAGCCCGTTCACCCGCGCGCTGATCGACAACATCACCAAGCCCGGCGTCGAGATCCAGCAGGCGATGACGTCGGTGCGCGCCCAGGTCAACGAGGAGACCCGCAAGGGCCAGCTTCCCTGGGGCCACACCAACCTGATCGGCGCGGTGTATCTCAACCCCTCGCAGCAGACACAGGTGGCCAATGCGGCGCCGACCGCGGCTGGCAGCATTCCCGCGGCTGCCGCCACCAACGGCTCTGATGGCGTCGAGCTCGAGTACTGGCGCTCCGTGAAGGAGTCCAACAAGCCGGAAGAGCTCAACGCCTATCTCGCCGCCTATCCGAACGGCCAGTTCAAGGCGCTGGCGCTGGCGCGACTCGCTGCGATCAAGAGCGGCCCCTCGACCGCGACTCGCACCCTCAATGCTGGCGTCGACCCCGCAGCCTTTACCGATGAGGCCAGCCAGCTCACCGAGGATCAGATCGGCCTCGACAAGAACCAGCGCCGCGACGTGCAGCGCCGCCTCACCGGGCTCGGCTTCGACACCAAACAGACCGGCGCCTTCAGCGATGACACCCGGTCGGTGATCAAACGCTGGCAGGCCGCGCGCGGCTATCCCTCGTCAGGCTACCTCAATAAGCCGCAGCACAAGGCCCTGCTCTCCGAGGTCGTGGCCGCGCCGGCGACCGCAAGCGATAGCAGCCAGAAGGCGGCCCGGCGTGCCGCCAGCGCCCCCGCGGGCAGCGCGCCCGCGCCCGCACCAGCTCCCCGCAGCAACCCCGGCGATGCTGCCGGCGCGGCCTTCGTCGGTGGTGTCGTCGGCGGCATGATGGGCGGCATGTTCCGCCGCTGAGGCGAGACTGGATCGCGGATACAAAAAGCCCGGCGCGAGCCGGGCTTTTTTCGTTGCCAACTCCTCATCCTGAGGAGCTTGCGAAGCAAGCGTCTGGAAGGGATGAAAGGCCCGGATGCAGCGGCGTGGCCTTCCATGGTCCGAGACAGCGTGACGCGCCTCCTTACCATGAGGGGGAGAGCCTACTTCCCCGCCGCCTTGCGCAGCGCCTCGTTGATGCGGTCCTGCCAGCCCGGTCCGCCCTCCTGGAAGAACTCCAGCACGTCCTGGTCGATGCGCAAACTGACCTGCTCCTTGATCCCCGGCGCCACGTTCTGCTTCGGCGGCGCCGCGGCGACCTTGGCGGTCACCTTCTTGAACGCCGCCTCGGCTTCGGTGCGCGCATCGCCCAATGTCCGCGGCCGCCTCGGTGGTTGATCCGCCATGTCCTAGATTCCCTCAAACAGAGCCGTCGAAAGATACCGCTCGGAGAAGGACGGCACCACTGCCAGGATGGTTTTTCCCGCAGCTTCCGGCCGCTTGCCGATCTGGAGCGCCGCCGCGATCGCAGCGCCCGAGGAGATGCCGCCGGGAATGCCTTCATGCCGCGCCAGCGCGCGAGAGGTCTCGATCGCGGTCGTCGAGTTGATCGTCACGATCTCGTCGATCACGGAGCGGTCGAGAATGTCGGGTACGAAGCCCGCGCCGATTCCCTGGATCTTGTGCGGCGTGTGCTGGCCGCCTGACAGCACCGGGCTTTCTTCCGGCTCGACCGCGACGATGCGCAAGGAGGCCTTCCGCGGCTTCAGCACCTGGCCGACGCCGGTGATGGTGCCGCCGGTGCCGACGCCGGCGACGAAGAAATCGATGTTGCCGGCGGTGTCGTTCCAGATCTCCTCCGCGGTGGTGCGACGGTGCACCTCGGGATTGGCGAGGTTCTTGAACTGCTGCGGCATGACCGAGTTCGGCGTGGTCTTCAGGAGCTCCTCGGCGGTCGCGATCGCGCCCTTCATGCCCTGTGCCGCCGGCGTCAGCACCAGCTCTGCGCCGAGGAAGGCCAGCATCTTGCGCCGTTCGATCGACATCGATTCCGGCATCACCAGCTTGAGCCGGTAGCCGCGCGAGGCGGCAACGAACGCAAGCGCGATGCCGGTATTGCCGGAGGTCGGCTCGATCAGCACGGTGTCAGGCTTGACGATACCGGCCTTCTCCATGGCGATGATCATGGCCGCGCCGATGCGATCCTTCACGCTCGCGGCGGGATTGAAATATTCAAGCTTTGCCAAAATCGTCGCGTTCACGCCGTGCATGCCCGGCAGCCGCTGCAAGCGCACGATCGGCGTGTCGCCAAAAGCCTCGACGATCGAAGAGTAGATCCGGCCGCGGCCGGGCTGGTGCGCTGCACTCGTATTGGACGATGCGTCCATGATGAACTCCCTGTGGCGACAATTTACGTTTCCGTAGCGTCTCTTGCGCAGTTACGGACAGCTTGAGATGACACGCAGGCGACAATGCGGCACATGTTAAATACGCTGCATCGCAAAATCACGTGAGCCGTAATTATCAGAAAACCAACGCATTTGTGTTGCGACCTCGTCAACTGATTCTGCTTATGTTAGACTTAGGTCTCAGAGCAGAGAGGTCACCACGATGTCAGCAGTTGCTGAAGTGTTGTCGACCGTCGCACATCACCGCGCTCCGCGTTGCAGTGATTTGCCCACTTGTCCTGTCTGCGCCGACTCGATGGTCGCCGCCGAAGCCTCCGCCTACATCTCCGACCAGGTGATCAGCTATCTCTGGACCTGCGACACCTGCGGTTACGGCTTCGTGACCAAGCACGCCGTCAAGCAGCGATTGATCTGCAACTAGCGCGGGGCGATGTCGCCCCTCGCCCAGTCCTCGCGCGTACGCTGATAGAACTCTTCGAACATTCCTCGTGCGATCGCGTCCCTGATGCCCTGCATCAGGAACTGGTAGTAGGCGACATTGATCTCGGACAGCAGCATCGCCCCCAGCGTCTCGCCGGCCTTGACGAGATGGTGCAGATAGGCTCGCGCGTAGTTGCGTGCCGACGGCCAGGAACTCTCTTCATCGAGCGGACGTGGATCGTCGGCGTGTCGCGCGTTGCGCAAATTGACCTGGCCGAAGCGGGTGAAGGCAACCCCGTGCCGGCCATTGCGCGTCGGCATCACGCAATCGAACATGTCGATGCCTCGCTTCACCGCTTCGAGAATGTCGTCGGGCGTGCCCACGCCCATCAGATAGCGCGGCCGCTCTGTCGGCAATGCCGGCGCGGTCTCGTCGATCATCGCCAGCATCACCGCCTGCGGCTCGCCGACGGCAAGGCCGCCGATCGCATAGCCGTGGAAGCCGATCTCGACGAGGCCTTCGGCGCTGGCATGACGAAGCTGCGGCACGTCGCCGCCCTGCACGATGCCGAACAGCATGTAGCCGTCGGGCGCACTCTCGAATGCACGCTTGCTGCGCTCGGCCCAGCGCAGCGACAGCCGCATCGCCCGCTCGATGTCGTCGCGCCCCGCCGGCAGCCGCACGCATTCGTCCATCTGCATGGCGATGTCGGAGCCGAGGAAGCGCTGCACCTCGATCGACCGCTCCGGCGACAGCTCGACCTTGGCGCCGTCGATATGCGAGCGGAAGGTGACGGCGTTCTCGGTGACCTTGCGCAGGTCCGACAGCGACATCACCTGGAAGCCGCCCGAATCCGTCAGCATCGGCCCGTTCCAGCCGGTGAACCGCTGCAGGCCGCCGAGCGCCGAGATCCGCTCGGCGCCGGGCCGCAGCATCAGATGATAGGTGTTGCCGAGGACGATGTCGGCGCCGGCCTCGCGCACCTCGCGCCAGTGCATGCCCTTCATGGCCCCAGCGGTTCCGACCGGCATGAAGGCCGGCGTCCGCACCACGCCATGCGGCGTGGTCAGGCGGCCGGTGCGCGCGGCGCCATCGGTGGCGAGCAGTTCGAAATGATTGGGTAGATTCATGGGCGTGCTTATTGCGTGTCGGGCAGGGACGATCAACCCGCTCGGGCGCACGATGCCTCAGACTGGGACACATTTGACGCGGACTTGATGTCCGCGACACCTTGCAAAATAAAACGATACAGTGTAGTTTCTTCGTGGGGGCTGGACGAGATGCTGCGGCGAGATTTGCCGGCGGCAGTACATGCGTGATCGCCAGCCACCGACGATGCCCTCCGCTTCATGTTCGACCGACGTCTCCGGCCCCGCACGCGGCCGGACAAGACGGACAGCCGCCCGCCTGATCGGCTTCCTCGCTTTGACGTGCAGCCTGGCGCTGGGCGCCTGCACCTCCCTGCCCCGCACGCCCTATACGGCCGCCGAGGCCAGCACATCGCGCGTGCTCGATATCGACGGCTTGCGCCGCTATGCCGACGAACCCGTCACGAAATTCAGCTTCGAGAAGGACACCAGCACCGCGACGAAGTCCTATCTGGCACTCTCCGGCGGCGGCGCCGACGGTGCCTATGGCGTCGGCGTGCTCAACGGCTGGACCACGGCACGCACCCGTCCGACCTTCTCGGTCGTCTCGGGCGTGAGCACCGGTGGCCTGATCGCGCCGTTCGCGTTCCTCGGCTCGCAATACGACGACACGCTGAAGGAGGTCTACACCAGCGGCATCGCCGAGAGCCTCCTGAACGATCCCAGCATCATGCGCGTGCTGTTCGGATCCGGCCTGTTCGGCAACACGCGGCTGCGCGAGCTCGTCGCCCGCTATGTCGGACCTGACATCCTGGCGCAGGTGGCGCGCGAGAACGCCAAGGGCCGAAAACTGCTGGTGGTGACCACCGATCTCGACACCCAGCGGACCGCCATCTGGGACATGGGCAAGATCGCAGCGGTCGGAACACCCGAGGCGCTAAAACTGTTTCGCGACGTGATGGCGGCCTCCGCCAGCATTCCGCTGGTGTTTCCGCCTATCATGATCGACGCCGAAGGCCAGGGCCGCAGATTTCAGGAGATGCATGTCGACGGCGGTGTGACCGCACCGGTGCTGACGCTGCCGGAAGCCCTGTTCTCCCAGGACCGCCTGCCCGGCAACGCGCGGATGAACATCTACATCCTCGTCAACAAGAAGATCGAGCGCAACTTCGAGCTGGTGTCCAACAGCACCATCGACGTCGCCTCGCGCAGCCTGTCGTCGATCACCCAGTCGCAGACGCGGTCGATCATCTTCTCGACCTATGATTTCGCCAAGCGCAACCGCCTCGGCTTTCATCTCTCCTACATCGCGCGCGATTATCCCGCGCCGCCCTCGGAAGGGTTCGACACCGCCTATATGCGGGCGCTTTATCAGTACGGATATGAGAAGGCCGCGTCCGGCCAGGCCTGGACGTCGACGCTTCCGTGATCCCTCGTGACGGAACGAGGCCTTGCTGAAATCGTTGACGATACGGCCAATTCGGCCAGATTCGCGATGACGCCTCCGCTCCTGCGCGATATAGAGCGAATGTCGACCATCAAAGACGCGCAGGAATCATTGGGCATGGGATTGACTGCGACCAGGACCAGAACCGCTGCGCCACGGCGCGAGGTGCCGAAATCGCGCGGCGGCCGGCCGACCAAGACAGCCGCGATCGAGCGCGACCAGCGGCTGATCGAGGTCGCAACCCGTCTGTTCCTGGATCGCGGTTTTGACGCGACCTCCCTCGATGCGGTCGCGGAAGCGGCCCGCGTCAGCAAGCCCACCGTCTATTCCCGTTATGGCGACAAGCGCGGCCTGTTTGCCGCCGTGCTGAGGCGCGAAATCGAGCGCTGGCTCGCGCCGCTGTCGGCGGCCGCCGAGACGCAGCTCAGCAGCGCCTCGGATATTTCGGTCGAGCAGCGGCTGGTCGAGATCGGGCGCGAGATGCTGACCTTCACCTGCGGGCCCGACGCCGTCGCGTTCAGCCGCATGATGACGTCGCAGGCCATCAACTTCCCCGACGTCGCCAAGCTCGGCAAGGAGGAAGGCTGGCTCAAGGCCGTCGCCACCACGGCGCGCTTCTTCGACCATCTGGTGGCGCAGGGCGCGCTCGACGTCGACGACACCACGATCGCAGCGGAAGTCTTTCTCGACGTCGTCGTCGGTCACACCCACCGCATGGCGACGTTCGGAATGGCGCTCGAGCTGAAGGCCGCGGAAAAGCGCATGCGCGCGGCGATCAAGCTGTTCCTGGCCGGTGCGCTGGGACCCGCGGACCGCATCCAGGGCGCCGCAAAAGGTCCGCAGCGCCGGCGCCCGTCCCGCTGACAATTCCGTGAGATCGCGATCTATCCCCCGCGGGGACACGCCCGCTCCATTGACCAAAACAAAACGATACGGTATGGTTTAATTATAGGGCGATACGGACCGCTTTTTCACCAGCCCCAAAGAGGTCCGTACCGCTTCGATCGCCGCAACGGGTACAGCCCGTTGCGTCGCTCCGCGGCCGGCCGATGCCCAAGGCCGGCCGCGAATTCTTTACGATCATCCGGCACACTCGCTGGCCGAGGGTTTCGAGCATGACGACAGCCAAACGATGGACCTCACGACTGCTTGCGATCGCCTTGCCCGCACTGCTCCTCGCTGGGCCGGCGCAGGCGATCGTCACCACGGGCACGCCGACCGCGCTCCACGGCGACACAGATGGTGATGCCGAAGCGGACCGCCAAGCGGTCAGCCGCGAGATCGAGCGCTTCCGCAGCTCGTCGATCTCGATCAGCCAGGCCATGGCGATCGCGGAAGCCCGTCATGCCGGCGCCACGACGGCGGATGTGAGTTTCGACGGCGCCTCCGGCGTACCGGTCTACCGGGTGAAGACCCTGCACAACGACCGCATCTGGCGCCACACCATCAATGCCGCGACCGGCGAGCTGGTCGGCGGGGAAGCCGCCCTCCCCCTCGCCGAGCTCGATCTCGACGACCGTAGCAACCTCGCAGCGCTCGGTGCCATCAAGCACCGCCTTGCGGATGCCGTGCACGTCGCCGAACGTGCGGCCTCAGGCAAGGCGATCAGCGGCGGACTTGTGCGCGAACGCGGCCGGCTGAATTTCGCGATTGTCGTCATCAGCGGCGATAACCTCAAGGAGGTCCTGCTGGAGCCGCCGGGCGCCCGGGCCAAGTAACGCCAAGGAACGCAGGTCCCGCCCGCGGCCACAATCCCGCCGAAAAGCCATTGACGGGCGCAAGACTCTCCCGCATAAGTCGCCGCCATGTTCACGACCACCAAACGCACGACCAAAACCACCACGGCCTTCGGGGCCCGGGGAGGCGTGCGCGTGTAGTCGTCGACTAAAACGCATCAGCTCTACCGAAGCCCCGCCCTCGATGGTCCGGGGCTTTTTTGTTGTCTGGATTTCAACGCAATGGAGGACAAAGTGAGTAACGATCCCGTCGTCGCGATTGTCGGCGTCACCGGTGCGGTGGGCGCCGAATTCATCGCCACCATGGACAAGCGCGGCTTTCGCGTCGGCAAGCTCAAGGCGCTGGCCAGCGCCCGCTCGGCCGGCAAGACGGTGTCGTTCCGGGGCAAGGATGTCGTCATCGAGGAACTGACCGAGCGCGCGTTCGAGGGCGTCGACATCGCGCTGTTCTCGGCCGGCGGCAGCATCTCGAAGAAGTACGCGCCGATCGCCGTCAAGGCCGGCGCCGTCGTGGTCGACAACTCCTCCGCCTTCCGCATGGACCCGAACGTGCCGCTGGTGATCCCCGAGGTCAACGGCAGCCGCATCCGCGACCACAAGGGCATCATCGCCAACCCGAACTGCGCCGCGATCACCGCGCTGGTGCCGCTCTGGCCGATCCACCAGAAGAACCGCATCAAGCGCGTGATCATCTCGACCTACCAGGCCGCCTCCGGCGCCGGCGCCGCCGCGATGGAGGAGCTCGTCGAGTCCACCCGCGCCAATCTCAACGGGCAGGTCTATACGCCGAAGGTGATGCCGCACCCCTACGCCTTCAACCTGTTCAACCACAACACGGCGATCGACCCCGACACCGGCTACAACGACGAAGAGACCAAGGTCATCAAGGAGACCCGCAAGATCTTCGAGGACGAGAACATCGCGATCGGCGTCACCTGCGTCCGCGTGCCGGTGCTGCGGGCCCATTGCGAGGCCATCACCTTCGAATGTGAGAAGCCGATCAGCGAGGACCAGGTCCGCGCCATCATGGCCCAGGCGCCCGGCGTGAAGGTCGTCGACGACCGCGCGAAGAACTACTTCCCGATGCCGATCGACGCCTCGGGCCAGGACGACGTCCTGGTCGGCCGCATCCGCAAGGATCTCAGCGATCCCAGCGGTCATTCGATCTCGATGTTCGTGGCGGCCGATCAGCTGCTCAAGGGCGCCGCGCTCAACGCGGTGCAGATCGCGGAGCTGCTGCCGCAGCGGGTGATGGCGTAACGGAAGATACGTAGGGTGGATTAGCCGAAGGCGTAATCCACCTCCTTGCTGTCGACGCGTATAGAGAAGTGGTGGGTTACGCCTGACGGCTAACCCACCCTACGGCTCTGCCCTGAACAGCAAGCACGCATCCCCGTACGAATAGAACCGGTAGCTGCTCGCGATCGCATGCGCATAGGCCTGCTGCATTGTCTCGAGCCCGGAGAAGGCCGACACCAGCATGAACAGCGTCGACTTCGGCAAGTGGAAGTTGGTCAGCAAGATATCGACGGCGCGGAAGCGATAGCCGGGGGTGATGAAGATCGAGGTCTCGGCCGCAAACGGCTGGATCGTCCCGTCCTCGCTGGCCGCGCTTTCAAGCAACCGCAGTGACGTGGTGCCGACGGCGATGATGCGGCCGCCGTTCTTCCGCGCGGTATTGAGCTGCGCCGCCGTCTCGGCCGAGATCGTGCCCCACTCGGCGTGCATCTTGTGGCCTTCGGTGTCGTCCACCTTCACCGGCAGGAACGTCCCTGCCCCGACATGCAGCGTGACGCGGTTGATGCCGACGCCGCGCGCGTGCAGCGCCTGCTCCAGCGCGGGAGTGAAATGCAGACCCGCGGTGGGAGCGGCAACGGCACCTTCATTCGCCGCGAACATGGTCTGGTAGTCGGCGAGGTCCTGGTCATCAGGCGTGCGCTTGGAGGCGATGTAGGGCGGCAGCGGCGGACTGCCGAGATCGGCGATGGCCTGGTCGAGCGCAGGTCCGTGGAACGAGAACGACAACGTCACCTCGCCCTCCGCGCCCTTGGCCTCGACCTCGGCGTCGAGATGGCCGAGCAGGCAGACCTTGCCCTCGTTGCCGAAGCGGATGCGATCGCCGGCTGTGAGCTTCTTCGCCGGCTTCACCAGCGCCTGCCAGCGCGAGCCGTCGAGGCGCTTGATCAGCGTCGCCTCGATCTTCGGCTCGGTCTCGCGGCCGATGCGGCGACCCTTCAATTGCGCCGCGATCACCCTGGTGTCGTTGACGACGAGCTGGTCGCCCGCCTTCAGCCATTGCGGCAGGTCGGAGATGATCTGGTCGCGCAGCGCGCCCTTTTCCACGACCAGGAGGCGCGCGGAGTCGCGCGGGCTCGCCGGGCGCAACGCGATGCGCTCGGCGGGCAGATCGAAATCGAAGAGATCGGTGCGCATAATTGGGCCTGGCGCGACACAGCTGGACCCTCATGGTGAGGAGGCGCACTAGCGCCGTCTCCGGACGATGCTTCGCATCGCCGTGCGAACCATGAAGGCCGAGCTGCAGCAGTGGGGCCTGCATCCTTCGAGACGCGCGTTCCGCGCTCCTCAGGATGAGGGGCGAGCGCTTACTTCGCGTCCGCCGCCATCCGCGCCTTGACGATCTTGTCGGGGTTCTGCACGGGCTCGCCGCGCTTGATCTTGTCGACGTTCTCCATGCCCTCGGTGACCTTGCCCCACACCGTGTACTGGTTGTCGAGGAAGCGGGCGTCGTCGAAGCAGATGAAGAACTGGCTGTCGCCGGAATCGGGGCTGGCGGCGCGGGCCATCGAGGTGGTGCCGCGCACATGCGGCTCCTTGTTGAACTCGGCCTTCAGCTTCTTGCCGGAGCCGCCGGTGCCGGTCCCCTGCGGGCAGCCGGTCTGCGCCATGAAGCCCTCGATCACGCGGTGGAACACGATGCCGTCGTAGAAGCCCTCGCGGACCAGTTCCTTGATGCGCGCGACATGGCCGGGCGCGAGATCGGGCCGCATCTCGATGGTAACGGGGCCCTGCGTGGTCTCGAGGATCAGGGTGTTTTCGGTGGCGCTCATGCTCGTCTCTCTTGCGTTGGGGGTGAAGTCCTACGGCTACGGAACTGGATCGCGAATGGACGTCCCGCGGCGGCGCCGGCCATTGCATCGGTAAATGGCATCGGCGTGCAGCGTTGCAACGCCTCCATCACCGCGATCCGGTATTGCAGCCGGTCATCGTCGGAGGCCTCCGCGGACTCATAGGAAATCCTCGGATGGCCCAAAATGTTTCCGGACCGGTTAAAGCTCACGACGACGGTGATGTCGATAGGGCGAGCCTTGGCCGGCGGTGGCGGCTTCCAGCAGGTCCGCAAGTGCCGGAAGATGTCCTGGATGGTGTTGACCTGCGCGTCTCCCGCGGCCGTGCCGGAGACGCCAAACAGCAGCAGCGCGGCAGCCAGCAGAAGCTTTTCGCCGCGACGCGCCATCATCTCATCCTATTTGATGTCGGAGGCGACCTGGACCTTCACCATCTTGTCGGGATCGGTGACGGCGCCGCCGGCCGAGCCGGGCGGTGCCTTCTTCAGCTTGTCGACGACGTCCATGCCCTGCACGACCTCGCCGATCACGGTGTACTGGTTATCGAGGCTGCCGCCGTCCGCGAACATGATGAAGAACTGCGAGTTGGCGCTGTCGACGCTGTCGCCGCGCCGCGCCATCCCGACGATGCCGCGTCCAAAATGCACCTTGGAGAATTCCTGCTTCAGGTTCGGATATTTCGAGCCGCCGGTGCCGTTGAATTTTTCGCCGTCGCCGGTCTGCGCCATGAAGCCGTCCATGACGCGATGGAACGGCACGTTGTTGTAATAGCCCTCGCGCGCGAGCTGCTTGATGCGCTCGGCATGCTGGGGCGCAATGTCGTTCCGCAGCTTGATGACGATGCGGCCCTTGGTGGTGTCGATGACGATGGCGTTGGCCTTGTCGAGGCCCGCCGGCAATTGCTGCGCCACCGCCGGCACCGCGAACAGAAGCGCGGCAAGAACTGCGAAAATTCGGATCATGACAACTCCGGATCAGGATGAGAGGAAACGCGCCGCTATCCGGCGAATTTTGCCTTGAGCTGTGCCGCAACGAGCGGCGGTACGAAGGCCGAGACGTCGCCGCCCATGCCGGCGATCTGGCGCACCAATGTGCCGGTAATCGGGCGGACCGCCGGAGAGGCCGGCAGGAAGACGGTTTGCACGTCGGGCGCCATGGTGCCGTTCATGCCGGCGAGCTGCATCTCGTAGTCGAGGTCGGTGCCGTCGCGCAGGCCCCGAATCATGATGGTTGCGCCGTGCTTGCGCGCCGCAGAGACCGCCAGATCGTCGTAGGTCACAGCCTCGAGCGTGCAGCCGGCCGCGGCCGCAACCGGCCCGCAGACGTCGTGGAGCATCTTGAGCCGCTCCTCCGTCGAGAACAAAGGTTTCTTGCCGGGATGGACCCCGATCGCGACAACGAGCCTGTCGCACAGCGGGGCAGTGTTCCGGACCACGTCCAGATGGCCGTTGGTGATGGGATCGAAGGAACCTGGGTAGAAGGCAATGCGCGGCATGGCCCCGTCCTACCGCGCCCGGCCCGGCCCGGCAAGCCGGACAGGTTCCTTGCCGGTATCCGCCCGTTTCCCTGCAAATCGTGCCGTCGGCCGTGCCGGGCCAGAGCCCTTTGTTTCGTCCTGGGGGCGGCCACGAAACAAAACGGAGCGCGAACGAAACCATTTCGGGCGTCCGCGAAGACGTCCGGAAACTGGCCATGGTTACTAAACCACCCAACGAATGACGGGCCGCACACAAGGCGCTAGCGGCCGCATCACAGGGGACCGTCAATGATCAAGACCATCTCGGCCATCGGCATTGCCGCGTTTGTCGCTGCTGCCCTCACCGTCCTTCCCGGCTTCGCTCCGACCGTCGAAGCGAGCGTTCCGCAGCCGCTCGCCAAGAGCGACCGCCTCGATATCCGCACCATTGGCAAGGACTGCTCGCAGCAGGCCTGGCCGAACTTCGAAGCGTCCTGCCTGCGCCAAGCCGGCACCAAGGCCGACATCCGCGAGGCTCGCCTCGTGACCGCCGACCGCACCCCGTAGTCGGGTCTGTCAGCTTCGCGTCAGAAAGCTCCCCCTATAATCCCCGAGATGATTCCCTTGGCTATTTGCGACGTCCCGTCGCAGACTGTGTGATCATCGCGCTCGTCGGAATGGCCCGCCGGGCGCGATCCCATCGGGGGGTCGACATTGTCCAGTACGCCCGCGGTCGCTTCCGGCCATCACCCTGACCCTCTGCCGATTGCCATGACCATGGGCGCCCTCGGGGTGGTCTATGGCGATATCGGCACCAGCCCCCTCTATGCCCTGAAGGAAGCCGCCAAGGCGGCTGCTCATGGCGGCACACTGAGCCACGACGCTGTCCTGGGCGTTGCCTCGCTGATCCTCTGGGCGCTGCTGCTGATCATTTCGCTGAAATATGCGTTGCTGATCCTGCGCGCGGACAATCGCGGCGAAGGCGGCATCGTCGCGCTGCTGGCGCTGCTGCATGCTCGCCACGCCCAGCCCGGCACATGGCGCGCGCATCTGCTGGTCGTCGGCCTTGTCGGCGCCGCGCTGCTGTACGGCGACGGCGCGATCACGCCGGCGATCTCGGTGCTCAGCGCCATCGAAGGTCTCAAGGTCGACGCGCCCTCGCTGGCGCCTGCGGTGGTGCCCGTGACCATCGCCATCCTGATCGGTCTGTTCATGATGCAGAAGCAGGGCACGGGCTTCATCGGCCGCATCTTCGGGCCGGTGATGCTGGCCTGGTTTTTCGTGCTCGCCGCACTCGGCATCCACGGCATTGCGAAGGCGCCGGCCGTGCTCGCGGCGCTGAGTCCGCTCTATGCCTTCAATTTCCTGATCCACCAGGACTTTCACATCTCCTTCGCGATCCTCGGCGCGGCCTTCCTGGCGGTAACAGGCGGCGAGGCCATGTATGCCGACATGGGGCATTTCGGCCGCCTGCCGATCCGGCTCGCCTGGTTTACGATCTGCCTGCCCGCCCTCGTGCTGAACTATTTCGGCCAGGCCGCGCTCCTGATCACCGATCCCACGATGATCGAGAATCCGTTCTTCCAGCTCTGCCCCGACGCCCTGCACTACCCGCTGGTCGCCTTCTCGACGGTGGCGACTGTGATCGCCTCGCAGGCGATCATCTCCGGCGTGTTCTCGCTGACGCAACAGTCGATCCAGCTGGGTTTCCTGCCACGCATGCAGATCCGCCACACCCAGAGCGACGCGATGGGCCAGATCTACGTGCCGCTGGTCAACTGGCTGCTCGCAGCGGCCACGCTCGGCGCGGTCCTGAGCTTCGGCAGCTCGGACGCGCTCGCGGGTGCCTACGGCATCGCGGTGTCGCTGCTGATGGCGATCACCACACTGCTCGCCGCCCTCGTCGCGATCCAGTGGGGCTATTCGCCGTGGATCGTGATTGCCGTCAACGGCTTCTTCTTCGTGATCGACGTGATCTTCTTCTCGGCCAATTCGGTCAAGCTGTTCGAAGGGGGCTGGTTTCCGCTGCTGCTCGCGGCCCTCGTCGCCTTCATGATGCTGACCTGGCGCAGCGGCGTGAAGCTGGTCGAGGTCGCGCGCGGCAAGCTGCGTCAGCCCGAGGAGGACCTGATCGAGACTGCGGTGAACAAGTGCAGCGCCAGACTGCCCGGCACCGCCGTATTCCTGGCGTCGGCGCCCAACGGCGTGCCGCTGGCACTGACGCAGTTCGTCAAGCACAACCACGTGCTGCACGAGCGCATCGTCCTCGTCACCGTGCTGATCGAGGAATCCCCGCATATCCCCGACGAAGAGCGCGCCGAGGTGATCGAGATCATCCACGGCATTACGCGCGTGATCCTGCATTACGGCTTCATGCAGAACCCGACGATCTATGACGGACTCAAGCTCGCCTGCCGCCAGGGCAAGCTGCCCGGCATCGACCTCTCAGACATCACCTACTATGTCGGCCGCGAGACCATCATCCCGAGTGAAGACATCCCGGGCATGTGGGTCTGGCGCGAAGGCGTGTTCGCCTTCCTCCAGCGCAACGCCGAACGCTCAGCCGCGTTCTTCGGCGTGCCGACCAAGCAGGTGGTGGAGTTCGGGACGGAGCTGGAGATTTAGCGCGATGACCGCGCAACACGTTCGGTGTCGTCCCCGCGGACGCGGGGACCCATAACCACAGGAAGTGGTTTGACGACGACTTGAGATCACAAATCTCGCGCTACCACATCTCCCTGTGGCTATGGGTCCCGGATCTGCGCTTCGCTTGTCCGGGACGACAGTGGAGGGTGGGACGCAGTCTCCGCGGAGTGACGTATCACTCCCCGTTTGAATCCCCATTCGCACCGTTGCCGCTCTCGGCCTCTTCCGTGATGTGCTCGACCGAGACGACGTGCTCGTCCTCGGCGGTGTCGAACACGATCACCCCCTGGGTCGAGCGGCCGGCGATGCGGATGCCCTCGACCGGGCAGCGGATCAGCTGGCCCTTGTCGGTGACCAGCATGATCTGATCGGCATCTTCAACCGGGAAAGACGCGACCAGATTGCCGTTGCGGTTGTTGACGCTCATGGCGACGATGCCTTTGCCGCCGCGGCCGGTGGTGCGGTACTCGTAGGACGAGGTCCGCTTGCCATAGCCGTTGACGGAGACGGTCAGCACGATTTGCTCGGCTGCCGACATCTCGGCATAGCGCTCCTGGGTGAGCTGGAAGTTGCCGGAGGTCTCTTCCGCCTCGGTATCCACCGTAGGCTCCTCGGCCGCGGCCTCGCCGGCCACCGCGCGACGCATCTTCAGATACGCCGAGCGCTCGTCGGACGTGGTCTCGACATGGCGCAAGATCGACATCGAGATGACCTTGTCATCTTCAAGCGAAATGCCTCGAACGCCCATCGAGGTTCGACCACCGAAGACCCGAACACCGTGCTCCTTGATCTCGCCATCCTTGTCAGGTCGAGGGTCACTGACCCGGAAGCGGATGCACTGGCCGGCGGCCGTGGTCAGCAGCACGTCGTCATGCTCGGTGCAGATCTGCACGTCGACGATCGCCTCGCCCTCGTCAAGCTTCATGGCGATGATGCCGGAGCGGCGGACATCGACGAAGTCGGACAGCTTGTTGCGCCGGACGTTGCCGCCTGTCGTGGCGAACATCACGTCGAGATTGCCCCAGGTGGACTCGTCCTCGGGCAGCGGCATGATCGTGGTGATGCGCTCGCCCTGCTCCAGCGGCAGGATGTTGATCATCGCCTTGCCACGCGCGTTCGGCGCGGCCATCGGCAGGCGCCAGACCTTCTCCTTGTAGACCTGGCCGCGGGACGAGAAGAACAGCACCGGGGTATGAGTCGATGCGACAAAGAGCCGGCTGACAAAATCCTCGTCGCGGGTCTGCATGCCGGCGCGGCCCTTGCCGCCGCGGCGCTGCGCCCGATAGGCCGACAGCGGCACGCGCTTGACGTAGCCGGCGTGAGAGACGGTGACCACCATGTCCTCGCGCTGGATCAGGTCCTCGTCCTCGACCTCGCCTTCCTGCTCGATGATGACGGTGCGGCGCGGCGTCGCGAACTCGGCCTTCACCTCGGCGAGCTCGGTCTTGATGATGCCGAGCACGCGGGCGCGCGAGCGCAGGATGTCGAGATAATCGGCGATCTCGCCGGCGAGCTTGTCGAGCTCGTCGCGGATTTCGTCGCGGCCGAGTGCGGTGAGGCGCTGAAGGCGCAGATCGAGAATGGCCCTCGCCTGCTCCATCGACAGCCGGATCGTGCCGTCCTCGCTGATGCGGTGGCGAGGATCGTCGATCAGCGTCAGCATGTCCTCGACATCCCGGGCCGGCCAGTCGCGCGACATCAGGGTGTCGCGGGCCGTGGTCGGGTCGGGCGAGGTCCGGATGACGCGGATCATCTCGTCGATATTGGCGACCGCGATCGCCAGGCCGACCAAAATATGCGCACGATCGCGCGCCTTGGCGAGCAGGTACTTGGTGCGCCGCGTGACGACCCGCTCACGGAAGTCGACGAAGATCGCCAGCAGGTCCTTCAGATGCATGATCCGCGGACGGCCGCTGTCGAGCGCAACCATGTTGACGCCGAAGCTCGTCTGCAGCGGCGTGAACCTGTACAGCTGGTTCAGCACCACATCAGGCACAGCGTCGCGCTTCAATTCGATGACGACGCGGTAGCCTTCGCGGTCGGATTCATCGCGCAGGTCGCCGATACCCTCGATCTTCTTTTCCTTGACCAGCTCGGCGATGCGCTCGACCATCGTCGCCTTGTTCACCTGGTAGGGAATCTCGGTGATGATGATCGCCTCGCGCTCCTTGCGGATGGTCTCGATCGCGACCTTGCCGCGCATGACGATCGAGCCGCGGCCGAGGTGATAGGCGGCGCGGATGCCCTGCCGTCCGAGGATGACGCCGCCGGTCGGGAAATCCGGTCCCGGCACGATGTTGATGAGCTCGTCGATGGTGAGCGCAGGGTTGTCGATCAACCCGACGCAGGCGTCGATGACCTCGCCGAGATTGTGCGGCGGGATGTTGGTCGCCATGCCGACCGCGATGCCGCCCGCGCCGTTGACGAGGAGGTTCGGGAACTTGGCCGGCAGGACCGACGGCTCGGTTTCGTTGTTGTCGTAGTTCGGCTGGAAGTCGACGGTGTCCTTGTCGATGTCGGCCAGCAGCGCCAACGCCGACTTCGTCAGTCGCGCTTCGGTGTATCGATAGGCCGCCGGGGGATCGCCGTCGACCGAGCCGAAATTGCCCTGGCCGTCGATGAGCGGCACGCGCATCGAGAAGTCCTGCGCCATGCGGACCATGGCGTCGTAGATCGACTGGTCGCCGTGCGGGTGATACTTACCGATGACGTCGCCGACCACGCGCGCCGACTTGACGTACTTCTTGTCAGGCGTGTGCCCCTGCTCGTTCATCGAGTAGAGGATGCGGCGATGAACCGGCTTCAACCCGTCGCGCGCATCAGGCAGCGCACGCGCCACGATCACGCTCATCGCGTAATCGAGGTAGGACTTCTTCATCTCCTCGTAGATCGAAACGGGACGAATGTCCGAGGGTTGCGCCGGCTGGTCGCCGGGCTTGTTGTCGTCGTCAGCCAAGGGGAAATCCGGTGAGGTTTTATCTGGGAATCATATAGCGCATCGGCTCCCTGATAACCACCCTTGCGAGGGTCTCGGGAAGCGCTTTTTCCCTTCGTTTTTTCATGGACTTACCGGGCTGTCAGGAGGCTGTTCCCGGGGGCCGTTTTGGGTGCCAGGGGCACTGCCGCGGGAAGCCGAATTCAGCCATCGCTACGGCCCGAAGACCACCGCGTGCATGAGCCGGCCAGGCACGAAGGTGAACAGGCCGGCAATCACGAGAGCGCCGAAGAAAATCGAGATCATCGTGATCTTGTGGCGGCGGACATTGCGGGCTCGGGCCGCCACCACGCCGGACACCAGCATCACCAGCGCGAAGATCGAGAGCAGATGGATCGGCCCCCATGGCCCGACCAGCCGGATCCCGTGGATCCAAAAGGAGCTGATCGCCACGACAAGCATCAGCACGACCCAGACCCAGCCAAGCGCCCGGTGCGGCAACGTCCCCTTGGGCGCGGCGAGCTGGACGATCCCCAGGACGAACGCAGCCATGGCAGCGAAGGCGTGCAGCGGAATGGCCGGAGCGGCCTCAAGCAGCGGCGTAAAGCTCATACGGCGTCCTCCGGTCCGTGGGAGCCCGACCATCGGAACAGGATTAACCATTCACATCGCGCGCCGTCAAAGCTCAAGCGACACGTGAAGCAAGGCCGGAAAAGCCGAACCTTCCCCGTCAGCTGACTAGAGATCCTGTCGCTTCACGCGAGCAGACTGATCCAAGGAGCGAGCGCTCCGACCGAGCTCGGGATGTCCCAGAGTCCACCGACGATCAGAAGGTGTGTATTTAAGGTCCCGATCGTTCTCCTGGAGCCAGAAGTGACCAACGTCCTGTTCGTCTGCAGCGCCAATCGCCTTCGCAGCCCGACCGCCGAACAAGTCTTTTCGACCTGGCCGGGGATCGAGACCGATTCGGCAGGCGTCTCAAACGGCGCGGACGTGTTGCTGTCTTCCGAACAGGTCGCGTGGGCCGATATCATCTTCGTCATGGAGAAGGCCCACCGCAACAAGCTGAACCGGAAATTCCGATCCAGCTTGAATGGCAAGCGGGTCATCTGCCTCGACATCCCGGACGACTACGAGTTCATGGACCCCATGTTGGTCCGGATACTCGAAAGCCGCGTGGGCCGTTTCCTGTCACGACCCGCGTCCGCTCCTCCCGAACCTTAGAACGGGATATCGTCGTCCATGTCGCTGTTGCGGCCACCACCACCGCCGCCGGCGGCAACGGCACGGCGCGGTGCGCTGCTGACGGGACCGGAGGAGCCGAAATCGCCGCCCGGCTCGTCGCCGAAGCTACCGCCTCCTCCGCCGCCGCGGCCGTCGAGCATCGTCAGCGTCGAGTTGAAGCCCTGGAGCACGACCTCGGTGGAGTACTTCTCGACGCCGCTCTGGTCGGTCCATTTGCGGGTCTGGAGTGCGCCCTCGATGTAAACCTTCGCGCCCTTCTTCAGGTACTGCTCGGCGACCTTGCAGAGCCCTTCATTGAAGATCACGACGCGATGCCACTCGGTCTTTTCCTTGCGCTCGCCGCTGTTCTTGTCGCGCCAGGTTTCCGAGGTGGCGATGCTCAGATTCGCGATCGGCCGCCCGTCCTGGGTGCGGCGGATTTCGGGATCCTTGCCGAGATTTCCAACCAGAATGACCTTGTTGACGCTTCCCGCCATCGCCGCTCTCCACTCCAAATGCCACTGAATTCAAAGGCCGACCCCGCGCCCCGCGAAGCTCTGTCGCCCTGTTGAGGCGACCGTATACGCTTGCGAGGGCTGATCAGCCCGGTACCCCTCAACTTATCCCCACATATAGCACCGACCCGCGGCGTGTTCCAGATTTGTTCTTCTCGATGATCCAGGCGCAATGCGGAATTGGGTGGGCTCTGATCTGCAACCAGATACCGGCGCGATGAATGGAACCCTTTCGGGTTCCCGCGAATAGGAAAAAACTCTTAACATTCATCAAGTTGCGGCGCTTCAGCCGGCTCGCGACTGTTGCATTTCGGAGACGGACTCCGCCTCCCGGCTCAGCTACGCTCGCCTTGGAATTGATTCATATGGGCGTCGCGCCTGATCAACCGCTTCGGGGAATTTAAGAAGCGGACGAAACTGGGGAGACTGCAATGAATAAGATCTTGATTGGTACAATCGGTGCAATCGCGTTGGGCCTCTCGGCGCCCGCAAGCGCAGCAGATCTCGCTGCGCGTCCCTACACCAAGGCTCCACCACCGATGGTCGCTACCATCTACGACTGGAGCGGCTTCTACCTCGGCATCAACGGCGGCGGCGGCACCAGTCACAAGTGCTGGGACTTCGTCACGCCCGTAACCGGCACTCTGCTCGGCGAAGGATGCCACAACGCCACCGGCGGCACGGTCGGTGGCCAGGTCGGCTACCGCTGGCAGTCTGCCAATTGGGTGTTCGGCTTCGAAGGCCAGGGCAACTGGGCCGATTTCTCCGGCGACAATATCAGTACGACCTTGTTCGGCACGGGTCTTCGCGATCGGTCCAAGATCAACGCCTTCGGCCTGATTACCGGCCAGGTCGGCTATGCCTGGAACAACGTCCTCGTCTACGTGAAGGGCGGCGGCGCCGTCGTCAGCGATCGCTACCGCAGCTACGACACCGTCACCGGCCTCGAATTCGATCGGGCCAACGAGACCCGTTGGGGCGGCACCGTCGGTGCAGGCGTCGAGTTCGGATTCGCGCCGAACTGGACCGTGGGCTTCGAGTACGATCACATCTTCCTCGGCAATCGCACCATCGGCTTCAGCGGTTCTGGCAACTTCCTGATCGCCCCGCTCGGCGTCGCCACACGCTCTGAGCGCATCAGCCAGGACGTCGATATCGGCCTGGTCCGCCTGAATTATCGCTTTGGTGGCCCGATGATCGCGAGGTACTAACCTCTCTGATCCCACTTGAGAATTCAAAGGCCGGCCTCGCGCCGGCCTTTTTGCTGAGCGCAGGCCAACAGGAACTATACGTCAGCGATTGTTACGTTTTGCAATTATTGTGACTTTTGGGAGACACAACTTGCGGCTTTGTTGGTGTAAGCACGACGTCAGTTGGACCACAGCGTCTAATGCCCTTTCGGCGCACGGAAGGCAAAAATAGAAACCGGGACTGGGATTACGTTAAAATGAAGAAGGTTTTGTTGGCTTCGGCCTGTTTGTTCGCTCTCGCCGCTCCGGCTTCGGCCGCTGATCTCGCGGCGCGCCCCTACACCAAGGCTCCGGTGGCTGTGGCCTCGGTCTACAACTGGACCGGCTTCTACCTCGGTATCGTCGGTGGCGGCGCCTGGGAAAACGGCTCCGGCGACCCGAAGATGAAGGGTGGCTTCGTCGGTGGCACCGCCGGCTACAACTGGCAGACCGGCAACGTCGTGTTCGGCATCGAGGCCGACGGCACCTGGGCTGATGTCAGCGCTTCGGCCACGGGCCCCGTCGCCGTCCCCGGCTTCGGCATTGTCAGCACCACCCTGAGCTCGAAGACCGACGCGATGGGCACCGTGCGCGGCCGCATCGGCTGGGCCGTCAACAACGTGCTGTTCTACGGCACCGGCGGTTACGCCTGGATCGACAACAAGCTCACCGTCAGCGCACTCGGCGTGAGCATCTCCGACAGCAAGTGGCACTCGGGCTGGACCGTCGGCGCCGGCGTCGAAGCTTTCTTCGCCCCGCAGTGGTCGGTCAAGGGCGAGTACCTCTATCGCAGCCTCGGCGGCGAGACCTACTTCTCGGGCGTCCTGCCCACCGGCACACTCAACTTCCACACCGTGCAGGTCGGCGTGAACTATCACTTCGGGGGCCCGGTGGTCGCCAAGTACTGAGCGAAGTACTAAGCTTCGCCCCAACGCCATCGCGTTACGAAAGGCCGGCCTTGCGCCGGCCTTTTTGTTTTCGCGCGCGGGAGCGCCGAACCGTCAAGGAATCGTGGGCGGGGAATCGCCCACGCGGATTGGCTGGGTGCGTTGGGGACGTGACATGAAAACTTGGACGCTGGCTGCGGTCAGCTTGCTCGCCCTCGGCGCGGTCGCGCCCGCCGGTGCCGCGGAACTGCCGCTCTACAAGGCCCCCGTAGCGCCCGTCCTCGCCTACGACTGGAGCGGCGTCTATGTCGGCATCAATGGCGGTGGCGGCTGGGCCCATGCCTGCTGGGCCGTGACCAACTCGCTGGGCGCCGCTGTCGATCCTCCCATCGGCGAAGGCTGTCACAACGCGGGCGGCGGCACGATCGGCGGACAGCTCGGCTATCGCTGGCAGAGGGGGCGCTGGGTTCTCGGCGTCGAAGGCCAGGGCAACTGGGCCGACTTCAAGGGCAGCAATGTCAGCGTGGTGCTGGCGCCGCAGACCAACCAGACCAAGATCGACAGCTTCGGCCTGTTCACCGGCCAGATGGGCTACGCCGTCAACAGCCTGCTGCTCTACGGCAAGGCTGGCGCGGCCGTCGCCCACGACAAATACGACATTTTCTTTCCCGGCCTGCCGGCATTCAACAGCGTCAACCAGACCCGCTGGGGCTACAGCATCGGTATCGGCGTGGAATGGGGCTTTGCCGAGAACTGGTCGGTCGGCGGCGAGTACAACCACGTGTTCCTCGGCCATCACAATTCCGATTTCGCCACCCTCACCGGCGGCTTCCTCCCGCGCACCGACCGGATCGGCCAGGACATCGACATGGGCCTGATCCGCATCAACTATCGCTGGGGCAACCCGGTCGTCGCCAAATACTGAGCAAGCGTTTCTCGCAGGAACCTCCAAGTCCTGATCATGTGCGGATTGCCCCAAGTCCGCATTCAAACGCGAACGAAGGGCCGGCTTCACGCCGGCCCTTTGCCATGTCCTTGGCCTTTTCCTTGACATGTTCCGGATGCCCCCTCCTGCCAGATGCCGCCAGCGCGCCAACAATCCGTTGACGATTCGCAAGTCCCACTGGAAATCCGTCCCCGTTCTTCCTACGTTCGCTGACATACCCATCGGCGCCGATCCCGGTTCCGGGCGAAGCGCGCCTTTTTTGTTGGCGCGATCGCGCACCTTTGGGATTCCTTGAGGGCAACTCGGATGGATGAAGTGATCAAGGCGAAGCGCCAACAGCAGAACGCGGGATCGCACCTGCGCGCAATTACGATCCGTGGCGCGCGCGAGCACAACCTCAAGAATGTCGATGTCGAGCTTCCCCGCGACAAGCTCGTGGTGTTCACCGGCCTGTCGGGCTCGGGAAAATCCTCGCTCGCCTTCGACACCATCTATGCCGAAGGCCAGCGCCGCTACGTCGAATCGCTGTCGGCCTATGCCCGCCAGTTCCTGGAGATGATGCAGAAGCCCGACGTCGACCAGATCGACGGCCTCTCGCCAGCGATCTCGATCGAGCAGAAGACGACGTCGAAGAACCCGCGCTCGACGGTCGGCACCGTGACCGAGATCTACGACTACATGCGCCTGCTCTGGGCGCGCGTCGGCGTGCCCTATTCGCCCGCCACCGGCCTGCCGATCGAAAGCCAGACTGTCTCGCAGATGGTCGACCGCGTGCTGGCGCTGCCCGAAGGCACCCGCCTCTACCTGCTCGCTCCCGTCGTGCGCGGCCGCAAGGGCGAGTACCGCAAGGAGCTCGCCGAATGGCTCAAGAAGGGCTTTCAGCGCGTCAAGATCGACGGCACCTTCTACGAGCTCGCCGAAGCGCCTGTTCTCGACAAGAAATTCCCGCATGACATCGACGTCGTGGTCGACCGCATCGTGGTGCGCGCCGATATCGGCCAGCGCCTGGCCGAGAGCTTCGAGACCGCACTGAAGCTCGCCGAAGGTCTTGCCGTCGTCGAGTTCGCCGACGCGCCGGCGGCAGCGCCCGCGGAGGAAAAAGAGAAAAAGAAGACCGCGAAAATCCACGACAAGAGCGGGCCCGAGCGCATCCTGTTCTCGGAAAAATTCGCCTGCCCGGTCTCCGGCTTCACCATCCCCGAGGTCGAGCCGCGACTGTTCTCGTTCAACAACCCCTACGGCGCCTGCCCGGCCTGCGGCGGTCTCGGCGTCGAGCAGCATGTCGACGAAGACCTCGTCATCCCCGACAAGGAGCTCGCCATCGGCAAGGGCGCGATCGCGCCCTGGGCCAAGTCGTCGTCGCCTTACTACATTCAGACGCTGACGGCGCTCGGCAAGCACTACAAGTTCACGCTGACCACCAAATGGAAGGATCTGCCCAAGAAGACGCAGAACGCGATCCTTCACGGGTCCGGCGAGGACGAGATCAAGTTCTCCTACGAGGACGGGGTGCGCTCCTACGACACCAAGAAGCCGTTCGAGGGCGTGATCACCAACATCAACCGCCGCTACCGCGAGACCGAGAGCGAATGGGCGCGCGAGGAGCTCGCAAAATATTTCCATGACGTGCCCTGCGAGGGCTGCAAGGGCTTTCGGCTCAAGCCGGAGGCGCTCTGCGTCAAGGTCGGCACCAAACACATCGGCGAGATCTCGGAGCTGTCGGTCCGGAAGGCCGGCGAGTGGTTCGAGACCGTGCCGGATTCCCTGAACGCGCAGCAGAACGAGATCGCGGGCCGCATCCTGAAAGAAATCCGCGAGCGCCTCACCTTCCTGCTCGACGTCGGCCTCAACTACCTCACCCTCTCCCGCTCGTCCGGCACGCTGTCCGGCGGCGAGAGCCAGCGCATCCGCCTGGCGTCACAGATCGGCTCGGGGCTGACTGGCGTGCTCTACGTGCTGGACGAGCCTTCGATCGGCCTGCACCAGCGCGACAATGCGCGCCTGCTCGATACGCTCAAGCGGCTGCGCGACCTCGGCAACACCGTGATCGTGGTCGAGCATGACGAGGACGCGATCCTCCTCGCCGATTACGTGCTCGACATCGGGCCCGGCGCCGGCATGCATGGCGGCAACATCGTCGCCGAAGGCACGCCCGCCGAGATCATGCGCAATCCGAAATCGCTCACCGGCAAATACCTCACCGGCGAGCTCGAGGTCGAGGTGCCGGAACGGCGCCCGCCGAACCATCGCCGCACCATCAAGGTGGTCAACGCGCGCGGCAATAACCTCAAGAACGTCACCGCCGAGATTCCGCTCGGCCTGTTCACCTGCGTCACCGGCGTCTCCGGCGGCGGCAAGTCGACGCTCCTGATCGACACGCTCTACCGCGCGATCGCCCGCAAGCTGAACAACGCCAGCGAGGGTGCAGCCCCGCACGACCGCATCGAGGGCCTCGAGCACATCGACAAGATCATCGACATCGACCAGTCGCCGATCGGCCGCACCCCGCGCTCGAATCCCGCGACCTATACCGGCGCCTTCACCCCGATCCGCGAATGGTTCGCCGGCCTGCCCGAGGCGAAAGCGCGCGGCTACGAGCCCGGACGCTTCTCCTTCAACGTCAAGGGCGGCCGCTGCGAGGCCTGCCAGGGCGACGGCGTCATCAAGATCGAGATGCACTTCCTGCCCGACGTCTACGTCACCTGCGACGTCTGCAAGGGCAAACGCTACAACCGCGAAACGCTGGAAGTCCTGTTCAAGGGCAAGAGCATCGCCGACGTGCTCGACATGACCGTCGAGGAAGCCGCCGAGTTCTTCAAGGCGGTGCCGCGCGTGCGCGAGACGTTCCAGACCCTGCACCGCGTCGGCCTCGACTACATCCATGTCGGGCAGCAGGCCACCACGCTGTCGGGCGGCGAAGCCCAGCGCGTCAAGCTCGCCAAGGAATTGTCAAAACGTGCCACCGGCCGCACGCTCTACATCCTGGACGAGCCGACCACCGGCCTGCACTTCCACGACGTCAAGAAGCTCCTGGAAGTGCTGCACGAACTGGTCGCGCAAGGCAACACGGTCGTCGTCATCGAGCACAATCTCGAAGTCATCAAGACGGCCGACTGGGTCATCGACCTCGGTCCCGAAGGCGGCGACGGCGGCGGCGAGATCGTCGCCTGGGGCCCCCCGGAAGACATCGCGAAAGCGCCTAGGAGCTATACGGGGCAGTTTCTGGCTCCGGTGCTGGAGAAGGCCCGGAAGCCGAAGCGAAGGCGGACAGCGAGCGAGGCGGCGGAGTAGCTTCCGCCGACATGTCGGTCCATGGGAGAACATTTGTGTCCGCAGGACTCGTGCAGACCTATCGGTCGTTCGCCTATAACAATGCCTGGGCCAACCATCGCCTGCTCACAGCCTGCACCGGTCTCAGCCAGGCCGAATTCGAAGCCGCGCGAACCGGCTTCTTCCCGAGCATTCAGCGCACGCTGAACCACATCTACGTCATCGACCTCTTCTACATCGATGCGCTTGAGGGCGGCTGGCTCGGACCACGAGCCTTTGAAAACGAGGTGCCGTATCCCTCGCTTTCCGAGCTGAAACCTGCCCAGGCAGCAATGGACAAGCGACTGCTCGCCGTCTGCGACGCGCTGACACCTGAAGGTCTCGACGGCTTTGTCCGGATCAACCGCGACACGAGCGTTCAGACCGAACGCCGCGACCGGCTGCTCATGCATCTGTTTCAGCATCAAATCCATCACCGCGGACAGGCGCACGCCATGCTCTCCGAAACCAGCGTCGCGCCGCCTCAGCTCGACGAGTTCTTCGCCGAGGGCGAAGCGCCGCTCAGGTCCGCCGAATTCGACGATCTCGGATGGACCGAAGAAACGGTATGGAAATCCTGAGGCCGTAACTTCTTTTCCATGCCCTACTCCCTCGCCATCTTCGATCTCGACGGCACGCTGGCCGACAGCTTTCCGTGGTTCCTGCGCACCATCAACGATGTCGCCGACCGCTTCGGCTTTCGCCGCGTCGCGGATGAAGACATCGAGGGGCTGCGGCATGCATCGAGCCGCGAGATCCTCGCCCGCCTCGAGGTGCCGCTGTGGAAGCTGCCGGCGATCGCCCGGCATGCGCGGCGGTTGAAGGCGGAGGCGGCGGCCGAGATCTCGCTTTTCGCGGGCGTCGAGACGATGCTGCGGACGCTGGCCGATAACGGCGTGCAGCTCGCGCTGGTGACGTCCGACAGCGAGGCCAATGCGCGTGAAAAGCTCGGCGATTCCGCCGCCCTGATCGCGCATTTCGACTGCGCGGCATCGTTGTTCGGCAAGCCCGCGAAATTCCGCCGGGTCATCAGGCGCGCGGGCGTGGACCCGGACAAGGTGATCGCGATCGGTGACGAGGTCCGCGACATCGAGGCGGCGCGGGCCGTGGGGATTGCCTGCGGCGCGGTCAGTTGGGGCTATGCTGCGCCAGCCGCGTTGCAGGCGCTTGCGCCCGATCACATGTTTGAACACATGGGCGACATTGCGGAGACCTTGTGCGGAAACGTAGGGTGGATTAGCGAAGCCTAATCCACCACTGTTCGCATCCGCAGAGACAGACGAGGTGGGTTACGCCAGGGACCACGCTTCGCGCAGCAGCGCCTAACCCACCATATGAACTGCTCGGAGAGGCGATGATGACACTCACGGACGCAGCCCGCCTCAAGCTCCTGGCGCCGCCGGTCGGCCGGTTGCGCGTCGTGCTCGACACCGACACCTATAACGAGATCGACGATCAGTTTGCGCTGGTGCAGATGCTGCTGTCGCCGGAACGTTTTGACGTCGAGGCGATCTATGCCGCGCCGTTCTTCAACGCGCGCGCGGACAGTCCCGGCCACGGCATGGAGCTGAGCTATCAGGAAATCCTTCGCCTGCTGGAGCGCCTGAACGTCGCGCCTGACGGCCTGGTTCATCGCGGTGTCACCGACTATGTCGGTTCGGCCAAGACCGCACGGCCGGCAGCCGCCGTCGACGATCTCGTGGCCCGGGCGCGGGCGGGCTCGCCAGACAAACCGCTCTATGTGATTGCCATCGGCGCCATCAGCAACGTCGCCTCTGCGCTGCTCGAGGCGCCCGACATCATCGACCGCGTCGTGGTGGTCTGGCTCGGCGGCCATGCGCTGGAATGGCCCGATACCATCGAGTTCAACCTCAAGCAGGATGTCGGCGGCGCTCAGGTGCTGCTCGACAGCGGCGTGCCGCTCGTCCTCGTGCCGTGCAAGGGCGTGACCTCGCGCCTTCACAGTACCGTGCCGGAGATCGAGCGCTATGTCGAACCACATGGCAGCATCGGCGCGTTCCTCGCCATGCGCTTCAAGGAATACTCCTCCGACCACATGGGCTGGGCCAAGGAGATCTGGGACATGGCGGCGGTCGGCTGGCTGCTCAATCCCGTGTGGGCACCGAGCGTGATCATCCCGGCCCCGGTTCTGACCGATCAGATGACCTGGAGCGTGGATCGCCGGCGGCATCCGATCCGTTACGTGACCTACGTGGATCGCAACCCGATCCTGAGGGATTTTTTCGCGAAGCTGCAGGCGTTTGCCGCGAAGCAAGTGCCGTAGGGTGGGCAAAGCGAAGCGTGCCCACGTGCCAGGCCGAGGGAGACGGTGGGCACGGCGCGATGCGCCTTTGCCCACCCTACGGCACCTGAACAGCCCCCTACTCCGTCCTCCGCAAGAACGCCCCGAACGCGCGCGGGCCGTCGCCGGTCTTGATCTCGCCGACCACTTTCAGCTCGGCTGCATCGATGATGTGGAGCGTGTTGCTCTCCCAGCACGCCACGATGACGCGCTTGCCGTCCGCGGTCGCGGCAATGCCTTCCGGATAGTCACCGACATTGATGCGCTTCACCGGCTTCAGCGTCGCAAGGTCGAACACGCTGACGGTGCCGCCATATTGGTCGGTGACGAACCCCCGGCCCTGCGTCAGCGCCACCGCATAGGGACGCATCCCGACCGCCACGCGGCCGATCTCGCGCGCCTCTGCAATGTCGATCACGGAGACGTCGTCGGAGCCGACATTGGCGGTATAGGCGCGCTTGCCCTCGGCATCGATGGTGACGCCGAACGGGCGGGTGCCGACCTTGATGGTCGTCTTGCGCTGGCGGGTCGCGGTGTCCACGACCGAGACACTGTCGTCGTCGCGGTCCGCCGAGAGCAGCAGCTTGCCGTCAGGCATCACTGCCAGGCCCGACGGCGAGGCGCCGACTGCGATGCTGGCCGTGACACTGCGCGAGGCCGCATCGATCACCCGCACCGCCGCCGCATACCAGTCGGCGACATAGACCGTCTTGCCGTCGGGCGCGACGGCAATGCCGAGCGGCCCGCCGCCGACCTCGACGCGGCCAGCGACCTGCCGCGTTGCTGCGTCGACCACGGTCACGGCCTTGGCGTCGGGGCTCGTCACATAGGCAAAGCGCCCGTCCGCGCTGACGGCCACACCGGCCGGCTTGCCGCCGATCGGGATGGTCGCGACGCTGCGCGATGTCGCGAGGTCCACGACCATCAGATCGTCGCTGAGCTGGTTGGTGACGAACGCCTCCTCGGCGGCCGCGCTGCCGAGACCGGCAACGCAAAGGCTGGCGGCGAGCGCCGCCAGGGCCAGCGTCCGCACGGTCAGCTTCCGCTCTCGATCTTCTTCTTCAGCGCCTCGAGGCCGGCCTTGTAGAGCCCGCTCACTGCAGTCTTGGCGGCCTCGTCGCTCAGCTCCGGCGGCGGATCGTTGTTGGGAAAGCCGCGGTAGAATGCGCCGGCCCACTCCAGCGTCGAGCCCTTGCCGTCGGCGCTGGGCGTCACCGTCAGCGTCGAGGAATAATTGGTGACCGGCAAGACCTTCACGTCGACGGTGGTGATCCGGTAGGAATAGGTCATCGCGGCGGCGTCGAACTTGTAGAGCTCCTCGTCGACGGTGGCTCCTCCCGTCAGCGTTAGCTTCCGCGTGGCGCCGATCTCGTTGCCCTTCTCGCCCTCGGTCTTGGTGACGGGCGGAAGCCAGCTCATGTCCTGGAAATTGCCGATTGCGGCCCACACCTTGGCCGGGGCTGCGTTGATCTCGATGGATTCGCGCACCTTCTGCCGGGTCGGCCCATGCGCCCAGGCAGGTGAAAAGGCTGGCGCCAACGCCGCCGTCAAAGCCGCCGCGCCCGCGGCAGTCAGCACCGCGGCCATGACCGTGCGCCGTCCAATCGTCACCCTCATCTCGTTTCCTCATGCGTCCAGTTGATCGTGCGCGACTTGAGGCGCGCTGGGATCATGGTAGCGCATTTTGCGGCTGCGGGGAGACCTGTTCGTGGCGCCGTTGCGGCGGGCGCTCGCGCGCTCCACAACCCCTTGCGCCGCCCGGCGGGCAAAACACCCAACGGGAGGGTCAACCACACCACGCGAAAATAATTCTCTTTATCCGTATTTCGGATTATCACATAGAAAGCCATCCCAACCCGGCCGAGGGGCGGATCGCGATCGTCACGAACGCGGGATGGGACGTGGTGGACGCAGGCGGCGTCGGCGCGAAGGTGGTTTGCAGGGGCGGGTCACACCGTGAGCAGGCGCCGCGCGCACACGACCGGTGCAGCCTGCCTACGGCAAAATCGTGTGGTCCTGGCGCCCGGGGCCTGTGTGCCAAGTCTTGCGGTGATGCGTGCGGCCCGACCGGGTCCGCAACATCAGCCATCGGCAAGGCGACGGGGGCAATAGTGCATCGCTCCCCGGGGAGAGCACGACATAAGCCGTCAACCCACTGCGCAGGGAAGGCCGGATGTTTGGCTTAACCTGTATGCCGCTGTGCATCACTTCCAGCGCATTTCGCGCACAGCGGACCGCGGGTGCCCGCCGGCACCCGGCCTTCCCTGCGCCCTCGGCACTTTCGGGGGCTGCGACCGAAGCAAAGCTCGGGCACGACGTGCCGCGAGGATGCGCAAGGGTGCCCACAAGCGGACCCGAACGTCGGTTAGAACATATCAGGAACACAATCTTCACGAAAGCCGCATCTGAGAAACATACAGAAACACATAGAAACAGACTCAATATGCGTCACTTGGGTGAACACTAAAATCTAAGATTGTGGGCAAGAATCGCCTCAAGAAAACGTAGCTGCAAGACCGTCTGCTGGCATGAGGCCAGCCCCACCTCGCGACCCGGCAATGATTGGCGGAAGTCCGGGACCTTAAAAGCCGCGAGGAATGCGCGATGGTATCAACGTATTTCGGTTACAACTACATCACGCGCAACCTCAAGCAGTCCCTGACGCGGGTCGAACAGCAAGCGGACGTGGCGCGGGAGGCCGCCTATTACAAAGCCAACATCGGCAAGGTGAAGACCGTCGACGATTTCATGAAGGATTATCGCCTTTATCATTATGCGATGAAGGCATATGGCCTGGAAGACATGGCCTACGCCAAGGCCTTCATGAAGAAGGTGCTGGAGAGCGACCTCAACGACTCCAAGAGCTTCGTCAACAAGCTGGTCGACAAGCGTTACCAGGAGTTTGCCGCGGCGTTTTCCTTCAACGGCAGTGCGACGCCGGTTGCGCAATCGGAGAACCAGACCGACGAGATGATCGGCCTGTACACGGCGACCATGAAAAGCCAGGTCGACGCACTCGCCGACGACACGAATTACTACAACTCCAAAATCGGCGGCATCACCAGTGCAGACCAGCTGCTGAACGACGACCGTCTTCGCAATTATGTCTATTCGGCATTCGGGATCGACGAGAGCAAGTGGCCGCGTGACACCATAAGCCAGGTCCTGCGCAGCGATCCGTCCGATCCAAACAGCTACGTCAGCACCACCTTCACCTCCCAGCTGACCGGCCTCAACGCCCAGCTTACGCAAGCCAAATCAGATGTGAACGCCACCAATACGAAGATCGCCGACTACACGGCCCAGCTCTCGCAACCGGGCGCAGACGTAGCCCAGTTGAACGTCCAGATCCTGGTCGAAAAATATCATCTGGAGACATATACGAAGAGCGTTTCCAGCCTCAACGACCAGATCTCGACGATCGGCGAGTTCGTAGATCTGGCTGGCGCGTTCGAGTTTTCGGCTGACGGGTCGCTTCCGTCGGGTGTGCCCGCCCAGACGGCCGCAAACATCACGCTCACCAAAAAACAGTTCGACGACAGCAAGTCCGCCGTCTATGCGGCGGCAAGCCCGCTGAGCGAAGCTGCGGCAATCAAGAATTTCAGAAACGCCATCCTCAATATCAATTCAGTCCAGTCGCTCGTATCGACACCAGCCGTGTATGATTTTGCACTGGGCGCCGTCGGCCTCGATCCCAAACAGGTCTCGCAGGCTACCGTCAAGGCTGTCCTCGAAAGCGACCTCAGCGATCCCAAGAGCTACGTCTATACCCTCAAGGACAATCGGTACGTAGAGCTCGCGCGCGCCTTCAACTTCGACGCAAAGGGCAATCTGACGACCCCCCTGGTTGCTCAGGACCGGGCTGAAGTCCTCCAGATTGCGAAGGACTACGTCATTCAAGCGGTGAAGAGTGCAAGCACGGCGAGCACCCAGCAGCAGGCGGCCGTTCGGGCACAAGCCACCAAGGATGCGACGGACTATCAGGAGGCGATCGCAGGCATCGACAGCGTTTCCGATCTTCTTGCAAACCGGCCGATGGTCGATTTTATTCTCCTGGCCAAGGGTTTGGACCCCAGGAAGGTCAGCGACGATTTTCTCAAGAAGATCTTCGCATCCGACCTGAACGACAAGAAGAGCTTCGTGAACGCGCAGAGCGATCCTCGATTTGCCGAAATCGTGGCGTCGTTCAACTTCGACAGCAAGGGTAACGTCGCGCGCCTGGCGATGATGGGTCCGCAGAAGCGGGATCAATTCCGGGAAACGCAGGCGAACTATCTCCAGCAAAGCCTGGAGCAGCAGCAGGGCGATACGAATCCCGGCGTGCGCCTGGCGCTCTATTTCCAGCGAAAGGCGGGAGAAATCACGTCCGCATACGACATCCTGGCCGACAAGGCGCTTTCGGAGGTGTTCAGGACCACCTTCAATCTGCCGGATTCGATGGCGGCGATGCCGATCGATCAGCAGGCCAAATTCGTGGACAAATTCATGAAGATCAAGGATCTGTCCGATCCCGCGAAGGTCGAAAAGCTGCTGAGTCGTTTCTCCGCCATGTATGACGTCAAAAACAGCGAGAGCACCGGCCAGGGACAATCTCCCTTGCTCAATCTCTTTCAAGGATCGAGCTCCGGCATCTCGAGCATGAGTGAATCCACGTACCTGGCGATTGCCAAACTGCGTGCTCACTGATGATCGCGCGCCGATCCTAGCCTAACACCTCGAGCACCAGCTCCATGGTCATCAGCACAGGATTGTCGCCGCGGATCAAACGGCCCTCCGCAATGCCGCCGGTGTAGTCGATCAGGGCAACATCGAGCGCGGCTTCCAGCGCGCCGGAAGCTCCCGGCGCGATCACGCCGGCCGTTATCGCAAGCTCCGTCGCGAACGGTACGGTCACGCCGCCATGGGTGAAGCGCGCGCCGATGGTCGAGCCGACTCCGCCGTGGATCTTCGCACGCGCGATGCCGTGCGCGCGGCAGAACGCTTCGAGACAGCCGGCAAAATCCTGATTGGGACGCAGCCGCAGTGCGAAGGCGCGGCTGGTGGCGCGCGCGCCGGTGCTCGCGGCCGCGACTGGCCCGAACAGCTTGAAATTGGTCTCCGGGTCAGGCTCGGCCGTGAACATCGCGCCATCGACGCCAAAGGCCTCGACCACGAACGGCTCGGCGACATCAGTCTCATCCGGCAGCATGTGGCCGCCGCTCGTCTTGCCGTCCGCCTCGGTCCACAGCCCATGGCAATGAAAGAACGGCGCGCCGTCGCGCGTGCCCAGCGTCATGCTGCCGAGCCTGGTGCGCGTCACGCCGCTAGGGCGGAAAGTGTCGCTGTAGAACGCCGCGTTCTCAGCTGTCTTCGACAGCGCCGGCATCACGTATGCGAACGGTCCGAGCGCAGCGCTGCCAAAATTCAGCACGCCGCCGGCAAACCCCTCCGCCGCAAAACCACGCCGCGCGGCTTCGAGCAGCGGCAGCCCTGCTTCGAGCCTGAACGCGAAGGCGCGCCCCCTCGCCTCCACCCATTGGATGCGCTCGCTGACTGGCGTGCCCGGCTGCTTGATACTCCGCATCGCGTACGCTCAGCCTGCCTGCTTCTTGTCGAGATCGAGCAGCCCGCGCGCCTCGAGCTCGTCACGCACCATGCGTTTTGGAATCTTGCCGTAACCGGATTTCGGCAAGGCCTCCCAGAAGAAGAAGCGCTTCGGCATCTTGTAGCGCGGCACCTTCGGCAACAGGAACGCCGCCATCTCCGCCTCACTCACGGGCTTCTCGCCTTCGCGCGCGACGCAGACGGCGACCCCGACCTCGCCCCAGGTCGCATCGGGCACGCCGAGCACGGCGACCTCGCCGACCGCGGGATGGGTCAGGATCTTTTCTTCGATCTCGCGCGGATAGATGTTGGAGCCGCCGGAGATGTACATGTCGGAGGCACGTCCCGTGATATAGACGAACCCCTCCTCGTCCATGTGGCCGAGATCGCCGGTGCGGAACCAGCCGTTGCGGAACGCCTTCGCATTGGCTTCGGGGTTGTCGTAATAGCCGGCAAGTACGGCAGGCCCGATCACGCAGATCTCGCCGCTCTGGTTGGCCGCGAGCTCGCGGCCCTCGTCATCCTGGATCGAGACCTGCATGCCGGTGCGCTCGAAGCCGCAGGTGCCGATCTTCGCGTACGGCCCGTCCTCGGGATCGTGGAGCGCCGCCGGCAGCACAGTGATGTTGCCGGTGACCTCGCCGAGGCCGAAATATTGCACGATGACCTTGCCGAGCTTCTTCAGCGCGGCCTTCTGGTCCTCGCGATACATCGGCGCGCCGGCATAGATCACGTGACGCAGCGAGGAGTGATCGTATTTATCCGCGGCGGGGTGCTCGACCATCATCTTCAGGATCGTCGGCACCGTGAAGAGATTGCTGACGCGATGGGCCTCGATCAGGCGGAAGGCCTCATCGATGTCGAATTTCTCGGTCGGCAGCAGCACGGTGCGCACGCCCCGCGCGGTCTGCACCAGCTGATGCACGCCGGCGCCATGCGACAGCGGCGCCACCACCAGCGATGCGTCCTCTTCCGTGACGCCGGGGGTGAGATCGGCGAGATGGTTGGTGACGACAAAGCCCATCTGGCCATGGGTCAGCACCGCCGCCTTGGAGCGGCCCGTGGTGCCCGAGGTGAAGAAGAACCAGCAGGGATCGTCGTGCTCGACGTCGACGTTCGTAACGCTTGCGCCGGCTTGCGAAGCGATGGCATCGGCCACCGAGCGCTCCCCGAACGATGCCTTGCCGTCGATGCTCCATGTGAATTCCAGCGCGCCGCCCTTCACGGCCGCGGCATGCTCGGGAAAATCGACGTGGCACAGAAACGCCTTGGCGCCGGAGGCCTGCGCGAGATAGGTGACCTCGTCCGGCATCAGGCGGAAATTGGTGGGGACCCAGACCGCACCGAGCCGGAACGCGGCGAACATCGAGAAGAACATCTCGTCGCCATTCTTGGAATGGACGAGGATGCGGTCACCCTTGACGATGCCGCGCGCGGCGAGCGCAGCCGCCAGCGCCGAAACCTGCGCGTCGATCTCACGCCACGTCCAGGATTTGTCCCCCCAGACGAAACCGGAACGCGCCCCATGCCGCCGCGCATTCTGCGTCAGCATGTGAGCGAGATTCATGACGCGGCGGGACATGCGCAGGGGCTGCATCGGGCTTCCTCTTCGGCGGCGGACGGCATGCCAGCCGCCCGCTCGTTTCAGCCCATTTATCGCCATCGCCACCGGCCCCGCAAGGCCGCCTGCCGCACAGCTGCCCTACGGCTGTTTGAACGCGAATGGCGTCGCCGTAATGGCCTTCTCCTTCCAGCAGGCCTGCGCACCAAAGCCGCCGCAATAGCTGCCGTGCAGATCGAAGCGAACGGTGCGCGCGGCGCCGCGCTTCATCGGCGGCGCCAAAATCTTGTAGCTGCGGACATAGCCATCGAACACGGGGCGCACGCTGCCATCGGGCAGAGTCACCAGGATGTTCATGACGCAGCCGCCGGTTCCGCAATAGGTGGTCTCGCGCTCCCCGCATTTGGTATCGCGAAAATCGACGATGTAGTCCTCACGGCCGTCCCCGGTCAGGTCGACCTTGCGCACCGTGTCCGCGGCAAAGGTCACTGGACCTCCATCCTGGCTCTCGCATTCGGCATTGGCATAGCGCAGCGCCTTCTGCACGCCGGGCGGATAATCGGAGGGATTGAAGGGCTTTGCCTCGTCGGCACGCGCAGCAGTGGCGAACAGAGCGAGCATGAGGATCAGATGGCGCATGCGCGTTTGTCGCCGGCGCAGCTGCGATCGTTCGGGGAATTTTAAACATGATCGGCGCAACCTCGCTCAGTTCTTGCGTACAGAGTGCTGCATCATGGTCAAAGCGCCCGCCTTCCTCCTGTTGTCGCTGGCGCTCGCCGGATGTGCCGTGGCCCCGCAAGCGCATCTCGCCTCCGATCCCGCCTTCAAGCCTGCGCTCTATGCCTGGGACGGCGCCGGCGAGGATCCCAACAAGTCGCGTGCGGCGTCCGGGCCTGCGCGGACCGCTGGCCGATCCGAGCGCAACAGATCGCAAGCCGGACTTGAGCCCTATTCGAAGGAATGGTGGCAGGCGCAGGACAGCATCGAGGCCGAGCAGGACGCCAGGGTCAACCGCTCGCTCGTCATCTGCCAGGGCTGCCTCCGCCCGCAGCCGCAGCCCGAAGATTCCAGGCTCGCCAAAGCAACCGATTGAACCGAACCGCGGCTCCATCGGTCTACAGAGATACGCGCTGACGCAGGCCGTTCCGGCCTGTGGTCGCGCGCCATGCTCTCAGGGACATTCCATGCTCACCCGTCGGACCTTCGTCGCCGCCTCTCTGCTTGCCACCGTCTCCCCCGCATTCGCCGTAATGCCTGTCTCCAGCGATCCCATCGCGATCCTGACCGCGATCTACACCCGCGCGGCCAAGGGCAAGGGCGACGGCGGCGGCGGCTTCGTCATCGAGAACAAGGCGGCCAAGGCGCAATATCTCTCCAAGGCGCTGGTCGCGCTGTGGGCCAGGGCGGACGCGCATACGCCGAAGGGCGACGTCGGGCCGGTCGATTTCGATCCCGTCACCAATTCGCAGGAACCGGACGTAAAATCGTTCAAGGTTGACGCCGAGAAGATCGAGGCCGACAAGGCGACGATCGCGGTGACCATCACCGGCCACCGCAACGACCGCAAACCCGCCGATCTGATCGTGCGTTACGACTTCGTGCGCGAGGCCAATAGCTGGCGGATCGACGACATCAAGGGCTCGTCCGACGGCGAGGCCTGGTCGATCCGCAAGATGCTGACGGACTCGCTGAAGAGCTGACCGGAGACGACATGAGCGACGTCATCGACAACAAGGACCATCACCGCTTCGAGCTTGAGGTCGAGGGCCATCTTGCGACCGAGCATTACAAGCTCGACGGCAATTTCATCACCTTCGAGCACACTGACGTCCCCAAGGAGCTCGGCGGCAAGGGCGTCGGCTCGAAACTGGTGCAAGGCGCACTCGACCACGTCCGCGCGGCCGGATTGAAACTGATCCCGGAATGCCCGTTCGTGAAGGCATGGATCGAGAAGCATCCGGAATACCAGGACCTGGTGAAGAGATGACGGCGCAGGCCCGCCGCAGCCAGGCGGGCCTGCCGGTCTCTGAGGCTATTGCCCGTGCCTGAGCATGTCCTGGTCACTCAGGTCCCAGTCCTGCCACAGCTGGAGCACGCCGAGGAGCACCACCACCGCGCCGAGGCTCGTATGATAGACGCGAAGATAGCCTTCGCCGGAATAGCCGATGACATAGGGCGAGGCGATGAGCCACAGCCCGATCAGTATTGTCGTCACCTCTTGCCAGCGCTGCAGCGCGACATATTCGAGCTGGCTGAGGCCAAACACGACAAGGCCGACCGCGACCGCATTCAGGATCATCATCTGGTGTCCGGCGATCGGCGGTTGTTCCTGGATGGGAAACCACGGCGAAACGACGATCAGTGCGCCGAGCAACATCCCGCACCAATCTTCCCACGTTCGATGAGTATTCAAGAAACCAAAGTCCGACATAGTACCCTCCTACGACAGAGGCATACGTCTGCGGCTGGCGAACATGATACTCCGAACGTCTGGCAGCTCTGCCGGCCGCATTCAGGCGTATGTCCTTCAAAGGACGTGGCAATCGCCCTGGAACTTGCAAGGGCCGTATCGCGGATTATTTAGGATCTCCCGTTGCCGGGCAGCAGCTTGGCCCCCGCTGCCCTGGTCGCACCTTGGCAAGAGCCGGTGCTGGCGCCTAGATCAGGAGGCAGACAGCGCTTCGGAAGGATATTGCATGGCGGCAACGGTACGGGACAACAAGGACAGCAGTCGCTTCGAGCTCGATGTCGGCAACGAAATCGCCTTCGCCAATTACCGGCTCACGCCGTCGGCCGTGATCATCACCCACACCGAGACGCCGCGCGCGCTCCGCGGCCGCGGCATTGCATCCGAGCTGATCAAGGGTGCGCTGGACCTGATCCGCCGCGACGGCAGGAAGGTGATCGCCGGCTGCGGCTTCGTCGTCGACTATCTCGACAGGCATCCGGAAGATGCGGACCTCGTCGCCTGAATGCAAAAGGGCCCGCGAGATCGCGGGCCCCCGGCTTACGACCGAGCGATCGGTCAGTGCTTGATCTCGGGCGGGAGCTTGCCGCCATTGGCGGCGAGCTTGGACATCACCTGCTTGTGCAGCCAGACGTTCATGCTCGCGGAATCGTTGGTGTCGCCGCTATAGCCGAGCTCCTTGGCGAGATCCTTGCGCGCGGCGAGGCTGGAATCGATGTCGAGCGCCTTCATGAGGTCGACGATCGAGGTGCGCCATTCCAGCTTCTCGCCCTTGTGCGCGGCCACGGCCGCATCGACGATCGCAGCAACGTCCACTGTCGACGCAGGCGCGCCGGCAGGCGCTGCTCCGCCCGGCGCGGCGCTAGCGGGCGCGCTGCCCGACGGTGCGCTGCCTGCAGGTGCGGCGGAAGCTGGATGGCTGCCGAAGATCGCGCCCATGATTTTCCCGAAAATGCTCATGTCTGCTCCCCGAATAGGATCCGTTGGAAGGGCCTTGAGTGGCACTTATAAACGAAGTTTCTGCGTTGCGCCCGCGAAGTCCTGCGAACCGACAAGCAGCATCAGCTTATCTGCGGCGAAATGACGGCCGAATGACATCATTGAGGTTGCAGTGCGGCATCGAATCTCAACCAGGCGTGAGGGACAGGACTCGGAAATGGGCGTACGCTTGAGCTTCAGCTCGCGATGGCGTCCGGAATTCGCGTCTGGTCGACATCGCGAAACTCAGAAAAGCGGCCGCTTGCGCCGTTGCCGGCGCCGAATTCGGCTGCATGGCAAGGGAGCTAGCGACCATGGCCACACTCTACCAGGGCAATGTCCCCACCGTGGGCCAGACCGCCAAGGCGGCTGGACCGGTGATCCGCACCATCCAAATCTCCGATCTGCACGACGCGCTCAGGCGGGGCTGGGAAGATTTCAAGGCGGTGCCGAGCCACGCCATCATCCTCTGCGTGATCTATCCGGTGCTGGGCCTCGTGCTCGCCCGCGCGGTGATGGGCTATTCGGTGCTGCCGCTGTTGTTCCCGCTGGCCGCAGGCTTCGCGCTGATCGGCCCGTTCGCCGCCCTCGGTCTCTATGAGCTCTCCAGCCGGCGCGAACGCTATGAAGAGGCCAGCGCCTGGGATGCCATGGAGGTGCTGCGCTCGCCATCGTTCGGCGCCATGCTCGGTCTCGGCACACTGCTGCTCGCGCTGTTCGTGACCTGGGTTGCGACCGCGCAGGCGATCTATATCGCGGCGTTCGGCTATGAGGGCGCGACCGGGATCTCTGATTTCATGACACTCACCAGCCGGCAAGGCTGGTGGCTGATCGTGGTCGGCTGCGGCACCGGCTTCCTGTTCGCGCTTGCCGCGCTCTGCATCAGCGCCGTGTCGTTCCCCTTGATGCTCGACCGCCATGCCGGCGCGTTCGAGGCGATGGTGACGTCGCTGCGCGTCGTCGCCAAGAACCCGGTGCCGATGTTGGCCTGGGGCCTGATCGTCGCGGTGCTGCTGGCGCTCGGCACGATCCCGGCGTTCCTCGGCCTTGCCGTGGTGATCCCCCTGCTCGGCCATGCCACCTGGCACCTCTACCGCAAGGTGATCGCCTCGGAGCCCGGTGCACGTCCAGTGCCGCCCCCGCCGCATCGCCCGCGCAAGCCGGCCGCCGACTTCCCCGCCAACCTCTTCCCCTGGAGGAATCGGACGGACGCCTGACGATATCGTGACATGCGCTCCTGCCCGGGACCGGGCAGGAGCGCGCACTGTCATACGCCTTGCTTTGGCCGCGGTTACAACCGAGATTGCGCCCGCCGGCCAGACCACTTCACGGAATCCATTTCATCTGATGACCCCGACGATTTCTCGTCTCGCTCTCGCAGCCTTCGCCCTCTCCGCATCCATCCTGTCCGCCCAGCCAGCCCTTGCCGCTGTCGCCTGTGGCTCGGGCAATTTCGACGCCTGGCTCGCGGACTTCAAAACCGACGCCGCGGCCAAAGGCATCTCGCAGCAGGCCATCACCGCGGGGCTTGCCGGCGTGACGCTCGATCAGAGCGTGCTCAATCGCGACCGCTCGCAAAAGGTCTTCACCCAGACGTTCGAAGAGTTTTCCGGCCGGATGGTGCCGCCGCGGATGACGCGCGGCTCCAACATGATGAAGCAATACGGCTCGGTGCTCTCCCGCATCGAGCAGACCTACGGCGTGCCGGGCGAGGTGCTGGTCGCGATCTGGGGTCTCGAGACCGATTTCGGCGTCAACACCGGCAAGTTCGCGACCATTCGCTCGCTGGCGACGCTGGCCTATGATTGCCGCCGTTCCGACCAGTTTCGCGCAGAGCTGCTGGATGCGCTGCGCATCGTCCAGCGCGGCGACCTCGCACCGGCCGACATGAAGGGCGCCTGGGCCGGCGAGCTCGGCCAGACCCAGTTCATGCCGTCGTCCTGGATGAAATACGCCGTCGATTTCGACGGCAACGGCAAGCGCGACCTCCTGCACAACGCGCCGGACGTGCTCGCCTCCACCGCCAATTATCTTGCCGGCTATGGCTGGCAGCGCGGCAAGGATTGGCAGCCCGGCGCTCCGAATTTCGCAGTGCTGCAGCAGTGGAATAAGAGCGAGGTCTACTCCAAGACGGTCGCCTCGTTCGCGACCCAGCTCGCGCGCGCCCCTTAGGATACCTGGCAAACGTGTAGGGCCGATCGCCCGGCGACCGGCCCTCTCTTGGGTAGCGTTGACCTCGCGACGTTTCTATTTGCCCATGGTGGCGTGCATCGCCTTGTTCAGGTGCGCACCGCACACACCCATCTTGCCGTTGAGCAGCGCGTCCTGCGCGGCCGCGATCTCCTTCTGCGCAACGAACTTGCTGTCGCCGTCGGCCATGTTCTCGATCGCGGTCTCCGTCTTCTCCAGGTTGGCCGAGCTGCAGCCGCCCATGGCGTGCTTGGCGGCCTGGGCCGGCGCGACAGCGAACGCGACGGCGGCAATTGCGATAACCCCGAGTAACTTCGTCATGATGTTACTTCCCTTCTCTTGTTCTTGAGACAGAACCAGCGACATTGCCGGAATCTGCGACATGACTTTCCTCCGGGCGCGGCAACTTGCCGCAATAAATTCCTCGCGAGAATTGCGTGATGTTGCGCGCGGCGCAGAGGCGCATGCGAAAATTCTGATTTTCATTACACCCTTGTAATGAACGCCACACGCTCGGCGTGTGTGCACTGCAACAGCGAGGTGTTGCGGTCTGAAACGAGGCCGGATCAGGGCGTCCAAGCCTTGCTGCCCCCTCGTCGGGCGGATTCGCCAGACCCCGAGCGAGGCGAATCGTCCTGCCGATCGCTCACGACCAATAAATGAATTTAAATTCACAATTGTCGCTTTTTCATCATGCGATTCGTGCATGCGAGACTTGGGCGCAGAAGCTGCTCGATTGCCTTGCGAGGGATTGGAACGCAACCTATTTCCTCCCTTGAGGGAACCGGATCGACTGAACTAAATCCGTGAATTCACGGGGCTTTATGGCAATCCAATCCCGCTTCCGCCTACCCTTTGGGCGGGAGTGCCGTCGGGTTAATCGTCCGTTACCACCGCTATGCACCCCACGCTTAGCTGCATCGCAACATCGGAACTTTCGCACTGCACCACTCTCACCTATATTCATTTCAACGATGAGGCCCGGGCAAGGGCTGAATCGAACTACAGGAGACTACCAATGCTGCTCTCGCTCATCCGCATGATCCAGGCTTTCCGGGACTATCAGCGTAATGTTGCCGAGCTGTCCCAGCTCAGCGATCGCGAACTGGCCGACATCGGCCTCGATCGCTCGGACATCCCGCGCGTTGCCGCCGGTCAGTATCAGGGCTGATATCGTTCAGCCCTTCACCGGACGAACCGATAGCGCCCGCCTCGTGCGGGCGTTGTCGTTTCTGATGGCAGAAAACTCGATCTCGGCGATTCCACTGACCGCCGAAAAGCGCTACCTGTCCGCCCCATGACAGGACCCCTATCCAACACCGTGCACGTCATCGGCGCCGGCCTTGCCGGTTCCGAAGCCGCCTGGCAGGTCGCCAAATCAGGCGTGCCCGTGGTGCTGCACGAGATGCGGCCGACCCGCATGACCGAGGCGCACCGCACCGACGGGCTTGCCGAGCTGGTCTGCTCCAACTCGTTCCGCTCGGACGACGCCGCCAATAACGCCGTCGGCCTGCTGCACGCCGAAATGCGCCGGCTCGACTCGCTGATCATGCGCGCGGCCGACGCCAACCAGGTGCCCGCCGGCGGCGCGCTCGCGGTCGACCGCGACGGCTTCTCGGCGGCCGTCACCAAGGCGCTCAACGACCACCCCCTGATCGAGATCGCCCGCGGCGAGGTTTCAGGCCTGCCGCCGGCCGACTGGAGCAACGTCATCGTTGCGACCGGTCCCCTCACCTCCGCGCCGCTGGCCGACGCCATCCGCGAGCTGACCGACGAAAACGCGCTCGCCTTCTTCGACGCGATCGCGCCGATCGTGCATCGGGAGTCCATCGACATGTCGGTGGCCTGGTTCCAGTCGCGCTATGACAAGGTCGGCCCCGGCGGCAACGGCGCCGACTACATCAACTGCCCGATGACCAAGGAGCAGTATGACGGCTTCGTTGCGGCGCTGATCGCCGGCGAGAAGACCGAGTTCAAGGAGTGGGAGACCAACACGCCCTATTTCGACGGCTGCCTGCCGATCGAGGTGATGGCGGAGCGCGGCCCCGAGACGCTGCGCCACGGCCCGATGAAACCCGTCGGCCTCACCAATCCGCACGATCCCACCACGAAAGCCTACGCGATCGTGCAGCTGCGGCAGGACAACAAGCTCGGCACGCTCTACAACATCGTCGGCTTCCAGACGAAGCTGAAATATGGCGAGCAGCAGCGCATCTTCCGCACCATTCCAGGGCTGGAGAAGGCCGAATTCGCCCGCCTCGGCGGCCTGCATCGCAACACCTTCCTCAACTCGCCAAAACTGCTCGACGGCCAGTTGCGTCTCCGCGCACAGCCGCGGCTGCGTTTCGCGGGCCAGATGACGGGTTGCGAGGGCTATGTGGAATCCGCAAGCGTCGGCTTGATTGCCGGTCTCTATGCGGCGGCAGATGCGCGCGGCGAGACGCTTGGGAGCCCGCCGGGCACCACAGCGCTCGGGTCGCTGCTCGGCCACATCACCGGCGGCCATATCGAGACCATCGAGCCGGGCACACGCTCGTTCCAGCCGATGAACATCAATTTCGGCCTGTTTCCGCCACTTGCGAGCGCACCGACGAAGAAGCCCGACGGCACGCGGCTGCGCGGCAACGAGAAGACGGTGGCCAAGAAGCAGGCGATGAGCGCACTGGCGCTCGCCGATCTCGACCGCTGGATCGCCGATCATCTGCGCATTGCCGCAGCCGCGTGAGTTTACGATGAGTCTCCCCAAAGACGACGCCGCGACACTGTCGGCGCGCTGGACCGAGGGCGTGCTGCTGAAGCGCGACGTGTTCTCGACCGTCGAGCGCGGTCGCTTCCGCGGCGACAGCGGCGAGGTCGACGCGGTGCTGCGCCGGCTCGACGAAGTGCCGTGGTGGTCATTCCTGCTGGCGCGCCACCTGTTCGCACGCGAGAAGCATGCGCTCGCCCTCGCCAAGGGGCTGAATGTCGGCCCTGAGCTGCTGTGGGCCGGCCGCCGCGCGCTGGTGCGCGGCTTCGTCGACGGCGTTGCGCTGCATCTGGCCAAGCCGCATGGCGATCTCGCCTATTTCCGCTCGGCCAAGGCGGCGCTGCGCCGGCTGCGCCGCGCCGGCATCTGCCACAACGATCTCGCCAAGGAACAGAACTGGCTGGTCGGTCGCGACGGCCGCGCCTATGTGACCGACTTCCAGCTCGCGGCCTGCTTCAATCGCCGCGGCCGGCTCTATCGCATCCTCGCGTATGAAGATCTCCGCCATCTGCTCAAGCACAAGCGCTCTTATGCGCCGGAATCGCTGACGCCGCGCGAACGAAAAATCCTCGCCAAGAAATCGTTCGCGGCAAGCCTGTGGCTCGCCACCGGCAAGAAAGTCTACCGCGCGATCACGCGCGGCCTGTTCAATTTCACCGACCGCGAGGGCGGCGGCCGCCGGCTGGTCAACGACGCGCCGGTGCTGGCCGAGCTGATCCGCAAGAATCCGGCCGTGCGCGACACCGCCATCGTCGCGTTTGCCGACCGCCGCTCCGGCGTCGGGCTCTATGCCTTCGTCGAGGCCGATCTGGCCACGCTCGAGGGCGAGCTTCGGAGCGAGCTCACCGCTGCGAAGGGCCCGAAGCCGCCGGAGCACATCCAGGTCGTCCACGCGCTGCCCCGTGATGGCAGCGGCAAGCCGCGGACCGAGATCCTGCAGCTGGTCGCCATGAACCAGCTCGATCTGATCGAGCCGATGATGAAGAACGACCAGGACCGCGCCTTCCTCAAGGACATCCTGGAGCAGCGCAAGAACCTGCGCGACCGCTTCAATTTCGAGGCGGACCTGCCGACCAGCTAGCGCGGCGCGCTGGTGCCTTGAAGCGTCCACATTGGCGATAGAGAAGCGATCGGGAACAGGCAGGCTTGGCGGGGCTATGGGCATGCGGGGGACGATAATGCATCGTGGGGTTGGCGGCCTCATCGCCGGCCTCCTGCTGCTGGCTACTGCGCCCGCAATGGCCGAATCCCCCTCCGAGCTGATTTCGAGCTTCCGCCTCAAGCATGGCGAAGTCCGCGTCGTCCGCGACTCGACCCTCGACCGCATCGCCATGGATCAGGCCCGCGCGATGGCGGCGAAGGACGATCTCAGCCACGACGCCCTCGGCCCGTTCAACCGGCGCGTCGCACCGGCCGGCGCGGGACGCGCGGCCGAGAACATCGCCTACGGCTACGACAATTTCGAGAAGACGCTGGGCCAGTGGATCGACTCGTCCGGGCACCGCAAGAACCTCTTGCTGCACAACGCCTCCCGGGTCGGCATCGCGAGCGCCAGGAATGCAAGCGGCAAGCGCACCTATTGGGCGATGGTGATCGCGGGCGATTACGAGCCGAAGGGCAAGGGCAAAGGCAAGAAAGACACCGAACCGCTGGTCGCCGTGAAGCGCGAAGCCGCGCCCGCGAGCAAGCCCAAGCCCAAGTCCAGCGGCTGCCACATCAAGCTGCTCAGCCTCTGCATCTGAGGCGCGATCACATTAGCCGCGACGCGCGGCCTCGATCGCGGCGACGTCGATCTTCGTCATCCCCATCATCGCGTCGAACGCGCGCTTGGCCTCGGCGCCGCCGGCCGCCAGCGCCTCGGTCAGCGCGCGCGGCGTGATCTGCCAGGAAACGCCCCATCGGTCCTTGCACCAGCCGCAGGCGCTCTCCTGCCCGCCATTGCCGACGATGGCGTTCCAGTAGCGGTCGGTCTCTTCCTGGTCGTCGGTTGCGATCTGGAACGAGAAGGCCTCGTTGTGCTTGAAGATCGGACCGCCGTTGAGGCCGAGACAGGCAACGCCGGCCACCGTGAACTCGACCGTCAGCACATCGCCGGCCTTCCCGGACGGGTAGTCGCTGGGCGCACGGTGAACGGCACTCACGGCGCTATCGGGAAACGTTTCGGAATAGAAGCGGGCAGCTGCCTCGGCGTCCTTGTCGTACCAGAGGCAAATCGTGTTCTTCGCCATTGCGCGTTCCCTTTGGTTTCAGGCCAATCACACCGCAGCCCGTTGAGATCGGAGCGCAGCGTGATCGACTTCGCCTAGATACCCTCTTGGACGCGCCTCACCAAGGCGCGCCGATTGCCGCAGCCCCTATCGCGCGGGTTCCGCAACATCCCTGGCTTTCAGGTCCCGCGGAAGCACCGTCAGCAGTAGCATCGCGCAGAGCACGCAAAGGCCGCCGATGACGTAGAGCGCCGGTGTCGTGCTGCCGGTCATATCCTTGACCGAGCCGACCATGACCGGGCTGACGATGCCGCCGACCTGTCCCAGCGTGTTGATGAGCGCGATGCCGCTGGCTGCGCCCGCGCCGGTGAGAATCTTCGGAGGCAGCGTCCAGAAGGTTGGAATGGCCGCGACCACGCCGCCGCCGAGGATCGCGAGTGCACCAACCAGCGTGACGACGTTCCTGTCGAATACACCGGAGGCGAAGAAGCCTACCGCTGCGGCCAGAACCAGGCCCGCGACGAACTTCGGGCGTTCGCCCGAGGCGTCGGATAAACGGCCCACAACGATCATGCAGATCGCGCCGCAGATATAGGGCACGGCGGTCAGGAAGCCGATCGCGGCTGCGCTGCCTCCGCCGGCGGCCTTGATCAGGTCAGGCGCCCAGAAATTGAGGCCGTAAGACGCGATCTGGATCAGGAAGTAGATGAATCCGAGCAGCAGCACGCCCGGCATGAGCAGCGACCGCCATGCCGAGTGCTCGCCGATCTCGCTCTTCTGACGATCGAGCTGTACCAAGATCAGCCGGCGCTCGTCGTCGCTCAGCCATTCGGCCTGCTCGATCCCGTCGTCGAAGCGCAGCAGCACGACGATGCCCAGCGCAACGCACGGAATGCCACCGGCCAGGAACAGCCATTGCCAGCCGGCGAGACCGTGCAGCCCGTTCAGGTAGTTGAGGATGAGACCCGAGATCGGCGCGCCGATGATCCCCGAAAACGCCGTGGCGAGAAAGAACACGGACGTCATGCGTCCGCGATGCGACTTCGGAAACCAGAGCGTCAGGTAATAGAGAATGCCGGGAGCAAATCCCGCCTCCATGGCGCCGATCACGAAGCGCAGCGCGTAGAACTGCCATTCGCTCTGGACGAACACCATGGCAGCCGTCGCCAGTCCCCAGGAGATCATGATGCGCGCGATCCAGCGCCGCGCGCCGAAGCGATAAAGCAGCATGTTGCTCGGCACCTCCAACAGGACGTAGCCGACCACGAACAGGCTGGCGCCGAAGCCATAGGCCGTGTTGCTGAGGCCGAGATCGGCCTGCAGTGCAGCCTTGGCGAAGCTGATGTTGACGCGGTCGAAGAACGCAAAGAAGTAGCAGACGATGATCAGCGGCATCAGCCGCCACGCGATCTTCTTGATGACCTGGTGCTCTGTGAGTCCAGTCTCGAGGTCGGCGGTCGCCGCCGTGGCAATAGTCATGGTTTCCTCCATTATGTTTTGAATTTGATCGCGGTCGCTCAGCCTGAGCGCCGCAAACGTTCGGGTATGGGATGCAGGTCGAGGGGGCGGCCAGCCTTGGCGACCTGCCCCGGCACCTCGTGTCCGACCAGTCCCGGCAATCGGAACGAGAGATCGATCAGGCGCTGCAGATCGAGGCCGGTCCGCAAGCCCGTTTCATGACAGAGATTGACGAGGTCCTCGGTGCAGACGTTGCCGGTCGCGCCCGGTGCGAACGGACATCCCCCAAGACCGCCGAGCGCCGCATCGAAGCGGCGCGCGCCCGCGTCATAGGCCGAGAGAACATTGACCAGTCCGAGACCGCGCGTGTTGTGGAAGTGAACCGTGAGCCTGTCCGCAGGGACCAGCGTTAGGACCTCGGCCACCAGCTTCGACACCTGATTGGGATTGGCCATGCCCGTGGTATCGGCGAGCGTGACGCCGTCTGCGCCGAGATCGAGGTAGCGCCTAACGATGTCGCGCACCTTCTCGAACGGCTGCACGCCTTCGAACGGACAGCCGAATGCGGCTGCGACGGTGGCATTGACCGACGCGCCGCCTGCATGGGCCGGCTTCACGATCTCGGAGAGCGACGCCAGCGATTGCGCGTGCGTCATGTTCATGTTGGCGCGGTTGTGCGTTTCACTCGCCGACATCACGAAATTGAGCTCGTCGGCGCGCGCCGCCAGCGCCAGCTCGGCACCCTTCCGGTTCGGGATGAGCGCCGTGTAGATCGTGCCGGGACGCCGCTCGATACCGGCGAACACCTCCGCCGCGTCCCGCAACGATGGAACGGCCGCGGCCGATACGAACGAGGAGACCTCGATGCGGCCGAATCCGATGGCCGAAAGCGAATTGATCAGCCATATTTTTTTGGCGGTTTCGACCCACTTCGCCTCGATCTGGAGGCCATCGCGCGGGGCGACTTCCTGGATCAGGATGTCGGGCGGTGTTGCCGTCATTGCACCGCTCCGCTTCGGCGCAGCTGCGCGATATCGCCCGCCTGCAAGCCGAGGCCCGTCAGCACCTCGTCGGTATGCTGGCCCAGCGTCGGCCCGGGCCATCGGACCGCGCCGGGCGTGTCGGAAAGCTTCGGCGCAATGCCCGGCATCTTCACGGTGACGTCGCCCGGCAGCTCGGTCGGCAGGATCATCTCCCGCGCGGCGTAGTGGGGATCGTCGACGATATCGGCAACCGAATAGATCCGGCCCGCGGGTACATCCGCCGCATCGAGGCGCACGAGGATCTCGTCCATGGACCGTTCCGACGTCCACGCCGTAATGGCGGCATCGAGCAAGGCGTTGTTGCGGACACGTCCGTCGTTGCTGGCAAGCGCGGGATCGTCGGCGAGGTCCGGACGGCCGACCACCCGCATCAGGCGCCGGAAGATCGCGTCGCTGTTGCCGGCAATCACGACGTGGCGGCCATCCGAGCTCGGGTACGTATTGGATGGACTGATGCCCGGCAGCGCGCCGCCCGTGCGGCTCCTGACATGACCCATGAGGTCGTATTCGGGGACCAGGCTCTCCATCAGATTGAACACGCTCTCGTAGAGCGAGACGTCGACGACCTGCCCTCGCCCCTGCCCGGTCTTGACGCGGAGCAGCGACATCAGCGCACCGATCACGCCGTGAAGGGACGCAAGGCTGTCCCCGATGCTGATTCCGACCCGCGCCGGCGGGCTGTCCGGATCGCCCGTGGTGAAGCGCAAGCCCCCCATGGCTTCGCCGATCGCACCGAACCCGGAGCGGTCGCGATAAGGGCCGGTCTGCCCGTAGCCGGAAATGCGCACGAGCGTGAGGTCGGGGTTGAGCTTTGACAGCACGTCCCAGCCGAGGCCGAGCTTCTCGAGGCTGCCCGGCTTGAAGTTCTCGATCACGACATCGGCTTGCGCGGCCAGGCGCAGCGCCACGTCGCGGCCATCAGGCGATTTCAGGTCGATCGCGATCGATTTCTTGTTGCGCGATTGCAGGTACCACCAGAGCGAGGTGCCCTGATGCAGCTTGCGCCATGTGCGCAAGGGATCACCGCTGCCGGGCTGCTCGATCTTGATGACTTCGGCGCCGAATTCGGCGAACAGCCGCGCGGCAAACGGCGCAGCGATCAATGTTCCGAGTTCGACGACTCGTATTCCGGATAATGGTCCGTGCACGTCTGGCGCTCCTCGATCGTCTTTGATCGTGGTGTCGCCGAGTGTGAGGTCTTAAGTCCAATATCCTTTGATGAACACGCGTTCGCGGATGACGAACGACATGAAGAGCGCAGTCAGTGCGGCCTGCTGTCCGGTGTCCGCAGATGATCGAGCATCAGCTGGCTCGTCGCCGACAACCCGGCGGGATCCCTCGCAACCAGCACCAGTTCGCGATCGGCCCAGTCGTCGCTCAGCTCGATGGCGGTCAGGTTCATGCCGTGACTGAGGACCTCGAACGCACGATCCGGGATGAGGCCAATGCCCATGCCGGCCTGCACCATCCGGCACACCGCATCGAATCCGGGAACATGGACCCGCAACCGGATCGACTTGCCGATCTGCTGCGCGGTGTATTGCGAGCGCAGGTAGATGGAGCTCGTCGCAAACAGGCCGACATGGTCGTAATCGAGCGTATCGGCAAACGAAACGTCTTTCGCCGACGCAAGCGGATGATCGGACCGCACCACGATGACGAGGCGGTCACGCCGATAGGAGAACCGCTCCAGCCCGCGCGTCGACACATCCGCCGAGCAGATGCCGATTTCGGCCACGCCCTCCTCGACACCGCGGACGACATCGGCGCTCGGCCGTTCCTGCAGGTCGAGGCGCACCAGTTCGTGCGAGCGGAAGAAGCCGGGCAGATCGTCGGGGAGGAACTCGACGATCGACGACAGATTGGCCAGCATCCGCACATGCCCGCGCACGCCGCGCGCATGCTCGGCCATGTCGACTGCGATCTTCTCGACGTTGAGCAGCGTCACGCGTGCATGATGCAGCAACGATTCACCCGCCGGTGTCAGCGCCATGCCGTTCGGATGTCGCTCGAACAGGGCGACCTCGAGCACCTCCTCGAGATCGTGCATGCGCTTGCTGACGGCGGATGGCGCGATCGCCTCGCGCTGCGAGGCGCGCGTCAAATTGCCTTCTTCGCAGATGGCGATGAACAGCCGCAGGGTCGTAAGGTCGATCCGTCTGGCGATGTTGATCCTGGGTGTCCCGCTCGTCGAGCGCGACGACTGCGTTTTGTCCTGCATGGTCTGTTTCCCGACGCGGGAGGATATAGCCTTCGACACCCCCTGATTTCCCAAATTTCCAGCCTGGAGCGGATGATTTTAGAATCGGATGCCAACGCAGAGTGCAAATCCGCCATTTTGTTCCAAGCAATGCGCAGGCTTGCCCGAGCCCGCCATCCCGCCTAATTCATCGGACCGGGGTAGCAGAGGCGGAGACCAGCACATGATCGACATCGACCAAATTCGGGCCGACACGCCGGCCGCCTCCCGGCTCGCATATCTCCACAATGCAGGCGCGGCCCTCATGCCGACGCCCGTCGTGGAGGCGATGAAGCGACATATCGATCTGGAGAGCGAGATCGGCGGTTATGCCGCCGCTGACCGCGAAGCCGGCCGGCTTAACGCGGTTTACGGCTCGGTGGCGCGTCTGCTGAATGCCGCGCCTGATGAAATCGCCCTCGTGGAGAACGCGACGGTTGCCTGGCAGATGGCGTTTTATTCGCTTTCGTTTCGCAAGGGCGACCGCATCCTGACCGCCGAGGCGGAATATGCCGCCAATTACGTCGCGTTCCTGCAGGTCGCCAAACGCACGGGCGCGGTCGTCGACGTGGTGCCGAGCGATTCCAGCGGCGAGCTCGACGTCCATGCGCTCGAACGCATGATCGATGAGCACGTGAAACTGATCGCCATCACCTGGGTTCCGACCAATGGCGGGCTGGTCAATCCCGCGGCGGCGATCGGCAGGATCGCGCGGGCGCGGGGCATTCCCTATCTGCTCGACGCCTGCCAGGCGGTCGGCCAGATGACGGTCGACGTCGAAGCCATTGGCTGTGACATGTTGTCGGCGACGGGACGCAAATTCCTCCGCGGTCCGCGCGGCACCGGCTTCCTTTACGTCCGCCGGCCGCTGCTGCAGCAGCTCGAGCCACCGATGATCGACCACTTCGCGGCGCCCTGGGTCTCGCGGGACCAATATCAACTACGGGACGACGCCCGCCGCTTCGAGAACTGGGAAAACAACTACGCAGCCCGGCTTGGTCTGGGCGCGGCTGTCGACTATGCCCTCGAGGTCGGCATCGGCCCCATCGAACAGCGCTGTCGCCTGCTCTCGAGCCGTCTTCGCAGCGGCCTCGCTGCCGTCAGCGGCGTCACCATTCGCGACCTCGGACGTACGCCGGGTGCCATCGTCAGCTTCACGATGGAGGGACACGAGGCGGATCGCATTGTCAGCAGCGCCGCCGCGGCCGGCATCACCATCGGCGCCTCGGATCCCGCGAGCACCCGGATCGACGCCGAAATGCGCTCGCTGCCGAACGTCGTGCGGGCCTCCCCGCACTACTACAATACGGAAGCCGAGATCGACCGGCTGGTCAGCCACATCGCGGGCCTGGCGCCGCGATAACGGCGCTCAGGTGCAGCGCGCGCTCAGTCCGGATGCACCGAGCTTGGCCATGACCTCGTCGAGATGCGCGCTGTCGCGGGTCTCGATGACGAGCTGGAGCAGCGTCGCCTTGGCCGGCAGATCGGAGAAGGTCCGCTGATGCGAGACCTCGATGATGTTGGCGCCGGCCTCGGCCAGCAGCGACGCCACCGCGGCGAGCTGCCCGGGCCTGTCAGGGATATCGAGCGACAGCTGGGTCAGCCGTCCTTCGCGTGCCAGCTCACGCGTGAGGACGGATGCGATCAGCCTCGTGTCGATGTTGCCGCCGCTCAGCACCAGGCCAACCTTCTGGCCAGCGAAGCGGGACGTATCGGACATCAGCGCGGCAAGGCCGGCGGCGCCGGCGCCCTCCACGACCGTCTTCTCGATCGAGATCAGGGTCGCGACCGCGCGCTCGAGCTCGGCTTCGTTGACCAGCGCGATGTCGTCGACGAGGCGGCGGACGATCTCGGTGGTGATCTTGCCCGGCGATTTCACCGCGATGCCTTCGGCGAGCGTATCGCCGCGCGCGGGCAGATTGCCATCATGGATGGCGTTGTACATCGAGGGATACAGCCAGGCCTCGACGCCCAATATCCGCAACGACGGCTTGATCGATTTCGCGGCAATGCCGATGCCGCTGATCAGGCCGCCGCCGCCGATCGGGACCACCAGCGTATCGAGCTCCGGCACCGCCTTCAGCATCTCGAGTCCGACCGTTCCCTGCCCCGCGATGACAAGCGGATCATCATAGGGATGGACGAAGATCATGCCGCGGGCTTCGCCGTGGCTGCGCGCGTACGCGGCCGCCTCCTCCAGCGTCGCGCCCGTCACCACCACCTCCGCGCCGTGGTGCTTCGTGTTCTCGACCTTCACCATGGGCGTGCCGACCGGCATGACGATGGTGGCGGGAATGCCGAGCCGCTTGGCGTGATAGGCGACGCCCTGCGCGTGGTTGCCCGCCGACATTGCGATGACGCCGCGCGCACGCTCCTCCCGCGTCAGCGCGGTGAGCCGGTTGAGCGCGCCCCGCTCCTTGAACGAGGACGTGAACTGGAGGTTCTCGAATTTCAGCCAGATGTCGCAGCCGCAGATGTTGCTCAGCGTGCGGCTGTAGCTACAGGGCGTCTCGACGACGGCGCCGCGGATGGTGTCGGCGGCGGCATGAATGTCTTCAGGTGCGACCGGAAAGCCGCTGAGATCGGACGACGTGCTTTGGGACAACTCAGCCATAGGACAGCATAGAGCATCTGGCGGTTCGGGGCGATAAGCCAGCCGCTATTTGGTAAATTCCCGAGAACGTGAAGCCCGCCACAGCGTCCACAGCGTACGCAGCCGCGACGACGGCTGCGGCGCAAACGGATTGCGCCCGGGTTGCGACAGGCGCTTGAGGTCCGCCCGTACCTGGCTCAGCGGCAGAAACGCAGGCCGTGCCGACGTCGGCACCTCCGCCAGCAGCGACATGGCCGTCGTCAAATGCCGCTCGGCTTCGCCCACGAGCTGGCCCAGCACCGCATGCAGATTCGGCGTCTCCTTGCCGGCGAACACGTCTTCTATCTGGCAGCCGTGGCTCGCCAGCAGCTGCTGCGGCAGGAACAACTGCCGGTGCGCCGAGTCGCGCGGCAGATTGGCGATCACCTGCACGATGCCCTGCGCCAGCCCGGCATGACGGGCGAGATGCTCGACGGCCTCCGACGGCGGCGCCATCACCTGCGCCGCCAGACCGAGCAATGCCGATGAGGTCGCCGCCAGATAGCCCTCCAGCGCCGTCAGCGTCGGCATCGGATCGTTGTAGAGGTCGAACTGGTGCTCATCGACCAGCAGCGACAGCGGCTCCACCGGCAGGTCGAAATCGCGAACCGCGCGCAGCAGTTCCGCCGCCACCGGATTGCCCTCGGCGCTGCCGTGGACGAGACCCGAGAACAGGTCAGTCCACCATTGGAAGCGGATCTCGCCGGGCAACGGCTGGCTCACCTGGTCGCGGACGCGGACGATCTCGACATTGAAGGCATAGAGCGCCAGCAGCGCGCGGCGCTCCGCGGCGGGCGCGAACAGGGTCGCGGCATAGCGCGGAAAATCGTGGCTGCGCACGAGATCGGCGCAGAAAGTAACGTTGTCGGGCGGCGCAGCGCTGCTCATGGCACGGCGATCAGCGCGGCCGCGACGCGGCGCCGCTCGCCGATCATGATGTTGTAGGTGCGCACGGCAGGACCGGTCTGCATCGTATCCAGCACCACCCTCACCGCCTTGAGCGCCTGCCGCAGCTCCGGCGGCGGCAACCAGACCCCGGTTCCGGTGCCGATCAGAAGCGTGTCGATGCTGTTGGCCGCCGTGAAGACGCGATCCAGCGAATAGCGGTCGATCCTGCCGGGGTCCGTCACGTCCCAGGCCCAGATTGCGTCGGGCAGGCACAGCAGCGATCCGCGATGCGACATGCCGGCAAAGGCGAAGCCGCCCTTGCCATAGGCCTCGATCGGCGCCGAGCGCGGGAAATGCGGAGCGTTGGGATCGCCGACCATCAGTTTCGTCCGAATGAGCTCATCGCCCTCGCAAACGCGTGCGAGGGCATGCGGTTCGGATCATGCCTTGCTTTTCTTCGCCGGCGCAGCCGTGTCGGGCGCATCTTCGCGATGCTCGCCGACGCCGAGATAGATCAGGATCGGGGCCGCGATGAAGATCGAGGTATAGGTGCCGACCAGCACCACGCCGAACATCATCACTGCGGTGAAGCTGTGAATGGCGTGACCGCCGAACAGCAGCAGTGCCAGCAGCGCCAGCGTCACCGTGAAGTGGGTGATGATGGAACGCGACAGCGTCGAGTTGATGGACTCGTTGAGCAGCTGCGGCATCGGCATCTTCTTGTAGCGGCGCAGCATTTCGCGGATACGGTCGTAGATGACGACGGTGTCGTTGAGCGAATAGCCGAGAATGGTCAGAAGTGCCGCGATGCTGGTCAGGTCGAAATCGACCTGGCTGATCGACATGAAGCCGATCGTCAGCACGATGTCGTGCACGTTGGCGATCATGGCGCCGAGCGCGAACTGCCACTCGAAGCGGAACCAGAGATAGATCAGGATCGAGACGATCGCGAGCATCAGGCCAACCATGCCGTAGGCGAGCAGCTCGCCGGCGACGCGCGGACCGAGCACTTCGGTGCGCTGAATGTCGACGCTGTCGCCGAGCGCGCCACGAAGCTTCTGCAAGGCTGCCTGCTGCGCGGCGTCACCGCCCGGCTGCTCCGCGACGCGGATCAGGACGTTCTCGGGTCCGCCGAACTGCTGCAACTGCACTTCGCCCAGACCAAGGGCGTCGAGCGAGGTGCGCATCGCAGCAATGTCGGCGGTTCCGGACTTCGCCTTGACCTCCAGCAGCGTGCCGCCCTTGAAGTCGATGCCGAGGTTCAGGCCGTGGGTGAAGAACAGCGTGATCGCGACGATCGACAGCGCCGCCGAGATCGGGAAGCTGATGCGGCGGAAGCGCGTGAAGTCGAAATGGGTATTGTCCGGGACGATGCGCAGCGAGGGCAGCAGGCCGAGCGCCGCGACCACGGTGAGAACGGCAATGAGGACGCCGAGCCCGATGAGAACGGTGTGAGTCACGATCAGGCTCCTAGATCGGCACGCTCTGCGGCCGCTTCCACCGCACCCACCAGGCGACGATCAGCCGGGTCAGGGTAAAGGCGGTGAACACCGTGGTGATGATGCCGATGCCGAGCGTCACGGCGAAGCCGCGCACCGGGCCGGTGCCGATGTAGAACAGCACCGCGGCGGCAATGAAGGTGGTGATGTTGGAATCGAGGATGGTCGCGAGCGCCCGCTTGAAGCCGGCGTCGATCGCCGAGATCGCGTTGCGGCCGCCGCGCAGTTCCTCGCGGATACGCTCGTAGATCAGCACGTTGGAGTCGACCGCGATGCCGACGGTGAGCACGATACCGGCGATGCCCGGCAGCGTCAGCGTGGCGTTGAGCAGCGACAGCAGGCCGAAGATCATGGCAACGTTGATGGCCACCGCGATGTTGGCGAACACCCCGAACAGCCGGTAGGTCAAAAGCATGAAGATGATGACCAGGATCGAGCCGACATAGGCCGCAAGCTCGCCCTTCTCGATCGAGTCCTGCCCGAGACCCGGGCCGACCGTGCGCTCCTCGACCACCGTGAGCGGCGCCGGCAGCGCGCCGGCGCGCAGCAGGATCGCGAGATCATTGGCCGATTGCACGGTGAAATTGCCGGAGATCTGGCCCTGGCCGCCAGTGATGGGCTCGCGGATGACGGGCGCCGAGATCACCTTGTTGTCGAGCACGATCGCGAAAGGCAGCCCCACGTTCTCTTGCGTGGCCTGCGAGAACTTGCGCGCACCCGAGGTATTGAACTTGAAGCTGACGACCGGCTCACCCGTACGCTGGTCGAAGCTCGCCTGGGCATCGGTCAGGTCGCCGCCGGCCACCAGCACCTGCTTCTTGACCACATAGGGCGTGGGCGGCGGCGAGGCGCTCATCAACAGCTCGGATTCCGGAGGCAACCGTCCCTGCTGCGCCTGATCCGGCGGCACGGACGTATCGACCATGCGGAATTCCATCTTCGCGGTCTTGCCCAGCAATTCCTTCAGGCGAGTCGGATCCTGAAGACCGGGGACCTGCACCAGAATGCGGTCGTTGCCCTGGCGCTGGATGACGGGCTCGACGGTGCCGAGCTCGTTGACGCGGCGCTCGACGATCTGGATCGACTGCTCGATGGTCTTGCGCATGCGGTCGAGCATGGCCGCCTGCGGGATGCTCAGGCGGATCACGCCGCCCCCGGCATCCGCGACCTCAAGGTCGCGCTGACCGCTGGATCCCATCAGACCGCCGAGCGGCTGAGACAGTTCGCGCAGCTTGGCGAGCGCCGGCTGCACGTCGGATTCCTTGGTGATGCGAACCTCGGCCGCGTCGTTGCGCACGGTCACACCGCCGGTGAAGCCGATCTTGGCATCGCGCAGCGTCCGGCGAACGTCGTCGCGGACCTGGTCGAGCCGCTCCTTCTTCACATAGGCGGAATCGACCTCGAGCAGCAGATAGGAGCCGCCCTGGAGGTCGAGGCCGAGCACGAGCCGGCGCTGCGCCCAGGCGGGCCAGGTCTTGACCTGCGCCTCGGGGAAGAAGTTCGGGACCGCGCAGAGGCACACGATCAGCGCCGTCAGGATAATCCCGAGCGCCCTCCACCGCGTGAAATACAACATCGACTGGACCTGTCAGATCAGGAGACTTGAGATGCTCGCGGAAGCGTTCACTTCGCCGCGGTATCGTCCTTGGCGGCTTCCTTGGCGCTTTCCTTGGCCGGCTCGCCCTTGGCGCGCACGCCGGAGATCATCTGGCGCATCTGCCGCACGCGCACGCCATCGGAAATCTCGAACTCGATCTGGTCGTCATCGACGACCTTGGTGACCTTGCCGACGAGGCCGCCCGAGGTCACGACGGTGTCGCCACGGCGGATGTTCTTCACGAGGTCGGCATGGTCACGGACCTTCTTCTGCTGCGGACGCAGAATCAGGAAGTACATGATCACGAAGATCAGGGCGAACGGCAGCAGCGACATCAACATGCTGTTGGTGTCGCCGGCGCCCGCAGCCTGGGCATACGCAGGGGTAATGAACATTCGGACGATCCTCGTGAGAACGGGGGAGAACCGGTCAGGCCCTCAAAGGCGACCGGTTCGGTCAAATTCGCGCGGACTATAGCGGCCATTGCCCCAATTGCAACGCTGCCAGACCGTCGATTTGGCCACCTTGCGGCGCGCCCTCAGGCCCGATAAGGCTGCATTCTCAGGAACTTCGGACATGCCCAAAAAACCAAGCAAAAGCCCGGCCGGCAAAGGCCCCCGTACCCCTGCCAAGAAGCCCGCCCGCGTCGCGGCAAAACGCCCCACGGCAGCCCCCACCGACCTCTCCCAGGAGCGCATCGTCCGCGCGCTGGAGACCATCGCGGCGCACCTCGCCGCCCAGGGAAAGCCGGCCCTCGAGCCCGAGTCGTTCGAGCGGGCGGATGCCTACGTCTGGCACCCCGACGGCCGCCTCTCGGCAGTGCCGCGGGTCAGCCGCGTCGAGCTGTTCCTGCTCAAGGGCGTCGACCGGATGCGCGACATCCTGATGGAGAACACCGAGCGCTTCGCAGGCGGCCTGCCCGCCAACAATGCCCTGCTCTGGGGCGCGCGCGGCATGGGCAAGTCGTCGCTGGTGAAGGCGGCGCATGCCAGCATCAACGCCGACCGCAAGCCAGCCGACAGACTGAAGCTGATCGAGATCCACCGCGAGGACATCGAAACGCTGCCGCTGCTGATGGAGAAGCTCCGCGACGCCAGCTTCCGTTTCATCGTGTTCATCGACGACCTCTCTTTCGACGGCAATGACGCGTCCTACAAGTCGCTCAAGGCGGTGCTCGAAGGCGGCATCGAGGGCCGGCCCGAGAACGTCATCCTCTACGCCACCTCCAACCGCCGCCATCTGCTGGCGCGCGACATGATCGAGAACGAGCGCTCGACCGCGATCAATCCCGGCGAAGCGGTCGAGGAGAAGGTCTCCCTGTCGGATCGCTTCGGCCTCTGGCTCGGCTTCCACCGTTGCAGCCAGGACGAATACCTCGCCATGGTGCGCGGCTATTGCGGCCATTTCGGCATCAAGGTCGCCGACGATGCGCTGGAGCGTGAGGCACTGGAATGGTCGACCACGCGCGGCTCCCGCTCGGGCCGCGTCGCCTGGCAGTTCGTGCAGGAGCTGGCGGGGCGGCTCGGCGTGAAGCTGGCGACGGCGTAGCGGCCGGATCGCAACCCCGCTTACGGCTGTCTTTCCCCGAAGGCGGGGAATCAACGGCGCGCATGAAAACCCGCTCTGGCGGGGTGGAGGGATCTGGGGTGCCTTTTGCCCTCGCCCTTTTCCTCCCCGGCATGGGCTTCGCCTCTAATCAAACGAAAAAATCCTCTTCCAATCCTTCTTCATGTCCACAACGGTCCACCTGTTCGGCGCCGCGGCATCGAGAGCGACATCGAGCTTGCCGAAATGTGATTGGCGGTCGTAGGCATATTCACGTTCCGCATCGGTATGGTGGACGATCAGGCCGAACCGCGCGCCGCTGGTACCGAGCGTCGCCCATTGCAGCATTTCCAGGTCCCCATCGGAGTTCCCGAATGCGGCGATCGGACGCCGGCCGATGTGGCTATTGATCCCGATCGGCTTGCCGGCCTTGTCGTCGATGAAATCGATCTCGGGCAAGCGAAACAGAACCGGCGTGCTGTCGCGCATTTCATATCGGGTCTTGATTGACGATCCGACCACCTGCTCGGGAGGCACTCCATAAATCGTCTCGGTCCATGGCCGCATGAATTCGATGCCGCCGCCTGACACGATAAAGGTCTTGAAGCCATTGGCGCGGAGGTAGGCGAGCAATTCGAGCATGGGCTGATAGACGAGTTCGGTGTAGGGACGCTTGAAGCGGCCATCACGCGCGGTCGCAAGCCAGTCTGTGACGATCTTCTCAAACTCCGCTGTCGTCATGCCGGCGTGAGTCACCGCCACCAGCTCGGCCACGCCCTTTTCTCCGACAGCTGCGAGCGCCTTCAAGTCGCCGTTCAGCACTGCCGCGAAGGGCTGCTTGTCCTTCCATTCCGGATGCATGGGCGCAAGAACCTTCACGCGATCCAGCACAAAGGCGAGCTGCACATACATCGGCTGTTCGATCCAGAGCGTCCCGTCATTGTCGAAAGTCGCGATGCGCTGATCGGGCGGTACGAAATAGGGCCCACCACTCTCTGTGACCCGCGCGACGAACTCGACGATCGAAGCTTTCGTCGGGCCCTCGTTCCAGGATGGCAGAGGACCGGTTTGCGTCTGGGCCATGGCGAACGTGGAACGCAGAGCGGCAGATAGAAACGGAAGCATCGCCAGAGACGCGAGCAGTTCGCGACGGTCAAGGCGCGGAAATCGCGTGAGCTGTTTCATTGTCGATCCGTTTCGATTGTGCGGTCGCTACCGGTCAACACTGAAGTGCGTGCGAGCGGGCGCCCCGTCGTGGGGCGCCCGCAAGTTCATGCGCGGTCCGACGCAGCTAGTCGCTCGCTGCACGGGCATTGGCCTTCTTGACCTGCTCCAGGACCTGACTGAGGTTATAGGATGCGGCTTCCTGTAGCGGCGGGAACTTCTCGTAGCTCTCTAGGTGCGCGAGCCACAGCCGCTGACCGATCGGCAGCATGTTCCAGTCGTATTGCATGGCGGTCGCAGGGGCGCCGAGCGCGCCGCCCAGGCTCATGGCCGATTTCTGGTCGATGCCGACATTCTGCTCGAAAGGATCACGCTTGATGTTCTGTACGAGAGTGAAGTGGAACGGGATGAGCGGCATCAGCCAGCCGGCCGGCCCGGGCTGCGACATGGTGTAGTACATCTTCCAGTTCTTGTACCGCACCGCGGACGGCGTCGACCCCGAGAAATAGAAGAAGTAGTCGCGGGCCGACTTCTCCGACTTGCCTTCGAGGTATTCGCGCTGGTCGACGCCATCGAGGGTGGTCTTGACGATGCCGGGGTACCGCCCCGCCTCGATCTGCTGCTTCAGCTCGTCACCCTTGGGTCCGCCGGCGATGTCCACCAACGTAGGGACCCAGTCGAGGGCGGCGAACAGCTGGTTCTTCACCGTGCCTGGCTTGATGACGCCCGGCCACTTGATCACCATCGGCGCCCGGTAGCCGCCTTCCCAGGACTCGCCCTTCTGGCCCTTGAACGGGGTTACGCCACCGTCCGGGAATGAGATTGCCTCGGCACCGTTGTCGGTGGTGAACACGACGATCGTATTCTCGGCCTGGCCCATGTCGTCGATCTTCTTGAGAACAGCACCGATGTTGTCGTCCATCTGCTTCATGCCGGCTTCGTTGACGCCCCAGTCCTTGCCACCGCGCTCACCCACCATGGCCTCGTATTTCGGCGGCAGCACGGTCACGATGTGCATGCGTGCGGGGTTGTACCAGACGAAAAAGGGCTTGTTCGTCTTCTTGGGATCGTTGCGATCGAGGAAGCTGACGACCTTTTCCGAGATCTCCTCGTCCACCGTCCTGGAGCGGTCCAGCGTCAGCGGCCCCTCGTCGCTGCACATCTGGTTCTTACCGGTGCCGTCCGAGGATTTGCACGACAGGATGTTGCGCGGGGGTGTCAGACACAGCGTGGTCTTGGGATCCACCGCGCCGGGCACTTCCGGGATGCCGGGGATCGGCGTGTTCTTGCAGGGCGGCGCAACAGTCTGCTGGAGCGGAGTCTTGTTGATGTCGGGGAAGCTCACCTGTTGCATGGCGTCGAGGTGATAGAGGTAACCCCAGTATTCCTGGAAGCCGTGCGCCGTCGGCAGGGATTCCGTGTGGTCGCCAAGATGGTTCTTGCCGAACTCGCCGGTGTTGTAGCCGAGATCGAGCAGGAATCTCGCAATCGCCGGCGTGCCGGGCCGCAGGTAGGACGGGCTGCCGGGGAGCTGCGGCGGGATCATGCCCGTGCGTAGCGGATACATGCCGGTGAAGAACGCGTTGCGCCCCGAGGTGCAGCTCTGCATGGCGACGTAGTCGACGAACATCGCGCCCTCGTTGCCGATGCGATCGATATTCGGCGTTTCGCCGACCATCAGGCCGCGATGGTAAATACTCGGCTGCATCCAGCCGATGTCGTCGCCCATGATGAAGAGGATGTTGGGCTTTTGCGCCGGCTGGGCGGTCGCCGGAGTGCTGGCTGCCCCGGACAGCGACATCAATATCGTCGCGCCAAGCAGCGAGGCGCAGGACCTCTTGTGCAAACCTGGTGTCTTGCATGGCTTGTCGGGCAATATGGAACTCAACATGGTTACGCTCTCCTGTTTATGATGCATCACAGGCTCCTCGCCTAACGCACCTAAAGCCGAGATGACTCGTGGAAGTATCCACCGGCTCCGCGTGTCGCGCTGCCGGCCGGTAGCGTCGGCAGTAGTTCGGCGCGCACAAATGCGAGCCGCCTTTGATGACCTTGCGTGGAATCTTGACGTTGGTCGTTCGGGGGTCGTAGCTGTCGGCCTCGCGGCCGCCGCGCGGGTTCTCTGGAATGCAGCACGCTTTTGCAGCGTCGGCCTCATGCCGAGGCGAATACCAGTCGGTCGTCCATTCCCAGACGTTGCCGATCAGATCGTGCAGCCCGTATCCGTTCGGTGGAAATGCGGTGACCGGCGATGTCCGTTCGTATCCATCTTCCCTGGTGTTCTGGCGCGGAAATTCGCCCTGCCAGGTGTTGGCCATGTGACGGCCCCCGGGCGCAAATTCATCTCCCCATGCGAACTCGGCGCCATCCAGCCCGCCGCGCGCCGCGAATTCCCATTCCGCTTCGGTTGGCAAAGCCTTGCCGGCCCATGTTGCGTAGGCGAGCGCATCGTTGAAGGCCACATGCACAACGGGATGATCGTCCAGCCCACGGATGTCGCTGCCCGGCCCGTAGGGATGCCGCCAGTTCGCGCCTTTGGCGAAGGTCCACCACTGGCTGAAGTCCCGGAGACTGACCGGATACGGAGGCGGAGAGAACATCAGGGAGCCCGCATAGACCATGTGCGGGAGAATTCCGGGATAGTCCTTTGGATCGGGCGGGATCTCGGCAACGGTGACGTAACCGGTTGCCTTGGCGAACGCCTTGAATTGCCGGTTCGTCACTGGATGGCGATCCATCCAGAACGCATCTACTGTGACGCGGTGGACCGGCGCTTCCTCCGGATAGTGCCGATCCGACCCCATGCGAAACGTGCCACCCGGCACGTGCAGCATCCCCTCACCTGCTGGATGCTGGAACGATTGTCCGGAATCAGACGACGATTTCGTACCAGCCAGCTTCATTCCGATCTCCGGACCCGTTGGCCTGCGCTGCTACGGACACGGAATGAAGGACTTTCAGGTTGATCTAAATCAAAAGATCCCGCTCGGGTTATTCACGACGTTGCCGGGTCCGCCAGCGCGATCGAAACCGAAACAGATTCAGACTATTAGGACGTCTCACCGGTAGCCATCGGCTACTTTGCATGGGGTTGTTTTTCGAAATTTGATGGTCCGGTCCCAAACCCCTCAAGCCGAACCTGATCTCATGACCTCAAATCATACGCGACTAGCTCAGTGATTGAATAGGGCGCGGCTTCCGAGAGGGAGGGAGCCGCGCTCTGCCGAAGCAACGTCGGCCTCAAGCCCCGTTCAGGAATTGAAGCGGGTCAACCGGGCTCGATCCCTTACGGATCTCGAAGTGAAGCTGCGGCGACGCCACCTCCCCGGATTGACCCGACTTGGCAATGACCTGGCCGCGCTTGATGGTATCTCCGCGCTTCACCATCAGCTCACTCGCATGGGCATATGCGGTGACGTAGCCGTTGGAGTGCCGAACCAGAACCAGATTGCCATAACCCTTCAGCTCGTTGCCGGAATAGGCGACGACGCCGTCTTCAGCCGCCTTGACCGGCGTACCCTCGGGCACCGCGAGGTTGATGCCGTCATTGGACTTGCCATTGGTCTTGGCGCCGTAGCTCGTGACTACCTTGCCGCGCACCGGCCAGCGGAAGGTCGGCAGCGCGCCGGTGGCCTCCGCAGCCTTCGCCGGCGTCTCGGCGGGCTTCTCTTCGACATTGGCCGTGGCCTGAGCCAGGCGCGCGCTCTGCACCGGCGTGGCAGCAGCGGCCATCTTGGTGGCGGGCGCGGGAGCGGCCGCGACGGGCTGCAGCGCCCCCGCAACCGGAGCGGCGGCGACTGGAGCCGCGGCAACCGGCGCCGCAAGAGCAGCGGTCCTTGCACCGGGCACGGTCAGCTTGGTGCCGAGCTTGAGCTTGGCCGACGGAGCGAGACCGTTGGCACGGGCGAGCTCGGCCGACGAGATATGGTTCTTGCGGGCGATGCTGGCGAGCGTGTCGCCACGATTGACGAAATGCATGCTCGGCGGCGCAGCGACGGCCGCAACCGGCTTCGCAGCAGGTGCCAGCGCCGGAGCCGCAGCGACGGGAGCCATCAGTGGCGCCGGCGCAGCAGCCGTTGCGCCCGGATGCGGGATGATCAACTGCTGACCGGGAGACAGCGAGCGCGGACCCTTGTAGCCGTTGGCGGCGAGGATCGCCTGCGGCGTGACGTGATAGCGCTTGGCGAGCACGTCGAGCGTGTCGCTGGTGCCGACGATGATCTTGGTCCCGCCGGCCGGCTGGGCGGCCGCGACCGAGCGCGACGGCACGGTGGCTGTGGTCTCGAGGCGCGGTTGCGCCGGGGGCGCGTAGGAGCCGACGCCACGGCCGCCTCCGGACACGCCACCACCCGCCGCGACGGGATAGGATTGCGGCGCGGAGACCGCCGGCGGCGGCAAGGGCTGCGACTGATAATAACCGGGCTGCGTCTGCGGCCGCGAATATTGCGGCAGCTCACGCTGCTGCGGCGGCGGCGCCTGCTGCACCGAGCCGGTCTGGTCAGACGCGAAGGGATTGGAGAAATTCGACTGGGAGAGCCGCGACGACATGTCGGCGCTGCACCCTGCGAAGCTGAAGGAGATCAGCGCCAGCACCGCGACCTGCGGTACGCGGCGCGAGTAAAGCAACTCGGCGACGACAGACATGGTTACTCACTCGTACGCAACAGAACTGGTGTTTTAAGTAAACACGCGACGAGTAAATAACGGCTTAACCCTCCCAATAAGATGTTGGCAGCACAGCCGATCCGGAAATCTACAGCTCCCGCGCCACCCCGGGCAGTGCCGGCACGAAGCGGACCTCGACGAGTTCCTTGCGCTCGATCCCGGTTTCGGTCCGGCGGAGACGGACCAGCGTCTGCACGCCCTGGTGCGGGCCAATGGGCGCGATCAGGATGCCGCCGACCTCGAGCCGCTCGACCAGGTTCTCCGGAAGCTGCTCCACGGCGGCGGTCACGATGATGCGGTCGAACGGGCCGATATTGGCCGGCAGGTTGAGGCCGTCGCCGAGCATCACCTCGACATTGTGACAGCTCAGCTTTTCGAGCCTGAGACGTGCCGCATCCGCGAGCTTGCGGTAGCGCTCGACGGTCAGCACCTGGCCTGCGAGCCGCGACAGCACCGCGGCCTGATAACCGGACCCGGCCCCGATCTCGAGCACGCGGTGCTTCTTCTGGAGCTGCAGCTGCTCGGTCATGTAGGCGACGACGAAGGGCTGGCTGATGGTCTGCCCGCAGGCGATCGGCAGCGCGCTGTCACGGTAGGCGCCGTCGCGGTCGGCTTCGTCGACGAACTGCTCGCGCGGCACCTCCTCCATCGTCCGCAGCACCGCCTGGTCGCTGATGCCCCGACGCCTCAGCGTGAGCTGAAACATCATCTTTTCCGGTGGGTTCTGATTGGAGATCATCGCTGCTTGTGTCGTCCTGTCCCGTCCGGATCGTCAGCCGTATCGCCAAGACCCGGGGCAAGAATCCTGTTCCTGCTCAGGAACCCAAGATAGCCTTTCGGGTGCGTTATTAGACCATAAATTGGCTTGCAACGGACTGGCCGCAAAGGTCATTTTGCGGTTTCAGTTCGCCGAAACGCGCATTGCGTCGATTCGCATAATCTGCGAACGTTTTTTGGGAATGGGCAAGGACTCAACGAAAATGACCGCAACAGGGCTTTCGGGCCGCTCTGTATTCCTCGTCGAGGACGAGGTGATGATCAGAATGATGGTCGCGGACATGCTCGAAGAGCTCGGTTACAAGGTCGCAGCCGAAGCCGGCGACATCACCGAGGCGATGCGGCTCGCCCAGGCCACCGAGTTCGACATCGCCATCCTCGACGTCAACGTCAACGGCAAGGTCATCTCGCCGGTTGCCGATGTCATCAAGGCGAAGGGCTGCCCGTTCATCTTTGCCACCGGCTACGGCTCCTCCGGCCTGCCCGAGCAGTACCGCGACCGGCCGGCGCTTCAGAAGCCGTTCCAGCTCGACGCGCTCGGCAAGACCATCGAAGCCGCGCTGCGCGGCGGCTAGCCGCGACTTCCGGACCTGTAGCCCGGATCGCTACTTCAGCGTCGCGCTCAGCGCTTCGGAAAACGCCTCGTTGGTGCGGTCGAGCCGGAGCGGCGTGACCGAGACATAGCGCTCGCGCAGCGCCGCCAGATCGGTGCCCTCGGCGGGCGTATCCATCATTGCCGCGCGCTCGAAGCCGATCCAGAAATAGGGATTGTTGCGGCCGTCCCTGCGCTCGTCGATCCGCAAGAAACCGAGATTGCGCTTGCCCTGCCGCGTCACGCGGATACCGAGCACCTCCTCCGGCGCGCAGGACGGGAAGTTGACGTTGATGACGGTGTCCTTGGGGATGCCGGCGGCGATCACCTTGCGCAGGATGTCGGGCCCGAACTGGCGCGCGGTGTCCCATTGCGGCCGGTCGCGGGTCTCGACGCTGAACTCCTGCGACAGCGCGAACGACGGCAGCCCCAAAATGGTGCCTTCCAGCGCGCCGGCAATGGTACCGGAATAGACCACGTCCTCAGCGACGTTGCGGCCCTTGTTGACGCCCGAGAGCACGAGGTCCGGCGGCTTGGTGCCCAGGATATGGCGCGCGCCCATGATGACGCAGTCGGTCGGCGTGCCGCGCACGGCGAAGTGGCGCGGGCCGACCTCGCGCAGGCGCAACGGATCGTTCAGCGACAGCGAATGCGACACGCCGGACTGGTCGAGCTCGGGCGCAACGACCCAGACGTCGTCGGACAAGGCGCGTGCGATCTCCTCCACGACCTTGAGGCCGGGGGCGTGAATGCCGTCGTCATTGGTGCAGAGAATGCGCATGCGAAGGGTCGATTCCTGAAGCGGGTCTGAGCCGTCTTATCCGGCCGGGGCCGATCAGGCAAACCGGCCGATTGGGTCCGGCGGCAGGTTCCCGGCCTGGTCCTGCTAGCGCCGGACGCGCCATTGCGGCAGGAAGCGTGCGAGCCTGCCTTCCGCGCGCAGCTGCATCGCCGGCACCACCAGGCTCACGACCGGAGCCTCGATCACCCCGAGCGTCTCCAGATGCGTAACGATCGGGTCCGACGCCGGCGTCTGCGGAAAGCGCTCGCGCGCCACGGTCAGCGCCTTGTCGAAATCTGCGGCATTCACGCCGGGCTTGGCCCGCCGGCTGCGCACGAGATCGTCATCCCAGAGCCGCGCGATCGCGATGTCCAATACACCGCGCAGTCGCTGATCGACGGCCTGGATGCCGGCACCTGTCACCGCCCATTGTCTGCCGACCCAGAAGATGTCGCGGTGCAAGGGCATGAACGGTGGGGTTCGCGTTGTCGGGTGGCCGGCAGGATAACCGGCCGCCCGTTCTTCGCAACCAAACGTTTTGCGTTATAGGCAGGCAATGCGCGCTAGTCGCGCGCGACCACCTTCAGCCCGCCCATATAGGGCTGGAGCACGCTGGGGACCGCGATCGAGCCGTCCTCCTGCTGATAGGTCTCCATCACGGCGATCAGCGCGCGGCCGACCGCGGTGCCGGAGCCGTTCAGCGTGTGCACGAAGCGCGGCTTGCCGTCCGGCCCGCGCGAGCGCGCATCCATGCGCCGCGCCTGGAAGTCGCCGCAGACCGAGCAGCTCGAGATCTCGCGGAACATGCCGCCATCGCCCTGCCCCGGCATCCAGACCTCGATGTCATAGGTTTTTTGCGACGAGAAACCCATATCCCCTGCACAGAGCGTCATCACGCGATAATGCAGGTCGAGCTTCTGGAGCACCTGCTCCGCGCACGACAGCATCCGCTCCAGCTCGTCCTTGCTCGCCTCCGGCGTCGTGATCGAGACCAGCTCCACCTTGGTGAACTGGTGCTGGCGGATCATGCCGCGGGTGTCGCGCCCCGCAGCACCCGCCTCGGCGCGGAAGCACGGCGTCAGCGCGGTGAGCCGCATCGGCAGCTGCTTCTCGTCGAGAATGGATTCCCGCGCGAGGTTGGTGAGCGAGACTTCCGCGGTCGGGATCAGGCCGAGGCGCTCGGTCTTCAGCCGCTCGTGATCGGGTGCAGCCAACAGCTCACCCTTGATCGCCCAGAACTGATCGTCCTCGAATTTCGGCAACTGTCCGGTGCCGAACATCACCTCGTTGCGCACCAGGAGCGGCGGGTTGATCTCGGTGTAGCCGTGCTCGGTCGTGTGCAGGTCGAGCATGAACTGGCCGATCGCACGCTCGAGCCGCGCCAGCCCTTTCTTCAGCACGACGAAGCGCGCGCCGGAGAGTTTTGCCGCCGCTTCGAAATCCATGTAGCCGAGCGCGGTGCCGAGATCGTCATGCAGCTTCGGCGCAAAGCTGTAGTTGCGCTTGTTGCCGAACACGTGGTGCTGCACATTGCCGTGCTCGTCGACGCCATCGGGCACTTCGTCGAACGGAATGTTCGGGATCGCGGACAGCTCTTTCGTCAGCTCCTCGTCGGCGGCCTTCGCGGCGGCCTCGAGCTCGGGCATCGTTGTCTTGAGCTCGGCGACCTCGGCCATCAGCTTGGCCGCGCGCGCCTCGTCCTTCGCCTTCTTGGCGTCGCCGATCTCCTTGGAGGCGGCGTTGCGCCGCGCCTGCGCCTGCTCCGAGGCCAGGATCGCCGCCCGCCGCTTCTCGTCGATCGCCAGCAGCGATGCGGACAACGGCTTCAGGCCCCGCCGGGCGAGGCCGGCGTCGAAGGCTTGCGGATTGTCGCGGATCGATTTGATGTCGTGCATGGGGGCGGTCCTGGGGCTTGTTGCAGACATGCAAACTCTGGATTTGCATTCATGCAAATGGCTGCTTCCCCTAGCACGGCTGTCATCACCCGCGAAAGCGGGTGATCCAGTATTCCAGAGACGGGAGTGATTCCCCGAGGAGCCGCGGCGTACTGGATTCCCCGCTTTCGCGGGGAATGACACTGGTGATGTGGCCGCCCTACTCCGCCGGATTGGCCGGCGTCGACACGTCGGTGCCGGTCGCGGCCTGTGCGGCGGCCGCCTTCTTCTCCACCATGCCGACCGCGATGATCGAGCCCTCGTAGAGCGCCAGCAAGGGGATCGCGAGCGAGCACTGGCTGAGCACGTCGGGCGGTGTCAGCACCGCCGCGATCACGAAGGCGATGACGATGAAATAGCGGCGCTTCTCGCGCAGCATTTTCGAGGTCACGATGCCGATGCGGCCGAGCAGCGTCAGGATCACCGGAAGCTGGAAGGCGATGCCGAAGGCGAAGATCAGCGACATCATCAGCGAGAGATATTCGCCGACCTTGGGCAGCAGCTGGATTTGCGCCGTCTCGTCGCTGCCGGCCTGCTGCATGCCGAGCGAGAAGCGGACCAGCATCGGCAGCACGACGAAATAGACCAGCGCCGCGCCGAGCACGAAGAAGAACGGGGTCGCGACCAGATAAGGCAGGAAGGCCTGCTTCTCGTGCTTGTAGAGCCCGGGCGCGACGAACTTGTAGATCTGCGTCGCGACGATCGGGAACGAGATGAAGCCCGCGCCGAACAAGGCGAGCTTGAGCTGGGTGATGAAATATTCCAGCAGCGCCGTGTAGATGAACTTGGAATTCTCGGGACCCGCGACCCACACGAACGGCCAGACCAGCACGTTGTAGATCTGCTTGGCGAAGAAGAAGCAGAAGATGAAGGCCACGCCGAATCCGAGCAGCGCCTTGATCAGCCGCGACCGCAGCTCGATCAAATGGTCCATCAGAGGGGCTTTGCTGGCCTCGATATCGGCGTCGCTCATGACGCTTTGACGTCCTTGATCGCCTCGGATGGCGCAGTGTCCTGGGTCACCGAGGTCTGGGCGGCCTGCGCCTGCTCGACCTCACGAGTGATGGCGAGCGGCTCATTCACCGCCGCATGAGCCTCAGCTTCCACGAAAGTCTCCGGCGTCGGCGCTTCCGGAGTGGTCGGTGTCGCCAGCGCTTCAGTCGCCGGCGGCTCGACAGCTGCGGTGGCCGTCGTCTCGGCGGGCTTGTCCAGCGCATCGACGCGAAGCGCGTCGCTGACGTCCTTCTGGAGCGAGGTCATCAGATTGTTGCCGGCAAAGCCCGACGCCGCTTCCTTGACCTCGTCAAAGCTCTTCTTGAGGTCGGCCATCTCGGCCTCGCGCATCGCTTCCTGGAACTGGCCCTGGAATTCGGCGGCCATCTTGCGGGCCTTGCCCATCCACTGCCCGACCATGCGCAGCACGCCCGGCAGCTCTTTCGGGCCGATGGCGACCAGGGCCACGACCCCGATCAGGACCAGTTCACTCCACCCGATGTCGAACATGAGGTCTTCCGTTCACGCCAGCCGCAACCGGCCCAATCCCTCGCGCGCAGGATCGGGACCGCTACCCGCGTCTCGCGTGCTCTCTTTCTCAGACGGCCTTGCTGCCGACGTCGGACCGGGTCGTGCTCGGCGCTGCGTTGTGCTCGAGCGACTTGGCCGGCTCGGGCTTGTCGGCGACCTTGTCGTCGTCCTGCATGCCCTTCTTGAACGCCTTGATGCCCTGCGCCACGTCGCCCATCAGATCCGAAATCTTGCCGCGGCCGAACAGCAGCAGGACGACTGCGATCACCAGGATCCAGTGCCAAATGCTAAGCGAACCCATCCTGCAACCCTCCAAACACGCTTGGCCGGGGACCCGACCGATCTTCCCCGAAACCTAGGCTCGGCAGGCCTCAAAAACAAGGACCAAGGCAGCGCCAATTCGCTGTTGGCGCTACGTAATCTTGCTAAGTGTTAACTGGTCGCAGGGAGCCTCTCCAGGGCCGGGACGTCAGTCCTCGCTACCACCCTCGCCGCCCTCAGTGCCGCCTTCCGGCGCCTCGGGCTCGACCGCGGGTGCCAGCGCCAGATCGAGGTCCTCGCCGGGTTCCAGCGGATCCTCGTCCTCACGCAGCTGCGGGTCGTCCGACGGGGTCGGCACGCTGAATCCGGTCGGCAGGCGTGAATCCAGCAGGCCCGTGCCCTTGAGCTCTTCCAGGCCCGGCAGATCGCCAAGCTGTTCCAGGGTGAACTGCGACAGGAAGTCCTCGGTGGTTCCGAAGGTCAGGGGCCGGCCGGGCGTCTTGCGGCGACCACGCGGCTTGATCCAGCCGGTCTCCAGCAGCACGTCGAGCGTACCCTTCGAGGTGACGACGCCGCGGATCTCCTCGATCTCGGCGCGCGTCACCGGCTGGTGATAGGCGATGATCGCCAGCACCTCGATCGCGGCGCGCGACAGGCGGCGGGTCTCGGTGCTCTCCCGCGTCATCAGCCAGGCGAGATCGCCTGCGGTACGGAAGGTCCATTTGTTGGCGACGCGCACGAGATTCACGCCGCGCAAGGCATAGTCGGCCTGGAGCTGTTCGAGCGCGGCCTTGACGTCGACGCCCTCGGGCATGCGCTTGGCCAGCGTCGCGGTGTCCAGCGGTTCGTTCGAAGCAAACAGCAGCGCTTCCAGCAGCCGCAGCTCCTCGGGACGTGCCTGGGACTCGTTCTCCATCGGCTCGGCCTCTTCTACCCGCACTTCAGCCAGGCTTGCCATGGTAGCTTCTCCTTCTTGCACTTAACCGACCGGCGCATCAGGCGCAGGAGCTGCGTCCACGACCGGTTTCGGGCGCCCCTTCCGGAAATAGATGGGGGCGAACGCCTCTTTCTGGTTCAGCTCGAGCTGACCTTCACGCACCAGTTCGAGCGCGGCGGCGAAGCTCGAAGCGAACACCGTCGCGCGCTGCGTCGGATCGGCGACGTGGCGGACCAGGAAGTCGTCGAGAACGCCCCAATCGTCCTGTTCGCTGATGCTGCCGACCAGCCGCTCCAGCGTGGCGCGCGCCTCGGCGAGCGACCACACCGTGCGCTTGGCCAGATGCACGCTCGCCAGCACGCGCGACTGGCGCTGTGAAGCGTAAGCGGTCAGCAGGTCGTACAGCGTCGCAGTGTATTTCGGATGCTTGATCTCGGCGATCTGCTCGGGCTCGCCGCGCGGGAAGATGTCGCGCAGCAATTGCTGCCGGTTCATCAGCCGGTTGGCGGCTTCGCGAATGGCCTCGAGCCGGCGCAGCCGGTTGGCGAGCGCGGTCGCCATCTCTTCGGCGCTCGGACCTTCCGCACTCGGCGGCTCCGGCAGCAGCAGGCGCGACTTCAGGAAGGCGAGCCAGGCCGCCATGACGAGATAGTCAGCAGCAAGCTCCAGCCGGATCTTTCGCGCAGCTTCGATGAAGTGGAGATACTGGTCCGCCAGCGCCAGGATCGAGATCTTGGCGAGATCGACCTTCTGGTTGCGAGCAAGCGCGAGCAACAGGTCGAGCGGGCCCTCATAGCCCTCGACGTCCACCACCAACGCCGGTTCATCCTCGGCGAGCTCTGCGGGCCGCCCGGTTTCGAACGATAGGATTTCTGCGGTCATGCGGATGCCGTGTTTGCCCGTGCGATCAATGCGTCCAGTTCGGCGCGTGCGGCCGCCCGATCGAACGGCTGCGGTGCCTTGCGCGACGCAAGCGCGGCTTTCGCCCGCTCCAGCGCCGTGCCGGACAGCTCAGGTGTCTGGCCGGCGACCTCGCGCATCTCGTCGATGTTGCCGTTGCAATGCAGGGCCATGTCGCAGCCGGCCGCGAAGATGGCACGGGTCCGTTCGGCGATATTCCCCGACAGCGCGTTCATCGACACGTCATCACTCATTAACAAACCCTGGAACCCGATCACGCCGCGAATCACCTGCGCAATCATTGTCGCAGAAGTCGTCGCCGGATGGGCGGGGTCGACAGCGCTAAACACAACATGTGCAGTCATCGCCATCGGCAGGTCCGCGAGCGGCCTGAAGGCCGCAAAGTCGGTTCGGTCGAGCTCGTCCCTCGGGGTATCGACGGTCGGCAGCTTGAAATGAGTGTCGGCGGTGGCGCGTCCATGACCGGGAATGTGCTTCAGAACCGGCAGAACGCCGCCCTGCTCCAGGCCCTCGGTGACCGCGCGCGCGATCGCGGCGACCTTGCTGGGTTCAGTGCCGTAAGCCCGGTTCCCAATGACGGCATCGGCGCCCGGCACCGGCACGTCGGCCAGCGGCAGGCAATCCACGGTAATGCCGAGATCGGCGAGATCAGACGCTATCAGCCGGGCGCTGAGGCGCGCGGCCGTCAGTCCGAGCGCCGAATCAGTGTCGTACAAGGTCGAGAAAATGACGCCCGGCGGATAGACCGGCCAGTGCGGCGGGCCCAGCCGCTGCACCCGTCCGCCCTCCTGGTCGATCAGGACAGGCGCGTCAGTCGCGCCGGCAACTGCCCGTAATTCCGCAACCAACGCAGCAACTTGAGCCGGCGTCTCGACATTGCGCTTGAAGAGGATGAAGCCCCACGGGCGCTCGGCACGGATAAACTCCCGCTCGGCGGCGGTCAGTTTCGTTCCGGATACGCCCGTTATGAAGGCCCGCGTGCTCATAACGGCCGATTAACCCTGCCCCGCGAGGGGGTCAAGGAAACCGCCGTTAATTCCTCTGGACGAAGCAGGCGGACAGGCCAGCAGACTTCAGGCTGTTGCAGGCCTGCGTCGCTTCCTCGGCCGAAGCATAGGGGCCGGCGAAGGCGCGGTAGACGACCCCCTTGCCCTTGTCGGTAAGGTCGACCCGCTTGATCACCGGCGAGCGCGATCCAAGCACGCTGCCATACTTGCTCTGAAGCACCCGGTAGGAAGCGTGAGCGCTATCCTCCGTCTGCTGCGAGGAGACCTGTACGATGAACCCGCCGCCGGCGCTGCTCGCGGGCGCAATTTGCGTCGGATTGTTCGCAGCCATCCGCTGCGGCGGCTCGGCTGGCGATGCCTGCGGAGCCAGCGACATCGGCTGGTTGGCACTGGCATTGGCCGAGGTCGGTGGATTGTGTGGCATGGCCGGGGGCGTAGCAACGGACTTCGGCGCGGCTGCCGTCGGCTTGGCGGCGGCCGATTGCGGCGCGGCGCTATCGGTCTGATCGCCCCTCACAGCCACGGTCCTGATCGATCGCGGCGCGTTGGCCGGCAGCGTGCCGTTGCTCGGGATCGGACCTGCACTCGGCGGCGGGACCGTGGATGGCGAGACGCTCGCGACCGTCGGCGGATTCGCGTTCTGGTTCAGCGGCGGGAACACCACGCGGGGACCGCCCGCCTTGGCTGCGACGTCGACAGGCGCCTCTTCGCGCGGCACGATCTTCTCGGAGCCGTCGCCGCTCGCCATGCGATCCGGCACCTTGGCCGAGGAGTCGGTCGGCGCCGGCACGATCTTCGTCGGCGTATTGTCGGCCTTGATGATCGGCGGTTCGCCGCTGCGGGGCGAGCCGACATAGGTCTTGTAGGCGAAGGCCGCGCCAGTGCCGACCACGGCAAGCGCGAGGATCGCCGCGACCGTCATCATGCCGCCGCGGGGCTTCTTCGGCTCGTCGAGATCGGCCTCGGGGTAGTCGCTCTGGAACGCGTAGGGATCATCCGGATAGGCGGGATCGCGCTGATAGTCCTGCTCGCCCGACTCCAGCCGCCCGTAGAGCGCATCGTCGTAGCGCGCCGGATCGGGCTGCTGATGCGGCTCCTGATAGGCTTGCTCCTGATACGCCTGATCATGCTGCTGGTGAGCATGCCCCTGATAGGCCTGATCCTGATAGGCCTGAGCTTGGTAGGCCTGAGCTTGGTAACCGTGGTCCTGACGGGCCTGCGGCTGATGAAAATCAGGTTCGGGCGCGGTCGGCTGGGCTGAATAGCGATGCAACGGATGAACCGGGTTCACAGAGACGGGATAGTCGGGCTCGGGCGCCGGCTGCGGTTGCGGTTGCACGTTGGCGCGCCGCATCCATGAGGGCGGCCCGGGCTGAGCCGGCGGGGCCTGCTCCGCATGGTCCTGCTGATAATCGTCCTGCGGATAGTGGTGGTCCTGATAGCTCTGGGCGGGCGCTGCCGCTGGCTGTGCGTTCGGTCGCCCCTGCGCTGCGAATGGATCGGTCTGTCCGATCAGGCGGGCGAGCTCGGCCAAGGGATCGTTTTCCGTCTTCCCATGCTGATCGTCACCGCGACCGTAGTCATCGGAAGGAAACGGTCTGTGCTGATATCGTTCGGCCATCGTGATGATGCGTCCCTTCGGGAAAGCCGCGCGCCCCTCGACCAAGGCGCGGCTTTCGACCCACAAGGCTTTCAACCAAGTCTAAGCGATCCGGCTTCTGCCGGTTACCCCCAAATTCCTCTTAAGTAGTTCGCCCCAAACTACCGCATCTCGTCCGGAGCATGGACGCCGAGGATGGCGAGGCCCGATGCCAGGACAGAGACGACGCCCTGGACCATGGCCAGCCGCGCCTTCGTTAGATCTGCATCATTATTGATAATGAAGCGTAAATAGGGCAAATCGCGCCCCTTCGTCCAAAGTGCATGAAATTCGCTGGCTAAATCATAGAGATAGAAGGCAATTCGGTGCGGCTCATGGGCCGCGGCGGCCGCCTCCAGCATGCGCGGAAAAATTGCGAGGCGCTTGAGCAGGTCGAGTTCAACCGGGTCCGACAGTCGTTCCACCGCCGACTCGCCCAGCCAGGCGATGCGCTTGCCGGTATCCTCAGGCAGTTCCGGGAACACCTCGGCCCGCGCGTTGCGGAAGATCGAGTGGCCGCGCGCATGGCCGTACTGGACGTAGAACACCGGGTTATCGCGCGACTGCTCCATGACCTTGGCGAGGTCGAAGTCGAGCACCGCGTCGTTCTTGCGGTAGAGCATCATGAAGCGGACAGCATCCTGACCGACTTCATCCACCACCTCACGCAGGGTGACGAAGTCCCCGCTCCGCTTCGACATTTTCACCGGCTCGCCGTTGCGCAGCAGCTTGACGAGCTGGACGATCTTGACGTCGAGCGCGCCCTTGCCGGAGGTCGTCGCCTTCACCGCCGCCTGCATGCGCTTGATATAGCCGCCATGGTCGGCGCCCCAGACGTCGATCATCTCGGCGAAGCCGCGGTCGAACTTGTTCTTGTGGTAGGCGATGTCGGAGGCGAAGTAGGTGTAGGAATTGTCCGACTTGATCAGCGGACGATCGACGTCATCGCCGTAAGCGGTCGCCTTGAACAGCAGTTGCTCGCGGTCTTCCCAATCCTCGACGGGCGCGCCCTTCGGCGGCGGCAGGCGGCCTTCGTAGATGTCGCCCTTGGCCTGCAGGAAATCGATGGTCTCGGCAACCTTGTTGTTGCCGGTCTCGATCAACGAGCGCTCGGAGAAGAACACGTCGTGGCGGATGTTGAGAGCGGCGAGATCGTCCTTGATCTCGTCCATCATCATCGCGATCGCCTTGGCGCGCACCGTCGGCAGCCATTCGGCCTCGCTCATCGCGAGGAGCTTGTCGCCATGCTCCTTTGCGAGCGCCGCACCCACCGGCTTCAGATAGTCGCCGGGATAGAGCCCTTCCGGAATAGCGCCGATGTCCTGCCCCAGCGCCTCGCGATACCTCAGGAAGGCAGAGCGCGCGAGCACGTCGACCTGCGCGCCGGCATCGTTGATGTAGTATTCGCGCGTGACGTCATGGCCGCCGAACTGGAGCAGGCTCGCCAGCGCGTCACCGAACACGGCGCCGCGGCAATGGCCGACATGCATCGGCCCGGTCGGATTGGCCGAGACGTATTCGACGTTGACCTTGGAGCCGCCGCGGACGCGACCGTAATCGGCGCCCTCGCGCAGCACCGTGCGGAGCGCCTCGGCCCAGGCGGCCGGCTTCAGCGTCAGGTTGATGAAGCCGGGACCGGCGACGTCGACCTTGGCGATCAGCGCATCGGCGCGGAGCCGCTCGGCGATCTGCTCGGCGAGGTCGCGCGGCTTTGCCTTTGCCTCTTTCGCAAGCACCATGGCAGCGTTGGTCGCCATGTCGCCATGGGAGGCATCGCGCGGCGGCTCGACCACCACGCGGGAGAAATCGATACCCTCGGGCCAGTTGGCGTCCGCCGCGAGCGTGCGGCAGGCGGCGTGCACACGTGCGAGCACGTCGGCGAACAGGTGCGGTGCTGAGGATGTGTCGGGCATGGGCGCCGCCTAACGCAAATCCGGGGTCGAGTCAAAGAGCCGCTGGTGCTCGGTCAGGGCGAAACGGTCGGTCATTCCGGCAATGAAATTGCCGATCCGGCGGGCCCGGTCGCCCTCATCGTCCGTCTCCGCCCCCAGCAGCCATTCAGGCGGCAGCTCACCGGGCGACGTCAGGTATTTTGCGAACAGGTCGAACAGGATCTGCTCCGCCTCCCCCATCACCCGCATCACCCGCTTGTGGCGGTACATGTGCTGATAGAGAAAGCGCTTGATGGCGGCCTCTTCCTCCGCGACGTCGGCCGGGAATGCGATCAGCGCCCTATCCTGCTGGCGGACGTCCTGGGCCGATTGCGGTTTCACGGCCGCGAGGTTCTTCCGCGCCTCCGCAAACACCGCGCCGATGAGGTGCGAGATCAGCTCGCGCACCAGCTCGGCGCCGCGCCTGACGTCTTCGAGTTCGGGATAATGCGCCGAGGTCTCGGCGATGATCTCCGCGGTCAGCGGCATCACCTTGAGATCGTCGAGATGGAACAGGCCGGCACGCAGGCCGTCGTCGATGTCGTGGGCGTCATAGGCGATGTCGTCGGCGATCGCGGCGACCTGTGCCTCCAGCGAGGCGAAGCTCCACAATTCGAGATCGTAGGTCTTGATGTAGTCGGCGATGCCGACGGGAATGCCGTGCTCGCGATAGCGCCCGACCGGCGCGCCGCTGCGATCCGCCAGCGGGCCGTTGTGCTTGACGATACCCTCCAGCGACTCCCAGGTCAGGTTCAGTCCGTCGAACTCGGGGTAGCGGTGCTCGAGCGAGGCGACGACGCGCAAGGTCTGGGCGTTGTGATCGAAGCCGCCGAAATCCTTCAGGCAGGCGTCCAGCGCCCGCTCGCCGGCGTGCCCGAACGGCGGATGGCCGAGATCATGGGCCAGCGCCAGCGTTTCCGTGAGGTCCTCGTCCAGCCCGAGCTGCCGGGCCAGGGCGCGAGCGATCTGCGCCACCTCCAGCGAATGGGTCAGCCGGGTGCGGTAATGGTCGCCCTCGTGGAACACGAACACCTGGGTCTTGTACTTGAGCCGGCGGAATGCCGTGGAATGGATCACCCGGTCGCAATCCCGCCGGAACGGGCTGCGGGTCCGGCTCGGCGGCTCCGTGACCAGCCGGCCGCGGCTGCGGTCGGGGTCGCAGGCATAGGGCGCGCGGGGGGCTGCCATTCCGACGGACACGACGAATTTAGTCCCTATCCATTTGATTCTGCGTATCCTTGCACTTAACTATGCCGGACGCGCGATACCAAATGAATTGGGCACGTGAACCTGACAAGTGAATTTGGTATGACCGCGGGACGATCGGAGACAAGCCATGACGACTGACGTGACCATCAGTGACCGCGCCGCACGCCGGATTGGGGAAATCCTCAAGGGCGAAGGTTCTGGCGCGATGCTGCGCATCTCCGTCGAGGGCGGCGGCTGCTCCGGCTTCCAGTACAAGTTCGACATCGACCGCGACCGCACCGACGACGATCTCGTGATCGAGCAGGAGAACGCGGTGGTGCTGGTCGATTCCGCCTCCCAGCCGTTCCTGGCGGGCTCGCAGGTCGATTTCGTCGACGACCTGATCGGCGCCTCGTTCCGCGTCAACAATCCGAACGCGACGGCGTCCTGCGGCTGCGGGACCAGCTTCTCGATCTAGCCCGACTCAAAATTCGAAAAAGTTCGAATCTCGTCAGCGGCGCCACTTCGGTACAGAACTGGGCACGCCAAAACCTGCCGTTTTTGCGCTTGAAGCGGCGACGAGCATGCGCAGAAGCCCGCTCTTCGATCCCATGATCCGCAGTTCTTTCTGATCGACTTCGACGCGTTGATCCTTCAGCATCGGGTCAGAGAGATCGACGACGCCGTTCTCGATGGCGTCGTCGAGGCGCTTGAGTTTGGCGTCTGCCTTCGGCCGCCCGCTCGCGCAATTCGGCGGTGTGCGACTTTCGCCGCTCGGCGCGCTCGGTGCGGCGATCGAGTACGTGCGACAGCAGCGTTCCAGCCACTTGGGCTCCAACAAACGGTGCTCGATGTACTCCACGACCATCGTGTCGAGTTTTCCATGGGGACGGTGCGCCCTGGACAACCGCGTCATCGCTCCACTGCAAGCGGCGCAGAAGCAGCTGCCGGTAAGGAGCATCGGGCCGCTGACAATCCTTGGTGCGGTCCTTTTGATCTAGATCAATCCAGAAGTGTGCAGCTCCGTCCCTGTACACCTCTTGATCAAGCCACGTCGGCTTCAGGTGCAATTCTCTCGTCGCCGCTGAGGCAGGCCAGCGGCCGAACATCGTCTTCGCCAATCGTCAGTTGCCGTAAAGGTTTGCGATCGCCGCGCACGACAAGTGCGTGGCTGCCAAAGATACGGAGAACATTCGAACGCGAGCAAAAAGGAGAAGACAATGGAATCGAAGAGAGTGGAACGTCGGACGGTTCTTAAGGGGAGCGCAGCTGCAGTCGGCATGTTGGGGAGCGGAGCGTCCGCTTCGCTGGTGGCGGGCGTACAACAGGCATCCGCCGATGCGCCGCCATCGTCAGTTCCGGATAAAATTCAGGCTGCGTTTCAACGCTTCCGCGAAACGATTCCAGCAAACTTCGATCATGAGTATGTCGAGAAGGCCGTCAAACCGTTTTTTCTGACGAGTTTCTATGAAGGCGAGCGTCCAATGCTCCCCCTGATCGACGTCACGTTCAGCAAGGAAAACGCACTACCCTACGACCTATGGGGACTTATTACCCGGGACTGGCGGCCGACTCCCGAAGATGGCGTTACGGTCTTTTTGCAGGGTCTTGAGAAACGTGGCCCCAATAATCTCCGTAAGAGGATTTACTTCTCGGGGGTGACGCCGGACCTTTACAAGCCAATGTATGGACCGAAGGTCGTCGCATTCTTCGATAAGCTCATGGACAAGCAATTCGCCAACAAGCCGTTCATGCGGCATTACCTCAACTATTATTTCGACCTCTATTGGGACCTTCACCTTGGAGTGACCGGGAACGCCATTCCCTTCGAGGTGCGGCAGATTGGTGAAGCATTCAACACGGTTCTTGCGTACCGGAATCCTCTGCTGCCCATCACGTATGATAACTACATGATAGTTCGTGAGCGCCTCGACTTTCTGAAATCATGGATCGACGATCGACTCGCCGACATTGAAAGTGGCAAGACCAAGAATCCCGAAAAGACGATGGCTTGGTATTGGCTGAAGAACGCCGGCGACGGACATCACTTTGCGAAGCGGGACGTCGTGTTCGAGTGCTTCCACAATTTTGTGGCGCTCAGCCAATGGGGCAACTCGATCTTCGGGATCATGTCGCGTTTGTCCGAAGATGGTGGCGATCCGGCCGTGCGGGCATCTTTTCAGACGACGATGAGCGGAAATTTCGATAACGCCAACGGCGCTCCCTACACACCACTTGAATTGTTCGTCATGGAATTATTCCGCGTCATATCGCCAAACGGCGGCAGCATCTCAGCTATCCAGGATGCCAGGACCAGCGCCTATGGCGCATCTCCGCAGCAAAGATTTGGCCTACCCGTGGAACGCCATAGCTACATCAGCACACCCCACACAAGTACCAGCCTGGACCCGGTCCACTGGAAGGACCCGGATGCTTTCGATCCATCAAGGTATCTTGGCGTTCCCACCAGCGCCCAGATCAATGAAGGTAAATGCCAGCAGATCGGCCTCGCGCGATGCCCGTTTGAGATCACAAATTTCGAGGTCAAGGATGGACGTAAGGCAAACGTGACGAATAGTGGTTTCGGGACGGTTTTCGGTGTTGTCGACGGGAAGAGCATCCCCGTTTGTGACTATGCCGGCTTCGCACCATTCGGCTTCGGATACCGACGGTGTCCAGGCGAGCAGTTGACCATTCAGGTGTTCGAAGATTTTCTCCGCAAGGTCTGGCGCGACAAGATCGTCTTCCGCAAACTCAATCTAGCCAATGCAGGTCGGGTGCCGGTCGGACCCAACGCCGTGATCGAAGACGATCTTGGATTCGTCAGGTCGTCCTAAATTATCGTCGCGGCAATCCGTTCATACGCGCCGCATCGGCGTGAGCGCCGATGCGGCCACGGTGGGCAGTGAAGGATTGCCTTTCAGCCTTTCCCCGCTTGTACTAGGCCCCCGCGCGCTCCGAAGGTCGCGATAGTGGCTCTTGACCCGACTCGGACATCGCAGGTAGTGAGCGACGTGCGAACAGCCCAATCTGTTTAGGCGACGCCGATTCTTCATCGGCCGTAGCGCCCCCATAGCGGTTGTAAATGATCCAATGCGCATGATCGATCGTCTGTTCGCGTGCCTCGCTCTGTTCCTTGCCATCGCAGCCGTCCCGGTGCCTCCCGCGCTCGCTGCGGAAACCTGCCCGTTCATCAGCGCCAAGGAGCTAGCCGGCGCGATGCCGGCGCTCAAATGGTCACTGATTTCAAATCAGGACGGCCGCGGCTGCATCTACCAGGGCGGGCGCGGCGACACGATGATGCTCACCGTGTTCCGCAATCCCGACAAGGACCGCGCCAAGGAATTATACGCGACCTTCGTCAAGACGCTCGGCGAGCGCATGCCGCTGAACGCAGTCGCGGGGATCGGCGATGAAGGCCAGGGCGGAACGAGCGCCGCAGGCGCAGAGCGCCAGGAGGCATCGGTCGTGGCTTTGTCCGGCGATTACATTCTGCAGATCAGCGTCTATCCGGTCGGCCGGCGTGCCGACGGCGCGCTGCTCGGACCGATTACCGAAGCCGCGCGCGTTGCCATCGCCAACGTGAGCAAGAGCAGCGAGCGGTTCGGCAATTGCGAGTGGCTCACGGCCGCGGATGCCGACGGCTTTCTCGACACGAGCACGTTGACGGTCCAGCGCACCGGCGCAGGCAGCTGCATGATGTTCGATCGCGAGGCCAACACCATGACCGTCGCAGTGATCGCGATGTCGCGCGACACCGTCATCGGCATGATGAAACGCGCGGGCCCGTGCAAGCACGTGGCGATACCGGCACTCGGCAGTGAAGCGTTCGGCGAGCATTCCTGCACCAAGGGCAACGGCAACGCCGTCAACATCTATGTCTGGAAGAACGGCAGGCAGGCTTCGATCCTGTTCGCGCCGGTCAAGCCGCATCCGGAGTCCGGCTCGGTCGAGCGCCTGACGGCGGTCGCCGGGCGAGTCTATGGAAAACTGTGACGATCTGACGGGCGGTTTAAGCGCCCGTCATCTGCCTTTCCTCATCCGTCCACTCCACCTCATCAGGCATCAGCTCGGGCTGGAGCGGCGCGTCTTCCGTAATCACGTGTCCATCGAGTGCGCGCAGCAAGGCTGCGGCGAGCGCCGGCTTGCGTAGCGGCTTGGCCAGGAAGTCCGACATGCCCACTTCGCGGCAGATCGTGACGTCCTCGGGGAAGGCGTTGGCGGTCAGCGCAATGATCGGCAAGGCTTCGAAGCGCCCGCCTTGCGCGCGGATCGCCCGCGTCGCGGCAAGGCCGTCCATGTCCGGCATGCGCACGTCCATCAGCACGACATCGTAGTCGCCTTCTGAGGCCGCCGCGACGGCCTCGACGCCGTCGGTGACGACGCGCAGTTCGACGTCGAAGGCCCCTAACATCTTGCTCACGACCATGCGGTTGACGGCGTCGTCCTCGGCGACCAGCACCTTCAGCGACCGGTCCAGCCCGGCGATCCGCGCCTTGAGCTCGTCGGCTTCATCGCGGCCGGCCGCCTGGTCGGATGCCTGCGCCTGGCTCCAGGGCAGCACCAGCGTGAAGCGGAAGGTCGAGCCCTCGCCCGGTGTCGAGGTGACGCCAATGGTACCGCCCATCTGCTCGATGATGCGGCGAGAGATCGCAAGGCCAAGCCCGGTGCCGCCGAAGCGGCGGCTGATCGAGGCGTCGGCCTGGGCGAAGTCGCTGAAGAGTTGCCCGAGCTTCTCGGGCGAGATCCCGATGCCGCTGTCGGTCACGGTCCACTCGACGGTCGCAAGCAGATCGCGGCGCGCCTGACAGACGGCTGAGATCGTTACTTCGCCTTCGTCGGTGAACTTCACCGCGTTGGAGGCGAGATTGAGCAGCACCTGCCGGATGCGCGCGACGTCGCCGCGCAGCGTCGGCGGCAGCGCCGGATCGAGCTCGACCTTGATCGCCAGTCCCTTGCTCTTGGCACTCGCCCGCACGACGGTCGCGACCGCCTCGACCAGCGCCTGCGGGGCGAAGTCGATCGCCTCGAACGCGAAGCGTCCGGCCTCGAGCTTGGACAGATCGAGGATGTCGTTGAGGATGCGCTGCAGATTGTCGCCGGACTCCCGGATCGTGGTGACGGCCTCGTGCTGCTCCGGATCCAGCCTGGTTTCCAGCAGCATGCTGGCAAGCCCGAGCACGCCGTTCATCGGCGTGCGGATCTCGTGGCTCATCACCGCCAGGAAGTTGGATTTGGCGCGGCTCTCGGCCTCCGCCTTTTCCGCGCGCCAGCGCTCGGTGACGTCGCGGCCGAAGCCGCGATAGCCGAGGAACTGCCCGTCGCGGTCATAGGCGGGCTTCGCGGTCAGCGACCACAGCCGCGCCTCGCCGCCGGCGACGACCTTGAGGTTCATCTCGTGCAGCGGCTCGCTCTGCTCCATCAGGCCGACGACGTTGTAGGCTGCGCTCTTGTCCTCGGGACAGAGCATGTCGAGCACGTCGGCGAAATGCGATCCCTTCAGGAGTGGAAGCGGAAGCTGCGCCACTTCGGCGAAGCGTTGCGGCACGTCGACCAGATGCCCTTCGGCGTCGGTCTGCCACAGCCAGTCGCTTGCGTTCTCCTGAAAGTCCTTCAGCAGCAGCGAGATGATCTCGGTCTGCCGCTCAAGCTCGAGCTGGGCCTTGAGATTGCCGAGAAACAGATTGCCCTGCGAGACGATGTTGCGCGCCATGAAGAACGCGAACAGCAGCAGGAACACCGCGGTCACCAGATACGGCCCGGTGCCGCACAGGAGCAGCGCACCGGCACAGGCCATCGTCACGGTCGCGAGATAGACGAGGCCGGCGCGCGGGAAGGTCGACAGCGTGAAGGCGCCGCCGGACATCATGCCGACCATCAGGCAGGCGAGGATCAGCTGGCTGGTCGGCTCGACCCGGCTGAACAGTGCGAGCGGCAGAGTGCCCCAGATCGCCGCGAGGAAGAACGCCTGCCGCAGCATCTGCCGCGCGGCGCGCGCCGAGGCCTCCTGCGGCGGGTTCTGGTGAGCGCGCCGCCAGGCGCGCACCGCGAGCGAGGCGGTGGCGGCAAGGGTCATGCCCCAGATCGCGAGGAAATCGTTCCAGCCCCTGCCCCAAGTCAGGATCAGCACGATGGCGACGTTGAGCATGGTGACGGCCATGGTCACCGGGATCTGCCGCGTCACCGCATCGATCTGCTTGGCACGGATGCGGCGCAGCTCGCGCTCGCTGAGATCGGCGGTCATGCCGTCCTCGATCTCGAAGCCGCCGAGCCAGTACAGGAACGCGCCGACCAGGCCGTCGCGCGGCTCGCTTGCCCTCATGGATTTGTCCGGCCATCCCATTCGAAAAACCTTTTCGGTATCAATGGCCCAGGCCCGGCTTCAACCGGGTTAATTTTGTGGGAGATTTTGCGGCGTCCTTGACGGGCGTGTTTGCAGTTTGTTCTAACCATGGCCCCTGCCCGGAGCCCGCCGACATGCCCATCAGAGTTGCCACCTGGAACGTGAATTCGGTCCGGCAGCGGATCGATCTGCTGCTGACCTGGCTGAAAGAGTGCCAGCCGGACATCGTCTGCCTCCAGGAGATCAAATGCGTCGACGAGGCCTTCCCGCGACTGGAGATCGAGGCGCTCGGCTACAACGTGGTCACCCACGGTCAGAAGACCTTCAACGGCGTCGCTTTGCTCTCGAAGCTCCGCTTCGAGGAGACCAAGTCGGGGCTCGCCGGCGACGACGAGGACGCCCATGCGCGCTTCCTCGAGGGCGTGGTCACGCTGAAGCGCGGGGTGCTGCGCATCGCCTGCCTCTATCTGCCCAATGGCAATCCGGTCGGGACCGAGAAATATCCCTACAAGCTCAAATGGATGTCGCGGCTCCTTGAGTATTCGAAGGAGCGCCTCAAGGCCGAGGAGCCGCTGATCCTCGCGGGCGACTTCAACGTCATCCCGCATGCCCGCGACGTCCATAATCCCGCCGCCTGGACCGAGGACGCCCTGTTCAAGGCCGAGACGCGGGAGAGCTTTCAGTCCCTGCTCGGCCTCGGCCTCACCGACGCCCTGCGCGCGGTCACCGACGAGCCCGGGCTCTACACCTTCTGGGACTACCAGGCCGGCGCCTGGCAGAAGAATCATGGCTTGCGGATCGACCATCTGCTGCTGTCGCCGCAAGCCAGCGACCGGCTCGCCAATGTCGGCATCGACAGCTATGTGCGGGCTTGGGAGAAGCCGTCAGACCACGTGCCGGTATGGGCGGATCTGGATCTCGAGGCGGCTTGAGCCGGTGCGGGTGGGGATCCTGGATTACCCCAGCAGACTGCGCTTCGCGCAGCCGCGAGCCGACCCGGCCAATACGGGTACCGACTACCGGCGGCCCTGAACGCCCTGCACCCACTGTTCCAGCATTTGCAGGCACATGGCGCGGTCGTCGTCGGAGGCCTTGGCGAAAGCGCGGTTGTAGCTTTCCTTGATCCAGGTCTCCTCGATCCCGGCGCTGTCACGCGCCAGCGTCAGCCACATCAGGCCGCGCGCGGCCTGCCGCGGCAGGCGGTCGCCGTTGAACAGCATCTGGCCGAGCAGCGCCTGCGCCTCGTGCTGGCCCTTCTGGGCGGCAAGGCCGAGCCAGCGCGCGCCATAGCGGAAATCCTCGCGCGAGGCGTCGGGGGTCTTCAGATACAGCCGGGCGAGATCGTACTGCGCATCCGCATTGCCGAAATAGGAGGCCGCGTAGGAGAACATCTCCCGCGCCCGGTCCGGGTCGGCCTTGATCTTCGAGTTCGGGATGCCGGCGAGATAATAACGGCCGAGCGCGACGAAGGCATTGGCCACGACCTGCGCCTGCGGCGCTGACGGGCTGTCCTCGGCATGCGCATTGGCGATGCGGCTGAAATATTCGAAGGCGCGCACATCGTCCTGGGCGACACCGTCGCCGTTGGCATACATGCGGCCGAGCTTGAACTGGGCGCCGGGATGGCCGCCTTCGGCGGCATATTGCAGGGCGCTGAGCGAGGTTTCCTGGGGTGCGGTCGTCGGCGCGACCTTGCTGCGGACGGTCCCGGCGGCGCCCGGCAAGGTCGTCACGACCGGGATGGTCGCGTCCTTGCTGGCCGAACCGTCAAAGGCGAGCGCCGGCGCGGCCAGCGCACTGGCCCCCAACACAAACGCAACTATGGTACGCCTAGATGTCCGCATAGCACTGTTTCTCGTGCGCGCCGCCCGGATGGGTTACTGCCCCACCGACCGCTGGTCCAACCTGCTGAGCATATTTCCAGAGCGCACCCGACGTGTGGTTAGTCGCGCGAGCGCTCCATTTGGTTTTGCGCTGGGCGAGCTCCTGGTCGCTCAAATTTACGTTAAGGGTACCGGCGACGGCGTCGATCTCGATGATATCGCCGTCCTCGAGCAGCCCGATCGGGCCGCCGATGGCGGCTTCCGGGCCGACATGGCCGATGCAGAAGCCGCGGGTGGCGCCGGAGAAGCGGCCATCGGTGATGAGCGCGATCTTGCCGCCCATGCCCTGGCCGGTCAGCGCCGCGGTGGTCTGGAGCATTTCCCGCATGCCGGGACCGCCCTTGGGCCCCTCGTAGCGGATCACGATGACTTCGCCTTCGCGGTAGGTGCGCTTCTGGACTGCCTCGAAAGCATCCTCCTCGCGGTCGAAGCACCTGGCCGGACCGGTAAACCTGAGGTTGGACATTCCCGCGACTTTCACGATCGCACCTTCTGGCGCCAGATTGCCCTTCAGACCGACCACACCGCCAGTCACGGTGATGGGCTTATCTGCCGGGTGCACCACGTCTTGGTGCGGATTCCATTTCACGCTTTTGAGGTTTTCGGCGATCGTTCGACCGGTAACCGTAATGCAGTCACCGTGGAGAAATCCGTTGTCGAGCAGCGTCTTCATCAGAAGCGGTATGCCACCTACTTCAAACATGTCTTTGGCGACATAACGGCCGCCCGGCTTCAAATCCGCGACATATGGTGTCTTTTTGAAGATTTCGGCGACGTCGAACAGGTCGAACTTGATGCCGGCCTCGTGCGCGATCGCCGGCAGGTGCAGTGCAGCATTGGTCGAACCACCGGACGCCGCGACCACGGCGGCGGCGTTCTCCAGCGCCTTGCGGGTAACGATGTCGCGCGGCCGCAGGTTGGAGGCGATCAGGTCCATGACCTTCTCGCCCGCGGTCATGCAGAAAGCGTCGCGGATCTCGTACGGTGCCGGGGCGCCGGCCGAGTACGGCAGCGCGAGGCCGATCGCCTCGGAGACGGTCGCCATGGTGTTGGCGGTGAACTGCGCGCCGCAGGCGCCCGCCGAGGGGCACGCCACGCGCTCGATCTCGTCGAGGTCCTCGTCCGACATGGCACCGACCGAGTGCTTGCCGACCGCCTCGAACATGTCCTGCACGGTGACCTGCTGTCCGCGGAAATTGCCGGGCAGGATCGAGCCGCCATAGATGAAGATCGAGGGGACGTTGAGGCGGACCATCGCCATCATCATGCCCGGCAGCGACTTGTCGCAGCCGGCGAGTCCAACCAGGGCGTCATAGGCGTGGCCGCGGACGGTCAGTTCGACCGAGTCGGCGATGCACTCGCGCGACGGCAGCGACGAGCGCATGCCGTCATGGCCCATGGCGATGCCGTCGGTGACGGTGATGGTGCAGAATTCACGGGGGGTGCCGCCGGCCGACGCCACGCCCTTCTTCACCGCCTGCGCCTGACGCATCAGGGCGATGTTGCAGGGAGCAGCCTCGTTCCAGCATGAGGCGACGCCGACGAAGGGCTGGTGGATCTGGTCGGTGGTCAGACCCATGGCGTAGAAGTAGGACCGGTGCGGCGCGCGCGCAGGGCCTTCCGTCACGTGACGGCTCGGCAGCCTCTGCTTGATGTCGGTCTTCGCGTCCATCGCAAACCAGTTTCCCCGGCCAACCCTTTCAGACCCGAAAAATCAGAGCCAAGATTTGAATCGACCTTGGGATTTCTCGTTCTTCAAAGACCGCCGCTACCCTTCAAACTTTAGAGCGATTTTATTCATATCCGGGTGTGGCCAAAAAGCGGCGCTGATGCGAACGGACGGAGATAAGGGTTTAATCCAAGATGAGTGTTGCAGAGACGGCACAATCGTGGCTCGGAGGACACGGCTAGGCTTACCGTGATACCCGCAGTTGGAAGGTCGTTCACAACTTCAGATTTTGTGGCTGGAACGACGCACCCGGCTTCATCCTATGCGAAGGCGCCTCTGCTGAGTCGCGACACTTCTGGTCCTGTCCCTCCTGAAGTTGCGAGGCATGGGACGTAGCGCGCCCCATAGAGAGCCCCATCGCGCCGCAGAACGCACCTCAGCGACAACGGCTTTGCCATTGCGCGGGATGACGTCTTGTTCGCCGCATCGATTTCTGCACCCCAACGACGGACACACCTTCGCGTCCTCGCGGCGCATTCCGCCCGAGCTTTGCTTTGCTTTGCTCGCCCCACCCTCATATCCGGGGGCGCAGGGAAGGCCGGGTGCCGGCCGCACCCGCGGTCGGGACGCCCGTCGGTCCGAAGCTTCCCGGCCTGGCGTTATTCGTGCGGGAGGTGATATCCGCGACCACGATAATCAAAGTCCACGAGTTCGCAGATCCGAACCAAGGGATCGGCGGGCGCCGCGTAATAGGCCCGGATCTCCTTGATGAGACCGGTCGCCTCGTCGAACACATACCATTCGTCGCCACGCAGCGCGGTATTCTGCTTGCGCTTCCAATGGGTCCATTCGATCACGGCTTCCGGCGCCGTCGACGAGCACAGGATCTTTTCGATCGTCCATTGCGAGCCGAGAGTCTCGACGCACCAGATCCATTTGCGCGCAATGGTCTCGGCGCCGCGCCACGGAATGTCCGGCAAGCCCCGTGGAAAATAATGGACTGCGTCCGCGGTGAAGCAGGACATCAGGGCCTCGTGGTCAGCAGCGTTGCAGGCGTCGAAATAGCGACGGATCGTCGCCTCCATGGCGGCGGGCGATGTATTGCTCATCTCACCCTCCCGCCCGGATCGTCGTCGCGCTCGCCGGATCCGCGCCGGCCTTCTTCCAGGCCTCGAAATCGGCACGGACGGCAGGCGTCGGCGGATAGACGCCATAAAGCGGCTCGCCTGCGCCGATGCGATACGACAGGTATTTCTCGAGTTGGTCCCGCTTCTCGCAGAGGTCGGCCATCTCGGCCGCCAGATGCCGCGGCACGACGGTAATGCCGTCGCCGTCGCCAACGATGACATCTCCCGGATAGACCGCGACATCGGCGCACGCGATGGGCACGTTGAGGTCGGCGACCCGGTGATAGGACAGCCGTGTCGATGCCGTGACCTGCCGCGCATAGGCCGGGAAATCGAGCTGCGCCAGTTCCTGGCCGTCACGAAACGCGCCATCGGTGACGATCCCTGCTGCGCCGCGCACCTTCATCCGCGTTGGTAGCATCGCCCCGGCCGATGCGGCGCGCGGATCGTTGCGACTGTCGATCACCAGCACGTGGCCGGGCGGAATGTTCTCGACCGCCTCCCATTGCAGATTGTCGGCGTTCGGATGCGAAGTGAGCGTCTCGATCGTGTCGAGATCCTCGCGCGCCGGGATCATGCGCATGGTGAAGGCCTCGCCGGCGAAGCGGACCGCATCCCTGTTCATCGGCACCAGCCCGACCAGAAAACACTGGCGCAGGCCCTTCTTGAACAGCTCGGTGGTCAGCGAACCCGAGGAGACGTCCCTCAGCCGGCGGATGACGGAAGGATCGAGGGGCTGCAACTTTGTCTTTGGCTCATACATGGCGGTTCTCCCTCAGGGGCGCTTGCCGACCTCGTGGACGTCGCGCGCCCAGGCGCGCGCCTGTTCCGACAGACTGAAGCCGAGACCGGGCCGGTTCGGCACGATCATGCGGCCGTTCACGACTTCGAGCTTCTCGTTGAACATCGCCTCCGACCACTCGAAATGCTCGACCCAGGGTTCGCGCGCATAGGCGGCCGTCAGGTGCAGATGGATCTCCATGCAGTAATGCGGAGCGAGCTGAAGCTTCCTGTGATCGGCGAGCGCGAGGATCTTGAGGAACGGCGTGATGCCGCCGACGCGCGGCGCGTCGGGCTGGATGAAGTCGACCGAATTGTTGCGGATCAGTTCGTAGTGCTCGTCGACACTCGTCAACATCTCGCCGGTCGCGATGGGGGTCGCAAGCTCGGCCGCGAGCGCGGCATGGCCCTCGTAGTCGTAGGCGTCGAGCGGTTCCTCGATCCAGGTCAGGTTGAACTGCTCGGCGATACGTCCAAAGCGCAAGGCGGTGGTGCGGTCCCATTGCTGGTTGGCGTCGATCGCGAGCGGAACGTCGCCGATATGATTGCGCACCGCCTCGATGCGCTTGAGGTCCACCATCGGATCGGGCTGGCCGACCTTCAGCTTGATGGCGCCGATGCCCCTGTCGAGCGCCATGCTGACGCGCTCCTTCACCTCCTCGATCGGCATCGAGAGGTATCCGCCCGAGGTGTTGTAGCAGCGCACGGAATCGCGATGGGCGCCGAGCAGCTTTGCCAGCGGCAGTTCGGCGCGCTTGGCCTTGAGATCCCACAACGCGATGTCGAAGGCGGCGATCGCCTGCGTGGACATGCCGCTGCGGCCGACCGAGGCGCCGGCCCAGACCAGCTTGTCCCAGAGCCGCGCGATATCGCTCGGATCCTCGCCGATCAGCTCGCCGGCGATCTCCTTTGCATGCGCGAACTGGCCCGGACCGCCGGCGCGCTTCGAATAGCTGTAGCCAATACCGCTATGGCCGTTCTCGGTCTCGATCTCCGCAAACAGGAAGGCGATCTCGGTGAGCGGCTTCTGCCGGCCGGTGAGAACCTTTGCGTCGCTGATCGCCTGGGCTAGCGGCAGGAAGACGAGCGACGTCCGCACCCAGGCGATCCGGTCGGTCGTGGCTTCGCCGGCCGCAAGACCGGCAGCCAGCGGGTTGGCGATGATGCGCGTATTGGCCTGCGTGTGGACGTTCATGGCTTTCTCCTTTGATGTGGATTTTCAGGTGATGAGGTTATTCGGCCGCCACTGGCGCGGCGCGGATCAGCCCGGCGCCCTCGCGAATGACGAGGCGTTCGATCGGCCCGACGATGACCCAGTAGCAAAGCACCGCGAGCAGCCCGTGCAGGCCGACATAGAGCAACGCGCCGTTGAACGATCCGGTGGCAGAGAGGATGTAGCCAATCGCAACCGGCGTCACGATTCCGGCAGTGTTGCCGATAGCGTTGAAGACGCCGCCGGTAAGACCGATCACCTCCTTGGGTGCGGTGTCGGCGACGACCGTCCAGCCGAGTGAGCCAAAACCCTTGCCGAAGAAGGCCGCGCTCATCAGCACCGTGATGAGGACCGTCGAGTCCGTGTAGTTGCAGCCGATGATGAGCACGGTCATGACGAGGCCGATCGTGATCGGGGTCTTGCGCGCGATGCTGAGCGAACCGGTGCGCTTGAACAGCCAGTCAGAGAAGAATCCGGTCGCAACGCCGCCGACGAAGCCGCAGATGGCGGGAATGGTCGCGATCAGGCTCGCATCGAGCACGGACAGGCCGCGCGCCTTGACGAGGTAGGTCGGAAACCACGAGACGAAGAACCAGGTGATCGACGAGATGCCGTATTGCGCGAGGAAGATGCCGACGAGCATGCGGCTTTTGAACAGCTCTGCGAGATCGGACCATTGCGGGCCATGCGCCGCGGCAACGGCCGGCGATGCACCGCCGAGTTCGACCAGCGCGCCTCCCGCACGCAGATGATCGAGCTCCGCCGCGCTTATCTTGGGATGACCGCTCGGCGGATAATAGGTGACGGCCCAGACCGCTGCGAACAGGAAGCCCAGCGCGCCCATGACGGCGAAGATGTGCTCCCAACCAAATCGATGATCGAGGAAGCCCATCAGCGGAATGAAGACGACAAGCGAGACGTATTGCGCGCTGTTGAAGATGGCGCCTGCGATACCGCGCTCCGCGGACGGAAACCACGCCGCGATGATGCGCCCGGCCGCGGGACCCACGGGTGACTCGAAGACGCCCAGCATGAAGCGCAAGATCAGCATCACCAGGAACGGATAGCTTGCCCAGCCGACGCAGCTCATCAGGAAGGTGACGAACGACCACAGGATCAATCCGCCCAAAATGGTCTGCTTCGCGCCGAGCCGGTCCGCGATCCATCCTGCGGGCAGATGCGCCAGCACGTAGGCCCACGCGAACGCCGAAAACATCCAGCCGAGCTCGACCGGCGTGATGCCGAGCGCCTTCGACATGTTGGGACCGGCGATCGACAGTGTCGCCCGATCGCCGCTGCTGAGCGCCAGCAGGATGGTGATCAACGCCAAGGTGACGAAACGATAATGCGTCCGTGCGGACGGCTTCTGCTCCATGGTCACGCTGCTCCCTTTCCCGGTTTTGTTTTGCCCGGCCGCCTTCGGCGACCGTGGAGGTCCGCAACGTCAGCGACGTCCGGACGCGAGAAAGCTAGATCAGCGATCAATTCAGGTCTAAACTCATTTTTGGATTTAATTGATCCAGAAAAGGTATCAATGATCGAGTTCGGGCAAGTGCGCGCGTTCGTGGCGGTGGCCGATGAGTTGAACTTCGGTCGCGCCGCCAAGCGGCTGAACATGACGCAGCCCCCGCTGAGCCGGCAGATCCAGATTCTGGAAGGGACGCTCGGGGTGAAGCTGCTGGAGCGCACCAGCCGCTCCGTGAAGCTGACCGCCGCAGGCCGCGCCTTCCTCGGCGAAGCGCGCGCACTGCTTCAGCAGCGCGAGCACGCTGTGAAGGCGGCGCGCCAGGCAGCGGCGCTGACCGGCGGCGCGCTGTCGATCGGCTTCGTCGGCGCGACCACTTACGGCTATTTGCCCTGGCTTGCGACGCGCGTTCGCGATGAGTTGCCTGACATCGAGATCACATTCGAAGAGCTGACCTCGCGCCAGCAGCTCGATGCGCTGAGATCCGGGCGGATCGACCTTGGCCTCGTTCGGCCGATCGAGACGGAGAAGCCGATCAGAAGTGCGAGCGTCTTCCGCGAAGGACTTGCCCTTGCGCTGCCGCTCGACCATCCGCTCGCGGTGCGCCGGCGGCCGGAGCTGTCGCATCTCGAGGGACAGCCCTTCATCATGTATTCGCCCGACGGACCGTATATGCGTTCACTGTTGACCGCGGCGTTCGATGCCAATGGTGTGCGGCCGCAAGTGGTGCAATCGATGAGTCAGGCGCAGGCGATCCTGTCGCTGGTAAGCGCGGGCCTCGGACTTGCCATCGTGCCGGACGAGACCCGCAATGCGTGCTTCGACAATGTCGTGTTTCGCCCGATCAGGCTCGGACCATCCGTCTTCGCCGAGCTGCACGCGATCTGGCGCAGCGACAACCGTAACGCCGCGCTGCCGAGGCTGCGCGAACTTGCGTTCCGGACGGCACGCTGAGCGCAGTCGGGAAGACAGCATCCGAAGGACCATGGTCTATTTCCGGTGCGTCTGTCCGGACTGCGCCTCGAATCTCGCGACCGGCCTGTCGAATTGCCAGAGCTCCACATCGTGGCTGTCGACGAGTTTCGCGGCGCGAGAGATCGCGGATTCATCGTCGGCACAGTCCATCTGAACCACTCCGATCGGTACGCTGTGTCGTCCCACGACAAATGCGCGGTATGCCGGCATCCTGACCTCCAAGAAAGAGTTGCAGCTTCACGTCAGAACATGACGGCGGACAAATTTGAATTCGATGGGGATCGCATCGCCCGTTTCTAGGAACGGCATAGGTGCCGCGCTGGTCCTATGCCGAATCTATACAATCGGGACCGCGCTCATCTCGAAATCCTATCGCAACCGGAAACATATCGAGCCGGTCACGCAGCCCGATGCATCGCAGGGACCGCGACAACAACAACCGAACCGGTGAACTCATGTCTCCCTCAGAGATCAGCGACAGAATCATAGAACCGATGATCGCGCTCGCAGGCTGCTCACCCCGGCAGCGCATCGTCGTGGTCGGCGCGAAGAGCATGGAATTGACGATCGATCTGCAAAGGCGCGGATATTTCCTGGCCGCAGCGGCCGGCAATTGCGGCCGGGCGGCCGCCCAATACGACGCAGCCCTCGTGGACTGGCGACGACGCCCGCTTGGCGCTCTCGGTGCGGCGGTGGATTGGCTCGACGGTTTCCTCGGCCCCCGCGCCGTGCTGGTGATCTGGCTCGACGCGCAGAAATCGGCAGCGAAGGACAATCTTCGCGCCGCGGTCGCAAAGCGTGGCTTCGTCGTCCTGCAAGGCACCGAACATCCGTGTGGCAGCGCCCTGCTCGCGCGACGTTCGCAAGCCTATCCGATGCAAAAGGCGGCCTAGGCACGCTGGCGATCAGAGAGAGCTGGAACAGCCGCATGGCTGATCCAGCCCTTGGAGACCCTCATATGTTGAAATCGAAGATACGACGCGCAGTCATTCGCGAGTGGATGGCACGCGCGCCCGCGCAGCGGCGGTCCAGCCAACAGGCCCTCACCTTCGCAAGAGATGCGAGCGAGAGGCACAGGCTGCCACGCAGCCGTCAAACGCCGTGCTCAGTGATCATGGGATGGTTGAAGCCACGCACCGGGCGCGGCTGAAGGGCGTCCATGCCGGACGGCAGCTCCCGGCAGATATTGTTCATCCGCAACCGGTCTGGACGGCGGTCGTACTGCGGCGATGGGCAAAGGGCCGGTCATCGCCATGACCGGACCTCAGTCTCGTAGCCCGTATGGAGCGAAGCGGCGCTCAGGCCGACATCGCTCCCTTGCGACGGAACGGATCGACCAGGCGGACGATCTCGCAGGCGGCAACGAGGCCGGCGAGCCAGACGGCGCTGGTCAGCCCAATGCGCGTGACGATGGCCGCGGTGAAGGCCCCCTCGCCGCCGAGGACCGGCGTCGCGGCGAGCAGCACGAGCTCATAGGCCGCGTAGGCGGCAACGAGCGTGATCGCCAGCACCAGCGGCGCGCGGCCCTGCGGCAGCATGCGGAGCACAGCCGATGCTGCTACGGTCGATAGAAGCGCCGCGGCGCCAATCGCAAAACCCCAGGCAATGGTGCTGCCGTCGATCGGATAGTGCAGGACGCTGAAACCGATCGTCTGATTCACGAGCCAGGCGCCAGTGACGACGAGCAGCGCCGGACGCAGCGGCAGCATCGCGGCCGCGACGACCGCGAAGGCTGCAAACGGCGTTGCGCAGGCCAGCGCAAAGCTGGCGAGCGCGCATGACAGGGTCAGCAGCGCAAAGCAGAACATCGGCGCAAGCCGTGGCGCAACCGGATGAAGGCGGAAGCGGTCGGCATGAGGCGGCAGGATAGTGACAGTCATGAAACGATCTCCTTGCAGGATTTGTAGCACATTTTGCGGGTATGGGGTCAGTGCATCCGGGCTTTAGTGAAGGGCCTCCATGGGGTCTTCGGCCTCGGTCGGATCGCGCCGGTCGTATGCGGCGAGCCAGGCGAGAAGCAACGGCGCGCGCGGTTCCGCGGCCGCGAGCTGCCGCACGGTCACCCGAACTGCGGCGCGCGCAGTGCGGTCGGACGGAAGCGTCACGGTCTCAGGTCCCTGCCCCTTCGCGACGGCTCCGATTACGTTGCTTTTGAGCGCCGTCAGCTCCGGCAGCCCGTAGCGTTCGAGCAGGGCCTGGAACGCTGCGTGCTGATCCGGCCGAAACGGGTGTGGCCGGCCGAGTTGATCGCGCAGCGGATGGGCCGGATAAAGATGCGCACAGGGGATCCAGCCATCAGGCAGCGGCTCGGTCGCAGCATGGGTGCGGCGATGCGCGAGCAGCTTTGGCAGGACGTGCGTGTGCGGACCATCTGGGCTTTTGCCGCCCGGTGGCGGGATCGGCTGGAACACTTCGGCCCGCCCGATCCGGCTGATGAAGACGCGATGCGGATTGGCGGCGAGGATGACCCGCATGGCATCGCTATCCGGCGCGAACACGGATTGCCCCGCACGGCTCCTGAGCGCGGCGACGACATCCGCCTCGCCGGTCCGGATGCAGGCGTCGATCTGCAACGTTCCAAGGCCAAGGTCGAACAGGATGCCGTTGCGATCCCGATGGCGCAGCGCTGCGCGATCAGGACCGATTTCCGTCAGCACCGTGCGGCCGCTCATGATGCCAGCTTCATGCGGAAGACACATCGCGACGCGGTGACTCCAGCTTTCGGTGGTCGGCGATTCCGACGCGATGAGGCGCAGGTCGGGGTGGGAGGCGATGCGTATCCCACCCTTCTCCGTCACAACGCTGATCCCGTTGCGAGACCGCTCCGTGTCCAAGGCATCGCCGGGCTCGCGCGTGAACTCGGCAATGGCCCCGAACGTACCGACGCTCCAGCCCGCCTCGGCATCGGCAAGCTGACCTGCAAGCAAGTCCATGATCGGATCGGCTGTCGTCATGAGATCGCTTCCTCCGGAGTCCCGCTATCTGACGTCGTAATTCGCAAGGCGAATGCCGCCATAGACGCCGAGTCCCGGCTGTAGAAAGCCTGTCGGATTTTGGTAGCGCACATTGGCGAGATTATCGACCCGGCCAAATACCTTGATCTGATCGGTGACCAGATATTCGGCGGCCACGTTGACGACAGTGTAGGCCGGCGCCAGCAGACGCGGAATGCTGAAGTCGCGGTTGCCGTCCACGAAACTTCCGACGTGCAGCACGGTCGCGGACAGCGTGAGCGGATCGATCGGATTCCAGATGACATTCGCGCTCCACTTCTCCTTCGGACGCCTCAGCAGCTCCAGTCCCGCCGTCGCATCGACGGCGCGGGTAAAGGTGTAATCGGCACGAACGCGGAGGCGGTCGGTGATTGCGGCGGCGACGAAGCTTTCCGTGCCTTCCGTGATGGCCCTGCCGATATTCGTGTTGGTGCTCGTGAATGTCACTGGATCGAACGTGCTCTGGATCAGGTCCGTGATGTTGTTGCGGAAGTAGGTCGACCCGAAGCGAATGCGATCGTTGAACAAGGGCTGCTCGAAGCCTGCGTCATATCCAACGCTTTCCTCGGGTTTGAGGTTGGGATTCGCAAAGAAGAAGAACGCAGGAAAGCTGACGTAAAGCTGGTTGAGCGTTGGCGCCTTGAATCCCGTGCCGTAGCTTCCCCTGAACTTCGTGTCCGTGACCGGCACGATCACGGCTGACGTCAGGCGAAAGGTCGGGTGCTCGCCGAACCGCTCGTTGTCGTCCTGCCGGACGTTGGCCGTGAAGAAGACGCGGTCCACGAACTGGGACTGCAACTCCATATATCCTGCCTTGTTGACGTTCTGGGCGGAGACCGTCGCCGTTTGCAGCGTTTCGGTCTCATGCTCGGCGCCGATGATGACATTGTTGTTGGGCGCGAGCCGTGTGGTGGTGTGCCAATCGTATTTGACACGATCGCCGGTGGTGATGGTCGGCATCGCATCGCCCGGCGAAATGTTGTGGTTCCAGTGGTTGGTGTAGTTGACGCCGAAATAGCTCTTCATCCGGTCGTCGAGAATGGACCAGACCGCCTCGCCGCGCGTGAACAGCTGATGCACGGTCTGCGTGCTTTGCGCGGCGGCGGGAAAGCTGGCAAGTGTCACGGGATCAAACGTGTCTCCCGTGAAGCGCAGCGTGGCGTCGGTGTAGCGCGCGACGCCATTGAGCGTCAGGCTTTCGCTGACATCGGCACCGAGCTTGGTCGAATAAGTCATGTTGTCGTAAGAATTGCCGATCGCCTTCTGGCCCGGCGGCAGCAGTTCGACAGGCGTCACCGGCACGTCGCTTGCGCGAAAATGCGCGACGTTGAAGGCATAGTTGAAGTGGTCCTGTGACCCGCTCAGACCTGCCGTCTGATTGAACGTCCCGAACGAGCCTCCCTCGACCGAGCCGGTCGCGCGGGCGGGACCATCACCCTTTTTGGTCACGAAGGAAATCACGCCCCCCAGCGCATCCGCGCCGTAGAGACCGCCCTGCGGGCCGCGCAGGACTTCGATCTGCTGAATGTCGGAGGTCAACAACTGGCCGAAGTCGAACGATCGGTTCGGATTGCCGGGATCACTGACGTCGATACCGTCGATCAGGACCTTGGTGTGATTGGAGTTCGTTCCGCGCATGAAGACCGACGTCTGTCCGCCCGGTCCGCCGGTCTGGACGAGGTTGAGCCCGGGAACGGCGCTGAGCGCATCGGACGCTGTGCGGCGCTGATCGCGCTCCATATCCCTGGCGGTCAGGACGGTCACCGAGCTCGCGACCAGATTGGTCGGAGTGACAATGCCAGTTGGACTGACAACGACGGTTGGAAACAGATTGGCCGCGGATATACCGGCAACGGGGGGCGATACCGGCGGCACTGGTCTCAGCGCTCGAACGACGCGCCCGCGCTCGGGCTTGTCAGACGTATGTCGTACGGCCGGTGGCCGAGCCGTACGCTCGGATGGCCCGACTTCGACCGGGGGCAGCAGATTGGGCGATGCCGATTGTTGGGCGAACGCGGCGGAAGGATTGAACGAGTACAGGAAAACAGACGTGAAGAGGCCGGCGCTGAGGCGCCTGGCGGCAGAGACAATACGGGACACTCTTGTAACCTCGGTATGACGTCAGTGGCACGTCACAGCGAACGAGGTTTCACGGAGCGATCGATTGCTCCGGTGAAGCTAATGTCTGTACTCCCCGACCGACATCTTCGCGTGTGACCACGGCTGACGGCAGGTCTCCTGGCTCGCGGGTCGTTACCTTACGTCGCCTTCCCAGGACCGAGATTCCCAGTGGCATATGACGAAAGATTCACCGCTTACAGTTGCGGGGGCAGCCGCTGCATTGAGAATATCCCGGCGTTGGGACAATCCCGCACAACGTTCCCTTTTGATCTCCGTGAGGAGAACCGTCAGGATCCAATTTACGGGTCGTTGGAGCGGTGAGTCAATCGGCTGATTGCATGATCGTCGCAGCACCGCGCGCAGGTTGACCTGGCGCAATCAGGTCGGCTCCCGCTGCTGACGCGTCCTGATCATCGCCCGCTCGCCGGCATCGACGAGCTGGCCGATGCCGGTGCGGCCCGTGAGCGCGCATCGGATGATGTGTTCGGCAACGGACCTGCGGAAGTCATGGTCCTCGCCGACCGGGCGATTGCGGCAGACCCGATCCAGCGCCAGCTTCATGTTGATCCGTGTGCGGGTGTCGAAATGCTCGCTGATCATTCGCAGGACCTTGATGCGTTTGATGTCGGGCTAAAACGCCTGGCGGTCGGCCGGGTTCCAAACGGCACCGGGCCCTGTGCAGAACCGACTACGCCCGCCCTGTCCTATTGTGACGGGTGGGCTATGCCCGCCCTCTTGGCCGCTGGGCCTGCGCCCAGGCCGCGGTGACGTCGCGCGGCGGGACGTCGATGCGCCGGATCGGGGTCAGTTCACCCGAGGCGGAGATGATGGCGGTCTCCTCGCGGCGGCAGCGCGGGCATACGAAGCGGACCTCGTGCGGCGACGCCGACCAGCTCGCACGCTTTACGTTGGCCGCCATCGGCCATGCATTGCAATGCGAGCACGACACCAGGAACCGACCGGGATCGAGCATACCCATTCCATAGGACTCCGCGTCCTGCCCATCCCTTCAATGATTAACCCTTGTGAATCGTTCCGGTGCCCGAGCACCGTCAGCCCCGGCTCCCGAACCTCCGCCGCTCAGTGGGCGCCCTTGAGGGTGCATGACGTGGTGCAGGTGACCGTGTTGCCGTGGTCGCACGCCTTGCAGGCGGCCACGCACTGGTTCATGTCGCGGGGATTGTAGGAGCTGTAGTTCCGCATCGCGCAGACCGGCGTCGAGCCGGTGATGTCCTGCTCCTGGTTGCAGGCCGCCGTCATGAGCGCGAAGATGAGGACTGCAAGCAGGCGCATGGGATTGCCCTGGTAAGGAGCGGCAAAGCGACGTCGGCGAGATACGCTGCATCGCAACGGACCTCGGCATTCCCACCGCGAGCAATCATGGATCGCGACGCTCGCATCCAGGAGGATGCGCGCCAAACATTAAGAACGGCTTGCAGCCGGCCTCAGGCCGCGGCCCTGGCCGCGATCACGTACCGCATATCGACCGCCAGCTGGCGGTACTGCTCCCCGAGCTTCAAATAAAATTCGCGCTTGGTGCTGTCGGTGGCGAGCTTGGCAATCAGCTCGCATTCGGCGGTGAGAGTCTCAAACCGCTCCAGCCTGTCCTCAAGTTCTGTCATTGGCGTGTCCCCGTCAAACGCCTCAAGGACACGTAACCTAAGCCCGGGAAATACGTCACTGCGAACATCGTTATGGAGTAGAATCAATTTTCGCCAGCGCGGGCCGCAGGGAGAGGATGTGACTACCTATTTCTGCTCCAGCCGCCAGGCGCCGTCCCATTCCACGCCCGGCGGATCGGCCTCGAACTGCGCGATACGGGCGAGCAGCGTGCGCGAGGGGCCATCGCCCGGGACGGTTTCCAGTGCGGCATTGAACGCGGTCCGGGCATCGTCGAAGCGCCGCGCGCGATAGGCGGCGAGGCCTTCGGCATAGTGCGCGCGCAAGCTCTCCTGCGGAACGCTGAGCCCATGCGCCTTGCTCATCACCTCGAAGATGGGTTGCGGCGCACTCTGGCCGGCGACCGCCAGGCGATCGATCTCGCGCAGCTCGCAGGCCGCGCCGATCGCGTCCGCCGTCGCCTGCGAGACCAGGATGCGGGTGCCGTAGACCTTGTTGACGAGCTCGAGCCGCGAGGCGAGGTTCACGGCGTCGCCCATCACGGTGAAGCTCATCATCAGCTCCGAGCCGATGCTGCCGGTCAGGACCTCGCCGGTGGCAATCCCGATGCGCAGGTCGCAGGGACCGGGCATGGCGCGGATGCCGAGCAGATCGGGCAACTGCTTCTGCAGCGCAGGCACCTGATCGGCCATGTCGATGGCGGCGAAGCAGGCGAGCAGCGCGGGCTCGTCCTCCTCGATGAAGGGAGGGCCCCAATAGGCCATGATGGCGTCGCCGATATATTTGTCGATGATGCCACGATGGCTGCGGATCGGCGCGGACATCACCGTGAAATAATGGTTCATCACCTTGACGAGGCCGCGCGGGGTCATGCCCTCGCTCATCGAGGTGAAGCCGCTCATGTCGCAGAACATGATCGTCATCACCCGGCGCTGGCCGTCGATGGCGACCTCCGGCCGGTCGATCAGGCCCTGAACCACCTTGGGATCGATGTAGCGCCCGAAGGTCTCGCGGACGCGCTCGTTGTGGCGCAGCTGCTCGGTCATGCGGTTGAAGGCGGCGGCGAGTTCGCCGATCTCGTCCTGGGTCGAGACGGTGATGGTCTTGTCGAAGCGCCCCGCCTCGACCTCGCGCGTGCCGGCGAGGAGCAGTCGCACCGGCCGCGTGATGCCGCTGCTGACCATCAGCGCAAAGACGAAGCCGACGATCGCCGCGAGAACGGTGACGACACCCGAGATGATGATCGCCTGATGCTGGCGGCCGATCACCGTCGACGTCGAGGCGAAGACCTGCTTGAGCATGTCGGCGCGGATACCGTCGATCTTCTGGTTGAACTGGTCGCGCAGCATGTCGAGATGCTCGAGCGTGCCGCGCGCCTCCGTCATCTGCTTGCCGTCGATCTGACTGAGGAGCCTTGCGTGATCTTCCTTCATGCCCTGGCGCAGCTCGGACACCGTCGCCTCGATGCGGGTGTCGATCCGCGCCAGCGCGGCATTGTCGGACGGTGTCCTGCTATCGTCGATGATCGCGTTGATGTGCTTGCGCGCGCCCGAGGTCTCCTCCTCGATCCTGCGGTCGGCTTCCTCGAACTCCTTGAGACGCGCCGCATAGGCCTCCTCGTCCGAAGCATCCTGCATCTTCATCATCACCATGCGCCGCAGCGCCACCGACCGCTCCAGCGAACGGATATTGGCGCGCGCGAGGTTGCCGTAGGCCGGGATGTAGCGGTCGGTCAGCTCGCCGAGCAGGACGCCGACCTGGCTCGACATCACCATCGACAGGATCGAGGTGACCAGCATCAGGACGATCAATCCGAGGGCGATGCCGACAATCTTGCGCCGGATCGACTGGTTGAAAAGCGGCATGAGCGATGGAGTAAAGGGCTGAAGGGACGGGTTGGAACCTCAATACACCGGATTTGACGGCGGGAACACGCGCAATCTGGCCGTTGCGACGCCCCGAGCCGCGCGCAACCGTCGCGCGAGCCCCATTCGTTAACAAAAGCTAAAACAACTGCCGTTTCCGCCGTTTCGGAAGTTCCCCAGTTCCCATCCGTATTTTGCCGCATTGTTGAACGAGCGTGAGGAATGCGAAACGATGTCATGGCATCGTTTTGGTGTCGTCTTTGATTCTCAAGCCGCATGTCGTCGCGGACCTTGGTTTGTAGTGGTTTCGCAGGGGGACCATCGAATGAACCAGTGCCTACGCTCGCTCGCGTGTCTCGTTGCCATGGCCGCCTTGGCCTTCATCCCAACCGAGCTGGCAGCCAAGAGCAGCCACAAACCGTCCGCGTCGAAGAAGACGCATGAGGCCAAAGCCGGCAAGCAGCGCCAGGCTGCGGTCAAGTCGCGCCGCGGCAAACACGCCGAGGCCAAGCGCAAGTCAAGGAAGGACGACGAGCTCTCGGACAAGCCGGCGCCGCCGCCGCTGACCGGCGACCTCGCCGCGCTGAAGGACGCCATCACCCTCGCGCGCAAGGGCAAGACCGAGGATGCGAGCGCGGCGCGCGACCGCATTGCCGATTCCGCCGGACAGAAGCTCGCCGACTGGTTCATGCTGCGCCATTCCGAGAGCACCGCGAATTTCAAGCGCTACGCGGCCTTCGTCGCCGCCAATCCGGACTGGCCGAGCAACGCCCTGCTCCGCCGCCGCGCCGAGGCCCGGCTGTGGCAGGAGAAGAGCGATGCGGCAACCGTGCACAAATTCACGATGGACCGGCCGGCCAGCGCCAAGGGCAAGTTCGCGCTCGCCCGCGTGCTGCTCACCGAGGGCGAGACCGACAGGGCCGCTCGCCTCGTGCGCGAGGCCTGGCGCACGGACGAACTGTCCGAGCGCAGCGAGGAGGATTCCTACGAGGCCTTCCGCGATCTCCTGACGGCCGACGATCATCGCGCGCGGATGGACAAGCGCCTCGGCGCCAAGGATTATGCAGGCGCACGGCGCGCCGCCAAACGGCTCGGCGAGGACGAACTCGCGATCGTCAAGGCCTGCGCCGCCGTCACCGGCAAGGCCAACAAGGCCGGGGATTATCTCGAGGACGTGCCGGCCGAGGCGCGCCGCGATCTCGGCTATGCCCTGTGCCGCGCGCAGTGGCATCTCCAGAACGACCGCATCGACGACGCCGCCGCGGTGATCCTCGCCGCCGCGCCCGCCACCATGGCGGCACAGGACACCGATGCCTGGTGGCGCGAGCGCCGCCTGCTCGCGCGAAAGCTGCTCGACCAGGGCAAATTCAAGACCGCTTACGACGTCGTGCGCGCCGCGGCGGTGCCCGAGAAGGAAGTCTACCGCGTCGACTACCACTTCATGTGCGGCTGGATCGCGCTGCGCTATCTCGACGATCCCAGGACGGCGATGGCGCATTTCGCCGCGATCGACGAGGGCTCGGCCAATCCGATCGCGCTGTCGCGCGGACATTACTGGCGCGGCCGCGCGGCCGAGGCGATGGGGGCGACGGCGGATGCGCGCATGAGCTATCAGGCTGCCGCGCGCTATCCGACCGCCTATTACGGCCAGCTCGCACGCGCCAGGCTCGGCCTTGACCGGATCGAGCTGCGCCCGCCCTCGCCCGTGCCGGCCGCCGCCGATGCTCCGCCGGCCGACGAGCGCGTACGCGCTGCCGACATGCTCTACGGCATCGGCGAGCGCGACGTGGTGTTTTACTACGCCGAGGATTTCGCCAGGGAGAGCACCGATGTCGCGGCGCTCGAAGCGCTCGGCGAGCTCGCCGGCCGCCGCAACGATGCGCGCGTGATGCTGGAGGTCGGCAAGTCGGCGCTGGCGCGCGGACTTGCGCTCGACCACTACGCCTTCCCGACCATCGGCATTCCCGAGCACAAGCAGGTCGCCCCAGCGATCGAGACCAGCGTGATCTATTCGGTGGCGCGCACCGAGAGTTCGTTCGACCAGCGTGACAAGTCGCCCGCCAACGCGGTCGGCTTGATGCAGGTAACGCCGGAAGCGGGACGCGACACGGCGAGGCGCTTCGGCCTGACCTATGACTGGGACAGGATGGTCTCCGATCCCGTCTACAACACGCAGATGGGAGCGGCCGAGCTGAGCGCGCTGCTGTCGGAATATCGCGGCGACCAGATCATGACCTTCGCCGGCTACAATGCCGGCCGCGGCCGGGTGCGCGAATGGGTGCAGGTCCGCGGCGACCCGCGCGACCCCAAGGTCGACCCGGTCGACTGGGTCGAGCGCATCCCGCTGTCGGAGACGCGCAACTACGTCCAGCGCGTGATGGAGAACGTGCTGGTCTACCGCGCCCGGTTCGAGGGCAGCGGCACAGCCACGGCGAAATCCGAGCAACGCGTTCCGACGCACGAAGTCAGCGCGGCACCTACGGCAGCGGCCGCAGCCACCGCGCCCTAGCTTCGCAACGCCGGGGCTGGACGCGGCTCGAAGCTGGATGCAGTGACTGCGGCCGACCACTCTGCGCGGCTCGCATCGTTCGGCTAGCGGTCACCTCCTTCCGTGGTCAGAAGGTTCGCGCGCGCGCAGAAATGCCTCCGTCAGCGCGCCAGAGAGCGCGCTCACCTGCATCATCCAGCTCCAGCTCGAAATGGCCGCAAACACCGTGATCGCCTCGAGCGAACTGCGGTAAGGCCAGAGCGTTTCCATGGTCGTCTGCTGATATCGACGGTAGCAATCATACTCGCAGTACCGCCGTTGCGTGGACACATGCCGGACGTAACTCGAGCCCAGCGGCTGTGCGCACGCGCTGCAGGTGACGCCATGGTGGGGTTGGTCCTGATTGACGAGCATGAATCTCAACGTCATGTCCTCTTGTGCCAGCAGCCGTCTCCGCCGGTTCCGCCTCGCCCACCCGTCTGCTCAAGACGCCGCTCGCGCCGGCCTCTCGATCAACGGCGCTGCTGCTTCGTGATGAAGCGCGTAACACTCGTAGCCGCAGTAGGGCAGCAGCGACTTCGCATCGCGCAGATAGCTGCCGCTGATCTCCTCGCAGCACCACAGACAGAAGGTTTTGCGAAAAGGGGTCCTGCCATTCACCAATATGAATCTCACGTGGCACCTCCCAACGCGAAGCAGTAGACCGTGTCGACCAGGGAGGCGGACGGCGGCGGCGCACAAAGATGGTTGCGGCCGTCCGGATTGTCCCTGTTTCTCTCAACCTTCTGGGACGGGATGAGGATGTACTTCCCGTCTTCCCGCCGCCGCGCGTAGATCCTGCCGTCGACGTATCGCACCTCGGTCGGGTAGCAATCCGCGCTGTTGCAGCAGCTGAGCACAGGATTGTCGGGCATATGCCAGCTGGAATAGAACTTCTCGTGCAGGAGCTGATCCTGGACCGGATGATGACGATGTCCACCATCCCGTCCGACCTCATCGGCCTGCGCTGCCGTCATCAACGGAAGCAGCAGCGCGACCATCAAGAGGAGCTTGCAAGCACGGTTCAGCACGCAGCCTCCTGTTTACCGAATGGAGCGGACCGAAGCGCTAATCCTCATGCCGCCTGAAATCGAAAAAGCCATCGACGGTCGCGTTCGCGGCGTGCCCTGAAGCGATCGAGACATTTTCTGGAGCACAGCGGCGTTCGCCAGGAATAATATCGGATCAGGCCGAACTTGCCGCTGCAGACGGCGCAACCTCTTACGGCAGAAGCGCGCTCGGAGTATTCAGGCGTATCGCACATCATGCTCTCTCCTGGCTCTCATGGTCGTGGCTTCGCTCGTGCGCTGACGCACGGCCATCCACGCTCGTTAGTGAAATGCGGCCTCTCGATCGTGACCGGCCGATCATGCGGCAAGTCGGACAACGGAGGCAGAGATATGAGCTGCACATCGAGCTAATCGCCGGCTTGTGCCTTGCACATCGCGTCCCCTCGATGCTTGTGAGAGTAATCCGCGTGCAACGGACTCCTCAATTGTACGGAGGTAAATGTGCTCTATGATTTGGGATGCGCGAGCTATACGTAGGTTTGTCCCGTAGTTTTTCGGGTCTCCGCCGCACCTTCGCAACGAGACGGCGCATGGCCGGTAGGCTGCACGGCTGCCGCGAGTTTCGCAGCGGCGTTCTACTTTGGTCGGAGGGAATTGCTCCCCTTGTTGCAAAGTGCTCTACTTGCTTCGACCCCAGCGTGCCGGGACGCCCGCGATGATGCCTGGCCAAATCGCGAAAATCGGGAATTCGGCCGCGCAATTGCTGCTCGGCGGCCTCGCGGCGCTTCGATCTTTCGGCAACGGCGAGAAGGACAGCCCCGCGCTCGGAGGTGCCTCGCGGCAGGACACCATCGATCTACGCGACGCAGTGAAACAGTGGCGCGAGGTGTTCGAGCACAACCCGGTCATGTACTTCATGGTGGATCCGGCCGGAACGGTGCTCAACGTCAATACATTTGGCGCCGCACAACTGGGCTACACGGCGGCCGAGCTGATCGGCCAGTCCGTGCTCAACGTGTTCTTCGAGGAGGATCACGACTTCGTCCGTCGATGCGTGGCGTTGTCCCTCGAAACCCTGGACCAGTCGCATACCTGGGAGATTCGCAAGTTCCGGAAGGACGGCTCGGTCCTTTGGGTCCGTGAAAACGCCAAGGCGATGCTGCGCGGCGACGGCACGCCGATCGTGCTGGTCGCCTGCGAGAACATCACCCAGCGCAAGGAGGCGGAGGACGCGCTGCGGCAGAGCGAGACCTACCTCGCGCAGGCGCAGGAGCTGAGCCGCACCGGCAGCTTCGGCTTGAACCTTGCGACCGGCGAGGCCGTCTGGTCGAGGGAGACTTTTCGTATCTTCCAATGCGACCCCGCGACGAAGCCGACCCTGAACTTCGTCTTTCAACGCATCCATCCGGAAGATCGCGATACGGTCCGCAGGACCCTCGATCGCGCCTCGCGCCTCGCGGAGGATTTCGACCACGAATATCGCCTGCTGATGCCGGACGGATCGGTCAAATATCTTCATTCCGTGGCACGCGCGGTGCGACACGCATCCGGGCGCATCGAGTTTGTCGGGGCTGTGACCGATGTCACCATAGCGAAGGAGGCAGAACAGAGGCTGCGTCGCAGCGAGGCCTATTTGGCCGAGGCCCAGCGACTCAGCCACACGAGCAGCTGGGCCTGGGATGTACGTCGTCAGGAGTTTGCCTACCGATCGGCTGAACTCTTCCGCCTGTTCGGGTTTGAGCCGGGCCAGACCGACTTACCGGCGCGGGCTTTCCAGCAACGCATACTCCCGGAGGATTTCCAACGGATCGTCGAGGTGGAACGTCAGGCCCTCCGCCAAAGGGAACCGTTCGAAATCAACTTTCGCATTGCGTGCCCGGACGGTTCGATACGACGGGTCCACACCGAGGGACTCCCCGTTGTCGGCAGCGACGGCGAAGTGAGGGAGATCATCGGCACGCATGTGGACGTCACCGAGCAGGTCGCTGCAAAAGAAGCACTGCAAAAGGCATTTGATGAACTCAAGGCATCCGAGCAGCGCTTCCGCGACTATGCTGAAACCGCATCTGACTGGTTTTGGGAGACCGGGCCGGATCACCGCATCACGCAGATATCAGAACACGCCGATACGGCCAGTGCTGCGCCGACGGGATTGGTCGGCCTGACCCGTTGGGACATTCGGCCCGACGCCGAGCTCGAGCCGGGGAAGTGGGAGCAGCATCGCGCAGCGCTCGACGCTCACCTCCCGTTCCGCGATTTGGTTTACCGCGGCCGGGATCGCAATGGATCGCCAATTTACGTGCGCACCAGCGGCAAGCCGTTACATGACGAGGACGGCAATTTTCTCGGCTACAGGGGCGTCAGCAGCGATGTGACGGCGGCGATCCGCGCCCAGCAGACCGAAGAAGAGCTGCGGAAAACGCAAGCCGAGCTCGCCCATGTCACGCGCGTCACGACGCTCGGCGAACTCACCGCCTCGATCGCCCACGAAATCAACCAGCCTCTCGCCGCCGTAATCTCCAATGCAGACGCCTGCATCGCGTGGCTCGGCCGCGAGCCGGCCGATCTGGAGGCTGCGCGCCGTTCCGTGGAATGGATCGTCGAGGACGCCAATCGGGCCAGCGAGGTGATCCGCAGGATCCGGGCGCATGCGAAAAAGACCGAGATCGAGATGGTGCCACTCGACATCAATCAGGTCGTCAGGGAGGCGATGGCCCTCGTCCGGCGCGAGCTCGCTACGCATGCCGTGTCGGTGCGAATGGAGTTGTCGTCCGGCCTGCCCAGTATTTGCGGCGATCGGATCCAGCTCCAGCAGGTGCTGATCAACCTTGTCGTGAACGGGATTGAAGCCATGCAAGCCAATGTCGACCGCCCGCGCGAGCTGGCGATCCGCTCCAGTCGGGCCGGCGAGGACGGTGACGAGCACCTGCTCCTGACCGTGACAGATCGCGGTGTCGGCCTTGGCGGCGACGTGACAGACCACATCTTCACGCCGTTCTTCACCACAAAATCGAGCGGCCTGGGGATGGGACTGTCGATCTGCCGATCCATCATCGAGGCTCACGCGGGCCGGCTTTCGGCGTTTCCCAATGAGGGGGGCGGTGCAACATTTCAGATCGCCCTGCCCCTCCCACAAGAGGACGCGTCGTGACTGACCACGCCAAGCCGACGCAGGTGCAGGCCCAGGCAAGCGCCGATGATCCGATCGTCCTGATCGTCGACGACGATCCGTCGATGCGGCGTGCGCTCACCAATCTCTTTCAATCGGTCGGCCTCAGGGTGGAGGCCTTCGGCTCGGCGGCGGAGGTCCTGGAGGCCAAGCCGCCGGTGGTCCCCAGTTGCCTTGTGCTCGACATTCGCCTGCCCGGCTCGAGCGGCTTCGACCTCCAGGCGGACCTCGTAAAGGCCGACATTCACACGCCTATTATCTTCATCACCGGTCATGGCGATATTCCCATGACCGTCAGGGCCATGAAGAGTGGTGCCATCGATTTCCTGACCAAGCCGGTGCGCGACCAGGACATGCTGGATGCGGTCCAGGCCGCGATCGAACGGGACCGCAGGCGGCGCGATGCCGAGAAGTCGGTGTCAAGCGTGCGGACACGCTTTGAAGGCCTGACAGCGCGTCAGCGCGACATCCTCGCCCTGGTTGCGTCCGGCCTGATGAACAAGCAGGTCGCTGCCGAGCTTGGATTGGCCGAGATTACCGTCAAGATCTATCGCGGGCAGATCATGCGGAAAATGGGCGCGAAGTCATTGGCAGATCTCGTCAGAATGACCGAGACGCTCGGAATCCCCCGGCCAAGGGGAAAAGTGCAAACCTAAGTATGCTTTCCAAGCTCGCCCCGAGGGCCCAATTTCCGGCGGGTGCCGTACCATGATCGGCGGCTTCCCGATCAGGAGCGATCATCTTGTCGGTTCTCTCGGTCATTTCCATCATTGACGATGATCCGTCAGTCCGCCTCGCGACGAACAATCTCCTGACGTCGCGGGGATACACGGTCTGCATCTTCGGCTCCGCTCGCGAGTTTCTCCAGTCCGCCGAACTGCATACGACGTCCTGCGTGATCGCGGATGTGCAGATGTCGGTCATGGGCGGCGTCGATCTCCTGATGCATATGCGCGGCCTTGGTCACCTCACGCCGTTCATCTTCGTGACGGCCTTTCCCGACGATGCCGTGCGCGAGCGCGCGCTGAAAGCCGGCGCCATCTGCTTTCTCGCGAAGCCGTTTTCCACGCCGACCCTGATCAAATGTCTGGAGACGGCGCTGGCGAGCCCCGGTGAAGCCAAATCCTGACGCGACGCCGCGTGACCCTGATGGCTCCACAGGGTGCGGCGACGTGTCGTCCTCGCCTCAATCCACCTTGATGTTGGCGGCCTTGATGATCGGCCACCACTTTGCGATCTCGGCCTTCTGGCGGTTGCCGAGCGCTTCGGGGGTGAGCTGGTCCTGCGGCGTCATCTCCAGGCCCTGGCTTTCGAGCTGCTTCTTCACCGCGGGATCGTTCAGCGCTTCCACCGCTGCGGCATTGAGCTTGGTCACGATCTCCTTCGGCGTGCCCTTCGGCACCCACAGGCCCGACCACAGCGTCATGTTGAAGCCTTTGAGGCCCGCCTCGGCTGCCGTCGGGATATCCGGCGCCGACGCGAGTCGCTTGTCGTCGGTGATGGCGTAGGCGCGGATGGTGCCGGCGCGGACTTGGTTGATCGAGTTGGAGGTCTGGTCGATGATGACGTCGATCTGGCCGGCGATGAGATCGTTCAGCGCGGGGGCCGTGCCGCGATACGGCACGTATTGCAGCTTGATGCCGGAAACGCTCTCGAAATAGACGCCGGCGATGTGGCTGCCGGAGCCCGCGCCGGCGGTGCCGGCGGTCGGCGGCGACGGCCGTGACTTCAGCCATTCGATCAGCTCTTTCAGCGAGGTCGCGGGCACCGCGTTCTTGCTGACGACGATCATCGGATTGCTCGGCAACAGCACCACGGGCTCGAGATCGGCGACGAGGTCGTATTTGAGCTTGTAGACGGCGCCATTGGCGACGTGGGTGCCGAGATGGCCGAACGAGATGGTGTAGCCGTCCGGCGGAGATTGCACGGCGCGGCCGACGCCGATCGAGCCGCCGGCGCCGGTGACGTTCTCGATCACCAGCGGCTGGCCGAGCGTCACGCGCATCCGTTCGGCAAGCACCCGCGCCATCGCGTCCGACGGGCCGCCGGCGGCGAAGGGAACGATGATGGTGATGGGGTGCGAGGGATAGTCGTCGGCGCGCGCGGCGCCTGAAACAGCGAGAATACCGAGCAGCCCGGCCCAGATGGCCTTCTTCATTGTCTTCTCCCCAGCGATGTCATTGTTGTTTTTTGTCTCTTCCCGCGTACGGGAAGAGGGATCGTTCGTGAAGAGACGAAATGACGCGCTAGAACTGCGTGTAGTCGATCGGCTTGTGACGATCCAGCGTGCGGGCAACCGGGGGCAGCGGGTACTTCAGGCCGGTCGCGCAGTTGAACAGCATGACGCGGTCGGTCTTGCTGACGCGGCCGTCGGCGAGGCTTTCCTTGTAGGCGGCGTAGGTCGCGGCGCCCTCGGGGCACAGCAGCAGCCCCTCCTCGCGCGCGACCTCGTTCAGCGCCGACGAGATCTTGTCGTCGTCGACCGCAATCGCAAAGCCCTTGCTCTGCCGCACCGCGCGCAGGATCAGGAAATCGCCGATCGCCTGCGGCACGCGGATACCCGAGGCAATCGTGTGGGCGTCCTCCCAGCGCGTCGCATGCTCGGTGCCGGCGTCATAGGCCCGCACCATCGGCGCGCAGCCCGAGGCCTGCACCGCGACCATGCGCGGGCGCTTGGAGCCGATGAACCCGATCTTCTCCAGCTCGTCGAACGCCTTCCACATGCCGATCAGGCCGGTGCCGCCGCCGGTCGGATAGAAGATCACGTCGGGCACGTCCCAGCCGAGCTGCTCGGCGAGCTCGAGGCCCATCGTCTTCTTGCCTTCGATCCGGTACGGCTCCTTGAGCGTGGACGTGTCGAACCAGCCGACCTTTGCCTTGCCTTCGCCGACGATCTTGCCGCAATCGTCGATATAGCCGTTGACGCGATAGACGGTCGCGCCCTGGAGCTCGATCTCGCTGACATTCACTTCCGGCGTATCGGCGGGGCAGAAGATCGTGGTCTTGATGCCACACGACGTCGCATAGGCCGCGAGCGCAGCGCCCGCGTTGCCGTTGGTCGGCATCGCCATGTGCTTGATGCCGAGCGCCTTGCCCATCGACACCGCCATCACCAGGCCGCGCGCCTTGAAGGAGCCGGTCGGCAGGCGTCCCTCGTCCTTCACGATGATCTCGCCGCCGCCGAGTTTCGCGCCGAGCTTCGGCAGCCGGATCAGCGGCGTCGTGACTTCACCGAGCGAGACGATGTCTTTGCATTTGCGCACGGGCAGCAGCTCGCGGTAGCGCCACATGTCCGCGGGCCGCTGCGCCAGCGCGTCCTTGGTCAGCGCCTTCTTCACGCCCGCGAGGTCGTAGCGCACCAGCAATGGCTTGCCCGCCTTGGAGAGGTTGTGGACCTGGTCGGCGGCGTAATGATCGCCTTCCATCGCGCATTCGAGATGGGTGACGAAGGTCGGGCGTTCGATGGTGAGATTGTCGTTGTCTTGCATGGGTTGGTTTCCTTCTTGTTTTGCAGTCGATCTCTCTGCTCGTCATGGCGAGCGCAGCGAAGCAATCCGGAATCTTTCCGCAGAGGCAGTCTGGATTGCTTCGCTTCGCTCGCAATGACGGCTCCGGCGGGGGCTAGATATTCAGCACCCGCCCGTAAGCGTCCAGCACGGCTTCCTTCATCATCTCCGACAACGTCGGGTGCGGGAACACCGTGTGCATCAGCTCTTCTTCCGTGGTCTCCAGATTCATGGCGACGACATAGCCCTGGATCAGCTCGGTGACTTCCGCGCCGACCATGTGAGCGCCGAGGAGCTGGCCGGTCTTCTTGTCGAAGATCACCTTGACCAGGCCCTGGTCCTCGCCGAGCGCAATCGCCTTGCCGTTGCCGACGAAGGGGAAACGGCCGACGCGGATCTCGCGGCCGCTCTCCTTGGCCTTGGCTTCGGTGAGGCCGACGGAGGCCACTTGCGGCTGGCAATAGGTGCAGCCCGGGATCAGGTTCTTATCCATGGGATGCGGATGCAGGCCCTTGATGGCCTCGACGCAGATCACGCCCTCATGCTCGGCCTTGTGGGCCAGCATCGGGGGGCCTGCGACGTCACCGATGGCGTAGATGCCGGGGACATTGGTCTTGCCGTAGCCGTCGATCACGATGCAGCCGCGGTCGGTCTTCACCCCCAACTTTTCCAGACCGAGATTCTCGATATTGCCGACCACGCCCACCGCCGAGATCACGCGCTCGAACTCGGTGGTGACGGGCTTGCCCTTGCCGTCGTCGATGGTGGCAACGACGCTGTCGGCCTTCTTCTCCAGCTTCGTCACCTTGGTCGAGGACATGATCTTGATGCCCTGCTTCTCCAGGCGCTTGCGGGCAAAGCCAGCGATCTCGGCATCCTCCACAGGCAGGATCTGCGGCAACACCTCGACCACGGTGACGTCGGAGCCCATGGTGTGGAAGAACGAGGCGAACTCGATGCCGATCGCGCCGGAGCCGACCACCAGCAGCGACTTCGGCATCTTCTCCGGCACCATCGCCTCGAAATAGGTCCAGATCAGCTTCTTGTCGGGCTCGAGCCCCGGCAGCACGCGCGGCCGTGCGCCGGTCGCGACGATGATGTGTTTTGCCTGGTAAGTCCCCTCGCCCAGCGTGCCCTTGGGCGCCTCGACGTCGGACTTCTTCACCGTCACCTTGCCGGGCGCGTCGATCGAGGCGGCGCCCCAGATCACGCTCACCTTGTTCTTCTTCATCAGGAAGCCGACGCCGTCGTTCAGCCGCTTCGAAACCCCGCGCGAGCGCTGCACCACCGCCTTCGGATCGAACGAGACCTTCTCCGCCGACAGGCCGTAATCCTTGGCGTGCTGCATGTAATGGTAGATCTCGGCCGAGCGCAGCAGCGCCTTGGTCGGGATGCAGCCCCAGTTCAGGCAGATGCCGCCGAGATAGGATTTTTCGACGATCGCGACCTTCAAGCCAAGCTGTGCGGCGCGGATCGCGGTGACGTATCCGCCCGGGCCGGAGCCGATGATGATGACGTCGAAGGATGTGTCGGCCATGGCGGCTCCCGTTCAACTCAAGCGGTCGTTGCGCCGCGGGCGCGGCGATTGAGGATATAAGTTCTGATCAGCCATTCGATGAGAATGACCGCCGCCATGACGGCGAAGATGGTGAGCGCGATCGGCGCCCAGATGTTGCGCGACAACGCCTCGCCGGCAAAGAAGGCGGACTCAACGATGTCGCGGCCGAGCGGGCTGAGCGTGAGGATCAGCGAAACCAGCATCGAGATCCAGGGCCAGCGCGTCGTCATGCGCCATCTCAGACCATCATCATGACGGGATTTTCGATCAGCTGCTTGAAGGCGCCGATCAGCTCGGCGCCGAGCGCGCCGTCGATGGCGCGGTGATCGCAAGACAAGGTCACGCTCATCATGTGCGCGATCTCGATCTTGCCACCACGCACGACGGGACGCTCCTCACTGGTGCCGACCGCGAGGATGGTCGCATGCGGCGGGTTGATCACGGCGGTGAAATGGCTGATGCCGAACATGCCGAGGTTGGAGACCGCGGTGGTGCCGCCCTGGTATTCTTCCGGCTTCAGCTTGCGCGAGCGGGCGCGCGCGGCAAAATCCTTCATCTCGTTGGAGATGGTCGACAGCGTCTTGGTCTCAGCCTTGCGGATGATCGGCGTGATCAGGCCGCCGGGCATCGCCACGGCGACACCGACGTCGGAATGATGGTGCTTGACCATGCCGGATTCGGTCCAGCTCACATTGCAGTTCGGGATCTTCTGGAGCGCAACGGCCATCGCCTTGATGACGAAGTCGTTGACCGAGATCTTGTAGAGCGGCTTCTTCTCCTTGTCCTTGGGAGCAGCCGCGTTGATCTCCTCGCGTGCGGCGAGCAGCTTGCCGATGTCGCAGTCGATGGTCAGGTAAAAGTGCGGGACGTTCTGGATCGACGCAGTCAAACGTTGGGCAATCGTGCGGCGCATGCCGTCGTGGGGAACGACCTCGTAGGAGCCCGGCTCGAACAGCGACAGGATCTGCTTGTCCGACATGGTCGGGGCGATCGAGGGTGCGCCTGACGGCGCCGCGGCGGGTGCCTTGAGGCCCTTGCCGGACTTGGCCTGCTCGACGTCGCGTGCAACCACGCGGCCGTGCGGGCCGGTGCCGGTGACCATCGAAATCTCGACGCCGGCTTCCTTGGCGAGACGCCGCGCCAGCGGTGAGGAGAACACGCGACCACCATGGCCGTTGCTCTGCGCGGCCGGTGCGGCGGCAGCTTGCGGAGCGGGAGCAGCAACAGGCGCCGGAGCAGCCTTGGGCGCGGCAGGCGCAGGCGCGGGCGCGGCGGCGGGTGCTTCAGCAGCTTTCGGAGGCGCAGCCGCGGCGCTGGGCTTGGCGGCACCTGCCGCCTTCACGTCCTCGCCCTCGCCGGCCAGCACCGCGATCACGTCATTGACCGGGACGTCCTGCGTGCCCTCGGGCACGAGGATCTTGGCGATCGTGCCTTCGTCGATGGCCTCGACCTCCATGGTCGCCTTGTCGGTCTCGATCTCGGCGATCACATCGCCGGATTTGACCTTGTCGCCTTCCTTCTTCAGCCACTTGGCGAGGTTGCCCTTCTCCATCGTCGGCGAAAGAGCGGGCATCAGGATGTTGATGGGCATGCTGACCTCACGAAGAACTTCTCAAAACGTCGTCCCCGGAAGCGAGGACGAACAGACCAGGTTTAGTTGCCGATGTCGCCCTGCCACAGGCGCTCATTGGCAGGATTGGAACGCCAGTTCTTCATCATGGTGATGGAGCGGTCGTCCGCAAGATCGATCCAGGGGATGCCGAACTTGTCGAGGATGTCCTTCGAGCCCGGGAAGGTGACGGATTCTCCGATCACCACCTGCTGGACCTTGAACAGAGCAAGTGCGCCGGCACACATCGAGCATGGCGACAGCGTGGTGTACATGACGGTGTCGTGGAACGAGATCACGCCGGCTTCGCGCAGGCAGCTCATCTCGCCGTGCAGGATGACGTTTTTCTCTTGCACGCGGTTGTTGTGGCCGCGGGCGATGATCTCGTTGCCGCGCGTCAGCACGGCACCGATCGGCAGGCCGCCCTGCGCGATCGAAGCCTCCGCCTCGCGGATCGCCTCCAGCATGAAATCGAAGTGACGGGATTCGATCGCCACGGTCAGTGCTCCTTGCCGCGCGGCGTCGTGGTGCCGGTGTCCGTGGGACGCTCGATCTCGGCCTGGAACATCTCGAGGATCCGGTTCAACGCGTCTTCCTCGGTGTATTCGCTCTCGCGCGCATAGGCGCGCGCGGCATGGCGGGCGAGATCGACCAGCAGCAGGCCCCACATGTCGGGCTCTTCGAAGGCCCGCTGGAACGCCATCGACAGCCCGCCGTCCAGCACGAACACGCGCAGGATCTCGACCGCGTCATCGCGGGTCATGACGTCGGGCGGCAGTGGCTGCTCCTTCGGGCCCGCCATGATCTACCTGTAGCAGACGGCTTTGGCGGCCTCGACCACTTCCGCCGCCGAGGGCAGCGCGAGCTTCTCCAGGTTCGCCGCATAAGGCATCGGCACGTCCTTGCCGGACACGCGCGCGACCGGCGCATCCAGATAGTCGAAGGCGTTCTCCATGATGCGCGCGGCGATCTCGGCGCCGACGCCGCTCTGGGCCCAGCCCTCTTCCACCGTCACGGCGCGGCCGGTCTTCTTGACCGAATTGATGATGGTCTCGGTGTCCATCGGACGCAGCGTGCGCAGATCGATCACCTCGGCCTCGATGCCGTCCTTGGCGAGCTCGTCGGCGGCCTTCAGCGCATAGGTCATGCCGTTCGACCAGGAGATGATGGTGACGTGGCTCCCTGCGCGCACGATGCGCGCCTTGCCGATCGGGATCACGAAGTCGTCGAGCTTCGGCACTTCGCCGGTGTGACCGTAGAGCACCTCGTTCTCGAGGAAGATCACCGGGTTGGGGTCGCGGATCGCGGCCTTGAGCAGCCCCTTGTAATCGGCGGCCGAGAACGGCGCGACGACCTTGAGGCCGGGGACATTGGAGTACCAGGACGAATAGTCCTGGCTGTGCTGGGCGGCGACGCGGGCCGCGGCACCGTTCGGCCCGCGGAACACGATCGAGCAGCCCATCTGGCCGCCGGACATATAGAGCGTCTTGGCCGCGGAGTTGATGATCTGGTCGATCGCCTGCATGGCGAAGTTGAAGGTCATGAACTCGACGATCGGCTTCAAGCCGGTCATGGCGGCACCGACGCCGATGCCGGCAAAGCCGTGCTCGGTGATCGGCGTGTCGATGACGCGCCTGGCGCCGAATTCCTGCAGCAACCCCTGCGTCACCTTGTACGCGCCCTGGTATTCGGCGACCTCTTCGCCCATCACGAAGACGTCGGCGTCGCGGCGCATCTCTTCGGCCATGGCGTCTCGCAAGGCTTCGCGGATGGTCTGCGTCACCATCTCGGTGCCCGCAGGGACTTCCGGATCCGGCTCGGCGACAGCCTGCGGCGCGGGCGCGGCCTTGGGTGCAGGTGCCTCGGCCTTTGCGGCGGCAGGAGCTGCTTCCGCAGCCTTCTCCTGCTTGGCCGGCGCAGGCGCCTTGGCCAGATCAGCGGCGCTTTCACCGTCGGCGAGAATCGTCGCGATCGGCGTGTTCACCGCAACGTCGGCGGTGCCTTCGGGGATCAGGATCTTGCCGAGCGTACCTTCGTCGGTCGCCTCGACCTCCATCGTCGCCTTGTCGGTCTCGATCTCGGCGATGACATCGCCGGACTTGATCGTCTCGCCCTCTTTCTTCAGCCACTTGGCAAGGTTGCCCTTTTCCATCGTGGGCGACAACGCGGGCATCAGCACTTGAATTGGCATATCGGCTCCAAAAGAAAGCTTGCGCGCGTTCAGCGGTAAATGTCGGTCCAGAGCTCGGCGGCATCCGGCTCGGGGTCATGCTGGGCAAAGTCGGCAGATGCGTTGACGATGTCGCGCACCTCGGCGTCGATCGCCTTCAGATCCTGCTCGCTGACCTTGGCGGCCAGCAGGCGGTTGCGCACCTGCTCAATCGGATCCTGGTCGTGGCGGACTTTTTCGACCTCCTCACGCGTTCTGTATTTTGCGGGGTCGGACATCGAGTGGCCGCGATAGCGGTAGGTCTGCATCTCCAGGATGTAGGGGCCCTTGCCGGCACGGCACCAGGCCGCAGCCTCCTCGCCCGCAGCCTTCACGGCGCGGACATCCATGCCGTCGACCTGCATGCCGGGAATGTTGAAGGACGCGCCGCGCTTGGAGAAATCCTGCTGCGCCGAGGCGCGCGAGACCGCGGTGCCCATGGCGTAGCGGTTGTTCTCGATGACGTAGATCACCGGCAGCTTCCAGAGCTCCGCCATGTTGAAGCTCTCATAGACCTGGCCCTGGTTGGCCGCGCCGTCGCCGAAATAGGTGACGCTGACATTGCCGTTACTGCGATAGCTGTTGGCAAACGCGAGACCGGTTCCCAGCGAAACCTGCGCGCCGACGATGCCGTGGCCGCCGTAAAAGTGCTTCTCCTTGCTGAACATGTGCATGGAGCCGCCCTTGCCCTTGGAATAGCCGCCGCGCCGGCCTGTCAGCTCGGCCATGACGCCGTTGGCCTCCATGCCGGTGGCAAGCATATGGCCGTGATCGCGATAGCCGGTGATGACCTGATCGCCCTCTTTCAGGGCCATCTGCATGCCGACCACCACGGCCTCCTGGCCGATATAAAGATGGCAGAAGCCGCCGATCGCGCCCATGCCGTAGAGCTGGCCGGCCTTCTCCTCGAACCGTCGGATCAGGAGCATGTCGCGGAGCGCCTTCAGCTCCTGCTCCTTGGTGAATTCCGGGGGCGAGCCGCCGTCGGTCTTGTCCTGCGCAGCGCCTGCGGCGGCTTTCTTGGGTGCGGCCATGGGAATTCCGGGTCAGAGAAAACTTCAGCCCTCTCTAACCCAAGTCAAACGCCCTTGGAAAGCACCGCGGCGGCATGGCACGATTTTCATTATGCCGCAGTGCAACGTGGCCGAAACTTTGCAAAACCTTTAGGCTTGATTGGGCAACATTAGCTCCCCGCCCGCGTAGTGGGTGCAAGCAGCCAACGCAGCGAAAAATCAGACACGGTTACGTTCAGATCCGAGACGAGAGCGCCGGTCCGATTCGCCGTTTCGTCTACCAGCCGAGCTCTCGCAAATACGTTGCGCGGGCGGCAACGCCGGTATGCGTGAAGTCGGTGAAGACCCCATCGACGCCAAGTCGGAAAAATTTGAGATATTCAAGGCTGGGATCACCGCGATAGTCGGCGGCCAGATATTTCTTCTCGTTCCGGAAGGTGAAGACGTGCACGAACAGGCCGAGCTTGTGCGCGTCGGCGATCAGGCTGGTCGCCTCCTGCGTCGAAGCGTCCGGCGTCGATCCCTTGTAGGGTGTGCCGTCGGCGTTGCTGTCCTTCCACGGCGCAATCTTGAGCGGAACGATGTAGGCCTTCCACGGGCCGATGCCGTCGGCATAGGTCTTGATCTCGGCAAGGCCCTCAGGCGTCAGCATCGCATCGTACAAGCGCGGATCACCTGCAACCGTCCAGTCGAACGGGCGGGAGTTGGTGATGTTGTTGAGCAAGACCTTGCCGCTCCTGAAGTCGATACCGTTGCCGTCGATGAGCTGGACCTGCCGCGTCTGAAGACCATGGCCGCGCATATATTTCAGGCTGCCGGGCTCGAAACTCTGAACAAGGATGGGAGCCTCTTTCGTATTGAGTCCGTTGTCCTTGATGATCTTGATCAAGGCATCCTCGAACGGGTGGCCGCCGGGCGCGCCGCAGCCATTGGCGATCGCCTGGGCATTGTTCCAGGTCGGATTCTTGGTTTCCGGGTAGACGAGGATGGACCGCCCGGTCTCCTTGCTCTTCGCCTTGGCGATATCGATGACGTCCTGGAAGCTGATGACCGGGAGCTTGCCGTTGAAGACTTTCGGCCGCTCGTTGGCGGCGTCATAGGTGGTGCCGGCAATCCACTCCTTCAGCTCGGCCATTGTGAAATCGGCGATCGACCAGTCGTTGGTATGGTCCTCGCCGTCCACGATCAGTGACTCCAGCACTGATTTGGGATCGGCCGGGTCGGTCAGATCCGTGAGGTAGTCGGCAGGCACGCCGGTGGCAGACGGGGCCTTGACGCGCACACCGGGCACGGTGCGCTTGCGGGCTGCAACAGCCGCATTGGTCTTCGCGACGTCCGCAACATTGGTGTTGTCGCTCAGCCAAGGGTTATGGCGCACGACCAGGACGCAATCCTTGGTGAGGTGCAGGTCCTCTTCGAGCGCATCAGTGCCGAGGGCTGCGGCGAGGTCATAGGATGCCTCGGTCTCTTCCGGCACCAGTCCCGGCACGCCGCGATGCCCGAGGATCAGCGGGGGCTTTCCATCGACGGTCAGGAAGGGCTTGGCGCCCGATGGCACCGGACCGGCCTGCGCGAAGGCGATCGACGGCGCCAGCAACGCCAGGGCCACCGCGCCGCACAGCATCGCTCCAGCGCGCAGCTTCCGTCCCGAAAAATCGCGCTTCATGGCCATGCCTCCGTCGTCTGCCCGGCATCGCTTCGCATGCCAAAGGGGCCGAGCTGGATAGCTCGGCCCCTCGTCTTGTCTCAACTCTCTGACAGCGGGATGACGAAGGCGGCGCCACATCGGCGCCGCCTCGCCCGATCAGAAGAAGCCGAGCTTCTTCGGGCTGTAGCTGACCAGCAGGTTCTTGGTCTGCTGGTAGTGATCGAGCATCATCTTGTGGGTCTCGCGACCGACGCCCGACTGCTTGTAGCCGCCGAACGCGGCATGCGCAGGGTATGCGTGGTAGCAGTTGGTCCAGACCCGGCCGGCCTGAATGGCCCGGCCGAAGCGGTAGCAGCGGTTGGCATCGCGGCTCCAGACACCGGCGCCCAAGCCATAGAGCGTGTCGTTGGCGATCGCGAGCGCCTCCTCGTCGGACTTGAAGGTCGTGACCGAGACGACGGGCCCAAAAATCTCCTCCTGGAAGATTCGCATCTTGTTGTGACCCTCGAACACGGTCGGCTGGACATAGAAGCCGCCGGACAGATCGCCCGCGAGCTCGGCGCGGCCGCCGCCCGCCAGCACCTTGGCGCCCTCCTGCTTGCCGATGTCGATATAGGAGAGGATCTTCGCGAGCTGCTCGCCGGATGCCTGCGCGCCGATCATGGTGTCGGCCTCGCGCGGGTCGCCCTGCTTGATCGCGGCGACGCGCTTGAGCGCCCGCTCCATGAAGCGGTCGTAGATGTCGGCGTGGACCAGCGCCCGGCTCGGACAGGTACAGACCTCGCCCTGGTTCAGCGCGAACATGACGAAGCCTTCGATCGCCTTGTCGAAGAAATCGTCGTCTTCGGCGGTGACGTCGTTGAAGAAGATGTTCGGCGACTTGCCGCCCAGCTCGAGCGTGACGGGAATGAGGTTCTGGCTGGCATATTGCATGATCAGCCGGCCCGTCGTGGTCTCGCCGGTGAAGGCGATTTTCGCGATCCGCGGGCTCGACGCGAGCGGCTTGCCCGCTTCAAGGCCGAAACCGTTGACGATGTTGAGGACACCGGGCGGCAGGAGATCGCCGATGATCTCGGCCCAGACCATGATCGAGGCCGGCGTCTGCTCGGCGGGCTTGAGCACGACGCAATTGCCGGCGGCGAGCGCCGGCGCGAGCTTCCAGCACGCCATCAGCAGCGGGAAGTTCCAGGGGATGATCTGGCCGACAACGCCGAGCGGTTCGTGGAAATGATAGGCGATGGTGTCGTGGTCGATCTCGCCGATCGAGCCTTCCTGTGCGCGCACCACCCCGGCGAAATAGCGGAAATGATCGATCGCGAGCGGCAGGTCGGCGGCCCGGGTCTCACGGATCGGCTTGCCGTTGTCCCAGGTCTCGGCAATCGCAAGACGCTCGAGATTCTCTTCCATGCGGTCGGCGATCCGGTTCAGGACCGCGGCGCGCTCAGCGACGCTGGTGCGTCCCCAGGCGGCCTTGGCCGCATGCGCCGCATCGAGCGCGGCCTCGACGTCCTGCGCGTCGGAACGCGCGATCTTGCAGACGATCTGGCCCGTCACCGGCGAGGCATTGTCGAAATACTTGCCCGAGATCGGCGCGACGAACTTGCCGCCGATGAAATTGTCGTAGCGTTCGGCGAACGGATGCTGGGTCACGCCCAGGAATTCCACCTTGTTCATTGATCACTCCCGATGTTTGCTGTTTGCGCAATTCGTCGCGTGGTCGCGACTTGCGCCGACGATGTCGCGGGAGGTGATTTCTGTCAGCCCGGGCGGGAGCGATGTCGGGGCCGACCTGTCGCAGTTCTGCGACAGATGATGCAGCTGCACCTACATGCTCCGACCTCATCCTGAGGAGCGCGCCCTTGCGCGCGTCTCGAAGGATGGCTGCGGATGCAGTGGGGCCTGAATGGTTCGAGACGACCGCTTCGCGGTCTCCTCACCATGAGGGGATAGAACTCAGTGCTTCAGCTCGAACCGCTTCAGCTTCCGATGCAGCGTGGCGCGGCTGACGCCGAGGGCCTTGGCGGCGGCCGAAACATTGCCGCCCGCGCGCAGCAGCGCCCGCTGCAACACCGCGCGCTGGCCGCCGGCAAGATGGTCACGCGCGGGTTCGCCGCCGAGCAAGTCGGCCGCGGGCACCGGCTGCAAAGCACGGCCGGGCGCGATCCCAAGCCCCGCCCGCGCGGACCGGGTCGCGCCGATCACGAGATCATCCGCGTCGACCGCGACGAGGCCGATGGAGTGGCCGTCTGCGCCTTGCGTCAGCACGATGCGGGCATGGGCGAAGGCGCGGCGAAACAGATCAGCCTCGATGCGCCGCGCCGCCTCACCTGCCGCCAGCGCGATCAGGCTGGAGAACGCATCGGTGCGGTCGGCGCGGCAGGAGGAGACGTCGAGCACGCCGGCAAAGGCCGCCTCGTGGTCGTAGATCGGGACCGCGGTGCAGCTCAGGAGCGTGTTGCGGGTGAAGAAATGCTGGTCGCGGTCGATCGTCAGCGGCCGCTGCTCGACGACGCAGGTGCCGATGCCGTTGGTTCCCTCATGCTCCTCGCTCCAGAGCGCGCCGGTCCACAGGCCCCAGGATTGGAACGTCGCATCGTCCGCCGGTGTGCCACGGCGGTCGACCGGCACGCCCTCGCCGTCGGCGAGCAGCACGCAGCAGCCGCTCGCGCCGACCGCCTGATAGAGCCGGTCCATCGCGCCTTGTGCGGCGGCCAGCAGCGGCGCAATGCGCTCCCGGGCCTGACGCAGCTCGGCTTCGGTCAGCCGCATCGGCGCGGCGCGGCCGGCGGGATCGAGATGATGCAATCTGGAGGAACGGCGCCACGAGGCCACGAGCGCGGACCGTGCCGCCTGGCCTGACGCGATGGCGGCCTCGACACGGGCCGCGTGATGCCGGGACATTGGCCCATTCATCACTGTTTCCTCCGGGTGGCAGTCTAGGCGGCGTTGGCACCGTCCGGTTGATCTGCGTCAACTCAGGCGACGGCGGCCAAAAGCCATGAGCCCGTCGTGGTGCCGCCGTCAAGGCAGCGGTCCGGTTCCGGGTCTACGACTTTCGGTAAAATTGAAACCCGCCTGCCGGATTTTGGCAGCGGCTTTCGACGCCGGTTTCGAATGCAGCGAAAAACGCTATTTCGCCGGGATCATCCGAACGAGATCATGCGGATTGACATAGTCGAGCTGGTAGCGCGCCCGCTCGTCCAGCATGTCCGGATCGATCCGCGAGGTGCGCAGCAGCGAGACGCGCTGCTCGCTCCGCGCACGTTCGCGCTTGAGCTGGGCGAGTTCGCTGGTCAGCGCGATGATCTCCTGGTCGAGTTCCTGGCGCGCGTTGAGGCCGTATTTGCCAGTGTAGGCGTTGACGCCGAAATAGCCGACGATAGCGACCGCCATCGCGTAGAGGGCAAGGCCGGTCAGGATCGATTTCAGGCGTGCGCGCGAGACCATCCTGGGAAGATGGGACAGGTTGGTTAAGGGAGTGCTAATTAAGCCCTCCCCCGCCCAACCCTCATGGTGAGGAGGCGCGAAGCGCCGTCTCCGGACGATGCTTCGCATCGCCGGGAGAACCATGAAGGCCTCTCGCCCGCGGCCATCCTTCGAGACGACCGCTGCGCGGTCTCCTCAGGATGAGGATCTCCCGTGCGGCCGCGGGGGAATTCGGCCTCAGCCGTGATGCTTCGCCACGTGCGCGGCGAACGCGTCGATATAGGCCTGGAGCACGGGCTTCAGAGATTCCTTGGTCAGGGTCCCCTCCGCATCGAAGGCGTCACCGACCGCATTCAGGTAGATCTCCGGCTGCTGCATGATCGGGCCGGCGATGCCCGGCAGGATGTTCTGGAGCGTCTTGGCCGCGCTGACGCCGCCGAGCGGGCCCGGCGAATTCGAGACGATGCCAACCGGCTTGCCGTTGAACGAGCTCTTGCCATAGGGGCGCGAGGCGACGTCGATGGCGTTCTTGAGGACGCCCGGGATCGCGCGGTTGTATTCGGGGGTCACGAAGATGACACCGTCCGACTTCTGGAGTTTTTCGCGGAAGGCAAGCCAGTCCGCGGGCGGTGCGCCCTCGAGGTCCTGGTTGAAGAACGAGATCCCCCCGAGGGTGACGACCTCGAGCTTGAGGGATGCCGGCGCGAGCTTTGCGAGGGCGTTGGCGATCTTCAGCGAGAAGCTGTCCTTGCGCAGGCTGCCGGCGATCACGACGATGTTGTAGGCCATGGGGTGTCCTTGAAACCTTGAGGGGGAAGTGCCGGGCGGCACTTAAGCCATCCGAACCAATGGATGCAAGTGCATGAACCGGTCCGGTTTGGAAACGCTGAGTTTCTCGAAAGCAGCTGGTCGAGCCCGTAGCCCGGATGGAGCGCAGCGAAATCCGGACCAGTGGGCCTCATGGCAACATCAAAAGCCGCTACCCGCCGTGCCTGCCCACTATGCCACCATACCCGTGTTTTGCCCGACGGCGCAACTTTCATTCGGTTTCGCCGAAGCACTGAAATCGCTTGCGATTTCTACTGTGCATGGGGTTGTTTTCGACATTTTTGTTTAAGCAGGTAGTTCCGCAGGATGCCCACCGCCGCAAAAACGAACAGGCCGCCAAATGGCGGCCTGTTGTTTCACGCAAATCTGTAACTTCAATCAGATCGTCGGATTCCACGCCGACGGGATCAGGCGATACTTCGCGCCGTCCCTTTCGACGTGGCCGACCGATGGGAAGGTGAAGTGGAAGCCGATCACGGTCGCCTTCTCGGCCGCCGCCATGTCGTAGAACTTGTGGCGCGTCGCCTGCGCCATCGCCGCGTCGGTGTCGAACATGACGTGCCAGTCCGGATTGCGCAGGAAGAATTCCGGAATGTTGGTGACGTCCGACTGGATCAGCACCTTGGCATCACCCGAGGCAACCGCGAACGAGGTGTGGCCGGGCGTGTGGCCGGGCGTCGCGATCGAGGTGATGCCCGGCGCAACCTCCTTGCCCCACTCATACTTTGTGACCTTGGATTCAAGGCCGGCAAAGGTCTTCTTCACGTTGGCGAAGTAGTTCTTCATCATCGGGTTGGACTCGGCCTTGGCCGTGTTGTCCTCGCTGGTCCAGAACTCCCAGTCCTTGCCCGGCACCATGATCTCCGCATTCGGGAACGCGAGCGCCCCGTCGGCCAAACGGATGCCGTTGGTGTGATCAGGGTGCAGATGCGAGAGCAGCACGATGTCGATGCTCTTGGGATCGACGCCGGCGGCGGCAAGGTTTTGCAGTGTGCGACCGACCGCGCCCTTGCTCGGTTCGAGATTGGCGACGCCGTTGCCGGTATCGATCAGCACGAGCTTGGAGCCGGTGTTGATGAGCTGCGGATTGAACGGCACCGTGACCATGCCCTTCGGCATGTAGGCCGCCTCGCCCGCGGCCAGTGCTTCCTCCTTCGGCGCGTTGACGACGAACTTGTCCGGCATCGGGAAGGTGCGCGCGCCGTCGTTGATCGAGGTGCACTCGTAGCTGCCGACCTTGTAGCGGTAGAAGCCCGGCGCCTGCGTCCCGCTTGGCGGCACGGAGGCATTGGCAGTGGTCGGTCCAAGCCCGGTTACGGCCGCCGCCCCAATAGCGGCCGCGCCCGCGAGCAGGTCGCGGCGATTCAGATCAGTCATGGAAGTGTCCCCTTCGATGCTTGCGGTCGCCCCGCTTTCAATTACGGCGCGAATGTTCCCCCGCTTCGCTCAGAAGGCAAGACCTTCTTTCGGTGACGTGCCGCCGCACATCACGATTATTTATTTGGGTTGATGAGGAATTTTTCGCCGGTGGCACGTTTGGCGTACACCGCGATGTTGGCGGGATCGAGCGCCTCCTGAAGCGACACCACCTTGGTGTAGTGGCTCGCGAAGGTGGTCTTCAGCTCGTCGACCACGCGCTGGCGCAGCTTGGCCCCGTCCGCCTGCCCGATCTTCATCAGGAACGGAAACAGCAGCCAGCCGCCGACGCCCCAGGCCATGCCGAAGCCGCGTGGCAGCTCGATCGGACGGATGTCGAGCGCGCCGTAGACGTAGACCTGCTTGTGCACGTTGGAGCCGTAGCGGCTGTACTCCTTCGCGGTCTTGTTGATCGCGCTCTCCATGCAGTTGAGGATGTCGCCGGCAAGCTTGCCGCCGCCGATGGCGTCGAAGGCGATGGTGGCGCCGGTCTCGACCAGCGCATTGGTGAGATCGCCGAGGAAGCTCGGTGCTGTGGAATCGACGACGTATTTGGCGCCGATCTTGTGCAGGATGTCGGCCTGCTCCTTGCTGCGCACGATGTTGACCAGCGGGATGCCGTCCTTGATGCAGATCTTGTTCAGCATCTGGCCGAGATTGGAGGCGGCCGCGGTGTGCACCAGCGCCTTGTGACCCTCACGCCGCATGGTCTCGGTCATGCCGAGCGCCGTGAGCGGATTGACGAAGCAGGAGGCGCCTTCAGCCGGCGTGGTGCCTGCCGGCAGCGGCATGCACTCGCGCACTTTCAGCGTGCGATATTGGGCATACATCGCGCCGCCGATCATGGCGACGGTCTTGCCCATCAAGGCCTTCGCGGCATCGGAGGAGCCGGTCTTGATGACGACGCCGGCGCCTTCGTTACCCACCGGCATGGATTCATCGAGCCGGCCTGCCATCGCCCGCATCGCGCCCTCCGGCACCTTCGCGGTGATGACGGGAGCATCCTTGGTGCCCGAAGCCTTCGCCGTGCTCATATCGGCTGCGCCGACGAGAAGGCCGAGGTCGGACGGGTTGATCGGCGCCGCCTCGACGCGGACGACGACCTCGTCCGCGGCGGGCTCGGGGGTCGGCACGTCGACCAGCGAGATTTCCAGCTCTCCGCTCGTCTTGATCAGCGAACGCAGTTGCAGTCCGGTCTTGCCGTCGCTCATGTCGATCCTCCCCTGTCCTTGCCGGGCGCTGGCTTATGCCAGCGCCTTCAGTGCCGCCTTGCCGCCATAGAGCGCCTGCTTGCCGAGCTGCTGCTCGATGCGGAGGAGCTGATTGTATTTGGCGGTGCGATCGGAACGTGCAAGGGAGCCGGTCTTGATCTGACCGCAGTTGGTGGCGACCGCGAGGTCGGCGATGGTGGAATCCTCGGTCTCGCCGGAGCGGTGCGACATCACGGAGGTGTAGCCCGCCTTGTGCGCCATCTCGACGGCGGCGAGCGTCTCGGTCAGCGTGCCGATCTGGTTGACCTTGATCAGGATCGAGTTGGCGCGGCCGGCCTTGATGCCTTCGGCGAGGCGCTTGACGTTGGTGACGAAGAGATCGTCGCCGACCAGCTGACACTTCTTGCCGATGAGGTCGGTGAGCTCCTTCCAGCCGTCCATGTCGTCTTCCGACATGCCGTCCTCGATGGTGACGATCGGATAGCGCGAGACGAGGTCTGCGAGGTACTTGGCCTGCTCGGAGATCGAGCGCGTCTTGCCTTCGCCTTCATAGACGTACTTGCCGTCCTTGAAGAACTCGGTCGAGGCGCAGTCGAGGCCGATCACGATATCGGTGCCGGCCTTGTAGCCGGCCTTGCCGATCGCGTTCATGACGAATTCGAGCGCGGCGTCCGCCGACGGCAGGTTCGGGGCGAAGCCGCCCTCGTCGCCGACATTGGTGTTGTGGCCGGCTTTCTTCAATTCCGACTTCAGGGTGTGGAAGACCTCAGCGCCGTAGCGCAGGCCCTCGGCGAAGGACGACGCACCGACCGGCAGGATCATGAACTCCTGGAAGTCGATCGGATTGTCGGCATGTACGCCGCCATTGATGATGTTCATCATCGGCACCGGCAACAGCCGCGCCGAGGTGCCGCCGACGTAACGATAGAGCGGCATGTCGAGCGAGTTCGCGGCCGCCTTGGCGCAGGCGAGCGAGACGCCGAGAATGGCATTGGCGCCCAGCCGGCTCTTGTTCGGCGTGCCGTCGAGGTCGATCATGATCTGGTCGATCTGGGCCTGCTGCTCGACATCGAGGCCGCTCAGGGCCTCGAAGATCTCACCGTTGACGGCACCCACCGCCTTGGTGACGCCCTTGCCGAGATAGCGGGCCTTGTCGCCATCGCGCAGTTCCACCGCCTCATGGGCGCCGGTGGAGGCGCCTGATGGCACCGCGGCGCGGCCGAGCGCACCATCTTCCAGCACGACGTCGACCTCGACGGTGGGATTGCCACGGCTATCGAGAATTTCGCGGCCGATGATGTCGATGATGGCGGTCATGATGTGCACTTCCGTTCGTTAGGGCTGATCGGTGCCGCGGGTCTTACACGGAGCGCAAGCAAATGTGAACGCTTGGAGGGCGTGCTTCGACTGACGCGTGAAGCGCCCGAGACTAAGCTTGCTTTCGCCTGATCTGCGCGTCCAACCTCAATCTGAAACAGTCGGGGTAACGCCATGAATCGCCGCCAGTTTCTTGCCTCGAGCGCCGCCGCCCTCGCCGTCCGCCCAAGTTTTGCGCAGGAAGGCCCGTTCCGGACAAAATATTACCCGATCAGCGCCGGCATTGGCCTGCACGACCTCGCCCCCGCTCCCGACGGCACGGTCTGGTTCACGGCGCAGGGTAAGGGCCTGCTCGGCAGGCTCGATCCCCGGGATGGCAGTTTCAAGACAGTCGGCCTCGGCCAAGGCGCCGCCCCGCACGGGGTGACCATTGGCCCAGACGGCGCGCCCTGGATCACCGAGGGCGGCCAGAACGCGATCGCGCGGGTCGATCCCGGCGATCTCAAGGTCACGCTGTTCCGCCTGCCCGAAAAATTCGCCTCCGCCAATCTCAACACCGGCGTGTTCGACAAGGAAGGCACCTACTGGTTCACCGGCCAGTCCGGGTACTACGGCCGGCTCAAGCCCGGATCGGGCGAGATGGACGTGTTCAAGGCGCCCAAGGGCGTCGGCCCCTACGGCATCGCGGTGACGCCCAAGGGCGAGGTCTGGTACGCCTCGCTGGCCGGCAGCCACATCGCGAAGATTGATCTTGCGACCGGCAATGCCGCCATGGTCGAACCGCCGACGCCGAACCAGGGTTCGCGGCGGGTCTGGTCAGATTCGCAAAGCCGGATCTGGGTCAGCGAGTGGAACAGCGGTCAGGTCTCGGTGCATGATCCCGCCAACGGCTCCTGGAAGTCCTGGAAGCTGCCGGGCGATCGCCCCCGCACCTATGCCGTCTATGTCGACGACAAGGACAAGGTCTGGCTCACCGATTTTTCCGCCAATGCCATCGTCCGCTTCGATCCCGCGACCGAGCGGTTCAACGTTTTCGCCAGCAACAAGGCCAATGCCAATGTGCGCCAGCTCGATGGCCGCGCCGGCGAGCTCTGGGGCTGCGAGTCCGGCAACGACCGGATCGTCATGATCCAGACGATCGCGGCTGGTTGACGACGGCGACATTTGCGTCCATCCCGGCACCCTCCGGAGCGCGATCTTATCGCGCTCCGGTTTTTTGGAGCATGATCTTTCGGAAAACCGGTGCCCACTTTGCGCTAACGCGGCCCTCCGGGTCCGGATCATGCTCGAACAGGATGTGACGACGATGGCGAAAAAATCCCTCCAGCTCGGCCGCGCGGTCGAGTGGCCGCACACACCGGAAGAAGCCCAGCTCGACCGCGTGCCCAATCCGCAGAAGGGCACGGACTATCTGGTGCGCTTCACCGTGCCGGAATTCACCTCGCTCTGCCCGGTCACGGGACAGCCGGATTTCGCCCATCTGATGATCGACTACGCGCCCGGCCCGTGGCTGCTGGAGTCGAAGTCGCTCAAGCTCTACATCGCGAGCTTCCGCAATCACGGCGCCTTCCACGAGGACTGCACCGTGATGATCGGCAAGCGCATCGCGAGCGAGATCAAGCCGAAGTTCTTGCGCATCGGCGGCTACTGGTATCCGCGCGGCGGCATCCCGATCGACGTGTTCTGGCAGACCGGCCGCGTGCCGAAGGGATTGTGGCTGCCGGAGCAAGGCGTCGCACCCTATCGCGGGCGGGGCTAGCTGGAGACGAATGACGATGAGATCGATGTCTGTAACATTCCGCAGCCTTGCCTTGGGCCTTTTGGGTGTTCTGTGGCTCGGCGGCGCATCCGACGCTGCCGAAGTCCGGGTGATGATCTCGGGCGGACTGACGGCGGCCTATCAGGCGCTCGTGCCGGAGTTCGAGAAAGCCACCGGCAACAAGGTGCTGACTTCGTATGGGCCGTCGATGGGGACGACCACCAATGCGATCCCGGTCCGGCTGGAGCGCGGCGAACCGGCCGACGTTCTGATCATGGTGGGCTATGCCCTCACCGACCTCGCCAGCAAGGGCAAGGTCGTCGCCGGCAGCCAGGTCGACCTCACCAGATCGCCGATCGGCATTGCCGTGAAATCGGGAGCGCCGAAGCCGGACATCAGCTCGGTGGAGGCGGTCAAGCGCGCGCTGCTGGCGGCGAAAACGATCGCCTATTCAGATAGCGCCAGCGGCGTCTACGTCTCGACCGAGATGTTCGACAAGCTCGGCATTGCCGACATCATGAAGGATAAGGCGCGGAAAATTCCGGCAACGCCCGTCGGCGAGATCGTCGCGCACGGCGAAGCCGAACTCGGCTTTCAGCAGATCAGCGAGCTGAAGCCCGTGAAGGGCATCGATATCGTCGGACCGCTGCCGAACGACTTGCAGAAGATCACGATCTTCTCCGCCGGGATCGCCACCGGTTCGAAAGAGCCCGATGCCGGCCGGGCCCTGATCAAGTTCCTCGCCTCCCCCGCCGCACGCGATACGATCATCGCGAGCGGCATGGAGCCGATCGCGGGTGGTGGAGCGAACTGACGTAAGGCCGGCTCGACGCGCCGGCCTTCATCAATCGGATGCTGCCGGGTCCTTCTTGATCGGACCGAGATCGCGCGCCGGATAGTTGGCGCCGGATTCGACGATGTGTCGCCGCACCGCTGCAACAAGTGCGGCGAGATCGCGAGACTCGATCGCATCGACGATATCGACATGGTGTGCAGCACTCCGCTGGAGTTCGGCGTTCGATGGCCACAAGGCGATCGGTCCTGGCCTGGCGCGATTTCTGATCTCCACGATGAGCCTCGCGAGTGATTGGTTCGCGGCATGGCGATAGATTTCGTCGTGAAAGGCGGCGTTGGTGTTTGCCTGGTCCGCCTTGCTGCCACGCGCCACAGCATCTTCGAAGATTTTCTGAGCCTGCTTGATCTTCGCTAGTTCGTCGGGGCCGATATTCGGTAGCGCCTGCGTGGCCGCTTCAACCTCGAGCAGCATGCGGATCGCCAATATCTCGCGAACGACGTTCAAGTCGGGCTGCGCGACGCGGTATCCACGATTTTCGACGTGGGTCACCATCCCGCTTGCGGCGAGCTGGGTCAGCGCACTCCGGACATCAAACCGTTTGGCAGCGAAGTCTTCCTCCAGGTCGATCTGGCGCAACCATTCGCCCGGTCGATAGTCGCCTTGCAGAATGGCGGCACCGATTTCCGCCGCCAACAGCCGCTTCTGCTCCTTCCGTACTTTCATGGCTGCTTCCCTTTTTGGAGCGCTTGACTCGCCAAAACTATTGCGCACAAATTGGCGCCAATAAATGTGCATAACAAATCGCGACGACGGGAGGAACAGTAGATGTCCGGCATCGATCGTAGAAGCTTAATGGTGATGTCGGTTCTCGGCGCCACGGTGGGGCTCCGTGGGGCGGCCCAGGCCGCGCCGAACGGATATCCCGAGAACTATCAGAAGATCATCGACGACGCCGAGAAAGAGGGCAGCCTTCTCATCTACTCGATCATGTCGCCGGAAAACTGGCGGCCCGTGATCGAGGGCTTCAACAAGCTCTACCCTAAGATCAAGGTCGAGACGCTGGATCTCCCCGCCTCCCGCGAGAGCTTCGAGCGCTATCTGGCCGAGCGCAGCACCAACAGCCGCACCTGCGATCTCATCGCGACGGCTGACCCGGGCGGCTGGATCGACTTCCAGGAGCGCGGTGAGATCCTCGACTATGCCTCGCCCGAAGCGAAGGCCTGGCCGGATTGGTCGAAGCCGTTTCCCGGCGTCTACACCGTCTCCTCCGACCCGATGGCGTTGATCTGGAACAACACGCTGGTGCCGGACGGCAAGCGCCCGAAGACGCTTGCGGAGTTCGTCGAGCTTGCAGTGGCCAACGAGAAGGCCTGGCGCAACCGCATCACCAGCTACGGCGTGCACCAGACGACCTTCGGTTATGGCATCTCCTACGCCTACGTGAAGAAGCACGGCGAGAAGGCCTGGGACCAGTTCGCCCAGCTCGCCAAGCTGTCGCCCCGCTTCGAGCGCTCCGGCGGGCCGATGACCGAGAAGGTCACCTCAGGCGAATACAACATGGGCTTCTTCGTTTCGGCCATCACGTTCTGGCCGCGCCTAAACGATCCTGCGCGGGCAAAGATCCTCGGCTGGAGCTTCATCGGCGACGGTCAGCCGGTCGTGCTGCGCGGCATCGCCATCCCGAAGGGATCGAAGAATGTCAACGCAGCGAAATTGATGCTCGACTACGTCGTGTCCGAGGACGGTCAGCGCGCATTCGGACGGGGCGGCCTGACGCCGGCACGCCCCGGCGTGAAGCCGGGCGACGGAATCCGCCACACCTACTCCTCGATCGTGGAAGCCGTCGGCGAACAGAATATCTGCTACATCGGCTACGATCGGGACGCCGTGCGCGATTACGACAGCTTCCTCGCGCGCTGGAAAAAGACCTTCAATGTCGCTTGAGGCAAGCAGCGCGCTGAGGGCAACGGCTCCGGACTCGCTGCCGAAGCCGTTGCCAGGCCGCGATACCGTCATCCAGTACGGCATGGCGCTGCTGACCGTCGTCTTGATCGCTGCGCCGCTCCTTCCCGTTCTCTATCAATCGTTCCTGGATCGTGCGCTTTACGATTCCGGCCAGCAATTGACGCTGGGCAATTTCGGCCGCTTGCTGCGCACCGACGGCTTCGCGCTCGTCATCTGGAACACGCTCGTCTTCGCCACCCTCACCACCGTGATCTCGCAGGCCCTCGGCACGATGGCAGCGGTGCTGTTCGGCCGCACCGACATGCCTTTTGCCCGGCTGTTTGGCGAACTCTTCCTGTGGCCGATCTATCTCTCGGCGCTGGTGCTGTCGTTCGGCTGGTACACGATCTACGGGCCGGCCGGTTACCTCACGCTTCTGGTTCAGTCGATTTTCGACGGCGTCCCCTGGAATCTCTACTCCCTGCCGGGCATGGCGATGATCGCGGGCGTCTCGCAGGCGCCGGTCGCCTACATCTACTGCATGTCGTCGGCGTCGATCACCGACCCGACACTGGAGGAAGCCGCCCGCGTGACCGGTGCCGGCACCTTGAGAACCCTGTGGCGGATCACGCTGCCGCTGCTGATGCCGGCGATCGCCTACAGTGCAGTGCTGAATTTCACGGTCGGACTGGAGCTGCTCGCGATTCCGCTGGTGTTCGGAGATCCCGCCGGCATCACCGTGCTGACCACGTTCCTCTACAACAACGGCGTGGCGTCAGCCCGTCCCGATCACGGGCTGGTGGCGACTGCGGCCGTGCTGATGCTTGCCGTCGTGTGCGTGCTGGTGTGGCTGCAGGGACGCCTGCTCGGCAACACCAGGCGCTTCGTGACGCTCGGTGGCAAGGCCACGCGACCGCGCCCGTTTCGGCTGAACAGCCTGCGCTGGCCGCTTTGCATCGTCGCGGCGATCTACATCACCGCAACGGTCGTGATGCCGATCGGCGCGCTGCTGCTGCGCGCCTTCACCAGCCTGTTGTCGCCGATGGTACCGATCAGCGAGGTGCTGACGCTCGGCAATTTCGCCAACATGCTCGAATATCCGGTCTACCCGCGTTCGATCTGGAACTCGCTCATCGTCAGCTCCGTCGGTGGTGTTGTCGCGACTGCGATGGTCGCCCTGATCGCCATCATCGTGCTGCGATCTGATTTCCGCTGGCGTGGCCCGCTGCACTACATCGCGCTGTTTCCCCGCGCCGTGCCAGGTGTCGTCGCCGGCATCGGTTTCTTCTATGCGTTTGCGCTCGTGCCCGGCCTGGGCGGCCTTCGGAACACGATCTGGATTCTGGTTGCCGCCTTCACCATGCACTTCATTCCCGTGGGGCTTGGTGCGGTCGCGCCGATGCTGTTGCAGATGAGCCCGGATTTCGATCGCGCTGCCCGCACGCAGGGCGCGGACTGGTGGACGACGAGCCGGCGCATCGTTCTGCCTCTGCTGCGCCCAGCGCTGGTGGCCTGCTTCATCATCCTCTTCATCACGTTCTTCAAGGAATACACGACCGCGATCTTCCTGTTCGCTCCCGGCAGCGAAGTGATCGGGACCACGCTGCTCCAGGCCTGGACGCAGGGCGAGGTCGGCCTCGTGTCCGCGCTGGCGACCGTCCAGATCCTGGTGATCGGAGTCTGCGTGACGGCGGCGCGCGCTTTTCTCGGAGTGAAGCTCTATGGCTGAGTTGCTGATCGAGAACCTGCACAAGCGGTTCGGGCCGGTCAAGGCGATCGACGACGTCAACATCCACGTTGCGGACGGCGAGTTCGTCACGCTGCTGGGTCCGTCGGGGTGCGGCAAGTCGACGACCCTCGGCGCCATTGCCGGACTGGATCAGCCGACGAGCGGACGGATCCGTGTCGGCAACAAGACCTATTTCGACGGCCAAAAGGGCATTTTCCTGCCGCCAGAAGCCCGCCATTGCGGATTGGTGTTCCAGAGCTACGCCTTGTGGCCGCACATGACGGTCTACGACAACGTCGTGTTTCCGCTCAAGCTGCGCAAGGTGTCGACCGCCGATTGCAAGCGCCGCGTCGAGGAGAGCCTCGCTCTCGTCGAGATGGAGAGCTTTCAGGATCGCTATCCGCATCAGCTCTCGGGCGGCCAGCAGCAGCGTGTGGCACTCGCGCGAACGCTGGTCTACCAGCCCGAAATCCTGCTGCTCGACGAACCCCTGTCGAACCTCGACGCAAAGCTGCGCGACCGTGCCCGGACCTGGCTTGCCGAACTGCGCACGCGCCTCGGCCTGACGACGATCTACGTGACGCACGACCAGGTCGAAGCACTAGCCCTGTCCGACCGCATCGTGGTCATGAATGGCGGCCGCATCAGTCAGATCGGCTCGCCCCAGGAGATCTACACGCGGCCGGCAGACAGTTTCGTGGCCGACTTCATCGGAACGACCAATTTTCTGAACGGCGACGTGGTCGGGGCGCCCGACGGCGATGGGCAGACGCTGGTCAGTCTCGCCGACGGCCAGCGCGTCCTGATCAAGTCCGACAAACGTCCGTCCCCGGGCGACAAGGTGACGTTTGCCTATCGTCCCGAGCAGATGCGCCTGGCAGCGGCCAACGATCAGGCCATCGGAGGTTCGATCGTCGAGGCCGACGTGGTCAGCCATTCCTACGTTGGCGGCCGCTGGCAAATCGGATTGAGCGTCGGCGGAAACCAGATCCGCATCGAAACCCAGGACGCAACGCCTGACCGCCGGTTGCGCCTGTGGCTGCCTGTCACCGGCGGCATCCTGTTTACAGAACGGAACCATGGCAAATCCCACTGACGCCACCTCTCCCGAAAGCGGACTGCATCAGGCCGACTACACGCCCGGAGCCCGCGGCCCGCTGACCGGGCTCCGCGTCATCGACCTTTCGAGGCTGGTTGCGGGCAATCTGCTCACCCAGCATCTCGCCGACTTCGGCGCCGACGTCATCAAGGTCGAGCCGCGCGAAGGCGACACCCTGCGCGGCTGGCGCACCAAAGGCGTCGAGACGAACTGGAAGATCCATTCGCGCAACAAGCGCAGCATCTGCCTGGAATTCCGTCACGACGAAGCGGTGCCGCTGATCCGCAAGATGATTCCCGGCGCAGCGATGCTGATCGAGAGCTTCCGTCCCGGTACGCTCGAGCAGATGGGGCTTTCGCCGGAAGAGCTGCTGCGGCTCGAGCCGAAGCTCGTGATCGTGCGCATATCGGGGTGGGGGCAGACCGGCCCCTATCATCGCCGACCCGGCTTCGGAACGCTGGTGGAAGGCTTCTCCGGCTTTGCCGAGATGAACGGTTTTCCCGATCGCGAGCCGGTGTTGCCGCCAATGTATCTGGCCGACGCCCTCTCCGGTCTCACCGGAGCGTTCGCCGCGATGGCGGCGCTGCGGGAGGTCGAGATCAACGGCGGCAAGGGCCAGGTGATCGATCTGCCGCTGCTCGACCCGATTGTGAATTCGCTCGGGCCTCAGGCGGCAAACTATCGTCTGACCGGTGTCGTCAAACCGCGCAGCGGCAGCCGCTCGAGCGGCTCGGTCCCGCGCAACGTCTACCGTACCCTCGATGGCGGCTGGGTCTGCCTGTCCGCGTCCACGCAAGGCATGGCTATGCGGGTCTTGCGCTCGATCGGCCGCCCGGAGCTTTGCGAGGATCCCAAGTTCAAGACCAACGAGCAGCGGCTCGTCCATGTCGCCGAACTCGATCAGATCATCGGCGATTTCATCGCGACGCGGACAGTCGATGACAACGTGGCTTTCTTCGAGGCGGCCGAGGTCACGATCGGTCCGGTCAACGACACCGTCCGATTGATGAACGATCGCCACGTGCAGGCCCGCGGACTGCTGGCCGACTATCCCGACGAGGACATGGGAACGTTCCCGATGCACGCCGTCCCGGTGCGCCTCTCCGAGACGCCGGGAAGCATCCGGACGCCGGCCCCACGCCTCGGTCAGCACAGCCGCACGATCCTGGCCGAAGCAGGCCTCAGCCCTGACGACATTGATGCCGCCCTCACCTCGGGCGTTGTGAAGGAAACCAGCACATGACAGTTCAACGAAAATTCCCCGTCTGGCGCTCCGCGCTGTTCGTGCCCGCGAACGTCGAGCGGTTCGTCGTCAAGGCCGTCGAGCGTGGCGCGGACGCACTGATCATCGATCTCGAGGACAGCGTGCCGCTTGCCGAAAAGGCGAACGCCCGAAAGCTGATCCCGGGCATCGTGAAGCGTTTTCGCGACACCGGAAGTTCGGACGTCATGGTGCGCATCAACCAGCCGCTCGAACTGGCGGTGCCCGATCTGGAAGCGGCTGTCATCGCCGGCGTGGACGCGATCAAGATCACCAAGGTCGAAGGTGCCGAGCATCTCCGCCTGCTCGACGAAATGGTGACCAGACTGGAGATCGAGCGCGGGTTGCCCGTCGGCAAGATCTGGTTCGTCGGCCTGATCGAGGCGCCCGGTCCGCTCGCCAGGGCCCATGACATCGCGCGATCAATCCCGCGGCTGGCGGGCATCTCGCTGGGTGCGGAAGATTACGCCACCGCGATCGGCGCCAAGCCGACCGAGGAGACCCTGTTGATGCCGAAGCAGCAGGTGGTGCAGGCAGCACGCGCCGCCGGCATCATGCCGCTCGGCACCATCGGTTCAGTCGCCGATTTCTCCGACCTCGAGGGATACACAAGGATCGTCAGGCGTTCGGCCGACTTTGGCTTCGTGGGCTCGGCCTGTATCCACCCGTCGCTGGTGCCGATCCTCAATGCGGGCTTCAGCCCGTCGGCCAAGGAGGTTGCGGATGCCGAGCGCATCGTCGAACTCAACAAGCAGGCGGCCGCCGAGGGACGCGCATCCTTCGCCATCGACGGCAAGATGATCGATATTCCGATCGTGCAGCGGGCCGAAGCGCTGCTTGAACGCGCGCAGGCAATCGCCGCCCGCGCGCATCGCCCCCGCTGATTGTGTCAGCCGCAGCGTGCCATGCCGCAAGCGCGGCGCGCTGCGGCGTCCAAAGAGCAAAATCCGAGCAATAGAGCAGGTCTTACGCCACCGCCCTCACCTTGCTGATGAAACCGTCGACCTCCGAGGTCAGCGAGGTCGACTGGCTCGACAGATTGGCCGCAGCCTTGAGCACGCCGGACGCGGCGCGGCCGGTCTCGCTCGCCGCCGACGACACGGTTGCGATGTTGCGCGTCACGGTCGAGGTTGCCTCCGCCGTGTGCTGCACGGTGTTTGCGATCTCGGCAGTCGCCTTGTTCTGCTCCTCGATGGCGGCGGCGATGACGCGGTTGATGCTCGAGACTTCCTCGATGGTCTTGACGATGCCGTCGATCGCCGAGACCGCCTTCTGCGTTGCCCCCTGGATCTCCGTGATCTGGGCGCTGATCTCTTCGGTGGCCTTCGCGGTCTGCGAGGCCAGGTTCTTCACCTCGCTCGCCACGACCGCAAAGCCCCTGCCGGACTCGCCGGCGCGAGCTGCTTCGATGGTCGCGTTCAGCGCCAGCAGATTGGTCTGTCCCGCGATCGAGGTGATGAGACCGATGACCTCGCCGATACGATCGGCGCCGTCGGCGAGCGCACGCATGGTGCTGTCGGTCTCCTTGACGGTGACGACCGCCTGCTCGGTGGCGCGCGTTGCCTGCTCGACCTGACGGTTGATCTCGCGGATCGAGGCGTTGAGCTCCTCCGCCGCAGCCGCCACGGTCTGCACGCCGCCGCCGACCTGGTCGGCAAGCGTCGAGGCCGAACCGGCCTGGGCCTGGGCTTCGGCGGCCGTGCCGGACATCGAGCGAGCCGTCGTCTCCAGCTCGCCCGAGGCGCTCGACAGCGCCTGCACCATCTGGCCGATCCGGCCTTCGAACTGCCGCACGAGGCCGGACATTTCGGACGCACGCTTTTCCTTGTCGGCGCGCTCGGCAGCCTGGTCGCCGGACAGGCGCTCGGCGTTGATCATGGCGTCCTTGAACACCTGCAATGCCGCGGCCATGCGGCCGATCTCGTCGTTGCGGCCGAAGCCCGGCACGTCGCTGGCAAAATCGTGCGCGGCGAAGCGGGTCATGACGCCGGTAATCGCGGTCAGCGGACGGGTGACGCGGTTGCGCATCAGGAACAGCCCGCCCACCGTCAGTGTGAGCGAGGCCGGCGCCAGCAGACCGAACAGGATCAGGCTGAAGCGGGCGCGCGAGGCGCCCTCCTCGGCCCGCGAGATCATGTTGGCGAGCGCGGTCTGCGTGACGATGACGACATTGTTGGCGCCGACCAGCTGGCGATCACGGTACTCCATACCGACGACGCCGGCAGGCTCGCCGGCAAGCAGCTTGGTCGCAATCGCATTGCGCTCGTCGCTGAGCGCGCCGGAGATTTCCGGCTCGGCGTTGCGGATCGCCTGCAACAGCTCGGGCGAGGCCACATTCGGGCTGAGGTCGCGCACCACGACCCAGGACTGCTGGATGCGGCCGCGCAGATCGGCGAACTGGACGCCGTCGGCGGCGGTCCAGGTCTTGTTGGCGAGGATCGAGGAGAACTGGATCAGAATGGTCTGACCGGCATTGGCGCGGGCCTGCCAGGAGGCCTGCTTGGCGATCAGGAGGCGATCGACCACAGGGTCGATCAGCGTCATCGCGTTGTCGACATGAGCGGTGACGTCGCCGATGGCGTCCATATAGGCATCGCTGATCCTGGCCCAGCTCGGCTGCAGGTTCGCATCACGCGCGCCCTTCTCCTGCTTCAGAGCCGTGATGGCACGCGGCCTCAGTTCCTCAAGCTGCGCCCAGATGCCGCGGAGCTTGTCGAGCTTCTCGGCAAGACCGGGGGCTTCGACGGAAGCGAGGCTCTCCAGGGCCTGTGCGTGATTCTTCTGCACGGTGGCGCGCTGCCCGGAGAGGCTGGTCATGACGCTGTCGGGAGCGGGGGCGGCCGCTGCGAGATAGCTCAGCGTATCACCACGCTCCAGGCGAAAGATCACCAGCGTGTTGGTCAGGTCGCGGCTGGCGACCGCGAGCGAGACGATGCGGTTGCTGTCCGAGTAGCGCGTCACCGCCAGCTTCAGCGCATAGGCGGAGATGACGACGAGGACGAGACCGAGAGACCCAACCACCGTGCCGAGGATACGGGCGACCGAACGCTGCTTTTGCATCGACTGATCCATAGATGTTGCCGCCAATTCGCGGTTTGCGGTCAATCTATGGAGCGAACGGTGAGATTTGATTTAAGATTGAAGGGATTTGGCTACCATTCTTTCCCGGGAAAATACGGAGAGCTGGTAGCTCGATACTTCCGTCAGGCGCGTGCGTCCGAGGGAGCCCGCTGCTTGAGCAGCCGGGCACAGACGAGGCCGAGCACCACCATGATCGCGGCGCTCACAAGCAGGGTCGGCACCTTGCCGGCGTGCTGGAGCCCGATTCCATAGGCGAGCGGTCCGACCGTCTGGCCCATGAAGAAAAAGAACGAGTGCAGCGACAGCGCGGTCGCGCGGGCCTCGACCGAGAGCTCGCTGGCAAACACCTGCAAGCAGCCATGGGCCATGTAGAAGCCCCAGCCCATCACGACGAGGTTGAGCGCCTGCACCTCCCAGCGCGGGCCGAAGGCGACGGCAACGAGCTGCGAGGCTACCAACGTCATGCCCGCGATCATCATGCCTTTGACGCCGAGCCGCGGCAGCATGCGCGACACCGTCAGCGTGTAGAACAGGCCGCCGACCGCGAAGCCCGCGATGACGAGGCCCGCGATCGACAGCGAGGTCTGGCCGAGCTCGAACAGGAACGAGGCGATGTAGGGAAACAGGCCGAGCACGCAGCAGCCTTCGACGAACACCGCCGAATAGCACACGTAAGCGTTGGGATTGGTGAAGATGGTGCGATAGCCCGCCTTCAGCGCCGACAGGCTCGTCTTCGGCGGATGCTTCACCTTGGCGCCACGAAAGCCGGCTGCGACCGCGATCGAGGCAGCGATCACGAGCACGCCGAGCACCGCCAGCACGCCGCGCCAGCCGAGGAAATCACCGATCAAGCCGGAGGCCGAGGCGCCGAGCAGATTGCCGGTCATCGCGCCGGCGAGCGTGCGGCTGATCGCGACCTGGCGCTTCTCCGGCCCGACCAGATCGCTGGTCAGGCTCAGCGCCACCGGAAACACGCCGCCGGAGCCGATGCCGGCAAGCACGCGGGTGGCAAACAGGACCGAGAACGAGGTCGAGAGCGCGCCCAGGATGTTGGCAAGGCCGAGCAGCGCGAGGCAGCCGATCATCAGCCGCGTCTTGCCGAACAGATCGGCGGCGGCGCCGACGATCGGCTGGATGATCGAAAACGTAAAGGCGAACACCGCGGCAAAGCCTGCGGCGGTCGCGATGCTGACGCCGAAATCCTCGGCGACGTGCGGCAGCACCGGATCGAGCGCACGCGCCGAGAGTGCTGCTGCGAAACTTGCGCCGGATATGACGTAGAGCGCGGCCGGCAAGCCGTGATCGTGCGGCCGCGCCTCGCCGTGCTGCATCAGCGCGGATTCTTTGCGAGCGCGTCGAACGCCATGAGCGTGCGGATCAGCCCTTCGAACTCGCGCAGCGGCACCATGTTGGGTCCGTCGGAGGGTGCGTTATCGGGATCGGGATGGGTCTCGACGAAGACGCCGGCAACCCCGACCGCAACGGCCGCGCGTGCGAGCACCGGGACGAATTCGCGCTCGCCGCCCGAGGATGTCCCCTTCCCGCCCGGTTGCTGCACCGAATGGGTGGCGTCGAAGATCACGGGCGCGCCGGTGGTACGCGCCAGGATCGGCAGCGCGCGCATGTCGGAGACCAGCGTGTTGTAGCCGAACGAGGCGCCGCGTTCGGTGACGAGCACGTTGGCATTGTTCGCGCTCGTGATCTTGGTCACGACATTGGCCATGTCCCAGGGCGCGAGGAATTGCCCCTTCTTGACGTTGACGACCTTGCCCGTCGCGGCGGCCGCAAGCAGCAGATCGGTCTGCCGGCACAGGAAGGCCGGGATCTGGAGGACGTCCACGGCTTGCGCCACCTCGGCGCACTGCGCAGCATCATGCACGTCGGTCAGCACCGGCAGGCCGAGCGAGGCGCGGATCTCGGCGAAGATCGGCAGCGACTGCGCGAGGCCAAGACCGCGCGCAGCGGACGCGCTGGTGCGGTTCGCCTTGTCGAACGAGGTCTTGTAGACGAGGCCGACCTTCAGCCGCGCGGCGATCTCCTTCAGCGCGGAGGCCACCTCCAGCGCATGCTGGCGGCTTTCGAGCTGGCACGGTCCGGCAATGATCGAGATCGGCAGATCATTGCCGAATTTGACCGTGCCAATGGTGACGACGGGCGCCGCTGACGTCGAAGAGCTCAAGGCCAATATCCCTCGTTTCGCCGCGACCATAGCGGCGATGGGGGGCGGATCAACCCTCTTTGGCCCGGGCTGCCAGAATATCAGGGTTGCGCCGGGGTTCCCCGGCGCGCCCTGTGCCGAATGTCGCTACTTGACCGACGAGAAGGCAGTCGGGGTCAGGATCTGGCTGACGATATTGCCGACGATCTGGCCATCGGCCTCGCTCTCGGCGCGCGCTTTCATCCAATCCGGATCGGTCATGAAGGCGCCCCACTTCTTCTCGCGCTCGGCGAGCGACTCCCAGGCCAGGAAATAGGTCAGCTCCTGGTTGGAGTCACCGATCAGGGTGGTGAAGAAGCCGGCCTGCTTGATGCCGTGCTTTTCCCACAGCTTCAGCGTCACCGTCTCGAACCGCTTCAAGAGCGCCGGCAGGCGGCCGGGCACGCAGCGGTAGATGCGCATTTCATAGATCATTCTTGCTTCCTCCCTGATCAGGTCGGGCGGTTATAGCGGCTGGCCATGATGGTGTCTTGAGCGCCGCCCGGTCGCCCCCGCAGCGTTTCGCGCATGGCTGGACAGGTCTTGACAGCCAACCGGCGCGGTTCGCTCCCGCAATGCTGCCGTAATGATCGGGCCGCTAGAACAGTCCAGTTGCAGCCAGGTGCCGGGATCATGCGGATTTTGCTCGTCGAGGATGAAGCGGAGATGGCCGGCGCATTGGCGTCGGCCTTGAAGCGCTACGACATGGTGGTGGATCACGTGCCCACGCTGGCCGAGGCGGAAGAGGCAATCTCCTCCGACGTCCATGCCGCCGTCCTGCTCGACCGTCAGCTGCCAGACGGCGACGGCCTTTCCCTGATCCCAAAACTTCGCGCGCGCGCCGACGGCGTGCCGATCATCGTCCTGACCGCACGCGGCGAGCTCGCCGACCGCATCACCGGGCTCGACAGCGGCGCGGACGATTATCTGGCAAAGCCGTTTGCGGTCGAAGAATTGCTGGCACGCCTGCGCGCCGTGTTGCGTCGGCCCGCCGGCCTCACGCCGGACGTGATCCGCGCCGGCCGCCTCACCTTCGATGTCGGCCATCGCGAAGCCAGTATCGACGGTCAGTCGTTCGAGCTGCCGCGCCGCGAATTGCTGGTGCTCGAAGCCCTGATCCGCCGCATGGGCCGGACCGTGCTGCGCTCGGCGCTGGAAGAGGCCGTCTACAATTTCGATGACGAGATCCAGTCGAACGCCTTGGACACCCACATCTCGCGGCTGCGGCGCAAGCTTGCCGAGGCCGATGCCGGCGTGGAAATCCACGGCATTCGTGGCGTCGGCTATCTCCTGAAGAAGCTGCCATGAGCAAGCACGACGATCCCTATTGCCTGCGCTCGCGGCTCAGCTGGCGCCTCCTCTCGCTCCAGGCCGCCATTCTGGTTGCGCTGATTGCGGTCGTCCTCGCCGGGCTGTGCGCATCCGGCTTCGCGCTGGCCGAGCGGGATGAAGATCGCGTGATCGACGTCGTGCAACGCGCGATCGCGCGCGACGCGCAAGGCGGCCTGATGCTGCGCCAGACGCCCGAACTGAAGCAGCTGCGTGGTGAAACGCCCGATCTCTGGTTTCAGGTCCGCGACAAGCAGGGACACTCGCTCAGCGAGGGCGTCGTGCCGGCCGAATTCGCCGCGATCGGCGGCGGTCTCGACCAGATTAGCCAGGCACGGCTCGGCTGGCAGCTGTTCGAGGACGATCCGCGCAAGCCGGCCGCCCGTCTGAAGCGCGTCGATACCGACGCCGGCAATGTGCAGATTATCACGGCGACCCAGGGGCGGCTCACCGGCACCAAGGCGTTGTTCATGACATCGCTTGCGTTCCTCGGTATCGCCCTGCCCGGTCTGCTCCTGATGGGAACGGCGACCTTCATTGCGACACCGATGATCGTGCAGCGTGCCTTCCGGGGGCTCGACACCACGGCGGACGAGGCACGACGCATTGACATCCATCAGCGCGGCGCGCGGCTGTCGGTCGCGCAAATTCCGCTGGAGGTCGTGCCGCTCGTCACTGCGATCAACGACGCGCTGGCGCGACTCGACCAGGGCTATGCCCGCCACAAGCGCTTCGTCGCCGACGCCGCGCACGAGTTGCGCACGCCAATCGCGATCCTGAACACGCGCCTGGAATCACTTCCGTCAAGCCCGGACAAGACCCGTCTGCTGGAGGATTCCGCCCGGCTGGCGACGCTTGCCGAGCAATTGCTCGACATCCAGCGGCTCGACCGCTGCGGCCATCCATTCACACGCGTGGACCTCGTCGCGATTGCGCAAAGCGCGGCCGCCGATCTTGCACCGCTGGCCATTGCCGCCGGGTACGAGCTGGCCCTCGATGCCCCTGCAACACCGGTCGAGACGATCGGCGACGCGGCGGCCCTGGAGCGGGCGCTGACCAATCTCGTGCAGAATGCGATCCAGCACGGCCCTCGCCGCGGCACGATCGGCATTCGCGTCAGCAAGCCCGCATGCATCGAGGTCACCGATGAAGGCCCCGGCATTCCAGCCGATCAGCGCGAGATGATCTTCGAGCCGTTCTACCGGCTCGCGCCGCTCGACCGCGGCGCCGGCCTCGGCCTCAACATGGTGCGCGAGATCGTGCTCCTGCACGGCGGCCACGTCACGGTCACCGACGGGCCGAACGGCGGGACGTGCTTCAGGATGACTCTGGCGCCGGCCCGGCAGAGCTGATTCAATTCGCCCGTTGCGGCTCATGCGCAATGCAGTCGCAATGCACTTCAGCGACTCTTCGATTGGCCTCACCTCTGACCTGCGAGGCGCAACCAAGATGCCGGAGTGCGCATGCCCAACGATTTCCTCTCGTTCTTCCTGTCCTGGATGTCAGCCCCGCGTCGCGTCGGCGCGATCGCGCCGTCAGGTGCGGCGCTGGCCGATCTCATCACCCGCGAGATTACCGCATCGACCGGCCCCGTTCTCGAGCTCGGCCCCGGCACCGGCGCGTTCACCTACAAGCTGCTCAAGCGCGGCGTTCGCCAGCAGGACCTCACGCTGATCGAATACGGCTCCGACTTCATGAAGCTGCTCCAGATGAGGTTTCCCAACGCGCGCGTGTTGTGGATGGATGCGGGGCGACTGACGACGGAGCGCCTCTATGACGGCGCGCCGGTCGGCGCGGTCGTGAGCGGCCTGCCGTTGCTCAACATGTCGACGCGCAAGGTCGTCTCGATCATCGGTGGCGCGTTCAGTTACGTCCGCCCCGGCGGCGCCTTCTACCAGTTCACCTATGGGATGAGCTGCCCGATTCCACGGCCGGTGCTCGACAGGCTTGGCCTGCGCGCGAAGATCGTCGACCGGGCGATGCTGAACGTGCCACCGGCGGCCGTCTACAAGCTGACGCGACGGCCGCAGATGAAGCTCATTGCGGGATCGCTCGCGCCCGACGCATCAACGCCGGTCGCGGCCGAAGCGGATTGCTAGACCAGCCGCGACTGCACCATCGCCGCCTGAATGAACGAGGCGAACAGCGGGTGCGGCTCGAATGGGCGCGACTTCAGTTCGGGGTGGAACTGGACGCCGATGAACCAGGGGTGATCCTCGTATTCGACGATCTCCGGCAGCACGCCGTCGGGCGAGAGGCCGGAGAATTTCAGCCCGTGCTGCTCGAGGCGATCCTTGTAGGCGGTGTTGACCTCGTAGCGGTGGCGGTGGCGCTCGGAAATCTCGGTCGCGCCGCCATAGACCTGCGAGACGCGGCTGCCGCGGTTGAGCGCGGCGGGATAGGCGCCCAGACGCATCGTGCCGCCGAGATCGCCGGCCTTGGAGCGCTTCTCGAGCTCGTTGCCGCGCAGCCATTCGGTCATCAGGCCGACCAGCGGCTCCTTGGTCGGGCCGAACTCGGTGGAGTTGGCGTCCTCGATGCCGACGAGGTTTCGCGCGGCTTCGATCACCGCCATCTGCATGCCGAAGCAGATGCCGAAATACGGCACGTTCCGCTCACGCGCGAACTGCGCTGCGCGGATCTTGCCTTCGGCGCCGCGCTGGCCGAAGCCGCCCGGCACCAGAATGCCGTTGACGTGTTCGAGGAACGGCGCGGGATCTTCCTTCTCGAAGATCTCGCTCTCGATCCAGTCGAGATTGACCTTCACCTTGTTGGCGATGCCGCCATGCGAGAGCGCCTCGATCAGCGACTTATACGCATCCTTCATGCCGGTGTATTTGCCGACGATGGCGATGGTGACGTTGCCCTCGGGATTGCGGACGCGCTCGTTGATCTGCTGCCAGCTGCGCAGCTCCGGCGGAATCCGCGAGCCGATACCGAAGGCGGCAAGCACTTCGTCGTCCAGGCCCGCGTTGTGATAGGCCTCGGGCACTGCGTAGATGTTGTCGACGTCGCGCGCTTCGATCACGGCGCTTTCGCGCACGTTGCAGAACAGGCCGAGCTTGCGCCGCTCTTCCTTCGGGATCTCGCGGTCGGTGCGGCAGAGCAGGATGTCCGGCTGGATACCGATCGAGCGCAGCTCCTTCACCGAGTGCTGCGTCGGTTTGGTCTTCAGTTCGCCGGCGCTCGGGATGTAGGGCAGCAGCGTGAGGTGGATGTAGACGGCATGATCGCGCGGCAGCTCGTTCTTGAGCTGGCGGATCGCCTCGAAGAACGGCAGGCCCTCGATGTCGCCGACAGTGCCGCCGATCTCGACCAGCACGAAGTCGTATTCGTCGTTGCCGTCGAGGACGAATTCCTTGATGGCGTTGGTGACGTGCGGAACCACCTGGATGGTCGCGCCGAGATAATCGCCGCGGCGCTCCTTGGAGATGATGTCCTGGTAGATGCGGCCCGTCGTGATGTTGTCGGCCTTGGTCGCAGGCCGGCCCGTGAAGCGCTCGTAGTGACCGAGATCGAGATCGGTCTCCGCGCCGTCATCGGTCACGAATACTTCGCCGTGCTGATACGGCGACATCGTTCCGGGATCGAGGTTGAGATAGGGGTCGAGCTTGCGGAGGCGGACCTTGTAGCCCCGGGACTGCAGCAGGGCACCGAGTGCCGCTGAAGCCAGACCCTTGCCGAGCGAAGAAACCACGCCGCCGGTGATGAATATGTACCGCGCCATGGGACCTAACCTCTAATCCCTCGAATTCGATTCGCCAAAGCGATTCGTATTCCGCCCCAAAGATTTTGCGGGCCTGTGGGTGAACCAAAACTAAGTGTGGTGACAGAACCTTGATGGGGGTTCTTGATGCAGGACGGTAGAAGCCGCCCTGCATGGCCCCCCTGCTTTATTGCGAGCGCGGCACCTGCGGGCCGGCCGGCGCCTGGTTCTGCTGCTGCTCGTCGGCCTTCTTCAGCGAATCCAGGATGCCGCCCGAGGTCGGCGGCGCGATTGGCGATCCGCCGGCCGGCTGGCTCTGCGACCCCGGCTGGCCAATGATCGACGAGGGCGCGCGGCTGTAGCCGGCGTGCCAGGACAGGAACAGGCTGGTCAGGAAGAAGCCGGCGGCCAGGATCGCGGTGGTCCGGGTCAACAGATTCGCGGTGCCGCGGCTCGACATGAAGCCCGCGCCGCCCCCCATGCCGAGGCCGCCGCCTTCCGACTTCTGGAGCAGGACGGCGCCGATCATGACGGCAACGATCATGAGGTGAATGACGATGACAACGGTTTGCATAGTGTCCTTCCGTCACAAGCCGACAGCGCCGAGACGGCGGCCGATCGCGCTTCGCGGGTTTTCCTGAAGTTGCGCGGTGTTACACGATCGGAAGGGGCATTGCCACCCCCGATCGGGTCGGATCAAGGCTTTGCGGTTAGCTAGGGGCAGCCCTTGGCAATCGCAAGGAAATCGGCCGCCTTCAGGCTGGCGCCGCCGACCAGCGCACCGTTGACGTTTTTCACGGACATCAGTTCGGCCGCGTTCGACGGCTTGACCGAGCCGCCGTAGAGGATGCGCATCTTCCCGCCATCGGCCTTGAACCGGGAGGTCAGGAGTTCCCTGATAAACCCATGAATCTGCTCGACATCCTGGGCTGTGGGGGTCAGGCCGGTGCCGATCGCCCAGACCGGCTCGTAGGCCACGACCAGATTGGCCGCGGTCGAGCCGTCGGGCAGCGAGCCATCGAGCTGACCGCGCAGGACGTCCAGGGTCTGGCCGGCATCGCGCTGGCCCTGGGTCTCACCGATGCAGACGATCGCAGTGACCCCGGCCCGCCAGGCGGCCTCGGCCTTCTGCCGGATCAGGGCATCGCCCTCGCCGTGGTCGGCGCGGCGCTCGGAATGGCCGACGATGATGGCGGTCGCACCGGCGTCCACCAGCATTTCGGCAGCGATATCGCCGGTGTGGGCGCCGGAGGCCTTGGGGTGGCAATCCTGCGCCCCCACCGCGACCTTGCTGCCGCGTGCCTTGTCGGCGTAAGCCGCGATCAGGGTCGCCGGCGGGCAGACCAGCAGGTCCGCCTTGGCGGCCACCTCTGCCGCGCCCTTGAGCATGGCGTCGAATTCGGCAGCCGAGCCCTTCAGGCCGTTCATTTTCCAGTTGCCGGCGATCAGCGGTCGGATGGCATCGGTCATGTCAATTTCCAGCAGAATGAGGTTTGTGCATGCGCTAGCAGAGCTGTTGCGGCAGTTCCAGAGACCAGGGGCTTTTAACCGCAGCTTCGCGAGACCGCGGGACCCGAGGTTGCGGGGGGAAAGCCGCCACTTTATGATGATTGATCAATTTGGTGACGCGCTTTTGCGGAATCTGCATTAAGACGCGCTCCCGTTCCCCTCCTGACCAAACAAGTTGGACCAAATGCTTCGAGGAATGCGCAAGGCCTCATCAAACTGGGTCGGCAAGACCATTATGGCGATCGTGATGGGCGTGCTGATCATCAGTTTCGGCATTTGGGGCATCGCCGACATCTTCAAGGGCTTCGGGCAGTCCACGGTGGCCAAGGTCGGTAGCACCGAAATCTCGCTGAACGAGTTCCGCCAGATCTACACCGACCGCCTCCAGCAGATCAGCCGCCAGTTCGGCCGGCCGCTGACGCCCGACCAGGCGCGTGCCTTCGGCCTCGACCGCCAGGTGCTCCAGCAGACGATCGCGGAAGCAGCCCTCGACGAGGAAGCCCGCCGGCTCGGGCTCGGCCAGTCCGACGAGCAGATCCGCCAGGTCATCATGAACGACCCCAACTTCAAGGGCGTCGGCGGCAGCTTCGATCCGAACCGCTTCCAGGCCGTGATCCGCAATTTCGGCTATACCGAGCAGCGCTACGTCTCCGAGCAGCGCAAGGTGTCGCTGCGCCGGCAGATCACCGGCACGATCGGCGCCGGCCTCGAACCGCCGAAGGCCATGATCGACGTGCTGACGCGCTTCCAGAACGAGCAGCGCGCGATCGAATTCGTCAGGCTCGACGCCGCGCAGGCCGGCACCATCGACGCCCCCTCGCCCGAAGCACTCGCCGCCTATTTCGAGGATCACAAGGTCCAGTTCCGCGCGCCCGAATATCGCAAGATTTCCTTCGTCGTGGTCTCGCCGGAAGAGATCGGCAAATGGAGCGAGGTCTCCGACGAGGACGCCAGGAAGGTGTTCGATCAGCGTAAGGACCGGCTCGGCACCCCGGAGAAGCGCCAGATCCAGCAGCTCGTGTTTCCCAACGCCGCCGAGGCGCAGGCCGCGCGCGAGCGCCTCGTTGCCGGGACGTCGTTCGAGGACCTCGCCAAGGAGCGCGGCCTCAGCGCCTCCGACGTCGACCTCGGGCTTGTGACCAAATCCTCGCTCGACTCCGCGGTCGGGAATGCCGCCTTCGCGCTTCCCGCAGGCGAGATCAGCCAGCCGATCCAGGGCGCTCTCGGCACCTCGATCGTCAAGGTCGGCAAGATCGAGCCGGGCAATGAGGCGAACTACGCCAGCCTTGCCAACGACATCAAGCGCGAGATCGCGACCGAACGCGCGCGCGTCAAGGTCAATGATCTCCGCGACAAGATGGAAGACGAGCGCGGCGGCGGCTCCAGCGTGATCGACGCAGCGCAGAAGCTCGGCCTCACTGCTGTGACCATCGACGCCGTCGACCGCTCCGGCCGCGGCCCGAACGGCCAGCCCGTCGCCAGCATCCCCCAGGGCCTCGACGTGGTGTCGCAGGCCTTCAACACCGATGTCGGCGTCGACAACGACTCGATCTCGTTCAAGGGCGGCTATGTCTGGTACGACGTGCTTGCCATCACGCCCTCGCGCGACCGCAGCCTCGACGAGGTCCGTGACCAGGTCGAGGCGCGCTGGCGCCAGGACCAGATCGCCGCCAAGCTGAAGACCAAGGCGACCGAGATGGTGCAGAAGCTCGAAGCGGGCGGCAAGCTCGCTGATGTGGCCGCCGCCATCAACGCCAAGGTCGAGACCGCCACCGGCTTCAAGCGCGACGACTCGCCCGCCGGCGTGCCCGCCAACGTCGTTACGGCCGCCTTCCGCACCGCCAAGGACGGCGTCGGACAGACCGCCGTGAACGGCGGCAGCGAGGTGATCATCTTCCGCGTCACCGACATCGTCGAACCCACCGTCGACGCCGCCTCCGACGCGGTGAAGAAGCTGAAGGACAGCCTCGACCGCGCGCTGACCGACGAGCAGGTCGCCTCCTACGTCAACAAGCTTGAAACCGACATCGGGACCACGATTAATCAGGCCGCCTTCGCGCAGGTGACCGGCGCGAACCAGTGAGTTGAAAGCACGCGATGGACGACCTGAAATCGATCATTGGAAAAGTGGCGACCGGCGCCAGCCTGTCGCGTGACGAAGCAGCTTCCGCCTTCGACGCCATGATGTCCGGCGAGGCCACGCCCTCGCAGATGGGCGGCCTCCTGATGGCACTGAGGGTACGCGGCGAGACCGTCGACGAGATCACCGGCGCGGTCTCGGCGATGCGCTCCAAGATGCTGACCGTGACGGCACCACCTGAGGCCGTCGACATCGTCGGCACCGGCGGCGACGGCTCCGGCTCGGTCAACGTCTCGACCTGCGCCTCCTTCATCGTCTCGGGCGCCGGGGTGCCGGTAGCCAAGCACGGCAACCGCGCGCTGTCGTCGCGCTCGGGCGCGGCCGACGTGCTGGCCTCGCTCGGCGTGAAGATCGACCTCAGGCCTGAGCAGGTCGGGCTCTGCGTGCGCGAATGCGGCATCGGCTTCATGTTTGCCCCCGCCCATCATCCCGCCATGAAGAACGTCGGCCCGACCCGGGTCGAGCTTGCGACGCGCACGATCTTCAATCTGCTCGGTCCCCTGTCGAATCCGGCCGGCGTGAAGCGGCAGATGGTCGGCGTATTCTCGCGGCAATGGGTGCAGCCGCTGGCGCAAGTGCTGAAGAACCTCGGCTCCGAATCCGCCTGGGTCGTGCACGGCTCCGACGGCCTCGATGAGATCACTCTCACCGGCCCGACCTTCGTTTCCGCGCTCCACAAGGGCGAGATCCGGAATTTCGAGGTGACGCCGGAAGACGCCGGCCTGTCGCGCTGCGAGCCCGGCGCGCTCAAAGGCGGCGACGCCGACGCCAATGCGATCGCCTTGCAGAGCGTGCTCGATGGCAAGCCGAGCCCCTATCGCGACGTCGCACTGATCAACGCCGCCGCTGCGCTGGTCGTGGCCGGCCGCGCCAAGGACCTCAAGGAGGGCGTTGCGATCGGTGCGAAGTCGCTCGACAGCGGCGCCGCGGGCGCGCGGCTGAAACACCTGATCGCGGTCTCGAACGGCTGAGCTTCCCCATGTCGGACATCCTGACCAAGATCGAAGCTTACAAGCGCGAGGAAATCGCAGCCGCCAGGCGCGCGCTGCCGCTGTCGGACGTCGAGGCCAAGGCCAAGGCGCAAGGTGCACCGCGCGGCTTCGTGCGCGCGATCAAGGCCAAGCACGCCAATGGCGACTACGCGCTGATTGCCGAGGTCAAGAAAGCCTCGCCGTCGAAGGGGCTGATCCGCGCCGATTTCGATCCGCCGCTTCTCGCCAGGGCCTATGAGGCCGGCGGCGCGGCCTGTCTGTCGGTGCTGACCGACACGCCATCGTTCCAGGGCCATCTCGACTTCATGGTGGCGGCACGCGAGGCAACGTCGCTACCCGTGCTGCGCAAGGATTTCATGTTCGACACCTATCAGGTGACTGAAGCCCGCGCGCATGGCGCCGACTGCATCCTGATCATCATGGCCGCACTCGACGATGCCACTGCCAAGGATCTCGAAGACGCCGCCCTCGCCTACGGCATGGACGCGCTGATCGAGATCCACGACCGCGCCGAGCTCGACCGCGCGCTGAAGCTGCGTTCGCCGATGATCGGCGTCAACAACCGCAATCTGCGCACCTTCGAGACCACGCTCGCGACCAGCGAGACGCTGGCACCGCTGATCCCTGCGGAGCGGCTGATGGTCGGCGAGAGCGGCATCTTCACGCCGGCCGATCTCGCCCGGCTCGAACGCGTCGGCATGTCGACCTTCCTGGTCGGCGAGAGCCTGATGCGCCAAGCCGACGTGACCGCGGCCACCCGTACGCTGCTCGCGCGAGAGAACGCGCCGCTCGCGACGGGTACGCGCTGACATGGCGCGCAAGCCCTCGAAGACCAGGCCTTCAAGAACGGCCGGCCCTGCCCTCACCCATATCGGCGCCTCCGGCGAGGCGCGGATGGTCGACGTGTCGGAGAAGCCCGCGACCGAACGACTCGCGGTCGCCGAAGGCCGCGTCGTCATGACCAAGGCGACGCTTGATCTCATCGTCTCGGGCAACGCCAAGAAAGGCGACGTGCTCGGCACCGCGCGCATCGCCGGCATCATGGCCGCCAAGCGCACCTCGGAGCTGATCCCGCTCTGTCATCCCCTCGTCCTGTCGAAGGTCACCGTCGACATCGAGCCCGACGCGAAACTGCCGGGCTGCCTCGTCCGCGCCAGCGTGAAGGTGACGGGCCCGACCGGCGTCGAGATGGAGGCGCTCACGGCCGTCTCGGTCGCCTGCCTCACCATCTACGACATGATCAAGGCGGTGGAACGCGGCGTGCGCATCGAGGGCATCCATCTCGTCGAGAAGCTCGGCGGCAAGTCGGGCCACTATCGCGCCTGACCTACTTCGCTTCGCGCTGCCGCTCGCGATAAGCACGCGTCTTCACCCGGTTGCCGCACAGCGTGGACATACACCAACGCCGCGTCGCCGGCTTCGACCGGTCGAAGAACACCCGGCGACATTCCTCCGAAGCGCACATCTTCAGCCGGTCGAGTGTTCCGAGAAGCGTTGCGTCGTGAAGCTCGATCGCGACCGCCGACAGACCGGCGAGCGCATCTTCGCGCGCTGCCGATAATATCGCGCCACGCCCCGGACGCGCCTCGACCCGCAATGGAAACGAAGCGAGTGCGCCATCAAGCGCACCGAGAATATCCCGATTCCGGCGCCGCTCGACCGGCTCGCATTGCAGATAGGCGCGTAGCGCTTCCCGCAGCCCCAGCGCGGCCTCGAACATCGCGGGCGTGACCCGCCCGCCTTCAGCACCAAGGCCGCGTTCCTGCATCCAGTCCGCAAGTTGCTTCGGCCCGGCGAGCTCGTCGCTCTGCGGGTGCTCCAAGCCGAAATGCATGAAATGGCGGACATCGAGCGTGTTGGCGAAATCGTAGACGTTCGCCAACGCGTCGGGAACCTTGAACTTGCGCGACTCTTTCGACATCGGAACACCGGAACGTTGAAACACCAGTAAAACAGATTTACCCGTTGACAGCAACCGACACCTGTATGTTAGTTATACTGGTGTCGATTGGAATAGAGCGCTGGAGTGGAGAACGCGAGCCGTGGCCGATGCCCTGCACTACCTCGAACTCACCGAACTCGCCGTACGCCTCAAGGCGCGCGAATTGTCTGCGCTGGAGGTGACGCGCGCACAGCTCGACCGCATCGATGCCATGGACCGCGAACTTGGCAGTTACGTTCACGTAATGGCGGAAACGGCCATCGCCGAGGCGAAAGCCGCGGACGCCGAAATCGCACATGGCCTGTATCGGGGGCCGCTGCATGGTGTGCCGATTGCGCTGAAGGATCTGTTCTGGACCAAAGGCATTCCGACGGCGGCCGGCAGCACAATTCATCGCGATTTCCGTCCCGGTGAAGACGCGACTGTCGTGCGTCGTCTCAAGGACGCAGGAGCCGTGACGCTCGGCAAGGTGCAGCTCACCGAGGGCGCCTATTCCGATCACCATCCCCTGGTGAGGCCGCCGAAGAATCCGTGGAATGCGGATTACTGGCCGGGCATTTCATCCAGCGGCTCGGCAGTCGCGACAGCGGCCGGACTTTGCTTCGGCTCGCTCGGCTCGGACACCGGCGGCTCGATCCGCTGGCCGTCCGCCGCCAACGGTCTGACCGGGCTGAAGCCAAGCTGGGGCCGCGTCAGCCGTCACGGCACGTTCGAGCTGGCCACGACGCTCGACCATGTCGGATCGATCTGTCGCAGCGCAGCCGATGCCGGCGCGCTGCTCGGCGCGATCGCCGGACAGGACCCGAACGATCCGACGTCGCTGTTCGAGCCGGTGCCCGACTATCTTGCCGCGGCCGCAGAGGACATGCGGGGCTTGCGGATCGGCGTCGACGCGGGCTGGAACAGCGACGACGTGGACGTTGCGACACAGCGTGTGTTGGCAGACGCTATCGAGGCTTTTCGCGCACTTGGCGCTGCCTTCGTCGATGTCCGATTTCCTGACGTGACCCAGGCAGTCGCGGACTGGGCGCCGAATTGTGCGATAGAAGCTGCGAACGCGCACGAGGTCACCTATCCGGCGCGCAAGGACGAGTATGGGCCGATCCTCGCGTCGGTGATCGAGGCCGGTCGCACGCTCACGGCGCTCGATTATCAGAAGATCCTGCTAAGGCGGCTAGCGCTGCGCGGCCGCGTGGCCGCCCTGTTCGAGACCATAGACCTGCTGCTGATCCCGGTGCACCCATTCCCGCCTTTGACGCTCGCCATGATCCGGACGCTCGGCGAGCAGCCGGACCTGATCGCGAAGCTGCAGCGCTACACCTGTCCGTTCGACATGACCGGTCATCCTACGATTACGCTGCCGGGTGGTGCATCGGAGGATGGACTGCCGATCGGGTTCCAGCTCGTCGCCACCCATCTCGACGAAGCCATGCTCGTACGCGCCGGTGCCGCGTTCCAGCGCGCGACGTCCTGGCATCGTCGTCATCCTTCCCTCACCTCGCGGAGGCAACAATGAGCGTTCAATCCACACCGGCTCATCGGGGCATTTTCCACGGCTGGTTCGTCGTCGCCGGCGCGTTCGCGGTCACCTTGGTCGGATTCGGCTGCGCCTACACGTTCAGCGCGTTCCTCAAGCCGCTGCAGCTCGAGTTCGGTGCCTCGCGCGGCTCGGTCTCGCTGGTGTTTTCACTCGCCGGCTTCCTCTATTTTGGCCTCGGTATCGTCAGCGGCCCGCTCGCCGATCGTTTCGGCTCGCGCGTGCTGGCGGTGACCGGCATGCTGCTTATCGGCTTTGGTCTCGTCGCCGCCGGCTTTGCGCGCAATCTGGTCGAGGTCTATCTCGCCTATGGGCTTGGGGTCGGCGTGGGCGTCGGCTGCGCCTACGTGCCGGCGATCGGCGCGGTGCAGCGCTGGTTCGTGCGCCGGCGCGGCTTTGCCTCCGGCCTTGCGGTCAGTGGGATCGGCGTCGGCACGCTGGCGATGCCGCCGCTCGCGACACTCCTGATCGAGATGTTGGGCTGGCGCGGCGCCTATATCGCGCTTGGCCTGCTGGCGGCGGCGATCGGCGGCGGCCTCGCGCTGCTCATCGAGAATGATCCAAACCGTCGCGGCCTCGGCCCCGACGGCGATCCGCCGCTGGCGACGGGCTCAAGTCGCGCAGACGGTGCGTCCGTCGCTGAAGCGGTGCGGTCGCGCAATTTCATCGCGCTCTATGTTGCCTGCCTGATCTGCTCCTTCGGCGTGTTCGTACCGTTCGTGCATCTCGTCCCTTATGCTGGCGACCACGGCGTGGCGCCCGCAGCCGCAGTGCTGCTGCTCGGCGTGATCGGCATCGGCAGCACCGCCGGCCGGTTCCTGCTCGGCGGACTGGCCGACCGCATGGGCCGAACCTCGGCGCTGCTGCTGATGTTTGCCGGTATGGCGGCGGCGCTCGCGATCTGGGCGGTGTCGGCCCATGCCTGGCAACTCGCGGTGTTCGCCTTCGTCTATGGCGTGTTCTATGGCGGCTGGGTCGCGGTGCTGCCGGCCGTGGTGATGGACTTTTTCGGCGGCCGCAACGTCAGCGGCATCATCGGCATACTCTACACCAGCGTGGCCTTCGGCACGCTGATCGGACCGAGCGCCGCCGGCTTTGTCTACGACGTCAATCACAGCTACACGCTGCCGATCCTGATCAGCGCAGCTACGAACATCGTCGCGGCGCTGATCGTGGTGACGACACTGGCGCGAACCGAAACACGCTCGGTCACTTCAGCGACGTGCTGATCGATCCGAATTTTGCGTTGAGCCGGCTGCCCATGCCGTTGATGACGGTGATGATGGCGAGCGCAATGCCTGCGGCGATCAGGCCGTATTCGATGGCGGTTGCGCCGGACTCGTCGGCGAGGAAATTCTTCAAAGCGTTGTACATGACCAGCGTCCTTTTCTGCGTCGTTGCGGGAGACGCTCGCAATTCGTGTGCCAACGCGGCCGTGAGGATTGCCAACAGCTTAGATGGTTAAGCCTTGATTGATCATCGCGGCGGCCGGCAGGAATTGACCGGCGGCGCGAGGGCCCGCGGCAATTCCTGCACGTCTTGCGCTCCGTACATCGCTTGCAATTGCACGCGCCGATTCATCCTGCATTAACCGCCCTTCCTAACTTTGCCTCCACACCGTTTCCGTAAACCAACGGATGTTTCCGGGGCCAGGAATTGACCCTGACGTGTGCACGGCAACGATCGAGTGTGATGACGGGATTCGGCAGTCGCCTCTTTGACCAGGCCTTCGTACGCAGCGGACCGATCCGCTGGCTGGTGGTGGGCGGCACGCTGCTGATCGCGGCAATCGCCATCGGCTCGGTCCTGATGGCGCAGAACTTCCGCGAGCGCGCGCTGCGCAACTCCGGCCGCGAGCTGGAAAACACCGTGCTGCTGCTCGCCCATCATTTCGATCAGCAATTGCAGGACTTCGCGGTCATCCAGAAGGATTTCGTCGACCACGTCCGCGCAACCGGCATCGCAAGCGCAGAGGACTATCGCAAGCGCCTTTCCGGCCAGGACGTCCACCGGATGCTGCGCGCGAAGATCGAGGCGCTGCCCTACATGGGCGGCGTCAACATCATCGATGCCGAAGGCAATGTGATCAACTCGTCGACGACGTGGCCGGCCCCCAGGGTGAACGTCGCCGATCGCGCCTATTTTCGCACTTTCAAATACGATCCTTACTCGCCGGACGTGCTGATCGAGCCGTTGCACAGCCGCATCTCCGGCGCCTGGACCATCCTGATCGTGCGCAAGATCGTGGGACCGAACGGCGAGTTCATGGGCGTGGTCGGGCGCGGTATCGAACCTGCCAATTTCGAGAAATTCTTTGAAACCGTGGTGCTGGGTGAAGGCGCGACGATCTCGATGTTGCATCGCGACGGCACGCTGCTCGCCCGCTATCCCCATTCCAGCGAGTTGATGGGCAGGAATTTCAAGACCGGCCCGTTCGAGCATCAGAGGGTGTTCGGGCTCGATCACTTCGCCGGCCGCTTCATGAGCCCCGTCGACGGAGACGACCGGCTGATCTCCTCGCGCGCCCTGCCCCACTTCCCGATCCTGATGATGGCCACAACGACGCGCGCGGCGGCGCTGACGGACTGGCGCGAGCAGATCGGCATCCTGATCTCGGTTGCAGGCGCCTCCGCGCTCGCCATTGCGGGCGTACTGATCGCAATCGTGCGCAAGCTTCTGGAGCAGCATCGCGCCTCCCGCGAGCGGCTGACGCTGGAGAAGCAGCGCCTCGACCGCGCCGTCAACAACATGACGCAGGGCCTGTTGCTGTTCGACGCCGAGCGGCGGCTCGTGATCTGCAACCAGCGCTACATCGAGATGTACGGCCTCTCAGCCGAGGTGGTGAAGCCCGGCTCCAGCTTCCACGACATCATCGCCCACCGCAAGGCGACCGGCTCGTTCGCCGGAGACATCGACGGCTACGTCGTCCGTGTGCTGCGCGACATCCATGTGCGCAACTCCATGGTGGTCGATACGTCCGACGGGCGCTCGATCCACATCCTCAACGAGCCGCTCGCGGACGGCGGCTGGGTGGCAACCCACGAAGACATCACCGAACGCCGTCGGACCGAGGAGCGCATCACCCACCTCGCCCACTATGATGCGCTGACCGACCTGCCCAACCGCACCATGTTCCACGAGCATCTGCGCAAAGAGCTCGCCGCCATCGCCGGCGGCGAGGAGGTCGCGGTGCACTATATCGACATCGACGAGTTCAAGGGCGTCAACGACGCACTCGGCCATCTCGTCGGCGACGAGCTGTTGAAATCGATCGCACAGAGTCTGCGCCGCTGCGCAGGCCCGGCCGACTTCGTGGCGCGGCTCGGCGGCGACGAATTCGCCATCGTGCAGAGCGCGGTGACGTCGCAGGACGCGGTCAGCGATCTCGTCGCGCGGGTCTTCGAGGCCATCCGCACCCCGTTCGACTGCATGGGCCATCACCTCACCACCGACGCCAGCATCGGCATCGCGCTGGCGCCGGGACACGGCACGGTGCTGGACCAGATCCTGAAGAACGCGGATATGGCGATGTACGCCGCCAAGGCCGCGGGACGCCGGACCTATCGCTTCTTCGAGCCGGAGATGGACGCCAAGGTCCGCGAGCGGCGGCAGCTCGAGATCGATCTGCGCCACGCCATCGCTCATGGCGGCCTCGAGGTCTACTACCAGCCCTGCCTCGGCCTGAAGGACGACCGCATCACCGGCTGCGAGGCGCTGGTGCGCTGGCGCCATCCCGAGCGCGGCATGGTCTCGCCCGCCGAATTCATCCCGATCGCCGAGGACACCGGCCTGATCAACGAGATCGGTGAATGGGTGCTCGCGACCGCCTGCCGGGATGCCGCGAACTGGCCCGACGACATCCGCCTCGCCGTCAACGTCTCGCCGGTGCAGTTCAAGAGCGGCACGCTGGCGCTGAAGATCATGGCGGCGCTCGCCGCTTCCAATTTGCCGGCGAGCCGGCTCGAGCTCGAGATCACCGAAGCGGTGCTGATCCGCGACGACGACACCGCGCTTGCGATCCTGCACCAGCTCCGCGCCATCGGCGTGCGGATCGCGCTCGACGATTTCGGCACCGGCTACTCCTCGCTGAGCTATCTGCACCGCTTCCCGTTCGACAAGATCAAGATCGACCGCTGCTTCGTCAACGACATCGCCGGTCCCGACGGCTCCGCCAGCATCGTGCAGGCCGTCGTCAATCTGGCGGCCGCGCGCCGCATGACCACCACGGCCGAGGGCGTCGAGACCGAGGAGCAGCAGCGCCTGCTCCGCACGCTCGGTTGCTCGGAGATGCAGGGCTATCTGTTCAGCGCCGCAAAACCCGCCGACAAGGTGCTGGAGCTGTTCGCGCTGCACCGCAGCCGCCTCGCCCGGTGCGACGGCGGCGAAAGCCGCCGCCGCGAGGCAGGCTAGCTTGTTACGTGCAGATTCCCGAACCGATCGTCCCCCGGCATAGCCGGCGGCCTCAACTCCGCGATCATCTCCCGGACATTCATGGCCGCCGCGCTCCGCTTTGGCCGCAGATTGCGGCCGCCCGCTGTTGTGCCAGGCGACCCGGCCGGGCATTCAGTCCCATTTGATCGGACATCCCGGCGACTCCGGAATGACGCCCATCACCGGCGGCTTCGGAAAATATTGAGTCGTAACCTGTACTTCCTCGGCGCTCTTGTCGTCGAACAGCAGGGAAATGAGCTTCAATGCCTCATCAAGGCCCGCGGAGATGCCACCTCCCGTCAACCGATTGCCGGAGGCGTTGCGGGACACCACAAAGCGCTGGCGCGTGGTATCCACTTTGATGCGAGGGAAGCTCTGAAGACATGCGGTGAAGTACCAGTGCGTGGTCGCCTCGTGACCGTCCAGCAATCCCGCACGCGCGAGCAACAGTGCCCCCTCGCAAACCGAGCACACCCATGTCGCGTTGGCGGCTATCTGGCGAAGATATTGCAGATAAGGAGACTGTGGGTCCTTCATGATGCCCTGGAGAGCAGCGGGGTCGCCGCCGGGGACCCAGAGGATGTCCAGCGCGGGTGTCTGGGCGAAGCTCGCGTGAGCTTCGAAGCGGACGCCATTTATGGACGTCACGGCGCCGCCATCCTGAGAAATCAGCGTCGACTGCAAATCGTTGTCCTGGCCCGCCCAATAGAACATCTCGAGAGGGCCTGCGACGTCCAGCAGGTTGACGCCTTCATAGATCGGAATTCCAAGCTTCATGGCGAAACCCCAGTCACGTTGCTTCCTTGCGGACATGGACGTGTCGCGATGACAACGCCCCGCCGCGATGGCTCCTGACGCGACAACGCCATCAGGAGATCTGCCTCATCGTTCCATGGAATTTCGAGAACCCAGGGCGGTCCTTGGCGCCGCTGCCGGGTTGCGTGATGTTCGTGATGATGGTGTTCATCCGGTAGTCTTCGAGATGCACCACGGTGGTGCCGTCGCGCTCCTGCCAGGTTACGAGGAAGAGCTGGTCGCGGATCGCCTCGACTGCGATGTGGACTGTCTCGGAACTGTTCGGGATCGGATTTCCGCTCGCGTCGACGCCGGTGTAGGTGAGCGATGTCTCCGACGCGAAGTCGAGTTGCACACGAAAACGAGCACCATTCGCTGAACTGAAGTCGACCAGGTATTTGTGACCAACTGCTGGAAAAACATCCGGCATCGTTCAATCCCTCCTGATTGCGGCATCGCGGCGAGTGCCCCGATGCCGGCGACGTCATGGGGCACGAGCTATCGCAGTTCGACCTTGAAGAGCTTCTTCCCTTGAGCTGCGGTCAGCGATGCCATCGCGCGCACCTGAGGGCCGCTGCCAAGCAAGCCATCGCGGGTGCGCACCTGAACCTCGATGTCATCGGCAGTCATCCGGGCCGCCGCCTCGCCCAGCGATTGCGTGCTGATGGCCGCCCTGCCCTCGATATGGGTCTGGCAATTCGCGCAACCATCGACGTGCCAGCGGCTCAGCACTGCTTCAGTCCCGATGTGACGCTTCTCTCCATCCACGTTTGCGAATGCACTGATGAGGAACGACCCGCGGATGCGCGCACGGTTGAGGCCGCGTACGCTGATCGTCCTGGCTGCGACAGCGGCGCCGGACGCGGCCGCGAGCGAGGCAGGCTGGTCAAGCGAGCCGGGCCCATAGGTGTATCCCAGCTGCTTCTCGATGTTGATGCAATCCTGCGACGTATAAGGACGCTCCTTGCCCCCATCGGTCAGCTTGAACGGGTCAAGCGGAGACTCGAGCGTCAGCCACGAATTGGCAGCCGTGCCCGGCGTCGGCCCCTGGCTGTCGACGGAATTGGTGCCGGGGTATTGCGGTATGATCTCGAACTCGTCGGTGAACCCGTTCTTTTTCTGCCACAGCCAGAATACGCGATCGACAAAGCAGTGATGGAAGAAAAAGATCGGATCGAGACCGGCGGTGTCGTTCTCGCCCATGTCACCGTTCGCCCCGTCGATCGGAGACGCGTCGAAAATGTTCGGAAGATCGAAGCCTCCGACGGCAAGATGAATGCTGTTGTGCGGGCTTTCGATCGGAACGACGCGTTGCCCCTTGTCATCGAACCATTGCGCGGCTGACGTCGTATTGGAGAACACGGTGTAGTTCGGCGCGTTCAGGCAAGCCATGTACTTGTCCTTCACGTGCCCGCCTCCGATCGGCTTTCCATCGACGATGACGGTCGCGGATAGCCAATTGCGTATGTTGTCGTTGAGAAGTCCGACGTTGACGTCGTCGTTGGGAAACTTTGCGTTATGCGCCTCCGTCGCCGCCCTGTCCGCCTCCGTCCCGACCAGCCCCGAAAGGGGATACCGCACCGTCTCGTATCCCCGCGGCTTGCTGTAATCGGCGTCAGGGATCGGACTGAGGTGATCGACGATGCCTCTCGGAAACACGAACGACCGCAACGGGTTGGGAATCGTTTGGCCGTCCAGCACGAAGTCCTTTTGCGTGAGGACGCTGGGAATGCCCGCGTTCACGGAGGCATCACTGGTCTCGTCCCAGAATGGCAATGCAACGTCCGCGCAGCCAGGAATGCTCCGTAGCGCGTCTTCCAGTTTCAGCAGATAGACCCGGTGCCAGGTCGGGAACAGAATATTGCCGTGGTTGCAGTAGCCGCCCCAGTACTGCGAGTTGCCCCAGCCTGCGCCACGGAACGGCTCTCCGTGATAGCCGCCGAGCATGAAGAAGGATTTTGGATCGTCGGGGGGCAATTCCTTGATGCCCTTCCAGGCGCGGATCACGTCCTCGAGAGGCTTCTTGTTACCCTTGTCGAACTCGTCCTGCAGATCCTGGATCGAGCGACGTACTCGCAGCGTGGCGCTCATGGCTTTTGCCTCCCCGGAGATCAAGCCATTTCTCCAACCTCAGATTGCATCATACCTCATATACTTTAGGTTGAATATCGAATTTTTCTCGACCATGAACGTGATGCATCCCGGTTGAATCTGGACGTCGAAACTTCTCCCTCTCTCCGGCAGCCATTCGTCGGCTGGACTCTGGACGACGTCATCAACGCGACATGGGGTCTTCCTGCTTGACGATGGCGACCGGCCCGGATACGTCCATGCTTGCAGCTGCGCAAGACGCCGCTGCCGTAGGCGTTACCGTCATCCAACGCGTCCTCTGTCGAGAGGGTCCCAGCTGGGAGATCTCGATTCACGAGACGCCACGGTCATGCCATCACTTTCCCTGCTTGCGGATACTCACCCGTTCAAGACGCCGCTTCCGGCGCGGCTCGTCCGCGTCTGGACGTTTGCTGTCTCGGATTGCCCGCCGCCGGGATTTTCCGGGTTGCCGTGGCTTTCACCTCCATTGAAAGGCAGCAACCATGAAGATGACTGGCAACACGATCCTCGTCACTGGCGCCACCAGCGGCATCGGCCGCGCGCTGGCCGAAACTTTCCACGACCGCGGCAACCGCGTCATCGCCACCGGGCGACGGCAGGCCCTGCTCGACCAGCTTGCGGGTGAACGCCCCGGCCTGATCGTCATGCCGCTCGACCTTGACGATCCCTCGAGCCTGCCGCGCTTGTCAGCAGAAGTGCGTGCGCGCTTTCCCGAGCTCAACGTGTTGATCGCCAACGCCGGCATCTCGCGGCCGGAGGACATGACGGCGGACGGCTGGGACGCGGGTGACGCAGAAGCCATCGTCCAGACCAACATTCTGGGCACGCTGCGTGTGACGGCGACATTCCTGCCGCTCCTGAAACGGCGGCCGAACGCGACGGTCATCGCCACCAGCTCGAACCTCGCCTTCGTGCCGCGTGCCGACTTCCCCGCCTACTGTGCCAGCAAGGCGTTCCTGCATTCCTGGCTCCAGTCGTTGCGCCATCAGCTCCGCAAGATCCCGGTCGAGGTGCTGGAGCTCGCGCCGCCCTATGTGCAGACCGAGCTCACCGGCGCGCAGCAGGCAAGCGATACGCGTGCCATGCCGCTCGATGCCTACATCGCGGAAGTCATGCAATTGCTGGAGCTGCGCGTTCATCCGCACGACGAAGTGCTGGTCGAACGCGACCGCGCCCGCCGCTGGGCCGAGCGCGACGGCCGCTACGAGGCCACCTTTGCGGCCATGAACCCGAGCTGAGACGGGGTCCCAAAACGAATTCGCCCGGGAGCGGTCATCCGCTCCCGGGCGATATGTGGAATCGTAAGCTTAGTTCGGCACCGCAGCCTTCGGCGCAGGCTTGGCGGCGACCGCATTCGCGGTCACGCCGTGCAGGAAGTCGTAGGCCGCGTGCAGGGCCTTGTCGTCCTTCTCTTCCGGCGGAACGTAGGATTGCGATCCCGTCTGTTCATTGCCGTCGGCGTTCTGCAGATGGCCGCGCATCTGGGATTCCGCCATGGTGTCCATCCGGCCCTTCAACTCGGGCGGCACGTCCTGCAGGATCTCGATGTCGGGCGCGATGCCCTGGGCCTGGATCGAGCGGCCCGAGGGCGTGTAGTAGCGCGCGGTGGTCAGCGCCAGTGCACCGTTGCCGGCGCCGAGCGGAATGATGGTCTGCACCGAGCCCTTGCCGAACGAGCGCGTGCCGATGATGGTCGCGCGCTTGTGGTCATGCAGCGCGCCGGCCACGATCTCCGAGGCCGAAGCCGAGCCGCCATTGACCAGCACGACCAGCGGCTTGCCCTTGGTGAGGTCGCCACCATGCGCGGTGAAGCGCTGGGTCTCTTCCGGATTGCGGCCGCGGGTCGAGACGACCTCGCCGCGCTGCAGGAACGCGCTCGACACCGAGACGGCCTGGTCGAGCAGTCCGCCCGGATTGTTGCGCAGGTCCATCACATAGCCGACGAGCTTCTCCGGCGGGACGTCCCTGGAGATCGAGGCGATCGCCTTCTTCAGGCCGTCGGTGGTCTGCTCGTTGAACGAGGTGACGCGGATATAGCCGATGTCGCCGTTCTCGACGTGGAAGCGAACCGGACGCACATGGATGATCTCGCGCTTGATCGCGACGTCGAGCGGGGCGTCAGCGCCCTTGCGCACGATGGTGAGCTTGGTCTGGGTATCGACCGGCCCCTTCATCTTGTTGACGGCCTGCTCCAGCGTCATGCCCTGCACGGCATCGCCGTCGATCTTGCTGATGAGGTCGCCGGACATGATGCCGGCCTTGGACGCCGGCGTGTCGTCGATCGGCGAGACGACCTTCACCAGGCCCTCCTCCATCGTGACCTCGATGCCGAGCCCGCCGAACTCGCCGGAGGTGGTCTCCTGCATCTCGGTCCAGGCCTTGTCGTTCATGTAGCGTGAATGCGGATCGAGCGAGGTCACCATGCCGGTGATCGCGCCCTCGATCAGCTTGGAATTGTCGGGTTTCTCGACATAGCTCGCCTTCACCCGCTCGAACACTTCGCCGAACAAATTGAGCCGGGAATAGGCATCATCCGCGCGCGCCGCCGCCCGTGCCGCCCATACTCCGCCGTGCGGGCTCGCTACCAGAAGGGTCAGACACGCTCCCGTGAGCGCGCCCAGGGGGAACAGCAGGTTTTTCCGCATGGATAGGCTGGCCTTCTTGCTCGGAGCTTTGCTTTGGGCTTGGGAAGCGCCATGCAAATGGCGATCCAGCCCGCTGTTCACAATACCATTCAGGTTTCTTCAAGGCCGGGACGCCGCGCTGGCCGGTACACTGTAGAAATCCCTTCGCTCTGGCCTAAACTTTTGGCAACGTTCCGAAACCGTTTCGCGCAAGGCGGGAATCGGCCGGCCGGCCTACGCCTCGCAGCTATGCGATTTTAGGATGGTTTTGGAGGGCCGGACGCGATAGGCGATGACAACAAGACTTCAAATTCTCGGGAGGACAACAATGAATGACGCGCCCCGCATCCGGCCGGAAAGGAACGTCGAACTCGGCGCCAGCAACGAGCCGTTCCAGAACCTGCACGAATTCATCCGGAAGGCGCGCATCAACCTGAACCAGAACGCCTGGGACTATATCGTCGGCGCCGCCGAGACCGAGACAACGATGCGCCGCAACCGCATGGCGCTGGACGAGATCGCTTTCCGGCCGCGCGTGCTGCGCGACGTCCGCGAGGTCGACGGCTCGGTCGAACTGTTCGGGCGCAGGATGCGGCTACCGGTGGTGCTGGCCCCTGTCGGTGCACTGGAGATCTTCGATCCGGATGGTGCGGCGAGCGTCGCCCGCGCGTGCGGCACTTTCGGTGCGGCGCACATGCTGAGCTCGGTGTCCGAGCCCGGCCTGGAGAAGACCGCCAAGGCCGCCCCTGATGCGCTGCGGCTCTATCAACTTTATGTGCGCGGTGACGACGACTTCGTCGCCGATGTCGTCGCGAGGAGCGAGAAGAACGCCTACGCCGCCTTCTGCCTGACCGTCGACACCGCCCATTACAGCCGTCGCGAACGTGACATTGCCAAGCGCTATGTTCGCGAGAGCCGCCTGCGCGCCACCGGCGGCGACTACCAGAAGGGCCTTGAGTGGCGGACCGTGAAGATGGTCAAGGACACGTTCAAGATCCCGCTCATCCTGAAGGGCATCGCCACCGCCGAGGACGCCCAGATCGCGGTCGATCACGGCGTCGAGTGGATCTACGTCTCCAACCATGGCGGCCGCCAGCTCGATCACGGCCGCGGCGCCATGCATGTGCTGCCCGAGATCGTCGACGCCGTGAAGGGCCGCGCCAAGATCATGGTCGATGGCGGCTTCTGCCGCGGCACCGACATCGTCAAGGCGATCGCGGCGGGCGCGGACATGGTCGGCATCGGCCGGCTGCAATGCTGGGCGCTGGCGGCGGCCGGCGAAGCCGGGGTGACGCGGATGCTGGAGCTCCTGGAGGACGAGGTACTACGCTGCCTCGGCCTTCTGGGCGCGACCTCCTTCGCCGAGGTCAACAAGTCCTGCCTGCACCAGGCGACCGCGACCAATGCGCCGAGCGTCTTCAGCGCGTTCCCGCTGTTCGACCACGACCCGTATCGATACTGAGTGAAAGGATGCAATGAGCTCGCTCTCCCCCGGCAGCGCTGATGCGCTCTTGTTCGATCTCGGGCGCGTGGTGCTCGACATCGATTTCTCCAAGGCGATCGCCTGCTGGGCGGGACATGCCGGCTGCAAGCCCGAAGCCATCGTCGCGCGCTATGTGCGGGACAGCGAAGCCTACCGGCTGCACGAGGTCGGCAAGATCAGCGACGAGGCCTATTTTGACTCGCTGCGCGTCTCGCTCGGGATCGGCATTTCGGACGCACAATTCCTGGAGGGGTGGAACGCGATCTTCGCCGGCGAGATGCCCGACATCGCCGAGTTGCTGCCGCGTGCGGCAAAGCAGATGCCGGTCTACGCCTTCTCCAACACCAACCGGCCGCATGTCGACCATTTCTCGAAGGAATATGCCGGCCTGCTCGGCCATTTCCGCGAGCTGTACCTGTCGTCCAGCATCGGCCTGCGCAAACCGGATGTGGAGGCCTTCGACCATGTCGTGGCCGCGATCGGCGTGCCGGCGAACCGTATCGTGTTCTTCGACGATCTTGCCGAGAACATCGAGGGAGCGCGGTCCAGCGGGCTGACCGCGGTGCACGTGACCACGCCCCGCGACGTCGGGGACGCCCTCAAGGCGCTCGGAATCTGATCCCGGGCCGGCAGGCTACAGGCCGCGAACCGGCCGTATCCGGAGCCTATTTTGCCCGGGGCGAGGAACCGAAGCCCTTTGTACATTTTTATACAGAGTTCCCGGAACGAACGCCTGCCTCAGGACTCATGACTCCGTTGGGAATTCTACATCGGACTTATCGTCGTGTTGGGCAAAACCTACCTCACCAAGCAGGCCTCTCTGCTGATGAAATTCGCCAGGACCACATCGGATTCTGAGCTTTCCGCCAAGCTGATCAGCAAGGCCGCCGACCTGAAATCCCAGGCCGACCCGTTGCCTGACAAGGATCAGGGCTCCGCGGCGCCGGACGTCAGTCCGTACAAGCAGCCGGGGACCTGACCGATGCTGGCCGTGGCTCTCGTCATTCTCGTCCTCGCCATGGCCATCCTCATACCGGTCTGTCTTGCCTTCCGGATCATGCCGCGGCGGACTTGACGTCTGCCCATCAGAGCGGATGACGCAGGATAAATCATCCTGTGCGGCCGTGCTTTGCCTCCGCGCGCGCGCTCGGCTAAGACTCTCGCCGCCGATTTGCCCGAACGGGCCCAGCTGGAGTTTTCACCCGTGGCCCTGATGCCGGTTTCTGACGCGCTTGCCGCGGTGCTGGCGGGTGCAGAGCCGCTGCCTGAAGAGATGATCGCGCTCGACGCAGCCTTCCACCGCGTGCTCGCCCGCGACGTCGCGGCGCGGCGGACCCAGCCACCCCAGGCGATGTCGGCAATGGACGGCTATGCAGTGCGGGCGGCCGATGCGGCGAAGATCGATGCCGCGCTCACCGTGATCGGCGAGGTCGCGGCGGGCCGGCCGTTTGCGGGAACGGTGGGCGCCGGCGAAGCGGTGCGGATCTTCACCGGCGGCGTCGTTCCCGATGGCGCGGACGCGGTCGTGATTCAGGAGGACACGGTTGCGGATGGCAAGCGCATCACGATCACGGAAGCGGCCGTTACCGGACGGCACATCCGCCCCGCCGGCGTCGACTTTTCGGAAGGCGACGTGCTGCTGCGCGAGGGCACCCGGCTGACCGAGCGCGATCTGGCACTCGCTGCCGGGATGAATCATCCTCGACTGCCCGTCCGCCGCCGCCCGAAGGTTGCGATCCTCGCCACCGGCGACGAACTCGTGATGCCGGGCACGACGCCCGGCCACGGCCAGATCGTCTATTCCAACGGCTATGCCCTGCACGCGCTCGCCCGCAGCGAGGGCGCCGACACCATCGACCTCGGTATCGCCGCCGACACGCTGGTGGCCACCACGGCCGGCATCCGCCGCGCCCGCGAGAGCGGCGCCGACATCCTGATCACGACCGGCGGCGCCTCGGTCGGCGACCACGATCTGGTCCAGCAGGCGCTGCGGGACGAAGGCATCTCGATGGCGTTCTGGAAGATCGCGATGCGGCCGGGCAAACCGATGATGAACGGGCGGCTCGGCGCGATGCGTGTGATCGGCCTGCCCGGCAATCCCGTGTCATCCTACGTTTGCGGATTCCTGTTCATGGTGCCGCTGATTCGCGCGCTCGCGGGCCGTTCGGCGATTCATCATCGCCGCGAACGCGCGGTGCTCGGCCGCGACGTCGGCGCCAACGACCAGCGCGAGGATTATCTGCGCGCGCGCCTGGAGCTGCGCGACGACGGCACGCTCACCGCCGTTCCCGTCAACCATCAGGATTCCTCGCTGCTTGCGAATCTCGCTGCGGCACAGGCACTTCTCGTGCGCCCGCCGTTCGCGCCGAAGGCCGAAGCCGGCACGCCTTGCGAGGTGCTGCGGCTGCCCGTCTGACCGCTTCGTTCGCGAGCGTTCCGCGAAGTTTGTGGCGTTCACGGTAAATTAAGCAGTTGCGGAACATGTATCGAACATATAGTGTCCGTTCATGATTTGTTTCGAGCATGCAGCGGCTTATCGCTGAATTCAGCGTCTCGGAATCGAACGACATCAACCGGGGGATTTTGGTCGAGATGTTAACGCGCAAACAATACGAGCTCCTGCGGTTCATCAGCGAGCGACTGAAGGAAAGCGGCGTGCCGCCCTCCTTCGACGAGATGAAGGACGCGCTCGACCTGCGCTCGAAGTCGGGTATCCACCGCCTGATCACCGCGCTCGAGGAGCGCGGCTTCATCCGGCGCCTGCCCAACCGCGCCCGCGCCATCGAGGTGATCAAGCTGCCCGAGCTTCAGGCCGCCGCCGGCAGCCGCCGCGGCTTCACGCCGAGCGTCATCGAAGGCAATCTCGGCAAGCTGCGCACGACTTCCAGCCCGCCGGCGGACGACGGCGAGCGCCCCGTTGCAGTGCCCGTGATGGGCCGCATCGCGGCCGGCACGCCGATCGAGGCCCTGCAGACCCGCAGCCACACCATCAGCGTACCGCCCGACATGCTCGGCTCGGGCGAGCATTACGCGCTCGAAGTGCGCGGCGATTCGATGGTCGAGGCCGGCATTCTCGACGGCGACATGGCGCTGATCCAGCGCAACGAGAGCGCCGATACCGGCGACATCGTGGTGGCGCTGATCGACGACGAGGAAGCGACCCTGAAGCGCTTCCGCCGCCGCGGCGCCTCCATCGCGCTCGAGCCCGCCAATGCAGCCTATGAGGTCCGCATCCTGCCGCCCAACCGGGTGAAGATCCAAGGCAAGCTGATCGGGCTGTACCGGAAGTACTGAGACCGGACGTCCTGCTATCGGTGATTTGGCGCCTCTCGCGCTTTTCGATCGGCATCGCCGATCCGGCATTGGAGCGGACGATTGTCCGCTTCCGCTGGATAGTCTTTCTGGTTTCGCGCAGATTATCCGGCCCCTCCTCCGGCGCTACATCCTCGGCACGCCGCACGAAGCAGCATTGCTTCGCGCGCCCTCTGGGTTCGAGGAGAAGTCATGCGCAAGATCATTCTGGGCACAGTCGCCGCGGCGCTGATCGCAGCATCAGCGTCGCAGGCCTTCGCCGCGCAATCGCAACACCATGTCCGCAAGGACGCCGCTGTGGGTAAGCAAGTCCGGAATGCCCGCAACGCCGTCGCGCAACCGTCGCGGCCGGACTGGCCGTATTCCGGCTGGTCGGCGCCGGCAGGGCGCTGACACGCGCATCCGGAATGCGCGGGAGCAGGCTTTGTTCCTCATGGAGCCGGAAAAGATAATGTGATCGCGGCCTGCGGCGGCGAGCCGCAGATTTGCCTACAACCGGGCAGACGCTAACATGCTTCCACTCTGATAGAGGCCTGCGCCTCGAGAAGAGACGTGGGTCGCTATCCCTGCAAGAGGAGCACCCGATGTGTGACTACAGCCTGCATGCCGTCGCGTCGCGTCCTGCTGAAGTCGGCGAGACGGTCGTCACGACAACCTTCCGCGGCACCTCGACGCGCGGTTTTGCCTCCGCGGCCGATCCGACCGTCGCGGTCTGCCTGCTGCCGGGAACGGAGCTCGCCTTCGCCGACAACGTCCGCTACGACAATCGCTGGATCTGGACGCGGACCGTCAACTCGCGCGTCGGCAAGTTCGGTAAGATCGATCCGCACATTCCCGATCGCCATCATGATGCGATCGAATTCCCCGACGGCAAATACGTGTTGGTGACGCAGCTCGTCGAAGGCCAACGCGCGACAGTGCTGCAACTGCCGGTGACCCAGCCGGTCGGCGAGCGTGAGCACAAGCCGCAGATCGCCGAAAGCCGGCCGACCATCACCCGCCTGCCGATCGGCTGACACAGCCATCCCGGCCGGCGGGTCGGGCCAGGATTGAAATTGCCATCGCCGGCCGAGGCCGGCGAGATGGTATCGCTTGCATCCCGCGAAGCTCCATTGGACGGACCAAGCCGCTCCGCCTCCCACCGCACGAAGTTTGCGCTGTCCTGCCTGAATTTTGAACGTCCGTTCCGCAGCCAAATGGCCGATGCTTGGTGCGGCTTGAGACGGCGGACACGTTCGATGAAGACCTTCATTCGCGTCGTTGAACTCTGGGTACCCGACCGCACGCGCATGCGGCTGGAATTCGGCGGCGGCCTCTACGGCGAAGGCCTGTCCGCGTTCAAGGCCGTGAGCGAAGGTCTGCACTTCGGATATGACGAGGGGCTTCCGGGCAAGGCCTGGGCCAGCGGCCACCCCGTGATCCTCACCAAATTCGCCAACTCCTATTTCAAGCGGACCGATCAGGCCATCGCGGCCGGGCTCACCTGCGGCGTGGCGGTCCCGGTGTTTTCCGGCGAATTCCTGCAAGCCGTCATGGTGCTGTTCTGCGGCGACGACGAGGTCCATGTCGGCGCGATCGAGCTCTGGCACAACGATGCCGAAATCTCCCACGAGATGGGACTCGTCGACGGCTATTACGGCACCGCCGACATGTTCGAATTCAACTCCCGCCACACCAGATTTCCGCGTGGCTTCGGCCTGCCCGGCCGCACCTGGAAGGCCGGCCTGCCGCTGATCATCAAGGACCTGCACGACGCCAGGAGTTTTCTGCGCTGGGAGGACGCCGCCAAGGTCGGGATCAATCTCGGCGTCGGCATTCCCTACCGGACCGGCACCGATCAGACCTGGGTCCTGACGTTCCTCTCCGCGCAGGCAACCCCGATTGCGCGACGCTTCGAGATCTGGGTCCCGGACGAGGCCCGTTCGGCGCTGGTCTTCCGCGCCGGCGACTGCAGCGCGCAGACTGACCTTGCCGCCCTCTATGCGACGAAATCCATCGCCAGAGGCGAAGGCAGCATCGGCGGGGCCTGGACCACCGGCATGCCCGCGCTCAACGACGATCTTGCGCATGATGTCTCGGTCGCGGCCTTGCAGGCCCGCGCCTCTGGGCTGAGCCGGATGGTCGTCCTGCCGGTTATCGGCAACGCCAGGCTCGACGCCGTGCTGGCCTGGTATCTGTAACGCGTCCGCTCAATCCTCGGCCTGCAAGTCGGCCTCCGATGGCGTCGCGTCCCGGCCGCGGGGCGCGGCCGTCTTCGGCGCAAGGCTTCCGTCGAAATCGCCCTCGCCGGCGGCAGCCGGCGACCACGGACGGTCCGTCCCCCTCGCCTTAGCCGCCTGGACCGCAAAGCCGTCGCCGCTTCGGGTCAGCGCCAGCGCGCCCTGCCTTGCGAGACGCTGACGGTCGACGACCATCGCCGCGCAATCCGGCGGCGCGGGCCGCGCCGTCACCACCAGCGCGGCGCGGCTGCAATCATCGGCCAGCGCGTCGATGCGCGAGGACAGCGCGACGAGGCGCCCGTCGGCGAGCGGCGTCACGCAGCCGGCCTCGTCGCACGACACGCCGGCGGCCAGCGAGGCACTGCCGGCGTCGCGCGGATCGGCGTCGGCGGCGAGCCACTCCTTCAGGAGAAAACTGTCCTTGCTCGACCTGATCAGATGCAGATGTCCGTCCCTGCCCCGCACCGCGACACTCTGGCCGTCACCGGCGATCAGGATATCGGGCTGCCGCGCGGACAGTCCCCAGAGGATCGCGGCGATCAGTGCCACCGCGCCGGCCCAGCGCAACGGCGTGCGCAACAGGCCCATCACGATGATCCCCAAACTTGCAGCGATCAGCGGTGCGATGCCGAACGCCGAAATGCGGCCGACCGCGCCCGGCAATGCGGCCACCCAGCGCGACACCGCAACCATCCAGTCGATGCCGATCCCCATCAGCCACCAGAACGGACCATCAAGTCCGAACGGCGCCGCAATCAATCCCAACAGGCCCGCGGGCATCACCAGGGCCGAGACCACCGGCATCGCCCCGAGATTGGCGAGCACGCCAAACGGCGTCACGCGGTGGAAATGGAAGGCGGCATAGGGCGTGGTCGCAAGCCCCGCGATCAGCGAGGCCAGGAACAGCATCGCGATCTCGCGGCCACCCCACATTGCAATGCGCGCCGTCGCGGAATGATCGGGCGATGCAAACAGGTTCGGCATGCCGATCTGCACTAGCGCGACGAGCCCCAGCGTCGCCGCAAAAGACATCTGGAAGGTTTGACGCCAATTTCCGATTTGTGAATTACACCAAAGGTTTAGCTGACATCCCGAAGCGCAGTCCGGGACTTTTTCCGGGACTTCGCAACGCGTTCGACGGCGGCGGCGATATCCTCGTCGAGCACGTGGGCGTAGCGCAGCGTGCTCTTGATGTCGCGGTGGTTCAACGCCTTCTGAACGAGCTTCAGGTTGCCGGTCTCGCGCAGCACCTTGGTGCCGAAGTCGTGGCGGAAGTCATGGAACCGAAAATCCTGCACCCCGGCCCGCGCTCGCATCGCCTGCCATGCCGCCTTCGTGCCGTTGTAGGTCAGCGCATAGCGCTGCCCCCTCACCCGTCCGAGCCGCTTGTTGCCGTACTTTGCCACGTAGGTGAACACGAACTCCGGATGCTGACCCTGCAACGGGAAAAGAGTATCCCGGATGGTGTCGGTGATCGGGAACACCACGCGCCTGCCGCCCTTGCCGATCCGCACGATCTGCTTGGTGCCGAAGTTCACTTCAGACCAGCGCAGCGTCACGCATTCCTTGAGGCGCAGGCCGCTCGCCCGGACAAAGTCGAAGAATGGGCTATAGTCGATGCGCATGGCGTCATCGAACGCCGCCGCTTCATCGTCCTGCAGCTCCCGCACCCGTTCCTCCGGCTCTGGCAGGAACAGCTCTCCCCACTTCGGCTCATTGTCGAACTGTGCGCCCTCGTCCTTGGCGAACGAGAACAGCCGCCGCAGCACGGCGATGGTCGAGCGATTGACCGTCGCGTTAGAGATCAGCGGCAAGGCGTCCTTTTCCTCCTTGGTCAACTTGCCGCGCCGCATCACGCGATGACCGCGCCGCCACGCCACCAGTTGCTTGGCCTTGGTGTGGTCGATATCAGTGAGCGGCATGCTCTTGCCGAAATAGTTCACCAGCCGATCAAGGTTGGTGTCTGTTGCGTCTGGGTCAGCGTCGTATTGACCATGTTCGTTGAACAGGCGGGCGGCTACGTCATCGATCAGAAGCGATGAGCGTGACCGCTTCATCGCCTTGACGAGTGATTTCGCTTTCTCGTGCTCTATCGCTTCGAATTTCTTCGCTTCTTTGCGAGACGTGCATTTCGTTGAGCCGAAAAACCGACGACCGCCGAGTTCGAAATCGAACTGGTAGAACGGTGACCTTTTGGACTTGTAGACAGACATGTCTCTCGCCTCCGACGCCGCGCTTCAAACTCGTCAAGGTCTGCTTCTGTGTACCGTCGCCGAGGCCGTTTCGGGCCGCGTCCGACATTGATATAGGAAAGCTCGCCATCCTGCACCAATGCCGCAAGATGGTCTTCAGTGATGCCAAGCTGCGCGGCTGCCTGCTTACCAGTCAGCAGTTGGGATTTTACGGCCAGGACCGTGTTGGCGTGAGCAACGTGTTTGTTTCGCTTCGCTGGGAGCGTCTCAATTTCCCATGGTTCGTGATCATAAATGTTCGCGGACGCGATAACCTTCCGCAGAGCGGCAGCGAAGTCGGCGCGCGTGTCGATGGTTATCATTCGTCAGCCCTGAAGATGCTGCGGCCTCGCCGACCTTGACCCCCCAAAGGAAACAACGACACAGCGGGGAGGTTGGCTTTCCGTTATTGGGCTGGCCGCTTCGCCCGCATTTGCCCTGTGCCGAAACTCAATAACCTTTCGTCGAGCGCACGACGGCGACCGTCGCCGTCGCCGTACCGGTGATCTGCGCGATCTCGCCCTGAAGCGAGGCGATAGCCGCGCGCATCTCCTCGCCGCTGGTGTAGGTGATCGAACGGCCGTCGTACTCCAGCGAGCGCGTACCGGAACGGTACGCGCTCTTCAGCGTGTCGAGTTGCGCCTGCAATGCCGTGAGGTCGGCCATGTTACTGGCCCGCGTTCGTGACAAGGCCGCGCCACTCGACGGCACCACAGCCGTAGTCGAGACGCACCTTGGTCTGCACGCCGTCAACCTCGAAGCCCGCGCGGCTCTCGGTCTGCGGACCCGGCGCACCCGCCAGATACGCGAATTCGATGCAGGGCAACAGGGCCGGATCAGCGGCAAGATACCAGCGATGAGTATCGGCCAAGCGCGGCTCGACGATCAAATCGAGGAACGCAAACGGGTTGACGTTGACCGTCTGCGTTGCCTGCACCGACGTAATCAGCTTCTCGGCGCTGGTCTCCAACGCGCTCGGCACGATCAGGTAGCGCGGCACAACGCTGATGCCGCCACCGCCGGGACCCGTCTGATTGCGCATCAACAGGCGTGCTTCCGACAAGGTCGTCTCGCTCGGCGCGCCGCCGGTGCCGACGTTGCCATGGCTCGCGTGGAACAGCGTCAGGCTGTCCGACATGGTCGGGCCGAGACCCGAGTTCTGGACGATTAGGTCAACGAGCTTCTGCCGCTCGAATTCAGCAGCAGCGAGGCCGAGACGCTGGGTGATATCGCCAAGACCGCCGAGATCGTCGTTGACCAGCGCTTTGCGCGTGATCGCAAAAATCTTGCCGTAGGTCGCGACGCTATAGCTCTCGGCGCTGTCGATGAAAGCGCCAAAGGGGTACTCGGCGCTCTCATTGATCAGGTCGAGCGTGAAGCCGGAATGATCGATCAGAATGCGGCTCTTGGCGCGGAAGTCGTTGGCTTCAGTCTGACGGGCGACGCGGCGGATGCCGCTCGGCGCGATCTGGTAGGCTTCGCGCAGCGACTTGTTCATCAGGTTGGCAAGCAGCGCCGGGTAATCCGACGTTGTCTGCAACGCGCGGGTGATCACCGTCGGCGGAGCCATGCCGAGCGACGAAATGCCAGCGCGATGCAGACATTCGCGGGCAATATCGGCGCAGCTCATGCCGACATACTGGCGCGCCTGCGGCATCGGCGTGAAGTTCGGCGCGATGCGCGTGTACATGGCATCGGCGGCGGCGCGCTGAAAAACGTCAGGATTATCGAGCGTCATAACGTTGTGCATATCGGCGGTTCCTGCGCTGCGAACCGTCACGGAACGGTCGAGCATGTCATTGAGAAAAGCACGGCGAGCATCGTCGATGCTTGCGCCGCATTCGATCAGGGTATTAACGCGGTCCGACGTAACACCGGCACGGCGGCCGAGTTCACGGATGGCGCGGTCGTCATTGGCCGCGCGGGTGCGCGCCGTGGGATCGGCAGGCACGGCGACAAAGCTCGCCTCGCGCACCGACCAGCGCACCGCCGTCATGGTGCGCACGCCATTGGCATTCTTGTCCGCCTTCCACTCGCCGACTTCATAACCGACTGACAAATTGCGGATGATGCCATTGCGGATGTCCGTCACGACCGGCGCGATCTCGGGGCGCGACGAGAAGCGGATACGAGCAATGACTTCGTTGCCTTCAACGCGCACGTCGTCAATCACGCCAATCACGTTGTCGATGCCGCTCTGCTGATGGCTGTCGAGAACCGACGCACCACGGGTGACGGCGAGGTCGAGCCCCGAAGGATCGAGGACTTCGAGGAAGTCGCCACGCACATCACGACGCCGAACCGGCGTGGCCGATGCGATGACGGCTTCGACGGTCATCGCCTCGCCGTCGAACGTGCGCGGACGCGGGATCGCGTCGCGGCGGGTCAGGTCAACTGCGCTCTCACGCAGCAAGAGGGCAGTAGAATTACGCATTCTCATTCTCCATTTCGTTTTGGCTGGCGATGCCGCCAGCGCTTGCCGACATGTCGTCGGCGGCAAAGGGATCGTTCTCGATTTCGGCATCAACGTCGGCGGGATCGCGCCCGCCTTCGCTGATGATTTCTTGACGCGAGCGCAGCTTGGCGGCGACCGCGAGCGTGTCGGCTTTCGCTTTCTTCAATTCGTCGATGGCGGGCCAGCCCGGAAACAGGAAGGACGCGCCGTAGCGCTCGGGATGGCTCTCATAGTCGGGCGCGCGCATGCGTCCGCTCAGGACTTCGAGCAGCACTAACCGATCCCAGATCGGGTTCAGCAACTGCGCGACGATATGGTTCTGCTGAAGGGCCTTGATGCGACGCTGAAACGTCGCCAAGCCGAGCTTGCCTGCGGAAAAGTTGATCGCGCCGAAGTCGCCCGTTGCCATGAATGCGGGCACGCCAGCGCCCGCGCAGACCAAGCGCTCGATATGCGACAAGACTTCCGCGACCGTGTTCATCTCAGAGGTCGGCGGGAAGCTGACATCAGCGCCGGGCGGCAGGCGCAGGGTTGCGCCGGGTTCGAGGTACAGCGATGCCGGATCGGTGGTCGGGTCGAAAGGAAAATTGCCCTCAGGGTCGCGAACGACCATGCCGACAAGGCAAGTGGTGCGCAGCTTCACGACAGCCGCGTCGATGCAGTTATCGAGTTCAAGCGCTAGCGGCGCAACGGCCGTCAGCGGCGACATGCCACGCGGCGCGCCCGGAAAGCGCGGTTCGAACACGTGGCAGATGTCGAGAGCAGAGATGCGGGCGGGAGGCTCGACGCTGGCCCACGGCGCGTCCGGCGGCGTGGGGAGAACCCAGAAGGCAACGCGGCGGCCGGTGCCGTCGAATTCAACACCGGCCACGATCATGGGCATATCGCCAGTCAGTCCGAGCGACGGAATGGTTTTGGAATGATCGACTTGATCCGCCGTCAACAGACGCAGCTTCAGCCGCATGGTGGCCGGATCGGCGACAAGCTGAGTGAAGCTCTCGCCATCGACATAGAAGCCGCGAGCGACACGGGACAGATATCCGCCGAGCGACATGCCGCCTTCGACGCTGCAATCCTGGAAGAACTCATTCCAGACACGCTGCAAGCGCGCGTTGGTCTCAGGATCGGGATGCATCGCGCGCACGGTGGGACCGTCACCGACAATCGCGTTCACGCCGTGCAAGATGATGCTGCTGACGAGCGCGTTGTTCTCGGCCTGATGGGCGATCTTGCGCGACGCCAGCCGACCGGCGGCGAGCTGCTGGGTGATCGGCGAAGGCAGCATATACTGCGTCGGCCAGCGGCCGGAGCCACCGGTCACGTCATAGCCGGAGAATGCGCGGGTGAAGGCGCGGAATGCGTTGCGGGTGCGGGCGATGATGCCGGTCATTTGCCCTCACTTGAGGCAGGAATTTTGAGAGCTTTGCGGACGTGGTCGATGATCACGGTTACGTCGAACACGAACATCGAGCCGTCGGTCTTCGCCATCAACGCGGCGAAGTCTTCGGCGGCGAACATGTAGCAAAACGCCCGATCCTTTTTGTTGCTGCTACCAATGTGGAAACCGAAGAGCGTCGAGAACGGCTCGCGCTGGCTCAGAAGGATGGTGATCTGCGCGCGCATCTCGGCGTCCGCGACCGCGATTGCATCGGCAGTGTTGATGCGTGCATCGGTGAGGACCTTCACGGCGCGCGCGACACAGGCGTCCGTGAATGAGAGCGACTTCTCTTCTTTGGTGCCGGTCACGGTGTCGGCGAACAGGTGATTGCGATTGCGCCATGCGTCGAGGGTCACGCGCTTACAACCGGCCGCCGCAGCGACTGCCGAAATTGAGAACTGCTTGGCTTCGACATCAATGCTCATACAATTGTATTAGCCGACGCGGCGTGATAATGCAATCGTATTATCAACGAAAATTCCCGCACTTCGGTTGACGGACCGGAGGCGGGAAAGAAGGAAAAGCTTATGGAAACAATGCCTTCCAACTCCACCGTGGAGTTGTCTATGGACGGACCGACCCGCGTCGGCCCGTTTCTGATTTGCGCGAACGGCTTCTGGGTGTCGCGCGGCAAGCGTAGCCCGGTCTCGCGCGATCAGGTCGAGGCCGCAAAGACGGTGCTCGCCCAGTTTCGGCGCACCCGCATGGTTCAGCCGGACGACCGCGTGGCCGCTGGCCCGCTCAAGCACGACGTTGAAAATCTTGCGCGCCGCTACATCTCGCGCGGCGCGCTCATCATCGCCGCCCTCGAAATGGGTATCGCCGTGGTGCCTGTGTACGACGAAGATTGGCTCTGGCTGAGCGAAGACGGCCGGGGCGCGGAGCCGCTGATCAGCACCGCTTACGTCGGCGTCAACTATCGCGATGTCGAACGCGCTGTGAAGGCGGTGTAACGATGAACATGATCAAACCGCCGACCGATGATGAACTGAAAGCGGCCGCGACCCGCCGTCACGATCTGTTCCAGGCCAGCAAGGTTCCGGGTCAGTGGGCGACGGCGCTGTCGCAGGTCATCGAGGAGATGGTCAAGGAATTCAAATCCGACCACTTGATCAAGACCTACGGCGCAGCACATGGCGTTTGTACCAATAGCCCCGATTTTCAGAACCTGATTGACCTTGCGCGCAAGAAGCTGAAGATCAGCGACCCGGCGCATGGCATGGGTTTTCTCGGCGTTCACATGCGCGCGACGCCATATCGCTGGACTGCGCCGGAGAGCATTCCTCCGCGCGATTGGCTCTATGGTCGCCATCTGATCCGGAAATATGTCAGCGCCATGATCGCACCCGGCGCGGTCGGCAAGACGGCGATGGTCACCACCGAAATCTTGGCGATGGTGTCCGGCAAGGCGCTGCTTGGCGTTGAAAGCGAACAGTTGCGGGTCTGGTACTTCAACCTCGAAGACCCTGCTGAAGAGACCATGCGGCGCATTCAGGCTGCAGCGTTGCACTTCGGCCTGAAGCCGGACGACATCGGCGACCGGCTCTTTGTGACCCACGGCCGCGAGCATCCGCTGGTGGTCGCCGACATGGAGAACGGTGACGCGGTGATCCGCTGGCCCGTGGTGCACGCCTTGGTCGATGAGATCAAGGACAAGGGCATCGATGTCGTGATCATCGATCCGTTCGTGAGCTGCCACAAGGTGCCGGAGAACAACAACGGCAGCATCGACATGGTCGTCAAGGAATGGGGCAAGGTGGCCGATCAGGCCGACTGTGCGGTCTTGCTCGTGCACCACGTCCGCAAAGGCGACCAAGAGGTGACCACGCAGAGCGCGCGTGGCGGTGGCGCGTTCGGTGACGCCTGCCGCTCGGTGCGCGTGCTCAACCGTATGACCGAGCAGGAAGCCAAGAATTCCGGCGTTGATAATCGTCGGCTCTACTTCTCGGTCTTGGACGACAAGCCGAACCTCGCGCCGCCCGCCGAAAAGCGTGACTGGTTCAAGCTGGCCTCCGTCGATCTTGGCAACACTCCGTTTGGCGGCGTCGGTGGCGACAGTGTCGGCGTTGCGACACGGTGGGAATGGCCCGACCCGCTCGACGGCATCACTGGCGGCGACTTTGAGCGAGCCGCAGCAGCCATCAAGCTGGGCCAGTGGCGCGCCAATAGCCAGGCCAAGGACTGGGTTGGCTTGCCGGTCGCGAAAGCGCTGGGTTTCAGCCTCGCCGTGAAGCAGGAGCGGGCCAAGGTCGCCGGTCTGATCAAGATTTGGCTCGCGAACGGCGCGCTGGTGAAGGTCGAGCGGCAGGACGAGCGCCGCAAGATGAAGGTGTTCGTCGAGGTCGCGAGTGAGGACGACTAGTTCCGGCTGCTCCACCTTGCTCCACTTCGGTGGCGCAAAGTGGAGCAAGGTGGCGCTCCTGATCTGCTCCACCTCCACCCCCTTATTAGGGGTGGAAGGTGGAGCGGAGCAGATGGAGGGGGCCAAACGAGGTGGAGCAGATGGGGGCTGTCGAAATGAAAAATCAATTCTTGGGCGGCGCGAGCACCGTCCTCACGTCGTAACAAAGGACCAAATCGAATGTATGTGATGCCCACGAACCTGTTCGAGCAATATTTCCTGCACTTCGCTGGCAAGCTCGCTGATGCGCCCGGCGCGGGCCACCTTGCGCAACTGGCCCAGACCGCCAAGGCCATTCCTGTGCCGGTTCTGGCGAGCCTGACGGCCAAGATGGCGCGGCTCAATCCGCGCGCGGTCAACTGGACCTTGGCGACGCTCGCCGAAGAGATCGCGGACGGCTGCGCCCACTACGGCGACGCGACTGGCTTTGCGCGTGCGCTGGACCGTGATCTGGAGTGGCCGGAGTTGATGGAGCTGGCGCTGGGCGAGGTGGGGCGCCGCGAGCGCGGCAGCTGGAATTAGCCCGGAGGACATCAAGGAAGCTTCCTGCGAACAAACGGAGTTCTGGCATTTTCGCAATGTGACCTCGCTCCCAAAAGATGCATAGTCTCCGTGCAACCATAGGAGATTTTTACCCGTGAACGCACCTGCCGCAGACGAACCAGAGCAATGGTCATCAAAAGACTTGGTCGTCGCCATCCCGCTGGTGGGAACGGCAATCGCGATCAGCTATGATGTCGGATATTTTTACGGCGTCGACATAGCTTTCTTTACGCTATTCTCTATCGCAGAACACATTGTCTTTGCGTTGCAAGCTGCACCTGTCGCGCTAGGGTTGGCTGTGCTGCTGATGTTGACCGTTCGCAGCAAGCTCGATGTAGTGGCAGGTCAAAAGATTGCGGCATTAGGACGAAAGAGCAACATCTGGGTAAACCTAACAGTTTTGGCTATTTCCGGGATCACCGTCGGGCTCGGAATTTACTACCGATTGGCTGGTATGGCGGCTGGAATGTTGATCGGTGCGTTCCTTACTTTGACTAGGTTCATACCTTTCGAACAGCGGACGGTTTATTCCGTCTCTGCAATACTCGTGATCGTATCGGCCTTTGCTATGGGGCACGATAACGCCCGAGCCCATCTGTTGTCTGGAGAGATCACGCACACTATTCAAACCGAGAAAGAACTAGCCGCAATGTCGGTCAAGATCATCCGGTCCGGGGAAAGGGGCGTATTGTTCTATGAGCCGAAGACCAAGCAGCTGGGCCTTGTAAGATGGGACGCGGTCAAGAGGTTGACCGGCAGCTGGTAGCGAAATGTGCAAACAGAACCGCAGCGCGGGTCGTATGACCTAAGCGCATTTCGGTTGCGGTGCAGTGTTCGGGTTGACCAGAGATGGAATTTCCCATGGATGTTGATATTAAATTACCACAAATCGCCAGAACTTGAAATTAAGTTGTTGTGGGCCATCGGTACTCTAAGCGCTAGGGAGAGCGGGCGCGCAAGCGCAACCGCATTGCCCCCTTGGGACACAGGACCCACGCCATTCCCCGCTCAAAGCATAAACTGCAATGCGGTTGGATGGGACGGGCGTGCCTGCTTTCCCTAAATGCCCAGTATCCTTCTAATCATGGCCTGCATGCCCTCTGCAATGAGATTGCCAGCGGCACCCTCGATGATGGTCAGGATGGACCGCAGTGCCCCCTGCATCTTTGATGGCTCAGGCGAACCGGTCCTGATCTCATCCTCCAAGAGCTTAAGGGGCGCGGTGATCTCGGTGCGCTGCGGCTCGGGTAGCGAGTTCACGTGCGGCTTGATCTGCTCGACGAGGTTGGCAACCGCCACTGGCTGAAGCTGGTTGACCACATTGATGCTGTTATCCGTACCGACGGTGACGCGCGAATTGTCACCGTGGAAGTGGTTCGTTATTCGTTGGATGACCTGCTGCGGCGGAGCGGTGGCTTCCCGGCTCCGATGCACCTTGGACTGAAAGCTGGATGGGATGCGGCGAATGCCTGTCATGAAATTCGGGTCGTCCACCACATAGTCCTCGACCAGCCCGGATGGTAGGGACCGGAGAAAGTGGTCACCTGGCTCAAGTGGCAGATCAGCGTCGAACGTGATGATCATGCCGGCAGATACCTGCGCCTGGATGTTCTCTCGTACGACCGTGCCGTCGGCCTTTACCAACGTCACCTTGTCCCTCATCAAATCTCGGAAGACCATGCCGTCTCCTCCCTTGGCGACCTCAAGGTCGCAATAAATATGCCGCAATGTCGCCGTGCGCGCCTCGATGTCAAAGGGCTGCGCGCCTGCCCAACTTCCGAGGTCCTGCTGGGGCGGGAACTCGATGCCGTTTCCCCTCAGAATGCGGTCCTTTTCGACTGCTGCCTTCCGGATTTTCCCTATGAAGACGAGAATGAGTGTCTGGGCCTCGTTCAGCGCATTCAACCGGATTTCGAGGGGGCACTTCTGCAGCTCGGTCTCAAGCTCGTCGAACAGCTGCCCAACCTTCTGCCGCGCGTATCGCTGGATCGTGGACCAAAACACGTCGCGAGCGGTGCCGGAGAACTTGATCCCACCATATCTGATCATCCTGCCGTCAAAACTGTCGATCTCGATGGTGCGATCACTTCCGATGTGATGCCACTTGAAGAACCACTCGTTTTGCATGCGCAGATGCTCGGCATCCAGCGCCATCTGCAGCCGCGCTCCGATTGGGGTCAATGTGCTCATGCTACGCTGCGCCGAAGGTCATCGGCGTTACGTCATTCTTTGTGCTTTTCATGACAGTCGTTCATGAGTGGGGATGTGTGTCGCGGCAGTAACCCGAATAACGCGGCCCCATGACAAGCTTTGACTAACCATGCTCGCTAGGCATCGCCCGCGAAATTCAGCGTGAATTTGGCGGATGCCGTTCATGATTGAACTTCTGGATTTGCGTTGCGTGTTCCATGAATTCGGAGGCGCAACGGTCAATATCTTCTGAGCTATAGCGGTAGTCGCCATCTCTCTTGGTGAGATGGAAAAAGCCGTGTGCGGGAGGGACCAGCCAAAACTCAAACTGGCCGGTGACAACCTCAGCACCGGCAACCATCCCATGGGCAATTCGGTGCCTCAAATTGGATAGCCGCACAGCATCTGAAACGAGATCCTTGAAGCGAGCCTCTTCTGCTTGGTCGGGCTTCCTCCTGAAGTATCTTTCGGCGGATTGGTTAAGGATGTTCATGCGGTCTTTGAATATCCTGCCTTCATGGCCGTAGCGCTCAAGCAAGTCGTGGTCCACCGGCCTTCCTTCAAATATGGAGTATGTGAAGGACAGGTGCGCCTCTAGGGTTTCCCACTTGCTCAATGCCTGCCCGACGGCTGCATAAATGGTTTCTGGAGTGGTGTCTGTCATGGCGAAAAAAATCCAGTCCAGCGAAAAGACCCCGCGTTTCAAGCAACGCAAAAAAGCCTATTGAGCATGAATTCCAGCCACGTCGTTGTATGTGTTTTGGATCGTCTCCCGGTAGGCGTGAAATAGCTTTTGGCAGTGGTCGGCAAACAACGCGACCATGTACGTGTCATTGGGGTCGTTCCTGAATTCGGCTAGCCAGTTCTGCGCCCACACATATGGCTCGGTGAAGAGCCTGTTTACATCGCTGAGAGAGGCGTCTGCAAAAGCGTCCGGGTCGGCCAGCATGCCGCGTGCATTGAGCCTCCGTGCGACCAACCGCGCATATGCCATCAATACGGGCGGTAGCTTTGTCTCGGGTGCAGCGACCGACGAGAAGGCAACGAAGCAGATGGCCTCGCGCATAAGTAGCGCCTTCTCGTAGAAGCGGTTGAGCGCAGCAGAAGGTATGCGCAGTTTCTCGGGCGTGATGTTGCCCAACTGGTCGGCTTCAGGCAGGGCCATATGTATGCGCGCGGCGTAGGTCTCCTCCCAAGACTTGCCCTGATCGCCGACCGGGGCTATCGGCTCTTTGGGGCCGGACAGGATGTATCGCAGCGCATACCCGGCGAGCCAGATAACAAACGCGATGACTAGGATAAGGCCGGTAACCATTGGCCCGTCTTTGCGGGCATAGCCTTCGGACATGTAAAGCAGGCCAGCGATTGAAGCGGTCAGGCCCGCAATGATGCAGCCGATCCAATACAGGACCGTACCTAGCCGCCTAACCATTGCCGTGCTCCCCGCCCCTATCCCCAAGGTCGATACTGCACTTCCCTCATCCGGCGGGACAATGGGTATGTTCGTCCGCCGTGATAGGAATGCGCTGGAACACTCCGCGAACAGCAAAAATCACTCCGGGAGATTTTCCGGGACTTTTCGACGCCAATCTGGGACTTTTGCCGAGTTTTGATCGTTTTTCGTTCACCCCAGCGGGACACCGCCGCTGATCCAAGCGATTGAAGTTTAATATCTTTCTTGCTGCCAGCCTGAACTAACCCCGAGATGGCCTAGACATCTGGAAGCTCGGATGGACCAGCGCTTCCGGCGCGACCGCGAGCACGATCAGCGCGGCCACCGCCAGCGTGCGGAACGTGATGGCGCGGCGATCGACCATCACCGCGATCAGCACCACCGCAGTCATGAAGAACGATCGTTGCGTCGCGACCTCGGCGCCCGACAGCAGCAGGTAGAACGCAGCCGCGACCAGCGCGGCGGCCGCCGACCATTTCTTGATCGCGAAGCCGACCGCCAGTCCCGGGATCAACGCAAGCAGCGCGCGCACCGCAAAGAAGACCACGCCGGCGACGACGGCCATGTGGTAGCCGGAAATCGAGAGTACATGACCGAGGCCCGAAATAAACATGGCGTCGTTGACGGGCGTGGTGATCGCGTCACGCCGGCCGGTGAGCAGCGCGGTCGCGATCGCACGGTTATCCCCTTCGAGCGTGGCGCGGATGCGCGCGTCGATCCCATCGCGCAGGCCCTGCATGAAGGCGGCATAGCGCACTCGCAGGCCGCCGGTCTCGGGCGGGGCCGCCACCGTAATCGCGCCCATTGCAAAACCGGAGGCGCCGATGCCCTGGAAGAACATATCGCGCGAAAAGTCGTAGCTGCCGGGACGCACCGGCGACAGCGGCGGCAACAGCCGCGCCTTCAACTGCACGAAGCTGCCGACCTCGGGCGCTGTCCCCTTGCGCACCGAGAGGCGCACGCGCTCGAGCCTGACGTCGTTGCGCTGCGCCTCCATCGCGGTCACGCGCAACACGAAACGGTCGGTGCGCTCACGGATGTCGCGGGTCTCGACGAAGCCCGACAGCGACACCGAATAGAGCGGTTTTGCCAGCACGGTGTGGGCGATCCGCGCGGTCTTCCAGGTTGCCACGGCAAAGCCGGCCGCGACCGCCGCGATCATGATCGCGGGTGCAAACAGCCGGCTTCGCCGCAGCAGCACGGCGCCAAGCATGAGCGCGATGGCCGTCGCGGCAACGACCCACAGCACCGGCTCGTGATCGGCGGCAAAGTAAAGCGCGATGCCGCCGCCAAACGCGACCGGCACCCACGGCAACAGCCGCCCGGCGCCGGCCTCCGCGCGCACCCAGGCGCGCAGCGTCTCAGCCAGCGATGACCAGAGGTCGAATCCTGCAGGCGCAAGGCCGCCCGCGGACGCGGCGCGGCCCACGGGCCAAGTGCCCGCTATCCCCTGGGACCGTATCGGTCGGCCCGGCTCCGCCATTCCCTGCACCTGATGATACGCAACGGATGCCGAAGCTACCGGAACGTGCAGGCGGGCGAATAGCGGTACGGATCAGGAACGGGGAGCGCGGCCCCTACTTTTCCTCTTCCATCGTCACGGCGACATCCGCCTTGGCCGAGAGCCGGACCTTGTTGCCCTCGACACCGGCGACAAGGCCCTTGTCGATGAAGTGATGGTGGCCCTTGTGGCTGCCCTCACCGCTGTCCTTCTTGGTCAGCTTGATGCGGTTGCCCTCGACACGATCGACCGTGCCGACGTGGACGCCGTCGGCGCCGATAACTTCCATGTGCTCTGCGATGTTCTGCATGGTGGGTTCCTTGTTGGACCCACTCCAACGCGCGGGGCGCGCGTTCGTTCTCTCACGGGAATGACGAAGCCGTGTGCCGCCGCGTCAGATCAACGGCGCCTTCGCCGAGGCATGGTGATTGACGATCTTCCAATCGCCATCCTCGCGGATGATGACCCAGCTCATCTTGACGACGAGATCGGGGCGTTCGCCGGCGAGGTCGAACGAGATGGTTGCGCCCATGTTGATCAGGTCGGGGCTTGCCTGCGCCGCATTCACCTCGGAAAACACCGCGCTCGGCTTGCGCCAGCGCGGCAGGCCATTGAAGTAGTCGGCAACACCGTGCCTGCCCCGATAGAGCTTTGGGTTGGAGCCGAAGAAGAACGCGTTCTTCGCATACAGCGACGACAGCGCGGCCGCGTCGAGCGTCGCGAAGCCGGCGCACCATTTCGCGATGATGGCGGAAACGATGGCGTCGGCTTCGTTGCTCATGCCTCAATCCTCAGCCTTTGGCGACTTCCTTCGCGAACGTATCGCGCAGGCCGATGGTCCGGGAGAATACCGGCTTGCCGGGCGTCGAGTCCTTGTCGCGGACGAAATAGCCCTGGCGCTCGAACTGCATCGGCTCGGTCGAATTGCTCTCGGCCACCGATGCCTCGATCCGCGCATCGGACAGGATCTCCAGCGACTGCGGATTGAGATCGGCCGCGAAGTTCGAGGCGTCCGGGCTCGGGTTGGCGAAGAGCTGGTTGTAGATGCGGATTTCCGCAGGCTTCGACGTCTCCGCCGGCAGCCAGTGCATGGTCGCCTTGACCTTGCGGCCATCGGGCGCGTTGCCGCCCTTGGTCGCGGGATCATAGGTGCAGCGCAGCTCGATCACCTCGCCCGCGTCGTTCTTGATGACGCCGGTGCACTTGACGAAATAGGCGTAGCGCAGCCGCACCTCGTTGCCCGGCGACAGGCGGAAGAACTTCTTGGGCGGGTTCTCCATGAAGTCGTCCTGCTCGATATAGAGCTCGCGGCCGAACGCGATCTTGCGCGTGCCGGCCGAGGGATCGTCGGGATGGTTGATCGCCTCGAGCTCCTCGACCTGCCCTTCCGGATAGTTCTCGATCACGACCTTCAGCGGCCGCAGCACGCCCATGCGCCGCTGCGACGTGCGGTTCAGCTCCTCGCGGATGCAGAATTCCAGCATGCCGACATCGACCACGCTGTTGGCCTTGGCAACGCCGATGCGCTTGACGAATTCGCGGAGCGCTGCCGGCGGCACGCCGCGGCGGCGCATCCCCGCTATGGTCGGCATGCGCGGATCATCCCAGCCCGCGACGTGGCCATCGCGGACGAGCTGGGTCAGCACGCGCTTCGACAGCACCGTGTAGGTCAGGTTCAGCCGCGCCATTTCGTACTGGTGAGGCTTCGACGGTACCGGCAATCTCTCGATAAACCAATCGTAGAGCGGCCGATGATCCTCGAACTCCAGCGTGCAGATCGAGTGCGTGATGCCCTCGATCGCATCCGACTGGCCGTGCGCATAATCGTAGCTCGGATAGATGCTCCACTTGGTGCCGGTGCGCGGATGGTGCGCGTGCAGGATGCGGTACAGTACGGGGTCGCGCAGGTTGATGTTGCCCGAGGACATGTCGATCTTGGCCCGCAGCACACGCGCGCCGTTCGGGAATTCGCCGGCCTTCATGCGGCGGAACAGGTCGAGATTCTCATCCACGCTGCGGTCGCGGAACGGCGAGTTCTTGCCGGGCTCGGTCAGCGTGCCGCGCGAAGTGCGGATCTCCTCCTGGGTCTGGTCGTCGACATAGGCGAGCCCGTCGCGGATCAGTTGCTCCGCCCATTCGTACAGGCGGTCGAAATAGTCCGAGGCGAAGAACAGGTTCTTGCCCCAATCGAAGCCGAGCCAGCGCACGTCGGCCTGGATGGAATCGATGTATTCCTGCTCTTCCTTGACCGGATTGGTGTCGTCGAAGCGCAGATGGCAGCGGCCCGGAAACTCCTGGGCGATGCCGAAATTGAGCGCGATCGACTTGGCGTGGCCGATATGCAGATAGCCGTTCGGCTCCGGCGGGAACCGGGTCACGATCTCCTTGTACCTGGCCTGATCGAGGTCGGCCTGGATGATGTCACGAATGAAATCGCGCCCAACCTCAGTCGCCACCGGTTCTGTCATTACGAAAATCCTGTAGGGAAATCAGCGGCCCTTCTGCCAAATTCGGGACGCCGAGCCAAGGCCTTAGCGGGTCCGCTACCGGGCTTTAGTTATGCAGCGGTCCTGCTATATACCACCGCCTCCAATGCATAGGCCCTGCCAAGAATGACCGATTCCGTCGTCACCCGCTTTGCCCCCTCGCCGACCGGCTTCCTCCATATCGGAGGCGCCCGCACCGCGCTGTTCAACTGGCTCTATGCAAAGAAGCACGGCGGCAAGATGCTGCTCCGGATCGAGGACACCGACCGGGAGCGCTCCACCGAGGCCGCGATCGGCGCCATCCTCGACGGCCTCAAATGGCTGGAGCTCGGCTGGGATGGCGACGTCATCTACCAGTTCAGCCGCGCCGCTCGCCATCGCGAGGTCGCCGAGCAATTGCTCGCCGACGGCAAGGCCTATCGCTGCTACGCCACGGCGGATGAGCTCGCCGCCATGCGCGAGAAGGCGCGCGCCGAGGGCCGCACCCGCCTCTATGACGGCCTGTGGCGCGACCGCGATCCGGCAACGGCCCCGGCCGATGTGAAGCCCACCATCCGCCTGCGCGCGCCGCAGACTGGCGAGACCGTGATCGAGGACCAGGTCCAGGGCCGCGTGGTCTGGCAGAACGAGAACCTCGACGACCTCGTCCTGCTGCGCGGCGATGGCAATCCCACCTACATGCTCGCGGTGGTCGTGGACGACCACGACATGGGCGTCACCCACGTCATCCGCGGCGACGACCATCTGATCAACGCCGCCCGCCAGAAGCAGATCTACGATGCCATGGGCTGGGCGCTGCCGAGCATGTCCCACATCCCCCTGATCCACGGCCCGGACGGCTCAAAACTCTCCAAGCGGCATGGCGCGCTCGGCGTCGATGCCTACCGCGCCATGGGATACCTCCCGGCCGCGCTCCGCAATTACCTCGTCCGGCTCGGCTGGAGCCATGGCGACCAGGAGATCTTCTCGACCGAGGAGATGATCGCCGCGTTCGACCTCGCCAGCGTCGGCCGCGCCGCCGCCCGCTTCGATTTCGCCAAGCTGGAAAACCTCAACGGCCACTACATCCGCAATGCGGACGATCAATCACTCGTGAAGCTGTTCGAGGACGTGCTCGACCACGTCGTGCCCAGCCGCGACGAGCTTAAGGCCAAGTTAAACGACACCACGCGTGCGCAGCTTCTCAAGGCCATGCCGGCCCTGAAGGAGCGCGCCAAGACGCTGATCGAGCTGATCGACGGGGCCTATTTCATCTTCGCCGACCGGCCGCTGGAGCTCGATCCCAAGGCGCAGGCGCTGCTGACGCCGGAGAACCGCAAGCTGATCGGCCAGCTTCATTCCGCGCTGGAGAAAGTCGAGACGTGGAGCGGTGCCGCCACGGAAGCCGCGCTGCGCGCCTTTGCCGAGGAAAATAGTCTCAAGCTCGGTGCGGTCGCCCAGCCGCTGCGCGCAGCCCTCACCGGACGGACCACATCGCCTGGTATATTTGAGGTTTTGGACGTGCTGGGACGCCAGGAGAGCCTGGCCCGGCTCAAGGACCAGTCTACGACGTAAGTAGGCCATGCGTGCGGTGATCTTGCAGCGCACACAGCAATAATATACCCATCTGCCCCGTACCTTCTGGAACATCCGGCATGCCCCATTATCTCATCGGGGCCTTCCGGGTCCGGCCCGTTTCACCATACATCGGGGACCTCTGATGGACGCAAAACCAAGCAATAAGACCGCCACGCTGACGGTCGGAAACAAGAACTACGATCTCCCGATCCACAGCGGCAGCGTCGGGCCTGATGTCGTCGATATCGGCAAGCTCTACGGCCAGTCCGGCTTGTTCACCTACGACCCGGGCTTCACCTCCACCGCGAGCTGCCAGTCCAAGATCACCTATATCGACGGTGACGCGGGCGTGCTGGAGTACCGCGGCTACCCGATCGAGCAGCTCGCCGAGAACGGCGACTTCCTCGAGACCTGCTATCTCCTGCTCTACGGAAACCTGCCGACCGCGGCGCAGAAGAAGGATTTCGACGACCGCGTGATCCATCACACGATGGTGCACGAGCAGATGGCCCGCTTCTTCCAGGGCTTCCGCCGCGACGCCCATCCGATGGCGGTGATGGTGGCGTCCGTCGGCGCGCTCGCCGCGTTCTACCACGACTCCACGGACATCAACGATCCGAAGCAGCGCATGATCGCTTCCATGCGCATGATCGCGAAGATCCCGACGCTGGCGGCGATGGCCTACAAGTACACGGTCGGCCAGCCCTTCGTGTATCCGAAGAACTCGCTCACGTTCGCCGAGAACTTCCTGAACATGTGCTTCGCGGTGCCGTGCGAGGAGTACAAGATCAACCCGGTGCTGGCTGACGCGCTGGACAAGATCTTCATCCTGCACGCCGACCACGAGCAGAACGCCTCGACCTCGACGGTGCGTATCGCCGGCTCTTCCGGCGCCAACCCGTTCGCCTGCATCGCCGCCGGCATCGCCTGCCTGTGGGGCCCGGCGCATGGCGGCGCCAACGAAGCCGCACTCGCGATGCTCGCCGAGATCGGCTCGGTCGACAAGATTCCGGAATTCATCGCCAAGGTGAAGGACAAGAACTCTGAAGTCCGCCTGATGGGCTTCGGTCACCGCGTCTACAAGAACTACGATCCGCGCGCCAAGATCATGCAGAAGATGTGTCACGCCGTTCTCAAGGAGACCGGCCATGGCGACGATCCGATGCTGAAGGTGGCGCTCGAGCTCGAGAAGATCGCGCTCAGCGACCAGTACTTCATCGACCGCAAGCTCTACCCGAACGTCGACTTCTATTCGGGCATCACGCTGAAGGCGATGGGCTTCCCCGTCTCGATGTTCACCGTGCTGTTCGCGGTCGCCCGCACCGTCGGCTGGATCAGCCAGTGGAGCGAGATGATCGAGGACCCGCAGCAGAAGATCGGCCGTCCGCGCCAGCTCTACACCGGCGTCACCCGCCGCGACTACGTTGCGATCAAGGATCGCAAGTAAGCTCGGGCCTCAGGGCCTCCACGGAAGCGGCGCCATCTTCGGATGGCGCCGTTTTTGTTTTGGGGATGACCTTGTAGGGTGGGCAAAGCACAGCGTGCCCACGCTGCGCTTTGCCCGCCCTACGATATGGAGAACCCGATGCTCACCGGAAGCTGCCTCTGCGGAGACGTCGCCTACGAGGTCGACGCATCTCCGAGCATGATCGTGCATTGCCATTGCCAGACCTGCCGCAAGACGCACGGCTCGGCGTTCTCCACCGTCACCAACGTTCCGCGCGATCGCTTCCGCTGGACCAGGGGCGAAGAGCTGCTGCGCGGTTTCGAATCCTCGCCCGGCAAGACGCGTTACTTCTGCTCGCAATGCGGATCGCACATCGTCGCCGCGCGCGCCGGGAAGGACACGGTGCTGCTGCGGATGGGATGCCTGGATACGCCGATCACGGAGCGCCCCGAGGTGCACATCTGGCGATCGGATGCCGCCGACTGGTACGACCCGAAGGTCGAATTGGCGGAATGGACGGAAGGCCGGCCGCCGAAATCCTGATCCGACCGCGTCCCGTTCTTGCTGCCGCGCACAACAACAAGTCCACGCGTCGCGCCGCCGAGCGCTTGACAGCCGAAATGCTCCGCGCGCATTCTTACACTAAGTAAGAATGACGACAGGGATGGAAATGCCGGAGCAGCCGAGAAGTCGGCGGCAGACGCGCGCTGCCATTTTGACTCATTTGCTTCAGTCCGGCGGCTCGTTCCGGCCGCCGCTGGCGAAGGCCGTTCGGCTGTCCGAAGCGAGCCTGTCGCGAATCCTGTTTGACCTGAAAGCCGAAGGCCTGATCGAGGAAGTCAGGCGCCCTGCCCCTTATGTCGGCGGCCCGACGGGCCTCGTGTCGCTCGATCGCGCGGTGGCGCTCGCAGCCCTCGAGCTGACCGGCCAGTGGCTCGGCATCGGCGTCGGCGGCCTGTCAGGCGAGCTGCACTACACCGAGCGCCTGCCGCTGCCGAAAACGGTGACCGTCGAGAGTGTCGGCCGCGTGTTTCGCGAGGCGCTGACCTTGCTGCGCGACTGGACGCGCCGCCGCCGCATCACGCTGGCGCAGATCGGCATCACCATTCCCGGCCTCGGCCGGCTGAGCGAGTTCGGCAACCCGATCATTCCCTGCGACGTCGGACGCATCAGTGACATGTTCGGCGAGCTGTTTGCAGGCGTGCCGGTCGCCTTCACCAATTCGGTGGTGGCGCATGCCACCTTTCACCGGTGCCGCACGGAAAGCTACCCGTTCAGCGATGCGCATCTGTTCGTCTTTGTCGGCCAGGGCGTCGCGGCAACGTGGATGGACGATCCGATCGAGGAGGATACGCTCCAGCCCGTCGAACTCGGCCATATGGTGTTCGGCGCCGACGGACCGCGTTGCCGCTGCGGCCATCACGGCTGTGTCGAGGCCTATACATCGCTGCCGGCGCTGGCCGAGCTTCTGCGTACCACCGAAGCGGAGTTGCTCCGGCTCGGCAGCGAATGGGTAACCACGATCCCTCTGACATCGCGGGTGCGCCAGGAGCTGCGGCAGCGGCTGTTCAGGCTTGGCCTTGCCATCGGCAACACGCTGAACGTCAAGCCATGTCGCGGCGTTGTCGTCAGCGGATGGCCATCGGCTCTGTCTGAAGAGGATCGCAAGGCAGTCGTCGACGGAATCGACGCCTGTCTGCTGGGCGGGCGGAAGCTGGCGCAGGTGTCGCTCGCCTTCGTGCCGCCCTCGAACGGCAACGATCCGCAAGCTGCTCTCGCCTTCGCCGCCTTCTGTCTCGCCAGCCGCGGCGGCATGCCGGCCGCTTCGACGGAGGCCGCCTGACATGCCCTGAGACGCGCGGCCTCAATACGCCAGAAAGTTCACACCGGGAGGAACTGCCATGCCGATCACAACAACAAGGCGTCGTCTGCTCGCTGGATCTATTGCCACGCTCGCCATGCCGGGGCTCGTTCGTGCTCAAGGCGCCAAACCACGCCTGACCGCGATCTCGCAATGGTCCGCCGGCAGCGATGGCGCCGCCATCACCGCGCTTGGCAAGAAATTCGAGGAGAAAGGCGGGGTCTGGCAGCACTCGCCCGTCCCCGGGTTCACCACCGAGATGATGAACAAGCTGCGTGCGCAGATCATCGCCGGCGATCCGCCGGCCTGCTCGCAGCTCAAGGGCCCCGAGATTGCAGCATGGTCGAAGATCGCGCCGACCGTCGACCTCGACGCCGTCGTCGCTGCCGCCGGCTATGAGAAGGTCGTCGCCCCGGACCTTGCAAAATTGCACAAGCCGGCGGGCAAGTGGATCGCGCTGCCGCTGCAGATCTACAGCACCAACATGCTGTTCCTCTCCAAGCGCGCGATGGACAAGGCCAAGGCCGACAAGATCCCTGTCACCTGGGCCGAGTTCAACGATCTCGCCGACAAGATGAAATCGGGCGGCGTCGCATTTCCGATCGCCAATGGCGGCACCCGCCCCGATGACGGGCAGAAGTTCGAGGCCGCCCTGGCGGGCATCAGTCCCGCCGTGTACCGCACGGCCATCATGAATCTCGACGAGAAGGCCCTGAAGGCCCCCGAGATCAAGGCTGCGTTCGCGCAGGTCCGCAAGATCGCCGACTGGATGGACCCCAATGTCGGCGCCCAGCACTTCTCGACCAACCTCAAGCGCTTCGTCGACGGCGACATGGGCATGATGATCATGGGCGGTTGGGCGCAGGGCGTGTTGCGCAACGCCGGCTTCAAGTTCGAGGACTTCATGATCGCCCCAGGGCCGAGCGACAATGGCAAGCCGGTCTTCCTGCTGAATGCCGATGCCTTCATCTTCTGGCAGCGCAAGGAGCCCGACCTGCAAGCCGGCCAGACGCTGATGGCGCAGCTCGTCATGGATCCGGCGATCCAGACCATGTATTCGCAGATCACGGGATCGATCCCCGTGCGTACCGATGTCGATCTGTCCGGCGAAGGCTGGTCGGACGGTCAACGGCGAACCGCAGCAGCTCTGAAAGACGCTATCGCCAGCAATCAGGCCGTCCTCAGTCTTGCGCACAACATGGCGCAGGAAAACGGCATGACCGCAGCGATGATCGACGTGATCACGGAGTACGTGAAGAACAAGACGATCAAGCCGGAGCAAGCGGCCACACGCCTCGCCGAGGCCGTCGAGAGCTCACGTTGACCATCGCCGTCTCGACAAGACCGGGCCGGCCGGCGGCTTCCGACATGGTGCGCCGGCTGCCCGAAGTTCTGACGATCTGGGTGCCGCTGCTGTTGTCCGCCGCGCACCTCATTGCGTTTTCGCTGTGGACGATCTGGATATCGTTCACACCATCCACCCTGGTCCCTGTTACGGGCTGGGTGGGCTTACGCAACTATTCCGCGGTTGCGGCCTCACGGAACTGGCAGATCGCTTTGGACAATCTGCTGCTGTTCGGCAGCGCTTTCGTGCTGCTGAGTCTGGCGACCGGCCTCGTCCTTGCCATCCTGCTCGATCAGCGCATTCGCGGCGAGAACGTGCTGCGCTCCATCTTCCTCTATCCCCTGGCTGTGTCGTTCGTGGTCACCGGCACGGTCTGGAGCTGGCTGCTCAATCCCGGCCTTGGCATCCAGAAGCTGGTCCACGACCTCGGCTGGACCTCCTTCCGGTTCGACTGGCTGATCGACCGCGACATGGCGATCTGGACCATCGTCATCGCTGCGATCTGGCAATCCTCCGGCTTCGCCATGGCGCTCTTCCTCGCCGGCCTGCGCTCGGTCGATGCCGACCTGATCAAGGCCGCGCAGATCGACGGCGCCGGACCTGTGAGGATGTACCGGCGCGTCATCCTGCCGACGCTTTGGCCGATCACCATCACCGTTATCGTCATCCAGCTGCAGTTCGCGATTTCGACCTTCGACCTCGTCCGCGCGCTCACCAATGGCGGGCCTGGCATCGCGACCCAGCTGCCGGCACTCGTCGTCTATGACCTGATGTTCCAGCGCAGCCTGCTCGGACGGGGAGCGGCGGCGGCGGTGCTCATGTTGCTCCTTCTTCTCGCGGTCTTGCTGCCCTATGCAGCGTGGCGTTACGTCCAGCGACGGCGGGCGATCCATGCGTAACCGAACCTTCGCACCGAGCCGGATCCTGATCTACCTCATCGTTTCGCTGATCGCCGCGGCATGGCTCGCGCCATTGGCTGTTGTCGTGCTGAATTCGCTCCGTACCAACGAGGAGATCGCGCAGGGCTCGATGATCGGCTGGCCGCAACATTTGGCCTGGAGCAATTACGCCGCCGCCTGGAGCGGCTTCTGCGTCGCAGAGACCTGCGCCGGCATCCGGCCCTACATGCTGAATTCCGCGCTCGTGACCATTCCGGCGACGATCTTCTCCACCCTGCTCGGTGCGGTCGCCGGTTACGCGGTGTCGCTCTGGCGCTTTCGCGGCGACAGCTGGATTTACGGCATCGTCACGCTCGGCATCTTCCTGCCGCAGCAGATGCGTTTGCTGCCCTGGACCATCGTGCTGCGCGATACCGGCCTGATGAACACGCTGACGGGCCTGGTCGTGATCCACACGATCCAGGGGCTCTCCTTCACCACGCTGTTCTGCCGAAACTACTACGTTGCCATCCCGCAGGAGCTGATAAGAGCCGCGCGCATCGATGGCGCCGGTTTCTTTCGCATTTTCTGGCGCATCATCCTGCCGCTCTCGCCGCCGATCCTCGTCGTCACCGTGATCTGGCAGTTCACGCATATCTGGAACGAATTCCTCTATGGCGTGACATTCACGACCGGTCAGCAGCAGCCGGTCACCGCCGCGCTGATCGCGCTGTCCGCCGCGGTCGCCGATATCCCGCAGCATGGCGTGCAAAGCGCCGCGGTGATGATCGCCGCCCTGCCGACCCTGCTGATCTATCTGATCGGCGGCAAGTACTTCGTGCGCGGCCTGACCGCGGGAGCCGTAAAATGATGGAGTGGTCATGGCGGCACTAAGCATTCGCACCTTGTCGAAGCGCTACGCCAACCTGGAGGTGCTGAAGGGAATCGATCTCGACATCGAGAGCGGCGAGTTCACCGTGCTGGTCGGGCCGTCCGGCTGCGGCAAGTCCACGCTGCTCAACATCGTCGCCGGGCTCGACCGGCCGAGCGCAGGCACTGTGGAAATCGGCGGGCGTGTCGTCAACGACGTCCCGCCGAAAGACCGCGACATCGCCATGGTGTTCCAGTCCTACGCGCTCTATCCGTCGATGACGGTGCGCCAGAACATCACCTTCGGCATGGAATGCCGCCATGTGCCGAAGGCCGAGCAGGAGAAGGCGGTCGCGAATGTCGCAAAACTGCTCCAGATCGAGCCGCTGCTCGGCCGCAAGCCATCGCAGCTCTCCGGCGGCCAGCGCCAGCGCGTGGCGATGGGCCGGGCGCTGGTGCGCGATCCCCTGCTGTTTTTGTTCGACGAGCCGCTCTCCAATCTCGACGCCAAGCTACGCGTCGAGATGCGGATGGAGATCAAGCGGCTGCATCAGCGCATCGGCGCCACCATCATCTATGTCACCCACGATCAGATCGAGGCGATGACGATGGCGACGCGCATCGCCGTGATGCATCGCGGCGTGGTGCAGCAGTTTGCCGATCCTGACACCGTGTACCGCTATCCGGCCAATCTGTTCGTCGCCCGTTTCATGGGCTCGCCGCCGATGAACACGATGCCGGCGCGGCTCGAGGCCGATGGCGGCGGCCTGGTCGCCGCGATCGGCGCCGGGCGGCCGGACGAGGTTCGCCTGCGCCTGAATGGACACGACGAGGCAACGTCCTATGTCGGCCGCGACGTCGTCGTCGGGATCAGGCCGGAATGCATCGCCGAGGCCAGCCGCGTCTTTTCCAGCGAGTCCCCCGTTCTCGTCGACGCGCCGGTGGAGATGGTCGAGCCGACCGGTGCCGAGACGATCGTGCTGCTGCGGCTCGGCGGCGAGGCTGCGCTGGCGCGCATCACGCCGGATATCCGCCCCGCGCCCGGGGCGACCGCTTCCTTCGCGCTCGACACGCGGCGCATTTGCCTGTTCGACCCCGAGACGGAGCGGCTGATCGCATGACCCAAGTGACTTATCCCAGCCTTGCCGGCCGCGTGGTGTTGATCACCGGCGGCGCCAGCGGCATCGGGGCCGCCTTCGTTCGCGCTTTCGCGGCCCAGAAAGCCCGTGTCGCCTTCCTCGATATCGACCAGGATGCCGGCAAGGCGCTGGCACGGGACGTCGCGAGCACGTCCGGCTCCACGCCGCTGTTCGTGCCATGCGACCTCCTCGACATCGACGCCTTGCGCGCGGCGATGGCAGAGGTGCACGGATCGCTCGGCGATGCCGCCGTCCTCGTCAACAACGCCGCCAACGACCACCGCCAGGTGCTGGCCGAGGTGACTTCAGCCGAGTTCGACTGGATGATCGGCGTCAACTTCAAGCACGTCTTCTTTGCTGCGCAAGCGATCGTGCCGCAGATGCAGGCCCGCGGCGGCGGTTCGATCATCAACATGTCGTCGGTGGCGTGGATACGCGGCGCCCCGGCGCTGCCGGTTTACGCCGGAGCGAAGGCGGCGATCGTCGGCTTCACCAATTCGCTGGCCCGGTCGGTCGGTCCCGACCGCATTCGCGTCAATGCCATTGCGCCGGGCATGGTGATCACCGAGCGCCAGCGCCGGCTGTGGTATCCCGACGAGCAGGTCATCGCCGAGATTCGCCGCGCGCGACAGGCCGTTCCCGACGCGGTGACGCCGGAGGACATTGCCGGCATGGCGCTGTTTCTCGCCTCCGACGAGAGCCAGCGCATCACCAGCCAGTGCTTCCGGGTTGATGGCGGCCTCGGCTAGTCTTGTAGGATGGGCAAAGCGAAGCGTGCCCACCCTCTTTCCGCAATTGAGAAATGAAGTGGTGGGCACGCTTCGCTTTGCCCACCCTACGAAACCGCGACCTACCGCTTACCCTTCCGCATCGTCGCCAGCACGATGTCGGCCGCCAGCACGCTCGGCGATTTGTTGCCGGTGGACATGATGGTGTCGAGCCGTGCGAACGCCTCGACCTGGCGCTTGCGCAGCGGCGTGTCCGTGAGCAGCTCCGTCAGCGCCGGCGCCAGCTTCTCGGGCGTGCAGTCCTCCTGCAAATACTCCGGAATGACATCCTCGCCGATCACGAGATTGGCGAGGATCACCGAGGAGACGCGGATCGCGCGGCGCAGGATGAAGGCTTCCATCGCGCCGACGCGATAGGCCGTCACCATCGGGATGCCCGACAGCGCGAGCTCCAGCGTCACGGTGCCGGATTTGGCCAGCGCGGCATGCGCGAGGCGGAACACTGCGCGCTTCTCGTTCTCGCCGACCACGATCCGCGGCTTGATCGGCCAGGTCGCGGTGCCCTCGCGCACGGTGGCTTCGAGATGCGGCATGGTCGGCAGGATCAGCTCGAACGCCCGACCTTCGGCCTGCAGCCGTCCGATCGTCGCGCCGAACACATCGAGATGGTGCCTGATCTCGCTGCGGCGGCTGCCGGGCAGCACCAGCAGAACCGGCGGCTCGCCGTCGCGGCGTGCCTGCTCCTCCGCGTTTGGCCGCAGCGAGCCCAATTGCTCGATCAGGGGATGGCCGACATAGCTGCACGGCGGCCCGCCGAGCTTGCGATATTCCTCCGGCTCGAACGGCAACAGGCCGAGCACATGATCGACATAGCCGAGCATGGTCCGCGCCCGACCCGGCCGCCAGGCCCAGAGCTGCGGCGAGACGTAGTCGACGACCGGGATCACGGGATTCTTCGCGCGCACGCGGCGGGCAACACGGTGCGTGAAGTCAGGACTGTCGATGATCACGAGCGCGTCGGGCGCGGCCTCCAGCACGGCATCCACGGTCTGCCGGATCAGCCGCAGGATCTTTGGCAGCTGCTGCACCACCGCCGCAAAGCCGACGATCGACAGCTCCTCGATCGGAAACAGCGTCTCGAGCCCTTCGCGCGCCATGGTTCGGCCGCCGACGCCGACGAACTGCACGCCGTCGCCGAGGCGCTGGCGCAGCACCTTCATCAAGGCGCTGCCGAGCCGGTCGCCGGATTCCTCCGTGGCGATCAGGAATATCTTTCGCTTGGGATCGCGGCCCTGCATCACGCGGTCAGGCCGATGACGAAGAGATATTTGGTGTCTGCGAGCGAGATCATCGCCTGCGGCTCGGCGGCGATGGTGTTGCCGGCGATGACGGCGATGCCGGCCAGCCCGGCCCGCGCGACGCCCTCGAGGGTGCGCGGACCGATCGTCGGCAGGTCGAAGCGCAAATCCTGCCCGCTCTTCGGGACCTTCACCAGCACGCCACGGCCCGTCGCGGCGCGAATGCGGCCTTCCTCGCGCAGGCGCGCCACGCGCGCGAGCAGCGCGTCGGTACCCTCGATATCCTCGACCGCCACCACATGGCCGTCGATCACGACCGCAGCCTGGCCGATATCGAACGGACCGAGCGCCGCCAGCACCGCACGTCCGCGCTCGATGTCCACCTTGCTGTTGTCGCTCGGCCAGGCGCGGCTGATGCAGCCCTCGGGCATCAGGAGATCAGGCGCGACATCCTTGATGCCGACCATGCGGAAGCCGTCCTGCTCGAGGATGCGGCCGACGCCTGACAAAAGATGATCGTCGCCGCCGCGGAAGGCACGGATGACGTTGCCGAGCAGGCGCAGCGTCTTCACGTCGAACCGGATCTCGGAGAGCGAGGGCCGCACCAGGGTGCCGATGAAGATCAGGTCGCGGCAGCCCTCCTCGCGGAACAGGCGCATCGCGCGGCCGAGCTGGCCGACCGAGATCCAGCGATGGCGGAACTTTTCCACCCGCGCCGGATCGCAGGCGCCGCGAAGCGGGAACAGCACCGGCGTGATGCCGCGCGCGGCAAGCGAATCGGCGACCGCGAACGGCATGGCGCCGCCGCCGGCGACCACGCCGACCGGCGACGAAATCTCCGGAGCCGCCGATGTCATGCCCGCGGCCATCCCGAAATCACTTCTCGATGACGGGAAGACAGATCGGGCGATGCTTGCGCTTGCCGATGAAGTCGAGGATCTCGGCGATCGCGGGATCTTCGCTCGCGAGCGGCTGGGCCGCCGCGAGCCGCTCGGCGAACGTGCCGGGGCCGTGGAAGAGCTTCTGATAGAACGATTGCACGGTTGCGCGCCGCTGCTTGGTGAACTGCCGCCGCTTCATGCCGATGAGGTTGAGGCCTTCCAGCGCCGCATACTGACCGTTGGCCAGCCCGAACGGAATGATGTCGTCGCGCACGCCGGAGAGGCCGCCGACCATCACCTGCGGGCCGATACGCGTCAGCTGATGCACCGCGGACAGGCCGCCGATATAGACGAAGTCGCCGATCTCGCAGTGGCCGCCGAGCGTCGCGGAGGTCGCGAAGATCACGTTGTTGCCGACCATGCAGTCATGCCCGACATGGCTGTTGTTCATGAAGTAGCCGCTATTGCCGACGCGCGTCAGCCCACCGCCCTTGATGGTGCCGACATTCATCGTCGCGCCTTCGCGGATGATGCAGCCAGAACCGATCTCGAGCTTCGTGGGCTCGCCCTTGTAGCTGAGATCCTGGGGCGCACCACCCAGCACCGCGAACGGCGAGATCACGCAGCCGTCCCCGATCGAGGTATGGCCGATGACCGTGACTTGTCCGATCAGCTTGCAGTTCGCGCCGATCACGGCATTCCGGCCAATGATGCAAAAGGGCCCGATCTCGGTACCCTCGCCGATGACGGCGCCGTCCTCGACCCGCGCGGTGGGATCAATCTTACTCATCAAGCAATCTGACTCATCAAGAAGGTCTGATTATGTGTTGAAGTCGCTCGGTTTTCCGGTGGTTAGCGCGACTATGCCCGATCTGTCCAGTGACGTATCATCTCGGCCTGTTTCAGGTGCCGGTTGAGCCGGCCGTCCCAACGCGTCAACGCGTTCATGTGGAGCTTGAAGTCATCGTGGTCAGGGCCCTGGCAATCCTGCTCGCACAGCTAACGACGGCACCGATCGTGTCCGAGACGGTCGAGACCGGCGAACGCCGCCTCCTCGATCTCAAGACATTCGAATGCCGCGACATCACCCGCAGCACGGTGCTTCAGCGGGTTTGTTACGATCGCACGCGGCAGGACCTCATCGTCGCGGCTCACGGCACCTATGACCGCTATTGCGGCGTGACGGCGGACACGGTCGAGCGCCTCTTGGGCGCACCGTCCATGGGCCAGTTCTTCAACCAGAATATCAAGCGCGAGGTCACAGCCGGCCGCTACGCCTGCGAGACACACGAGCGCGTGCAGAGGAGCTGATCCCGCTCAGTCGGTCAGCATGGCGCCGACGTCGGCTTCCGCAACGATCTGGCCGTTGACCTTGGCGTCGCCGTGAAACCACCACATCGCCTTGCGGCGCCCGATCGAACGCATGTGATACTCGATGGTGTCGCCGGGCAGCACGGGCTTGCGGAACTTGCACTTGTCGATGGTGAGGAAATACACCGCGCGCGGCTTCTCCGTGCCCTCGACCGACGTGATGCCGATGACGCCGGCGGTCTGTGCCATCGCTTCGATCATCATCACGCCGGGATAGACCGGGCGCTCCGGAAAATGCCCCTGGAAGGCCGGCTCGTTGAAGGTGACGTTCTTGATGCCGATGCCGCTGTAGTCGGCGCGGATGTTGATCACGCGGTCGATCAGCAGCATCGGAAAACGGTGCGGCAGCGTCCGGAGGATCGCATTGATATCCACCAGCTCGAATTTGATCGGTGATTCCGCCGTCATTCCCGTCCCTCGTTCTTCGGATCGGCCTTGCTGTCGCGTACCAGGCGCTCCACCGCGATAATTTCCTTGAACCACTGCTTGGTCGGCTTGGCAAAGAAGCCGCCCCAGCGTCCGTTCGGCGGGATGTCGTCCTTGACGCCGCTCATCGCGGTGACCTGGGCTCCATCGCCGATCTTGAGGTGATTGTTGATGCCAACCTTTGCTCCCAGCGCCACGTTGTCGCCGATCGTCAGGCTGCCGGCGAGCCCGATCTGGGCCGCCAGCAGGCAATTCCGGCCGATGGTCACATTGTGGCCGATCTGGACCTGATTGTCGATTTTGGTACCCTCCCCGATCACGGTGTCACGCAGGGATCCGCGATCGATGGTGGTGCCGGCGCCGACTTCCACATTGTTCTGAATCAGGACGCGGCCGGTCTGGGGCACCTTCAGATGGCCCTCGGGGCCGAAGAAGATGAAGCCGTAGCCGTCCTGGCCGATCGAGCAGCCGGGATGGATCAGCACGTTGTTGCCGATCAGCGCACACTGGATGGCCGTGCGGGCGCCGACATTGCAGTCCCGGCCGATCTTGACGCCGGGACCGATGACCGCGCCGGAGCCGATCACGGTGCCGCTGCCGATCTCGACCTCCGGGCCGATGACGGCCAGGGGATCGACGATGACGTCGTCCTCAAGCCGCGCCGAGGGGTCGATGATGGCCGACGGCGCAATGCCGTCATTGCCGATCCAGGACTGCGGACGCAGCGCATCGCCGTGCCACTCCCGGGCGAGCCCGACGAAGGCACGAAACGGCTGCGCCACCCGCAGCACGGCCACATGCGAAGGCACCTGAGCCTCGAAGCGCGGACTCACCAGGCAGGCGCCGGCCTGGGTCGCCTTGAGCTCATCTGCATATTTGAGGTTATCGAAGAACGTCAGATGCATCGGACCGGCTTCGTCGAGCGAAGCCAGACCCGTGATGACGTGACCGCCCCTGGCGGGGTCGACGAGCTGCGCCTTGGTCTGCGCGGCAATATCGGCCAGCGCTGAAGCCGGCGACTTTTTGAAGAAGGTCGGCTGCGCCATTCCACCCCATCGCGGTCCGGCTTCGGCATGAAGCGGTCAGGCCGCATCATGCCTTATCTCACGGATTGAGCACGATCTTTTTGGAAACCGGCCCCCAAGGAAATCCAAAGGGGCCGGCTCATGCCCTGCTGATCGAATTAGAACGAGGTGCCGCCGCCGAACCGGAACTCCTGCGTACGGTCGTACTTGCCCTTGGTGAGCGGCACGGCGTAGTCGAAGCGCAGCGGTCCAAATGGCGACTGCCAGATCAGGCCGACACCGATCGACGAACGGACCACATTGCCGTTGTCATACACCAGGCCGGTACAGGTTCCAGACGTGGGCGGGTTGATGGTCGACGGCGTACAGTTCGAATTCCTGGTCGTGGTCATTTCGTTGGTCACCGACCACGTCGTCGGGCCCTGATAGTCGAACAGGCCACCCGCGTCAGCATAGACCGCGCCCTTCAGACCCACTTCCTTCGGCAGGAACCAGAACGGCATCTGCAATTCGAACGAAGCGCCCCAGTATTTGGTGCCGCCAAGCGCGTCCTGCGTGCCAAAGGGATTCAAATCGCGCGGACCGATGCCGTTCGGAGCAAAGCCGCGGACCAGGTTCGGGCCCATCTGGAACTGATCGAGCATGCGGATCTCGTTGTTGCCGATCTTGTTCAGCATGCCGCCCTGGACGCGGACCAGGCCGACGATGTCGGACACCAGCGGAGCGTAGTACTTCGCGTCGACAACGGACTTCAGGTAGGTGACGTCGCCGCCGACGCCGGCGAAGTCCTGGCGGAAGTCGACGAGCAGACCGTCGGTGGGGTTCTTGTTGTTGTCCAGCGTGTTGTAGGTCAGCGTGTAGCCGAGCGCCGAGGTCAGGGTCTTGCCGTTGGCAAGCTCCTTGCGGACCGGCAACGAGGCTTCGCCGTCGCTGTAGCAGCCGAGGCCGTTGGTCGACGGATCGAGCGGAATACCAGACGCTGCCGAGAAAGCCGGGCTCGGGTTGAAGGCCGACGAACCGACGACGTTGTTACAGTTCGCCAGATAGTACGGCAGCGTGATTTCCTGCTGGTAGATCGAGTAGCGCAGCTGGAGCGCCAGATCTTCACGCAGGGAGAAGCCGAGGCGCGGCGAGAAGCCGAGCGTCTTGGTGCCGTAGGAGATGTAGCTGTTGGACAGCTGCTGGCGCTGATAGAGGTCGAGGCCGAGCGCGACGCGGTAGTCGAGCAGGTACGGCTCGACGAACGACAGCGAATAGCCGCGCGCATACTGGCCGTAGGTCACCGACGCCTTGGCGAACAGGCCGCGGCCGAGCAAATTGCGCTCGGAGATCGAGACTTCGGCGAGCGCGCCGTCGGTCGTGGAGTAACCGCCCGAGACCGAGAAGTCGCCGGTCGACTTCTCCTCGAGATCGACGATCAGGACCACGCGGTCGCTGGAGGAGCCCGGCTCCGTCGTGATCTTCACGGTCTTGAAGTAGTCGAGGTTCTTGAGGCGGCGCTCGGCACGATCGACCAGCGCGCGGTTGTAGGCGTCGCCCTCGGAGATGTCGAACTCGCGCCGGATCACGTAGTCGCGCGTACGGGTGTTGCCGCGGACGTTGATGCGCTCGATATAGGTGCGCGGGCCCTCGTCGATGTTGAACACGACGGAGACGGTGTGCGCCTCGAAATTGCGGTCGCCGCCGGGACGGACCACGGCGAAGGCATAGCCGCGGCGCGACGCCTCGATCTGCATTTCCTCGACCGATTTCTCGACCGCTTCGACGTTGTAGAGCGCACCGACATTGACGCGCGAATAGGCGCGCAGCGTGGTCGGATCGAAGTTCGCAATGCTGGAGCGGAAGTCGACGGTGCCGACTCGGTACTGCGAGCCTTCCTCGATCTTGAAGGTGACGTTGAAGCCCTTCTTTTCCGGATCGTATTCGGTGAGCGCGGCCACGACCTGGACGTCGGCGAAACCGTTCTTGAGATAGAAGCGGCGGATCAGGTCGCGGTCGGCTTCGACGCGATCGGGATCATAGATGTCGTTGCTGGCGAGGAAGCTCAGCAGGTTCGATTCGTGTGTCTTGATGACGTCGCGCAGGCGGTAGGACGAGAACGCGTTGTTGCCGACGAACTCGATCGACTTGACGCCGGTCTTGGCGCCCTCCTCGACCGTGAAGATCAGGTCGACGCGGTTGTTCGGCTGCTCGATGATTTCAGGCGTGACACGCACGTCGTAGCGGCCGGAACGGCGATAGATTTCGGCGATTCGCAGCGTGTCGGACTGCACCATGGCGCGGGAGAAGGTGCCGCGCGCCTTGGACTGGACTTCAGCGGTGAGCTGCTCGTCCTTGATCTTCTTGTTGCCCTCGAACGCGATGCGGCCGATCACCGGGTTTTCCACCACGGAGACGACGATCTGGCCACCGGAACCGCGGTTGATTCGCACGTCCTGGAACAGGCCGGTCTCGATCAGGGCCTTCAGGCCGTCATCGATGGAGGCCTGATCCAGGCGGCCACCCGGGCCCGGCTTGAAATAGGAGCGGATCGTCTCCACCTCGACACGGCGATTTCCTTCGACGGAAATCGACTGGACGGTCTGGGCAAGCGCAGACGAAGAGACAAAAACAGCCCCAACCGGGGCAACCACCGGCGCGCCGAACATGATCAGGGTTGCGAGCAAGCCCCCCCGGAGTCGCAGTCCAAACTTCATTGCGCAACGCGCCCTTATCAGTACCAGACCCAACCCCAACGCCGGTCTGGGAGATTCCCCAAGTCGAAGCCGCTTGTAGCCAATTTCCCCGGTGTCGCAAACGGCAGCTGACACCGTGATTTCAATTTCATTCCAAGACGTTGCTCAACAGCAACGCCACAAAAAAGCCCCGATCAGGACGCTGCCATCCGCAGGATGTCGTTATAGGTGGCAAACACCATCAACATCAGCACCAAACCGAGCCCGATTCGGAACCCCATCTCCTGAGTCCGCTCGGACAGCGGCCGGCCCCGGACCACTTCCGCCGCATAGAACATCAGGTGACCGCCATCGAGCAGCGGAATCGGGAACAGGTTCAGCAGCCCGATCGACACCGACAGCACCGCGCACAGATTGATCACGAACTGGAACCCGGCGCTGGCCGCCTGCCCCGACATCTTCGCGATGCCGAGAACGCCGCTGACCTCGTTGGGATTGCCGTTTCCGACGAACAACGAGCCCAGGAACTTGAAGGTGCTGGTGATGATGAACCAGACCTGCTCGACCCCGATCTTGAGCGCCTCGCCGACGCCGACCGGCGTGGTCGAGGCCTCACCGGCCTGCGACTTGTGCTCGACGCCGAGCACGCCGAGGCGGTGGCTGTTGCCGAAGGGATCCTTGCGCTCGAGCAGCGCCGGCGTCGCGGTCAGGGAGACGATCGCGCCGTCCCGCTTGACCTGGAAGGCAAGCGCCGAACCGGCATTCATCGCAACGATTCGCTGCATGTCGGCAAAGCTCTCGATCGGCTTGCCGTCGATCTGCACCACGACGTCGCCGATCTTGAAGCCGGCCGCGGCCGCAGCGCCATCGGCGACGACGCCATCGACGCGCGCGATCGTGCTCGGCTTGCCGTAATAGAGTGCCATGCCGGCGAAGATCAGCGCGCCCAGGATGAAATTGGCGATCGGTCCGGCGGCGACGATGGCGGCGCGCGGGCCGACCTTCTTATGGTGGAAGCTACCGGCGCGCTCCTCGGCGGTCATGGCCGCGAGCGTCTCGGCCGACGGCGTCGAGGCCTCGCTCTCGTCGCCGAAGAACTTGACGTAGCCGCCGAGCGGGATCGCCGAGATCTTCCAGCGGGTGCCGTGGCGGTCGTTGAAACCGACCAGCTCGGGTCCGAAACCAAGCGAGAAGGTCAACACCCGAACGCCGGCCCAGCGCGCGACCAGAAAATGGCCGAGTTCGTGGAAGAACACGACGATCGTCAGGACGAACAGGAAGGGAACCGCGTAGCCGAGGAGCCCATGGCTCAACGTATTGAAACTATGAACAAAAAAGTCGATCATCGAATTCCCTCATCCAGCGCCGCAAGGCCCTGGCCCGGAGCCATCTAGGATGCCTTTAAGGCAATTTGAGGCAATAGGGCGGCAGCTCTATTTCGAGCAACATGGTCAACGGAGATTGCATCGTCGGCGGACGTCAGCGGAGCCTGGTTCCCGCCACGGATGCAGTCGTCCAGCGTCGCCTCGACCAGACGCGCGATCGCGCCAAACCGGATCTTGCCAGCGATGAAGGCGGCGACCGCCACCTCGTTGGCGGCGTTGTAGACGGTGGTCGCCCCCTTCCCGGTCCGGAGCGAATCGAAGGCCAGCCGAAGCCCGGGGAAGCGCTCGAAGTCCGGCGCCTCGAAGGTCAGCTGGCCGATCTTGGCCAGATCGAGCTTGGCCGCCGGCCCCTTGATGCGATCGGGCCAGCCGAGGCAGTGCGCGATCGGCGTGCGCATGTCGGGGGCGCCGAGCTGGGCCATCACCGAGCGGTCGGAGAACTCGACCATGCCGTGGATGATCGACTGCGGATGCACGAGAACATCGATCTCGTCGGGCGAGAGCGCGAACAGATAGGACGCCTCGATCACCTCGAGCCCCTTGTTCATCATCGAGGCGGAATCGATCGTGATCTTCTGACCCATGCTCCAGTTCGGATGCTTCAGGGCCTGCTCGAGCGTTGCCTGCTCGATGTCGGCGGGCTTCCAGGTCCGGAACGGGCCGCCCGAGGCCGTGATGATGACGCGGACCAGTTCGTCGCGATTGCCCGATGCCAAGGCCTGGAACAGCGCGTTGTGCTCCGAGTCAGCCGGCAGGATGCAGGCGCCCGCTTTCGCGGCGCGCTGCATGAAGAAATCGCCGGCGCAGACGAGACATTCCTTATTGGCCAGCGCGACATGCGCGCCGCGATCGACCGCGGCCAGGGCCGGTTTCAGTCCGGCGGCGCCACTTACGGCGGCCATCACCCAATCGGCCGGGCGCGCGCCGGCTTCGATCACCGCGCTTTCGCCCGCGCCGCATTCCGTGCTCGTTCCCGCGAGCGCAGCCTTGAGATCGGCGAGCTTGGACGTGTCGGCGATCGCGACGTAGCGCGCGGAAAACTCCCTGGCGAGCTTTGCCAGCGCTTCGACATTGCCGTTCGCCGTCAAGGCTTCGACGCGATAGCGCTCGGGAGAGGCGCGCAGCAGATCCATCGTGCTGTCGCCAATCGAGCCGGTGGCGCCGAGAACCGTGACACTGCGGACGCTCGACGCCGCAGCCTTGTTGTTACGCAATGGGACCGCGCTCATATCCTCACCAAACCATAAGACCGCTTCCGGCGCTATGCACACCATGGCGGAGAAAGCCGATAATCCATGCCATCAGGATGGCCGCGACAAAACCGTCCAGACGGTCCAGTAGCCCGCCATGGCCGGGAATCAAGTGACTGGAATCCTTGACACCGAAGCGCCGCTTCACCGCGGATTCGAACAGATCCCCGAGTTGCGACACCACCGACAGGATGGCGCTCACGAGCAGAAGTGGAACCGCCTTTCCGATCCCGCAAGCGGCAAACCCCGCCGCGACCGCAAGGCTCGCGGCAAAACCGCCGAATGCCCCGGCCCAGGTCTTCTTCGGGCTCACCCGCGGCCAGAGCTTCGGTCCGCCAATGCTGCGTCCGGCAAAATAGCCGCCGATATCGGTCGCCCATACCACCAGCAGCACGAACATCAGTGCAGAGAAACCGTTGACGAGATCCTTCCGCAACAGGATCGAGGCCAGCAACGCCGCCGACGCATAGGCAAAGCCGGTGGCGGCCCAGACGAACTTGCCGCGCGCGATCAGGGTCACGATCGCGCCGCCGATGAGGCCGGTGACGACCGAGGTCTTGAGCGCGCCGAAAGCGACGGAGGCCCCCATCATGGCGATGACGACCGTCCCTGCCCCGGTCAGCGCGGCCGAGCCTGCGCCCACCACCATCAGCCATTCCGCGAACAGGCCGATCGAAACCAGGGTGACGAGAAGCGCCCACAGCCAGCCGCCGGCGTAAGCGATCGCAATGGTCAGCGGCGCCAGCACCAGCGCTGCGAGGACTCGCATCACGAGATTGCTCGGGGCAGGCTTGGCGCCCGCCGATACGGCGTCGGGTTCGCTCACGAGGCGGTTTTCGCGACCAGGCCGCCGAAACGGCGCTCGCGCCTGGCAAATTCGGCGATTGCGCCTTCCAGCGCCGCCTTGTCGAAATCGGGCCAGTGGATCGGCACGAAGACCAGCTCGCTATAGGCGGCCTGCCACATCAGGAAGTTGGACAGGCGTTGCTCGCCGCTGGTGCGGATGATGAGATCGGGATCGGGAATGTCGGGCGCATCGAGATGCGCGCCAAGCGTCTCTGCGTCGATCGTATCGGGATCGCGCTTGCCGTCTGCGACCTCCCGCGCGAGCTTCTGCGCGGCTTTCGCGATTTCGTGCCGCGAACCGTAATTGAAGGCGACGACCAGCGTCAGGCGCGTGTTGTCGCGCGTCAGCTCCTCGGCCTCGTTGAGGAGCGCGCAGATGTCGCCCTCAAGTCCGTCGCGCTCGCCGATGATGCGGACCTTGACGCCGTCGCGATGCAGGCTCGCGAGATCGTTGCGGATGAAGCGGCGGAGCAGACCGAAGAGGTCGCCGATCTCGCTCGCCGGGCGCGACCAGTTCTCCGAAGAGAACGAGAAGATGGTGAGATAGCGGATGCCGAGCTCGTGCGAGGCACGGACCACGCGGCGCAGCGCCTCGACACCGCGGCGATGCCCTTCGGCCCGCGGCAGGCCGCGCGCGGCCGCCCAACGCCCGTTGCCATCCATGATGATGGCGACATGCGCAGGCGCGTCGGACCGGTCGGGTCCTTCCGTTGCTGGCGCGGCGGCGTTGGACATGAGAGCGGCCTTAAAGCATGATCCGGAAAAGTGCGAAACGGTTTTCCGACAAGATCATGCGCGAACAATACTCCAAAGCGCGATGATGATCCTCATCGCGCTTTAGACGGTGAGGATTTCTTTTTCCTTGGCGGCCACCAACTGGTCGATCTCGGTGATCGTGCCGTCGGTCGCCTTCTGCACCTCGTCGGCGTGGCGCTTCTGGTCGTCTTCCGACATCTCGTGATTCTTCTCGAGCTTCTTGAGCACGTCGAGGCCGTCGCGGCGGACGTGACGCGCGGCTACCTTGGCCGCTTCCGCGTACTTGTGCGCGACCTTGACGAGCTCCTTGCGACGCTCCTCGTTGAGCTCGGGGATGCGCAGGCGCAGCACCTGGCCTTCGGTCGCGGGCGACAGCCCGAGATTGGAATCGACGATCGCCTTCTCGACCGGCTTGACCATCGACTTGTCCCAGACCTGCACCGAGATCAGCCGCGGCTCCGGCACGCTGACGGTGGCAAGCTGGTTGAGCGGCATGTGGCTGCCGTAAGCCTCGACCTGGACCGGATCGAGCATCGAGGCCGACGCGCGTCCCGTGCGCAGGCCGCCAAGCTCGTGCTTGAGCGACTGGACGGCGCCTTGCATGCGACGCTTCACTTCGTTGAGGTCGAAACTACCCGTGGCCATCATGCTTCTCCTTCAAAATCCCGGCGACCTCTCCGCGCCCCTGCGGGCGCGACCGATGAGCCGTCAGCCGGCGACGATGGTTCCGTGGCCGCCGCCACGCAGTACAGCGCCGATCGAACCCGGCTCTGCGATCGAGAACACGATGATAGGCAGCGCCGTCTCGCGGGCAAGCGCGAAGGCGGTCGCGTCCATCACCTTGTAGCCGCCCTCGATGGCCTGCGAATGCGTCAGCCGGTCGAACCGCGTCGCGGTCGGGTCCTTTTTCGGGTCGGCTGAGTAGACGCCGTCGACATTGGTTGCCTTCAGCACCGCCTCGGCTCCGATCTCGGCGGCGCGCAGCACCGCGGTCGTATCGGTGGTGAAGAACGGATTGCCGGTTCCGCCGCCGAGCAGCACGATCCGCCCCTCGGCGAGGTATTTGTGCGCCGCAGTACGGGTGAACAGCTCGGAAATCTCGGGCATCACGAAGGCGGACAGCGTGCGCGCCGGCGTGCCCTTGCGCTCGATCGTCGCCTCCAGCGCGAGGCAGTTCATCATGGTGGCGAGCATGCCCATGGTGTCGCCGGTCGTGCGAGAGACGCCGCGCGAAGACACCTCGACGCCGCGCACGATGTTGCCGCCGCCGATCACCACCGCGACCTCGGTGCCGAGCTGGCGGGCGGCGATCAGATCGTCCGCAACCCGGTCGAGGGTCGGCTGATCGATGCCAAAACCCTGCTGTCCCGCGAGGTATTCGCCGGACAGCTTGATCACGACGCGACGATAGACCGGATCAGTCATGAGCACTTTCCTCGTCCGGGCGCCGCTTCCGGCGGCACGCCGGAAGGAACGTTCCGGCGCTTACTTCTTGCCGCTGGCCGCCGCGACCTCGGCCGCGAAGTCGCTTTCCTGTTTCTCGATTCCCTCGCCGAGAGCATAGCGCACAAAGCCCGCGATCTTCACAGCGCCGCCGACCTTGCCTTCGGCTTCCTTCACCGCCTGCGCCACCGACTTGCCGGTGTCGTGGATGAAGGCCTGCTCGAGCAGGCAGACTTCCTTGTAGTAGGTCTTGAGGCCGGACTCGACGATCTTCTCGATCACGTTCTCGGGCTTGCCCTGCTGGCGATATTTGTCGGCGAGCACGTCCTTCTCGCGCTTGACGACCACCGGATCGAGGCCGGACGGATCGAGCGCGAGCGGATTAGCGGCCGCGACATGCATCGCGATCTGGCGGCCGAGCGCTGCGAGCTCGTCGGCCTTGCCGGGCGATTCCAGCGCGACGATCACGCCCATCTTGCCGGCGCCTTCGACCACGGCGCCGTGGACGTAGCTCGACACGACGCCCTGCGTCACTTCGAGCGAAGCGGCGCGGCGCAGCGTCATGTTCTCGCCGATGGTGGCGATCGCGTCATTGATTGCGGCTTCGACCGTGACGTCGCCGACCTTGGCGGCCTTGATCTTCTCGACATCGGCGCCGGCGTCGAATGCGACCTGGGCAACCATCTTGACGAGGCCCTGGAACTGGCCGTTGCGCGCGACGAAGTCGGTCTCGGAGTTGACCTCGACCACGACGCCCTTGGTGCCCTTGGTGAGCGCGCCGATCAGGCCTTCCGCGGCGACGCGGCCGGACTTCTTGGCGGCCTTCGACAGGCCCTTCTTGCGCAGCCAGTCCTGCGCCGCTTCCATGTCGCCGCTGGTCTCGGTGAGCGCGGCCTTGCAGTCCATCATGCCTGCGCCGGTGGACTCGCGCAGGTCCTTGACCATCGCAGCTGTGATCGTTGCCATCGTTGAAAATCCTTCTTGCCTGCCGGTTTGCCGCGGCGTGGCATCACATAGCCCCGCCGCGGTCCATCTCAGGAATTCGCGTCAACTGAAATGGTGGCCGGACTTATATCCGGCCAACCCATCGCTCTTTTTGACTATTCCGCTTCCGCGGTCAGCGCCTTGGCCTTGGCCACCCAGGCATCCGCACGGCTCGGAAGACCGACTTCTTCGCCGATCTTGTGCGCGGTGTCGTGGTCGAGCTCGGCGAGCTGCCAGTAGTGGAAGATGCCGAGGTCGTTGAACTTCTTCTCGATCGCGCCCGAAACGCCCGGGAGCTTCTTGAGATCGTCGGCGGTGCCGCGCGGACCGGCAAGGCCCTGGAAGCCGCTCGCCGACGCAGCCGGCAGCTCTTCGGCGGCCGGACGAACCGCGGCGCCGATGTCGATGCCCGAATCGCCCTGGGCGCGCGAGATTCCGTCGATCGCCGCACGCGCGATCAGGTCGCAGTACAGCGCGATCGCGCGGCCGGCGTCGTCGTTGCCCGGGACCACATAGGTGATGCCCTTGGGATCCGAATTGGTGTCGACGATCGCGGCGACCGGGATGTTGAGCCGCTGGGCTTCCTGGATCGCGATGTCTTCCTTGTTGGTGTCGATCACGAAGATCAGGTCGGGCAGACCGCCCATGTCCTTGATGCCGCCGAGCGAACGGTCGAGCTTGTCGCGCTCGCGCTGCAGCGTCAGGCGCTCCTTCTTGGTGTAGGAGCTGGCGTCGCCGCCGGAGAGCACGTCATCGAGATGACGCAGGCGCTTGATCGAGGCCGAGATCGTCTTCCAGTTGGTCAGCGTGCCGCCGAGCCAGCGCGAATTGACGAAATACTGCGCGCAGCGCTTCGCAGCGTCGGCGACGCCGTCCTGCGCCTGGCGCTTGGTGCCGACGAACAGGATGCGGCCGCCCTTGGCGACGGTGTCGCTGACCGCCTGCAAGGCGGTGTGCAGCATCGGCACGGTCTGCGCGAGGTCGACGATGTGGATGTTGTTGCGGGCGCCGAAAATGAACGGTGCCATTTTCGGATTCCAGCGGTGAGACTGGTGACCGAAGTGCACGCCAGCTTCGAGGAGCTGACGCATAGTGAAATCGGGTAGTGCCATCGTTCTAATTCTCCGGTTGGTTCCTCCGGAAACGTGTGAGCAAAACGGAGCGTTCTCGCCCCGGCTGCCACCGGACGGCCTTGTGAGCCATGTTTCCGTGTGAGATGGCGCGCTGTATAGCGCCATTTCGGCCAGAAGCAAGGAAATAAGGGCCTTTCGGGGGCAGTTTTCGCCCGCGAGAGGCCCTGTTCCGCAAAGACCGCCCTGCGCCCTAGCACTTCGGCTGGTTCGGCGGGCACTTCTTCGCCGCCGGCGGCGGGGCCGCTGGACGCGGCGGAGGGGCTGCCGGACGTGGCGGGGGCGGTGGCGCGACGGCCATCCGGGGCGGCGGCGGTGGCGCCGGCCGGGCCACCGGAGGTGGCGGCGCGGGCCGCGCCATGGGTGGAGGTGCAGGCCGGGCCATGGGCGGCGGCGCCGGCCGTGCCACTGCCACAGGCGGAGCGACCCGGGCCGGCGGAGGCGATGCGACACGCGGAGGCGGTGCCGGGCGTGCGACGGCTGCCGGTGGCGGAGGCGTCGGCCTCGCCACGGCCTGCGGTCGCGACGGTGGCGGTGCCGACGGCCGGCCAGCGTGAGCGGGAGCAGCCGACGGCTGATTCTGCGGCCTCACCGGCTCGCGCGCGGCCGAGGGGGGCGGCGTCACCGGCCGTCCCACGGCGCCTGGCGGCATGCCGGGCCCGCCCGCAGCCGGCGGTGAGCCAGCCGGCTCACGGGTTGCGGACCTGCCATGATCCCCAGGCCCGGTCCCGGGCGGGGTCTGTGCCACCGGCGGCTTCGGCGGTTGGCCGGGCGTCGGATTTGTCGCGGTGGGTGCAGCCGTCGCAGGCGCGGCGGCCGTTGGCGCACCGGGACGACCGGGCGGCGTTGTGCCGGGAGCAGCGGTGGTCGGCGCCCCCGGCTGCGTCGGCGGGGTCGTGCCGGGGGCGGTCGCTGTCGGCGACAACGGCCTGCCGCCCGGAGTCCCCGCCCCGGCCGGCGGTGCCGGCGGGCCGCCCTGGGCACCGGGAACCGGCAGCGTGTTGGCCTGGGGCAGCCTGGCTGGCGGCGTGGCCGTCGGCGCAGCGGATGGTGCGGCAGTCGGCGCAACATTGGCCGGCGTCGCCGGAGATATCCCGGGCCTCGCCATCGGCCGGATCGCCGCGCTCGGCGGCATCGGCGCCTTGCCTTCCTGAATCAGGGCGGCGCGCTGCGTGGCGGCCTGCGGCAGGGTTGGGCCCGCAGGATTGCCGCGGCCGGCAATCGCCGGCGCCAGATTGCCCTGTCCTCCGGCCCCTCCGCCTGCTCCGGCGGGCGGCGCCGGCGGCCGGTTGATCACCGTGTTGATGACCGTGGTGTTGTGGATGTTCTGGTAGATGATGTTGTTCGGCGGCGGCGCGACATAGACCGGCGGCCTGACGAACACCGGGATCGGCACGAACACCGGCTGCGGCAGCACGAACAGGCCGACCACCGGCAGCGGCGGCGGCAGCACGACGAAATCGGGCGGCGGCGGCGGCAGGTAATAGACCGGCGGTGGCGGCGGCGGCGCAAAACCAAAATCGGGGTCGCTGAAGTACAGCACGGGACGATCGACATAGACCACCTCCTCCGGCGGCGGTGGCGGCACGTCATAGTCGATCATCGCAAAGCTCGGCGGCGGCTCGACCGGCGCGGTGAGGATCGCGAGACGACGGCGCGCATCGGCCGCGTGCGGCCCGCGCGGATAGCGGCGCAGATACGACCAGTACGCTTCCGGCGTGTCGTTGCGATAGGTCCGCCGCCAAGTGATCGCCTCTCGGCGCGCCGCGACGATCGCCATCACGCGCTTCGACATCGGATCGCCGGGATAGGCCGTGAGAAACTCCTCATAGGCCGGCAGCGTGTCGCGCTCGAGCGCGGCGGCATAGGCATCCTGCACGCCGAGATCGCGGATCGGCTTGTTGCGGATCGCGGCAACCTGGTCGGGCGCGGCCTCCGGCGGCGGCGCATCGGGCCCGCGCTCGAAGAACGAGAAGGGCGCCGAGATCTTCGCCTCGTTCCAGGGCACCTGAGCGCCCTTGCTGGCCTCGTTGACGCGCAGGCGGACGCGGTCGAACACTTCGGGCAGCGGCAGGCCGCCGGTACGGATCATCTCGGCCAGCGACTGCGCGTAGATGCCGTACGGGCCCGGCTCTTCCGGCGCCACCGTGCCGGGCGCGGCGTTGAAGGCGATCAGCATGTTCGGATCGGGCTCGACCAGCGCGAGCCCGCTCGCGATCGGCTGGCCACCTTCGATGAAGGGCTGCACGCGCGCCGCATCGAGCACGACGATGTTGGCCTTGAGCTGAAGGGCCGCGAGCTGGCGCGCATAGTCGCTGATGCGCAGGCCTTCGGTTGGGATGTCGGTGTCGCGGGTGATGTTGGAATCGACCGGGATGAAGTAGTTTTCGCCGGCAAGCTGCACGCCGTAGCCGGCAAGATAGATCATCGCAACGGTGCCGGGCCCGGAGGCCTGCGCCTTCTGGATGAAATCGCGCAGACTCTTGCGCAGCGTGTCGCCGTCGAGATCGCGCGCGCCGACCACGTCGAAGCCCGCAGCTTGCAGCGTCTGCGCGATCAGGCCGGCGTCGTTCGCGGTCGTCGCCAGCGGCGACTTGGCGTAGGCGCCGTTGCCGACCACGAGCGCGACGCGCTTTTCCTGCTGCTGCGCGCGGGCTGGCGCCGGCGCAGCCGCAGCGACGACCAGGATCGGCAAGCAAAAATAGATGAAGGCCTTGAGCGTCCCACGCATGGCTTGTGCCCGCTTTTGTTGTTGAGCTGCCACCACGCATCAAACGCGCGGCCAGCTGAATGGCTCTTGAACGAAAAGCGCGGATTGAGGCGGCGGCATGGCGCCCCCGCACCCCATCCCCCTGCGTCAGGCCCTCGTAAGCCTCACGACCGCATTGCGGCGCGGGCCCAGCCATGCACGTTCAGCCCTGTGCGATCAGATCGACCGTTCCGGTCGTGAGCCGGTAGATGCCGCCGACGACCTTCAGCTTGCCCTGATCCACGGCGGCATTGAGGATCGGCGCGGCCGTCTTCAGCTTGGCGATGTTGTCGATCACGTTCTGCCGGATCGCCTTGTTGAGGACGTCCCCGCCCTGCTGCATCGCAGCCTTGGCGGCGGGTGCGATCGCGTCGACCAGCGAGGGAATGTGGCCCGGCGGCGGCTTGTCGTCCTTGATCGCCTTCAGCGTCGCATCGACCGCGCCGCAGGCGTCATGACCGAGCACGAGGATCAGCGGCGCATTCAGCACGGCGACCGCATATTCCATGCTGGCGATGGTCTCGACGCCGGCAAAATTTCCGGCGACGCGGCAAACGAAGAGATCGCCGCGGCCGGTGTCGAAGGCATATTCCGGCGCGATGCGTGAATCGGCGCAGCTCAGTACGGCCGCGAACGGATTTTGTCCGCCGGCCAGCGCCTCGCGCTCGTGCTTGAAATCGTGCCGCCGCGACACGCCCGAGACGTAACGCGCGTTGCCCTCCATCAGTCGCTTCAACGACGCGTCGGGCGAGATCACGTTCTGCGGCTTCGGCGGCGGCTTGGTCTCCTTGGCGAGGGCCCTGCCGGACAAGGCGAGACTGAGGGCGGAGGCGGCGAGAACCAAGGCCGACCGCCGCGTCGGGACGCGACATTCGAACGGACTGTCAGAGCAGTTAGCGCACATGGTTCGCTCCTCGCCTCACATGGTTGGACGATCAGCACAGACCTGCAGACTGCAACGGCGGTACGAAACCCCAGTGCCTTGATGCGCCTTTATTGGGCCAGCCGCAACTCGGCGATCGTCGTCCGCGCCGCCGTTTCGTCCAGCGCCAGGAAATCCACCGGCCCCTGGTTCTTGTAGCCGGCGGTCATCGCCAGCGTGAGACCGTAGCCCAGCAAACCCGTGCTCGCATTTGCGATCACGGCGCTCTTGCGCTCACTCATGCGCGCCGTGAAAAACAGTGTCTCGCCCGAACGCGCGGAGAAATCGATGCGCGTAACGCCGGGAAAACCCGCCTCCTCCGCGACGAACTGATGCGGACCGGCCGGACGGTCCATGTAAACATAAGTTCCGGTTTTCAGACCCGTCAGCGGTGCACCGTCGAGACGGAAATCCCAGCCGGCGTCGGCAAGGCCGCCATAGCCTTTTTCGCGGAGAACGACGATGCGCGCCTGGCCCGCCTTTGGCGGCCCGATCTTCCGCAGCGTCTCCGAATAATCCAGCCCGCTCCTCGCGGTCGTCTCACAGCCGCACAGCAACGCTGCGGCCAACAGCAGCACCAGCCCACGCACCAGCATCACGCCCCCAAAACTTCCCCGGAGACATGCTAGCCGAAATCATCGTCTGGTTGCAACGAGGCGATCGCACTCATCCTGCATATCGCGCCGGCGCGTGCGGTCGCGACCGGGGGTCAGAGCTGCTGCACGTCCACGACGCCCGCGACCGCCTTGATGGCGCCGGCGATCTGCGGCGAGACTTTGAAGCGGCCGGGCAGCTTCATCTCGACCTCGGTCTCGAGGTCGAGCATCATCACCAGCGAGACCTCGCCGTCGCCGTTCGAGCGCGGCGCGATGCCGGGACTGCCGACTTTTGGCGCCGCGCCGTTCGAGGCCGCCATGTCGGGTCCGGCGAGACGCTTGGCGATCGAGTCCAGCGGCTTGGTATCGCGTACGAAAATGCGCAGGCCCTTCTGCGTCTTGGCGGCGGCGTCATCGAGCGGCTCGGCATGCAGCACGCGGGCGCGGACGTCTTCGCCCTGCAATTCCGCACCGAGCTGGAGCAGCACGGCGGCGCCCGGCTCGAGCACGTCGCGATATTGCGCGAGACCTTCGGAGAACAGCACGGCCTCGAAGTGGCCCGTGGGATCGGAAAGTCCCATGATGCCCATCTTGTTGCCGGTCTTGGTGCGCCGCTCCATGCGCGACACCACGGTGGCCGCGACCTTGCCGGCGGTGGCGCCGGTCTTCACCGCGCGCGAGAACTCGGCCCACGACTGCACGCGCAGGCGCTTCAGCACGGTGGCGTAATCGTCGAGCGGATGGCCCGACAGGAAGAAGCCGATCGCGTCGTATTCGCGGCGCAGCCGCTCGGCCGGCAGCCACGGCTCGATCTGCGGCAGCATGATGCTGGGCGCATCCGCAGAGCCGCCGAACATGTCGTTCTGGCCGATGGTCTCGGCCTGATGGGCGCGCTGGCAGGAGGCGAGGATCGCATCCGCACCGGCGAAGACGCGGGCGCGATTCGGCTCCAGCGTGTCGAAGGCCCCGGCCGCGGCAAGGCTTTCGATGATGCGCTTGTTGATCGCACGCGGATTGACCCGCGCGGCGAAGTCGGCGAGCGAGGTGAACAGCCCCCGCTTCGTGCGCTCCTCGATGATCTGGTCGATCGCCTGGATGCCGACGCCCTTGAGCGCGGCGAGCGCGTAGTAGATCGTCTTCTCGCCGACCTCGAAGGTCGCGCCGGACCGGTTGATGTTCGGCGGCTCGACCTTGATGCCGAGGCGCTGCGCCTCGGAGCGGAATTCGGAGAGCTTGTCGGTGTTGTTGAGGTCGAGCGTCATCGACGCCGCGATGAACTCCACCGGGTAATGCGCCTTCATGTAGGCGGTGTGGTAGGACACCAGCGCGTAGGCCGCCGCGTGGCTCTTGTTGAAGCCGTAGTCGGCGAACTTGGCGAGCAATTCGAAGATGGTCTCGGCCTGCCCCTTCGGCACGCCGTTCTTCACCGCGCCCGCGACGAAGATGTCGCGCTGCTTGTCCATCTCGGCGCGGATCTTCTTGCCCATGGCGCGGCGCAGCAGGTCGGCGTCGCCGAGCGAATAGCCCGACATCACCTGCGCGATCTGCATCACCTGTTCCTGGTAGATGATGACGCCGAAGGTCTCTTTCAGGATCGGCTCCAGCACGGGATGCAGATATTCCGGCTCCTCGTCGCCGTGCTTGCGCGAGCAATAGGTTGGGATATTCGCCATCGGGCCCGGGCGATAGAGCGCGACCAGCGCGATGATGTCCTCGAAACGGTCGGGGCGCATGTCGACCAGCGCCCGCCGCATGCCCTGGCTTTCAACCTGGAACACGCCGACCACCTCGCCGCGCGCCAGCATCTGGTAGCTCTCGGCATCGTCGATCGGCAATGTCGCGAGATCGACATGGATGTCGCGCGGCTTGAGCAGCTTGCACGCGACGTCGAGCACGGTCAGCGTCTTCAGGCCGAGGAAGTCGAACTTCACGAGGCCGGCCGGCTCGACCCATTTCATGTTGAACTGGGTCACCGGCATGTCCGACTTCGGATCGCGGTACATCGGCACGAGTTCGCTCAAGGGGCGATCGCCGATCACGATGCCGGCCGCGTGCGTCGAGGCGTGGCGGGTCAGGCCTTCGAGGCGCTGGGCGATGTCGAAGGCGCGCGCCACCACCGGGTCTTCATCGCGGAAGGCCTGAAGCTTCGGCTCGCTCTCGATCGCGGCGGCCAGCGTCACCGGCGCGGCCGGATTCTGCGGCACCAGCTTTGTCAGCTTGTCGACCTGGCCATAGGGCATCTGCAGCACGCGGCCGACGTCGCGCAGCACGCCGCGCGCCTGCAGCGTACCGAAGGTGATGATCTGCGCGACCTGGTCGCGGCCGTAGCGCTCCTGGACGTACTTGATCACCTCGCCGCGGCGGTCCTGGCAGAAGTCGATGTCGAAGTCCGGCATCGAGACGCGTTCCGGATTGAGGAAGCGCTCGAACAGCAGGCCGAACTTGATCGGATCGAGATCGGTGATGGTCAGCGCCCACGCGACCAGCGAGCCGGCGCCCGAACCGCGGCCCGGCCCGACCGGAATCCCTTGCGACTTCGCCCATTTGATGAAGTCCGACACGATCAGGAAGTAGCCCGCGTACTTCATGCGCATGATGACGTCGAGCTCGAACGCCAGGCGCTTGTTGTAATCCTCTTCCGTGGTGCCCTGCGACAGGCCGTGGACCCTGAGGCGATTGGCGAGCCCCTCCTCCGCCTGCCGCTTCAGCTCGGCCGCCTCGACCGCGGCGGCATCGGAGCTTGCAGCGGCGCCGACCGTGAAGAACGGCAGGATCGGCTTGCGCGTCATCGGACGGAACGAGCAGCGCTCGGCGATCTCCACCGTCGAGGCGAGCGCCTCCGGAATGTCGGCGAACAGCACCGCCATCTCGGCACGGGTCTTGAAGCGGTGATCGGGCGTGAGCTGGACGCGATCGGTTTCGGCGATCAGCCGCCCGCCCGCGATGCAGAGCAGCGCGTCGTGCGCCTCGTAATCGTCGGTCGAGGCGAAATACGGCTCGTTGGTCGCAACCAGCGGCAGGCCCTTGGCGTAGGCGATGTCGATCAACCCGCTCTCGACGCGCCGCTCCTTGTCGATGCCGTGGCGCTGCAATTCGACATAGAGGCGATCGCCGAACAGATTCGCGAGCCGTTCGCAGCGCAGGGCCGCAATTTCGGCCTGGCCTGCGGCGAGCGCCAGCGAGATCGGCCCGTCCGGCCCGCCTGTCAGCGCGATCAGGCCTTCGGTCTCGCCTTCGAGCCAGTCGAACTTGATGTGGGAGGCGTGGGTGTCGGGCGTCTCCAGGAACGCGCGCGAGTTCAGCCGCATCAGGCTGCGGTAGCCGCGCTCCTGCGCCGCCAGCAGCACCACGCGCGAAGGCGGAAGTGCGTTGCGCGCATTCGGATCCTGGTCGCCGAAATCGATCGCGATCTCGCAGCCGACGATCGGCTGGATGCCGGAGCCCGCCATCTTGTCGGAGAACTCCAGCGCACCGAACATGTTGTCGGTGTCGGTCAGCGCCAGCGCGGGCTGGTGGTCTTTCTTGGCAAGCTCGGCGAGCTTGGCGATCTTGATCGAGCCCTTGAGCAGCGAATAGGCCGAGTGAACGTGAAGGTGGACAAATCCGGCGCTCGGCATGGTCGCGTGACGGCCTCTTGCAGATGAGATGGAGCGGTCACCGGCCTTAAGGGGATCGTGAGAGTATCCTCTGCCCGCCCGGCCGACTCGCCTCCCAATGGTGGGGTCTCACCGCTTCAGAGTCCACGGCGGAGCGGCCGCTTCGCCGAATCGTCCCGCTTTTCAACAAGGGGGCCATCGAGGCGGACCTTGCGACTCACGGCCCTAGAGCTGCGGAATCACCTGCGCCCAGATTGCGATCATCCCGACGAACAGCGAGATCGAGGCGAGTGCGGCGGCTTCTTCCACGAAAATCCTGAACATGGCTTGCTCCATCACCAGAACGTATGAAGAACATTGTTCTCATTTCGTTCTTTGGAGTCAAGCCGTATGAGGGCTCTCGAAAGCGGATGGTTAACTCGCTGAATTCACGCAACAAAAAAGCCCCGGCGCAAGGCCGGGGCTTTTCGACGATCGCTCGAAATGAGCGGTCAGTCTCAGTAGCGCGCGATCATCGGGCCGCCGAACTTGTAGTTCAGGCGGACGAGACCCATGTCGACGTCCTGACGGATGCGCTCCGAGCCGGCGAAGCCAGCGAAGGTCACGTCCTTGTCGGACAGGAAGATGTGGTTGTACTCGACGCCAACCGACCAGTTCGGAGCGAAGCCGTACTCGAGGCCGGCACCGACCGTGCCACCCCAACGGGTGTCGCTGGTCGAGGCGAGCAGCGCGCCCGCCGTGCTGGAGATCTCGTACTTGTCGCTGACCACAGCCGCACCGCCCTTGACGTAGATCAGGACGTTGTTCCAGGCGTAGCCAACCTGACCGGTGATCAGACCGAACGCATCGATCTTGGTGCGGTTGCGAGTCGCGAACAGCGCGCTGGTGTTGTCGCCGGAGAAGTCGGCCCAGTTGCCCTGGCCTTCCACGCCGAACACCCACTGGCCGGACTGCCAGCGATAGCCGATCTGACCACCGACCGTGCCGCCGGTCGCATCGTGCGAGCCTTCACGGCCAACGCCAACGAAGTCCCAGGTCGCGTGCGACGAACCGCCGCCGCCGTTGATGCCGATGTAGAAGCCGCTCCAGTCATAGACGGTAGCGATCATCGCAGGCGCCTTGGTGTAAGGCCGCGCAGCGAGGTCAGCAGCCAGCGCCGGCGCAGTCGCACTGAGCGCGACAAGGCTCACAGCAGCAAGCAACAGATTCTTGTTCATTTGATTCCCGTTCCAGTTTCGTCGTTAGGCCCCCGGGCCGTAGCGTCGTCATAACAGCGCTCGACGGAATTGCTGTAACCTCGACGCAACAGTCACAGTCAAAGGACCCCGTTGCGTTAATGGATATTTAGCAGCGCGCGCGGGAAACCCTTTGAAACAAGAGTTTTCATGAGTTCCACTGTCGACTACACAACATATGTTGCAGCTGTGCGGAGAACACTGATGTCCGCACGATTGCGTGATTGGAGAATGAGATGCGTGGACAAATTGCCCTCCCCATTGTCGCCACATTTTCGCTCGCTATCGCCACAATCGCGTTCACGTTGAGCACGAGCACGCCCGCGCGCGCATTCGGCACGCATCACGCGTTCTGCTTGACCGGAGACGAATGGCCGGGCCTCAGCAATTGCACGTTCGACTCTTATGCACAGTGTCAGGCGAGCTCGTCGGGGCGCGCGCTCAGCTGCATCGCGAATCCATATTTCGCAGGCCAGAGCGACGATCCCTACGCCTATCAGAATCGTCCGCGCGCGCAGACGCCGGGCTATTATCTGCCGCGCTGAGATGCGCGGCGCCCGCCTCGCTCTGGTCGCCATCGGCCTGCTCATCGCGGGCGCGTCTGCGCACGCGCAGACTTACGATCCCAGCTACCCCGTCTGCATGCAGATATACGGCCAGGTCGGCTATTTCGACTGCCGCTACGCCTCGCTCGAGCAGTGCAGATTCCTCGCCGTCGGCCGCTCTGCGGCGTGTGTCGTGAATCCGTATTTTACAAGGAAACCGTCCCCGCGCCGCTCGAGGCGCGTTGACTAGATCGGGACGCTGATATGCAGCCTGCCTTGCGTGGCAGCTGCGGTGTTGACGCCGACTGACGCCGGTTTAAGTACCACAGACAAATCTTGCAGGGATGGCGACGTTCGCTGGGCTGGTTCCCGTTGACGCCACCAATGCAGGACACATGACGACCTCGCCTCAAGCGACCTCGCCCCGCGCGAACGCGGCCTCCGCGCCCCCTCACCTCGCCGTCGTCCTGTTCTCGCTCGCGATGGGCGGGTTTGCGATCGGAACCACCGAATTCGCGTCGATGAGCCTGCTGCCGTTCTTCGCCGCCGACCTCAAGGTCGACGAGCCGACCGCGGGGCATGCGATCAGTGCCTACGCGCTCGGCGTGGTGCTGGGCGCGCCGCTGATCGCCGTGCTTGGCGCGCGGTTCGCGCGGCGCACCCAGCTGCTGGCGCTGATGGCCGTGTTCGCGATCGGCAACGCACTCACCGCGCTGGCGCCGGGCTTTGGCTGGATGATCGCAGCGCGCTTCCTCTCGGGATTGCCGCATGGCGCCTATTTCGGCATCGCCGCGCTGGTCGCAGCCTCGCTCGTTCCGCAACATCGCCGCTCGCAGGTGATCGGCCAGGTGATGCTCGGCCTGACCTCTGCCACCATCATCGGCGTGCCCCTGGCCAATCTGATCGGCCAGGCGGTCGGCTGGCGTGCGAGCTTTGGTCTCGTATCGGTGCTGGCGCTGCTCACGGTGCTGCTGTGCGCCCTGTTCGCGCCGCGCGACCAGGCAGGCCGGTCGGATCCGCTGCGGGAGCTCGGTGCGCTCCGAAGCGGTCGCGTCTGGATCACGCTGGCGATCGGCGCCATCGGCTTCGGCGGCATGTTCGCCGTCTACACTTATCTGGCGACGACCTTGATCGAGGTCACCAGGGTCAGCCCCGCCGTCATCCCGTTCTTTCTCGCCGTGTTCGGCGTCGGCGCCACGCTCGGCAATCTGTTCGTGCCGCGCTTTGCCGACCGTGCCCTGATGCCGACGGCGGGCGTCATCCTGCTGTTTGCTGCGGTCGCGCTGCTGCTGTTTCCACTTGCCGCCGGCAATCCCTGGCTCCTGGCGGCGGACGTCTTCGCCATCGGTGCCAGCGTCTCGCTCGGCGCCATCCTCCAGACGCGGCTAATGGACGTCGCGGGAGACGCGCAGGCGCTCGCTGCCGCCCTCAATCATTCGGCGTTCAACACCGCCAACGCCCTCGGCCCGTTCCTGGGCGGCATCGCCATTCGCGAGGGGCTGGGCTGGACCTCCACCGGTCCCGTCGGCGCCGCGCTCGCGCTTCTCGGCTTCCTGATCTGGATCGTCGCCTGGCGCGACGCCAGCACCGCGCAACTCGACATCGCTTCAGCAAGCGAGCGAGCTTCGCTGAAGAACGCTCCGGCGAAACCGGCGCCACCGCTGGCCCCGGACGACCGGAGCCGCTCGGATGCGGTCGGCGATCCCGTGGCCTAGCGACGGCTCAGCTTTGCCAGGGCGTGTTGCGGATGCGCGCACACGCGTTCGGCCTGCGGAAGCTGGGATCGTGATCCTCGATGTAGTCGAAATTGACCGTCCCGAACGTCGTCTGCGGCTTCTTCAGGGCCGAGCAGGTCTGCACCTTCAGGAACTCGTTCTTGAAATCACCGCGCGGAAACGCTGATATCACCTGCTCACGTTGCTCGGCCGTGTAGTCGTCAAATCCAACTCCCACGACATCCACGAGAACGCCCGCATTGGTGAGGGCGATTTCCGGCCGCATATATTGCGGAATGCCGGGCGTGGTATGCAGCGCAATTGCCTCCCAAACCAGATCGGCTTGCGGTTCGGCGATGCCGTGCCCGCGGAGAAAGTCGCGCGCGGCGTCGGCGCCGTCGACCTCAAATCGCTTTGTCTCCGTATGGTAGTGATCGACAAGGCCGAGGTCGTGAAACAGCGCCGCGACATAGAGCAGCTCTGAATCGAATTTCAGATTCTGCCGCAGCCCCTTCATCGCGCCGAACACATAGACGCGGACGGAATGGTTGAACAGCATCTCGTCTTCGTAACTGCGCACCAGCTCGGCCGCCTCGCGCGCCAGCTTGCTGTCGGGAATATTCACGCCGGAGATCACGCTCGTCATTGTCAGGCTCCTGCCTTGCATCCATTACGGTTGACGCCGTTCGCGGCGTGTCAGGCGGCCTTCTCGATGGCGGCCTGCGGCGTATTCCGGAAGCTGATCGCCATGCGATTGTACGCATTCATCAGGCTGATTGCGATCGTGAGATCGACGAGCTCGCGCTCACTGAAGACCTTGCGGGCGGCTTGATAGGCTTCATCCGGCACACCGGTCTCGGCAACGCGGGTCACCGTCTCGGCCCAGGCGAGGGCAGCGCGTTCACGCGCGTCGAAGAGAGGGCCGGCTTCCGCCCACGCCTGCAGCAGCGCGAGCTTTTCGGTCTTCTGCCCGCTCTTGAGCAGATCGCGCGTGTGCATGTCGAGGCAATAGGCGCAGTTGTTGATCTGCGACACGCGCAGATAGATGAGGTTGACGAGCGTCGCGGGAAGCCCGCTCTGCGCGACGTAGCCGTAGACGCCACCCAAAGCCTTCGCGCCAGCCGGTGCGACGTGGTTGTAATTGAGGCGTTCACTCATGTCCTTGCTCCTTGATGATCGGTCCCTTCGCCGGGTGTGGCTGCCGGAGCCCTTCTCTGCCCCCATAATTGCTATCGCCGTGGTCCACAAAAAAGCACCAAGAACGCACGAAAATCGTGTACCATGGGCCATGACCAAACCGCTGCGGCTGGAGCTGGACCGATCCGCGAAAACGCCGCTGGCGGATCAGATCGGCAAGGGGATCAGGGCCGCCATCGAGAGCGGCGTGCTCGCCCCGGGAGCGCGGCTGCCCTCCTGGCAGGATCTGGCAGCCCAGCTGGGCGTCGCACGCGGCACCGTGCGATCGGCGTATGAGAAGTTGTCGTCTGCCCAACTGATCGTCGCGTCACGCGCAACCGGAACGCATGTCGCGGACCGGCCGTCCTTCCCCGTTCGCAAGGACAAGGCCCCGGCCCCCGGCTCGTTCATGGAGATGTACCAGGAGCTCACGGCAGGGCCGGCGATCTTCCAGATGGGCGTACCTGCGCAGGAAACTTTTCCTGCCACGCTGTTCGCAAGGATGCGCGCGCAGGCGGTCCGCATCGAGGCGAGCGCCCCGGCGATCTATCCGGATCCGCGCGGCGAGCTCGACTTGCGACGCGAGATCGCGGCCTACCTTGCGCTGGCGCGCGGGATTGAATGCGCGCCGTCGCAGATCATCATCACCAGCGGTTTCAGTGGCGGGCTCGGATTGGCGCTCCGCGTCCTCGGCCTCGAGCAGAAGAAGGTCTGGATGGAGAATCCGGGCTTTCCCTTCACCCGGCACGGTCTCGCGCTTGCAAGATTGTCGATCGCGCCGATCCCGGTCGACGCTGACGGCATCGATGTCGATTACGGCCTGAAACATGCTCCCGACGCGGCGCTTGTTGTCGTGACGCCCGGACAGCAGGCGCCGCTCGGATCGACATTGTCGCTGGCGAGACGTTCGCGCCTGCTCGACTGGGCCACCCGGACCAAGGCGTGGGTGATCGAGGATGACTATCTCAGCGAGCTTCAGCTCAAGGGCCGGGCCACGCCGGCACTCGCCTCGCTCGATCGCGCCGGCCGCGTCATCCACATCGGCTCTTTCAGCAAGACCGTGACCCCGTCCTTGCGGCTCGGCTTCGTCGTTGCGCCGGCCGCTCTGGCGTCGCGGTTTGCCGAAGCCGCGGCTTGCCTCGCACCGGCGCCCGGGCCTGCGGTACAGCTCGCCACTGCCGATTTCATGCGCGAGGGCCATTATCTGCGGCATCTCAGACGCACGAAGCGGGTCTACGCCGCGCAAGGCGATGCATTGCTGAAACAGCTTCGCTCGCGCAGCGCGAACGTCGCGATTGCCGGACTGGCCGCGGTCCTGCGATTGCCGGACGGCGCACCTGATCTTGCCATCGCGCGAGAGGCGGCATCGTTCGGACTGGCCCCTACGCCGCTATCGCTCTGGTGCGCGTCGAAGGCCTCGGCGCGGCCGGGACTGTTGCTGGGCGTCGCCACATCCCCGCAGAAGAGGATCGAGGCGTCGTGCGAGAGGCTGTATCAGATCATCGGCCGCCACGCATGAAAAACAAGGCTCGAGCCCGCGCGTCCTGAACAATCGGCGCCCCGACGCGCTACCAAAAGTTGTGATCGCACCGATCATCATGTAACCTCGATATCAGTCGTCCCCTCGCGTGCCCCATCATTTCATGCTCGTCCGTATCCTGTTTCTGGCGGCCTCGCTGTTGCTTCCCGGCGCATTGCATGCCGAAGAAACGCCGGCCGAAAAAGCCGGGTTCGCCCGCAGGCTGACGATCTATCTGGCGAAGGGGCCTCCCGACGCATGCGGGCCGGGCTGCGACCGCTGGATTGCCATCGAGGGCGAGATCGATCCGGACGCCGGCCAGCGCATTCGCCGCTTCCTCGCCGGCGTCAAGGACACGCAACGCCCGATCTACCTTCATTCACCCGGCGGAAACGTGGAGCAGTCCTACGTCATCGGCCGGCTGCTGCGCAGCCGCAAGGCGGTCGCGCGGGTCGGCCGGACGATCGCGACGGCGTGCGCCGCCGGAACGCAGGTGGACGCCGCATGCCTGAAGATCAAAAATGCAGGTGGCGAGGTCGAAGCCGAGCTCACGACCTATCATGCGATGTGCAATTCAGCCTGCGGTTACCTGTTTATCGGGGCGACATCGCGCGAGGTCGCCCCCGACGCCGCACTGGCGGTCCATAACTCCCGGCTGGTCCTCGTCTTTCACGGGCATCCGGCCCCGGGGGCGGTCGCGGAATACAGACAGCGCCGGATCGCGAACGCCGAACGCGATCGCACTGCGTTCATCGCGGCGATGGGGATCAGCCGCGAGCTCGACGATCTCATCCGGACGGTGAAGTTCGAGAACCTGCATGTGCTCACGCGGGCCGAGCTCTATCGTTTTGGTGTCGACACCCGACCGTTTGCCGAAGGGATGTGGAGGCTGGAGACGGGAACGCGGCCGTTCATCAGCAAGATCGCGGTGATGAAGAAGCAGAACGGCGCCTCGTTCCGGACGATGGAGTGGCGCATGTTCTGCGAAATCAGGAATCGCGTGCCGCTGCTGTTCGCGGGCGAGATCGACGAGGCGAGCGTCGGAAAAAGTACGATCATGATGACGGCCGACGCCGACACCGACCGGGAGGCCGGAGGGTTTCCGGTGCGAGCCGCGAAGTACGAGATGTGGAGCGGCAGCATCGACCCCGACATGGTCAAGGCGATCATGTCGTCCCGCTCCCTGCATGTCCGGCAGACCACCCCGATGCCGGACGACAAGGTGGACGTCACGAAATTCGACATCGACCTGGCGGGACTGCCGGCGATACGGGCGCAGCTTGCGACGGCGTGCGCGTCGGTGGCGGCCAAGCCGAAGAGCCCCTTGCCGGCAGTCCCCTTCCCGAACGTCAGCTCGGGGCCGCCTCCGGCGGCGCCCTCGCCGTAGTGCTGGCGCTTGGCGATCCCCGGCGCGGCACGGCCCTGCGGGCAACCGCGCGCGGTTTCGGCTTACGGTGTCTGGGGATTTCGCTCGGTGCTTCGACCGTGAGGGGACGGGCGGACGTTGGGGACTGATCCACGGGGCCTTCGCGAGCGTATACGGTAAGACATGAATTCCGGAGAGCTCGATGGCCTATGTGACCGGCTATATCACCGCGCTGATGGCCTTCGGCGCAATTGACGTCGTTTGGCTTCGTTTCATGGGACCTGCGCTCTATCGCCCAACGCTCGGAGACATTTTGCTGACCGATCTCCGTGTCGCGCCCGCGCTCGCGTTCTATGTGATCTATCCCGTGGGACTGCTCGTCTTCGCCGTCCTGCCCGGACTGAAGTCCGGTTCCGCAGCCAATGTTATCGGATCGGCCGCGCTGTTCGGAGCCATCGCCTACGCGACCTACGACCTCACCAATTTCGCGACGTTGCGCAACTGGACGCTCCAGCTGACCGTGCTCGACATCGTCTATGGCGCGGCAGCCTCGGCCTTTGCGGCCTTCGTCAGCTTTCTGGCCGTTCGCGCCGTTTCGAACGCCTGACAGCTCAAGCCGAACGTGATGGCGACAGCAGATAATGGCTGACGCCCCACTCGTCGCCGCCGGCATGGCCGAACAGGCCCATCGTGGCGAGAAAGAACAGCCGCCACCGCCGCTGCCAAAGACGCGCATCCTTGCCGTAGATTTGTCTCAGCACCTCGAAAATCTCGGTCCGATGTCGGTCGTAATTGGCCAGCCAATCCCGGGCTGTTTTCTCGTAATGACGGCCGTTCCATTGCCACTCGGCATCGAGGCTGAAGATATCCTGATACTGCCGGATCAGTCCATGGCTCGGCATGATGCCGCCGGTGAAGAAATGCTGCGCGATCCAGTCCGCGCGATTCTCAGGCGAGAACCGGTATGAGCCGGACTTGTGCGTGAAGACGTGCAGAAACAGCAGGCCATCGGGACGCAGCGCGGCGCGCATGCGATTCAGCAGTGGCCGCCAATTGACCATATGCTCGAACATCTCCACGGAGACGATACGGTCGAAATCTCCCTGCGGCACGAACGCGTTCATGTCGGCGGTGACGACTGCGAGGTTGGGGATGTCAGCCGCAGCGGCCTGACGAAGGATGAACTCCTGCTGCGACGCCGAATTGGAAACCGAGATGATGCGCGAATTGGGGTAGCGCCGGGCCATCCACAACGACAATGAACCCCAGCCGCAACCCAGTTCGAGAACTTGCTGCCCATCCGCCAGTCTTGCATGCTCGGCAGTCATTTCCAGCGCGCGTTCTTCCGCCTGCGCCAGCGTATCGCGAGCGTCGCCGTAGTAGCAGCAGGAGTATTTGCGCTGCGGGCCGAGGATCATCTCGAAGAACCGCGCCGGGATCTCGTAATGCTGGTTGTTGGCCTCAGTGGTGTTGATCGCGACCGGCAGCGCCGCAATCGCGCGCGAGAAGCTTGCATCCGAACCATTTGAAGACTGCGCCAGACTGCGCCGGGTGCGTTCGACCAAATGGCTGATGACCGCCGCGCTGACGCTGTCGGGCCAAGGCAACGCTTCGCCAAGCCGGATGGCCGCCTCCGTCAATGTCACGCTAGCCTCCCGCGGACGTCTTCGGCGGACCGGGAAAGAAGACGTTCGTCTTCATCTGATATCTGCGAAACGCGTCGCCGCGATCAGCCAGCATGTGCTCCTCCAGCGGCGGAACGCCGGAGACATGGACGAGCAGCCAATACATGCAGAGCGGCGCAAGGAGCGCGAACCAACCCCAGAGGTCGTGTCCTCCGAGGTCGATGGCCAGGACGGGATAGGCGAGCCAGCCGAGCCACTCGAAGAAATAATTGGGATGACGCGACGCCCTCCACAGCCCGACGTCGCAGATCTTGCCCTTGTTGGCCGGATCATGACGAAACCGCCGGAGCTGCTCGTCTGCGATCCCCTCACCAACAACAGCCACGCCAAAGATCAGGATTGCGGTCACGGTTTGCACTGGCGGTGCCGAACCGTTCGCCGCCAGCCACATCGAAAGGGCCAGCGGAATACTCACGATGGCCTGCTTCTGCAACAACCAGAACATCTGGCGTGTTGCATCCTCTCCCCAGTCCCGGACCAACCTGGCATAGCGCGGATCATCAGTGATGCCGCGGGTGCGGCTCGCAATGTGCAGCCCCAGCCGAAGCGACCAGATCGCTGCCATCGCCGCAATGAGGGCACCTTGGAAATCCATCGGCCTTGTCGTCACCGCACCAGCGAGGCCGACGAAGCCAAGCCCGAATGTCCATATCGTATCGACCCACCCCGAATTCCTCGAGGCGCGCCACACCAGCCAGGCGATGGCCATGATGACGGAGAGCGCCGCCGAAAGGCATGCGAGGCCGAGAATGAATGCCGAAACAGTCATTGCGTCACAACCGAACGAAAGGCTGCAGCAGCTTTCCGAGCCAGCCGCGCAGCTCGAGATTGCCCTGCATGGCCACCAGGCAGATGCAAACATCTCCTTCTTCGACAGACGGCGTGTGATCGACGGTGCTGTCGGCCTCGTCGAAATCGCCGGGGCCATAGCGTCCGAGATCGTGGCGGAACGCGCCCTGGAGCACGCAGGTCCACTCGACCCCGGAATGGCCGTGGTGGGGCAGTGAGGATCCTGGCGCAGCTTTCAACATGAAGACGCGCGTGCCCTCGCTCTCGGGAACCTCGACCTTTCTCCAGTGGACACCTGGGCCGATCCATCGCCAGCGCCCGACCTCGTAAGGAGCAAGCACGTCCGGACAATCCGGTGCCGCGTCGCGGAGGACCGGCGCCGGCGGTGTGGCCTCGTCCAGCCGCGCAAGAGCCTCGTCCAGCGCGCCGACGCGCGAGGGCGCCGGCGCCGCTCGCTCGACCAACGAGCCACCGAACTGCTCGAACGCTGCGACTGTCGCCCGGCAACGGGGGCACAGGGCGACATGGGCGGCCACCACGACGCTGCGCGGCTCGTCAAGGGTGCCCGCCGCGAAGGCAGCCAGCGTCTCCTCTCCGGGGTGATGCGTAATCGTCATGAGTTCTCACCTAGGAAGTCGCGCAAGCGCGCCATGGCCAGCCGCAGCCGGGATTTCACCGTGCCAAGAGGAATGCCGAGCTTGCTGGCGATATCGCCATGAGCGATGCCTTCAAAAAAGGACAGCTCCACCACCCGGACCTGCTCTTCCGGCAGGCCCTCCAGCGCCGCCCGCACCCGGCTTTCGCGTTCGACGGTCTCAAGCGGCATGTCGGGCGGATCAGCCTCGGCCGGGAGCATCAGCTCGTACACCTGATGCAGCCGCGCGCGTTGATCCTTCCGAAACCGGTCGATGCGAAGGTTTCGGGCGATGGTGAAGATCCAGGCGGACACGGTCGCCCGGCCCGGGTCGTAGCTGTCGGCCTTCCGCCAGACAGCGATCAGCGTCTCCTGCGCCAGATCCTCGGCGATCTCGTCCGCCGCCCCGCCCCTCATCAGCATAGACTTGATACGGGGCGCGTAGAAGCTGAACAGGTCCTTGAATGCCTCGCGGTCACGGCGCGTCGCAATTGCGCGAACGAGGTTGGCGGCTTTTTGCGGCGTAATGGACTCAGCCTCGTGACGCATGATGACTTCCGGCCGACTGTCCCATCGTCGCCGTCTCTCTCCTGGTCCCGGCCGACACCTGCCGTACCCTAGCCTAGCTGCTGTACCGGTGATTTGCATACACAACGATACGCTCCCGCCTCGGCTTTGGATCACCGCGCCCCGGACGTGATCCAAATCCATTTCTCGTCCGTATCTGCCCTGGAACGCAAAGTGGATCGACCATAGCCACGAGGACGGGGACGGATGCAGGGCGAGAACGGGCCACGGAAGCGGATTGCCGTCATTGGAACCGGTATCTCCGGGATGTCTGCGGCATGGCTCCTGAGCCAGCGACACGACGTAACGGTCTATGAACGCCACCGGCGGCTCGGCGGCCATTCCAATACCGTCGAGGTCAGGACCCCCGATGGGGTCGTTCCGGTCGACACCGGGTTCATCGTCTACAACGAGAAAACCTATCCCAATCTCACCGCGCTGTTCGCCCGTCTCGGTATCCCGACGCACGCCTCCGACATGTCGTTCGCGGTTTCCCTCGAAGAAGGCGAGCTGGAATATTCAGGGAGCAGCCTGAACGGGTTGTTTGCCCAGCGCAGCAATGTTTTCCGCCCACGCTTCTGGTCGATGCTCGGCGATCTCTGGCGTTTCTATCGCGAAGCGCCGCGGGACCTGTCGTCCCTCGACGATCTCTCCTCCCTCGAGCAATATCTCGACGCCGGCTATTACGGCGAGGTCTTTCGCAGTGACCATCTGCTGCCGATGGCCGCAGCGATCTGGTCGGCCTCGCCCAGCCTGATGCTGCAATATCCGGCAGCCTCGTTCATTCGCTTTCACGACAATCACGGGCTGCTGCGCCTGCGCAACCGACCGCAATGGCGGACGGTCATCGGCGGCAGCCGGACTTACGTCAAAGCACTGACTCATCGTTTCAGGGACACCGTCCGTGTTGCCTGCGGTGTCACGGCCATCCGGCGCGTGCAGGATGGCGTCGAGGTCAGGGATTGCGGCGGCCATTCGGACCATTTCGACGACGTGGTGATCGCGGCGCATGCCGACCAGGCGCTTGCGTTGCTGGAAGCCCCCACCGCACACGAGCGAAGTCTGCTTGGGGCATTCCGCTACAGCCAAAACCGCGCCGTTCTCCACAGCGACCCCATGCTGATGCCGCAGCGCAAGGCGGCATGGGCGAGCTGGAACTACATCGGAGGCAGAGGCGCCGCTGAAAACCCGACCGTGAGCTACTGGATGAATGCCCTTCAGCACCTCCCGACGACGCAGAATTTGTTCGTGACGCTCAATCCCTCGGCCGAGCCAAAACAGGTCCTGCACGAGGAATATTACGACCACCCGATCTTCGACGCCGCGGCCATGAGCGCACAGCGCCGCTTGTGGTCGCTGCAAGGCCAGGATCGCACGTGGTTCTGCGGCTCGTATTTCGGAGCCGGCTTTCATGAAGACGGCCTGCAGTCGGGGCTCGCCGTCGCCGAGACGCTCGGAGGTCTCAGGCGGCCATGGCAGGTGGAAAACGAGTCCGGCCGCATCTACATCGACGATACGATCCGTCATCAGACCGGACGACTTGCCGCATGACGCTCTCTTCGTGTCTCTACACTGGCCGGGTGGTTCACCGCCGCTTCGCGCCCCGGACGCATCAACTGCGCTACCGGGTATTCTGGATGTTACTCGATCTGAACGACGTCGACGACCTCTCGAAACGCTTCAAGTTCTTTTCACGCAACCGATTCAACCTCGCCAGCTTTTTCGACGCTGACCATGGCGACGGCAGCGGCGTTCCGCTTCTGACTCAGGCTCAGACTCTGCTGCGGCGAGCCGGATGCCAAACAGATCAGATCGCGATCAAGCTGCTCTGCATGCCACGCATCCTCGGCTACGGCTTCAATCCATTGAGCGTCTATTTTTGCTTGAGGATCGACGGCTCGCTGGAAGCCATCATCTATGAGGTTCACAACACCTTCGGCGAGCGACACAGCTATGTGATGCCGGTCCATGGTGCTGCGACGGAGTTCATCGAGCAACATTGCCCCAAGGAGTTTTACGTCTCGCCGTTTCTCGGCATGGACATGTCATATGGATTTCGCGTCCGGCCCCCGGGCCTACAGGTCGGGGTTTCCATTCACGGCAAACAGAACGACAGAACCGTCATCGCGGCATCGCTGTCGGGAACGCGTCACGAATTAACCGATAGAGCCTTGCTCAAGGCCTTTGCGGGCCATCCGTTGCTGACGTTGAAAGTCATCGCGGGCATCCATTGGCACGCGTTGCGGATGGTGTTGAAGGGTTTCCGCATTTGCCCGCGCGAGCGGACGACGCAGGACGCGGTGAAGGCCGCCAACGGCCAGGGAATGCAGCCTTGAGGACGGGTTCTTCGCTGCAGTCCCTTGAGGTCGCAGCGTAGGGAGAGCCTGCTGAAAGGCAGGCGATCACTCTGTGAGCTTGGTCACCCTACACCGGCGTATAAATCACCAGCTTCAGCGCGGGGTCGTCATTAGCCTGGAAGCTCGTGTGCTCGAAATGCAGCACGCCGAGGGTCGGATGCGACATGGTCTTCAGGCCTGACCAAGTGCCCCGGATCTCGTGGGCCTCCCACCATTTGACGAATTCCGGACTGCCCTGCCGCAGCCGCGCCAGCAACTCCGCGAAGGCGGGGTCGCCGGCCCAGACGTCGTGGGTGGCACGGAACATCGCGACCATGCGCTTGGCGACGTCCGCCCAGCCCGCGCCATAGGCCTTTCGCGTCTGCTTGTTGGTCATCATCAGCAGCATCGTGTTGCGATCCGCCTCCGGCAGCCGCCCGAACGCAAAAACCTGCTCGGCGGCTTCGTTCCAGGCCAGCACGTCCCAGCGCCGCCCCGTGATGTAGGCCGGATGCGGCAGGCTCTCGATCAGCCGCAGGATCGGCGGCGGCACGATCTCGCGCGTGAACGTGCGCTTGTCGCCGTCGCGCGCCAGCGCCTTGAGATGCGCGTGCTCGGTCTTGCTGAGCCGCAGCGCGCGGGCCAGCGCATCGACGGTGGTGACCGACGGGCTGACGGTGCGGCCCTGCTCGAGGCGGATGTACCAGTCGACGCCGATGCCGGCGAGCTGCGCGACCTCCTCGCGGCGGAGCCCTGCGGTGCGGCGCCGGCTGCCTGCGGGAAGCCCGACCGTCTTCGGCGTCAGCTTTTCGCGGCGGGAACGGAGGAAGTCGCCGAATTCGACGCGGCGTGGGTCGGCCATGATCTCGCTCCCGCATGGAGGGCTTCCGGAATACTAGGATAATACCAGGCCTTCCTGGCCCTTCCAAGGCGGCGCATATGCCCTTCACCCGACTTTGAGGTGCAAGAAGAAAGACGAAGCCATGAAAGCTGCCGTACTCAAATCCTTTGGATCGCCGCTTGTGATCGAGAATGCCCCGGACCCGGTGCTCGGCACCGGCGAGGTCGTCGTCGACGTCGTCGCCACGCGCGTCCTCTCCTACATGAACGAGGTCTTCAGCGGGATGCGCAACTATGCGCTCGACCTGCCGATCATCCCGGGCCCGGGCGGCATCGGCCGGGTGCGCGCCATCGGTCCGGACGCAACCAGGCTCGCGGTCGGGGACTGGGTGTTCTGCGATCCGACGGTGCGGTCGCGCGACGATGCCGTTGCGCCCGACATCGCCCTGCAAGGACTGACCGCCGCCGGTCCTGGCGGCATGCGCCTGCAAAAGCATTTTCGCGGCGGCTCGTTCGCCGAGCAGATGCGGGTGCCGACGGAGAACGTCAAGCGCCTCGGTGCGATCACGTCCGAGGAAGCCACGCAATGGTGCGCGCTGGGGACGCTGCTGGTGCCCTATGGCGGCTTCCTCGCCGCCAACCTGCAACCGGGTGAGACCGTGCTGGTGAGCGGAGCCACCGGCAATTTTGGCAGCGCAGCCGTGTCAGTGGCGCTCGCGATGGGCGCGGCCTGCGTGGTCGCGCCCGGCCGCAACGAGAAAATCCTGGCCGACCTCGTCCGCCGCTTCGGCAATCGGGTAAAGCCCGTAAAACTCACCGGCAACGAGAGCGACGACTGCGAACGCATGAAGCGCGCTGCACCGGGGCCGATCGACTGCGTGTTCGACATCATGCCGCCCTCGGTGAGCACGAACGTGGTGCGCGCGGCGATCATGACGGTGCGCGCCTACGGCCGCGTGGTGCTGATGGGCGGCGTCGGCATGGCAGGCGGCGCGGACCTCGAATTGCCCTACCCCTGGATCATGCGCAACTGCATCAGCATCCACGGCGTCTGGATGTATCCGCCGGATGCGGCCAGCCGCCTGATCGCCCTGGTGCGATCCGGGCTGTTGCGGCTCGACGAGTACGAGACGACGGCCTTCGACCTCGATCACGCCAACGCGGCGGTGGACCACGCCGCGGCCAATGGCGGACCGTTCAAATTGACGGTGATCAGGCCGTAATCGGCCAGCCCGCCGCGGCGATGCGCCGTCGCGGCGGCTTTGCCCCGGATATCAAAGCGCTGGGAGACGTCACCCCGATCGCAGCCGGCCAGCGCCGTCTACTGTGCATGGGGTTGTTTTCGCAGTTTTGTTATTCGAGCTCGACGACCTGGCCGTTCGACAGCGACACGCGCCGGTCCATGCGGCCGGCGAGCTCCATGTTGTGGGTCGCGATCAGCATGGAGACCTTGGTCGCCTTGACCAGCTGCATCAGGGCCTGGAACACGTGATCGGCGGTGTGCGGATCGAGGTTGCCGGTCGGCTCGTCCGCGAACAGCACGCGCGGCGCGTTGGCCACGGCCCGGGCGATGGCGACGCGCTGCTGCTCGCCGCCCGACAGCTCGGCCGGGCGATGGGTGATGCGGTCGCCGAGGCCGAGATAGCCGAGGATCTCCTTGGCGCGCTTGACGCTCTCGGATTTCTTCAGGCCGCGGATCATCTGCGGCATCATGACGTTCTCGAGCGCAGTGAACTCCGGCAGCAGCCGGTGCGACTGGTAGACGAAGCCGATATCGGTGCGGCGGAGCTGGGTGCGCTCGATATCCGGCAGCTGCGAGGTGGGCGCGCCATTGACGTAGACCTCGCCGGAATCGGGCGCTTCCAGAAGCCCCGCGATGTGTAGCAGCGTCGACTTGCCCGAGCCCGACGGCGCCACCAGCGCGACCGACTGGCCCGCCCACAGCGCGAGCTTGGCGTTATCGAGGATCGTCAGCGGCACCTCGCCCTGCAAGTACTGCCGCTTTATCTCGTGGAGATAAATGACCGGTACATCTTCCGCCCCCTGCTGCTGCTCCATCAGCCCCTCACTCGTACCGCAGCGCTTCGACGGGATCGAGCCGCGCGGCGCGCCACGACGGGTACAGCGTCGCAAGGAACGACAGCGTCAGCGCCATGATGACGACCGCCGTGGTCTCGCCGACGTCGATCTCGGCGGGCAGTTTCGACAGGAAGTAGAGCTCCGGCGAGAACAGCTCGGTGCTGGTCAGCCACGACAGGAACTGCCGGATGGACTCGATGTTGAGGCAGATCACGAGGCCGACGAAGAAGCCGACCAGCGTGCCGACCACGCCGATCGAGGCGCCCGTGATCAGGAAGACCCGCATGATCGAGCCCTGCGAGGCGCCCATCGTGCGCAGGATCGCGATGTCGCTGCCCTTGTCCTTCACCAGCATGATCAGGCCGGAGACGATGTTGAGCGCGGCGACCAGCACGATCATGGTCAGGATCAGGAACATCACGTTGCGCTCGACCTGGAGCGCGTTGAAGAAGGTCGAGTTGCGCTGCCGCCAGTCGACCAGGAACACCGGCCGCCCCGCCGCCTCCGTCACCGCCTTGCGGAAGGCGTCGATCTTGTCGGGATTGGTGGTGAACACCTCGATCGAGGTGACGTCGTTGCTGCGGTTGAAATAGGCCTGCGCCTCCGCCAGCGGCATGAACACGAAGCCGAGATCGTATTCGGACATGCCGATCTCGAACACCGCCACGATCTTGTAAGGCTTGATGCGCGGCGTGGTGCCCATCGGCGTGACCGCGCCCTTCGGCGCCACCAGCGTCACGCTGTCGCCGGCATGCAGCGAGAGCTGGTCGGCGAGACGCCGGCCGATCGCGACGCCCTGCCCGTCGTCAAAGCCCTCCAGCGAGCCCTGCTTGATGTTCTTGGCGATCGAGGTGAGGTTGTTGAGGTCGTCGGAGCGGATGCCGCGGACCAGCACGCCCGAGGCGTTCCACGGCGAGGACGCCAGCGCCTGGCCATCCACGACGGGCGCGGCGAGCCGGATGCCCTGGACCTGGCTGAGACGGTCGGCGACGTCCTTCCAGTCGGTCAGCGGCGATTCCAGCGGCTGCACCAGGATGTGGCCGTTGAGGCCCAAAATCTTGTCGAGCAGCTCTTTCCGGAAGCCGTTCATGACGGCCATGACGATGATCAGCGTCGCCACGCCCAGCATGATGCCGAGAAAGGAGAACCCGGCGATGACCGAGATGAATCCTTCCTTGCGGCGCGCCCGCAGGTAGCGCGCCGACAACATCCACTCGAATGGTGCAAAAGGCCGGGTTGGAACGGTTTCGGTCATGGTCTCATCCATCGCTCGATAATCCCATGATTCGGGGTCAATTGTGGCCGGATTGGCGGCCGCGATATCGGGCGATGAACAATATTCAGCCGACCAGCCGGGCGACCGCGTCGGCAGGCGACATGGTCTCGCGGGAGCCGTCACTTCGGCGCTTGATCTCGACCTTGCCGTCGGCCAGCCCCTTCGGCCCGATCATGATCTGCCAGGGGATGCCGATCAGGTCGGCGGCGGCGAACTTGGCGCCGGCGCGCTGGTCGGTGTCGTCGTAGAGCACGTCGACGCCCTTGGCCGTGAGCTCCGCATAGAGCTTCTCGCAGGCTGCATCGACCGCGGCATCGCCCTGCTTGAGGTTGAGGATCGAGACGCGGAACGGGGCCACCGCTTCGGGCCATTTGATGCCGGCATCGTCATGGCAGGCCTCGATGATCGCACCGAGAAGGCGCGAGACGCCGACGCCGTAGGAGCCGCCGTGGATCGGCACGTCGACGCCGTCGGGACCGGCCACGAGGGCCTTCATCGCGTCGGAATATTTCGTGCCGAAATAGAAGATCTGCCCGACCTCGATGCCGCGGGTGTTGACCCGCTTGTCCGCGGGCACTTCCTGCTCGAAGCGCGCGGCATCGTGTACGTCTTCAGTCGCCGCGTAGACCGAGGTCCACTGCTTGATGATCGGGGTCAGGTCGCCGTCATAGTCGACGTCCTCGCCCGGCACCGGCAGGTCGAGCACGTCGCGATTGATGAACACGCCGGATTCGCCGGTCTCCGCCAGCACGATGAACTCGTGGCTGAGATCGCCGCCGATCGGGCCGGTCTCGGCGCGCATCGGGATCGCCTTCAGCCCCATCCGCGCGAAGGTGCGCAAATACGCCACGAACATCTTGTTGTAGGCAACGCGCGCGGCGGCCTCGTTGAGATCGAAGGAATAGGCGTCCTTCATCAGGAACTCGCGGCCGCGCATCACGCCGAAACGCGGACGCTGCTCGTCGCGGAATTTCCATTGAATATGATAGAGATTCAGCGGCAGGTTCTTGTAGGACTTGACGTAGGCGCGGAAGATCTCGGTGATCATTTCCTCGTTGGTCGGCCCGTACAGCAGTTCGCGCTTGTGACGGTCGGCGATACGCAGCATTTCCGGGCCGTAGGCGTCGTAGCGGCCGCTTTCGCGCCAGAGGTCGGCAAGCTGGAGCGTCGGCATCAGGAGTTCCAGCGCGCCGGAGCGGTCCTGCTCCTCGCGCACGATCTGCTCGATCTTCTTCAGCACGCGGAAGCCGAGCGGCAGCCAGGCATAGATGCCGGCCGCCTCCTGCCGGATCATGCCGGCGCGCAGCATCAGCCGATGCGAGACGATCTCCGCCTCTTTCGGATTTTCCTTCAGGATGGGCAGAAAGAACCGTGACAACCGCATGGCAATACTCTGGGAATCAGTGATTGCCTGCAGTGAAAGCGGATTGAGAGCGAAAACACAAGACCGGGAATGAGGAAAAGCCGCTAACGCAGCGGAATTCCTGTCATTTTTCCGTCGACTTCAGGTTCAGCTTGAGCGGCAAGTGGCGCGCTTTAAGGCGGCGCCACTTCCAGCTCGTCCTCCAGCGTCACCTTCTCGAAATCGGTCACCAGCGCCTCGATCCGCACATGCCACCGTCCCGCAAACGGAAGCTCGACCTTGCGCACATGCCAGTAACCGTCCGGCCCGAGCGAGGCGCCTCGCTCCATCGGCTCGATGCCGCGCTCGGGCAGGCTCAGGGTCAGCGTCACTTCCTTGGCCACCAGCGGAGTCGCATCGCCGGTCATGAGCTGGAGCACGAAATCGTCGACGCCCGCCTTCCCGGGGGACACCAGAACCTGGAACATCGCCTTGTCGGAGTGGATGTGAATCGCCAAGGGCGTCTCCGGAACGATGGTCCGCGGCGGCGGCGTGAAGCGCCAGCCGGCCACGACGGCGAAAATGGCGATCGCGATAGCGCATTCGAACAGGATCGAGGGCTTGAGCGCGGACGCTGCGTTCTTGTCCCGCGCCAAGCTTGGCGTCAGCCGGAACCGATTGAGCGCGGCAAGCGCCAGCAGCACAGTCACCAATCCAAGCTTGACCGAGAGGATGAGGCCATAACGCGTCTCGACCAGCGCGGACGGCTTTTCGAGTTGGACGATGGCGAGGCCAAGACCCGTCAAGGCCAGCACACCGACCGCCAGCGCGGCAATACGGGAAAAGCGGTTCACGACCGGTAGTGTCGCTGCCGTCGGCTTCGACACCAGCGCCACGAGCGGCGCCAGGGCTCCGATCCAGAAGGCAACGCCGAGGCCGTGGAGAAAAATCGCAGGCCGCGTCAGGGCCTCGGGCGGTGCGGTGGCGGCGTGCCCTGTCATGGCGAGCGACAGTCCGACGCCGACGAAGGCCAAGATCGCAAGAGCGCGCGCATACCATGCGCTGTGCAGCGCCATCACCGCGAGCAGCATCGCAGCGACGGCAACCAGCAGCGCAGGACCGGCACTGGTCGCGAATGCGACCTTCCAGGGAGCGGCCGTCATGAGGGCCGCCATTGGCAATCCCAGAAGGTCGAGGCCCAGCGCACCAAGCGAGGCAACCGCGCTCGGAAGGCCGATCGCGAGCGCCACGCGCGGCACAGTCATGCCGGCCATCGACCACGCAACCCAGCGCGCAAAGAACACGCCGCCGACGCCGACAAACAGCCCGAGATAGAGGCCGATCCGAGCCAGCCAGATCAGCGCATTCAATCCGCCGTTCGCATTGGCGGGAGGTTGCGTTCCCGTCGGCATGCCGATCGAGAAGATCACCGATCCCGCGACCGGATGGCCGTCCTGCGAGATCACGCGATAGCTGACGACCGCAGTGCCTTGCGGCAGGTCCGCAGGCATCGCGACCGAAATGGTCTCACCGGATGCGCTGACGCGCGCATCGTCCCGCGCCCTGCCCGTGCCGTCGATCAGCCGGATCGCGCCCGGCGTCACCGCCTCGTTGAAGCGCAGCTCCACCGCCTTCGGCGCCGCCGCAAGCATGCTGCCGCTGGCCGGCTCGACCGAGACGAGCGCCGCGTGCGCCGAAGCGCCGGTCGCGAAGCCGACCACAAAAAGCAGCGTCGCGAGCGCGGCCAGCAGGCGCATCAGGGCTTTGGCAGCAGCTTCACGCCCGGCGCCGGCGAGTTGCCTTCGTGCGAATGCCCTGCCCCCTCCGCCGGAATCTCGATCCAGCGGCTGACGCCGGTCTCGCATTCCTGGACGACCGGGAAATACAGGGTCGTGTTCGGCTTCAGGCCACCCGTGAGAAAGCTGCTGATGACGAACTCGTCGTAATTGTGATCCGGCAGCTTGCCGCCGGACCAGGCCACCTCCTTGACGCCGGAGGTGAGCTTGTTGCCGTGGTAATCATACTCATTGGCATATTTGCCTTCGACCACATCGACGCTCCAGCCCGCCTTAGGCATCGGCTTCACCGCGATCACGCCTTCCGGAATCTGCACGCGGATCTTCACCGTGGGCGAGCCCTTGCAACCGTGCGGCACGGCGAAGACGGCCTTGTAGGAGGAACCGACCGCCGCCTGCTTGGTCTCGAGCGTGATATGCGCCGCCGCGGGCGATGCGGCGAGTGCGGCCGTCAGGATCAGGCAGGATCGCGTCAACATGTTCGGCCCCTTCGACATCGTCATTTGATCAGGATCGGCGATTCAATGCTGACATGATCGGCCTCGGAGATCGAAATGCCGAGACCCAGCATCCAGCGGCCGGGCGTCAATTGTGCGACCTTAACATGCCAGCCGTCCTCGCCGTCGCGCGAAGCCTCGACCGGCGCAAGCTTCCTGCCGGACTGCGTATCCACGAGCGTCACCGATACGGCTTTGGCCGTGAGCGGCGTCTCGTCCGTCGTTTCGAGCTGGATGGCGATCTCGACCGGGCCGGCGCGCCCCGGCGAGACCGTGACATTGGCCATCGCCTTCTCGGTGTGCAGGTGGGTGAAGAAGCTGTCGTCGTCCGTCGCCGCCGCAAGCGGTGTGGCGGCAACCGACAGCAACGCAGTCATCGCGAACGCAAGGCTCGCAAAATTTCGACGCGAGGTCATGGGAGACTTGATCTGTTTCATCACATCTTCATTCCCGAATGATCAGGCATTTTCTTCATCATGTGTCCGCCGTCGCCGGGCGCCTGCGCGCCGACGCCCTGCACGTCGAGGGAGACCGCGACCTTGCCGGCCTTCTCGAACTGAAGCGTCACCGGCACCTTGTCGCCCTGCTTGAACGGGCCCTTCAGCTCCTGCAGCATCAGGTGATTGCCGCCAGGTGCGAGCTTCACCGTCTTGCCGGGATCGATGATGAGCCCCTTGTCGAGCGGGCGCATCTTCATCACGCCGTTGTCCATCGCCATCTCGTGTACCTCGGCCTTCCCGGCGATATCGGCGGACACGCTGACCAGCCTGTCGGCCGTCGTCCCCTTGTTCTCGATGGTGAGATAACCGCCCGCGACCTTGGCGCCGCCCGGCGTTGCCCGGCTCCACGCCTGCGAGATGACGAGATCGCCGGCCTTGACATCGTCGGCCACCGCTGGCGCTGCGCAAAGCGCCAGAGCGAACGCCGCGAACATCACATCTTTCAACATCGTCTTCATATCGGTCTTCCCGTTTGCAGATTGAATTTTAGTGTGTGGCGAGCTGTTGGCCCGACCACTTTTCAAGGTCAGCCATTTCGGCCGAACCTTCGATCGTGGTGATGGTCCCATCCCGGGAGATGAGCATGGTCCGGGGAATGTCACCCTGCCAGGCAGGATCGATCTCGAACCGCAGACGCTCGACAAAGCCGTCGCTGAAGATGAAGTTCTCGGTCGACGATAGTCCCGCCTTGTCGAGCATCGATTGCGTCGCGGCCGGCAGGTTCGGCACGAGATCGGCGCTGATCGTGACGACGTCGATCCCGGGATGATCCTTTGCAAACTGCCCGAGCTCCGGCAGCTCGACCTTGCACGGCCCGCAGGTCACGCCCCAGAAGTGCACGAGCGTCGGGCGACCGGCGTGGCCCTTAAGCACGCTCTGCCAGGTGCCGCGTTCGAATGGCTTCAGCGCCGGCCCCGCCTCAAGCACAGATGCCGACGCGATCAGGATGGTCAGGCCCAGAATGCCTGCAAATCGACGTTTCATGGCTGGTCCTCGATTACCGTGAGCCGATAGCCATCCGCTTTCGTCATCCATGACAGATAGGTCTGTCGGCCGTTGGAGACCAGCAACGGGTGGTCGGAGGTGTCGGTCGTGCTCGATATCGTCTTCGGCGGCGACCAGGTCTCGCCGTCGTCGCGGGAGATCGTCATCTGGACCGAGGTCTTCTCGCCGTCGAACTCCTTCCAGACCATCACAGTTCCGGAAAGGCCTGCAAGCACGTAAGGACGCGTCGGGTTGCGCCCCGGCGCTCCAAGCGGCATGGGCGCGGAGAACGTGCGGCCTTCGTCGCGCGAATGGGCATAGAACAATCCCTTCCGCGCCTTCCCGTTCGTATACCAGGCGACGTGATAGGTCCCGTTCGGCGCAACGGTGAGGCTCGGCCCGTGATGCGGGCAGGCATTGATCTGCCAGTCGTCATTGCTGACCCGATGGAGCTCGCCGGGCGTCGCGACGTCGGTAAACGTCATCACCGCATGATCGCGCACACCGCCGTCAAAAATGTTCCTGAAGATCACGGCCGGCCGCCCGGGTGCCGCGAAGGTCAACCCCAGCCGGCAGCATTCGCAGGTATTGTCGCGCGCGAGACCGGCCTCGGCGTAGGTGGCACCGCCATCGCGTGACGAGGCAAAGAATAGCCCTGCCCCTTCGTACTTCCGCCCCGCCTCCTTCGCGGGGACGCGATTGCGCTTGTCCAGCCAGGCCGCGAAGACCGTTCCGTCCTGATCGAGCGCCAGCGCCTCGAAACGCTGGCTCTCGTTGTTTGCGGTCATCGGTTTCAGCTCCGCAAAACTCTTTCCGCCGTCGTCGGATCGCGTGTACAGCACCTGGCCGTTGAAGGCCTCGTCCCTGAAGATCGAGAATGCGAGCGCGATGTCTCCTTTGCGATCGACCACGATCTTCGGCCGGGCATCCGGCCCCCAATCAAGGTTCAGCCGCTTCGTCGTAACCTGGGTGGGGGCCGAGAAACTACGCCCTGCATCTGGCGAACTCGCAACGGAGACCTGCCCTCCCGCCATCCAGACCAGCCACAGCGTTCCGTCCGGGCCGAATGCGGGCGTCACCTTGGTCGCGCAGCGCAGCTTCGGCTCGTCACAGGCCGCCTCCGACGCATGCTGACCGTGCATCTGCGCAAGCGCCGCACCTTGCAAGAACGCAAGAGCGACGATCCCGAGCAAGCCGCTTCGGACCATAGCCCTGTTCCCTTCGCGAGCCCGGATCATCTGAACGCCACTTTCATACCCGCAACGAACAAGCGCGGCGAGCCCGCATAGATCGAGCCGGTCGTGTTTGCGAGGACGCTCGCAGGATTTTGAAGGCCTGCCGCCGTCACTGTGTTGGCGATGTTGTTGGCTGACGCAACGTAGGTACGATCGAACACGTTCCTGACTTCGAGGAACAGATTCAGGGATCTGAACGTGTCGGACACCAGATCGGTCGCGTAGTGGACGTTCACATTGACCAGCTCATAGCCCGGCGCTTTCAGCAGGTTTGCGTTGTCCATGTAGAAGGAGTCCTTCCACTGAACCTCGACAAAGCCTCCGAGGCCCGCCAGCGGCCCGGCGAACTCGTCGTAGCCGATGCGGGCCGTCAGCTCGTTGGGTGAGATGCCGGGGATCTTGTTGCCGGCCCGGTTGAAGCTGAACACCGCGCCATTGGTGATGTTCTCGACATATTCGGTGTAGACCTCGTCGAGATAGGTGTACGCCGCCATGAACCGCCAGCCCGGATAGAACTTCCAGTCGGCCGCAAGCTCGACACCTCGGTGCTCCGAGCGCGGCGCATTGAACGTATAGCTCGTGTTGGGTGAATTGGCAGGCGTTGCCTGCGATACGAGTTCGTCGCGGAAGAACTCGTAGAAGCCGGTCGCGCTGACCTTGAGTGTGTTGTTCGGTGTCCAGTCGAAGCCGAGATCGTAGCCCAGATTTTTCTGCGCCTGGAGCTGTGTATTGTTGCCCGACTGCCCGTTCGCCAACACGAATAGATTTGAAACCTGCGGCGTACCGTACCCCGTGGCAACCCTGCCCCGGAGCAACCATTCGCTGTTGACCGTATAAAGCAAGGCCAGCTCGGGCGCCGTATTCTGGAATTGCCTGTCCGCGGCCGTGATCTTCAAGGGATCCAGGACGCCCGTCGGACCGGAGTAGCTATAGGCCGTGTTTAGTCCCTTCAGGACGGTCTGCTCCCAGCCGATGCCGACAACGCCGAGCAACGATGGTGTCAGCCTCAGTTCCTCCCGCGCGCGGACGCCGTAGTTGGACGTCTCGCTATAGAGGTTGTTCGTGAGCCTGCCGAGCGTCGCGTTGCCTCCCGGCATCACGTTCCGCGTATCGCTCGAGGCCGTCAGGGTATTGTAGAACGCGCCGAAAAACGTCGTCGACTCCAGCCCGAGAATCTCGCCGCGCCTGGTGACGTCGCTCATGAAATTGTACGAAGGAAAATCTCCGATCGCGCTGGTCGTGCCGGTCGGCTGGCTGATATTCCGGTCGTCGAACACGAACTGGTTGCGCCAGGTGGTGGTGTTGTCGAAATCGTGCTCCCACCGGCCGCCGACGATGGTGCGGCGGTCGTTGCGACCAAGCCCGGCCTGCACGGCCGTCTCCTTGTCGGTTCCGGCGGTTGCATTGAAGCCGTTGTTGAACAGCGTGACCGTGCCGCATCCGGCCGCGGCCGAGACGCCGGTCGCACAGCCCTGCTGGAACGGGTTCTGATAGTACTGGTTCAGCGACTGCCGGATCGGCAGCCGCGTGCTGAGATCGTTGTTGATGATCTTGACCGTGAAGCGGTCGTCCGGCGTCGCCTTGAGTGTGCCCAGGAAGTTGACGGTCTGCGTATTGAACCAGCTATTGCCGATATAGCCGTCGCCCCGCGCATCGCTTGCAAACAGCGAGCCTTCGAAATTGCCGACCTTCTTGCCGGCGGCGAGGTAGTTGTTGAGGTAGCCATAGCTGCCACCGTCGACGCCATATTCGACGCCATCGATCGTGCCGCCCGGCCGTGTCCGGAAATTGAGCGCGCCGCCGGTCGCGTAGTTGCCGTAGAGCGCCGACGACGGTCCTCGGACCACGTCGATGGCGCCGTAAGCGCGGGGATCGATCAGGTCGCTCCGCGACAGGCCGTCCGGCTGCGTCACCGGAAAACCGTCGTCGAAGATCACGAGGTTGCGGATGCCGAAGCCGTTCCTCGCGTTGGATCCGCGAATCGAGATGCCGAAATCGCGCGGGCCGTTCCCCTGCTTGACTGAGATGCCCGGACTGTCTCGCAGGACGTCGCTGACCGAGAACGCGGGACGATTATCGAACTGGCTGCGATTGATCGTCGTCTCGGTCTGGCCGGCAGGCGCCTGATTCAAGCCGGCTCGCGCTGCACTCGCCGTCTCGGTCGTGTTCTGGGTCGGCGCACCGACACTTGTGCCCGGCGTAACGGGCCTTGCCGCGCGGCCCGCCGAAGCGGATCGCTGGCGCAGAGACCGGGTCACAGGTTTGGCACGGGCGGCCTGCGGCGCCTCGACGGTCACCGCGGGAAGCTCGGTATTGCTGGCTTGGGCAAAGGCTCCGCTCGACGACGCAAGCAGCGCGGCCTGAACGGCAACGACGCTCACGCCACGGCGGGCATGACAACGTAACATGAGGCATTCCTGACGCCGGCTTTCTCTCCGGCCATTCGACATCATCAATCGCCAGCGGGCGGACCGCGGCGACACTGAGGGTCGTCAGGAAATTTGAGGCGGTGCGCGTGCCTGGGCGCTTGTGCCCTTATGGATCGCGACGGCGGATACGTCCGCCGCGTGCCAGACCACGCGCTCGGCGTGGCGGAAGGGAACGGCGAGCGCAACGTGCGGCGGCGAATCGAGCGATGCCCCCGCCTGCGCCAGACAGCAGAGTGCGCAGGCGCCACCATGCGCCGTCGGCGTGCCGGTCCGGTCGTTCAGGCCGCCCTGCTCGCTCGCGCTGTGGCAGATGACGCCGGCCGACAACGGATCGGCCACGGCCTGGCCGGCCGCCAGACAGGCGGCGATCGGCGCCAGCACCTGCATCGCCAGGGCGAGCAGGACCAGAGGTAAGAATTTTTGCAGCCGTGCGCGCATTCACCGAACCGTTCGTTCGTGCGCCAACTAAACACCTCGCCGGGACCTGAGTCGAGGTCAGTTCCGCCGCCTTCTTGGTCCAGCGCAAATTTCTCGAAATCTGTGGTCCGGCCGCCGCGCCGTGGGTGAAGTCCGGCATTTGAGGCAGCTTGGCAACCCTGCCCCATCCACAGATTTCTTATATTTGTCATATGCTTACAAGGTCGGGAGCCCGAACATTTCGTCAATTGCTCGAATTTTGAACATTCGTTGCCGAAAATGATGACAAGTGAGAAAAGTTGATCTAGCATCCCTCTTGCTCAGGCCTGACCGCGAGGTCGAAGTCTGGTGGTCCAAGTCTCGGGAGGAGCCCCTGGCGCGCAAAACGCAGCGTCGCCCCGTCAATCAAGAGCAAATCTTAGAATCGGGGATAATAGGGTCGACACAATTTTCGAGCGGGGCCAGGGCCCCGCTCTTTTTTTGCCCGCATGGCTGAAGCGCCGATGAATGCTTCCTCCAATCCGATCGAAAACAGCTTCGAACTTGCGGCCGCGCGCTGCGCTGATCTCACGCCGCTCGTCTATCAACGCCTGTTCGAGCAGCATCCGGAAGCGCAGACGATGTTCCGGTCGCAGGGCAGCGAGCTCGTGAAGGGATCGATGCTTGCGCTGACGATCGAGGCAATCCTCGACTTCGCCGGGGAGCGTCGTGGGCATTTCAGGCTGATCGCCTGCGAGGTCGCCTCGCACGATGGCTACGGCACGCCGCGCGAGCTGTTCATCGCCTTCTTCTCCGTGATCCGGGATACGCTGCGCGACCTGCTCGGCGATGACTGGTCGCCGGACATTGCGCAGGCCTGGGATCAACTGCTGGTCGAGATCGGCGCCTTCGCCGCCATCCCGGCCTGACGCTTTGCGCTGCACCAACGCGGGCTGCGGCGATCCCGCGACTGATTGCAGATTGAGTGGCAACAACTCTTGTGAGAGACTTTCGGACATCGGTTGCGCAAGCAATGACGCGCCGACGAAAAATATATGGGAGCGAGCGATGTCCGGGACGAAAGATTTCTCGACGACGAGGCGCGATCTTCTTCAGGCGGCAGCGACCGCCGGCGCCGCGACTGCCCTCTTCGGCAGCATGGGCATAAGCCCCGCATTGGCAGCCGAAGTCGGACGATCCGAGAAGCCGCTGAAGGCGGCATTCTCCAACGCGGGCCTCCAGGCCACCTGGTGCGCGCAGGGCAAGCAGGCCGCCGAATTCTGGGGCAAGCTGTTCAACGTCGAGGTCACCTGGTTCGATGGCCAGCTCGACGCGGTGAAGCAGCGCGCCGCGATCGACAACATGGCCTCGCAAAAGTGGGACTTCGTCGCGATCCAGGCCTTCGGCATCGGCACCCTCACCCAGCCGGTGCAGAAGATGATCGACGCCGGCACGCCCGTGATCGACATGGACACGCTGATTGCGCCGCTCGACCAGATCAACGTCCACTCTTTCCTCGCGCCCGACAACGAGTTCATGGGCGCCTCGGTGACGCAGGCGCTGTGCAACGCCATGGGCGGCAAGGGCAAGATCATCATGACGCAAGGCGCGCTCGGCCATACCGGGGCGCAAGGCCGGGCGAAAGGCTTCAACACGGTCGTCAAGCAATTCCCCAACATCGAGGTGCTCGACACCCAGCCGGCCGACTGGGACGTCTCCAAGACCGCGCGGCTCTGGGAAACCTATCTGACGAAGTATCCGCAGATCGACGCGGCGTTCTTCCACAATGACGACATGGCGCTCGCCGCCGCCAACATCATGAAGGCACGTAACCGCACCAACATCCTGATCGGCGGTGTGGATGCGATGCCGCCGGCGATCCAGGCGGTGAGCGAAGGCCGCATGTTCGCGACCGTGCGCAATCCGTCCTGCCGCATCCATGGCGGCGCGATCATCGCGGGCGTATCCGCCGTGGTCGGCGGCGAGAAGAGCGGACAGGGCATTCCCAAGAACGTCGTCACCGACGGCCCGGTCGTCACCAAGGCCAATGCCGCCGGAATGCAGTGGATGCAGGATCACTTCCTGATCTGAGCCTCCATGCGAGAGGATCGTTCGCCCATCCTGGAACTGCAAGGCATCACGAAGAGCTTCGGCGGCGTCGAAGCACTTCGTGGTGTCGATTTCGCGCTCTCACCCGGCGAGATCCACGGTCTCGTCGGCGAGAACGGCGCCGGAAAAAGCACGCTGATGAAGATCATCGCCGGCGTGCACAGCGAATTCTCCGGCTGCTTCCTGATCGACGGGAAGGAGACGCATTTCCGCTCGGCCCGCGATGCGCACGCGGCCGGCATCGCCATGGTGCATCAGGAGCTCAGCGTCGCGCCCGACCTCACGGTCGCCGAGAACGTGTTCCTGGGCAACCAGCCGACCAACGCCCTCGGCCTCGTGCAATGGCGGCGGATGGCGCGCGAGGCCGGCGAGCAGCTCGCCCGCTTCGGCATCGACGTCGACCCGATGTCGCGGCTGGGTGACTTACCCATCGGGCTGCAGCAGCTGATCGAGATCGCGCGCGTGCTGTTCTCCGGCGCCCGCATCGTCATCCTCGACGAGCCGACCTCCGCCCTCTCCCCGCCCGAGGTCGAGCGCCTGTTCGCGACGCTGCGGCGCTTACGCGAGGAAGGCACTGCCATCGTCTTCATCTCGCATTTCATCGAGGACATTCTTCGCGTGTCCGACACGGTGACGGTGTTCCGCAACGGGCGGAAGGTCGCCGAGACTGCAAGCGCCGCGACCAGCAAGGGCGCGCTGATCGAGGCCATGATCGGCCGCGGCGGCGAAGCGCTCGAGCACAGCTACACCGATGACCTCATGCTGCCACGGCCGAGCGACAGCTCCGTGGTCCTGAAGGTCGACCAGCTCTCGCTCGCCCGCAGCCTGAAGGACATCTCCTTCGAGGCCCGCGCCGGCGAGGTGCTCGGCATCTACGGGTTCATGGGCTGCGGCCAGCAGGAGCTGTCGCGCATCCTGTTTGGCAAGCTGAAGCCTGATAGCGGCACGCTCGCCGTCGAGGGCAGGCCCAAAACCTTCGCCAGCACGGCGGCGGCGCGGCGTGCCGGCGTGGCGCTGGTGCCGGAGAGCCGGCGCGACATGCTGTTTCACCAGGAGCCGGTCTACAAGAACATCTCGATCAGCATTCTCGACCGCATCTCGTCGCTGCTGCTCAAGCCGGCGCAGGAGCGCGACATCGCCAAGCGCCAGGTCGAGCAGTTGCAGATCAGGCCGCCGGTGGTCGGCCTCGACCTCGGCATGCTCTCCGGCGGCAACCAGCAGAAGGTGGCGCTGGCGAAATGGCTGACCTATCCGCCGAAGCTCCTGGTGCTGTGCGAGCCGACCCGCGGCATGGATGTCGGCGCCAAGAACGACGTCATCAACATCGTCCGCGACCTCCGCGCCAGGGGGCTCGCGATCATCGTGTTGTCGACCGAACCGGAAACGGTGCTGTCGCTGGCCGACCGCATCCTCGTGCTCAAGCGCGGTGCGTTGGTCCGGGAATTCAGGAGCGAGCCGGTCAGCAAGGACCGCCTGCTGGAAGCGGCGTGACGGAGAAGCACCATGGCGAGCAGTGAGACGGTTCCAGCGGCGGGTGCGCGGGCGCGGGGCCTTGCGCCCTTCCTGCGCTCGCAGATGCGCAACATCGCGCCGTTCCTGACGCTGATCTTCCTGTCCGCCTTCTTCGCGTTTGCCAGCCCCTCCTTCGCGACGCTGGACAATCTCGGCAACATCCTGACCCAGGTGTCGGTGACGGGTATCATCGCCGTCGGCCTCACCTTCGTGATCCTCTGTGCCGAGATCGACCTCTCGATCGCCAGCATCGCCAACGTCACCGGCATCGCAGTCGCCTACTTCACACTGCAGGAATCCTACGTCAACATCGCCAACATCCCGCTGCCCGGCGCGGTCGCGATCATCCTGTCGATCCTGCTCTGCGCCCTGCTCGGCATGGTCAATGCGCTGGGGCTGACCGTGATCGGCATCCCCTCCTTCATCATGACGCTGGCGATGATGCAGATCGCGGCCGGCATCTCGGCGCTGCTGGTGCGCGGCCAGATCGCCTACAAGGTGCCCAGCCTGATCACGACGCTGGGCTCGGGCTCGATCGGCGGCATTCCATGGATCGTGATTGTCGCCGCCATCATGCTGCTCGGCGGCCATCTGGTGCTGACCTACACGCGCTTCGGCCGCTACGTCTACATGGTCGGCGGCAACCGCGAGGCCGCCGAATATTCCGGCCTCAACGTCAAGCTCATCCTCGGCGCGGTGATGGTGATCTCGGCGGTGTGCTCGGGCATCGGCGGCATGCTCGGCGTCGCCCATTTCGGCAGTGCGCAGCAGAACGAGTTCGACACCTACCTGCTCGACTCCATCGCCGCCGTCGTCGTCGGCGGCACCAGCCTGTTCGGCGGCCGCGGCGGCATCGGTAACACCATCGTCGGCCTGTTCGTGCTCGGTGTCCTCAACAACGGCCTCGACCACGTCAACATCGACAGCTTCCTGAAGATCCTGATCCGCGGCCTGATCCTGCTGGCGGCGCTGGTGATCAACGTTTACGCGCAGCGGCTAAGGGAAAAAGCGGCGGAGTAAATCGCCCTCAAAACAAAAAGATGCGAAAACAACCCCATGCACAGTAGAAACTGCAAGGAAGTTCAGCCGCTTACCAAGCCGGCAATTGCGTGAGCCCGACCGCGCCGGCGTTTTGACTCGTCGGGCAAAACAGGAGCATGATGTCATCATGCCGCCGTGCCCTTAAGGCCGATGGGCTCCGGACCGCGATCCCAACTCCGTCATTGCGAGCCCCCCGAATTTGCTTCCGCTTTCGGCGACATAGCGGACTTGGCCGGGCTTGCTGTTGGCTCGACCCGATCGCGAATGACCCGAAGCGGACGTCTGACGCTGCCGGCTATTGAGCTTCAACATAGCGTATAATGCTCTGGTTCTGAACGCTTGCGACCAATTCATCCGCGCGGGACAAAAGCCGACGAAGTAAGGGCGACGGATTTTCTCGATTGTATCCCAGTGCCAGATCGACCGTTGGAGTGTCGCCCTCGAGCGCTCTAGCGACGACGTTCGGTGCCAGCATGTTCTGCGCATAGAGGGGTACGAGACTAATTCCGCCCGTGGAAGTCACAAGTGACATGGCCGATGAGATGTTTTCGCCTTCGTACTTCGCCTTCAGAGTAATACCGACCCTGGATGCGTAGTTTTGTATGACCTCTTGCAAGACCGGAGACGTTCTTGCCGAGCTGACATAGATCTCGCGGGCGAGATCTTGGGGACGAATCTTCTTGCGGGACGCCAGATGATGTTCGGCCGGCAGCACGGCGATCAAGGGCTCCTTCGCCAACATCTTGAAGACGACGCCCTCGTTGTCTTTCTCGGGGCGAAGGAAAGCTATGTCCAACTTTCCCCGCATCAATGCGAACGCGAGTTCTGGTGAAGACTGTGTGCTAAGCGTGACTTCAACATCGGGCGCTTCCTCGCGGAGGATGCGCAGAAGCTGGGGGAGCCACATCACCTCCAACCCGACGAGAAAACCCATCGAGAGGACGGGCCTTTGCGGTAGCGCCGTCTGCCGGGCCCCCTCCGTTGCCGCCTCAACCTGCAGCAGCGCCAGCCGCGCGTGATCAAGAAACACTCTTCCGGCGGCGGTCAGCGTCACGCCGCGCGCCTGGCGATCCAATAACTGAACGCCGACCTCGTCTTCCAGATCGCGGATCTGCCGGCTCAGCGATGGCTGAGAAGTGTTCAGTCGCCGTTGGGCGGCCGTCAGCAGGCTGCCTTCTTCAGCGACGGCAACGAAATAGCGCAGGTGCCGGAGCTCCATGACCCCCTCGTATATCTTCCAGGCATAGCTCGAAGCCTACAAGGTCTTGGTCATCGGCCAAAGAGAGATTTACCGTCTCGCAGTCTGCAACCAAAAAGGGACAAGGAACAATGTCGACGCCGCCTTCGGGTTTTTTCGAAAGACGTAGCTGTGTCCTTCCATCATCATGATGAAGTTTGTAGTCGCGACCGTGCTTCGGCAAGGTGATCCCGACCTTGCAAGCCGATGGCCCTGAAGTGATCGCCGTTCAATACGGACTCAACAGCTACGCGGACGACATCGAGACCGTGAAGCACACGTTGGGTCGGCGGTCGGGTGTTGCCAAGGCAATGGCTCTACGGGGCCGCAATTCTAAAACTCTGCCCGCGAAATTGAGTAACGCGTGGCTCAATAGATCAATTAATCGCTGTCCTTTCAATAAATGTCTGACAGCGCAGATGGAGCGACTCGATGTCCACGATCACTACTAACGACGGTGTAAACATCTTCTACAAGGATTGGGGATCAGGTCAGCCGATCGTCTTCAGCCACGGTTGGCCGCTGACGGCGGACGACTGGGATGCCCAGATGACGTTCTTCCTTCATCACGGGTATCGGGTGATCGCCCACGACCGGCGCGGCCACGGCCGGTCCGACCAGCCCAGCACCGGCAACGACATGGACCATTGGGTTGACGACCTCGCGGCCCTGACTGAACACCTCAACCTGCGCGACGCGATCCACATCGGGCACTCGACAGGTGGCGGTGAGGTGGCTCGCTATGTCGCTCGCCACCAGGAGCGCGTCGCGAAGGCGGTTCTGGTCGCTTCACTGACGCCGAACATGTACCGGAGCGAGAACAACGCGTCCGGTCAACCGCCGGAGTGGTTCGAAGCGATCCGGGCAGGCGTGCTGGGCAACCGGTCGGAATTTTACCGTTTCGTCCCTGAGAATCCGTTCTACGGGTACAACCTCGATGGGGCCAAGCCTTCGGAGGCAATCATTGCGAACTGGTGGCGCCAAGGCATGGCCGGCGGTGCTCTCGCTCACTACGCGACTGTCGACTCTTGGCTCGAAGATTATACTGAAGACCTCAAGAAGATCACCGTGCCGGTGCTGGTGATGCATGGCGAGGCTGATCAAGTCGTCCCGTTCGCAAGTTCCGTGCCGCGTGCGGTCGACTTGCTCAGGAACGGGTCGCTGAAGACCTATCCCGGCTACCCCCATGGCATGCTAACCACGCATGCGGATGTCCTCAACCCCGACCTGCTCTCGTTCATCAGATCTTGACGACATCTCTCATCCATCATCCCTTCCCGCACGAAGGAGATGCCGTTTGCAAGGCGGCCTCTCCTTCCAGTTCAAGAGACGGTATGCGACAGCCGCTTTTGGCCTTCGCTGACCTTGTTGGCCGTCCGCCGACCGTCAGCATTTGACCCGAAGGCGAAGTCGCCGCTGTCCGTATGCATGTCCGTTAATCGGGGGCTGAGCCGAACCGTTACTCGCGGCGAGTCTTTCGGTTGACGAGTGCGGCCCATCGCCTGGATATATCCAATACGTCGCTGAGCGAGGCGACCGATCATACGTCAGGCGGCAGTGGATGGCATTGTGGCCTGATCAGTCATTCACGCCGATGTCCGTAAAGAGGAACCCCGTTGGCGTCTTGGTAAAGACGTAAATGGTCTCGCCGCAGAAAATGGAGTAATAGTCATTTTTGTCTTGATCGCGATCGTAGACGGCCTTGCCGCGCTGGATACACGCGCGATCTTTCGCCGTGAACGAGGTCCGATAGGTCTTGGCGCGAAATTGCGCGGCGTCGCGAATTGCGCTGTCGTTCATGAACGGCAATCGTGTCATACCGGCGACGGCGGCGGGGTCGTTTGCTTTCAGCGCCGCGCGAAACTTCTCGATGAAGCCATCGAATTCCTTCTGCAAGGCAGGAGAAGCGACGGCGTTCTTCGGCGCCGCGGCGACGGCTGGAGCAAGGTTCACGAGGGCGGTTGCAAGCATAATTCTCAGCAAAAATTTCACGGGTTGGCTCCGTCCATCTACCAATCAAAAGTCTTCCAAATCCATGATGTTCTGTCGCGTCAAGGACTTTCTGGTTCACCGGCGCAGCGTTGACCCCGCCCAGGCGTGGACCGACAGCATTCGCCGGAGCATGCGCTGGCATGTTTTGCCGCACCTGTTTAATGCAGAAATTGGCCCGAAGCCGTCCGCGAGGGCAGAGCAGATCGTGTCCGCTTTGCCCCGAAGCGGAGGGCATTATGGCCAGCGGTCAGGTGAACCGCGCAAACAGGCCGAACACATGGCCGCTCCGACCAACGCCGCAAAGTGAAAATTCTCCTTGCCAACCGGGAGCCGTCCACACATGGCCCATCGCGTCATTTCACTGCGATGCGCAATTTGATCGCTACCGGGGCATAGCGGACTTTCGCGAGCCGTCAGCGCGACCGGTCTATGGGTTCACGGCCTATTCCGAAGGAATCCGCGAGAACCGGAAATTGCAGTGGCTCGCGCCGCCGGCCAGCGTCTGTGTCCTTTCCAGGCGGATGCCTCGCGTTGCATAGGCATCGAAATCCAGCCCGCAAATGTTCGGCAGGATGTCCTTGTCTCCATGGCGAGCCGCGAATTTGCAGAAGCCGCAAGCCTTGTAGTTGATGCCGAACTCAAAACTGTCACGGGGACCAGGCTCGACGAAGTCGTAGACGAAATCCTCAGGAAACTGCTGCTGATGGCTTTCTGTCACGCTTTTCGCAGCCTGCTCGCGCAGCAAGGCCTGGTTCTCAAGCGACATGAACTGACGCCCTGCGGCCAGACGTTCCGCCTCTCGCACCGTGAGCAATTGCGCCTTGTAGGTTTCCCGCTCGATCTCGTCGATGACGGACAGCGGCACGCCGTGTCGGTGGAGCACACGGCTGATGGCCATGAAGCCCATGAGACGCATGAAGAAATCGCTCATGCGGCTCGCCGCGCCTCCGACATAGGGCATCTGGGTGAGCACGATCTCGAATTCGTCCATCACCTCCCCCCTGATCCGGTCAATATCGGAGAGATGCGCACGCTCGCGGAGCATCGCCGCGGCAAGGTCGAGCCGATGGCACATGGCGGCCTCCATGGCGCCGCGGTGCTGCTCGTAGAAGGGATGGACGGACTCAGCCATTGGACACCCGCATCATTGGCTTATTGAAAGGTCGGCGAAGCCTGATTTCAATCCGCGGCGATCGCCTCGATTTCGAGTAACCATTTGCCATCAACGGTCTCGGCGACCACGACCGTCAGCGCGGGCTGATGCTCGCCGAGCTTCGCACAACGAATGGTACGGTTCGTCACGAGTTGACTGCGGTCGGTCAGGAACGTGGTGACCTTGACCAGATGCTCGACGCCGAGGCCGGCGGCGGCGAGCACCTCGATGACGTTGCGCCAGGCCTGCTCGCATTGCGCCTCGAAACCTTCGGGCACGGTGCCGTCGGGTCTCTCAGGCACCTGGCCGCTGATGAACAACAGGCGGCGATGCTGCGTCAATTCAAGTCCCATGCAGTAGCCGGCGGCGGGAGCGTGGACCGTTGCGGGATTGTGGCTTACGGTGTGAGCCATGTCAGTTTGCCTCCTGTTCGACGAATTCGAGCGCCAGACCATGCGCGGTGGCGGGTGGCACCGACAGCACGGCATCGGTCATCGCGAAGCCGACGCCATTGTGTTTCAGCGTTCGCCTTGTCGCATCCAGATCAGTGACCGCCAGACGCGCCGCGCAAAAGCGCGGCGAAGCGCTGTTCGCGAGGCCCGGTAACCGGCGCGCCAACTCGGACGGGCCAAGCAAGGTGATATGATTGCCGGGCTCGCCAATCGTCAGCCGCCCGGGCGCAAGCTCGGCCGTGCCTTCCGTGAGGCGCTCGAGGAAATCGCGATGCGCCGCCGGCTCCGCCGCCGACATCACCACCTCGACCACCCGGACGGCGCCGTTGGGATGACGCTGATACTGCGCCTTCCAGAACAGTTCCGGCGGGTGACGCTGCTGGCAGGTGAAGAACGCGATCCCGGGCATGGCGGGGTCCGTGGCAAAGGCCAGCGAAAACGCGACGCGCGCCGTGCCTCCGCCCGGGAGCACCGCGTCGCGGCCGAAATCGAACGGAGCATAATCGCCGATGCGGTCGGCCCTGAAACGCGCGGCATCGGCATGGGCGTCGGTGCTGTGCAAGACCAGCATCGACATCCCTTCGGCGGTCTCAAGAAAATCGCGGTTGTGGGCCGCGAAGCTGAAATGACCCGGCGTGGCTGGCGGCACCAACGCATTGTCGGTGACGGCCAGCAACTCCACAAAATTGTCGGCGAACTGCGCAAGGCGGTTGCTCGTTCCGAACGGGTGCACGCCGGTCGGCGTGAGGTTGAAGCCCAACGTCTGCCAATCCAGCGCAGCCTGTTCCAGATTCTGGACGCAAATGACGAGATGATCGATTCGGCGCGGCATGGGGTTTCTCCGGATTGCGAGCCGACCGTATCCGGCGACATCGCCGTGGCGCAAAGCATTGTTCCTGCGGGTCAGCGCAAGAAAATCTATTGCAAGGCCCTGGCCCATCGGTGTCAAACTGCGGCGCGATGACCTACACCCTTCCGCCACTCAACGCGCTCCGCGCATTCGAGGCCGCCGCGCGGCATCTCAGCTTCAAGCTGGCCGCGCACGAGCTGCACGTGACGCCCGCCGCCGTGGGGCAGCAGGTGAAAGCGCTGGAGGCGCGTCTCGGCGTGCAACTGTTCGAACGGCTGCACAAGCAGCTCATCCTGACCGCGGCCGGTCAGGCCTATCTGCCCGGGATCTCCGAAGGCTTTCGCCAGATTGCGGACGCGACCTCGCAATTGAAGCCGGAAGGTGCGGTGCTGCTGCAACTGGGAGTCCATGGCGGCATCGACCTGCGCCGCCTCGAATTGGCGGAGTTTCGCGGCGCACACGCGGACATCGGTTTACGGGTGCTGCAGCCCGCCGGCCTGCACGAGCTGGTCGAGGGCAAGGTCGACCTGCTGATCGCCCGCGGCGTTGGCCACCATCCGGGTTATCGCTGCGACCGGGTCGATGAGGGATCAGGTCCGGGTGATTGGCTGATTGCGCCTGAAGGCACCGCGGATTGCCCCGAAATCGTCAGCTTCCGCGAATGGCTGCGCACCCTGCCGGCCGAGAACTCGCTTGCAAGCCACCGCCCTCGTCTGGTCGGCATCAGACGATAGGCTCGACCGACATTCCTCGCCGCGGCGACGTTGGACACGTCCGGCAAAACAGGATCAGAACATCATCAGCCGCCGCCAAACTTGGATGGATCATCGTAGGCAGGAGGATCGTCGTGATCGGTCCGCAGACCTCCCGGAACGGAATCGTCGCGATAGATGCGCACGCCTCCCGGAGTGACATAGCTCGGGGTGACAGCCTGGCCAGGACGCGTGATGGCTTGTCGCGAGTTGTGATGCCACCGTGGGGCGGCGTTCGCAGAGGCACACGACGCGATCACAAGGCATAATCCCAAGACAAAACGCATTGCATTTTCTCCCAGCAGCTAGCCCTGTTCTATGTGGTGCGCGCGCCGCTCCCTGCTTTCACGTTTGAACGACGCTTTTGGCCCAAAGCTGCCCTCCAGGGGCGCTCGGGCCAACGTCTGCAAGCAGTCCTCCCGTCGGCAGCTACAGCAAGCCGCGCTTGTGCTGGGTGATGATGATAACGCGGATGATGCAGTCCGATATTGACTCGCCGGGCCGCCGCACCTTGTGCAGCCGTCGCCACGTTTCCTCATCGATCGGTATCTGCCATTTGCCGCTTGCTAGGCGCTGTCCGGTATTGTCGGACGGGAACTCGGCCGCAATCAGAGCGCGGCACTCGTCGGTGATTTCAATATCCGGCATTCTTGGTGGCTCTCGCGGACGGTGTGGTCGCGCGCAGCCCTCGCCCGATCCGGAGAGATCAGCCAGTTAAATCGCGGTAACAACCGATCCATCCGAAGCCAATGCCGGTCATCCTGAGACGGACGCCAGGCGCGGCATCTGGACGCGCCCCGCGTAGGGTGGTAGCGGCGCACGGATGGACGACCTGCTGAATATTGGGAGGCGCGACGCGGACAAAGAAGATCATTCAATGACTTGGGTTCTCGTTCCCGCAAACATGACGCTGAGTGTGCGGGGCGCTCGTCGTTGCCAGACGTTACCATTATTTCACAACGTTGACGCGATTTAACAAGGCTTTTGAGCGCGGCGCGAATAAACCGCGCGTGCCGGGGGTGTCCTCCAGAAACGAGATGACGCCGTGAAGTTTGACGAGCACGAACGCACAGCGCTGATGGATGCAGGTTTTACCGTCGCCGACAACCGCAAGGCGGCTTACGTCGAAGCCGTCGTAGTGATCGCCGCACACGATGACGAAACCTATTCGCTGACATTCTCCCTGCCGAATGATGCCCGGATCGTGTGCGTTGTGCCACGCGACCAGATCACCGCCGCGATCACGGATCGCTAGGCAGCTCCGCGGAGCCAACTTCAATGAAGCTGACTTTTTCCATGCAAGACTGTGGCTAGCCTTCGCTTTGAGGTCAGCTTAATGGGTCGGAGCGGACTAGATTTGTTCACGCTGAGCTTTTCGGGCCTTGACCCAACGCGGACGTAACCGCTGTGCGCAGGCGGGAACCAAGACCTCCTTCAATGCGACGAAACAAAATCTGCCGGGATGAAACCATTTTCCGGCATTCACGAAGGCTTAGTGAAACCGCCGGCCATTAGAAAGCGACCATCGGAAGCGATGGGCCGGGGGGCGCTGCACAAGTAACGACAATCGCCATGGGGCGAGGGGCGACGCCATGTCACAGATTCGCAAAGCTCTTTTAGGTGCCATCGCGACCGGATTGACGCTCGGTGCGGTGCAGTACGCTTCAGGTCACGACCTCGTAAGCCGCTGGCAGGCGGTCTCCGAACAGGAGAGCCACATCGTCAATCGCGCCGGCAAGGCAGATCATCTTGCCGCCCGCAAGCCTTTCGCAGTTCCGACGAAAACGGTTTCTCTGCGCTTGAACCATCTCGCCGATACCTCGGTCTTGCTGCGTATTCCGTCTGAGCCGGCCCGCGCCACGAAGCCGCCGACGCTGCTGCGGAATCAGAGCCGTAAGCCGACACTTGCCTGCGAGCCTGTGGTCAGCGCGCTCACGGAAGTCGCAAGGCTTCTGCAGCCCGGCCGTTGCGTGACCTGATCGGCTCAATCCTCACCGTTCATACGCAGACCGGAACGCATGCTACCCAGCCCGCGAAATTCTTGATGTCCTGATCCCAGTACACGGGCGCCTCGTTTAGCGATAGTTGCGCGATATGGCGCCCGTCCTGTTCCTCGGCAGGAGGCGCATCACAACCGCAACTTCCAATTTAGGCGATCTTGGCGACGCGGCCGAGACTGGCCGCATCTGCGCCACAAGTGCGCCCCATTGTCATCCCCTCGCCTCCTTAATCTTCGTGCCAAGTCGGGGACATGAATTGGGGGGGACCGCGGCCGCGCGGCTGGCGACCTTGAAGATTTGGCAAGCAAGCAGTATTGCCGGCGCGCTGACCGCGGCTTCGCTTGCCGCGATTGGTCAGATCGCGGTACCGCGCCCAAGCATCGCAACGCCGAATGCAAGAGTGGCTGATGCATTCAGCGGCATTCCGCTGAATTTGACGACGGTCCTGACAAATGCCGGCGCCGCGTTTCCGGCCCCGGCCATCGAGACGAGATTCGACGCAGGATTATCGGCTAATGCGGTCGTTGCGGCGGGATTCAGCGCCGCGGCGCCGGACTCGGTGCCGCCGTCCGATGCAACGACTTCGCAAGGGCCAATGTTGCAGGTCGCCAGCCTTGAGGCAGCGTTGCCCGAGAACTCGGCAACGCTACAGCAGGACCGTCCGTCCGTTGCTTCGCCCAATCCGGGCGAAGGCAAACCGTCGTATCTCAAATACTACGTCTACTCGGAAATTCCGCCACCGAAGAAACCCGCGAAGATCGCCTTGTCGGCGTTGAGGGACGTTCCGCTCGGAACGCCCGTCCAGGAGATCGAACGTGCAGCCGAAGCGTTCGGTGTCGATGTCAATTTCATGAAGGCGGTCGCCAAAATCGAATCCGATTTCAATCCCAAGCAACGCACCGGCTCCTATATCGGCCTGTTCCAGCTGAGCAAGTTTGAGTTCAGCAAATACGGATCGGGCGACATCCTCAATCCTCGCGACAACGCTATGGGGGCTGCCTACAAATTTCTCAGCGAGGCTGCGCTATTCGAAACAATGGCGCAGAAGAAGCCGACCTTTTCCGACCTCTACCTGATCCACCAGCAGGGCTGGGAAGGAGCCGCCCAACACCTCAGCCGTCCGCAGCGGATTGCCTGGAGGTCGATGTGCGCAACCCGGGAAGGCACGGCGAAGGGCGAGCGATGGTGCAAGCGTGCTATCTGGGGCAACACGCTGCCTGCGGTCAAACGCGAATGGAAGTCCGTCGATAGTCTCACCTCGGCTGCGTTCGTCGCGATGTGGCGGGACCGCGTCGACACGCTCTATGCTCGCTATCCTGTGCTAACTGCGGCGGCCGAACGCTCGAGATAGAACAGCCTGCGACCGCCCGCACGCACACCTCTTGGCCCACATTCGTTTCGTCGGCGGTCAGGCTCAACCCAGCCTGCCACCGAGCGGATTGGTCATGACCCATTGCGGACTTCAGAGGCGCAGCTAAAATTCCAAGAACTCCCACAGTCAGAGCGATCGATGGCAATAGCGATCAACGTACGAGCCGATGGAGACTCCTCAAGCGAGGTCGAACAACTATGGGATCAGGTTGCGGCATTCGAGGACGAACCCTCGATGCGCACTCTCGGCTACCGGCCACATTTTACGTTCGCAATCTATGACGCGCCTGCAATTGAGGAAGAGACTGCACGGCAAGCGATGTTGCGGGCAGCAACGGGCGAAGCGCAACTCCGCATCGAATTCAGGCGCGTTCGATGGTTTGTAGGGCCGCCCCTTGTCCTTTGGATGGAGCCTATGGACGATGCAGTCCTCAGGAGGTGGCACGCTTCGATCAGCGCAGCGATCGACCCAGCCTATTGCCGGCTCCATTATCGGCCGGGACAATGGACACCTCATTGTACGCTTGGCACTCGCATCATTGATGCAAGGCGCGATGACGCCATCGCCTTCGCGGGCTCGTTCAACCGGAGCATCTCGGTGTTGTTCGACGTTGCGGACTGCGTCGTTTTTCCACCCGTGCGGGTCATTGCAGAACAGAAACTGCCGGCGGGCGTGCCCTAGGCACCAGGGCCGCTCCTGGCCCTTAACGGACCTATGGACGTTGTAGCGGACTTGTCGGCCGCTGACCCAACAGAGACATTGGCGCGAGGCTTGTGCCCCGCGTTTTGCGTTTACGACCACGGCGGCTCTTCGCTCGTCCCGGCTGCCTCGTGGTTGATCGTGACATGCGCCGAACGCAAGCCGGTCAGCAATACTGTTCTTACAGAGACCGGATCGAAGCCAATATCCTTGGCGTTTGGGGGATGTGCCTCGCTGCCCTTCAATCGGAACGCCAAGTGCAATTGCTCGCAAAGGTGCCGAACGACGAGATTGACCTGATCGTCAGTCATGATCTGCCTTTCCTGCTACCGTTTCGCTACCCAACTAGGTAGCACATATGAAAATGGGGCGGTACGTTGATTGGGCCGCCCCTGGGATCAAGCCCACGCGATTGTTCCATGGGCGGGCTCCAGAATCGTTCGCCTGTCGGGGCAGACCGGAAATGACTAGCGGGCACGGTCGCCCTCGATCCTAGGGATGCCCTCCGGTCAAGGCCAACGCCGCCCGCCCCGCAATCTCGTCAGCTCGCCAACACCTTACCGCGTGGCCGTCGGGACGCATTTCAAGCGACGGACCGGGCTCGCTCCGACACACGTCCTCGGCATAACGACAGCGCGGGCTGAACGCGCATCCATTCGGGGGATTGAGCGGGTTGGGAAGATCGCCGCCTGTCGTCGCCAGCGGTGCATGGCGCAGCGGATCAGGGATCGCGGCGATCAGGGCCTGCGTATAGGGGTGCGCCGGCCGTTCGAAGATCTCGCGCCAGTCGCCGTTCTCCACGATGCGGCCGAGATACATGACGGCGACGCGGTCGCTCATGTGCTCGACGACGCCGAGGTCGTGGCTGATCATGATGTAGGAGAGACCGAGCGTGTCCTTCAATTCCAGCAGCAGATTGATGATCTGGGCGCGGATCGAGACGTCGAGCGCCGAGACCGGCTCGTCGCAGATGACGATCTTTGGATTGAGGATCAGCGCGCGTGCAATACCGATGCGCTGGCGCTGGCCGCCGGAGAATTCATGGGGGTAGCGGCCCGACTGCTCGGGCCGCAGGCCGACATGCCGCAGCATCGTGGCGACGCGGTCCTCGATCTCGCTCGTGGCGGTGACGCCATGCACACGCAGCGGATCTTCCAGCGTGCGGCGAACGGTCTGGCGCGGATTGAGCGAGGCGTAGGGATCCTGGAACACGATCTGCACGGTGCGGGCCAGCGACTTCCGGTCGCCGGATTGCCTGTTGGTCACGACCTGCCCGTCCAGCACGATGCGGCCGCGCGTCGGCGTCAGCAGGCCAAGGATCGACAAGGCGACCGTCGACTTGCCCGAGCCGGACTCGCCGACGAGGCCGAGGCATTCGCCGCGCTTCAGCTTGAGATCGACACCATCGACGGCACGGAGCACCCGCCGGCCGCGGCCCAGCAGGCCGCCGCCCATCGGAAAATGAACCGCCAGATCCTCGACGCTGAGGATGAGATCGTCCGCTCCCCCCAGTGGCTCATGCATGGTGATGACACCTCACCAGGCCGCCTGCCCCCAGCAAATCCGTCTCCGGCACGACTGTCCGGCAGATCTCGGTCGCCTGCGCGCAGCGCGGATTGAACCGGCAGCCATCAGGGAAATGCGTGATCGCCGGGACGACGCCCGCGATCTCCTTGAGCCTGACGCGGCCCAGCGCGGCGCGGCCGCCGAGCCGCGGCAGCGAGGCGACCAGCCCTTGCGTATAGGGGTGCGAGGGGGTGCGGAAAATATCGGCCGAGCCGCGCTCCTCGACGATGCGGCCGGCATACATGACGGCCACGCGGCGGCAGACATTGGCGACGAGGCCAAGATCGTGGGAGATCATCAGGATCGCCGTCCCCCGCTCGGCACACAAATTCCGCATCAGCTCGATGATCTCGGCCTGCACCGTGACGTCGAGCGCCGTGGTCGGCTCGTCCGCGATCAGGAGGTCCGGACCGCAGGCCAGCGCAATGGCGATCATGACGCGCTGGCGCATGCCGCCGGACAGCTGGTGCGGATAATCGTTCACGCGCCGCTCCGGCGCAGGGACACGAACGCTCGCCAAGGCCTCGACCGCCAGCCGGTTGGCCTCCCGCCAGCTCTTGCCCTTGTGCAGCACGAACATCTCGGCGATCTGACGGCCCACGGGCGAGACCGGGTTCAGCGCCGTCATCGGCTCCTGGAAGATCATGGCGATGCGGTTGCCGCGCAGCTCCCGCTGCCGGGCGGCGGAAAGGTGCTGGATCTCCCGTCCCTCGAACCGGATGACGCCGCCGCCGATCGACAAGGGCGGCCGCAACAGGCCGATCAGGGCGAGCGCCGTGATGCTCTTGCCGCAGCCGGATTCGCCGACAAGGCCGAAGGTCTCGCCGCGATCGATGCGGAACGAAATGCCCTCGGCCGCCGCAACGCGTCTCGCCCCGTCATCGAGATCGATGCGCAGATCCTCGACTTCGATCAGCGGCGTGCCGGTCATGTCCGCCGGCTCCGCGATTGCGGATCGAGAATGTCGCGCAGGCCATCGCCGAGCAGATTGAGGCCGAGCACCGTCAGGAAAATGGCAAGGCCCGGAAACACCGAGAGCCACGGCGCCGTCGTGATCTGCTCGCGGGCGTCCGACAGCATGCTGCCCCAGCTCGGAAAGGGCGGGCGGACGCCGAGGCCGAGGAACGACAATGCGGCTTCAGAGAGGACCGCGCTGCCCATGCCGAGCGTGCCGATGACGACGATGGGACCGAGCATGTTCGGCAGGAGCTGCGTGATCATGATCCTGAGATCGCCGTAGCCGAGCACGGTCGCCGCCTGCACATAGCCCTGGCTCCTCAGCGACAGCGCCGAGGCCCGCGCGATCCGGCACGTGAAGGACCAGTTGGTCAGGCCGAGGGCGATCAAGAGGCTGGTCAGGCCGGGGCCGAGCACCGCCATGATGGCCAGCGCGAAGATCAGCGAGGGGATCGCAAGCATCAGATTGGTCAGGCCGTTGACGACATCGTCCCACCAGCCGCCCCAATAGCCGGCGCTCAGGCCCAGTGCCACGCCGATGACGCTGTTGATGAGCTGCGAGACGATGCCGACGGTCAGCGAGACGCGCGCGCCATAGACGACGCGGGAATAGATGTCGCGGCCCTGGTCGTCGGTGCCGAACCACCAGGTCCAGCTCGGCGGCTCCTCCGCGTTCATGAGGTTGGCGTCAAGGACGGGATCGGTATGCGCCAGCCAGGGAGCGAGCAGACCGACCAGGATCGCGAGCGCGAACAGCGCGCCACCGATGATGAGATTGGCGCGGAGCTTCATGCGTATCTGATCCTGGGATCGATCACGCCGTAGAGCACGTCGATCAGCAGATTGATCGCGAGAAAGGCCAGCACCACGACGAGAATGGAGCCCTGGACGGCGGGAATGTCGCGTTGCAGGACGCTGTCGACGAGCAGCGAGCCGATCCCCGGCCAGGAGAACAGTTTCTCGACCACGACCGCCTGCCCCATCAGCCCGCCGAACTGCAGGCCGACGGTGGTGAGAATGATGACGAGCGCGTTGCGCATCACGTGCCACTTCACGACCCGGGTCTCGCTCATGCCCTTGGAGCGCGCAGTGCGGACGAAGTCAGCCGTCATGATCTCGAGGACGGCGGCGCGCGTCGTGCGGGCAAATAGCGCCATCGGCGAGACGCCGAGTGTCACGGCCGGCAGGAGCAGATATTTCAGTCCGCCATCGCCATAACCGAAGCTCGGCAGCCAGCCGAGCTTCAAGGCAAACAGATACATCAGCACGAGGCCAAGCCAGAATTTGGCAATCGAAAGGCCCGACACCGCCACCACCATTGCGAGCGTGTCGACGATGCCGCCGGGTCGCAGCGCTGCGATGAAGCCAAGCGGCACGCCGATCACGATGGCGAATGCCATGGCTGCGAAGATGAGCTGCAGCGTCGGCCAAGCCCGTTTGGCGATCATGGTCGTGACGGGCTCGCGGGTCCGGAACGACGTTCCGAAATCACCTGTGACGAGCTTGGCGATGTACGCGCCGAAACGCACATAGACGGGATCGTCGAGGCCGAGCTGCTTCTTCATGCGCAGCTCGACCTGCGGATCGCTGTCGTCGCTCATGGAGGAGACGATGCTGCCGGGAACGACGCTGAACAGCACGAACACCAGCAGCACGACGGCGAGCACGGTCGGGATGGTCTGCAGCAGGCGACGGAACAGGAACGAGAGCATCGGCACTTTTCCTCTCTCCCTCCATCGCAGGTCGCGATGGAGGGAGCGCGAGAGCGCATGTCACTTCGCGGGCGAGGTCTCTTCGACCCAGAGGTCTTCGACGTTCTGATGGGTCAGCTCGGTCGCGTTCAGCTGAACGCCCTTGAGCCACGGCTGCACGGCCATGACCGCCTTGTTGTAGTTGAAGAACCAGACCGGCGCCTCCTCATAGAGCAGCGCATTGGCCTTTTGCAGCAGCTCGGTGCGCTTGGCGGCGTCGTCGGCCTGCCCTGCCGCATCGATCAGCTTGTCGAAGTCGGGATTCTTGTAGTTCATGTAGTTGCAGGCCGGCTGCGGCGTCGACGAGTGGAAGCATTTGAGCGCGGCCTGGGGATCCGGGCCGGTCGCCTGGGAATAGATGAAGGCCTGGTAGTCGCCGCTGCGCACCACCTCCGCCAGCACCGCGGTCTCGACCTGCTTGACCTTGGCCTTGATGCCGACCTTGTCCAGCATCGGGATGACGGCCGAGACGATCGGCAGGCCCCAGCTTTCATTCTGGCTGGTGGTCCATTCGAACTCGAAGCCTTGGGGATAGCCGGCCTCGCTAAGCAGTTGCTTGGCCTTGGCCGGATCGTAAGGGTACGGCTTCATGGCCTTGTCGTAGGCCGGCGAGGTCAGCGGCAGCCAGCTGGTGGCGCGATAGGCCTTGCCCTTGACCAGCTTGCTGATGATCAGATCGGTATCGATCGCGTAGTTGATCGCCTGCCGGACGCGCTTGTCGGTGAACGGCTTGAACGAGGGATTCATCCCCATGTAGCGCGTGAAGACCTCGGCGACTTCGACGATGGTGCCCTTGAGGCCGGCGTCGGACTGATAGGCGACATATTGCGCAGGGCCGAGCACCGATGTGTCGATTTCCTTGTTACGGAAGGCGACATCGCGTGCTGCGGCCTCGGCCATGATCGACACGATGACCTTGTCGGCGTAGGGCTTGCCCGGCTTGTAGAACCTGTCCCAGCGCTCCAGCACGATGCGCGATCCCGGCACGTGCTCGACGAATTTGAATGGCCCGAGACCGATTGGCTTCTGGATGAAGCTTTCCTTGGCGGCCTCGTCGGCGGGATAAATCGAGGTCAGCGCAGTGAAGAAGTAGAAGCCCGGATCGACCTTCTCGGTCAGCTTCATCTCGACGGTGAAATCGTCGATCTTCTTCAGCCCGGAGATCTCCTTGGCCTGGCCTTTCTCGACCGCGGCCGCGCCCTCGATCACGCGGACAAAGCGCGCGCCGGGATAGGCCTTGGTGCCGTCCATAATGCGGTTGTAGGACCAGATGACGTCGTCGGCCGTCATCTTGCGGCCGTTGTGGAAATAGGCATCGTCGCGCAGCTTGAAGGTGTGAACGAGGCCTCCGCCCGAAACGACGTCCTCCTTGGCAAGCTCCAGAACCGGCTTACCCTCCGCCGAATTCCAGATGTAGAGCGAGCGATGCAGGGCCTTGGCGTAGATCTCGTCCTGGGCGCGCTGCGTGGTGTGAATGTCCAGGCTGGTGAAACTCGAGCCATAGGGCGCGGTCATGCGGATGGTTCCGCCCTTGCGCGGGGTCTGGGCCTCCGCCGTGGCGGCGAGCGCAAGTCCCAAACCCGCAACGATCGCAATCATCCTGAACATCATGTGTCCCCCAACAACGCAGGCGTATTCCGACAAGAGATTTGATCATTCGTCGCCTGTCGAAAGCAAGCTTCGTTTTTGATGGAGACCAATGTCGGTTCCGGAAGCCGGCCTTCGATGAGGACCTCCGGCGCCAGGTTGCATCCCCAAACGATGCAAGCCATCGATTGACGCGGTGCGTCATCGAGCGACAGGGAACAGTGAACATTTTTCGTGATCGGCGCGACCAAGCTCAGGATCGTTATCTGAGCGCCAAGGATCGCGTAAAAAATGCAGCGCCGAACGCTATGTGCCCTGCTCGCCGGCAGTCTGCTCGTCGCGACGGCTGCGATGGCGATCCCCGTGACGCCGGACCCTGCCCGGATCAGCTCCGCGGACAGCATCCGTCTCGGCTGGCAACGCACTTCAGGAACGACCTATGTCGACCAAACCTGGTGGGCGGTCAGAGACCGTTGCTCCGCAGACACTCTCGGCGAGCGCCTGCTGTGCGATGCCGTTGCGGTGCTGGCACGGGCCACAAGCCGGACTTTCGAAGGCAAAATGTCCGTCGACGAGGGTTTGCCGCTCCCCGACGGGTGGAGCCTGATGACCGCCAAGAACTCGCCCTTCATCCGGTCCGCCCACGTCGAGACGCCGCGCGATCTCAGGGACGTGCTCGGCTTCTATCGCGCCGCACTCGACGACCGTGGCTGGACCGAGATTGACGGTGCGGCAGTCGAGCCCGATCGGGCCGTGATCGGCTTCACCACGGCCGACGGACCAGCGTCGCTCCGGCTCACCCGTCAGGACAACAAGACAATCGCCGACCTTTCGCTGCGCAAGCGGATGGTGGCGACGGCCGGCCTCCTGCCGAAGCCGGGGCAATCGCGACTGTTGCTCGGCAATCAGACGGATGATGCGGCCGATATCACCGTCGACGAACTGACCATCAACCTGCCGGCGCACGCCGGCGAAAAGCTGGCCTACTCGGACCACGTCGCAGGCGAGTTACCTGATAGGCAGAAGATCGACTTGCCGCCGGGCAAGTACAGGGTCACCCTCAAGGTCGGGGGCGGCGCGGCCGAGAGGCGGGAGCTCGAGATCGCGGCCAACGAGACCTGGGGTCTGCTGGTCGGCCCGGATGGCGCGCCGCTTCCGATGCGGCTGTATTGATGAAGCCTCACGACGATCTCTCTCCTCGTCATTGCGAGCGCAGCGAAGCAATCCAGACTGTCGCCGCAGAGACAGACTGGATTGCTTCGTCGCAAGAGCTCCTCGCAATGACGGAGCGCGGAGGCGCGCTCCTCATCATGAGGCTCTGTTAGCCTGACAATTCCGGCATCCAGTCCCGCAGTTTTCGCGCGGCGCCTGTGACGTCGGCGATCGTCCGAAACGCCGCCGCCTCCACCATCATCGCCCGCGCGAGCCGTACGGCGCGGGCTTCGCTGATCGCGCGCTTCTTCGGGTCCTCGATCAGCTCGAAGTCGATATTGTGGGCGAGACCGAAGATGCGGCGGATGGTCTTGGCGGCGGCGAAGCCGACGGTGTCGGTGAACAAGCGCTGCATATAGGCTTGCCGCTCTGCCTCGAGGCGCAGGGCGCCCTTGTCGCCGGCGAAGAGCGAGACCGGATAGGCATCCCCCGCCGCGCCGGCGCGCCAGAGGTCGAGGAATTTTCGGGCGAACTCGCTCCAGACCTTGTCAACCGCCTCCAGCACCCAGCCCTCGAACGCCTGCCGCCCGCCCGGCGTGCGCTCGTGGCCGGCGGAAGCGAAATAGGCCATCAACAGGTTGGCAAGCACGGCGCCGACGTCGAACCCCATCGGGCCGTAGAACGCGAATTCGGGGTCGATCACCCGCGTCTGGCTGTCGGTGACCATGATCGAGCCGGTGTGGAGATCGCCGTGGAGCAGCGCCTCCGGGCTTGCCATGAATTTCAGCTTCAGCCGGGAGATGGCGACGTGCAGCTCCATGTCCTCGCGCAAGGCTACGGCCAAACCGTCGAGATACGGCGCGGTCCAGCGGTTCTGTTCGGCGATGCGGTAGGGATCGGTGAAGATCAGATCCTCGGTGATCTTGCAGAGCGCATGGTTGCCGGCGAAGGCGGCGATGCCCTCCTTTTTCTCGGCGGCGGAGAGCGCGAGGTCGGAGGTGAAGAACAGGGTCCGCGCCATGAAGGTCGTGATGTCGTCCACAAAGCGCGGATATTGCGTTGCGGCGACCATCCCTTTGCGCATGATGATGTGGGGCTCGAGCAACTCCATCACCGTCAGCGCCAATGTCTCGTTGTGGTGCAGCAGGGCCGGCACGAGGCCGGGCGCAAGCTGGGCCTGCCGAGACAATGCCAGATACTCGTAATGCGCCCGCGACAGCGGCAGCGGCCAGCTCTCGCCGACGAGGCGGACGTAAGGCAGCGCCTGCTTCACGGCGACGCCGCCGCGCGCGCCCTTGACGATGAAGACGAGGTTCAGATTGCCGTCGCCGACCTCGGTGATCTCCCAGGCGGCCGGCTCGCCGCCGAGCAGCGCCAGAAGGTCAGGAATGCCTGCGAGATGATCCCGCAAGGCGCCCTCATGCAGAATCCGGTAGTCCCCCGCCTGCTGCGACATGACGATCCCATCCCATGCTTGGCATGGCCGGATCGTTACTCCCGCTCCAGGAAGCTCGAGCCGATCTCGGCCTTTCTTTTGATGGGATCGTAATCACAATAAACGAGATCCGCCACCAGCGTGTAGCTGGCGCTGACGGTGTATTTGTCCAGCTTGACCGAGTTGAGCCCGATCACAGAAGTGCTCTTGCCGCCGTTCCATTTGAACGGCGTCGAGCTCTTGGCCTGCTCGCAGGCCGCGACGGCCTCGTTGAAGACGTAGCCCTCGACGAACGCCTTCAGCGTTCGCACCTGCACCGCCATCTTCCACTCGAAATAGCCGATGGCGCCGAGACCGGCGACGATCAGCACCAGAAGCGCGATCACGATCCTCTGAAAAGTCATTCGTCCCCCCAAAAACAATGAAGCAAGCGCAAATCGTAAGCACGTGATGAGATGAAGCAAGCGCCTCGTCCTTCGAGACGACCGCTTCGCGGTCTCCTCAGGATGAGGCTAACGGACAACGGTGCCCGTTAAAACTGCTGCCGCGCGCTCTGTCCTCATCCTGAGGAGCCCGCCGAAGGCGGGCGTCTCGAAGGATGGGCCCCACGAAGATCGACCTAAAAAGGCATTCCCATCATCTTCGACAGGCGCTCGATCGAGAGATAGCCGGCGTGGTAGGCGGCGAGGCCGAGGCCGTAGATGATCGCCGAGATGATCGTGGTCCAGATCAGCTTGCGTCCCATCCGCGTCAGGATCGGCGCGCCGGGATCAGTGCCGGGCGCGCCCACGCCGTCCTCATGCTGGCTGCGCACGCCGAACGGCAGCGTCAGGAACAGCGCGATCCACCAGATGACGAAGTAGATCGCGATCGCGGTCGATATCTGGATCGCCATGGCCGGGCCTTACGCCTGCTCGATTTCGACCAGCGCGCCGGAAAAATCCTTCGGATGCAGGAACAGTACCGGCTTGCCGTGGGCGCCGATCTTCGGCACGCCGTCGCCGAGCACCCGGGCGCCCTCCTTCACCAGCGTGTCGCGCGAGGCGATGATGTCGACGACCTCGTAGCAGACATGGTGGATGCCGCCGTCGGCATTGCGCTCGAGGAACTTTGCGATCGGCGAGGCCTCGCCGAGCGGCTCGATGAACTCGATCTTGGTGTTGGGCAGCGTCGCGAACACGGTGGTGACGCCATGCTCGGGCAGCGCCACGGCATCAGAAATTTCAGCCCCAAACGCCGCACCGTAGATCTTTGCGGCCTTGACGGCGTCCTTGGTCGCGATCGCGACGTGGTTGAGCCGGCCCAGCATGTTTCTCTCCCCTTACACTGTCAGCACATGTACCAGACAGGGGGGCTTTTTACCCCAATGTTCGTTGATCACGGCACGGACAGCGCGTCGCACCGACTCGCCCAGTGCATCCGGATCGCGGCGGCGCGCTTTCGGCAGGCCCTCGATGGTGGAGACCACGGCGTCGAAGACGAGGTCGTCGAAGGGCTCGCCGGCCCTGTTCTTCTCGGGGATGCCGACCAGATCGACCTCGGGATCGTCGGCAAGCTCGCCCTGCTCCGTCATCGCAACCGCGACGAAGGCGCAGCCTGAGTAGGCCATGCGGCGGCGCTCGACCACGGCGCGGGATTTGGAGTCCTCCAAAATCGTGCCGTCCTTGTAGAGACGGCCGGAGGGCACTTCGCCGATGATGCCGGGATCGCCCGGGCCGAGCTTGATCAGGTCGCCATTGCGAACGACCAGGACGCGCGGCACGCCGGCGGCGCGGGCGAGCTTGGCGTGCTCGTTGAGGTGCAGGGCCTCGCCATGAACGGGGATCAGGAGCTGCGGCTTCACCCAGGAGATCAGGTCGCGCAGCTCGTCGCGGCGGGGATGACCGGAGACGTGGACCAGATGGTCGCGGTCGGTGATGATTTCGACGCCCTGAAGTACCAGATTGTTGATGATCGAGCCGACGGCCTTCTCATTGCCCGGAATGGTGCGCGAGGAGAAGATCACGCTGTCGCCGCGGTTGAGCGTGATCTCGGGATGGTCGTCATTGGCGATGCGCGCCAGCGCCGCGCGCGGCTCGCCCTGGCTGCCGGTGCACAGCGCCAGCACCTTGTCCTGCGGAAGATGGCCGTAGACCTCGGGCGAGCGGAAATTCTGCACAAAGTCGAGATAACCGGTCTCGCGTGCGACCTGCACGACGCGCTCCATGGCGCGGCCGACCACGACGACCTCGCGGTCGGCGGCTTTCGCGGCGTCGGCGACGGCCTTGATGCGGGCGACGTTGGAAGCGAAGGTCGTCACCGCGACGCGGCCCTTGGCGGCCTTCACCAGATCGATGATGGTCCGCGCGACCTCGGCCTCGGACGGCGAGCGGCCGTCACGCACGGCGTTGGTGGAATCGCCGATCAGGGCGAGCACGCCCTCCTCGCCGAGTTCGCGCAGCCGCTTCTCGTCGGTCGGCTGCCCCAGCGTCGGGGTCGGGTCGATCTTCCAGTCGCCGGTGTGCAGCACGATGCCGGCCGCGGTGTGGATCGCCAGCGCGTGCGCTTCCGGAATCGAATGCGCGACGGGAATGAACTCGACGTTGAACGGGCCGATATCGACGCGCCCGCCTGACGGCACCACCGTCACCGGGATCTTCGGCGCATTGCGCTCGGCGGCGCATTTGGCCTCGAACAGCGCCGCGCTGAACTGCGTGGCATAGATCGGGCATTTCAGCGTCGGCCAGAGGTCGATGATGGCGCCGAAATGGTCCTCATGGGCGTGGGTGAGCACCAGGCCCATCAGGTTCTTGCGTTCCTTCTCCAGGAAGCTGATGTCGGGCATGATCAGGTCGATGCCCGGCAGATGCTCCTCGTCGCCGAAGGAGACGCCGAGATCGACCGCGAGCCAGGCGCGCTGCTGGCGGTTGCCGAGGCCGTAGATCGACAGGTTCATGCCGATCTCGCCGACGCCGCCGAGCGGCGCAAAGACCAGTTCGTCAGGCTTCGCCATCACGCAGCTCCCACGGAGGCGACAGGACCAAAGAACACCTCGCCGGCCGCAACCGGCACGCGCCGGCCCTCCGCGGTGCGGACGATCAGGCAGCCGGTGTCGTCGATAGTGTCGAAAATGCCTTCCAGCGTCATCGTTCCCGTGTTGATCGCGACCCGCTCGCCGAGGCCGGCGGCGCGCTCCAGCCACAGCTTGCGGATCTCGGCAAAGCCGCGGCCATTGTCCCAGATGCCGCGGAATTCCACCCAGGCGTCTGACAGCGCCGAGAACAGCTCCTCCGCGCTGATCTGGACGCCGAGGGCGGCCAGCGACACCGCGGGCGTCGGCGTGCCCTCGGGCGCCGCTACGACGTTGGTGCCCATGCCGACGACCACGGCCAGGCGGTCGCCGATGGCTTCGGCCTCGAGGCCGATGCCGACCAGCTTCTTGCCGCCGGCGAGCACGTCGTTCGGCCATTTCAGGGCATAGCGGGGCCGGCCCTCGCCGAGGCGCAGCGCGGCCTCCAGGCTGACCTTCTCCAGGGCGGCCTCCTCGGCCAGCCCCGCCGCAAAACCGATTGTGGCGGCGACCGCAGGCGCTATGTCCAGGATCTCGAGAACGCTGGCTGCGAGATTGCCCTTTGGCGCGATCCAGGCGCGCTGACGCCGGCCGCGGCCGGCGGTCTGCTCTATCGTGACGAACCACATCGGGCCGCGTTCGCCGCGCCTCGCGTGCTCGATCGCCTCGGTATTGGTCGAGCCGGTCCGTTCGAAGGCGGCGAGCTTGTAGCCCGCCGACTGTGCGCGAGGACCGAGCGCGAATCCCATCCTAGAACAGCGACTTGGCCGCCGCGGAGGCGACGCTCACCACGGGACCTGCGAACAGCGCGAACAGGATGGTGAACAGGCCCGCAACCGCCAGCACCGTCTTCACCTCGACGCGCATCGGATCGACCTGGCCGGCCGGCTCGTCGAAATACATCGTCTTGACGATGGCGAGGTAGTAGTAGGCGCCCACGACGCTGGAGAGCACGCCGACCACGGCGAGCGTGAACAGGTTCGCCTTGATGGCGGCGACGAAGACGTACCATTTGGCGAAGAAGCCGGCGAGCGGCGGGATGCCCGCGAGCGAGAACAGCAGCATCGCGAACATGAAGGCGAGCAGCGGGTTGGTCCGCGAGAGACCCGCGAAATCCCTGATCTGCTCGACCGGCTGGCCGTTGCGCTTCATGGCGAGGATGACCGAGAACGAGCCAAGCGTCATCGCGACATAGATCACGATGTACATCAGGACGCCCTGCGCGCCCTCGACCGTGCCGGAGGCAAGGCCGACCAGCGCAAAGCCCATGTGGCCGATCGAGGAATACGCCATCAGGCGCTTGATGTTGCTCTGGCCGATCGCGGCGAAGGAGCCCAGCGCCATCGAGGCGATCGCCACGAACACCAGGATCTGCTGCCACTGCGAGACGATGCCCGGGAATGCGGTCAGCGTGACGCGGGTGAAGACGGCGAGCGCGGCCACCTTCGGCGCCGAGGCGAAGAAGGCCGTCACCGGGGTGGGCGCGCCCTCGTAGACGTCAGGCGTCCACATGTGGAACGGCACGGCCGAGACCTTGAAGCAGAGGCCGGCGAGCAGGAAGACCAGGCCGAACACCAGACCGACGTTCGACACCGTCGCGGCTGCCGCAATGCCGGCGAAGCTCACCGTGCCGGTGAAGCCGTAGACCAGCGAGGAGCCGTACAGCAGCATGCCCGACGACAGCGCGCCGAGCACGAAGTACTTCAGGCCGGCTTCGGTCGACTTGGCGTTGTCGCGGTTCGAGGCCGCCACGACGTAGAGCGCGAGCGACATCAGCTCGAGGCCGAGATAGAGCGAGATCAGGTCGCCGGCCGAGATCAGCACCATCATGCCGAGCGTCGAGAGCAGCACCAGGATCGCGTATTCGAAGATCCGGCGCGACGGATCGGAGAGGAACTCGGTCGACAGCACCAGCGTCACCGCCGAGCCGATCAGGGCCAGGATCTTCATGAAGCGGGCGAAATCGTCGACGATGAAGCTGCCGCCGAAGGTCACCTGCTTACCCGCAGGCACCATGTATTCGAGCACGCCGACCACGACCAGGAGCAGGACCGCCAGCGAGGTCACCGCCTTGGTCGTCTCCTGCCCGCGATAGGCTCCCAGCATCAGAAGCGCCATCGCGCCGACCGCGAGCACGATCTCGGGCAGCACCGGCGCCAGTTGATAACCTGCAGTCTCAAAGCTCATGGCGATATCCTGACCTGCCCGATCACTGGAGCAGTGCGGCGGCCTTCACGGCCGTCACAGCGGTGTTGTAGTTGTTGACGAGTTGCTGGACCGAGGCGGCCGACATGTCGAGCACCGGCTTCGGATAGACGCCGAACAGGATCGTCAGCGCGATCAGCGGGAACAGCGTCACGCACTCGCGCAAGGTGAGATCCTTCATGCTCATCAGCGACGGCTTGACCAGCGCCCCGAACACGACCTTGCGGTAGAGCCACAGCGCATAGCCCGCCGAAAGGATCACGCCGAAGGTGGCGAAGAACGCGGTCGGGATCGAGACCTTGAAGGTGCCGAGCAGCGTCATGAACTCGCCGACGAAGCCGCTCGTTCCCGGCAGACCGACATTGGCCATGGTGAAGACCATGAAGGTCAGCGCGTAGAGCGGCATCCGGTTGACGAGGCCGCCATAGGCCGCGATCTCGCGGGTGTGCATGCGGTCGTAGACGATGCCGACGCAGAGGAACAGCGCGCCGGAGACGATGCCGTGCGAGATCATCTGGAACACGCCGCCGGCGACGCCCTGCATGGTGCCGGCGAAGATGCCCATGGTGACGAAGCCCATATGCGCCACTGACGAGTACGCAATCAGCTTCTTCATGTCCTCCTGCATCAGGGCGACCAGCGAGGTGTAGATGATCGCGATGGCGGAGAGCGTGAAGACCAGCGGCGCGAAGTCGTGCGAGGCCAGCGGGAACATCGGCAGCGAGAAGCGCAGGAAGCCGTAGCCACCCATCTTCAGGAGGATCGCGGCGAGAACCACCGAGCCCGCGGTCGGCGCCTCGACGTGCGCGTCGGGCAGCCAGGTGTGCACCGGCCACATCGGCATCTTCACCGCGAACGAGGCGAAGAAGGCGAGCCACGCCCAGGTCTGCAACGACCGCGGCACGGCGGTGTGCATGAGGATCGGGATGTCGGTGGTGCCGCCGTTCCAGTACAGCGCCATGATGGCGAGCAGCATCAGCACCGAGCCGAGCAGCGTGTAGAGAAAGAACTTGAACGACGCGTAGACCCGGCGCGGACCGCCCCAGACGCCGATGATCAGGAACATCGGGATCAGGCCGCCTTCGAAGAACAGGTAGAACAGCACGAGATCGAGCGCCGAGAAGGTGCCGACCATCAGCGTTTCCAGGATCAGGAACGCCATCATGTATTCGCGGACGCGGCTCGTGATCGCCTTCCAGCTCGCGATGATGCAGAACGGCATGATCGCGGTGGTCAGGATCACCAGCGGCAGCGAGATGCCGTCGACGCCCATGTGGTAGGTGATGCCGGTGGCGAGCCAGTTCGCCTTCTCGACGAACTGGAAGTCTGCGCTCGACGGGTCGAAGCGCATCACCAGGATTACCGACACCGCGAAGGTGATCAGCGTGGTCCACAGCGCGATCCAGCGCGCGTTGCGCCGGGCCGCCTCGTCATCGCCGCGGCTGAGATAGACGATCAGCGCGCCGACCAGCGGCAGGAAGGTCGTGACCGATAGGATGGGCCAGGTTGTCATTTACTGGCCTCCAAAGCCGAACATGAACCAGGTGATCAGGCCGGCGGCGCCGATCAGCATGGCGAATGCGTAGTGATAGAGATAGCCGGTCTGGATCTTCACGACGTTGCGGGTGACGTCCAGCACGCGGGCCGAGACACCGTCGGGGCCGAAGCCGTCGATGATGAAGCCGTCGCCCTTCTTCCAGAGCTGATAGCCGATCCACTTCGCCGGACGGACGAAGATGAGGTCGTAGAGCTCGTCGAAGTACCATTTGTTGAGCAGGAACTGGTACAGCATCGGATGCTCTGCGGCGAGCCGAACGGGGATGTAGGGCCGGCGGATGTAGAACAGGTACGAGACGAGGAAGCCCAGCACCATCATCACCGTCGGCAGGAAGGCGATGGTCTCGGGGATGTGGTGCATCTCCTCGATGATGTGCGGGTTCATCTTCACGGACTCGCGGAAGAACTCCTCGACGCCGTGACCGGCGAACAGCTCCTTGAACGGCAGACCCGCGACGAAGGAGCCAACCGCGAGCACGCCGATCGGGATCAGGATCCAGAGCGGAGCCTCATGCGCGGCTTCGTAATGGTGCTCGTCGTGCGGCTCACCGTGGAAGGTCTTGAAGATCAGGCGCCAGGAGTAGAACGAGGTCAGGCCGGCGGCGACGACCGTCATCAGGAAGCCGTACATCGCGAACGGATTGTGCGAGGCATAGGCGGACTCGATGATCGCGTCCTTGGAGAAGTAGCCGGCGGTAAGCGGGAATCCGGTGAGCGCGAGCGTGCCGACCACCATCACCGCATAGGTGTAGGGGATCTTCTTCCAGAGGCCGCCCATGTTGCGGATGTCCTGCTCGTGGTGCATCGCGTAGATCACCGAGCCGGAGCCCAAGAACAGCAGCGCCTTGAAGAAGGCATGCGTGAACAGGTGGAACATGCCGACCGAATAGGCCCCTGCTCCCATCGCCACGAACATGTAGCCGAGTTGCGAACAGGTCGAGTAGGCGACGATGCGCTTGATGTCGTTCTGGACGAGGCCGATGGTCGCGGCGAAGAACGCGGTGGTGGCGCCGAAGAACATCACGACGGCCTGCGCGTTCGGCGCGAGTTCGAACAGCGGCGACAGGCGCGCCACCATGAAGACGCCGGCGGTGACCATGGTCGCGGCGTGGATCAGCGCGGAGACCGGCGTCGGGCCTTCCATCGCGTCCGGCAACCAGGTGTGCAGCAGGAACTGCGCCGACTTGCCCATCGCGCCCATGAACAGCAGGAGGCAGGTCAGGGTCAGCGCGTCAGCGTGCCAGCCGAGGAAGTTGATGGTCTTGCCGGTGAGGCCGGGCGCGGCATGGAAGATGGTCTCGAAGTCGGTCGAGCCGGCCAGCATGAAGATCGCGAAGATGCCGAGCGCGAAGCCGAAATCGCCGACGCGGTTGACCACGAAGGCCTTGATCGCCGCCGCATTCGCCGACGGCTTCTGGTACCAGAAGCCGATCAGCAGATAGCTCGCCAGACCCACGCCTTCCCAGCCGAAGAACAGCTGGACGAGGTTGTCCGCGGTCACCAGCATCAGCATGGCGAAGGTGAACAGCGAGAGATAGCCGAAGAAGCGCGGCCGGTACGGATCCTCGTCCATATAGCCGATGGAATAGAGGTGCACGAGCGAGGACACGGTCGTGACCACCACGAGCATGACGGCGGTGAGCGTGTCGACCCGCAGCGTCCACCAGACCTGGAGGTCGCCGGAGAAGATAAAGGGCAGCAGCTGGATGCGAGCGTCGTGATGCATGAAGCCGACATCGACCAGCGTCATCCAGGACAGCGCCGCTGCCACGAACAGCAACCCGGTCGTGATCAGCTCGGCGCCGCGCGAGCCGGCCGCTGCCGGCTCGACCGGACCGTGGCCGTGATCGTCATGCGCGTGATCGTCGTGGCCATGGTCGTCATGGGCCGCCGACGCGTGAGCGTCGCCGTGGCCGTGATCGCCGTGATGCTCGACCTCGTCGCCCGAGGGGTTGCGGCCATGTGCGCCGACGAGCGCGATCAGGCCGGCCAGAATGGCGCCCAGCAGAGGCAGAAAGACAATTGCCTGAACCATGACCGAGCTCAGCCCTTCATCAGATTGACGTCCTCAACCGCGATCGAGCCGCGGTTGCGGAAATAGACCACCAGGATGGCGAGACCGATCGCGGCTTCCGCAGCCGCAACCGTCAGCACCAGCAACGCGAAGACCTGGCCGACGATGTCGCCGAGGAAGGTCGAGAACGCCACGAGGTTGATATTGACCGAGAGCAGGATCAGCTCGATCGACATCAGGATGACGATGATGTTCTTGCGGTTCAGGAAGATGCCGAGGATCCCGAGCGTGAACAGGATCGCGCCGACCGCCAGATAATGTCCGAGCCCGATCGTCATTTCACCCACTCCGCCGCGTCGGCATCCGAGAGCCCCTGCCCCGGCGCCACCTTGCGCATCGCCATCGCCATCTCAGGCGTGCGTGCGTTCTGAACGTTGATGTCCTGCCGCTTCACGCTCGCCTTGTGGCGCAGCGTCAGCACGATGGCGCCGATCATGGCGACCAGCAGCACCATGCCCGAGAGCTGGAAGTAGTGGATGTACTTCGTATAGAGCACGAGCCCGAGCGCCTCGGTGTTCGAGACGTTGGTCGGGATCGGCGCCGTGATCGTCTTGCTCACGGTCGGGTTGATGATCCAGGCGCCGACGGTCAGCAGCAGCTCGAACAGGAAGATGCCGCCAATCACGAGACCAACCGGCAGATACTGAATGAAGCCCTCGCGCAGCTCGACGAAGTCGACGTCGAGCATCATGATCACGAACAGGAACAGCACCGCGACGGCGCCGACATAGACGACGATCAGGATCATCGCCAGGAATTCGGCGCCCATCAGCACGAACAGGCCGGAGGCGTTGACGAAGGCCAGGATCAGGTACAGCACGGAGTGCACGGGATTGCGCGAGACAATCACCATCACCGCCGAGGCGACGCAGATGCCGGCGAAGAGATAGAAGAACAGCGCGGGAAGGATCATGCTCTCATCTCACCGGTACGGCGCGTCGAGCTCGATCGCTTTCGCGATCTCGCGTTCCCAGCGGTCGCCATTGGCGAGCAGCTTGGCCTTGTCATAGAACAGTTCCTCGCGGGTCTCGGTCGCGAACTCGAAGTTCGGACCTTCGACGATGGCGTCGACCGGGCAGGCCTCCTGGCAGAGGCCGCAATAGATGCACTTCACCATGTCGATGTCGTAGCGCACGGTGCGGCGGGTGCCGTCGTTGCGGCGCGGGCCGGCCTCGATGGTGATGGCCTGCGCCGGGCAAATCGCTTCGCACAGCTTGCAGGCGATGCAGCGCTCTTCGCCGTTCGGATAGCGGCGCAGCGCATGCTCGCCGCGGAAGCGCGGCGAGATCGGGCCCTTCTCGAAGGGATAGTTCAGCGTGGGCTTCGGCTGGAAGAAATAGCGCATGGCGAGGAAGAACGCCGAGACGAATTCCGACAGCAGGAGCGAACGTGCAGTGGCGTTGACATTGATACCCATGACGGCCTCACTTCGGCGCGATGCCGGCGAAATGCAGCACGCCGGCCACCACGATCACCATCGCCAGCGACAGCGGCAGGAACACCTTCCAGCCGAGGCGCATCAATTGGTCGTAGCGGTAGCGCGGCACGATCGCCTTTGCCATCGCGAACAGGAAGAACATGAAGAACACTTTGAGCGAGAACCAGATGATCCCCGGCACCCAGTTGAAGGGCGGCAGGTCCACCGGCGGCAGCCAGCCTCCGAGGAACAGGATCGTGGCCATCGCGCACATCGTGACGATCGCGACGTACTCGCCGAGCATGAACAGCAGGTACGGCGTCGAGCCGTACTCGACCATGAAGCCGGCGACGAGCTCGGATTCCGCTTCGACGAGGTCGAACGGCGGACGGTTGGTTTCCGCCAGCGCCGAGACGTAGAAGATCACGAACATCGGGAACAGCGGCCACACATACCAGTTCAGGATGGTGAGCTGCGGCAGCCCGATCAGGCTGGCAAGGCCGCGCGCGTGCTGGGCCTCGACCACCGCCGACAGGTTCAGCGTGCCGGCGCAGAGCAGCACCGTGATGATGACGAAGCCGATCGAGACTTCATACGACACCATCTGCGCCGCCGAGCGCAGCGCCGCCAGGAACGGGTACTTCGAGTTCGACGACCAGCCGGCCATGATGATGCCGTAGATCGATAGCGACGAGATCGCGAAGATGAAGAGGATGCCGACATTGATGTCGGAGATCACCCAGCCGAGATTGGTCGGGATCACCGCCCAAGCCGCGAGCGCGAGCACGCACGAGACCAAGGGGGCAAGGAGAAACACACCCTTGTTGGCGCCGGCCGGGATGATCGGCTCCTTCAGCACGAACTTGAGCAGGTCGGCGAAGGACTGCAGCAGCCCCCACGGGCCGACCACGTTCGGGCCGCGGCGGATCTGCACCGCCGCCCAGATCTTGCGGTCGGCGAGCAGGATGTAGGCGATCGCGACCAGCAGGACGACGAGCACCAGGACGCTCTGCGCGACCATGATGATCAGCGGCCAAAGGAACCCGGTCCAGAATGCGCTTTCGAAGAATTCCATCGGCTCACTCCGCTGCGGTCAGCATCTGCCCGGAGGCAAGCCGCGAGCATTCCGCCATCACGGCGGACGCACGCGCGATTGGGTTGGTCAAATAGAAGTCCTCGACGAGTGCCCTGAACGGCGCCTTCTCGGGCGAGCCGCCCTTCCCCGCCAGCTTCCTGATCTGGTCGGCGGAGCCGGCCTCGATCTGGTCGAGCCGGATCAGATGCGGCACGGCCTTGAAGATCGCCTGGCGCAGCGCAGCAAGCGAGTCATAGCCGAGCTTCTTGCCGAGCGCTTCCGAGAGCGCGCGGACGATCGCCCAGTCCTCGCGGGCTTCGCCCGGCGGGAACGCGGCACGGCCGGTCATCTGCACGCGGCCTTCGGTGTTGACGTAGATCGCGGACTTCTCGGTGTAGGCTGCCGCCGGCAGGATCACGTCGGCACGATGCGCACCGCGGTCACCATGGGTGCCGATATAGACGACGAAGGTGCCGTCCGACGGCTTGATCTCGTCGGCGCCGAGCAGGAACAGCAGGTCCAGCGTGCCGAACGTCGTCATCTGCGCGGCGTTCAGGCCCCCGCTCGTTGCGGAGAAGCCGATATCGAGCGCACCGACGCGCGAGGCGGTCTCGTGCAGCACGCCAAAGCCGTTCCAGCCGTCCTTCACAGCGCCGACATCGAGCGCGAGCTTGGCGGCGGCGGCGAGGATGGCGGCGCCATCGTGACGCGAGGCCGCGCCCGCGCCGACCAGGATGATCGGGTTCTTGGCGTTCTTCAGCACGTCCATGAAGGAGTGCTTGCCGGCCGCGAGCTCGCCGAGCGTGTCGGTGCCTGCGCCGAGATGGTCGTAGTCGTAGGTCAGATCGGCCTTGGCGCCAATCACGCCGACCTTGAAGCCGCCGGCGCGCCAGCGCTTGCGGATGCGGGCGTTGAACACGGCCGCTTCCTTGCGCGGATTGGCACCAATGATGAGCAACGCATCAGCCTGCTCGACACCCACCAGCGTCGGATTGAAGATGTAGGAGCCGCGGCCGAGCGCGGGATCGAAGGCGTCGCCGCCCTGCACCGCCAGATTGCCCGAGCCGTACTTGGCCAGGAGATCCTTCAGCGCGAACATCTCCTCGACACCGGCAAGGTCGCCGGCGATCGCGCCGATGCGCTTGCCGTCGGTCCGACCCGCCTTGGCGGCGATCGCGGCGAAGGCCTCGGGCCAGCTCGCGGCACGCAGCTTGCCGGCCTCGCGGATATAGGGCCGGTCGAGGCGCTGGGTGCGCAGGCCGTCGACGATGTGGCGGGTCTTGTCGGAGATCCACTCCTCGTTCACGGCCTCGTTGATGCGCGGCAGCACGCGCATCACCTCACGGCCGCGGGTGTCGACGCGGATCGCCGAGCCGAGGCCGTCCATGACGTCGATCGACTGGGTCTTGCCGAGCTCCCACGGGCGCGCGGCGAAGGCGTAGGGCTTCGAGGTCAGCGCGCCGACCGGGCAGATGTCGACGAGATTGCCCTGCAATTCGGACGTCAACGCGTGCTCGAGATAGGTCGTGATCTCCATGTCCTCGCCGCGGCCGGTGGCGCCCATCTCGGGCGCGCCGGCGACTTCCGCCGAGAAGCGGACGCAGCGCGTGCACTGGATGCAGCGGTTCATCGAGGTCTTGACCAGCGCGCCGAGATATTTGTCCTCGACCGCGCGCTTGTTCTCGGCGAAGCGGCTGGTGTCGACACCGTAGCCCATCGCCTGGTCCTGGAGGTCGCACTCGCCGCCCTGGTCGCAGATCGGGCAATCCAGCGGATGGTTGATGAGAAGGAACTCCATCACGCCTTCGCGTGCCTTCTTCACCATCGGCGAACGCGTCGAGATTTCCGGCGGCTCGCCCTTGGGGCCCGGACGGCAGTCACGCACGCCCCAGGCGCAGCTCGCGACCGGCTTCGGGCCGCCCTTCACTTCAACGAGGCACATCCGGCAATTGCCGGCGATCGACAGCCGCTCGTGATAGCAGAAGCGCGGAATCTCGGCGCCGGCCGCCTCGCACGCCTGAAGCAGCGTGTATTCGGCGGGGACATCGATCTCTTTGCCGTCGATGATGAGCTTGGTCATTCTTCCTACTCCGCCGCGACCATGTTCACGGGATCGCGGACGCCGATATCGTCGATGTCGGCCTTGTGCGAATACTGGTCGATGCGCGCTTCGATCTCGTGACGGAAATGCGCGATCAGGCCCTGGATCGGCCACGCGGCTGCGTCGCCGAGCGCGCAGATGGTGTGGCCTTCGACCTGCTTGGTGACTTCGAGCAGCATGTCGATTTCGCGCTTGTGGGCGCGGCCATCGGCCATGCGGGTCAGGACGCGCCACATCCAGCCGGTGCCCTCGCGGCACGGCGTGCACTGGCCGCAGCTCTCATGCTTGTAGAAATAGGAGATGCGCGCGATGGAGCGGATCAGATCGGTCGACTTGTCCATCACGATCACGGCCGCGGTGCCGAGGCCCGAGCGCAGCTTGCTCAGGCTGTCGAAATCCATCGGCGTGTCGATGATCTGCTCGGCCGGCACCATGCGCACCGACGAGCCGCCGGGAACCACGGCCTTGAGATTGTCCCAGCCGCCGCGGATGCCGCCGCAATGCTTGTCGATCAGCTCACGGAACGGAATGCCCATGGCTTCTTCGACGTTGCAGGGCCGCTCGACATGGCCGGAGATGCAGAACAGCTTGGTGCCGACATTGTTCGGACGGCCGATGCCGGCGAACCACGCCGCGCCCCGGCGCAGGATGTCCGGCGCAACCGCGATGGACTCGACGTTATTGACGGTGGTCGGGCAGCCGAACAGGCCGACATTGGCCGGGAACGGCGGCTTCAGCCGCGGCTGGCCCTTCTTGCCTTCGAGGCTTTCGAGCAGCGCGGTTTCCTCGCCGCAGATGTAGGCGCCGGCGCCGTGCGCGACGTAGATGTCGAACGGCCAGCCGTTGACGTTGTCCTTGCCGACCAGCTTGGCCTCATAGGCCTGGTCGATCGCGGCCTGGAGGTGCTCGCGCTCGCGGATGAACTCGCCGCGGACATAGATGTAGCAGGCATGCGCGTTCATCGCGCAGCTCGCGATCAGGCAGCCCTCGATCAGCAGATGCGGATCATGCCGCATGATCTCGCGGTCCTTGCAGGTGCCGGGCTCGGACTCGTCGGCGTTGACCACGAGATAGCTCGGCCGGCCGTCGGTCGATTCCTTCGGCATGAAGGACCACTTCAGGCCGGTCGGGAAGCCGGCGCCGCCGCGGCCGCGCAGGCCCGACGCCTTCATCTCGTTGATGATCCAGTCGCGGCCCTTGTCGATGATGTTCTTCGTACCATCCCAGGCGCCGCGGCGCCGCGCGCCCTCAAGCCCCCAATCGTGGAGGCCGTACAGGTTCTTGAAGATGCGGTCCTTGTCCTCGAGCATATCAGTGCTTTCCGATCAACGAATGGACTGCTTGTAGGCAAGTCCGGCGGCGCAGACGGCGAAGGTCAGCGCCCAGAGCAGACTGGTCTCCAGCGACGCGTTCATCATGAAACGCTGCAGCAGGAACATGAAGGCGGCCGCGACCGCGGCGTGCATGGCGACGAAGCCCCATTTCTTCACGGCCTCGTTCCCTCCAATTGCGGGGAGATCACGCATCAGGTGATCTCCTTCAGCGTGGTCGGCCCACCCGTCGGCGCCGAGAACTGGCGGCCGTTCTGCGGACCGGGCTTGGGCGGATTGCCCGAAGCAAAGCCGTCGAGCACCTTGCCGAAGCTTTCCTTGGTCAGATCCTCATAGGTGTCCTTGCCGATCAGCACCATCGGCGCGTTCACGCAGGCACCGAGGCACTCCACCTCTTCCCAGCTGAAATTGCCGTCCTTGGAGAGATGGAAGGGCTCGTGATGGATGCGGTGCTCGCAGACGTGGATCAGATCCTCGGCGCCGCGCAGGCGGCACGGCGTGGTGCCGCAGACCTGGACGTGGGCTTTCTTGCCGACGGGTGCGAGCTGGAACATCGTGTAGAAGGTCGCGACCTCGAGCACGCGGATATAGGGCATGTCCAGCATGTCGGCGACGACGCGGATCGCGGCTTCCGACACCCAGCCGTCGTGCTGTTCCTGGACGCGCCAGAGGATGGCGATGACGGCGGAGGCTTGCCGGCCGGCCGGATATTTCGCGATCTGCTGCTTGGCGAACGCGAGGTTCTCCTCCGTGAACGCAAAGCTCGCGGGCTGGACTTCCTTCGGTGCTAATCGGCGAACGGACATCTCTTATCTCTCACTGCATACGGCGCGCGGTTTTCGCATTCAGGGCTTCGATCCTGTCCTGCCAGAACGCGCTTGCGGTGCCGAAAACGTTGTAGCCGACGTGGGTCGAGACCTTGATGCGGTCGAGGATCGACAGCTCGGTCACGGTCTCCATCCGGTTGCTGCGCGGATCGAACACGATCAGCTTCAGCGGGGTCTGTTCGAGGATGTAGCGCGACACGGCGTGGCTGCGGTCGCTGCCGTGCTCCTCGCACATGATGACGCTGTCGGCCTGGAGCAGCCGGGCGCCGCCCTTGATCGCCTCGATCTCGACGCCCTCGACGTCGAGCTTGATCAGGTACTTGCCGCTGGCAGCGACCTTGCCGTCGTCGATGAGGTTGTCGAGCGCAATCACCGGCACCTCCTCGCCGCCCGCCGACGCATCGCCGGCGATGCTGAAGGCCTCGTGCTTGGTGCCGGACAGCCGCGCGGTGCCGCGGCTGGCGCCGATCGCGCATTTCATGGCCTCGAAGCGGTTGCCGTTGACGCGCGCATTGTTGGCGAGCTTCGGGTAGTTCTGTCCCGACGGCTCGATCGCGATCGCCTTGTGCGAACCGAACGGCTTGCTCGACACCAGCACCGACCAGTAGCCGTAATTGGCGCCGCAATCGAGCAGCGTGTAGTCGACGTCGATGGAGTCGGCAAACAGCAGCTCCAGCTCGTCCTCGTAATTGTAGGAGCGGTTGAGCAGCTTGCTCCAGTAGCCGTCGCCGTAAGGAAACTCGAACACAGCGTCGGGGTTGAGCTTGATCGCGATATTGCGCTTGGGCAGCGTCTTCGCCAGCAGATTGGCGCAGGCGATGTAGCCCATGTGCGAGAAGTGCGAGGAGATCTTCGATCCCGTCACCAGCGCCAAGGCAGCCGTCCGCTCCCACAGGTTGGCCCCTTCAAGGGCCCCCGAGGCACGGTCAAACTGGATTGGCGCCTGCGCCATCACCGATCGACCTCGCTCAATTCCCGACAAGAGTTCGCCTTGATGCCACCAAGACCTCCGCTCAGTTGGCAAAGGACTGCGGCTCGGTCACGAATCCACACTTCGTAACGCCAATACGCATCCATCAGCTCGCGCGGACTTACGCTTTCATATTTCAGTTTCCAACCTTCTTTGGACAACTGATCCGGACACCAACTCGCGACGGTTGTTCGTTGCGGGCACTCTGACGAGAAGGCAGCCGGAAGCTGCGCCTGCGCGCTTCCGGCCCAACAACCCGCCCCGGCGAGTATCGCGATGGGTGCCATGGCTCTCACCGATCGACCTCTCCGAACACGATGTCGAGCGAACCGAGGATCGCCGAGACGTCTGCGAGCAGATGGCCGCGGCAGATGTGGTCCATGGCCTGAAGATGCGCAAAGCCCGGCGCGCGGATCTTGCACTTGTACGGCTTGTTGGTGCCGTCGGAGATCAGATAGACGCCGAACTCGCCCTTCGGCGCCTCGACCGCGGCGTAGACTTCGCCGGCCGGCACGTGGACGCCTTCGGTGTAGAGCTTGAAGTGGTGGATCAGCGCTTCCATCGAGCGCTTCATCTCGCCACGGCGCGGCGGCGCGACCTTGTTGTCCTCGACGACGACGGGACCCTTGCCGTCAGGCGCGTTCAGCTTCTGGATGCACTGCTTCATGATGCGCACGGACTGGCGCATCTCTTCCATGCGGATCAGGTAGCGATCGTAGCAGTCGCCGTTCTTGCCGATCGGAATGTCGAAATCCATCTCGGCGTAGCACTCATAGGGCTGCGACTTGCGCAGATCCCAGGCTGCGCCCGAGCCGCGCACCATCACGCCCGAAAAGCCCCACTCCCAGGCTTCCTTCAGCGGCACCACGCCGATGTCGACGTTGCGCTGCTTGAAGATGCGGTTGGCCGTGAGCAGGCGGTCGAGGTCGTCCACGACCTTCAGGAACGGATCGCACCAGGCCTCGATGTCGTCGACCAGCTTCTGCGGCAGGTCCTGATGCACGCCGCCGACGCGGAAGAAGGCTGCGTGCATGCGGCTGCCCGAGGCGCGCTCGTAGAACACCATCAGCTTCTCGCGCTCTTCGAAACCCCACAGCGGCGGGGTCAGCGCGCCGACGTCCATCGCCTGCGTGGTGACGTTCAGAAGGTGAGAGAGAATGCGGCCGATCTCGCAATAGAGGATGCGGATGAGCTGGCCGCGGCGCGGCACCTCGATGCCCAGCAGCTTTTCGGCCGCGAGACAGAAGGCATGCTCCTGGTTCATCGGCGCGACGTAGTCGAGGCGGTCGAAATAAGGGATCGCCTGAAGATAGGTCTTCTGCTCGATCAGTTTTTCGGTGCCGCGGTGAAGCAGGCCGATATGGGGATCGACGCGCGCGACGACTTCGCCGTCCAATTCGAGCACGAGGCGCAAAACGCCGTGGGCCGCAGGATGCTGCGGTCCAAAGTTGATGGTGAAATTGCGAAGCTGTTCAGGTTGCTCGTTCATGATCAGGCCTTCGGTCCCGCCTTCTCGTCACCGGGAAGCGGATAGTCCGCCCCTTCCCATGGCGAGAGGAAATCGAACTTGCGGAATTCCTGGTTGAGCCGGACCGGCTCGTACACCACCCGCTTCTCCTGGTCGTCGTAGCGGACCTCGACGAAACCGGTGGTCGGGAAATCCTTGCGCAGCGGATGCCCCTCGAAACCGTAATCGGTGAGGATGCGGCGCATGTCGGGGTGGCCGACGAAGAACACGCCGTAGAGATCGTAGGCCTCGCGCTCGAACCAGTCCGCGCCCGGGAACACGTCGATCAGCGACGGAACCTGTGTGGTCTCGTCGGCCTGGGCCTTGAGCCGGATCCGCGTGTTCAGGGTCGGTGACAGGAAGTGATAGATCACGTCGAAGCGCTTCTCTCGCGACGGATAGTCCGCGGCCGTGATGTCCGTGAAGTTGATGAAGCGGCACTTCGGATCGTCGCGGAGGTACTTGACCACCTCGACGATCTTGCTGACCTCGACGTCGACCGTGAGCTGGTTGAAGGCAACCGTGTGACCGGTGGCGGCGCCCGGAAGCGCGCTAACGATCGTCTGCCCCAGGGCGTCGAGCTTGGCGTCGTCCATGACGTAAAACCTTAGCGTTCGATGGTGCCGGTGCGGCGGATCTTCTTCTGCAGCAGCAGCACGCCGTACAGCAGCGCTTCCGCCGTGGGCGGGCAGCCCGGCACGTAGATGTCGATCGGCACGATGCGGTCGCAGCCGCGCACGACCGAGTAGGAATAGTGATAGTAGCCGCCGCCATTGGCGCAGGAACCCATCGAGATGACGTAGCGCGGCTCGGGCATCTGGTCGTAGACCTTGCGCAGCGCCGGCGCCATCTTGTTGGTCAGCGTGCCCGCGACGATCATCACGTCCGACTGGCGCGGCGAGGCACGCGGGGCGAAGCCGAAGCGCTCGACGTCGTAGCGCGGCATCGACACCTGCATCATCTCGACCGCGCAGCAGGCGAGGCCGAAGGTCATCCACATCAGCGAGCCGGTGCGGGCCCAGGTGATGAGGTCGTCCGTCGCGGCCACGAAGAAGCCCTTGTCGGACAGCTCGGAGTTGACCTCGAGAAAGAACGGATCATTGGCGCCGACCGGACGGCCGGTCGACGGATCGAGGATGCCCTTGGCGGCCGGCGCAACAACCGGACCGGTGGACGTTGCAGGGTTCAATCCCATTCCAGTGCCCCTTTCTTCCATTCATAGGCGAACCCGACCGTCAGCACGGCGAGGAACACCACCATGGACCAGAAGCCGGTCGCGCCAAGCTTGCCGAACGCCACCGCCCAGGGAAACAGGAACGCCACCTCGAGGTCGAAGATGATGAAGAGGATGGCGACCAGATAGAAGCGGACGTCGAACTTCATGCGGGCGTCGTCGAAGGCGTTGAAGCCGCACTCATACGCCGACAGTTTTTCCGGGTCCGGCTGCTGGAACGCCACGATGAAGGGCGCGATCAGCAGCACGAGGCCGATGAGGCCCGCTACCCCTATAAAGACGACGAGTGGAAGATAGTTCTGCAGAATGCCGCTCATTGACGAGCCCTTTTTCCCGCAGCCTCGGGACAGCCACGGATTCGTCCAGTTTGGAATTGTTCTGAGCCTTAGCGCAGTGCACCAATGGGCGCAAGACACGCTCTTTTTAGGCCCTTTGCCGTCCCCACAGCGGTGAAAATCCCGGAATCACCCCGCGGCTGGTATGGAGCAGATCGCAGAATCCGACAAGGGCGGCCACAGTTTTGCAGGGCAGCCGTTCGCAGATTGCGGCGCAGGGGCCGAGGCCGCTATTTGCCGCGCATCGTCCGCGAAAATTGCCCGGTTTTTTGGGTCCGGCAGCGCACCCAAACCCAGACAATGACCAGCACCGGGGCGCCGACCGTCACCCAGGCGACATACTGGCCAATCGTTCCCCAGAGCAGCGCGGCCAGCAGGCCGGTGATGGTCGCGGCCGCGAGCAGGATGGGTGCCGCAAAGACACGTATCCACAGGCGCGAACGGTCAGAGGAGCCATGCATCACGACGGGACCGGGGTCCGTCTGGCGAATGCGTTGGCTCTGGCCGGCGCACGCTTGCGCCGCCGCGCCAGCCAGAGATAGAGGCCGCTGCCGATCACAACGATCGTGAGAATGTCGAGCACGGCCCAGATCACCTTGAGCGGGATCCCGCCATAATCGCCGAAATGCAGCGGCTGCGAGATCAGGAGCGCCTGCAGATAGACCGGCAGCGCCCGGCTGTCGGCGACCTCCCCTGTTTCGCCGTCGAGCAGGACCGGCTTGAGGAGCCGCGCCGTCAGCGCCGTGTCGCCGCGCATGAAGGCGGCAAAGTGGTGCGAGGAGGTGAAGGGCGTGCCCGGGAACGCGATGAAGGCGACCTCCATGCCGGGAGCCGTCTGCCTGGCACGCGCGACGACGTCGTCGAGCGAAGCCAGATGCGCGGGCGGCGGCTTGCCGGCATAGGGCGCGACCATGCTGGCGAGCTCGGTCGCCTTCCACTGGTTGAGCATCAGCTCGGCCCAGGTGTTGACGACGCCGGTCAGCCCAACCACCAGCGCCCAGGCCACCGTCACGACACCGATCAGATTGTGCCAGTCGAGCCAGCGCACGCGCCGAGAGGCGCGATCGCGAATGGTGGCAAAGCGCAGACGGCGGGTGAACGGCCAATACAGCACCACGCCGGAGATGATGGCGATTGCGAACAACAGGCCCATTCCGCCCAGGAACAATTTCCCGGGCTGGCCGGCAAACATGTCGGTATGCAGCTTGAGCATGATCAGCATCGGCCCGATGCCGACCGGTCCGAGCAGCTTGGTCGACACCGCATCGAAGGCACGCACGGTCGTGTTGTCAGGCAGCCCGTCGACGGCGCTGTTGGTGAACGCGGTGACGATCCCGGGCTCGTCCTTGTCCCAGGAGATATATTGCAGCACGCGGCCGGGATCGGCGGCGAGCGCGGCGTCGGCGACCGCCTGGGTCGTCGCACGCGCCGCGCCCGCATGAGCTTCGGGCTGGGGGGCATAGCCCAGGAGCTCATCGATCTCGTGATGGAAGATCAGCGGCAGGCCGGTCAGGCATAGCAGGAGCAGGAAGACGGTCGAGACCAGGCTGGTCCAGGTGTGGACCACGGACCAGAGCCTGACCGTACGCGCCTTCACGAAGCCCTCCCCTCGCCTGCGCTTACCACTTGTAGGAGACGCTGGCGGTGACGCGCCGGCGGTCGCCGTAGAAGCAGGACGTGGTCCCCGCGCAGCTCGCGACGTAGATCTTGTCGGTCAAATTGATCACGTTGATGGCCGTGCGCCAGTTCTGCCATTCGTAGTGGACCGCGAGGTCGCCGAGCACCACCGCGGGAACCTCTAGGGTGTTGGCGGGGTCGGCCCAGGAGGAGCCGACATAGCGCACGCCGCCGCCGAAACCAAATCCCGCAAGCGGACCGTCCTTGAAGGTGTAGTCCGCCCAGCCAGAGACCAGCATCTCGGGCGTGTTGGTCGGCGTCTTGCCGACCAGTGCCGGATTGAGGTCCCTGCTGGTGAAGAGATGGTAGGCCGTGAAGGCGCCGATGAACTTCAGCTCCTTCGTGGCATTGGCCACCGCTTCGAGCTCGATGCCGCGCGAGGTCACCTCGCCGGTCTGGTTCTGCAGCGTGGTGATGACCGGATCGGTGGTCGGCACGTTCTGGCGCTTCAGGTCGAACACCGAGGCGGTGAAATAGCCGTCGAATCCCCTGGGTGCGACCTTCACGCCGATCTCGGCCTGCTTGCCGGTCTCCGGCACGAACAGCTGGTTCTGCGCGTTGAGACCGATGATCGGATTGTAGCTCGTCGCGTAGGAGATGTAGGGCGCGATGCCGTTGTCGAAATTGTAGATCAGGCCTGCGCGGCCGCTGAACTGGCTGTCGTTATTGCTGGCGATCGTCGCGCCCGTGTCGCGAGCGGCCTGCGTCGTCTCGACCCAATCATTGCGCCCGCTCAGCACCAGCGTGAAATTACCGAGCTTCATCTGGTCCTGGAGATAGGTGCCAGCCTGCTTCTGCGTGATCAGGAAGTTGCGGAACGGGGGGCCCGTGAGCGGGACATTGATGCCGTAAACGGGATTGAAGACGTTGATCGGCGGAACGGTGCCGAAGTTGAAGGCCTGATAGTCGTCGATCTGGTAGCCCTTCAGGTCGACGCCGAACAGCATCGTATGCCTGACGGGACCGGTGTTGAAGCGGTACTCGAGCTGGTTGTCGAGATTGGCCTGGTTGGCGGTGTCCTTCGCATACCAATTGTAGCGGCCCAACGTGGCCGTATTGATGTTGTCCCAGCCGTTGCCGATGTAGCCCCGGTAAGTCAGATCGATATGGGCGAAGCGGGCATTTTGCCGGAACGTCAGATCGTCGGTGAGATTGCGTTCGAACAGGTAGCCGAGCATCTCCTGCTCGCGCGTGAACTTGTCGACACTGGGATCGCCGACGAAGAAGCTGGTCGGGATCTTGCCGAACGGCGCGTTGGTCACCGTGCCCTGGTACGGCAGGAAGTTGATGCCGCGGGTGTCGGTCTTCGACGCCGAGGCGAGCACCGTGAAGGAGGTGTCGGCATCCGGCTTCCAGGTGAAGGACGGCGCGATGAAGTAATTGTTGTCCGGCGTGAAGTCGACCTGCGTGCCGCCGTTCCTGATCTCGCCGACGACACGGTAGAACAGCTTGCCGTCTTGGGGCTGCGTTGCGACGGGACCACCGACATCGAAGCCGACATAGGCGTTGCCGAAATTGTTGACGCCGGTCTCGATGTAGCGGATCGGCTCGGTCGGCGGCATCTTGCTGATGACGTTGACGATGCCGCTCGGGCTCGATCCGCCATAGAGCACCGCCGACGGACCGCGCAGCACCTCGACCCGCTCCATGTTGAACGGCGGAATCCGCCAGCTCGCATAGGCCGTGTAGAACAGCTGCATGCCGTCGAGGAACAGACCGATGTCGTCGGACTTGAAGCCGCGGATCAGCCACCAGTCGTTTCGCGTGTCGGCGCCGAAGGTGCCGGCACGCACGCCTGCGGTATAGCGCAGGGTTTCGTCGAGCTTCATCGCCTTCTGGTCGCGGATCTGTTCGGCGCCGATCACCGACACCGATTGCGGCGTCTCCATGATCGGCGTGTTGGTCTTGGTGCCGGACGAACTGCGGCCCGCGACATATCCGTTCACCGGACCGAGCGGCGTCTCGACGAAGCCGACATTGCGCTGCGGCTGCGGTCTGTTTCGATTGGCGGTCTGCACAGACCGCCGCGGCGCAGTGCGCACGGCGGCGGTGGGCGCACGGCGGCGTGCTTCCGGCGCGTTCACGGTCACCGCCGGCAGATTTTGCGCGCCGCTTTGCGTCGACGATTGCGCAAGCGATGCCTGCGGCACCAATACGAAAGCGGACGCGGTCGCCAGGACGGCTGACCGCAGCATACGAAGACTGTTCACCGCGCACCCCAAGATGTCTGTTTTGCAGCGTCATGCCGTCGTTCCCCCAACGGCAAGCGCTTGCAACGCTTAGGTGAGCGCGCGCGAATTCCCTAATTGAAAGGTTCTTAGAAAGACTCTTAGAATCGATCCAGTATTTCCGGAGATTTCCAAGAGATCAGCGCGGAACTTTCTCGGCCTCGAGCATCTTTTCGGCCGTCGCCGTGAGACGGTCGATCTGCGCCAGCAGCGTCTCGAACTCGTCCTTGCTCAACTGTTCCAGCAATTGCCGATTGCGCTCCTGCGCGCCTTCGACGATCGCATCATGCGCGGCGAGCCCCGCCGCGGTCAGTGAGACCAGCACCTCGCGGCTGTCCCTCGGGTTCGCCGATTTCGCGATCAGCTTGCGCGAGACGAGTTCCGCGAGCGCGCGGCTGATCTGGCCCTTGTCCTGGCCGACGGCTTCGGCGAGCCGCGCCACGCTCATCGGCGGACGGCGGCCGAGCGAGGCGACGAGACCGAACTCGACCGAGGACAGTCCGGCGAGGCGCTTGTAGCGCAGGATCGCGCCGCGCTTAAGCAGGTTGGCAAGCACCATCAGCCGCGACGACAGCATCACGGTGATCGGCGCCGGCGAGTGACTTTCGTCCGCATCGGGCGACGCGTGCCCGTCCCTGCTCGATGTCTGGCTCATGATCCACCTCTGCCAAGAAAGCCAGGGCGTGCCAAGTCTTGGTAGCGCAACCTCCCCAACCACTTCCGAATGCGATTAAGAGGCATTTTGAAATATCGTTGACATTGTCATCGATCTGCCTTTGACTGTGCCAACACGCGAAGATGACCGGGTCACCAAGGCCCGGCGGCGCGGGAGGAAGCGTATGACCATGACCCAGCGGGATCGCGATCTCGGCACCGGCTATGCAATGAAGCCGGCGCACACGCGCACCGAGCTCACCTCGGTTACGCGCGGCACACCGATGGGTGAGCTGCTGCGCCGCTACTGGCACCCGGTCGGCCTTGTCAGCGACGCCACCGACACGCCGAAAAAGCTGCGCGCGCTCGGCGAGGATTTGATCCTGTTCCGCGACAAGCACGGCCGCGTCGGCCTCTTGCACGCCCGCTGCTGCCATCGCGGCACCACGCTCTATTACGGCAAGGTCGAGGAAGACGGCATCCGCTGCTGCTATCATGGCTGGAAGTTCGACACCGAAGGCCATTGCCTGGAGCAGCCCTGCGAGCCCGATGGCGGACAGTTCAAGGACAAGGTGCGCCAGCCCTGGTACCCGGTCGAAGAGCGCTACGGGCTGATTTTCGCCTATATGGGCCCGGCCGAGAAACGCCCGGTGCTGCCGGCTTACGAGTGCCTCGAAAACATGGACGACGGCGAGTTCGTCGAGGCCGACGATTCCTCGATCGGCGGCGGCGGGCCTGCGGTCATCCCCTGCAACTGGCTCCAGCATTTCGAGAACGTGGTCGATCCCTATCACGTGCCGGTGCTGCACGGCTCGTTCTCGGGTCCGCAATTCACCAACATGATGGCCTCGATGCCGGAGGTGAAGTTCGACAAGACACCGCGCGGCATCGCCGTGCGCTCGATCCGCAAGCAGGACGACGGCAAGGTGTTCTATCGCGTCACCGAGGCCGCCCTCCCCACCTTGCGCGTCGTGCCGAACCCGCGCGTGGCCCAATTCGCGCGCGTCGAGTCGATCGGCTGGACGCTGCCGATCGACGACACGTCCTTCCGCATCTACGTCGCCGGCCGCGTCAAGGCGTCCGGCGACATCGGCCGCATGCGTTCGAAATTCAACGGCAAATTCTGGTGGGACATGACGGAGCAAGAGCACCAGCAATTCCCGGGCGATTACGAGGCCCAGGTCGGCCAGGGTCCGCAGACCATCCACTCCGAAGAGCATTTCGGCCAGAGCGACCGCGGCATCCTGATGATCCGCCGCATGCTGGGCGAGCAGCTTGAAGCGATGGAAGCAGAGCGCGATCCGATCGGCGTCTCGTTCGACCCGAATGCCGCACCGGTCGAATTCGAAGCGGGGAATTACATCCGCGACGCGTGACGTAGCCAGCTTCAAAAAAGCTGGACCGACAAAGATAACAAAGACAAATTGGGGGGATGCGATGGTCGATGTGACGTCACAGATGTCGGTGCAGACGACCGCCGCGGCAAAGCCCCCGGCGCGGCGCTATTACGTCCTGGGCCTGCTCACCATCATCTATGCGCTGAACTTCCTCGACCGCACGATCTTCAACGTCCTGATCGAGCCGATCAAGAAGGAGTTTCAGCTCAGCGACACCATGATGGGCCTGCTCGCAGGCTTCGGCTTCGCGTTGTTCTATTCCCTGCTCGGCATTCCCATCGCGCGGGTCGCCGACCGGCTCAACCGGCGCAACATCGTCGCGGTCGCCTTCGCGTTCTGGAGCGCGATGACGGCGCTGTGCGGAGCGGCCTCGAGTGTAACCTCATTGGCACTTGCCAGAATCGGCGTCGGCATCGGCGAATCCGCGGGCTCGCCGGCCTCGCAATCCATCGTCGCCGACCTCTTTGCCAAGAACGAGCGCCCGCGCGCGCTCGGCATCTACGCCATCGGCACCTATCTCGGCGTCTTCCTCGGCTATTTCGTCGGCGGCTACGTCAACCAGCACTATGGCTGGCGGATGGCGTTCTATGTCGCCGGCCTACCCGGCATCCTGCTCGCCATCATCCTGTGGCTGACGATCTCCGAGCCGAAGCGCGGCGCGATGCAGGAGAGCTTTGTGCCCGAGCCGCTGGGGCCGACGCTGGGCTTCCTGGCCTCGCAGCGGAGCTTCATCATCGTCCTGATCGGCTTTTGCCTCACCACCTACACGAACTACGCCACAGCAGCCTGGATCCCGCCGTTCCTGGCCCGCGTGCACCATCTGTCGAGCGCCGAGATCGGCACCTATGCCGGCACCTTCAAGGGGCTCGCCGGCATGGCGGGCACCCTGCTCGGCGGCTTCGTGGTGGCGCAAGTGAGCCGCCGCGACGACCGCTGGAAGCTGTGGGCGCCCGCGATCACCTCGGGGCTCGCCGGCCCGGTGTTCGCGCTGTGCATGCTGACGCAGGATTTCGCGATGATGGTCGCCATGCTGGCGCTGACCTCGTTCCTGGTCGGCTTTCATCTCGGGCCGATCTTCGCGATCGCGCAGACGGTGGCCAAGCCCAGTATGCGGGCGCTGGCCTCCGCGCTCATCGCGCTCACCGCCACCTGCTTCGGCCAGGGCGTCGGCCCGCTTGCCGTGGGCATGGTCAACGACGCCCTGAAGGGCACCTATGGCGCGGACGCCGTGCGCTATTCCCTGCTCTCGGCGGCGATCACGACCACGCTCGGCGCGCTCCTGTTCGTCCTGGCTGCCCGCACGATCCGGAACGATATCGGCCGGGCTGCCTGAGCCCCTCGTCGCGGGGCAAGCCCCGCGAAACCAGCCAAGCGTAGAAATGAAACCATTTTGCGGAACCCGCGAAACCATCCGGAAACAGATGGTCCCTAGAAGATGAGCCATAGACGACGGCAAAGCCCGTCGGGAGGCTCAGATGAACCACTCAATTCACTCTGCTGATCGTGCGACCCACCTGAAGATCGTGGTGGTGGCGCTGGTCGCTGGTATCCTGGTCGCCGGCTTCGGGATCGCAGCCCGCACCAATGCCGATTACAGCCAGACCGCCCAATCGACCCACGTGATCAAGGCCGGCAAGCCGGTCGTGGTCACCAGCGCGGGGACGTCGGAGATTCGCTGACCGGCGATGTTCCGGGCAGACCAGGGGCCGCCTCAGGGCGGCCTTTTCGTTTTCCAGCGCTATACTTAGCTGAGGCGCCTTGGCCTAGCGCAACGTCCTTGACTTCACCAAGCCCCGCCTTTAAGTCCCCCCTCGTTCCGCGCGCTTCGAGCGAACCACGCGGGAGTAGCTCAGTTGGTTAGAGCGCCGGCCTGTCACGCCGGAGGTCGCGGGTTCGAGCCCCGTCTCTCGCGCCATTTAATGGCAATCCCTTCATAGTCTTAGCCCGAACTTCTCGACGCCCTTCCCATCTGCGCGGGCGATCTCCAGCGGTCGCCGGACCCAAGCCGCAGCGTAGTCAGGCCACGCCCGAATCGTCTACGCCTTCCCGAACCTAGAGAATCCCTACATTCTCCCACCTTTTCCGGGGGTTCCCTGCGATTGAACAATCGAGGAGGCCAGATATGGCTAAGAAGGATCCAACAAAGAAGGCCGCCGCCCCCGCCACCATCACGCTCAAGCACCTCGCCGCCGACATTGCGGAGAGCCAGGACCTTTCGAAGAAGCACGCCGAGGCCGTCCTGACCGATATGGTCGATTTGATCACCAGGCACCTCAAGAAGGGCGACCGCGTCCGCATCGTGGGGCTGGGCATCCTCCAGGTCCGCAAGCGGGCCGCCCGCACCGGCCGCAATCCCGCGACCGGTGAGGCGATCCACATCAAGGCCAGCAAGAAGGTCGCGTTCCGCCCGGTCAAGGAGCTGAAAGAGGCGATCTAGCGGCTTACCTTTCGTTAAGCCCGATTCAGCGTCGTCCGGCCGCAACGCGGCCCGCTTTTCTGGTATACCGCCAGCTTCCCCAAGCCTTGCTTCCTGACAAGCCTTGCTTCCTGACAAGCCTTGCTTCCTCAAAAGACCCGGTGGTTTGACCAGAAATGTCCTCCCTCACCTTCACGCATACCGTGACCGAGCGCTTCCTGCGCTACGTCACCATCGACACCCAGTCCGATCCGGAATCCCCCAGCTCGCCCTCGACCGAGAAGCAGAAGGATCTCGGCCGCGTGCTCGCCGCCGAGCTGAAGGCCATGGGCGTCGCGGATGCGCATCTCGACGATTACGGCTACGTCTACGGAACGATCCCGGCCAATACCGACAAGAAGGTGCCGGTGATCTGCTTCTGCTCGCACATGGACACCTCGCCCGACGTGACCGGCAAGGACGTCAAGCCGCAGGTAGTGAAGAACTATCGCGGCGGCGATATCACGCTGCCCCGCGACACCAGCCAGGTGATCCGCTTCACCGAGCATCCCGCGCTGAAGAACCAGATCGGCAACGACATCATCACCACCGACGGCACCACGCTGCTCGGGGCCGACAACAAGGCCGGCGTCGCCGAGATCATGGATGCCGCGTATTTCTTCATCAACAACCCCGATGTGAAGCACGGCACCATCAAGATCCTGTTCACGCCGGACGAGGAGATCGGCCGCGGCGTCGACAATGTCGATCTTAGGAAGCTCGGGGCCGATTTCGCTTACACCATGGACGGCGAGAGCGCCGGCAGCGTCGAGGACGAGACCTTCTCGGCTGACGGTGCCACCATCACCATCAACGGCGTCAGCGCCCATCCCGGCTATGCCAGGGGCAAGATGGAGCACGCGATCAAGATCGCGGCCGCCATCGTCGAGCGCCTGCCGAAGGAAGGCTGCTCGCCCGAGACGACCTCGGGCAAGCAGGGCTTCCTGCATCCGATCGGCATCGACGGCGCGCTGGAGCAGGCGACGCTTTCCTTCATCGTGCGCGACTTCACCGAGGAAGGGCTGAAGGAGAAAGAGCTGCTGCTCGAGAACATCGTCAAGGACGTGATGAAGGACTATCCGCGCTCGACCTACAATTTCGAGGTCAGGGAGCAGTACCGCAACATGAAGCAGGTGATCGACGGTCACCCGCATATCCTCGAATACGCCATCGAGGCGATCCGCCGTGCCGGCCTGCGCCCGATGCGCACCGCGATCCGCGGCGGCACCGACGGCTCGCGCCTGTCCTTCATGGGCCTGCCCTGCCCCAACATCTTCGCCGGCGAGCACGCTTTTCATTCACGGCTCGAATGGGTCAGCCGGCAGGACATGGAAAAGGCGGTGCAGACCATCGTCCACCTCGCCATGATCTGGGAGGAGAAGGCGTAGCGCGATCATGCGGCACATTGCATCTGGTCGCGCCGGGCTTGCGGCCGAAATCGCTGGCGACGGCACCGCTGTCGTCTTTCTTCATGCCAACGTGTGCGACCGTCGCATGTGGCGCGCCCAATTCGATGGGATGAGTGCCACCCACAAGGTGGTCGCTTATGACCGGCGCGGATTTGGCGAAACGCGCGCCGAGGCTGAAGACTTTTCTGCCCTCGCAGATCTCGTGGCGGTGCTGGAGACGACCGCAGGCGGCAAGCCTGCTATCCTCGTTGGCTGCTCCGTCGGCGGCCGGATCGCGCTTGATGCCGCCGTGCGGCATCCCTCGCGTGTTGGCGCTCTCGTTCTGATTGCCCCCAATGCCGCGGGTGCGCCCGATCCGGTCTACACCCCCGACATCGAGACGCTGATGATGCAATCGAAGGCGATCGAGGCATCTGGCGATCTCGATCGGTGGAACGCAATGAAGGCGCGCCTCTGGCTCGACGGACCGCTGGCTCCCGAAGGCCGCGTCGCCGGGCCTGCGCGCGATCTGCTGCTTGACATGAACGGCATCGCGCTCCGGTCCCCGCCATTCGGATCGGACGTTGATATTCGCCCCTTCTTCCATCGGCTCGGTGAGGTCGCGGTGCCAACCCTCGTCATCTGGGGCGACCTCGATTTCCCCTACGTACAGGAACGCTGTCGCCATATCGTCATGGCGGTCCCGGGCGCAGAGGGCTATGAAATGCTTGGCGTGGCCCATCTTCCCAGCCTGGAGCGCCCGGCTGATATCACCGCTCTCATCGCCGACTTCGCCAGCCGGCGTGCTGGGGTGCAGGTCGCGCCCACACCCCGATAAGCTTACGGCACCGGCATCGCGCGTGGCGTGCGATGGAAGCGGTTCGAGCTCACGATCCAGTTCGGCAGCGGCTCGCCATCGCGATGCCGTCCGCCGGCAACAGCAGCCGCCCAGGCTACCACGGCCCCGATCAGAGTTGCGGCTGCAACCGAGAATGCGAGGATGATCGAGCTACGTCGCGCGCGGTTGATCGCCGTCCGGGAGTCCGCAATCGCAGCATCGACCCGGCGCTCGGAGTCTGGGCCAGTCAATCCCGTCAACGCCGTAACCTGCTGTACGAGATAAGTTCGATCGTCGCTGCTGACGCCGCCATGGCTCGACGACGTCATGAGGATGCGTCCGGCCTCCGCGCGGGTTTCCCGGAGATCGGCGGGAGGCCGCCTTGGCGCGCGGAACAGCTTGTCCAGTTCGTAGCTCAAAAGCGGCTCGGCTGCGGTCGCGTTGCCTGTCGAAGTCCGTGCGGGAGAGCGGTCAATGGCAGCCGTGCCGAGAAACGCGAGGAAAACGCCACCGATCAGCACGGCAAGCGCCCATGACATCAGGCCATGGAGCCCATCCCATCGCTCGCCATCGTCATCGATGGCCGAAACTGCGTTCGCCTGACGCGTGGTACGGCCGGCGACATAGCCGCCAAAGCCGAAACTGGCGACTGCTTGAAGGATCAAATACAACCCCGAAAGAAGCGCCAGCGCGGCTGATGCATCGCGCCATGTGGGCGACGTCGAGCTGATGCCGAGCCCGACAGCGACGCCAAAGCTCACCAGGATAAAGGACAACGCGGCGGCCGCGAATGCGCCTGCAACGATAGAACTCCAATGGATGCGCCAGCGGTCTGCGGCGACCGGTAGACGATTTTCGATGACTTCGTCCTGCACGAGAGCTTCGATGGCCATATCAGCTCTCTCAACGCAGGCCGAACAATGACAAGATCGCCATGATCACCACGATCAGGCCGACGAGATAGATCAGTCCGTTCATAGTCCGTCCTCCTCAGATGTTCCTGCTAATGAGGAGAGACGAGGAACGTTCCTAATTTCGCCGGTCGGGCGGAACGAACCCGGGGGACGCGACTTGTACATTCAAGTCCCAAGGATGAAGACGTGAGCACAAAAGGCCTCAGCCGGTCAGCCCCGGCTGGGGCCTTTCCTCATCTGTGGCAGCCCTGATCGGCGGCAGCTCTGGCTGCCCCTTTCCTGTCGTATGTTAACGACACGGGCGCCGCGATCATCAAAGATGCAATCGGGCAGAACCTCCAGATCGGGAGCGCCGTGTGGATCGCAGAACCGCGTGCCTGCATCAGGCGGATGCATTCCGGGAGAAGGCCATCGCCGATCCCGAGCACCACGACGAGTGGATCGACGAAGCCATCAAATGGCTGGAGCAGGCGATGGAAGCGAGCTTCCATGCCGCCATTACCGTGGAGGCCGACGAGACCCTCCAAGTTCGGGAGTTCGTCTTCCGCCCCACTCGCCTGCATGGCTAAATCGTGAAGCGGACCGGTTTGCGGGTTCCGCGATGCCGTGCGACAATGGCGTATGCTGCTGAGACGGTTCGCCAACGCTGTGGTGATGCTGCTGGTTGCGGCCGGGCTCCTGCTCGCGCCGCTGGCCACGGCGGCGTCTGCCATGCCGGTAGCGAGTGCCGGCAGCGTCGTGCCGGCCATGTCAGACGACATGCAGGCGATGTCCGAAGACATGCCCTGCTGTCCGGACCAGACCAAGAGCAAGACCTGCGATTCCTGTCCGTTCATCGCGCTGTGCATGCTGAGCCTGTCGCTCCCTGCTCCGTCCGGGGCGAACTCGGTGATCGAGCGGCAGCCGCAGCGAAGCGCGCTCGCGCCGAACAATGACCGCCTGCGCGACGGGCTCGCGGCCAAGCCTCCCGACCATCCCCCTCGAAGCCAGGTCTGATTGGCGCTGACGCGCCTGATGATCGTGCGCGCCGCATCGGCGTGCGCGCCATTGCCTGCCGCCTCGCTGCACCCCGGCTTGCCGGGCGCGACGCGGGCGATTCCATCAGACCTTATCGAGGAACTAAAAATCATGACGACTACCAACCTCACGCGCGCCGCCATGGCCGCGTTGATCGGTGCTGCGCTCACGGGTGCCGCCCATGCCGAGATCAGAAACTACGAGTTCCAGCTCGTTCAGCCGACCGTCAAGGCCGGCGCCGATCGCATCGTGACCGTACGGCTGGTCGACAAGACCAGCGGCAAGGCGATACCCAACGCGGTGATCTTTGCCAGCCGGCTCGACATGGCCCCTGACGGCATGCAGGAGATGGTCACCAAGGTCACGCCGATGCCGGGCACCGAGCCCGGGACCTACCGCTTCAAGGCCAATTTCAGCATGGCCGGGCGCTGGCAGCTCTCGCTCGGCGCCAAGGTGCAGGGCGAGACCGGCACGGTCGAGAACAAGCTCGTCGTCACGGCCGACAAATGACCCGCCTCGCCCCCATCGGCACTGCCGCTGCGATCCTTTCAGCGGCAGGAGCCGCGCTGTTCGCTGGCCACGACCTCCGACCGCAGTCAGCCTCGAGCTTCCTCGCATCCGCCGCACCTGCGGCGGATGCAGGCTCGGCGATCTATTTCAGGGATCCCGATGGCAAGCCCCTCTACTCGCTGATGCCGAAGAAAACTTCCGACGGTCGCGACTATCGCCCCGTGCGGGCGAGCGAGGATGTCAGCTTCGACGACCCCGACCCGTCACCCGAACCGATGACGGCCGACACGAAGGGTGATCGCAAGGTCAAGTATTACCGCAACCCGATGGGCCTGCCTGACACCTCGCCGGTGCCGAAGAAGGACTCGATGGGGATGGATTACATCGCCGTCTACGAGGGCGAGGACAGCGACGACGGTTCGATAAAGCTGTCGCCCGGCAAGATCCAGCGCAGCGGCGTCAAATCCGAGCCGGTCGAGCTGCGCCGGATCAGGACGCTGGTGCGCGCGCCCGGCACGATACAGCTCGACGAACGCCGCGTTTCGGTGGTTGCGATGCGCGCCGAGAGCTTTGTGCAGAAGGTCGCCGACGTCACCACCGGCAGCCGCGTGACCAAAGGGCAGCCCCTGATGGAGATCTACAGCTCCGCGGTCTCGTCCGCGGCGGCCGAATATCTCGCGACGATCACGTCGAGGACGACGGCAGGCATCGAGCCCTATGGCCGCGGCTCCCGGCAGCGCCTCGTCAATCTCGACGTCCCCGAAACGGTCATCTCCGAGATGGAAAAGAGCCACTCGGCGCCGACCACCATCCAATGGTCGTCGCCGCGCGACGGCATCGTGCTCCAGCGCAACGCGATCGAAGGCATGCGCGCGCAGCCCGGCGACGTGCTGTTCCGCATCGCCGACATCTCGCAAGTGTGGGCAACCGTCGATGTCGCCGAGCGCGATCTCGGCACTGTCGCTGTCGGCCAGCCCGTGACGGTGCGAGCCCGCAGCTATCCCGGCCGGGATTTCAAGGGCCGGATCAGCGTGATCTATCCGCAGGTGAACAAGGAGACACGCACGGCGCGGATGCGGGTCGAGCTGGAAAATGCCGATCTCGCGCTGCTTCCCGATATGTATGTCGATGCCGGGATCGACACCGGCACGCCGTCGCCGGTGCTCAGCGTCGCCGAGAGCGCGGTGCTCGACACCGGCAGCCGGCAGGCCGTGCTGGTCGACAGGGGCCAGGGCCGCTTCGAGCCGCGCGAGGTCAAGCTCGGGCGACACGGCGACGGCTATGTCGAGATCCGCGACGGCCTCGCCGAGGGCGACACGGTCGTCACGTCGGCCAACTTCCTGATCGACGCCGAGAGCAATCTGAAAGCGGCGCTCAAGGGCTTTGCCGAAGCCGGCAACGCTACCGACGGCGACAAGGCGATGGGAGCCAGGCCATGATCGCACGCCTCATCGCATGGTCGGCACGCAACCTGCTGCTGGTGCTGTTCGGCACCGGCTTTGCGGCCGCCGCAGGCTTCTATGCTCTGCTCCATCTGCCGCTGGACGCCATCCCCGATCTCTCCGACACCCAGGTCATCGTCTACACCGAATATCCCGGACAGGCGCCGCAGGTGATCGAGGATCAGGTCACCTATCCCCTCACCACCGCGATGCTGACGGTGCCGAAATCGAAGGTGGTGCGCGGCTTCTCCTTTTTCGGCGTCTCCTTCGTCTACGTCATCTTCGAGGACGGCACCGACATCTACTGGGCCCGCTCACGGGTGCTGGAATTCCTCAACGGCGCGGCATCGCGGCTGCCCGCCGGCGTCACGCCGACGATCGGCCCCGACGCTACCGGCGTCGGCTGGGTCTACCAATATGCCGTGATGTCGAAGGCGCTGAACCTCGCGGAGACCCGGACGATCCAGGACTGGAATCTGAAATTCGCGCTGGCCAAGGCGGAAGGCGTCGCTGAGGTCGCCGGCGTCGGCGGCTTCGTCAAGCAGTACAACGTCATCCTCGATCCGCAGCGCATGCGCGACCTCGGCATCACCATGCAGAAGATGCGCGAGGCGATCCGCGCCAGCAATGCCGATGTCGGCGGCCGCACCGTCGAGCTCTCCGAGTTCGAATATGTGATCCGCGGCAAGGGCTATCTCAAGAGCATCGACGATATCGGCAACATCGTGCTGAAGACCGACAGCGGCACGCCGGTCAAGCTGCGCGACGTCGCCCGCGTCGAGCTCGGCCCCGACGAGCGGCGCGGCATCGCCGAGCTCAACGGCGAGGGCGAGGTGGCGAGCGGCATCGTGCTCCAGCGCTTCGGCATGAACGCGCTCGACGTGATCGAGAACGTCAAGAAGCGGTTCAGGGAGATCGCGACCAGCCTGCCGAAATCGGTCGAGATCGTCCCGGTCTACGACCGCTCGAACCTGATCTACGCGGCGATCGACACGCTAAAGCACACGCTGGTCGAGGAGAGCATCGTCGTCGCGCTCGTCTGTATCGTGTTCCTGCTGCATGTCCGCAGCGCGCTGGTCGCGATCCTGATGCTTCCCGTCGGCGTGCTGATGGCCTTCGGCGCCATGAAGCTGCTCGGGATCGGCTCCAACATCATGAGTCTCGGCGGCATCGCGATCGCGATCGGCGCCATGATCGACGCCGCGATCGTCATGATCGAGAACGCGCACAAGCATCTCGAACGTGCCCAGCCCGGCCGTTCGCGGGTGGAGATCCTGATCGAAGCCGCCGCCGAGGTCGGCCCTGCCCTGTTCTTTGGCCTCCTCATCATCACCGTGTCGTTCATGCCGATCTTCACGCTGGAATCGCAGGAGGGACGGCTGTTCAGCCCGCTCGCCTTCACCAAGACCTTTGCGATGGCGGCGGCGGCGCTGTTGTCGGTCACGCTGGTGCCCGCGCTGATGGTGATCTTCGTGCGCGGCAAGATCATCCCGGAGCACAAGAATCCGATCAACCGCTTCCTGATCTGGATCTATCGCCCGGTGATCTCGGGCGTGCTGCGCGCCAAGGTCCCGGTGATCCTGCTCGCGCTTGGCGTGCTCGCCGTCTCGATCTGGCCGGCGCGGCAGCTCGGCACCGAGTTCATGCCAAACCTCAACGAAGGCACCCTGCTCTACATGCCGACGACGCTGCCCGGCATTTCCGTGACCAAGGCCGCCGAGCTGATGCAGACTCAGGACCGCATCATCCGTTCGTTCCCTGAGGTTGCTTCGGTCTATGGCAAGGCCGGCCGTGCGGCGACTGCGACCGATCCGGCGCCATCGGAGATGTTCGAGACCATCATCAACTTGAAGCCCAAGGCCGAGTGGCGCGCGGGCGTGACCGTCGACAGCCTGATCGCCGAGATGGACAAGGCGCTGCAGTTTCCCGGCGTCTCCAACGCCTGGACCATGCCGATCAAGGCCCGCATCGACATGCTCTCGACCGGCATCCGCACACCTGTCGGCGTCAAGGTCATCGGCACGGACCTTGCCGGCATCGACAAGCTGGCAAGGCAGGTCGAGCAGGTGCTCAAGGCGGTCCCCGGCACCTCGTCGGCCTACGCCGAGCGCGGCCTCGGCGGCTACTACCTTGAGATCACGCCGAACCGCGAGGCTCTGGCGCGCTATGGCATCATGGTGCAGGACGTGCAGGACACGATCGCGACCGCGCTCGGCGGCCAGACCGTGACGACGACGGTGGAAGGACGCCAGCGCTTCACCGTCAACATGCGCTATCCGCGCGACCTGCGTGACAATCCGAAGGCGATCAGCAGCGACATCCTGGTGCCGATGCCGTCGGGCGGCGCCGTTCCCCTCGGCGAGGTCGCAAGCGTGACGCCGGCGCGCGGGCCGACCTCGATCCGGACCGAGAACGGGCAGCTCGCGACCTACATCTATGTCGACATCCGCGACCGCGATCTCGGCGGCTACGTTTCAGAAGCGCAGCGCGCGGTGCAGGCGAGCGTCCAGTTTCCATCAGGCTATTACGTGGTCTGGAGCGGGCAGTACGAATATCTCGAACGCGCCACCGCGCGGCTCAAGATCGTGGTGCCGGTGACGCTGCTGATCATCTTCCTGCTGCTCTACCTCAACTTCCGCTCGGTCACCGAGACCATGATCGTCATGCTCTCGCTTCCCTTCGCTTTGGTCGGCGGCCTCTGGCTGATGTGGTGGCTCGGCTTCAACCTGTCGGTCGCGGTCGCCGTCGGCTTCATCGCGCTCGCGGGCGTCGCGGCCGAGACCGGCGTGGTGATGCTGATCTATCTCAATCACGCGCTGGCGGAGACCAGAGCGCGCTGCGAGCTGGCGGGCCGCCCGCTGACACGCGAGGACCTCTATGCGGCCATCATGGAAGGCGCCGTCGAGCGCGTCCGCCCGAAGATGATGACAGTGATCGCGATCATGGCAGGCCTGTTGCCGATCCTATGGAGCACCGGCACGGGCTCGGAGATCATGCAGCGTATCGCGGTGCCCATGATCGGCGGCATGATCTCCTCGACCCTGCTGACGCTGATCGTGATCCCCGCGATCTTCGGGATCGTGAAGGGGATTGGGCTGGCCTCGGGTCACGACAACGAACGAACGTCGCCGGTACGGGACGAGCGGATCGCGGAGCCCAAGCGCATTGCGGAGACCGCGGCATGAGGAGGCATGGCAAGCCCGCGCTCTCGCGTCAGGCAGGACGGGCCTTCAGTTCGATCGTCGATTGTTGCACCACCACGGAGGCGCCTTGGAGCGCGAGCCCGGCCATGATGGCAGCCACGATCACGTCGGGCCATCCCGTGCCGGTGCCGAACACGCCGAGGGCGGCCAGCAGAACGGCAATGTTGCCGAGCACGTCGTTGCGGGTGCAGATCCAGGCGGAGCGCATGTTGGCGTCGCCCTTGCGATGGGCCCACAACAATCCGAACGAGGCCGCGTTGGCGGCAAGGGCTGCCACACCGACCGCCCCCATCGTGAATGCGCTCGGCAGTGTGCCGTGCGCAGCGTGCCAGACCACCGTGCCGACGACCCATAGGCCGAAGGCGCCCATCGTCAGCCCCTTTGCGAGCGCCGCAGAGGCGCGATAGCGTAATGCCATCCCGACCACGAGGAGGCTGATGGCATAATTCGCGGCATCGCCGAGGAAATCGAGCGCGTCCGCCTGGAGCGACGCTGATCCGGCCGCGAGGCCCGCGCCAATTTCAGCGAGGAACATGACGGCGTTGATGGCGAGCACAGCCCATAGCACTCGGCGATACGCCTTGTTGTCACGATGGCGATCGAGATTGAGCGGCGGAGGTGAGCAGCATGCGTCGGCCATGCCACCAAAGATAGGGCGATTGCGCGTCCAGGACAATCGCGGGGGCCGACTTGCCCGCGACATCAAGTTCCCCACACGTAACATTGTAGCGGGTCGACACTGTTCCCGTCGCCGTGCTAGGCCAGCGCGACCGACAACGAGAGCGAATTCGTGTTCCTGAGCTGCCAGCCTGCCCTGCTTCGCCGCCTGCGCCATTGGCGCGGACTGCTGGCTGTGCTCGTTGCAGTGACCTACCTGTTCGCGGGCGCCGCACACGGTTTGTGCGACATCGATGTCACCAGCCCCTCCGGCGGTTCGGAGATCGCCGCGATTGTCGACGACGGCTCGGCTGGCCATGGCGATCATAAGGCCCTCGCCGGCCATCACTGTCATGGCTGCTTCTCGGTCGCGATCGCGCAGCCACAGCACTCCGCAGCCGCGGTCGGCGTCATTGCCGCACCGGTCCGGCAGCGGCAGCCGACGCTGGTCGGCATCGCACCCGACACGACGTCCCCGCCTCCCAAACCTGTTGCCTGAACGGATTGGTCGGGCGCCCCGCGCCCATTAGGTTCATCCTTCACAGGTCGGTTTCATGTTTCGCAGGGGAATGGCCGCGCGCCTGGCGTGCGCGGCAGCGTGTCTCATTGCCGGATTGGCGGTTGCGCCGTCTCACGCCCAGACTTTGACGATGCGGAGCGCGCTGTCGCGCGCGCTGGCCGCGAGCCCGCGGCTCACCGCAGCGGAGCGCGACGTCGGCATTGCCACGGGCCAGCGCATCCAGGCGGGCGCGCTGCTCAATCCGGAACTGTCCTATGAGCAGGACAATTCGTTCGGATCGGGCATCTACCGCGGCACCAGATCGGCCGAGACCACGCTCCAGATCAGCCAGGCCTTCGAGCTGTTCGGCAAGCGCGATGCGCGGATCGCCGCAGGCGCCGCCGGCATCGAGGTGGCCGCGATTCAGCGCAAGGCCGTCAGGCTGGAAGTGCTGTCGGAGACCGCGATCGCCTTCCTCAGCGTGCTCGGCGCGCAGCGGCGCATCCAGATCCTCGACGAGCAGATCGCCGCGATCGACCGGCTGACGCCTCTCCTGCGCCGCCGCGTCGAGGCCGGCGCCTCCTCGCCGGCCGAAACCGGCCGTGCCGAGGTCGCCTCGGCGCTGGTGAAGGCCGACCGCGAACGCTTCAAGGCGACGCTGGCGAGCGCTCGCCGCGAGCTTGCGGTGCTGATGGGGGATCCCACGGCCAAATTCGGAGAGGTCTCCGGCCGGCTCGACACGACGGGACGGACGCCCACGTTCCAGTCGGTCGTTGCCGCCATCGATGCCAATCCGCAGCTGGTGCGCTGGACCGCCGTCTACGCCCAGCGCAATGCCGAGCTGCTGATCGCACGGCTGAGGCCCTACCCCGACGTGCGGATCGCCGCCGGCTGGCGCCATTTCAACGAAACCAATGACGACGCGGTGCGCCTCACCGTCTCGGTGCCGATCCCCGTGTTCGACCAGAACCAGGGCAACGTCCTCTCGGCGCAGGAAAGCCTCGCCAAGACCAGGGCCGAGCGCGAGGCCAACCGCAACACGCTGATCGTGGTCGCCGGCCGCGCCTACGACTCGCTCCAGGGCTCGCTGCGCGAGCTCGCGGTGCTGCGCGAGACCGCGATCCCGAAAGCCACGGAAGCGTCGGAAGCGATCGCGCAGGGCTACGGCCAGGGCCGCTTCACTTTGCTCGAAGTGCTCGACGCCCAGGCAAGCGTCACCCAGGCGCGGCTCCGCGAGCAGGAAGCGCTGCAAAACTTCCATGTCGGCGTCGCGACCATCGAAGGCCTCGTCGGCAATCCCTTTGCGCTGGCCCGGGAGAGCGCCCGATGAAGACATCCTCCACCATTCTCATCGCGATCGTTGCCGCCGCGCTCGGGGCTTACGGCTATTCCCTGCTCGCGCCGGCCAGGGTCGCGCCCGCCGACCATGCCGAGCATTCCGAGCAGAAGAAGCCGAACGACCATGTCGAGCAGGACGAGCACGGCGCCGACCGCATCCGCATCTCCGACGTCAAGCTGGCGGCTGCCGGCGTGGTGCTGGCGGAGGCCGGAAGCGCGACGCTGACCGATACGCTGTCCTTCAACGGCATCCTGCGCGCCAACCAGGAAGCTGTCGTGCAGGTGACGCCGCGCTTTCCGGGGCTCGCCAAATCGATCCAGAAGCGCATCGGCGACAAGGTCGGCAAGGACGATCTGCTCGCCGCGATCGAGAGCAACCAGAGCCTCACCGTCTACGAGCTCAAGGCGCCGATCGCCGGCACCATCATCGAGCGGCAGATCTCGCTGGGCGAATACGCCTCCGAGCAGAAGCCGGCTTTCGTCGTCGCCGACCTCTCCACCATCTGGGTCGACCTCTCCATCTACCGGCAGGATCTGCGGCGCGTTCGCCTCAACGACGAGGTGCTGATCGATCCCGACGACGGCCGCGGCGAGATCAAGGGCACGATCTCCTACATGGCGCCGATCGGCAGCAGCGAGACCCAGACAGCGCTGGCGCGCGTGGTGCTGTCAAATCCGGACGGGCGTCTGCGTCCCGGACTGTTCGTCACGGCGCGCCTGATCCTCGCCGCGCGCAACGTCGCGGTCGCCGTGCGCCGCAGCGCGATCCAGACACTGGAGAACCGGACCATCGTGTTCGTCCGCGAGGACGGCGACAAGATCGAGGCGCGCCCGGTGGAAACAGGGGATTCCGATCCCCGCCATGTCGAGATCAAGGCGGGCCTTTCGGCCGGCGAGCATTACGTCGCGGAGAACAGCTTCGTCGTGAAGGCGGAGATGGGCAAGGGCGAGGCCGAGCATGATTGAGCGCATCATCGCCGTCTCGCTGCAGCAGCGCTGGCTGGTTCTCCTGCTCGCGCTCGGCGCCGTCGCGTTCGGAGGCTGGAATTTCCAGCGCCTGCCGATCGACGCCGTCCCTGATATCACCAACGTCCAGGTCCAGATCAACACCCGCGCGCCCGGCTACTCGCCGCTCGAAACCGAGCAGCGCATCACCTTCCCCGTCGAGACCGCGATGGGCGGCCTGCCGAAGCTCGACTACACCCGCTCGCTGTCGCGCTACGGCCTCAGCCAGGTGACGGTCGTGTTCAAGGACGGCACCGACATCTATTTTGCCCGCCAGCTCGTTGGCGAGCGCATCCAGCAGGTGAAGGACCAGCTCCCGGCGGGCGTCGAGGTCGCGATGGGGCCGGTCTCGACCGGGCTCGGCGAAATCTTCATGTACACCGTCGAGGCGAAAGCCGGCGCCAAGACGCAAGGCGGCCACGACTATTCGCTGACCGATTTGCGCACCGTGCAGGACTGGATCATCAAGCCGCAGCTTCGCAACGTGCCCGGCGTGGTTGAGATCAACACCATCGGCGGCTTCGAGCGGCAGTTCCACGTGCTGCCGGACCCCGGCAAGCTGATGGCCTACCGGCTCGGCTTTCGCGACGTCATGACGGCTCTCGCCGCCAACAACGCCAATGTCGGCGCCGGCTATATCGAACGCAACGGCGAGCAATATCTGGTCCGCTCCCCGGGGCAGGTCGGCAGCACCAGCGAAATCCAGGACATCGTCATCGGCTCGCGCGGCGGCAATCCCGTCAGGATCAGGGATGTCGCCACCGTCACCGAAGGCCGCGACCTGCGCACGGGAGCGGCGACCCGCGACGGCGAGGAAACCGTGCTCGGCACCGCGATGCTGCTGATCGGCGAGAACAGCCGCACGGTGGCGCGCCGCGTTGCAGCCCGTCTCGAGGACATCGCCAAATCGCTGCCCGAGGGCGTCGTGACGCGAACCGTCTACGACCGCACCCATCTGGTCGAAGCGACCATCCGCACGGTCCAGAACAACCTCCTGGAAGGCGCGGCGCTGGTCGTCGCCGTATTGTTCCTGATCCTCGGAAACATCCGCGCCGCGCTGGTGGTGGCCTGCGTCATCCCCCTGTCCATGGCCATGACGATCACCGGCATGGTCGAGACCAGGGTCAGCGCGAACCTGATGAGCCTGGGCGCGATCGACTTCGGCATCATCGTCGACGGCGCCGTGATCATCGTCGAGAACTGCCTGCGCATGCTGGCCGAGGCCCAGCGCCAGAAAGGCGGCCTGCTCTCCACACCCGAACGGCTACGCGCGATCCTGCGCGGGTCGCGCGAGGTCATCAAGCCGAGCCTGTTCGGAACGCTGATCATCGCGGTGGTCTATTTGCCCGTGCTGACGCTGACCGGCGTCGAGGGCAAGATGTTCACGCCGATGGCATTGACCGTGCTGATGGCGCTGGGCGCCGCGGTGCTGTTCTCCATCACCTTCGTGCCGGCGGCGGTCGCCATCTTTGTCACCGGCAAGGTGTCCGAGCACGAAAACCTGTTCATGCGGTTGGCAAAGCGCATCTATCTTCCCCTGCTCCGCCTTGCGATCGACAACCGCGTCGCGGTCACCATCATGGCCGCCATCATCGTGGTCGCGAGCGGCATTGCCGCCGCGCGCATGGGGGGCGAGTTCATTCCGAGCCTGGACGAAGGCGACGTCGCGCTGGCCTCGATCCGGATTCCCGGCACCAGCCTCACGCAGTCGCTGGATCTGCAAAAGGCGCTGGAACACCGCATCAAGCAGATCCCAGAGGTGAAGGAATTCTTCACCCGCATCGGCACCGCCGAGATCGCGACCGACCCGATGTCGCCGGCGCAGACCGACGGCTATATCATGCTGAAGCCGCGGGCCGAATGGCCCGACCCCGACAAGCCGAAATCGGAGGTGATCGAGGCCATCGACAAGGCCGCCGACGACATTCCCGGCAGCGCCTATGAAATCTCCCAGCCGATCCAGTTCCGTGTCAACGAGCTGATCTCCGGCGTGCGCAGCGACGTCGGCATCAAGGTGTTCGGCGACGACCTCGACATCCTCCAGGGCGCCGCAAAGCAGGTCGAGGCCGCGATCAGGGGCATCCGCGGCGCCAGCGACGTCAAGATCGAGCAGGTCTCGGGCCTGCCGATCCTCACCGTCCGCCTCGATCGCCAGGCGCTCGCCCGCTACGGCCTCAGCATCAGTGAGGTGCAGGGCATCGTCGAGATCGCGGTCGGCGGCAAGTCGGCCGGCAAGCTGTTCGAGGGCGACCGCCGGTTCGATATCGTCGTGCGCCTGCCGGAACATCTGCGCGGCAATCTCGAGGCGATCCGGGCCATCCCGATCCCGCTGCCGCCGAGCGAGGAAGCAGCATCCGGCGCCGCCATTCGAACGGCGCTGGCCGCCTCGCCCCTCGCCCAGATGCGCTACGTGCCGCTGTCGTCGGTCGCAACCGTCGATGCGACGCCCGGCCCGAACCAGATCAGCCGCGAGAACGGCAAGCGGCGCATCGTCGTCACCGCCAACGTCCGAGCGCGCGACCTCGGCTCCTTCGTCACCGAGGCCGAGGCGGCCGTCGCCGAGAAGGTCAAGCTGCCGCCGGGTTACTGGATCGGCTGGGGCGGCCAGTTCGAGCAGCTGGTCTCCGCGACCAAGCGGCTGACGATCGTGGTGCCGGTGGCGTTGCTGCTGGTGTTCCTGCTGCTGTTCATGGGCATGGGATCGGCAGCGGATGCGGCGCTGGTGTTCTCCGGCGTGCCGCTGGCATTGACCGGCGGTGTCGCGGCACTGCTCCTGCGCGGTATTCCATTATCCATCAGCGCCGGTGTCGGCTTTATCGCGCTGTCGGGCGTGGCCGTGCTCAACGGGCTCGTCATCATCGCCTTCATCGAGCGGCTGCGCAGCGAGGGGCTCCCCGTTGCCGACGCGGTGCGCGAGGGCGCGCTGACCCGGCTGCGGCCGGTGCTGATGACCGCGCTGGTGGCGTCCCTCGGCTTCGTGCCGATGGCGCTCGCCACCGGCGCCGGCGCCGAGGTGCAGCGGCCGCTGGCGACCGTGGTGATCGGCGGCATCATCTCCTCGACCGTGCTGACGCTGCTGGTGCTGCCGGCGCTCTATGCGCTGTTCCGTCGTGACGCGGCAAGCGAAACGCCTACAATGGCGCCTGATTTGGCGGCGTCCGGGGAGCGCTAGAGTTGGGCAGCCACGACCATCACGGTCATCACCACCATGATCATGGCGACCACGCGCATGATCATGGTCACAGCCACGCTCATGGTCATGGCCACGCACATGTCCATGCGCCCGCCAGTTTCGGCAAGGCGTTCGCGATCGGCATTTCGCTCAACACCGCGCTGGTCGTGGCCGAGGCGGTCTACGGCTATATCGGCAACTCCACCGCCCTGCTCGCGGATGCCGGCCATAATCTGTCCGACGTGCTCGGCCTCGTCGTGGCTTGGGGCGCCTCGATCGCGGCGCGGCGCGCGCCGAGCGGCCGCTTCACCTATGGCTTTCGCGCCTCCACCATCCTGGCGGCGCTGGCGAACGCAGTGTTCCTGCTGGTCGCGACCGGCGCGATCGGATGGGAAGCGATCCTGCGCCTGCGCGAGCCGGAGCCGGTCGCGGGCGTGACCGTGATGGTGGTCGCCGGCATCGGCATCCTCATCAACGGTTTCACCGCCATGCTGTTCGCAAGCGGACGCAAGGACGACATCAACATCGAGGGCGCCTACCTGCACATGGCGGCCGATGCCGCGGTCTCGCTCGGTGTCGTGGTCTCGGCGGCCCTGATCATCTGGACCGGCTGGCTCTGGCTCGACCCCGTCACCAGCCTCATCATCTGCGCCACCATCCTCTGGAGCACGACCAGCCTGCTGCGCGGCTCCGTCGACATGTCGATGGCGGCCGCGCCCAAGGGCACCGACCTCGCCGCGATCAAGGCATTTTTGCTGGCGCGTCCCGGCGTATCAGGGATCCACGATCTCCACGTCTGGCCGATCTCGACCACCGAGACGGCGCTGACCTGCCACCTCGTGATGCCCGCGGGCACCGCCGACGCATTCCTGATGGAGACGGCGGAGCTGCTGAAGATCTCCTTCCGCATCGGCCACACAACGCTTCAGGTCGAGACGCATCCCGACAATGGCTGCGCGCTGGCGCCGGACGATGTGGTGTGAGGGGGCTGTCGCCTCCCCACTGTCATTGCGAGCGCAGCGAAGCAATCCAGAATCCCTCAGTGGAGGCAGTCTGGATTGCTTCGTCGCTTCGCTCCTCGCAATGACAGCGGATGGAGCGGCGGCTCACGCCGCCTTCGCCGTCACGATCCAGATCGCGCCCTGAAGCGCCACGCTCTGTCCCTTCAGGAACGGTGTGAGCATCTCGCGGATCGAGGCCTTTGCGGCGGCGTACGTTTCCGGCGGATGACCTTGCAGCGCGCGGCTGGCGGGGCCGATCTGGAGCGCGCCGTCGACGGCGGCATCGAGCCCGCCGCCAATCGCAACATCCATCGCGAGATTGTGCGGCTCCATCGCCACGTCCACGAAGCCGGCCCCCTTGAGGATGCGCATCACGCGCTCCTCCGAAGCAAACGCGAACGGGCCCGGCTCTTCCGGCCCGACCGGCGGCATTTTTGGCACGTGTTTGTAGACCGCCATCAGCGGCGCCATCATCCACGGATTCTCCTTCGGCTCACGCCAGCAGGCGAAGGCGAGCCGCCCGGTCGGCTTCAAGGCGCGGCGGAGATTGGAGAAGGACGCGATCGGGTCGGCGAAGAACATCACGCCGAAGCGCGACGCCAGCAGGTCAAAGCTCGCCGGCTCGAACGGATGCACAGTTGCATCCGCCAGCACGAAATCGAGCGGCAGACCTTTTGGCGCAAACGCGCGCGCCTGCGACAGCATCGGGTCGGAGACATCGAGGCCGAGCGCAAAGCCATCCGGCGCCACCGCCTTCGCGAATGCAAAGGTCGTCGCACCGGAGCCGCAGCCGACATCGATAACGCGCTCGCCCGGCTTCGGCCTGGCGCGGCCGATCAGGACATCGGCGATCGGCCCGAGCAAATTCTCCTGCGCCGCATGGCGATCGGCCCAGCGCTGCCCGCTCGGGCCGTTCCAATAGGCGATCTGGTCGGCATTCTCGGCGTGTCCGCTGGGCTGTTCCATGGATCCCCTCCGGCAGCTTGGTCGAAAGACCCCGATGCCGAAAAGCAAGGACGCCGTCAACTGCGGCGGCCCGTTCGGTCCACCCGTCAGCGAGACGTTCTTGCGTTCACGCCGCACGACACGGCGTCAGAGGTTGACGGACGCAGAGGTTTCAACGACCTGCTCTACGCCGGATCATTCGGCCGCGAGCGAAACTCCAGTTCGCTTGGCAAGGACGCGGCGAAAGTCGGCTGCCAGCTCATCGTAATAGTTGGCAAGCTCCTCGTAGAAAGCCCGACCGGCCTCGTCAGGAGCCTCTTGAGCCGCTTTCATGCAGTGGGCGGCTTTCGACTCGTACCTTTCCAGCTTGATGCGAAGATCACTCATCACGGCGATACTCCACGCTGCCACAGGGAGCCCCAACGGTGGTTCGGATGGCGATCAAAAAGATGACCGAAAAAGGGCAATTTTGGACCCTTGGAGGGTGACTCTTGGGCGTCGGATGCCGAGCGCAACGAGCCAGGACAGCCGCCAGCGGGGGTGGACATTGGCGGCTCGCGGGCGGACGCCTGTGACAATCATCACAGGGGCGGTCTTGCTCGAGCCCTGTTTGCGAGCGTTCGGGCCTTGCTCGAACACCCGCGGGAGGGCTAAAGAGGCGCCTTGGGGCGGTTAGCTCAGCTGGTTAGAGCATCTCGTTTACACCGAGAGGGTCCGCGGTTCGAATCCGTGACCGCCCACCAGCCTGCTTCGCAGGCTACGGCTTGGCAGGCCAGCCAACAAAACCGAATTCAATCCCCCGGCCTCCCCGGCAGCAGCGGCACGGCGTCGATCCAGACCGCCGCCGATTGGCACCAGATCTGCCTGACGGGCCGTAATTTGTCGCGCTGGCGGATGCTGCCCCAGCGGATTCCCCAATCGCCGGCCTGGTCGCCCTCGCCGTTCGTGAACAGCGGGGAGCCGCAGTCGGCGCAAAAGTGCTGGAAGCGCATCTGGCCGTTGTCGCCGCGCTTGCCGTAGACCTTGGGAGTGCCGCCGGTCAGCTTGACGTCGGCGCCGGAACACAGCGCGGTCACCCGGAACGGCGACCCCGTCAGTGCCTGGCAGTCGCGGCAATGGCAGACCGAGACCGCCTCCGGGTCGATCTCGGCTTCAAACGTGATCTTCCCGCAATGGCATTGCCCGTCGATCTGCATCGCCCTCGTCCCCGCCCCAAACAAAAACGGCGCCCGAAGGCGCCGTTTTATCATGTTTCGCTGAACCTTAGTGAGCGGTCAGGCCGCCGGCGGCTTCGTCCCCGTCCGGCTTCACCGTCACTTTGGTGTCCTCTTCCCAGACGATCGGCACCGGCTTCTTCACCAGCGCCTTGGCGACGACGTCGTCCAGACGCGACACCGGGATGATCTCCATGCCGCCCTTGATCGCATCGGAAATCTCCGTGAGATCCTTGGCGTTGTCCTCGGGGATCAGCACCGTCTTGATGCCGCCGCGGGCAGCAGCCAGCAGCTTCTCCTTCAGGCCGCCGATCGGCAGCACGCGGCCACGCAGCGTGATCTCGCCGGTCATCGCGACATCATGGCGGACCGGGATGCCGGTCATCACCGAGATGATCGCGGTGGCCATCGCCACGCCGGCCGACGGACCGTCCTTCGGCGTCGCGCCTTCCGGCACGTGCACGTGGATGTCGCGCCGGTCGAACAGCGGCGGCTCGATGCCGTAGACGATCGCACGCGAGCGGACGTAGGACGCCGCCGCCGAGATCGATTCCTTCATCACGTCGCGCAAATTGCCCGTGACCGTCATCTTGCCCTTGCCGGGCATCATGACGCCTTCGATGGTCAGGAGCTCGCCGCCGACATCGGTCCAGGCAAGGCCGGTGACGATGCCGACCTGCGGCTCGCTCTCGATCTCGCCGAAGCGGTATTTCGGCACGCCCAGAAGCTCTTCCAGAGTCTTCTCGGTGACCTTGACCGACTTCTTTTTGGAGATCATCAGCTCCTTCACCGCCTTGCGGGCGAGTGTCGAAAGCTCACGCTCCAGATTACGCACGCCCGCTTCGCGGGTGTAGCGGCGGATCAGAAGCAGCAACGCGTCGTCGTCGATCGAGAACTCCTTGGAGTCCAGGCCGTGCTTGGACACCGCGGTCGGAATCAGATGCTTGCGCGCGATCTCGACCTTCTCGTTCTCGGTGTAGCCCGCGATCCGGATGATCTCCATGCGGTCCATCAACGGGCCCGGAATATTGAGCGTATTCGCGGTCGTGATGAACATCACGTTGGACAGATCGTAGTCGACCTCGAGATAGTGGTCGTTGAAGGTCCCGTTCTGCTCGGGGTCGAGGACCTCGAGCAGAGCCGAGGACGGATCGCCGCGGAAATCGGCGCCCATCTTGTCGATCTCGTCCAGCAGGAACAGCGGATTGGACGACTTCGCCTTCCGCATCGACTGGATGATCTTGCCGGGCATCGAGCCGATATAGGTGCGGCGGTGACCGCGGATCTCGGCCTCGTCGCGCACGCCGCCGAGCGAGACGCGCACGAACTCGCGCCCCGTCGCCTTCGCGATCGACTTGCCGAGCGAGGTCTTGCCGACGCCGGGAGGCCCGACGAGACACAGGATCGGGCCCGTCAGCTTGTTGGCGCGCGACTGCACCGCGAGATACTCGACGATACGTTCCTTGACCTTCTCGAGGCCGTAGTGATCGGAGTCCAGGATGGCCTGCGCCGATTCCAGATCCTTCTTCACCTTGGACTTCTTGTTCCACGGGATCGACAGCAGCCAATCCAGATAGTTGCGCACGACGGTCGCTTCCGCGGACATCGGCGACATCTGGCGCAGCTTCTTCAATTCATGCTGCGCCTTCTCGCGCGCTTCCTTGGAGAGCTTGGTCTTGGAGATCTTCTCTTCGAGATCGGCGAGCTCGTCGCGACCGTCGTCGTCGCCGAGCTCCTTCTGGATCGCCTTCATCTGCTCGTTGAGATAGTACTCGCGCTGGGTCTTCTCCATCTGGCGCTTGACGCGCGAGCGGATGCGCTTCTCGACCTGGAGCACCGAGATCTCGCTCTCCATCAGGCCCAGCACCTTCTCGAGGCGCGTGGTGACGGACAGCGTCTCTAGGATACCCTGGCGATCCGCGATCTTGACGGCGAGATGCGAGGCAACGGTGTCGGCGAGCTTGGCGAAATCGGTGATCGCCTGCACGACGCCGACGACCTCGGCCGAGATCTTCTTGTTGAGCTTCACATAGCTCTCGAAGTCGGACACGACCGAGCGCGACAGCGCTTCGGCCTCGACCGATTTCGCATCGGTGTCGGCGAGCGCAACCGCGGTTGCTTCATAGTACTCGCTGCGATCGGTGTATTTCTGCACACGCGCCCGCTCGAGCCCTTCGACCAGCACCTTCACGGTGCCGTCGGGAAGCTTCAAGAGCTGGAGCACGCTGGCAAGCGTACCGGTCTCGTAAATGGCATCGGGCGCCGGATCATCGTCGGACGCGTTCTTCTGCGTCGCGAGCATGATCAGCGCGTCGTTCTTCATCACCTCTTCGAGCGCGCGGATCGACTTCTCGCGGCCGACGAAGAGCGGAACGATCATGTGCGGGAAGACGACGATGTCGCGCAGCGGCAGCACGGGATAGGCGTGCGTTTCGCCATGAACGATGGTTGGCCGGGGTTTTGGATTAGTCATGGCCTTTTCCTTTTGCTTTGCCCCCCTGCACGCAGCCCGCCATGCTCATGCGCAACCGCCACAAGGTGCCGAGGTGATCCGCAGACCGGTCGGCCATTATAGACCTTGACCGGCTTGTGGATCGGAACTGAGGCGAATCTTGAACAGAATTCTCGCTCGCCGCCGACATTAGGTGGCTATCGACCCGGGGGGTGTCAAGTCATTGAAAGACGCGCGCCATCAGGCGCTTACGCACGCGTATAAGCGACGCAACACCGGCTGCGGAGGTACTTTCCGCAGCCCAAACTAATGGGACGATTGGAGCGTTCCAGCGCCGCAAATCAGGCGCTGGCGTTCTCGACGGCGCGATCGGACCGATCGGCGTAGATGTAGAGCGGACGCGCCGTACCTTCCACGACTTCGCGTGAAATCACGACTTCTTCCACACCTTCGAGACCCGGCAGATCGAACATGGTCTCGAGCAGGATCGCCTCGAGGATCGAACGCAGACCACGCGCGCCGGTCTTGCGCTCGATCGCCTTGCGGGCAACCGCGCCAAGCGCCTCGTCGGCGAAGGTCAGCTCGATGTTCTCCATCTCGAACAGCCGCTGGTACTGTTTCACCAGCGCGTTCTTCGGCTCGGTGAGGATCTTCTTCAGCGAGGTCTCGTCCAGATCCTCGAGCGTCGCCACGACCGGCAGACGGCCGACGAATTCGGGGATGAGACCGTACTTCAGCAGGTCCTCAGGCTCGACATGACGGAAGATCTCGCCGGTACGGCGATCCTCCGGCGCGAGCACCTGGGCGGCGAAGCCGATCGAGGTCGACCGGCCGCGCGCCGAGATGATCTTCTCGAGGCCGGCGAACGCACCGCCGCAGATGAACAGGATGTTGGTGGTATCCACCTGCAGGAATTCCTGCTGCGGATGCTTGCGGCCGCCCTGCGGCGGGACCGAAGCCACCGTGCCTTCCATGATCTTCAGCAGCGCCTGCTGCACGCCCTCACCCGACACGTCGCGCGTGATCGAGGGATTGTCGGACTTGCGGCTGATCTTGTCGATTTCGTCGATGTAGACGATGCCGCGCTGGGCGCGCTCGACATTGTAGTCGGCGGCCTGGAGCAGCTTCAGGATGATGTTCTCGACGTCCTCGCCGACATAGCCGGCTTCGGTCAGCGTCGTCGCATCGGCCATCGTGAACGGAACGTCCAGGATGCGGGCGAGCGTCTGCGCGAGCAGCGTCTTGCCCGAACCGGTCGGACCGATCAGCAGGATGTTCGACTTCGCGAGCTCGACGTCGTTGTGCTTGGTCTGGTGGTTGAGGCGCTTGTAGTGGTTGTGCACCGCGACCGACAGGACCTTCTTCGCATGGCTCTGGCCGATGACGTAATCGTCCAGGACCTTGCAGATTTCCTTCGGCGTCGGAATGCCGTCGCGCGACTTCACGAGCGAGGATTTGTTCTCCTCGCGGATGATGTCCATGCAGAGCTCAACGCACTCGTCGCAAATGAAGACCGTGGGACCCGCGATCAGTTTGCGGACTTCGTGCTGGCTCTTGCCGCAGAACGAGCAATACAGCGTGTTCTTGGAGTCGCTCGTGCCGACCTTACTCATTCATGTCTCCGTCCGCGGTTCGATCCCGCTCCGCTCGATCGCTCCATTCCGACACGAGGGCCGGTATGCAGTTCAAATAGAGCAAATTCCGTACCAAAAAAGACCCTACGCGCTACATCCCCGTGCGAATCACGGTCACTCGATTCTCCGCGATCATAGCCGATCATGCGTAGCCAACCATGCTGTCACCCGACTATCAAGAATTCGCTAATCGAGGCGGCGCCAGCTACCCGTGACAATACCGTGATTTCACGTCTTGGCACGGGAGAAGTGATCGAAATCGCGATTGCGTGGCTGGATTGCCACGAAAAACAGGCACGAAAGCGGAACTTTCTGCCTGTCGCAGGGCGCAAAACAGTTTTTTGCGCCGCACGAACGCGTCCTTAACGTGAACGCTGCCCTGACGATCCCCTGCAATGCCGGGGATCGCTGTTGCGATCCCGGTAATGCTACGGGGTCTTCGCCGCTGCCGCCTCTTCGGCGCGCTTGTCGATGACCTTGTCGACCAGGCCGAACTCCTTGGCGTCGTTCGCGGTCAGGAACTTGTCGCGTTCCAGCGCGTCCTCGATCGTCTTGTAGGTCTGGCCGGTGTGCTTCACGTAGATCTCGTTGAGCCGCTTCTTCAGGTTCAGGATTTCCTGGGCGTGCAGCATGATGTCGGTGGCCTGGCCCTGGAATCCGCCGGAGGGCTGATGCACCATGATGCGCGCGTTCGGCAGCGAGAAGCGCATGTCCTTCTCGCCGGCGCAAAGCAGCAGCGAGCCCATCGAGGCGGCCTGCCCCGTGCACAGCGTCGAGACCGGCGGACGGATGAACTGCATGGTGTCGTAGATCGCGAGGCCCGACGTCACCACGCCGCCCGGCGAGTTGATGTACATCGAGATTTCCTTCTTCGGATTTTCCGCCTCAAGGAACAACAGCTGCGCGACGATCAGCGTCGACATGCCGTCTTCGACCGGGCCGGTCACGAAGATGATGCGCTCTTTCAACAGGCGCGAGAAAATGTCGTAGGCGCGCTCGCCACGGTTGGTCTGCTCGACCACCATGGGCACGAGGTTCATGTAGGTTTCAACCGGATCGCGCATGAGTCACCTAAGGTTTTAGGAGGCGGACATCGCCAGTCCTGGCTGCCAGTTTGGCTGGATTTGCCGGAAGGCCGATGGACGCCCGTGATGCAGGAAGTTGGTAGAGGTAGAACGCTCGGTAGACGACTTGGGTACAGGGCGTACCGACAGATATAGCCCAAATCGCGCCAGACAAGTGCGGAGCGAATTAAGGCTTAATCCACGGGGCACTTGAAGCTGATTCTCGCAAAGAGGCCCAGCCAACCACATGGCTAGCCGGGCCCCTTCGCTGATCATCCTTAATAGAAGGCTTTCTCAAAGCTCTCAGGCGGCGGTCTTGTCCGCCTCGTCGTCCTTGTAGAGATCCTCGCGCGAGACCTTCTTCTCGGTCACGTTGGCGAGCTCGAGGATGAAGTCGACGACCTTGTCCTCATAGATCGGTGCACGAAGCTGAGCCAGCGCGTTGGCGTTGTTGCGATAATAGTCCCACACTTCCTTCTCGCGGCCGGGCATCGAGCGCGCGCGCTCGATCACGGCGCGGCCGACCTCGTCGTCGGTCACGGTGATCTTGTTCTTCTCGCCGATCTCGGAGAGCACGAGGCCGAGCCGCACGCGGCGGTCGGCGATCTTGCGGTACTCTTCCTTGGCGGCATCTTCAGTGGTGTCCTCGTCGGCAAAGGTCTTGCCGGCGGAGTCCATCTCGGCCTTGACCGAGTTCCACATCAGATTGAACTCCTCGTCGACGAGCGACGGCGGCGCTTCGAAACGATGCGCCTCGTCGAGGCGGTCGAGCAGTGCGCGCTTGACGCGCTGGCGTGTCGCGCCGGCGAACTCGGCAGCCAGACGCTCGCGCGCGGCTTCCTTCAGCTTGTCCAGCGATTCGAGGCCGAGCGTCTTGGCGAACTCGTCGTCGATCGCGACGTCCTGCGGCGCCTCGATCGAGGTCGCGGTGGTCTCGAACTCGGCCGGCTGGCCGGCGAGCTTGTCGTTCATGTAGTTCTTGGGGAACGCCACCTTCAGCGTGCGCGTCTCGCCCGCGCCGATGCCGGTGAGCTGCTCCTCGAAGCCGGGGATGAAGGTGTTGGAGCCGATCACGACCTGGATCCCTTCGCCGGTGCCGCCTTCGAAGACTTCGCCGTTGATGGTGCCCTTGAAGTTGATGGTGACGCGGTCGCCGGATTCGGCCTTGGCGCCCTCGGCCTTCGCGGCGTAGCCGCGGTTGGTGTCGGCGATGCGCTTGATGGCCTCGTCGACGTCGGTGTCGGACACGTCGGCGACGGGCTTCTCGACCTGGAAGCTCTTGAAGTCGGCGAGCGCGATCGCGGGCACCACCTCGATCGCGACCGTGTAGGTCAGATCGGTCTTGCCGTTGAGCAGCTCCTCGACCTCGGCCTGCTCGCTCGGCATCGTGATCTTCGGCTCGGTCGCGAGCTTGAAGCCGCGCTCGGTGAACAGCTGCGTGTTGGTGTCGCGAATGGTCTGGTCGATGGTCTCGGCCATCACCGAGCGGCCGTAGACCTTCTTCAGATGAGCGACCGGCACCTTGCCGGGGCGAAAGCCGTTGATGCGGACCTTGTCCTTGAGGTCGACGAGCTTGGCGCCGGCCTTGGAGTCGAGATCAGACGCGGGAACGCTGATCTTGAACTCGTGCTTCAAACCTTCCGAGAGGGTTTCTGTGACCTGCATGGCGTCCAATCTTCTTCTCGTTCGGTCCCGGCACATTGCGCGTCGGGACGCTGTCATTAATCGATCCGGCGCGAGGCAAACGCCTCAACGCCGGCGGTTCATCGAGCCCGGCTCCGGACGGAAAAACATCCGCGCGGAGCGAAGCCCCAAAGTAATCCGTGCAAACGCTGAAAGCGCTTGGTGCGGGCGGAGGGACTCGAACCCCCACAACTTTCGTCACCGGAACCTAAATCCGGCGCGTCTACCAGTTCCGCCACGCCCGCGTGAATTTGCATCAAGACCGGCCGCGATGCCGCGGGCGGCCGGGCTTATAGCATGTGCCTGACTGTTCGCAGCAAAAAAATGGCCGGTTGGAGGCACACTTCAAGTAGGCACGATGGCTGGACTTATCCAGCGCGGCGTGGTCCGCATCGAGCCATGAAAACGCGGAGCTTTGACCCCAATCGGCGTGAGGTTTTAGCCGGGCTAGGCGCAGGCCTTGGCGTCGGGCTTGGCGCCTCTGCCGCCGGGTTGATCGCCGGCGGCGCAGCCCCGGCCGTAACCGCCCAGCTCGCCCTTCAGGCAAGGCCAGCAACGCTCGCTCTCAGGCCGGACCAGCCGCCTGCACCGATCTGGGAGCTGGCCGCCGTAAGCCACATTGGGGACGTCCGTCTGAAGCGTGGGGACCGCTGCGAGGTGGTGTTTCGGAACGACTTGCCTGTGCCGCTTGCGCCAGTCTGGTACGGCCTCAACGGCCCGGCCGCGTCCGATCCGCTCCGGGCGCGCGCGCCGACCGCGCCCGGGGCGACTGAAACTTCAATTATTTCAATGGCAAATGCAGGGACCCTGCTGGCTGACTTCCGTCTCTTCGAGGATGGCCTGAGGCAGCCTGCGCGCCCGCTTCCCGTCATCGCCATCGAGGCCAACCGGGCCGCAGTCGATCGCGACGAGGTCCTGCTGATCGAGGAATGGCGCCTGCGGCCGGATGGGACCGCGCTCCCGCCAGGCCGCGATCCGAAGGACACGGCGCCGCTCTATACAATCAACGGCAAGACATTCGAACTCTCAGCTGCCGCCGGCGAACGGCTCCGGCTGCGCTTCATCAACGGCTCGCAACGGTCTGTTCTTGCAATCAAATTGGAGAACCATGAGGTCCAGGTGGTGGCCCTCGACGGACAGCCGGCCGAGCCGTTCCCGGCGCGCAACGGCGCCCTGATTCTCGCCCCCGGCGCCCGCGCCGATGTCTTTGTGGATGCGGCCGCATCGGCCCCTTTCCTGATCCATGACGGCAAGGAAGCGCGTCAGGTCGGGAAGCTCACGATCTCCGGCAAGCTCGCGCGCGCGCCGTTGCCGCCCCCTCAGCCCCTGCCCTTGAACGACCTTCCCGAGAAGCTCGACCTGAAAGGCGCCCTGCGGTTCGATGTCGCGCTCGGCGCACCCGAGGCCGGTTGGACGCGGCCCGCAAGTTTCTCCGTCTCCTCCAACCCCGCCTTCCGCGCCAGGACCGGCCGCACCGTCGTGCTGGCCCTCAAGAACCCCGGCCCGGCGACGAGCGTCTTCCATCTCCACGGCCACCATTTCCGCCTGCTCGACAAGCTCGACGATGGCTGGAAGCCCTACTGGCTCGACACGCTCGCGATCGAGCCCGGCCAGACCCAGCGCATCGCGTTCGCCGCGACCTCACCCGGCCGCTGGCTGATCGAATCCGTCGTGACCGATTGGGCCGCGCCGCGGCTGGTGCGCTGGTACGCGGTGGAGTGAGTCTTCGTAGGATGGGTAGAGCGCAGCGAAACCCACCGTTACCGAGATTTGAGATGATGGGTTTCGCTACGCTCTACCCATCCTACTCACTTCGACGTCGAGCTCAGTACTCCACCCCGAGCGCATTGTAGATCCGCCGGTACACCGCCGGCAGCGTCTCGGTCAGGTCCTCCGCGATCAATCCCGGGCCCGCCTCGCTTCCCGCCTCGCCATGCATCCAGACACCGATGCTGGCGGCTTCGAAGGCCGGCACGCCCTGCGCCAGCAGCCCTGCGATGATGCCGGCGAGCACGTCGCCGGCACCGGCGGTGGCGAGCCAGGGCGGCGCGTTGGTGGCGATGGTGGCGCGGCCGTCGGGCGCGGCGATCGTGGTATCGGGCCCCTTCAAGAGCACGACAGCACCGGCGCGTTCGGCCGCGGCGCGCACGCGCTCCAGTTTCGAGCGGCCCGGATTCTTGTTGCTGAGGTCGGAGAACAGGCGCGGAAACTCGCCCTCGTGCGGCGTCAGCACGACCGCATTGTCCCCAGACGACTTGATCGATTCAAACAGGCGCTCCGGGTTCGCGGCAAAGCTGGTCAGCGCATCCGCGTCCAGCACCAGATGCCGCTGCGCCGTCAGCGCGGTGTGGACGAGATCGCAGGTGCGATCGCCGACGCCCGCGCCGGGGCCGATCATGCAGGTGTTGTAGCGCTTGTCGGACAGCAGCTCGCCGAACTCGATCGCGCTGTCGCAGACGCGAACCATCACGGCGGTGAGCGCGCTCGCGTTGATCGCGAGCGCATCGCGCGGGGTCGCCAGCGTCACGAGGCCCGCGCCGGCGCGCAGCGCCCCGCGCGCGGCGAGCCGCGCCGCGCCGGTCGCGGCGATATCGCCGGAGACCGCCAGCACATGGCCGCGCGCGTATTTGTGGCCGTCGATCCGCGGCACCGGAAAGGCGGCGGCCCAGACATCCGGATCGTTCTCGAAGATCTGCGGCGTGATCTCGTCCAGCACCTGCGGCTCGATGCCGATGTCGGCGACGCGCACCCGGCCACAATGCATCCGCCCCGGCAGAAGCAGATGCGCCGGCTTCTTGCGGAAGAAGGTGACGGTCTCGGTGGCGTTGACCGCGACGCCCATCACGGCTGCGCTGGTGCCGTTGATGCCGCTCGGCAGATCGACCGCGAGCACCACGGCGCCGTTGGCGTTGATCGCCTCGATCATCGCCCGCGCCTCGCCGTCGACGGGACGGCTGAGGCCCGCGCCGAACAGCGCATCGATGATCAGCGCGGGTCTTCCGATCGCCTGCGGATTGAACGGCAGCACCGGATGCTTCCAGCCGCGCGCGGCGGAAGCCGCGTCGCCCTGGAGCTGGTCGCGCTCGCACATCAGGATCACCGAGACGTCGCGGCCCTGGGCGGCGAGCTCGGCAGCCGCGACAAAACCGTCGCCGCCATTGTTGCCGGGGCCGGCGACGATCAGGATCGGCCCCTCCTCCACCAGCGCATTGGCGGCCTCGGCGACCGCCTGGCCCGCGCTGAGCATCAGCTTGAAGCCAGGCGTGCCTGCCGCAATACTGAGCTGGTCAGCGCGCTGCATTTCGGCGGTGGTCAGTACTTCCATGCCACTTCCCTGGTCCTAACGCCTTTTCAACAGGCATCTTCCGTGCCGATCCGGCCAACGGAACGTCGATCTGCACAGATATTGAACTGTTTGCCTATTTCGTAGTCTGCGGTATTTTGAGCCGGTCGGCTCCACCTATCAGAGATGCTCGTTAAAAGGCTGATAACGCTCCAATAATCAGGGCATTTGCAACTTGGCATAGACCCTGCTTTCGAGGAAGCCGCTTCGGCTCGTGCTCACTGGCAATCTATCAGGGTGTGGCCGGCCGTTGTTGCCGGGACTGGTCAGGGATCCCGGCATAGCGAAGACAAGATCGTGCGTTAAGAAAGCGCATCCTGACAACGACGTTGCTATTTGATCGAAAGGCCGGGAGGCGCGCAGTGAAGAAAATCGAAGCCATCATCAAGCCATTCAAGCTCGACGAGGTGAAGGAAGCGCTTCAGGAAGTCGGCCTCCAAGGCATCACCGTCACCGAAGCCAAGGGCTTTGGCCGGCAGAAGGGGCACGCCGAGCTTTACCGCGGCGCAGAATACATCGTCGACTTCCTGCCCAAGGTGAAGATCGAGATCGTGATCGGCGACGATCTCGTCGAGCGCGCCATCGACGCGATCCGCCGCGCCGCGCAGACCGGGCGCATCGGCGACGGCAAGATTTTCGTCTCCAACATCGAAGAGGCGATCCGCATCCGGACCGGCGAATCCGGGCTGGACGCTATCTGAGCCGGGTGCTATCCCGCATTTTGCGACACTCTGACAAGAAAAAGGCTGCTTCGGCGGCCTGATTTCGTTTGTGCGGTCGCGCGCGAACTCGCCAAAAGCGAGAACAATCTTGCTCACCTGGAAACCGACCCGCAGAGCCAAAAGGGGTATGCATGAAGACCGCCAAAGACGTCCTGAAATCGATCAAGGACAACGACGTCAAATACGTCGACCTGCGCTTCACCGATCCGCGCGGCAAGTGGCAGCACGTCACGTTCGACGTCAGCATGATCGATGACGACATTTTCGCCGAAGGGACGATGTTCGACGGCTCCTCGATTGCCGGCTGGAAGGCGATCAACGAGTCCGACATGTGCCTGATGCCGGATCCGGTGACCGCGACGATCGACCCGTTCTTCGCCGAGACCACCATGGTCATCACCTGCGACGTGCTCGAGCCGACCACCGGCGAGCCCTACAACCGCGACCCCCGCGGCATCGCCAAGAAGGCCGAAGCCATGGTGAAGTCGATGGGCGTGGGCGACAGCGTGTTCGTCGGCCCCGAAGCCGAGTTCTTCGTGTTCGACGACGTGCGCTTCTCCGCCAACCCCTACAGCACCGGCTTCCGTCTCGACTCCTCGGAGCTGCCGACCAACTCCGACACCGAATATGAAGGCGGCAATCTCGGCCACCGCGTCCGCACCAAGGGCGGCTACTTCCCGGTGCCGCCGCAGGATTCCGTGCAGGACATGCGCTCGGAAATGCTCGGCGCCATGGCCAAGATGGGCGTCAAGGTCGAGAAGCATCACCACGAAGTCGCTTCCGCCCAGCACGAGCTCGGCATGAAGTTCGACACGCTGACGCTGATGGCCGACCACATGCAGATCTACAAATACTGCATCCACCAGGTCGCGCACATCTACGGCAAGACCGCCACCTTCATGCCGAAGCCGGTCTATGGCGACAACGGCTCGGGCATGCACGTGCACCAGTCGATCTGGAAGGACGGCAAGCCGGTGTTCGCCGGCAACAAGTACGCCGACCTGTCGGAGACCTGCCTCCACTACATCGGCGGCATCATCAAGCACGCCAAGGCGATCAACGCCTTCACCAACCCGTCGACCAACTCCTACAAGCGTCTGGTCCCGGGCTATGAGGCCCCCGTGCTGCTCGCCTACTCCGCGCGCAACCGCTCGGCCTCGTGCCGCATCCCCTACACCGCTTCGCCGAAGGCCAAGCGCGTCGAGGTGCGCTTCCCCGATCCGCTCGCCAATCCCTATCTCGGCTTCGCCGCGATGCTGATGGCCGGCCTCGACGGCATCAAGAACAAGATCGATCCGGGTCCGGCGATGGACAAGGACCTCTACGACCTGCCGAAGGAAGAGCTGAAGCAGATCCCGACGGTGTGCGGCTCGCTTCGCGAGGCGCTCGAAAACCTCGACAAGGACCGCGGCTTCCTCAAGAACGGCGGCGTGTTCGACGACGACTTCATCGACGCTTACATCGAGCTGAAGATGACCGAAGTCGCCCGCTTCGAGATGACCCCGCACCCGGTCGAGTTCGAAATGTACTATTCGGGTTAAGCGGCCCGAACTCACTGCAACAGGCAAAAGGCGCTCCGAAGGGAGCGCCTTTTCATTTGGGGAGTCGTAGGATGGGTAGAGCCCTTGCGAAACCCATCATCTCACACTTGGCGACCATGATGGGTTTCGCTTCGCTCTACCCATCCTACCCGGCTGCGCTCTCCCCATCCTGCCGGCTGCCCGATCACCACGTCGCCGTAAAAGCCTTCTGCAGCTCGGCCGGCGCCGTCACGCCGCCCGCGATCAGCAATTGCGTGAGGACGCGCGCCTTCTGCGGATTGAGGTCCTCGGACACGACGAAGCCGTTCTTGTCGTCGTCGACCTCGACGTTCCGGGTCACGAAGCCGGATCGAACCCGCGAGGAGCGGACGACGATGATGCCCTTCTTGGCCGCCGCTTCGAGCGCATCGAGGGCCGACTTCGACGTGTTGCCGTCGCCGACGCCGGCCAGCACGATGCCTTTTGCGCCGTGGGAAATGGCGTCCTCGATCGGAACGGCGTCCATGTTGGCGTGCGAGTAGACGATCGCGACGCGCGGCAATTGCTCGCCGGCCGGAAGCCGATAGGTCGCGCGCTTGAAGCCGGGAGCCTGCGCCATGAAGCGGATGCCGCCGGCGGTGTCGACATAGCCCACCGGCCCGTCATTGGCGGAACTGAAGGTCTCGATGCTCGTGGTGTTGGTCTTGGTGACCGAGCGGGCGCCTTGAATCTTGTCGTTCAGCACGGCCATGACGCCCCGCCCGCGCGAGCGCGGATCGGCGGCCACCTGTACCGCTTCGTAGAGATTGCCGGGACCGTCGGCGCTGACCGCCGTGGCCGGACGCATCGAACCGACGATCACCACCGGCTTGTCGCCGCGGACCACATTGTCGAGAAAGAACGCGGTCTCCTCGAGCGTATCGGTGCCATGGGTGATGATGATTCCATCGGCCTCGTTCTTGTCGAAGGCATCCTGGATGCGGCGGGCCAGTGCGAACCAGACCTTGTCGTTCATGTCCTGCGACCCGATCGACGAAATCTGCTCGGCGTTGATCTTGGCGAGCTTGTCGAGGCCCGGCACCGACTGCATCAGCTGCTCGCCCGTGATCTGGCCGGACTTGTACGCCCCCGTTGCGCGCGGATCGGCCTGGCCTGCGATAGTGCCTCCCGTCGCAAGCACGAGAATGCGCGGCAGGCCGCCGGCCGCCGCGTCCTTGCCCGGCTCCGCGGCCTGCGCGGCTGCGCCCCCGCACGTCAAAATTGTGAGGACGAAGAGGGGAATGGAGAGCATTGAAATCCAGCTTTGGCGGCGACCGGCTGCACTGGCGGTAGGCGTCATCATCGAATTGTCCTCCCGTTCAAGTAGGGATCGACATTCGATACGCCCATTAAGGCCGAAGATGGGTCGGCCCGCTGCTTATGGCTAGGGGTTGTCACGCCGCGGCATGAAATGGTCGAGCAAGCCCGTCGGTAGCGGAAAGACGACGGTCGACGACCGCTCGCCGGCGATGTCGTGCAGAGCCGCGAAATAACGCAGCTGCATCGCCTGAGGCTCCTGCGCGAGAATCCGGCCGGCTTCGACGAGCTTTTCGGCGGCCTGCTGCTCGCCCATCGCATTGATCACCTTGGCGCGCCGCAAGCGCTCGGCCTCGGCCTGTTTGGCAATCGCGCGCACCATGGTTTCGTTGATATCGACGTCCTTGATCTCTATGCCGGTGACCTTGATGCCCCAGACGTCGGTCTGCTTGTCGAGGATCTCCTGGATGTCGGCGTTCAACCTGTCGCGTTCGGCCAGCATCTCGTCGAGCTCGTGCTTGCCGAGCACCGAGCGCAACGTGGTCTGGGCGAGCTGGCTGGTGGCCGCCATGTAGTCGCCGACCTTGATGATGGCCCGTTCGGGGTCGACGATGCGGAAGTACAGAACGGCGTTGACCTTGACGGACACGTTGTCCCGCGAAATCACGTCCTGCGGCGGCACGACCTGCACCATCACCCGTAGATCGACCTTGACGAGTTGCTGCACGACCGGAACGAGGAGGATGAGGCCCGGGCCCTTCACGCCGGTAAAGCGGCCGAGCGTGAAGATGACGCCACGCTCGTATTCGCGCAGGATTCGAATGGCCTGGGACAGAAACATGACGACAAGCAGCGCAAGCGCCGCATAGGTCAGATATTCCAGCATCATGATGTACCTCCATCGCCTGTTGGTGCGCGCCGGATCAGCAGCGTCAGGTCGACGACGTTGGCGATTTCGACCGTCTCTCCGGGCTTGAACGTTTCGGCGCCGCGCGCCTGCCAGCGCTCACCATGGGCGAAGACATGACCTTCGCTCCCGTTCCAGTCGAGAACCTCGGCGGGCAAGCCCCGCATGGCCTGCGCGCCAACCCGTTCAGGAGCCTTGGCGGCGCGCCGAAGCGAACCAAGCACGACGAGCGCGAAGCCGATGAACACCGCCGCAGTGATGCCGATCACCCACCACGACAAATGGTAGCCGGGCGCCTCGACCCTGAACAGCATCAGCGCTCCCAGCACGAAAGCGATGATCCCTCCGAGACCGATCACCACGGTCGGATTGAAGGCTTCGACGGTGAGAAGCACGATACCGATCAACATCAGGGCAAGGCCGGCGTAGTTGATCGGCAGCAGATTGAGGGCATAAAGGCCGATCAGCAGGCAGATCGCGCCGACGACTCCCGGGGCGACGGCACCGGGCGACATGAACTCGAAGATCAGGCCGTAGATGCCGACCATCAGGAGAATGAACGCCACGTTCGGATCGGTGATCACCGCCAGGAAGCGGGATATCGCTCCGGGGTCGGCGGCTTCAACGACCGCATCCTTCGTCGCGAGGCGCTGGGTCCTGCCGCCTGCAACTTCCACCTCGCGGCCATCGAGCCGCCTCAGCAATTCAGCCTGGTCGCGCGCGACGAGATCGATGGCATGCGCCTCCAGCGCGCCGTTGGCGGACAGCGTGGCAGCTTCACGGACCGCCTTCTCCGCCCAGTCCGCATTGCGGTTGCGCAGCTCGGCGAGGCTGCGGATGAAGGCGACGGCATCGTTCGTCACCTTCGCCGTCATCGCGTCCTTCGGCTCATCCTTCTTGTCTTTGCTATCCTTGTCGGGTGTGCCGCTCGGCAGGCCCGGCAGCGGCCCGCCAATCTGCACCGGCGTCGCGGCACCGATATTGGTGCCTGGCGCCATCGCAGCAATGTGGGTCGCATAAAGGATATAGGTCCCCGCGCTCGCCGCGTGGGCGCCGGAGGGCGCGACGTAACCGACGACGGGGATGGGCGAGGCCAGCACATCCGCGATGATCTCACGCATGCTGGAATTGAGGCCGCCGGGGGTGTTCATTCTCAGAAGCACGACCTCGGCGCGCCGTTCGCTTGCCTTGGCCAGGGCCTCCTTCACGTAGCTGGCCGACGCAGGGCCAATGGCCCCGTCGATCGAAACAACCAGTGCAATACGACCGCTCTCCTCCGCTGAACTGGGAAGGAGGCAGCAGATCAAAGCCACGACGCCAATCGCCGCAACGAGGGCCGCCTTCATGGTCTGCACGGCAGGGCTCCCTTGCAGTGCATATGGTGCGCGTCTGTCGAACCTCAATGTGGGCGCGGGCAGGCCATCGTCGCGATTGTGCGACGCAATGGAAATCGCCCCGCAGATCGGTCGAGCACGTGGCGGTGGCGGACCATGCCCTTGGGACCATTGCTTGGGCCGATCCGCCCGCGCCCCCTGTGCTGCTACGGCCGCGGGGCCCGCACCCCATCCGCGCCGATCGCGCCGAACGTGCTCGCGATGATCTCGCTCGTCGGCTGCATGCCGCCGAGCGACCAGTGCGAGGGCTCCTGCTCCTCGATCCTGACCCAGACGTTGCGGCGGAAGTCCGGATTGCCCTGCCCTTCGACCTCGACCAGGAGGTCGGTGACGCGCTCGAGCAGCGCTTTCTTCTGTGTGGCATCCAGGATGCCGCGGACGGTGGAAATGGTGACGTAAGGCATGTCTCTCTCCAATCATGTCGGGTGACGACGGTTCGGAGATTGAACCGGACCTGCCGGAGACGGCAGTGGCGGATAAGACAGAGATCGGGCAATTTCCGCCATAGCGCCCGCGCGCCGATCGGCTAGGATGGCCGCCCCTGCCCGGAGGTCTCATGAAGCTCGCAATTCTGGCGCTGGAAGGTTGCATGCATTCGGCGATCGCGGGGATCGCCGACATCCTCTCGCTCGCCAATCATGTCATGCAGCAGAGCGGCGCGAAAACGCGCTTCGCCTGGCAGACGCTGTCGCTGGACGGCAAGGCGGTGCGCGCCGGCGGCGGCCAGATGGTCGCGGTCGACGGTGCGATCGGCAAACGCGCTCGCTTCGACGCGATCATCGTCCCCGGCAACCTCGTCGATCACGTCACGGCGGAACGGCTGCGACCGCAATATGCTCGCGCCGGCGCCTGGCTCCGGCAACAGCACGCAGGCGGCCGGCTGATCGGCGCGTTTTGCAGCGGCGTGTTCCTGCTCGCCGGTGCCGGCCTGCTCGACAACCGCCGCGCCACCATCACCTGGTGGCTGCAAAGCGAGCTGCGCCAGCGTCACCCCAGCATCGACCTCGCCGCCGACGCCGTCATCACCGTGGCGGACCGCATCGTCTGCGCGGCCGGACCGATGTCGTGGGTCGACCTCCTCCTCAAGTTGATCGAGACGGTCGAGGGCAAGGAGACCGCAAAACTCTGCGCCGACTACGTCGTGATCGACACGGCGCAGCGCAGCCAATCGATCTTCATGCCCGTCGGCTATCTGCTCTCGCAGGACCCGCTGCTGACCAGGGCCGACCTGCTGGTTCGCCGCACCGGCAAGAGCCCGATGACGGTCAAGCGCCTCGCCGGTGCGCTCGGCCTCAGCGAGCGCACGCTGAACCGGAAGTTCCAGGAGCTCACGCGCGAGCCGCCGCAAGCCTTCATCATGCGCCGCCGCGTCGAGCACGCGCGCACGCTGCTGGAGACGACGACGCAGCCGATCAAGACCATCGCACGCACGGCCGGCTACGAGGACGAGAGCAGCTTCCGCAAGGCCTTCCGCAAGCTCACCCTGATGTCACCGCAGGCCTATCGCGCGCGGCGGATGGAGCGGGCGGCGTGAGGCCGGCCGAACTCCCGCGAATTGCAGACTCAAGAAGCGGCACGACTTCAGCTGGTCAAAGTCGATCGGCTACTTGTGCCTTCTGAGCTTTCCCTTCGCCACTGTCAGAGCGTCGAGCGGCTCGGTACCTGCCAGGCGATAGGCCGTGACATCGATGGAACAGCTTCGAAAATGCCGCTGCTGTCTCGTAACCGACCCGGCTGGCAATCCGTGCAATGGGCTCATCGCTGGTTTCCAGCAGGAACGCCGCTTCCGCCATGCGGCGCTCGATCACATAGCGATGCATGGACTGGCCGACGAGCTTGGTAAAGCGCGCCGAAAATACCGAGCGGCCGAGTCCCACGCGTTGGCCGAGGTCGCTCAGCGCCCAGGGCCGCTCCGGGTTTTCGTGAATCAGCTTGAGGGCCGGTCCGATGTGCGGGTCGGATATGGCCCCGAGCCAGCCACCTTGTCCGGGACTGAGAGACGCGATCCAGCTCCGAAGCACCTCGACGAAGAGCACTTCCGTCAGTCGTGAAAGCGCGACGCTTTGGCCAGGACGTTCGAGCGCGGACTCGCTGACCATGCGGCGCAGGATTGCTTCAAACCAGCCACCGTCCGCCGTCGGCTTCAACAGGAGCACGGGCGGAAGTAGCTCCAGCACGCTGCCAAACAACGGCCGTGACACCGTGAAATTGCCGCAGATCATGGTCGAGAGCGGCTTTGCACGGCTGCCATGACGAACGACGCCAAGACGCGGGGACGATCGATCGATGTCCATGATCCGCAAAGGCTTGGTCCGGCGATCCGAATAAAACACATGCGGCTCTCCGCGTGTGATGACGACGAAATCGCCCTCGGTCATCTGGATTTCCTGCCCCTGTTCGAGCGCGAGGGTCGCGGAGCCCTGGCTGAGATAGTGAAACAGGGCGTAGGGACGCTGCGGCAACTCGAGATGCCAGGGATGTCCAAGCTCGAAATGAAAAAGCAGCGTCCCGCCGAGACGCACGCGATCGAGCACCTGGGTGAGGATATCCATGCCACCCAAGCTAATCCGATGGACGATCAGACACAACATCCGGACGATTGATCCCTATCGTCCGGAAGGTCTGCGCAATAGGTCATGCCGCGGCGGGCCGACGTTACGTGCGGCAACCATTTCGCCAACCGCAGATGGAAGAACCGCGACCTCACTGGAAACGCCTGTCCACTCCCCCCGGACTGGGTTCGTCCGACATGCCTACAGGAACATTCAATGCGAAATATTCTCCTCTCAGCTGCCGCTGTACTCCTGGCCGGGTCGACATTGGTCGGCTCCGTCCGTTCCGCCGAACTGCCCAAGGGAGCAGCCCACAACATCGTGCTCGTGCACGGCGCTTTCGTGGACCAGACGAGCTGGCAGCCCGTTGCCGATATTCTCACAAAGAAAGGCTACAACGTCACGCTCGTCGAAAATCCGCTCACCTCCCTTGCTGCTGATGTTGATGCCACCAAGCAAGCGCTCGCGAAGCAGGACGGCAGGACCGTTCTGGTCGGCCACTCATGGGGCGGCGTGATGATCACGCAAGCCGGCAACGATCCCAAGGTTTCGGCACTGGTTTATGTTTCCGCCTTTGCACCGGAGGTCGGTGAATCCTTGGCGGCGCTGGCAAAGGCCGGCCCGCCGACCGAAGGCGGCAACGCGATCCATCCCGACGCGAGGGGCAATCTGTACATCGATCCCAAGGTGTTTCCGTCGGCTGTCGCGGCGGACCTTCCTCCGGAGATCGCCGAGCACCTGGCTCACTCGCAGCTTCCGCTGAATCACGTCGCGTTCGAGGCCCCCGTAACCATTGCGGCCTGGCGTGACAAGCCGACGTTCTATGTCATCAGCACGAAGGACAAAGTCCTCGCGCCCGAGGCCCAGAAGTCGTTCGCAGCCAGGATCAAGGCTCAGACAACGGAAGTCGCCGGCAGCCATGCCTCGCTCGTCGTTCATGCGAAGCAAGTCGCTGAAGTCATCGAAAAGGCAGCGCTCGCGAAGTGAGGGTGCCGCTCCCGGCGCTTTCGCGCCGGGAGCGCGCCTGCTCGCTCAGCAGAATGCGAAACGGACCGTGATGCGCCGCGGGCCTATCGCGCGCGACGGATGGAGCGGGCGGCGTGAGGCACCTCGAAGCCGTCAGCTTTCGTTCTGCATCTGACTCCACTTCGTTCTCGAAGAACAAATCAGAGCCGCAAAAATTGGCGCGGGCCAATTCCTACTGATTCGTTTATCTCGCCCAGATTTTGGAGTGCACCTTGAATACGTGGCGCAGTCCTCGGCAGCCTTCCCGTCACGAGCGAAGTCGTCGTAGGGCGGATTAGCCGAAGGCGTAATCCGCCGACTGCCAGCGACGATCACGCGCGTTCGCCAAATTCACCGTCCGCGCTGCTATCTCCCGCCCAATCACCGGGAAACAATCCGGCCTGTACGTCTCGGTGGAATGACGAATGCGGCCAATCCAGCACGCGGCTCACATACCCATGTTTCACGGGATTGATGTAGCAATACTCGACATGGCGCGCGTAGTCGGTCTCATCGCGGATGAGATGCTCCCAGAATCGATTCTGCCATACGCCACGCTCATGTCCCGCGATCTGCACCGCAGTTAAAGGCTCGGTCTTCGGCAAGGTCTTCGCGAAGCGCGTCTTGATCAGTCTCCATCGCACGGAAAAATCAGCGTCGCCGTCCGGAAGCGTCCAGACTGCGAGGAGGTGGTTCGGAAGAACGACAAACGCATCGATCGTCAAAGGATAATCCCGGCGTGTCTCTGCAACGGCCGCGCGCAGCGCCGCGATGTGCTCGACGAGCAGCCTCTGCTTCCGGTCGAGCAGATTGACCGTGAAGAACCAGCAACCACCCGGAACAAATGCACGGCGATAGTTTGGCATTGAAGCCGCCTAGCCACATCAAGATGGCGGATTACGCCTTCGGCTAATCCGCCTTACGCAACGATGCGCATCGTCACTTGTCGGGAAAGTTCACCCCGATCTCCGTCACCACCGGCGCAAACTTCACCAACGCCGCACTGTCGGAGGCCGCCTTCACGCCGTCACCCGACAACGATTTGGGCGCACTCGCTTTCTTGCCGAAGCGGATCGTGACGATGCAGCCGCCATCCAGCGGACGGCTGAGCGCGCCGCCTTTCCAGTCGGTAACGAAGCCGCCGTAATCCCACTCAAAGCCGCTGACGAGGAACGGCTTGCCGTTGGCTTTCTGCACGTCGGCCAGGCTCGATCCGATCGTGACTCCATTGACGTTCCAGAGACTGGGCTTGCCAGCGTCGCGCAAGGTCAAGCCGGAGGCGCGTTTGCCCTTGTCGTCGGTGAAGGCGACCTCGATGCGGCGGTCTCTCGCTTTCGGAAACAGCACGATACCCTTGTATTGCTCGCCCTCGGCGCCCGGCAGGCCCTGCACCACGGCGTCTTTGCCGAAGCGCTGCTTCAGGCTTCGTTCGGTGTCGTCAGGCGCCACGGGTGAAGCGCAGGTGATCGGCCCTTCCTGGGGCGGCGCGGTCTGGGCGAGTGCGGGGGATGCGAAAAGGACAAGGAATGTGGCGGCCGAGGCGCGGATCATCGTGTGCAATTCCAATCTCGAAAATAAGCTGGAAGGTACCGCGCGCGGCTGATCCGGCACAACTCGAAAGCGCGACCGTGCCGCCTCCTCGTCATTGCGTGCGCAGCGATGCAATCCAGACCGTCTCCGCGGAAAGACTCTGGATTGCATCGCTGCGCTCGCAATGACGATGTGGCCGGAGTGTGCCTAAAATGACCGAGCTTGCAGCCCCCTACGCCGCCGCCTTCTGCTTCGCCACCATGGCTTCGCCAAACGCCTCGAACAGCTTGCGGTTGATCGGATTGCGCTGCGGGTCGTATTCGGCGTGCCATTGCACGCCGAGCGCGAAGGTCGGGGCTTCCGCGATGCGGATCGCCTCGATGGTGCCGTCCTCGGCAATGCCCTCGATCAGCACGCGCTTGCCGGGATCGAGGATGCCCTGGCCGTGCAGCGAATTGACCCTGATCTTCTCGCAGCCGAGCAGCGTCGCGAACGCCCCGCCCGGCGTCAGGTCCACATCGTGACGGTCGGCGAACACCACGGTCGGATCGGGATGGATCTCGCCGTTCTCGAGCCGGGGCATCCGATGGTTCATGCGGCCGGGGATTTCACGGATCTCGGGATGCAGCGAGCCGCCGAAGGCGACGTTCATCTCCTGCAGGCCGCGGCAGATGCCGAACAGCGGGATGCCGCGGGCGACGCAGGCGACCGAAAGCGCCAGCGCCACCTCGTCGCGGTGGATGTCGTAGGGCTCGTGCCGCTCACACGGGTCGACATTGAAGCGGGTCGGATGGACGTTGGCGCGGGCGCCGGTGAGCACGATCCCGTCGACCAGGTCGAGAAGCGCACCGATATCGGTGATGTCGGGTGCTCCCGCAAACATCATCGGCAAGCCGCCCGAGACCTCGGCCACGGCGCGCAAATTTCGCTCGCCGACCATCTGGACCTGAAATCGATTTTCGACGCGATGGGCGTTCCCGATCACGCCGACGACCGGCTTTCTCATCTCCCGTTCCGACCTCCCCCGTAAGAAGATTCTCCAAACATGCCCCCCGGATGGAACAAATTCAACAGAAGGGATCGCGGGACGGCAATGCTATTTTCGCGCAAATGCCTCCCGGGCGTCGATCGCGCCCCCGACAGGCAGGCCGGCGGCCTTCAGCGCGGTTGCCGCCGCCTCGCCCGGCGCGGCCAGCCAGGGCAGTTTCGCCTCGATTCCGCGCGTGACGGGCTCGCCGAGCACGCCCCCGAAATCGATCGGCCAGAACCCGTTGGGTACCACCTCGGCGGTAAGGCCGCGGACGGCATAGCCGTCGCCCAGAACCGCCTCTGCATGATCTCCGGCGACGAGGCGCGCTGTCGCCGGATCCTTGGGATCGCCAAGGCTCACGAGCACGGGGATCAGCTCCCCCTGCACCGGGACAATGCCGGTCTGCCGGTTGATGTCGTTGAACGAGACGCGGTTGCTCCGCGCGGCGCCATAGGCGCGGAGCGCGACATAGTTGATGTCGTCGAGGTCGAGCTTGCCGCCCTGCTGATGCGCCAGCAATGCCACCAGGTTCTTGCCTTGACCAAGGTCGACGAACACGGCCTCCCCGCGCATCGTGGTGCGGCCGCCCCGGTTGTAGTTGCGGTCGGGAACGACGGCCAGAATGCCCGATGCGGTCCTGATCCCGTCAGGCGTCGTCACCTCGACCGTGAGGCGATACTTATGGCCGGGGCGGTTGATCCGGATCTGGTCGCCGATCACGAGCACGGCCAGAAGCCCGAGCAGACCGGCCCATTTGCTGATGAAACTCAAGCGCCCCCCACCTGTTTTCTCTCATCGCTCTGCACCGTTCGCGCGGCAGCGTCAAACCAGCGCGTTGACGCGGCCTTGATTGGAAGCGCGTTTGTCGAAAGAGTGCGGCTCGCGGCACGCTGAAAAGGACCCGATGTGAGCATTTCGAGAGATGAACGACCCCGGACGCGCACCGATCTGGCCTGGGCTATCTCGGTCGGCGGCATCGGCGTCGTGCTGTTCACGGCCGCGCTGGTCTTCACCTGGTATTTTGCCGCCACCCTTCTCCTGATCTTCACCGGCATGCTGCTCGGCGTCGGCCTCAATGCGCTGACCAACGCGCTCGGGAGGCGTGTGCATCTGCCCCATGCGATCCGGCTCGCGATCGTCTGCATCGTGCTTGCGGCGCTGCTCGCCGGCGTCGCTTATCTCGGCGGCGCCACCATCGCCGAGCAGGCCTCGGTGCTGAGCAAGACCATCAAGTCGCAGATCAGCAATGTCCGGTCCTTCCTCGAGAACCACGGCATCGACACCAGCGTGTTCGATCTCGGCAACGCATCGCCCGCCACCTCCAGCGAGGACAGCACAGCGCCCGTCCCGAGCCCGGCCCCGCACGGCGGATTGCCGGGCGGCGCAGGCGCGCTCGCCTCGAGCGGCGGGGCGATCGTCAGCCAGACCTTCAAGGTGCTGCTCGGCGCGATCAGCGCCGTCGGCAACATCTTCATCGTGCTGTTCCTGGGGCTCGCCTTCGCCGCCCAGCCAAGCGTCTATCACGACGGCCTGCTGTTCCTCGCGCCGGCGAAGCATCGCAGCCGCGTCACCCTCATCATCGACCGCATCAGCGAAACGCTGGAGCGCTGGCTGATCGCGCAGATCGTCGTGATGATCGCGGTCGGCCTCGTGACCTGGATCGGGCTTGCCATCATCGGCATCCCCGGCTCGTTCATCCTGGGGATCCAGGCGGGCCTGCTCGCCTTCATCCCGACCGTCGGCGCCATCATTGCCGGCGTCGTCGTGGTGCTGGCGAGCCTCGCCTCGGGCTGGGTCGCGGCGCTGTCGGCCTTCCTGCTCTTCATGGGCGTGCACGCCATGGAGAGCTATGTGCTGACGCCGATCCTGCAGCGCCAGGCGCTGGACATCCCGCCGGCGACGCTGTTCGCGTTCCAGATCCTGCTCGGTGTCGTGTTCGGCATCTGGGGCCTGGCGCTGGCGCTGCCACTGGTCGCCATCGCCAAGGTCATGATCGACCATTTCAAGACGTATGAGGCGCCGCCCCTGGCCGAGGCAGCGTAATACATCATGAAGCAGATCAGGTCGTCAGCACGGTCTCGGTGTGCTCGACCTCGGGGGGCGAGGCAAAATACTGGCCGACGAGGCCGCGCCATTCGGTGAAATTCTCCGAGCCGCGGAAATCGACGGTGTGGTTCTCCAGCGTTTCCCATTTCACCATCAGCCGGTAGCGCTGCGGTTTCTCGATCGACTTGTGCAGCTCGAAGCGATGAAAGCCCTTGGAGCGGCCGAAAGCGGCCTTGGCCTTGGCGACGGCGGCCTCAAAGTCCTTCTCGCTGCCCGGCTTGACGTCGATTTGCGCGATCTCGGTGATCATCGGTTTCCACCTTTTTTGCTCGATGGGCGTGTCTAGCGCAGCCGCGGACAAAGAAAAAGGCGCCGAAACGGCGCCCTGACCGGTCAAAAATGCGGTCGCTCTCAGGCGAACAGCAGCGCTGTGCCGGCGACGATCAGCGCGCAACCGATGAACAGCGCGAGCGGCCAGTAGTTGCGGCCCTGCGCATAGCGCCCCTGGGCGCGGCGCTCGGTGATCAGCGCGCGCTCGTATTCGTCTGCAGTCGAGAACAGGCAGGCGAAGCCGCCGCGTGCCGAGGCGGCAGCGGCTTCAAGCGACATCAGGGCAGCCTGCGGATTCTGTCGACGGATCGATTCCATGACCGCGATGGTAGGGATCGAATGGTAAACAGAGCATTACCGCGAGGCTTCCGATGGCTCAGGCGGTGGCCGGACGCGCCGGCGTCGCGCCGACCCGCGCGGCGCTCTGGCGGCGCCAGTTCTCCAGCGACAGCGGCAGCTCCTCGGCCGCCTCGACGCGGTTACGGCCGCCGCGCTTGGCCTGGTAGAGCGCGGTATCGGCCGAGGCCAGCAACACCTCGAGCTCGGTGCCGGCGGGACCACCGGCAACGCCGATGCTGACGGTGGTGTCGACCGGACCTTCATCGACCACGATGCCGGAGGTCTCGAACGCTTCGCGCACGCGTTCGGCAACCAGCACCCCCTCCTCCAGCGAGCACGGCAGCAGCGCCGCAAATTCCTCGCCGCCGATACGGCCCGACATGTCGGTCATGCGCAGGTTGCTGACGACGACGGTGGAGAAGAGCTTCAGCATCTCGTCACCGGCGGGATGGCCGAAGCGGTCGTTGATCGACTTGAAGTGGTCGATGTCGAAGATCATCACGGTCACGGGACGCCCGGCCTTGGCCTCGCGCTCGATCACGCGTCCGCAGGCTTCCGAGAAGCCGCGGCGGTTGAGCATGCCGGTCAGCGGATCGGTGGACGCGGCGGTCCGGTGCGCAGTCACCGTGCGCTCGGACACCAGCATGAAGATCACGAACACGGTGCCGACGGCATACAGGATCAGCTCGACGGCGAACACCGTGACCCAGATGCTGCCGGAGAAGCCGGCATCGTTGGGACGCAGGAAGCTGCCGAGCAGGATCGGCAGCATCAACACGCAGCCGTGCATCACCGGCACCACGAAGGCCGGCCAGCGCCGTTGCAGGCTCTTGCGACGCTCGACCCAGAGCTCGCTCGCGGTCAGCGCGGCATAGACCGAGACGATGCCGGCGCCGACGATCATGCGCAGCATCGACGCTGCGGGATCGAGCAGCGAGGCGGCAGCGGCCCAGGCGAGCGCGCCGACGAGGAGACCCGGCCAGTTCGGCTTGCGGCCGTGGAAGACGCGCGCCGCATTCCACACCATGCCGCAGGCCACGAAGCCGACCGCGTTCAGCGCAAGGTAAAGATGCGGGCCGAGCTTGTCGCCGGCCGCAGTCCACAGCGCGACCGAAGCCGCACCCAGCAGATACGCGGTGCCCCACCATTTCAGTGCAGGACTGTTTTCCTGCTTGCCGAAAAACACCATCATGGCGCCGAGCAGTGCGGCAACCATGGTGGCAACCAAATAGAGCGTGATGCTATCGAGCGACATCATGTCGGCCCCCTTGAAAACATAGCAGTTACGCGATCGGCCCAGCCGACTTGCGCGCCCTTCCAGATGCGACGCTATGTCCCGCGGGTTCCATTCAGGTTTTCACGCGAGGCCAAGTTTTCCTGAAACACGCCATCAATTTGCATACAAACGAACAACAAAAAGGGCGCTGAAATCAGCGCCCTTTTGCATCTCATTGAAGCCGCTTTCGCAGCGAATGTGACCGAAGCGATTAACGCTTCGAGAACTGGAAGGACCGGCGGGCCTTGGCCTTGCCGTACTTCTTGCGCTCGACCACGCGGGAGTCGCGGGTGAGGAAGCCGCCCTTCTTGAGGACCGTGCGCAGCTCCGGCTCGAAATAGGTGAGCGCCTTGGAGATGCCGTGACGGACCGCGCCGGCCTGGCCGGACAGACCGCCGCCGGCGACGGTGCAGATCACGTCGTACTGGCCGGAACGAGCGGCCACCGAGAACGGCTGCTCGATCATCATGCGCAGCACGGGACGGGCGAAATAGACCTCGACCTCGCGCGAATTGACGGTGACCTTGCCGGCGCCCGGCTTGATCCAGACACGGGCGACCGCGTCCTTGCGCTTGCCGGTGGCATAGGCGCGGTTGAACTTGTCGACCTTCTTCTCGTGCTTGGGCGCGTCGGGCGCCGCCGCCGTCTTGAGCTGCGAGAGCTGGTCGAGCGACTGGATGGATTCGGCCATGATTATGCGGCCCTCGTGTTCTTGCGGTTCAACTTGGCGATATCGATCTTCTCGGGCGTCTGGGCCTCGTGCGGATGATCGGCGCCACCGTAGACACGGAGGTTGCCCATCTGCACGCGACCGAGCGGACCACGGGGGATCATGCGCTCGACGGCCTTCTCGAGCACGCGCTCAGGATGCTTGCCCTCGAGGATCTGGCGCGCGGTGCGCTCCTTGACGTGGCCGACGTAACCGGTGTGCTTGTAGTAGGTCTTCTGCTCGCGCTTGCGGCCGGTGAGGACCGCATGCTGCGCGTTGATGATGATGACGTTGTCGCCGCAATCAACGTGCGGGGTGTAGGTCGGGAGGTGCTTGCCGCGCAGGCGCATGGCGACGATGGTGGCGAGACGGCCGACGACCAGACCCTTGGCGTCGATCAACACCCACTTCTTCGTCACCTCAGCCGGCTTTGCCGAAAAGGTTTTCATGTCAGAGTTTCCGTGGACGGGGAGCATCGGCGCGAACACCGCACCGGACTGCGCGGTTTTCTAGAGAAGAGACGCGCAACGGTCAATGCCCGAAGACGGAATTTAGATAAGCAAAATCAAATGCTTAAAAATATGGTATTAAGATACCCGCCGAAAGTTCAAGCATTTGGAATGGAATAGGTCGAGGTGACATGGGCGATCGGATCGGGCGAGGTGCCGGACAGCAGCTTCACCTCCCCGACCGCCAGGCGTTTGCCGAGCTTGAGAAGCCGGGCCTCCGCCAGCACGTCCTGCCCGGGCTGGCCCTTGCGCAGGAAGTTGATGTTGAGATTGGTGGTGACTGCGAGCCCGATCGGCCCGATCGCGGACAGAAGCACCACGTACATCGCGAAATCGGCGAGCGCCATCAGCGTCGGGCCGGACACGGTTCCACCCGGCCGCAGCATCCTTTCGCTGTAGCGCTGGCGCAAAAGGCAGGTCTGCCCGTCCGCGCTCTCGATCGTGATGTCGTCGCCGCTGAAGGCCTGGGGAAACTCGTCACGGAGAAACTGCTCGACCTCCGCCACGCTCATTTTCGCTAACGCCATGCTTCGCCTCACCCTCGCTTCACGTCCCCTGTTACATTAAGTTATCTGGGTCATCCAATTGCAATAATTCAACCGGAAACGCTTCGATGTCCGCCCAGGCCGCCCGCGCCCCCTCCCCGCAACCGCCGAACCTGCTGCGCGAGACCGTCGGCAGTATCGCGGTCCTGACGCTGAACCGACCGGCCGCGCGCAACAGCCTGTCTGAGGCGATGATCGCAGGCCTGCATGCCGAGCTCGATGCGATCCGCGACGACAAGGCGGTCCGCGGCGTCGTGATCGCCGCCAACGGCCCTGCCTTCTCCGCCGGCCACGACATGAAGGAACTGACCGCGCGCCGCACCGACCCGGATCGCGGCCGCGCCTTCTTCGCCGAGATGATGACCGCCTGCAGCGCGATGATGCAGGCGATCGTGCGCCTGCCGAAGCCCGTGGTCGCCTCCGTCCAGGGCATCGCGACCGCGGCCGGCTGCCAGATCGTGGCAAGCTGCGATCTCGCGATCGCGTCGGAAGCGGCGAGCTTCGCGACGCCCGGCGTCGACATCGGCCTGTTCTGCTCGACACCGATGGTGGCGTTGTCGCGCAACGTGCCGCGCAAGCAGGCGATGGAAATGCTGCTGACGGGCGAGCCGATTCCGGCCGCGCGCGCCCGCGAGATCGGGCTCGTCAATCACGTGGTTGCAGCGGGCACCGAGCGCGCCGCCGCGATCGCGCTGGCCGAAAAGGTCGCGCTGAAGTCGGCCTACACCGTCAAGCTCGGCAAGGAGGCCTTCTACCGCCAGGCCGAGATGAGCCTTGCGGACGCCTATCGCTATGCGGCAGAGGTGATGACCGAGAACATGATGGCGCGCGACGCCGAGGAAGGCATCGGCGCCTTCATCGAGAAGCGCACGCCGACATGGCGGGACGAGTAATGACGGGATGAGTAGATTGTATTTATGACACCGTCATTCCGGGGCGGCTCGCAGAGCCGAACCCGGAATCTCGAGATTCCGGGTTCGATGCTACGCATCGCCCCGGAATGACGAACGAAAGAAAACGATGAACCACGACGCCTATCCCGACAATTACATCCGCGGCATCCTCAACAGCGTGAAGTCGATCGCAATGGTCGGCGCCTCGCCCGTCAATGTGCGGCCGAGCTATTTTGCGTTCAAATATCTGGCGCAGCGCGGCTATGACATGATCCCGGTCAATCCCGGCCATGTCGGCAAGGACCTGCTCGGAAAGCCGTTTGTGGCCTCGCTCTCCGACATCGGTCATCCCATCGACATGATCGACATCTTTCGCAATTCCAGCCACATCATGCCGGTGGTCGAGGAAGCCCTGACGCTCGATCCGCTGCCGAAGGTGATCTGGATGCAGCTTGGCGCCCGCGATGACGCGGCGGCGGCGAAAGCGGAATCGGTCGGTATCAAGGTCGTCATGAACCGCTGCCCCAAGATCGAATATGGCCGCCTGTCGTCCGAGATCTCCTGGATGGGCGTCAATTCGCGCACCTTGAGCTCCAAGCGCCCGCCGGCGCCGACGCAAGGCATGCGTCTATCCCTCAATCGGATGAGTGTCGGCGGCGGCGACACCGCGGCCTCCGACCGCGCTGCCAAAAACAAGACCGAGCAAAGCTGACGCAATCGCGAAGGATTCATTTCGCCGACGCGACAATGCGCAGCACGATCGTTCCGATGTGACGCGGCGCCTTGACGGCGGGCGCGGCGCCGATCAGCATGCCGCGCGATTTCAGACAAACGAGAACAGGACGCCTCAATGAGCGATCGCCTTCCGGGATTTTCAACCCTCGCCGTGCATGCCGGTGCACAGCCCGATCCCACCACCGGTGCGCGCGCGACTCCGATTTATCAAACCACGTCTTTCGTCTTCAACGACGCCGACCACGCCGCCTCGCTGTTCGGCCTGCAGGCGTTCGGCAACATCTATACCCGCATCGGCAATCCCACCAACGCCGTGCTTGAAGAGCGCGTTGCCGCGCTCGAAGGTGGCACCGCCGCGCTTGCGGTCGCCTCGGGCCACGCCGCGCAGGTCGTGATATTGCAGCAATTGCTCCAGCCCGGCGACGAGTTCATCGCCGCGCGCAAGCTCTACGGCGGCTCGATCAACCAGTTCACGCATGCGTTCAAGAGCTTTGGCTGGAACGTGGTGTGGGCCGATCCCGACGACATCGCAAGCTTCGAGCGCGCGGTGACGCCGCGCACGAAGGCCATCTTCATCGAGTCGATCGCCAATCCCGGCGGCAGCATCACCGACATCGAGGCGATCTCGACGGTCGCGCGCAAGGCGGGCGTGCCGCTGATCGTCGACAACACGCTGGCCTCGCCCTATCTGATCCGCCCGATCGATCATGGCGCCGACATCGTCGTGCACTCGCTGACGAAATTCCTGGGCGGCCACGGCAATTCGCTCGGCGGCATCATCGTCGATGCCGGCACCTTCGACTGGTCCACCGGCGGCAAATACCCGATGCTCTCGGAGCCGCGGCCCGAATATCACGGCATCCGCCTGCAGGAGACCTTTGGCAATTTCGCCTTCGCGATCGCCTGCCGCGTGCTGGGCCTGCGCGACCTCGGACCGGCGCTGTCGCCGTTCAACGCCTTCATGATCCTCACCGGCATCGAGACGCTGCCACTGCGCATGCAGAAGCACTGCGACAACGCGAAAGCGATCGCCGAATTCCTCGCCGGCCATCCGGCGGTGGCCTCGGTGAGCTATGCGGGCCTGCCGAGCGACAAGTACAACCAGCTTGCGCGGAAATACGCCCCGAAGGGCGCAGGCGCCGTGTTCACCTTCAGCCTCAAGGGCGGCTATGACGCCGGCGTCAGCCTGGTGTCGAAACTGCAGCTGTTCTCGCATCTGGCCAATGTCGGCGACACCCGCTCGCTGGTGATCCACCCGGCCTCGACCACGCACAGCCAGCTCGACGACGCCGCGAAGGTCAAGTCCGGCGCCGGCCCCGACGTTGTCCGGCTCTCAATCGGCATCGAGGACAAGGAAGATCTGATCGCCGACCTGGAACAGGCGCTGGGGGCGTAGTTTCCCGTCGTTCCGGGGCGGTGCGAAGCACCGAACCTCAGGTGCGCAATTGCGCACCGGGGAACCTCGATATTGTCTGGTCAGCTCTAGATTCCGGGTTCGGTCCTGCCGGACCGCCCCGGAATGACAGCAGCTGTTTGGGCGGCCGCAATTAACAGTCATTAACCATATCTGCCGCATACATCGTCTCTGGATCACCCCTTGATTCGGAGCCGACGATGCTGCGCTGGATGGTGCCTGCCCTTGCGGCGATGCTGACGGTCTCAGCTGCGGTTGCCGCCGACCTTCCGGCCACGCCGAAGCGGCGGGCCGCTGCGCCGCCGCAGGAGCCGCCACAAGTCTATGTCGAGACCGATCCGGATGCGCTGATCTCGCCGGCCTATGGCATTGGCAGCTACATCCGCAACCTGCCGGGCACACCGCTGCTGCCGGGATCGAACACGCTGCCGGGCTATTACGGCCGCCCCTGGGACTACGACTATCAGGGCCCGTATTACGGCGGACCGCAGGTCGGTTATTTCTGGCGACTGCCCTACGCCTGCGGCATCTACGGCTATTGCTGATCAGCCGGGCTGGCTCACCGGAACCGCGCGCGTCTGCGCTTCCGCCGGCTGCCGCGCAGCCAGCCGCTCCGTCTGCATCACCGCAAGCGCCAGCACCACGATCGCGACCGCCTGATGCGCCAGCGCGAGATCAATCGGCACCTGGTTGAGCAGCGTGAGGATGCCGAGCACAGCCTGCAGGCTCACCGCGCCTAGCACCAACAGCGCGCCGCTTACCGCGGCCCCCGCACGCGAACGCACAGCATCGAACGCATGCAGCGCCGCCAGCACGAAAAGCGCATAAGCCGTCATGCGGTGCTCGAACTGCACGGTCAGCACGTTGTCGAACATGTTGCGCCACCACGGCGTCTCGAACCACAGCCGGTCCGCCGACGGAATGAACGCACCGTCGATCTGCGGCCAGGTGTTGTAGGCGCGCCCGGCACGCAGGCCCGCGACCAGCGCGCCGAAATAGATCTGGACGAAGGTCACGACGAGCAGCAGCACGCTGGTGAACCGCAGCCGCGCGGGCGCAATGACCTGCGAGCGCCCGGCGAGCCGCCGCACCGTCCAGACGATGCCGGCGAAGATCAGGAGCGCCAGCACCAGATGCGTCGCCAACCGATATTGCGAGACCTCGACGCGTTCCGTCAGGCCCGAGGCCACCATCCACCAGCCGACAGCGCCCTGGAGACCGCCGAGCGCGAACAGCAGCCACAGCCGCCGCTTCAACTCACCCGACAGGCCGCCGCGCCACAGGAAGAACAGGAACGGCAGGAGATAGGCCACGCCGATGAATCGGCCGAGAAATCGGTGGCTCCATTCCCACCAGAAAATCTCCTTGAACTCCGACAGGCTCATGCCCGCATTGAGCTCGCGATATTGAGGGATCTTCTTGTAGGCCTCGAACGCCTCAGTCCACTGGGTCTCCGAGAGCGGCGGAACGCTGCCCGTGACCGGCTTCCATTCGACGATCGAGAGGCCGGATTCCGTCAGCCGCGTCGCACCGCCGACCAGCACCATCAGCGCAATCAGCGCGGCCACGGAGAGCAGCCACCAGCGCACGGCGCGATGCGGCTCGGACGGGGCGGAAATCATTGTCATCTCAGAACAAAACCAGGGCTTGAACCGGACTGCGTGCCCCTTATAGTCCCCCGCTCCCGCCGCGCAAGTTACGCGAAAGCCGCAGTATTCCGCCATGACGATCCGCACTCGCAAGTTCCTCGGTGCCATCCTGCTCCTGGTGCTGGCCACCGTCTGGGCCCTGCTCGGCATGGCGCTGGCGCAGATGCCCTGGATCGCCGAATCCGGCTGGCGGCAGGCGATCTATTACGTGGTGGTCGGGATGGGCTGGGTGCTGCCGGCGATGCCGATCGTGAGCTGGATGCAGCGGCCCGACCGCGCCAAATCTAGTTCGTAGCGCTGCCCGTCGGTTTCACCGGCGCAAAGGCAACACCCGACACCAGCACGCGCAGCATGCGCAGCGAGCGGACCCGGCCGTCCCACGAAATCCGCGGCAGCGCCCGCAGATTGGTGCGCCCCTCCGCATCCACGATGCCCGGGATCGTCGAGACAGCGCTGGCGAAGCCGGCCTCCTCTGCCATGACGACGTGGCTGCGCCGGAACGAAGAGCGATCGCCGAACGGAAAGGCCAGATGCCTGATCTCGCGATCGAAGGCCGATTCCGCCACCGCCTTGCCCATCGTCATCTCGCGCAGCGCGGCGGCATCTTTCATGTTGGCGAGAACGGGATAGTTCACGGTCGCACTGCCGATCGTGACGAGCGGATCGGCGGCCAGCCTTGCCAGATCCTCCCAATCCATCGACGCTTCGCGCGAGAGCGCGGCGAGATCGACCCGGTAGCGCGTGCAGAGATCGGCGATCGCGGCCGACAGCTCCGCCGGCGGCAGCGAACGCAGCCAGCCCTCGAGATGCGAGAACAGCGCCTGCTTCTCGGCATTGCCGGTGACGGTGAAGCGCTGCTCCTTCTCGCCCATCATCAGGCTGATGCGGCTCTCGCGCGCGATCACCTGCTCGAGCCCGAGCCACCAGGCCTCCCCGACTCCGTCGGGAAACGCGGTGGGCACGTAGACCGTGAAGGGCACGGCGTGACGCGCAAGCACCGGATAGGCAAAGCTGATCAGGTCCTTGTTCGCACCGTCGAAAGTGAGCGCCACGAAGCGCCGCTGATCCGGCAGCGTGACCGCGCGCCGGCAAACCTCGTCCATGCCGAGGAATTCATACTGCCACTGCTTCAGCGCGCGGATCGCGCGGTCGAGAAATTGCGGACTGATCTCGCCTTCACGCAGTGGCTGGAACGCGCCGCGCCGCTTTGGCCGCACGCGTTGAAAACGCAGGATGGCGCCGGCACCGCGGCTGCGCAGCACGGCCTGGCCGGTGAACCAGGCCAGTTCGAGCCGCAACCGCTCCAGCCATCTGTCGTCGGATGCCAATATCCCACCTTCGCGTTCGCCCTATTGTCATTACCCTTTGTTGACATTTCTTTGCAAAGGTCGGCCACAGGCCGAATTACGCATATTTTCGTTTCTCGACAGGTTTCGCGAATGACCATGGCTGCGGCGATGCAAAGCCGGACGGCAGAATCGCCAGCGCGGTCGAAACCGAACCGTATCGCGCATGTCGATATCGTCACCGATCTGGCCGAGGCCGAGGCGGTCTGGCGCGCGTTCGAGGAGAGCGGCCACCTCTTCACGCCATATCAGCGCTTCGATCTGCTCAGCCCGTGGCAACGGCTCGTCGGCAATCATGAAGGCGCTCAGCCCTTCATCGTCATTGCCCGCGACGCCGAGCGCCAGCCGCTCCTGCTGCTGCCGCTCTCGCTGCGCCAGGCTCACGGCGTCCGCACCGCCTGCTTCATGGGCGGCAAGCACACCACCTTCAACATGGGTCTGTGGAACGCCGGGTTCGCGGCACAGACCACCATCGCCGATCTCGACGCGCTGATTGCGCCGCTGCGCGAGCATGCCGACGTGCTCTCGCTGACGCAGCAGCCGCTGCGCTGGCACGACCAGAACAACCCGTTCGCGCTACTGCCGCGGCAGAGTGCGATCAACGGCTGCCCGCTTCTGGCGATGGAGCCGGGCGGGCCGCCCACATCGCGGATCAGCAACTCCTTCCGCCGCCGCCTCAAGAGCAAGGAGAAGAAGCTCCAGGCGCTTGCCGGCTATCGCTATCACCTTGCCACGACGGATGCGGACGTCACCCGCCTGCTCGACTGGTTCTTCCGCGTCAAGCCGGCGCGGATGGCCGAACAGAAACTGCCCAACGTCTTTGCCGAGCCTGGCGTCGAAGCGTTTATCCGCAGCGCGTGCCTTGCGCCGCGCGGCGAAGGCCGCGTCATCGACATCCATGCGCTCGAATGCGACGACGAGGTCATCGCGATCTTCGCCGGCGTCGCCGACGGCCAGCGCTTCTCGATGATGTTCAACACCTACACGATGTCCGAGCACGCCCGCTACAGCCCCGGGCTGATCCTGATGCGCTACATCATCGACCGCTATGCCGAAGGCGGCTACCGCTCGCTCGACCTCGGCATCGGCTCCGACGATTACAAGCGCATGTTCTGCAAGGACGACGACGACATTTTCGACAGCTTCGTGCCCCTGACCGCGCGCGGAAAACTCGCGGCGATGGCGATGTCCTCGCTGAGCCACGGCAAACGGCTGGTGAAGCAGAACCAGATGCTGTTCGACCTGGCGCGCCGGCTGCGACAGGCGTTCGGGTAGCCCTACAAGCTCTTTAGCTCTCTCTATCCACTTGCGACGCTCTTCCCTTCTCCCCTTGTGGGAGAAGGTGGCGCGAAGCGCCGGATGAGGGGTATTTATCCGCGTGCACTCATGCGAATGGGACTCGCGGAGAGATACCCTCACCCGTCTCGCCGCTATGCGGCGAGCCACCCTCTCCCACAAGGGGAGAGGGTAAGAGAGATCACGCCGCCACGACGCGCGGCGGTTCCGCCGCATTCGACGGCTGCACCGGCCTGCTCAGCATGGTCACCTCGCTGAAGCCGACGGCCCTCAGCTGCTCGCACATCAGCGCGCGTGCATCCGCGGCCATCGACGCATCGGGCACCACGACGGCGCGGGCATTCGCCGTCAACAGCTCCGCCGGAAGATCCGAGGCGCTGCCGGCATCCAGCAGCACGTGGTCGTAGGCGCGGAGCAACGCGTCGATCGCGAGCGTCACCCGCGGCGATTGCAGCAGGCTGCGATCGAAGCCGGGACGGCCGGCCATGACCAGGTGCAGCCGCGAGAGCCTGTCCCGGGTGATGACTTGCGCAAAGGACGCCTCGCCCTGCATCAGCTCGGCAATGCCGGGAGCCGAAGCATCGACGGACACCGCGGCAATGGTCGGCGAGGACGCCGCGAGATCGACCACAACGACGCGCGCATCGCGCGCCAGGTGCCGGGCCAGCGTCAGCGTCGACAGCGTGATGGCTTCACCGGCTGCGGTGCCGAGCACCGTGACCTTCTTGGCCGCTGGTCCCGCAGCGCGCAGGCTGTCAGCGAGACGCTCGATCTCGGCGAATTCGGTAACGTCGGCATCGGCCGCCATCTCGGGCTGAAGCGGCGTGGCGTCATCCACGACCGGGTCCACCATCGGTTCGACCGCCGGCTGAACCGCCGGCTGGACCACCGGCTCGACTATCGGGTCTTGGCGCACCGGCGCCCGCGTTTGCGCCGGCGTGAACGCAGCCACCGCGCGCGGCGCGGTCTGGCGCAGCAGCTCGCCGGTGACGACGACGCCCGACGAGAGCAGCAGCGTCGCGATCGTCGCGATCAGCACGATCGGCAGCTTCTTTGGATAGGCCGGCGTGTTCGAGACGACGGCGCGCGAGATGATGCGGCCCTCTGTCGGCGCCGTATCAATGCTCTCGCGGGTGCTGGCCTCGCGATATTTCCCAAGATAGGTCTCGAGCAGATCGCGCTGGGCCTTGGCTTCGCGCTCGAGCGCGCGGAGCTGGACGTCCTGACCGTTGGTCGAGGTCGCCTGCTTCTTGAGCTGATCGAGGCTCGCCGTCAGGCCGTCGACCCGGCCACTGGCGATCCGCGCATCGCTTTCGAGCGAGCGCGAGATCTTGGCCGCTTCGTCGCGAATTTGGTTGTCGAGGTCGCCAAGCTGCGCCTTCAGCTCCTTGATCCGCGGGTGATTGCCGAGCAGCGTGGACGACTGTTCGGCGAGCTGCGCCCGCAACGTCACCCGCTGCTCGGACAGCCGCCGCATCAGTTCGGAATTCACCACCTCGGACGCTTCGATCGGCTTGCCGCTCTGGAGCATCTCGCGGATCAACCGGGCCCTGGACTCCGCGTCGGCCTTCATCGAGCGTGCATTGTTGAGCTGGGTGTTGACCTCGCCCATCTGCTGGTTCGACAGCGTGGTGTTGTTGGTGCCGATGAACAGGCTCGATTTGGAACGGAAATCCTCGACCTTGGCTTCGGCGTCGGAAACCTTCTTGCGCAGGCTCTCGATCTCTCCCGCGAGCCACTGGCTGGCGTTCTTGGCCTGCTCCTGGCGTGCGCTCTGCTGGAGCACGAGATAGCCGTCGGCGATCGAATTGGCAACGCGCGCGGCCAGGTCCGGATCGGCAGACTGGAATTCGACGACGATGACGCGCGACTTGTCGACAGCGTAGGCCTGGAGGCGCTCGTAATAGGCGTCCAGCACGCGTTCTTCCGGCGTCATCGAGAACGGATCGCGGCCGATGCCGATCAGCGCCGCCAGTGACTTCAGCGGCGAAATGCCTTGCAGAACCGGATCGAACTCGGGCCGCTCCGCAAGCTTGTTCTTCTTGATGATCTCGCGCGCGAGATCGCGCGACAGCACGAGCTGGACCTGGCTCGTCACAGCCTCGGGGTCGAGCGCCTGCCGTTCTTCGGTGCTGCGGTCGCTGCTCGGCCGCAGGAACACGTTCTCGCGGCCGTCGATCAGGATGCGGGATTCAGACTTGTAGCGCGGCGTGATGAAATTGACGACGGCGATGGAGGCAACGAGCGCGAGCACCGTCGGCACGATGATCCAGCCGCGCTTGTGCGCAAGCGCGCCGCCGAGCGCATGAAGATCGATATCGCCGGATTCAACCGGTGCCTGCTTCGGGGCAACGGGCGCAGGCTTTGCTTCAACCTTGGGAGCAGCCTCGGCCACCTTGGCTTCGGCTTTGGGCTTCGACACCGCCCGCTCGATCACAGCCTTGTCCTTGCCGGCACGCCAGAACGCTAAACGCATCGAACACTCCCGCAGGGCAACGCTGCGACTCTACCTCAACCGGGGCGATTACACTCCATTAAGGTTGCCGCTGGGTTAATCGCGCCGTGCGGCGATCGGCGCGCGCGCGCTCGTCACCGTTTGTTAACCACGAGGGCTTCTTAATCCATCTCGATATTTCGAGAATTGTTCGAGCATTCGCCGTCGAGCGCTGGTTCTGATCATGCCCCCCTCTCCCGACCGGCCGCTCCGCATCCTGCACGCCGTGCGCGCGCCCGTCGGTGGCATCTTCCGCCACATCCTCGATCTCGCCAACGGCCAGGTCGATCGCGGTCATCATGTCGGGATTCTCGCCGACAGCCTCACCGGCGGCGAGCGCGCGGACAAGGCGCTGGCCGAGCTCGCACCGCGGCTGAAGCTCGGCGTGCATCGCCTCGCGATCCGCCGCGAACCCTCGCCGGACGATGTCCTGGTGTGGCTGCGGATGCGGCGCCTGATCGGCGAGCTCAAACCTGACGTCATGCACGGCCACGGCGCCAAAGCCGGCGCTTTTGTCCGCATGCGGCGGCGCTCCGACGACACCATCCGCATCTACACTCCGCATGGCGGCTCGCTGCACTACCCGCTCAACACGCTCAAGGGCGAGTTCTACGCCCGGCTCGAACGCACTTTGATGGACGCGACGGACCTGTTCCTGTTCGAGAGCGCATTTGCCCGCGACACCTATCAGCGCATCGTCGGAACGCCCAAGGGCGTGGTGCACTGCGTCTTCAACGGCGTGACGCCGGAAGAGTTCGAGCCGGTCGTTCTCGCCGACGATGCCACCGATCTCGCCTATGTCGGCGAGTTCAGGCACATCAAGGGCGCAGATCTGCTGGTCGATGCGGTGGCGCGCCTGCACGAGGGCGGCAAGAAGGTCACGCTCACGCTCGGCGGCGACGGCGAGGAGACCGCGGCGCTGAAGGCGCAGGTCGAGAAGCTCGGCCTCTCGAACGCGATCCGCTTCATCGGTCACGTCAAGGCGCGTTACGGCTTCTCCAAGGGGCGGCTGCTGGTCGTGCCTTCGCGCGGCGATTCCATGCCCTATGTCGTGATCGAGGCGGGAGCTGCCGGCATTCCCATGATCGCGGCCCGCGTCGGCGGCATCCCCGAGATTTTCGGGCCTGAGAGCCCGGCACTGTTTGCGGCGAGCAACGCTGAGGCCATGGCAGAAGCGATCGCGGCAGCACTCGACGATCCGCAAGGCACCGCGCAGCGCGCCGTCTCCTTGCGCGAGCGCATTTCCGCACATTTCTCCCAGCAGGCGATGGTTGACGGCGTGCTCGCTGGTTATCGCGACGCATTTGCCAATCATTAACCATCCTTAAGACCGCTTTAGAGAATCTTCCGATTTGTCCGATAGTCGAGGTGCCAGGGGATGCTCGCCCGGGCGCAACGCTGCGCCGCGGGTTATTTGGAATGGACGTGGACGCCCGTGGAACCGCTCAACGCACGCTCGATGCTGGATGCCGCGACAAGCGCCGCGGCGAAGCCGGCTGACCAACCCTTTGTGGAGCGCCGTCGCCGGCTCTCGCCCGCCGCGCTCGAAGTCGTCAACCAGAAGGTCGCCCGCGCCTATTCGCCGATCGTCATCGCGGGCTTCGTCCGCCTGGCCGATTTCGCGCTGCTGAGCTTCGTCGGCATCGCGCTCTATGTCGGCTATGTCATGCCGCGGGCCGGCTCCTTCAGCTGGGTTTACCCCGCGGAAATCGTCGCCGTCGCGGGCGCCGCCGTGGTCTGCTTCCAGGCCGCCGACATGTATCAGGTGCAGCTGTTCCGCGGCCAGCTCCGGCAGATGACGCGGATGATCTCGTCCTGGTCGTTCGTCTTCCTGCTGTTCATCGGCGCATCCTTCTTCGCCAAGTTCGGCAGCGAAATGTCGCGGCTGTGGCTTGCCGCCTTCTACTTCCTCGGGCTCGCCGCGCTCATCTTCGAACGTCTGGTACTGCGCTCGCTGGTGCGCGCCTGGGCACGCCAGGGCCGGCTCGACCGCCGCACCATCATCGTCGGCTCCGACAGCAATGGCGAGCAGCTGGTCGAGGCGCTGAACGCCCAGGAGGATTCCGACATCCATGTGCTCGGCGTGTTCGACGACCGCAACGACAGCCGCGCGCTCGATACCTGCGCCGGCGCGCGCAAGCTCGGCAAGGTCGACGACATCGTCGAATTCGCCCGCCGCACCCGGGTCGATCTGGTGCTGTTCGCGCTGCCAATTTCGGCGGAGACGCGCATCCTGGAGATGCTGAAGAAGCTCTGGGTGCTGCCGGTCGACATCCGCCTGTCCGCGCATACCAACAAGCTGCGTTTCCGTCCCCGCTCCTATTCCTATCTCGGCGAGGTGCCGACGCTCGACGTGTTCGAGGCGCCGATCACCGACTGGGACCTGGTGATGAAGTGGCTGTTCGACCGCATCGTCGGCGGCCTTGCGCTGCTCGCAGCCCTGCCGGTGATGGGATTGGTGGCGCTGGCGGTGAAGCTCGACAGCCCCGGCCCCGTGCTGTTCCGCCAAAAGCGTTTCGGCTTCAACAACGAGCGCATCGACGTCTACAAATTCCGTTCGATGTACCACCACCAGGCCGACCCGACCGCCTCCAAGGTCGTGACCAAGAACGATCCGCGCGTCACCCGCGTCGGCCGCTTCATCCGCAAGACCAGCCTCGACGAGCTGCCGCAGCTCTTCAACGTGGTGTTCTCCGGCAACCTGTCCCTGGTCGGCCCGCGTCCGCACGCCGTGCAGGGCAAGCTCCAGAGCCGCCTGTTCGACGAAGCCGTCGACGGCTACTTCGCCCGCCACCGCGTCAAGCCCGGCATCACCGGCTGGGCCCAGATCAACGGCTGGCGCGGTGAGATCGATAATGAAGAGAAGATCCAGAAGCGCGTCGAGTTCGACCTCTACTACATCGAGAACTGGTCGGTGCTGTTCGACCTCGTCATTCTCCTGCAGACGCCGATCTCGCTGCTGACCAAGAACGAGAACGCGTATTGAGTTGAGTTTCTCCGTCATGCCCCGGCTTGACCGGGGCATCCAGTACTCCGCAGCGGCTGCCGTTTTCCGCAACGCGCGCCGCGGAATACTGGATCGCCCGATCAAGCCGGGCGATGACAGCGGTGTTTGTAGCGTACGAGTAGCGTGAGCGTGTGATGGCGTATGCGGCGACAGCCGGTGGAGTGAACGTTGCCGCGCCGGCTGCGCCCGGCGTGCTGGCCATCCAGCGCGCGCTGGTGTGGCTGGTCGGCGCCTCCGGCGCCATCGTCTTCATCGAGCCGAGCCCCTACGAGATCGTGACACTGCTGGCCGCCGTCACCTTCTTCGCGACCGGCCTGCGCCTGCGGCTCGTGCTGATGCCGCTGATCCTGATGCTGGTCCTGCTCAATGTCGGCTACACCATCAGCGCGGTCCCGCTGTTCGAACAGTCCGAGGTGGTGAGCTGGATCGCGACCTCCTGGTACATGGCGATCACCGTGGTTTTCTTCGCCATGGTCACGTCCGAGGACACCGCGGCCCGGCTCGACATGCTCCGCCGCGGCCTCGTGGCCGGCGCGATGGTCGCCTCACTGTCGGCGGTCGCCGGCTACTTCCACCTGGTTCCCGGCGGAAACGACCTGCTCACGCTGTACGGACGCGCACGCGGCACATTCAAGGACCCGAACGTGCTCGGCGCCTTCCTGATCCTGCCGGCGCTGTTCGCGCTCCAGAGCGTGGTCTCGGACAAGCTGGCCAAGGCTTTCCGCAACGTCATCGCCTTCGGCATCATGTCGCTGGCGATCCTGCTCGCCTTTTCCCGCGCCGCCTGGGGCGGGCTGGTGCTGACATCGGCTTTCATGCTGGTGCTGATGGTGCTGACCAGCCGCACCAACGCGCAGCGCTCGCGCATCGTCATCATGGCGATCGTCGCCGCCGTGCTGGGATTGGCGCTGATCGCGGTGCTGCTGTCATTCGATTCCACCGCCGAGATGTTCAAGCAGCGCGCCAGCTTCGACCAGAGCTATGACGAAGGCCGCTTCGGCCGCTTCGGCCGGCACATCCTCGGCGCCGAGATGGCGCTCGACCTGCCGTTCGGGATCGGCCCCTTGCAGTTTCATCGCTACTTCCCCGAGGACACCCACAACTCCTACCTCAACGCCTTCATGTCCGGCGGCTGGCTCTCCGGCATGTGCTACCCCGCGCTGGTCTTCACCACCGTCATCATGGGCTTCCGGCACATCTTCGTCCGCGTGCCCTGGCAGCGCGCCTATCTCGCGATCTTCTCCGCCTTCGTCGGCACCGTCGGCGAGAGCTTCGTGATCGACACCGATCACTGGCGCCACTTCTGGATGATGCTGGGCGCGATGTGGGGCATGATCGCAGCCGCGCAAATCTACAAGACAGACATTACCGTTCCGATGGAATCGGAACGGTAATGTCTGGTTCTTGTCTTGACGCGTTTTCTTGACGCGAACCGGTATCCACTTCGCTTGAAAACGCTCTAGCGACGAAGCTTCTTCAGCTTGAGATCGGGACGTTTCTCCGGCGGCGTGTCGAGCAGGCCCTTCAGCGCCTCGGTCGCGGCAAGCACCCCCTTGTAGCCCTCGGTCGCGAAGCGCAGCAGCAGGCGCAGCTCCTGGTCGGAATAGGCGCCAAACACCTTCTCCATCGCCTGCTGCATCGGCACGTAGAGCTGGCCGATCTTCATCGCCTGCTCCGGCACGACGGAAATGAAGACCTTGCGGCGGTCTTTCTCGTCGCGCTCGCGGCGCACGAGGCCAGCCTTCTCGAGCCGGTCGACCACGCCGGTGATCGCGCCCGTCGTCAGCCCCGTGACCTCGGCAAGCCGGCCCGCGGTGACGCGGCCCTCGAGATAGAGGATGTCCATGCATTCGAGGTCGGAATTGGCAATTCCGGCAACGTTCGCAACGGTCTGGCCATAGAGCACGCCCTGCGCAGACGACCTGCGCATCGCCTCTTCCAATTCGCCCAGCAACGCCGTGCGTGCCTTCGTCCTTGACAAGGCTCACCTCATATCTTAGTCGATATATATCTTAGTCACTAAGAGATTTAGCGACCGTAATTTCTCCTAGCACCACGGAAACGTCGGGAGCAAGCCATGTCCTACCGTCCCCGCAAGGCCCTGATCATCGGCGCCGGCATCGCCGGGCCCGTCACCGCGATCCTGCTGCGCCGCGCCGGCATCGAGTCCGCGATCTACGAGGCCTGGCCCTATTCGAAGGGAATCGGCGGCGGTCTGCAGATCGCGCCGAACGGCATGCATGTGCTGGACGAGATCGGTCTTGCGAACGAGCTGATCAGCCGCGGCTCGATCGCGGAGTCCTTCGACTTCTATTCGCAGGGCGGCGAGCGGCTCGGCTCGATCAACCGCGACATGGCGCGGCGCTTCGGCCAGCCGGCCGTCAACGTCTGCCGCGCCACGCTGAATGAGATCCTGATCGACAAGGCCTGGTGCGCCTGCGTCTCGCTCTATTTCGAAAAGCGCCTGATCAAGATCGAGGACCGCGGCGACCAGCAGATCATCGCTTACTTCGCCGACGGCACCACCGCCGAGGGCGACTTCCTGATCGGCGCCGACGGCGTGCACTCGGTCGTGCGCCGCCAGGTCGTGCCGGACGGTCCGCAACCGTTCGACACCGGACTGATCGGGTTCGGCGGCTTCGTGCCGCACGCCGTCCTCGACGGCCGGCCGATCGGCCGGCACGTCGAGACCACGTTCGGCAAGAGCGGCTTCTTCGGCTACGGCTATTGCAGCCCGGATCCGAACGACGGCGTGATGTGGTGGAGCACGCAGCCCGCGCGCGGCATGGACGCGGCGACGTTCCGCGCCCTCGACCACGCGACGCTGAAGCAGCATCTGCGCGGTTTTCATCGCGGCTGGCACGATCCGATCCCCGATATCATCGAAGCGGCCGAGAACATCGTGGTCACCGACACGCTCGACGTCGCAACCTTGCCGACCTGGTCGCGCAAGCGTTCGCTGCTGATCGGCGATGCCGCGCATGCGACCAGTCCCCACGCGGGCCAGGGCGCTTCGCTCGCGCTCGAGGATGCGATGCGGCTCGCACGGCTGATGCAGGAGGGCCGGGAGCTCGGCGCTACCTTCCAGGCCTTCGAGGCCGAGCGGCGCCCGCGCGCCGAGAAGATCGTCGCCATCGCGCGCCGCAATGGCAACAGCAAGCGCGAATTCAGCGCCACCGGCGCATGGGTCCGCAATCAGATGATAAAATGGCTGTTGCCGCTCGGCGCAAAGGGCATGGATTTCATGTACGCGTATGATGCGCGGGCGGCGTAGCTTCCTTTTCTCCCTCTCCCCGTTCTTACGGGGAGAGGGTCGGGGTGAGGCGCTGCTTCCGCAAAAAAAGTGAGAGTGTGACTCGCGGAGAGTCCCCCTCACCCGCCGCACTTCGCGCGTCGGCCTCTCCCCGCAAGCGGGGCGAGGCGAAGAAAGCGCCTAGCCTTCCACCGCGAACGTCAGCCCTGCATTCTCCCGCAGCCGCTTGATCAGCTTGTGCTGCATCGCTGCGCCCGGCGTCCAGAATCCTGCGGCGACATCCGTCACGTCGCGCAGCATGCAGATCGCGCATTCGGAGATCATCTTCGAGGTCGAGCCGTAGCCGGGATCGCGGTCGCCGGTGACACCGGCGCGGACCGCACGGCCGTCGGGCGCGATCGCGACATAGAGCAGATTGAAGAGCCCGTTCTCCCGCTCTTCCTTCGAGGGCCCCTCGCCCGGCTTCGGCGCGCTCGGACCGGTCTTCTCGGAATTGGCCGCCATCACGCGCTTCGCGTTGGCCTCGCCCTTCTCGCCGGGACCGGTCAACACCATCTCGTCGTAGACGAAGTCCTGGCCGTAGGGAAAGCCCATCAGCATGTTGGAGCGATGGACGTTGCGGGTGTTGATCAGCGCCATCATGAACGGCGCGGCCCAGGATTGCAGGTCTTCCTCGAGCACCGACCTGTTGCCCTTCGGCTGCTTCGGACCAGTGAAGCCCGGCGTCAGCGCGAACGGATCGTTCAGGATCGCAACGAGGCTGATGTCCTTGGCGACCGCATCGAAGGTTGCCTTCGCGCTCGCGGCGGTGCCGCCCGACAGCGTGCCGCGCATGTCGCGCACGCGGCCCTTTACGCGCGCGGCCGGCGCGCCGAACACACGCTTGGCCTCTTCCTGCACGAAGAACGCACCAAGCTCGAACGGCACGGAATCGAAACCGCACGAGAACACGATGCGCGCACCGCTCTCCTTGGCCGCGGCCTCGTACTTGTCGATCATCTGCCGCATCCAGATCGGCTCGCCGCAGAGATCGAAATAATCGGTCCCGGTGGCGACGCAGGCCGCAAGCAGTTCCTCGCCGTAGAGCTGATACGGACCGACCGTCGTGATCACCGACATCGTCTGCTCCGCCATCGCCTTCAGCGAGGCCGCGTCGGACGCATCCGCCACGATCAGCGGCGTATTCCCTGGCGCGCCGATCGCATCGCGCACCGCCTTCAGCTTGCCGAGACTACGGCCCGCCATCGCCCATTTGAGCTGTTTGTCGCTCTTGTAATGCGCCGTCAGATACTCGGCGACGAGCTGGCCGGTGAAACCGGTCGCGCCGTAGACAACGATGTCGAATTTCGCAGAGCTCATGGTCGGCCTTTACTTCTTCGCGTAACTCACGCCCATGCCGGCGCGGACGTCGCTTTGAATACCATAGGGCGGGATCGGATAGCGCAGGCCGTTTTTGGCCAGCGCCTTCATGCCCTCGATCGCCTTGGCGAGATGCGAGGGCTTCAAGGCCATCAGCATCTCCTCGTCCGGCACGCCGCCATAGCGCCGTTCGGCATAGCATGGCAAGGACAGGCTGGGCTCCCCGGACTTGAGCGCCCGCCCCCAGGAATCCGCACAGGCGGTCTCACCGACGACGCCCCATTCGAATTTCTTGTAGCCGGTATATTGCAGCCCGTTGATCAGGATGATCATCTGCCCTGGCGTTGCATAGACGAGGCAGATATCGGGCGGATCGAGCCGGCCGCTCGCGAGCGGACTGACCGCAAGCGCCTGATACCGCCCGAACGGAACCACGTCGAGCGCCTCCTGGCGTTTGCGCGCGTCCTCGGCGGTGCCGTGCCAGACCCCGACATAGTTTTCGCCGGCGAGCCATTTTTCATCCTGCGGCGCAAGCCCGATCACCGCGCGGCACTGCGCACCGACAAGATCATCGGCGGTGATGCCGACCGTCCAGCCCAAACGTGCAGCCATGCTGACGATCTGGTCGGTGGTGTGGACCGCGTTCGGGCGCCGGATCTTCGGGATCGCTTCCATGTCGGCGGCATGCGCGAACAGCTTCATGCCGATCACGGTCGTTTTCAGCCGCAGCAGGCTGTTGAGATCGGCGACGAGACCGGCAAGATCGATCCTGTCTGCGCTCTGCTGTTGCATGGCGTCCTCCCGACCGGCGATCGCGCGCCGGTATTGTGTTCTTGTTTTACGGCTCCCGTTTTAGTCCTTGCCCGGTCCCGGAAGCAACTCGCCGGTTCGCCCCAGGATGCGATACGTCAGGAGGCCGATCCATTCGCGCACCGCAAGGTCGGTCTTGCCGAGACCATCGGCCCCGTTCCGGGTGAAGGCGAAGAGCTCGTCGCGCCCGCCCATCCGCCAATCCACCGGATAGGCTTCGACATCAAATCCGGCCTTGCGAAAAATCCCCATCGAGCGCGGCATGTGGAAAGCCGAGGTGACCAGAAGCCAGCGTTCGCCCGGCTTCGGCGTCACCAGCTGCTTGGTGAAGATCGCGTTCTCCCAGGTGTTGCGGGAGTCGCGCTCGAGGATCAGGCGCTCCTTCGGAATTCCCAGGCTTTCCAGGATCGGCGCGGAATAGTCGGCTTCCCTCGCCTCCGTCGCGACCAGGTTCGCCGTGCCGCCGGTGAAGACGATGCGTGCCTTCGGATAGCGGCGCGCAAGCTCCGCCGGCGCAAACATGCGATCGGCCGCATGCGAGACCACCGGCATGTGGTGCGCGGCCGACAGATCGGTGTCGACGGAGCCGCCGAGCACGATGATGCCGTCGGGCGCCCCCCGCGACGGATCCCACGCCGGAAAGCGCGACTCCAGCGGATAAATCAAGAGATTGCCGAGTGGCGAAAATGCACAAACTGCCAGCAGGACCAGGGTGGTCACGGCAAGCTTGCGACCGAGCGCGGCAAAGCGCGTCGCCATCAGCAGCAGCGACAGGATTCCGAGCTCGACCAGGAGATTGATCGGCAGCAGAGCGGTGCCGAGGGTCTTGGAAAGAACGAAATACAGGGGAGCCTCGCTGGAATGATCGTGCCATGCGCGGGCTTGACCGGCCCGTCCGTCTTCAGAAATCTTCTTGAAAGAGGATCGATCGCCCGGTCAAGCCCGGGCATAACAAGTTCTCATGACGAGTTCTGATCAAACCGAACGGACGCGGCAAATGACCCACCACCACCTGCATTCAAGTCCCGAAACCTGCCATTGGGGCTTCTTCGAAGCTGCGCTCAAGCCCGTCCTCACCATCAAGAGTGGCGACGAGGTGACGGTCGACACCATCAGCGGCGGGCCCGACATGCTGCCCGACCGCGACAAGTTTCACATTCCACCGGAAATGCACGAGGTTCATGCCAAGAACGAGCGCATGCTGCCCGGCCACATCCTCACCGGCCCGATCGCCGTCGAAGGCGCCGCGCCCGGCGACGTGCTCGCGGTCGAGATCCTCGACGTCCAGCTCCGGCAGGATTGGGGATGGAACATGATCAAGCCGCTGTCGGGTACCCTGCCCGACGATTTCCACGAGACGCGCATCCTCAACATCCCGCTGGACCGGTCGCGGATGGTCGGCCGCATGCCCTGGGGCCTCGATCTGCCGCTAAAACCGTTCTTCGGCGTGATGGGCGTCTCGCCGCCACCGGCCTGGGGCCGCATCTCCTCGCTCGTTCCGCGCGCGATGGGCGGCAATCTCGACAACAAGGAGTTAGGTGCCGGTGCGACGCTGTATCTGCCCGTGTTCGTCCCGGGCGCAATGTTCTCCTGCGGCGACGGCCACGGCGTGCAGGGCGACGGCGAGGTCTGCGTCACCGCGATCGAGACCGCGCTCCAGGGCCGCTTCCGCCTGACGCTGCGCAAGGACCTCAGGTTCGATTATCCCCGCGCCGAGACGGCGACGCATTACATGACCATGGCCATGGACCCCGACCTCGACCAGTGCGTGGTGCGCGCGCTGCGCGACATGATTGTGCTGCTCGGCGAGACGCGAAACCTGTCGCGCGAGGATGCCTACACGCTGTGCAGCCTGGCGGCCGATCTGCGGGTGACCCAGACCGTCAACGGCTGCAAGGGCATCCATTGCATGATCGAAAAGGCGATCGTGCACGGCTAGCCGGGACCGCCTTTCCCGACCTGTTGACGCCGCAACGCCGCCCGACATTTCGCGCGGCGCGTCGCCGCATGCCCGATTTTCCAAATGATTCCAATGGCCTGCCCCACCGCTTCAATCTGGATTTGACTCCCACCCCCGAACCTAAATAGAGTCTTAATCGTTACTTTTATGTACCTGCGTAAGAGGCTAGCGTTTAGGCATGGCCACCGAAAAAGCCGAGACTGACCGCATTCCCGTAACCTTGGCGCTCTCGACCATCACCTACCTGGAGAAGCTGGTGAGACAGGGCACCCACGGCACCAGCGTTCCCGGCGTCGCTCGCACACTGATCGAGGAAGGCATCCGTCTCGCCATCAAGGACGGGCTTTTGTCGATCCGCGACAATGGCAGGACGTGAGCGCGCGCTGAATGTGAAGCGGATGGATCTCGCTGGCGGATGGCCGACATCTGCAACCTGGGATCGTCACAAATGCCTGTTCTCTCACCGACCTGGACCGACGAACGAATCGAAATTCTGAAGCAGCACTTCGAGGCCGGCCTCTCCTGCAGCGAGATCGCTGCCGACATCGGTGTCAGCCGCAACGCGGTGATCGGCAAGCTGTCGCGCCTCAATCTCACGCGCGGCCGGACGCTCGACGATCGCAAGGTTCAGGACAGGGGCCATGCGCCGGCGCGCGCGCGGAGAGCCGTGCCGCGACTGCAATATGAGATGCTCGCCACGATCTACGGCGAGACCGACGGACCTATGGTCGCAGGTCCCATCGACGACGCCAATCGCTGCTCGCTGCTGGAGCTTGCCGAGAACCGCTGCCGCTGGCCGATCTCGACCCCGGGCGCGGAGGATTTCTGCTTCTGCGGCAATGTTGCGCCCGACGGCCAGTCCTACTGCGCCGGCCACAGCCGCCTCGCCTACCGGCCGAATTCGCGCGCCCGCATGATGCGCGGCTGAATTCTTGTTTGACGCGTTTTCTTTACGCGAACCGGTATCCACTTCGCTTGAAAACGCTATGCAATCCCACAACGAAAAACCTCCGGCAGGGCACTACCGGAGGTTTCTGGAGGCTTAGCATCAAGCTAAGAGCGCTACTTTCGTAACCACTGAAGACCATATAGCTGATTAACTCAGGTAAGTAAATAAATTTGCTGGCGATCGAATCGCATAGCTTGTCTTCGTTGCCTGCACGGGCGGCCGGTTTTTCCGAAAAGCTACGAACCCCAAAGAAAAGCCCCGGCGGTATCCCGCCGGGGCTCTATCAGATCGGAACGTCCTGAAGCTTACCAGTTGCGCTGGGCGCGCAGCAGCAGGCTGTAGGTGTCCTGGTCCTTCAGCTCGTAGGTCGCCGCCGGCTTGGCGACGCCCGTCAGCGCAGCGGTCGTGATCGCGCCCGAGTACTTCTGGTCGAGATGGCTGTAGGTGAAGTCAGCCGAGAAGGTCAGGTTCTTGACCGGCGTCCAGCGGGTGATGACACCGACCTGGCCGATGTTGAAGTCCGGGTTGCAGGTGCCGGTCAGGGTCGCGAACGCGGCGCTGCCGCAGATCAGGCCCTTGGCCGTGCCGCTGTAGTTGACCGCAGCCCACGCGCCGTAGAGCGCCGTGTTCCAGTACGGGCTCCAGTTGTGGGTGTAGGCGCCACGGAAGCCGTAGGTCTTGGTCAGCTCGAGGCCGCCGCCGGGACCGAACACCGCATCAGACACGCCGGCAAAGCCGATGCTCTGATACGCGGCGTTCGAGCTGCCGAACATCGAGTAGCTGGTCGCGGCCAGCTCCTGGAAGTTGTAGCGGCTTGCGCCGTCGGTGTAGACGCCCGAGATGTTGATCACGTCGCCTGCGCCGGTCGGGATGTTCTTGATCTGCAGAGCGAGCTGAACGGCCCAGCCCCACTTGTCTTCGGGATGACCGGTGACTTCGGTCGCACCGTAGTAGCCGACATGGTTGTCGTGCGCGGCGACCGACGCCTGGAAGAGACCCCAGGCCTGGTCGACACGGACCTGACCGACGAGGTCGGGCGCGCGGCTGCCGCCGAGATTGTTCGAGCCGTAGGCACCGCCGAGGACGCCGGTGGTGGACATGCCGGCAGTGTTCCAGAGGGCGGTCTGGAAGACCTGCGTCTGGTCCTGCGCCGAGAACGTCGCCGTGATGCCCTGACCGAAGTCAGCGGTGTAGGTGATCTGGGCGACGCCGTTGGTGGAGCCGCTGCCGCCGACCAGCTGATCGAAGTTGTTGCCGGGATAGTTGATCCAGGGCGCGTCGAACTGCGACACGGCCTTACCCAGGGTGAAGCCGGCGAACTGGATGAAGGCGTAGTAGACGCCGAGCGCACCGCCCGAGATGCCGCCGTCGGTGCCGTTGACCGCGCCGCCGCTCGAGCCGGTGAGGCCGGTGCCGGCCGCGTTGAGGCCGATCGTGCCGCTGTACTGGGTCCCGCCCGTGGCCGAACCGGTGCCGGTATAGTTGCCGGTCGTCCAGGTGAAGACCGCATCGAAGTAGGTGCGGACCACGCCGTACTCGGTCGCGGTGCGCGTGTCGATGTTGAGATCTTCACGAGCGCGCATCGAGTAGTAGTTGGTCAGGCGGTTGTTCGCCGCAAACACGCCGTTGTACTGGGCGCTGTAGTTGCCGCCGGCATTGAGCGCGACTTCAGCACGCAGATAGCCGCCGAGCTTGATGCAGGTGTCGGTGCCGGGGATGTAGTAGAAGCCCGCGCCGTAGAGCGTGCAGATCTTGACGTACTCGACCGCCTTGGCCTTGACCGGAAGATCGGCCGCCTGGGCTCCACCGACGGCGATCAGACCCGCCGCAGTGCCGAGCAAAAGGCTCTTCACCACTTTCATTTAAAAACCTCCAAGTTGCTCATTTTGCGGAGACCGGACCGTGAGGCCCCCCCATCCCCGTCTCTTCAAATCCGCTCGGCCGCTTCGCGCTTTCGGACACACCCGCCTGAGACGCGAGGGACGTGAGCGAACCACCTGCAACGGGACGATCGAGAACCCCCCACCGTCACGGGTCAATATGCCTGCGCCGTTCGCTAATCAAAATAGTTTATTTGCTCAGCTTTCTTGTTTCCCTAGGCCTGTGCCCCGCGCGCAACACCGCGGGGTGAGGCAAAATGCTGAGTTGATCATCTTTGTAGTTTTAGTGACAAAATTACCCTGCTCTGCACTTGCGTCAGGGCAGACTTGCGTGGACTATTGCCTTGCAAGATACCGGCCGGAAAGAATCTGATCACGGGAGTGACGCTGTGTCAGCGACGAGGAAAGAAGGGGCGCGCCTCCGCTCCATCGGCAATCTGGATATCATCAGGCGTTTCACCTGGGAGATATCGTCGATCAACATGTATCTGGAGGAGCTGCGTCAGTTCTGGGCGAGAACGCTGGGCATCAGCGGTCCGCAATGGCTGATCCTGATGGCGATCTCCGACCTCGACAAGGACGACGGCGTGCCCGTCAACGTGGTCTCCAAGCTGCTCCACGTTGATCCGTCTTTCGTCACCACCCAGTCCAAGCTGCTGGAGAAGAAGGGCCTGCTGCGCCGGCGGCCCTCGCCGACCGACGCCCGCGTGGTGCGGCTCTCGCTGGTCGAGAAGACGCAGAAGCACATCGCGAGTCTCAACGAGCAGTACAAGACGATTCGCGAATTCGTCTTCCAGGAGTTCGACGAGAACGAACTGACCGAATTCACCGGCAAGCTCGCGACGCTGAAGACCCGGCTCGAAAAGGCCTGCGTCAGGATCTCGCTCGACTTCTGAGGCTGCCGCTCAGATCCGGCGGCCGGCGGCGCCGAGCTGCGATTCCAGCCAGTCGAAGATGTATTCGTTGGCAAGGCTCGGATTGTCCGCATGGGCCTGCGCCGCGCCGGTCTCGGCCGCGGTGAACACCTTCAGCACGATATCGGAGCTGCCGAGCCGCGACGTCTGCACGATCTGGCGCGCCCGGTCGGCCTTGAGCCAGCCGTCCTCGCCGAGCGTGATCAGCACCGGACAGTCGGCGCTGGAGGCCATCAGCGGCGAATGCGGCACCGGGACGATGCTGAGGTCGCTCATCGCAAAGCGGCTGGCGAAGAAGGATCGCTCGTGCAGGTCCCACAGGCCGCCGTCGCAGACGGCCGCAGCGAGCCGCGGCTCCTGCAACACCGCGCGCGCGACGAAGGAAGAGCCCCACCCGTCGGCCACGATGGCGACGCGATCGAAATCGACGTCGCCGCGCGTCTCCAGGTAATCCATGGCGCTGGCGATCGAGCTCTCGAGGTCGCGGCGCTGCAAGAGCGTGTCGGTATAATCGTCGCGCTGGTCGCCGAGCAGGTCCAGCGCGAGCATCGACAATCCGCGCTCGCGCGCATGCGGCGCGAGCTTGAACAGGAATTCTTCCTTGCGGTGCCCGGGCTCGCCGATGCAGATCACCGTCGGAGCCCGCTTGCCCGCCGATGGCGCAGGCAGGAAATAGCCCTGCAAGGCGTGCCCGTCGTCGGCCCAGGGAATCGTGACGACCTCGCCGGCCGGACTGCGCGCCGCGAGGAAGCGCCGCGCGCATTCCTGCATCGCCAGCACCGCGACCCAGCGGCGCTCGTCCGCCGGGTCCAGCGGCATCGCGGCCGCGCCGTAGTAGTTCAGAGCCCGCAGCCAGTTGCGTTGCGCGGTCGCCATGTGGCCTTCCACGAAGGCCGCCTCGGCACGATGACGGTTGGCCTGCGCCAGCTTCTTCCACTCGCGATGCCAGGACTGCTCGCCGTCCTGCTTGAGCTGGCGCGCGATCATCAGGCATTCTGCGATAGTGGCGCCGCCCTCCTGTGCCGCGGTGAGGAGCCGCGTGAATTCAGCGGAGATGTCCTCTCTCTCCGGGCAGAGGATCCAGTCGTCGGAGAGGCATGCGGGTATCATCGGAGCTACGCTTCATGATGGCGTTACCCCTGTTTGAGTAAACTATTTTGGTTCACCAACCAAGCTGCGGTGCGCCGAATGAGAGCCCTTTAACATCACCATCGCTTGAACATCGCTTGATCGCGGGAATATGTTGCATGCATGACATTCCAATTCGTCATAAGGCGGAAACTGGCAAGAGGTGGCACTGATTCTTAGCCGCGCACCTCTTGCCATGATGGCCGTCATACCTATATCGGCGCACGCTCGTTGACAGTCGCAGCCAAACAAATCAGCCGAGCTTCCAGCCGACCTCCTGCGTAAAGCTTTCGTAGAAGGCGCGGTCGTAGGCTTGCTCCGGAGTCGCGCGTACGCGCTCGTCAAGACGCTTTGCGTCCTCACCCACAAGAATGCGCCACCGCTCCGCCCTCACGCCATCCAGGATCATCTTCGCGGCTTGCGCCGCGGTCGTGGGCGCGTCCTCGAGGAAGCTGCGGGCGCGCTCGGCGAACACCGCCTGGATGTCCTCGTCCGACATCTTGTCGGCGTCCGGCACGCCGGCCGCGACCATGCGCTTGCGGGTCAGCGCGACCTCGTCGGGATTGAGTCGCTCCGACCCGTCGGCGCTCTGCACCTTGCGCGAATTGGAGACGATCGAGGTGCCGATATGGCCGGGCATCACCACCGAGCATTTGACGTGCGGCGCGTGCAGGCGAAGGTCGTTGATCAGCGCTTCGGTAAATCCCTTCACGGCGAACTTCGCCGAGCTGTAGGCGGTGTGCGCCTGCCCCATGCCGATCGACGCCCAGAAGCCGTTGACGCTGGCGGTGTTGACGATGTGGGCCTCGTCCGCCGCCACCAGCATCGGCAGGAAGGTACGGACGCCGAGATAGACGCCGCCCCAACAGATGTTGAAGGTGCGCTCCCACTGCTCGCGCGTGTTGGTGAACAGGCTGCCGCCGCCCCCGATGCCGGCGTTGTTGAACAGCAGATGGATCTTGTCCGTCTTCTGCTGCTCGGCGAGCTCATCGCGAAAACGCTTCAGGTGATCCTCGATCGAGACGTCGGCGACATGCGTCGTGACGCGCAGGCCCTGCGGCAGCTTCTCGACCTCGCAGAGCCGTTTGGTCTCGGCCATCGCGGCCTCCGAGACGTCGCACATCGCGACATTGCAGCCCTCGGCGACGAGCTGCCGCGCGAGCTCGCGTCCCATTCCCGTGCCGCCGCCGGTGATGACGGCGATCTTTCCTGCAAAATCCTTCATGGGACTTTCGGCCCCTCCCCTTGTCGGTATGTTTCTTTCATCGCTGCGCTGTTCGCGCGAGCGCGCGCAAAATGTAGCAGCGCCGCATCCGCAGGTAAAAGCGGATCGGCGCTGCTGTTCGACATCGATTATTTCGGCGCGCGGACTATTCGGCCGCTTCGACGCGTTGACCGCCCAATGCGCCGAGCGCCTCCAGCGCCTTGCGAGTTGCGGCCTGCTGCGCGGGCGTAGCCTCCGGCATCGGCGCGCGCGGATACGTCTTCGGCAGGCCCTGGAGCGTCTGCGCGTAGCGCGTGCAGGCCGGCAGATTGTCGGCGATCACAGCGTTCCACAGCGTCAGCAGCTTCTTGTGCAGGTCGAGCGCGCGCGGATGGTCGCCCGCCTTCACCGCATCCCACAGCGCGACGGAGGCATGCGGCGCCGCGGTCAGGATCGCGGCGATCGAGCCGTGGGCCCCGAGCGTGTAGGACGGATACATGAGGGCATCGACCGCGCTGTAGATCAGCTTGTCCGGCGCCATCATCATGAGATCCGCGAACAGCTTGAGATCGCCCGCGCTCTGCTTGACGCCGATCACCAGCGGCACCTCGGTCATGATCCGCGTCAGCAGCGCCGGCGAGAGGTACGACCACGGCACCACGTTGTAGATGATGATGGGCATGCCGGTCTCGTCCGCCATGGCGCGGAAGTGCGCCACCATGGCTTCGTCGTCCGGCTTGAACAGGTAATGCACCGGCGTGACCTGGAGGGCGGCGACATTCATGTCGCGCACCAGCTTGCCGCGGCGGATCGCATCGCGTGTGGAGTCCACGATGATGCCGGCGATCACGGGAATGCGGCCCTTCACCGCCTCCACCGTCGCTTCCATCAGGTCGCGATATTCCTCGTGATCGAGCGTGTGGCCCTCGCCGGTCGAGCCGCCGGCCGCAACGCCATGCGCGCCGGCGCCGATCATCCAGTCGACCTGGGGCGCCACCAGCGTGTAGTCAATCTCGCCGTCTTTGCGGAACGGCGTCGTCATCGGCGGGATCACGCCGGTCGGTCGTACCTTCATGGTCTGCCCTCGCGTTTCCTTTGGTCCTGTGCCGGTCCCGCTCTTTTGACGAGTATCCGCACGCCTCGAAGCGTATCGCCTGTGCAGCCTCTGTGAAGGGCCGTCCGCGCGGCACAGCCCCCACAATCAATCATTCCTGCAGCCATTCCTGCAGTGATTCCTTGTGGGTTCCCCGTATTTGCCCGGCTTCGGTTTAGGGGCAATTTTTTTACAATCCGAATCATCAAATGAGGGTGGACGCTGGGTCGAGTCGGCCAGGCCAGCGTGTTGTTTCCGTCACAGGCTCTGGCACTCCGCTTGCATCCTCTTCGTGGTCAGAAACTACCGATGAGGTGACAGGAATGTTCGTGACCGTCGTTGCCGTGCTCTGCCGGCTGAGCGCAGCCAGCTCAGGCAGTTGCATCGAGGAAATCGTGACCGACAGCAACATGACGCCCGAGATATCGATGATGCAATGCGCGATCGGTGCACAGGCACCGCTTGCAAAATGGATGGGCGAGCATCCGATCTATCACGCCAACTGGCGCCTCGAGCGCTACAAATGCGTGCCGGGTCACTACGAGATCAAGGGCCACGCCTAAGGTCCCGCAAAACTACTGATACCAAGACGACGGATGAGGAAACGCCCGGAGGCCGTCTGGTCTCTCCGCGCGGCACTGCCAGCGCCAGACGCCATTGCGGCGGCGCGCGCCTTGTGACGACGATCACAGCTTCCCCTCAGGCCACCGCACGCAGGATGATCGCACGCGCCTGCCGCCCTTCCGGCGTCGGCATCAGCGCGTAATTGTGCGGCTGGTCACGGCGCAGATGCAGCTCGACCGGCACGCCCACCGCCCTCGCCCGCTCCGCGAGATCGACGCTGTCGGGGTAAAGCAGATCGCGCGTCCCTGCGAAGATCGTCATCGGCGCCAGCGCGCGGAAGGCGCCGTTGAGCGGGCTGACGAAGGGATGGCCGATATCGAGCTCGCCGGCATAGAGCCGCGCCGCCTCGATGATCCCCGGAATATCCTGGATCGGATCGCGGCCTGCGATCTCGACCTGCTCCGGGCGGCTGACCGACGCATCGGCCGCGGGCGAGATCAGCACCAGCCGGTTCGGCTGCCGATGGCCGCGATCGCGCAGCCATTGGCAGGCGGCGAGCGCAAGCCCCGCACCGGCCGAATTGCCGACCACCGTGACCTTTGCGGGCCCCGCGTCTTCGAGCAGCATCCGCAGCAGCTCGGCCGTCACCGGCACGACGTCCTTCGCAGTGGCGCGCGGCGCGAGCGGATAGATCGGCACCACGCACACGACTCTCGCCTTGCGCGTCATCTGTCCGACGAAGCGCCAATGCGCCGGCACGATCTCGTTGATGTAGCCGCCGCCATGCAGAAACATGACGTGGTTGCAGCCCTCATGGCCCGACGACGGCGCGGTGTAATAGACCGGCCATCCGCCCATCTTGGTCAGCGTCGCCTCGACGCCGCGGCCAAGTCCCGTCGGCTCATACGAGGCTGGCGCCAATGCAAGCTTCTGCACATGCGCCTGCACGGCCTCGGCGGACGCGAGCTGCTGCTTGTAGGGAAGCCGCCGCAGCAGCGCGTTGAAGCATCGGCTTTGCAAGCTCGGCGCGGGATCGGCGGGTGGCCGCATCCCCAACAATCGGCCGCCCGGACAAAACTGAAAGGCCGATGCGATCCTTGCAACGCTCATGTGACGTCTCCGCCAGACCAGGCTCTGCGTGGCGACGAAAAGGCTTGTTCAACCGCCGCCACATGCGGATATAATGCGAGCATTCGCTCGCTTTTCATACTCGCATTCGGATCGCAGATCTCATGGCGCGCAAACCTCCGACAAAACCCCGGAAAAATGCCTCGCAGGCGCGATCCCGCGCCACCGTCGATGCGCTGGTCGAGGCAACTGCTCGCATTCTGGTCCGCGAAGGTTTTGAGAAGACCAGCACCAACCGGATCGCCGAAATCGCCGGCGTCAGCGTCGGCTCGCTCTACCAGTATTTTCCCAGCAAGGAGGCGCTCGTCGCCGCCGTGATCGACCGTCACAACGAGGAGATCATGACGATCGTCCGCGCAGCATTCGTCGAGGTCGCCGATATGCCGATCGAGAAGGCCGTGCGGAAACTCGTCACCGTCGCGATCGAGGCCCATCACATCGACCCGAACCTGCACCGCGTGCTCGCCGAGCAGATCCCGCGTTCGGGCCGGCTCGCCGAGGTCGAAGCCTTCAACCACGAGGTCCACGCCCTCGTGCGCGCCTATCTCGAAAGCCGCCGCAAGGAAATGCGCAAGATCGATCCAGGGCTCGCAGCCTTCATCTGCGTCAGCGCGATCGAAGCCGTCGCGCACAACACAGTGCTGAACCAGGCCGAGATGCTGTCGGAGAAGATGGTGAGGACGCTGGTGGATGAGACGACGCGGATGGTGGTGGGGTATTTGAGGTAACGGCGTAACTGCGGATGGAACGGTATCCTCGAAACCGTTGCAGTTTCGGCACACTGATTCGGTTCCTGCCTCTGCACGCGTGAGTCCGATTGCGTTGATCGCCAATGGCCGCAATGATCAACGGATGCAGCGCAATTCAGAAACGATCAGTGAAGTTGCGAGGTATCTTGCGCTCGCCGAAGATTGCCGCGCGCACGCGTCGGAGGCGCGATGGGCGCCTGATGAGGCAGCTTGGCTGGCCCTTGCGGATGAGTGGCAAGCGCTCGCGCAACAGCTTCCTAATCGCGCTAGTCCTCGCGCCGCATCCGACTGACAGCCACGATCAGGTCGGGCCGTTCAAGAACTTCAACCAACTGATCAAGAATGACGCGCTCGTTGTTGCGCGGCTGAGGCTTCAAATACTCTTCAAGAATCCGCTGCGCATCGCTGACGGCTTGAAGAGCTAGCTGGTCATCTCGCATGCAACTCACCATGACGTGTGACGGACTAGAGACTAGCGTGGATGGATTTTGTTCCAACTGAATTAAAAATGTTTGCATGCGCGGATTGAGAAATGGCGCCTAGTCTTCAAATCGCGCACTTTTACGCATGAACAACGGTGCCAACGCTTGGCATGCCCGCAAAGACAAGTTGAAAGACTTCAAGTGGAAGGGCCCGTGGACAAATCGACAACCTACGCCGCGCGTAGGTCTGTCGTTGTCGATCGTTAGCGCGCATTGGATGGCGACGGAGGGCGCGGGCGCTTAACCGACAGCATTGCTGACTTGATGGGTCGAGCGAACTCGCGAGAGAAATCCGGACGCCCTGAGGCGGGACAATGTCTGACGTGTCGGCGCAATTTGCTGGCCATGAGCCCCGTCCTACAAGGCTGGCACGATGACATCATGCCCCTGTTTTGCCCGACGGGTCAAATCGCTTCGGAAAAACATCATTCTGCCAATGACATCGCTACTGTGCATGGGGTTGTTTTCGGCATTTTGATTTGCCGCACCCGCCCCGAAGCAGCCGTCCGCTACCGATGGTCGCGCAAGCGCCGCCGGCGGGAGCGAACTCCACGCCCCGATCAATCCACCCGACAGATGATTTGGAATAATGGTCGGAGCGAGAGGATTTGAACCTCCGACCCCTAGTCTCCCAGACTAGTGCGCTAACCGGGCTGCGCCACGCTCCGAACGTCGTTCCATTAGCTAGGATCGCTGCTTTGCGCAAGGCGAGGTCACACCATTTTGGCGCCTCTCCTGAAGAGGGCCGGTGCCGAAAGCACCCGGAACTGCCCGCAAAGCCGGCCGATCCGCCCTAGCCGTCCTTCATTGCCTGATCCAGCATGTCCCGGCAGGCGACGAGATCGGCGAGCGCCCGTCCGAGCCGCTCCCGGTCCAGCGCGCTGGGGCCGGCGGGCGCGGCGGGAGTGCCGCCCTTGCGGAAGGTGGTGAGGATGTCCTCGTCGTCGACCTCCGTGAAGCGGAAGTCGATGCCTTCCTCCTCGTCGCCCTGGTAGTCGTCATCGTCGGCATCGGTGATGCCCTTGATGGGCGCCTCTTCGTCGTCGGGCTCCATCAGGCTCGCGCCGATGGCGTCCTCGATGGCTCCGAACGAGACCGCGGCCGCGCCGTCGGCGAGGCCCTGCACCGATTTGACGCCGTGCTCTTTCAGGATCCGCTGCACCCCGCGGATGGTATAGCCCTCCCCGTAGAGGAGACGGCGGATGCCCTTGAGAAGGTCGACGTCGTCGGGACGGTAATAGCGGCGGCCGCCGCTGCGCTTCATCGGCTTGATCTGGGAGAATCGGGTCTCCCAGAACCGCAGCACGTGCTGCGGAATGTCGAGTTCCTGCGCTACTTCGCTGATGGTTCGGAACGCATCCGGCGCCTTGTCCAAATGCCAATCCTTTCCGAAGGGCGATTACGCCTCGGGTTGAGCCTTGCTGGCGTCGCCATTGCCGCGATGCTGGGTGTTGATCCGCTGCTTCAGGATCGCCGACGGCTTGAACACCATCACCCGGCGCGGTGAGATCGGCACCTCGGTTCCCGTCTTCGGATTACGGCCGATACGCTGCCCCTTCTTGCGGACCATGAAGGAGCCGAACGAGGACAATTTCACCGTCTCGCCCTTCTCGAGGCAGTCGGTGATCTCCTTCAGCACGAGTTCCACGAAGGCGGACGATTCCGTCCGCGACAGGCCCACCTTCTGGTAGACGGCCTCGCAGAGATCGACACGCGTTACGGTTTTACTTTGATCGGTCATCGCCCTGCCCCACATCACGGCGAACAATTGTTGTCTGAAATTATGAGGTTACGATACGCGGGTCAACAGCGCTCATCAATGCAGACGCATCGATAATGAGCGCTGATTCCGGCAAAATTTTATCGACTGTGACTACCAGCGCACCAGCGCGGAGCCCCAGGTGAAGCCGCCGCCCATCGCTTCCAGCAGGACCATGTCGCCGCGCTTGATGCGCCCGTCCTTGCGCGCCACCGACAGCGCCAGCGGAATCGAGGCCGCCGAAGTGTTGCCGTGACGGTCCACCGTCAGCACCACCTTCTCCGGCGCGATGTGGAGCTTGTGCGCGGACGCGTCGATGATTCGCTTGTTGGCCTGATGCGGCACGAACCAGTCGATGCTGTCGGCATTGAGCCCGGTCGTCTGGAAGGCGTCGACGATCACGTCGGTGATCATGCCGACCGCGTGCTTGAAGACCTCGCGGCCCTCCATGCGCAAATGGCCGACGGTCTGGGTCGAGGACGGACCGCCATCGACGAACAGCTTTGCCTTGTGGCGGCCGTCGGAGCGCAGGTGGGTGGTCACGATGCCACGGTCGGTCGCCGCATTGCCGGGCTGCTCCTGCGCCTCCAGCACCACCGCGCCGGCGCCGTCGCCGAACAGCACGCAGGTACCGCGATCGTTCCAGTCGAGGATGCGCGAGAAGGTCTCGGCGCCGATCACCAGCGCGCGCTTGTAGGCGCCGGTGCGCAGGAAATTGTCGGCGGTGGCGAGCGCGAACACGAAGCCGGAGCACACCGCCTGCAGATCGAACGCCGCGCCATGGTTGATGCCGAGCGCGTGCTGCACGGCGACCGCGGTTGCGGGGAAGGTGTTATCGGGCGTCGAGGTCGCCAGCACGATCAGCTCGATCGACTGGGCGTCCACGCCGGCGTCGCTGAGGGCAGCCTGCGCCGCCCTGACCGCCAAGTGCGAGGTGAACTCGCCCTCGGCCGCAATATGCCGCTCGCGAATGCCGGTGCGCTGCACGATCCATTCGTCGGACGTGTCGATGCGAGCCGCCAATTGGGCGTTGGTCACCACCTGCTCCGGCAGATAAGAGCCGCAGCCGAGCACGACCGAACGAATTTGAGTCACGAAACAGCCTCCTGCGCGGCCTGCACGGAATTGAGTGCACTACCCTCGCGGTTGAGCATCTGATTGATCTTGTTCAGGAGATCGTAGTGAGCCATCTCATAGCCAACATCGATCGCATAGGCAAAGCCTTCGGCGCTGATTCCGCCGTGGCTTTTGACAACCAGTCCTTTCAGACCCAGGAACACGCCGCCATTGGACTTGTTCGGGTCCATCTTGTCGCGCAGGGCCTGGAAGGCGCTGCGGGCAAAGAGATAGCCGAGCTTGGACAGCCAGCTCCGCTGCATCTCGTTGCGGAGTAATTCCGCCATCTGCCGCGCGGTTCCCTCGGCGGCCTTGAGCGCGATGTTGCCGCTGAAACCTTCGGTGACGATGACGTCGGCCAGCCCCTTGCCGATGCCGTCACCCTCGACGAAACCGATATAGTCGAGTTCCGGCAGGTTCCGCGCCCGCAGGATTTCTCCGGCCTCGCGGATCTCCTCGTGGCCCTTGATCTCTTCGGTTCCGATATTGAGGAGCCCTACCGTGGGCCGCTTCTTGTCGAACAGCACGCTTGCCGTGGCAGCCCCCATGAGCGCCAGCGATACCAGATGGTGCGCGTCACCGCCGATGGTGGCGCCGAGGTCGAGCACGACGGACTCGCCGCGCCTGGTCGGCCATATCCCTGTGATCGCCGGGCGATCGATGCCCGGCAGCGTGCGCAGGTGGAAGCGCGCCATCGCCATCAGCGCGCCGGTATTCCCGGCGGAGATCGCGACGTCCGCCTCGGCCTTCTTCACCGCATCGATGGCGAGCCACATCGAGGAGGTCCTGCGGCCGCGCCGCAGCGCCTGGCTCGGCTTGTCATCCATGCCGACGGCCACATCGGTATGGATGATCTTCGAAGCGGCCTTGAGGGCGGGATGCTTCTCCAGCTCAGGGTCGATCCTGGCGCGGTCCCCGACCAGCAGGAATTCAATCTCGCGATGCCTCTGAAGCGAGATCGCGGCGCCCGGAATGACCACGGCCGGGCCGACATCGCCTCCCATGGCGTCAAGCGCGATGCGCACCTTGCTTAGCATAAGTCCTGGAAACCTGGTCTGGTGCGGTCTTGAACGAGCGGGGCCGCAGAATGGCTTCGCCATGGACATGGCGACCGGCCTAGCGCCACGCCGCGCCCGGACCGGGGCGCGACAATAGCGTTTTGCTATCCCGAAACAACCTCTTGCCCCCAGCCTTTTGCATTCGGGGCGATCCGTGGGCGGCAGCGGAAATTCACAATAAGCACATTGCAATCAACAAGATAGGAACACCCTTCAAACCATCCAGACAGGCGGCTCACCCACCTCGCAAAGCGATCCTCACCGGGAATGCCCAGCTATTTGTCTTTCTTCTTGTCCTGGAGCGCCTTCAGCACGGCAAAGGGATGGTCCTCGGGGTCAGGCGCGGTGACCTCGGCCTCGAACACGACGCCCGGCTTGCGCGGATAGGGGTCGATCGCCAGGAACAGCGCATCGGTGGCAATCCGGCCGAGGTCGATGGTGCCGTTCATGATGGCCTCCGGCGGATCGACGACCTCCGGCGGCTCCGCGTCGTCCTGCCCCTCCTCGATCAGGTCGGCGAGCCGCCGCGCCTCGGCCTCAGGCGCGAACATCAGGTCTACCTCCTCCTCGATCTCGTTCTCGATCGGGTCGAGCGTGACCACACAAGTCTGGCCGATCCGGGCGCGAACGAGGCCCGTGACCTCGTAACGGCCGCCGCTTTTCGGCACGATTTCGAGGTCGGCCTGGGCGGAAAGGACCTCGCGGATGCCCGCGAGCTCGGCCATGGCCTGCCGTTCGGCGGCTGATGCCTCAAGCTTGCGATGCAGTCCGGTGTCGGGAATCTGCGCGACGATGACCGGGGACCGCCAGGGATCGGGCTTCGATTCTGCGTTCGGTCGGTTCATGGCGTGATGTCCTCGCTGAGCGCTGGAGGAAACTTGAAGGACGCCCCCAGCAGCGCCGTCTCGTCGGTCCGGCCGAGATCGGCCTCCGTGGCCCGCGCGTAGGCCGCGAGTTGCCGCGCCTGGTCCATGCCGGTCCCATTCAGGATATTCTTGCAGATGGCCGCGGCCAGCGCCTCGCCGCCGCCTTCGATGGCCTGGTCATAGGCCTGGACGCGCCCGTAAAACGCCTCGCCGAAGGCCCGCATCCGCTTCGGCACGGTCTGGTCGCCGATCCCCATCTCGCGCAGATTGTCGTCCATGTCCTCGCAGAAGCGGTCGAACAGCGCCTGGGACAGCTCGGTGGCGCCCTGGACCGTGCGCAGGCGGCGCAGCAGCAGCCAGAGATGCAGCAGCAACAGGTCGAATCGCCCGTTAACCGTATCGGGCACGCCCAAGTCGCGGTAAAACATGGGTTCTCGCGCCTGCGTCACGATCATGCCATAGATGGCTTCAATGGTGCCGCGCGGGGCTTGCCGGGGTTTCCTGAAGTGATTGAACGGCCAAACCATTGTGGGTTCCGCAAGCGGGCGTGCGCGTGTTGCAATTGCAGCCTCCGCCCGGTACTTCAGCGCCTCGCGCGACGCAAGGGGACGGAATCAGTTCCGCTATGACGATAACGAACGAGACCAGCCTGCGCGCGGACAAGCGGCGCGGCATTCATGCACGCTGGCGCGGCCTGCGCATGCTCGCGGCCGTCGCTCTGGTCGGGGCCGCCCTTGCCGGCTGCACCGGTGAGCAGTTCCAGAAGGGTTACATCCTGCCGCCCGGCGCGCTGGAGCAGATTCCGATCGGCGCGAGCCAGGACCAGGTGCTGATCGTGATGGGCACGCCCTCCACGGTCGCGACCCTCGACGGTGAGGTGTTTTACTACATCTCGCAGCGCTCGGAGCGTATCGTCGCCTTCATGAACCAGAGGGTGGTCGACCAGCGCGTGATCGCCGTCTATTTCGACAAGAACCGGCGCGTGCGCCGGCTGGCGAATTACGGTCTCCAAGACGGCAAGATCTTCGACTTCATCAGCCGCACGACACCGACGTCGGGCCAGGAGATGAGTTACCTCACGCCGATCTTCAAACTGCTCAGCTTTAACTGAGCCTTTAGCCTGCGGCGTCGTGCCGCCTCGCACGGCTTGCCGTTGCGCGTCGGGTTCCCTACGCTCCCTGCAAAACAAGAAGCAGGGAGTGGATTCGTGCCCAATAAATTTCTGTCCCGCCGCCGCGTGCTCGCCGGTGCCGCCGGCCTCTCGGCCGCGGCGATCCTGCCGCGATCGAGCCTGGCGGACTGGAAGCCCACCGAAAACGTCCGCATCGTCGTGCCGGCTGCGGCCGGCGGCTCGACCGACGTCATGGGCCGGCTCCTGGCCGCCCATCTGCAAACCGCCTGGGGCCAGTCGGCCGTCGTGGAAAACCGCTCCGGCGGCGGCGGCACGATCGGAACGGCGGAGGTTGTCCGCGCCAAGCCCGACGGACACACCATCCTGATCGGCAACCCGGGGCCGAACGCGATCGCCTACAGCATTTTCAAGAACCTCACCTACAAGCCGGACCAGCTCCAGCCTGTTACCAACATGATCCGGATCCCGAACATCGTCTCGGCGCATCCGAAGACCGGCATCAAGTCGGTGGCCGAGCTGATCGCGTATCTGAAGGCCAATCCCGACAAGCTCAGCTACGCCTCGTCCGGCGTCGGCCAGAGCCCTCACCTCACCGGCGCCTGGTTCCTGCAGCTCACCGGGCTGAAGATGACGCACATCCCGTTCCGCGGTGCCGGTCCCGCGCTCCAGGCCGCGCTCGCCGGCGACATCCAGATCCTGTTCGACAACCTCTATCCGAGCCTGCCGCAGGTGCAGAACGGCACGCTCAACGGCCTCTGCGTCACCACGACCGAGCGCAGCGACCTTGCGCCGAACCTGCCAACGATGCGCGAGAGCGCGCCGGAGCTGGCTGCTTTCGACGTGTCGTCCTGGTTCTCGGTGTTCCTGCCCAAGGGCGTTCAGCCCGCCGTGCTCGAGGCGCTCAATCTCCAGGTGAAGGCGATGCTGGAGCGCGACGACGTCAAGAAGAACATCGCCGCCATGGGTGCCCGCGCCGACTACGGCACGCCAGAGCAGTTCTCCGCCTTCGTGGATGCCGAAACGAAGAAGTTCGCCGGCATCATCCAGAAGGAAGGGCTGCAGATGGACGTGCAGTAGGCCGCTGGCTCGCCACATGGCCCGACCGGACCGCCGACCGCCAACGGCGCGACGCTCGTACAGTCTGGGCCAGAATGTCTCTTGACTTAGAGCGCACTCGAACTCGTAGTTTCCGTGCGTCGTGATGAGAGACAGGCATGAAGATCGGCGAACTCGCGAAGCGTTCCGGACTGACGGCCCACACGATCCGCTACTACGAGCGGATCGGGCTGTTGCCTTACGCTGACCGGGATCGATCCAGCCGACGTGACTACGACGCCTCGATCCTTGCATGGATCGAGTTTCTCGGCCGCCTGAAGACAACCGGCATGCCGATCCGGGACATGCTGCTTTACGCGGAACTCCGGGATCGAGGCAGCGGCACCGAGGCCGAGCGGCGCGCGCTGCTGGAGCGGCACCGTGAAAGCGTGCGTGCCCACGTCGACGAACTGAATGCCTGTCTTCTCGTCCTCGACACCAAGATCGGCGGTTATGCCGAAACGGAACAGAGGATGAAGTATTATGATGCAACACTTCCCGAACGCCGGCGAAAGCCGGTTGGAGCGCGGTCGCCGCGCGCTCGCTGAGATCGACGGAGAGGCCGGCCATAAGGTCGTGGCGGCGCTTGATGACATCGCCCCAGACTTTGCCACCTATGTCTTCGAGTTTCCATTCGGTGACATCTACTCGCGGCCCGGGCTCGACATCCGGTCGCGCGAAATCGCAACGATCGCAGCGCTCGCGGCCATGGGGAACGCCACACCTCAGCTCAAGGTGCATATCGAGGCTGGCCTGAATGTCGGGCTCGGCCGAGAGGAGATTGTCGAGATCCTCATACAGATGGCCGTCTATGCCGGCTTCCCGGCTGCCCTCAACGGCCTGTTCGCAGCGAAGGAAGTATTTGCGCAAAGAGCCGAGGACGGATCGGAGCCGAAAGCCTGAAGCTCGACCGTCGAACCCTGTTTTGCCGTGCGGCCGGACTGCGCTGCCCCTGACAAGAAGCCCCGCGGCTCGCGCCGCGGGGTTTTGTCTTGGGGTCGTCGAGGCCGCTCAGTGCGCCAGGATCGCCAGCAACAGCAACGCCACGATGTTGGTGATCTTGATCATCGGGTTCACCGCCGGTCCCGCCGTATCCTTGTAGGGATCGCCGACGGTGTCGCCGGTCACCGCCGACTTGTGGGCGTCAGAGCCCTTGCCGCCAAAGTGACCGTCCTCGATGTACTTCTTCGCGTTGTCCCAGGCGCCGCCGCCCGAGGTCATCGAGATCGCGACGAACAGGCCGGTCACGATCACGCCGAGCAGCATCGCGCCGACCGCCGAGAACGCCGCCGACTTGCCCGCCGCGCCGCCGCCCGCGATCGCGTAGATCAGGAAGTAGACGACGATCGGCGACAGGACCGGGAGCAGCGAGGGGATGATCATCTCCTTGATCGCCGCACGGGTGAGCAGGTCGACCGCCTTGCCGTAGTCCGGCTTGTCGGTGCCCTGCATGATGCCCGGCTTCTCGCGGAACTGGCGCCGCACCTCCTCGACGATCGCGCTGGCCGCACGGCCCACGGCCGTCATGCCCATCGCGCCGAACAAATACGGCAGCAGGCCGCCGAACAACAGGCCAACCACCACATACGGGTTGTTGAGCGAGAAGTCCGGATTGACGCCGGCGAAGTAGGTGTGGCGCGCAGAGTCCGCAACGAAGAACTTGAGGTCCTGGTTGTAGGCTGCGAACAGCACCAGCGCGCCGAGACCGGCGGAGCCGATCGCGTAGCCCTTGGTCACCGCCTTGGTGGTGTTGCCGACCGCGTCGAGCGCGTCGGTCGACTTGCGCACCTCCTTCGGCAGGCCCGCCATCTCGGCGATGCCGCCGGCGTTGTCGGTGACCGGGCCGAAGGCGTCGAGCGCGACGACCATGCCGGCCAGCGCCAGCATGGTGGCGGTCGCGATCGCGATGCCGAACAGGCCGGCCAGGCTGTAGGTGACCAGGATGCCGGCGATGATGACGATCGCGGGCAGCGCGGTCGCTTCCATCGAGACGGCGAGACCCTGGATCACGTTGGTGCCGTGACCGGTCACCGAGGCCTGCGCGATCGACTTCACCGGACGATAGTCCGTGCCGGTGTAGTACTCGGTGATCCAGATGATCAGCGCGGTGACGATGAGGCCGACCACGCCGCATTCGAACAGCGCCATGCCGGTATAGTCGACGCCGTCGAGCTTGCCGAAGCCGATCAGGGAGTAGATCACCCCGGCGATGCCGACCAGCGACAGGATGCCGGTTGCGATCAGGCCCTTGTAGAGCGCGCCCATGATCGACTGGCTCGGCCCGAGCTTCACGAAGAACGTGCCGATGATCGAGGTGATGATGCAGATGCCGCCGATGGCGAGCGGCAGCGTCATCATGTTGGCGAGGATCGGCGTCTTGGCGAAGAAGATCGCCGCGAGCACCATGGTGGCGACCGCGGTCACCGCATAGGTCTCGAACAGGTCGGCGGCCATGCCGGCGCAGTCGCCGACGTTGTCACCGACGTTGTCGGCGATGGTGGCCGGGTTGCGTGGGTCGTCCTCGGGGATGCCGGCCTCGACCTTGCCGACAAGGTCGCCGCCGACGTCCGCACCCTTGGTGAAGATGCCGCCGCCGAGACGGGCGAAGATCGAGATCAGCGAGGCACCGAAGCCGAGCGCCACCATGGCGTCGACCACGGTTCGGCTGTCGGGTGCGAGCTTCAGCGAATGGACCAGGAAGCCGAAATAGAGCGTCACGCCGAGCAGCGCGAGACCCGCTACCAGCATGCCGGTGATCGCGCCCGCCTTGAAGGCGAGCTCGAGGCCGCCGGCCAGCGACGTGGTCGCAGCCTGGGCGGTGCGCACATTGGCCCGAACCGAGACGTTCATGCCGATGAAACCGGCCGCCCCCGACAGGATGGCACCGATGGCGAAACCGATCGCAACATAGAGCCCGAGGAAATAGGCAAGCAGCACGAAGATGACGATGCCGACGATGCCGATCGTGGTGTACTGGCGCCGGAGATACGCCTGTGCGCCTTCACGCACCGCTCCCGCGATCTCCTGCATGCGCGGTGACCCCGCATCCGCACTCAACACCGAAGACGTCGCCCAAATCGCGTAGACGACGGAAAGCACTCCGCAGAGCACTATCAACCATAATGCTGTCATGTGATTTTTGCCTCAGATCCTTGATGTACGTACCCCCGGCGCCTTTTGTTTTTCCGTCATGCGGTGCGGCGCCCTTATGTTGAACAGGGCCGCCCCTCGCGCGAAGGTGTGGCCCTGCTCGGTCACAAGCTTGCCAAAATCAAATTGAGGGTGCAACGCCGGATAAGGCCGAAAAAGCCGATCTCGGCAGGTAATTAGACCTAATCCTGAGCGCTTGGCCGCCGGCTTGGTGCCGCGCCGGGAGACGACCTCCGAACCGGGCGCGGCTTGGTGCCGCGGCCACGCCTAGGCCGCCGACCTCACGGGATGACGGGATGTCGAGGCCATTTCCAAGGTCTGCCCGTCCGCTGTCATGCGCCGGCTGAAGATCTTGACGTCGTAGACGCTGCCATTGGGGCCAGCCTCCAGCGTCACCGAAATAACCTGCTCGGGCTTGAGGACGCCGAGCGGCACATCCTGATCGGGCAGGATGAGCGTCGCCTGCTCATTGACCAACACCACCACAAGATGGCCTTTCGTCATGTTGGTCTTCGACAACAAGCGCAACTGGCCGTGATAAGGCTCCCGGGTCCATGCCGATGGTTGGCCGGGATCGACCACGGCATGAATGTTGTTGGTTCCAGGGTGCAAGGTCAGCACCATCTTCGACTGATCGGGCTTCCATTGCATCGACATCGACGGCATGGTTTTCCAGAGACAATTGAACGCCGCGCACTCACTGGGCAGGCTGTCGTGGATCGTGCAGCCCCGGCCGGGCTTGCAATGCGAGCACCATTTGCCGGCGGCCTTGCCGAGCTCGACCACGTTGTAAACCTTGCAACAGAGCGTGCAGCTTCCGCACTCCCTGCCTGGAACAGTCTGCGTGTTGCTCACACTCGAAACGGCCGCCGTCATCGAATCGCATCCATTGGCTGCTTTCGCATCAATGGACATCGATACATCCGCTTGCTTTCGCCGAGGTTGCGGCAAGCGGCGGCCGGAAAGACCGGCGGATAGATCGGGTTCGAGGCGGACCTGAATTCAGAAGTGGCTGTAGGACAGGCGCGTCAAGGCCAGTTCCTGGCCCTGCCCGTCCAGAAAGCGCGGCCGCTCATGGCCTGCGACGATCGTGCCGATCGCCGTGACGGCCACGCCTGCCGCCTGACCTGCGGCAATCAGCGCATCGCTCTGTGCTGGCGGCACGGTGCACAGCACCTCGTAGTCGTCGCCCCCGGCGAGCAGCGTCTCAACGCAAACGACGTTGCCCGCGATCAGGCCGGCCGCAGCAGCCGAGAGCGGCACGTTCGCGACGTCGATCGTGCCCGAGACGCCGGACGCTGCACAGAGTTTCGTCAGGTCGCCGGCGAGCCCGTCGGAGACATCCATCGCGGCCGACGCATGGTCACGCACGGCCTGCGCCAGCACATTGCGCGGCTGCGGGACGCGATAGCGCGAGACCAGCATCTCCTTTGCTTCCTGCTCGGACGCGAGCGCCCCGGCCACCGCGCCGCCCGTGAGCACGTCGAGGCCGAGCGCGGCATCGCCGATCGTTCCGGTCACCAGGATGCGGTCGCCCGGCCGCGCGCCGGTCCGGCCGACCATCCGTCCCTTCGGCACGCGGCCGAAGGCGGTGATCGAGATCATCTGCGGCCCCGGCGTCGACACCGTGTCGCCGCCGAGCAGCGGGCACGCGAAGGTTTTTGCGTCCTCGCCAAGCGCATCAGCGAACGGCCTGAGCCAGGCATCCTCCTTGCTGCGCAGCGCCAGCGTCAGCACGAAGCCGGCCGGCGTTGCGCCCTTCGCGGCGAGATCGGACAGGTTCACCCGCAGCGCTTTTCGCGCGATCGTGTCGGGCGGGTCGGTGGCAAGATAATGCACGCCCTCGACGACGGCGTCGGTGGTGACGACGATGTCGTCGCCGGATGCGGACAGAACTGCGGCATCGTCGACCAGCCCGAACGCGCCGGGGTCAGTCGCCAGCGGCTTGAAATAGCGCGCGATGAGGGAGTCTTCGGCGGAGGGGTTGTGCGGGTTTGCCATCAACGCCAGCCTCACCCCTCGCCGTCATCGCCCGGCTTGACCGGGCGATCCAGTATTCCAGAGACAGTCGTTTGAAATCGATAGGTCGCGGCGTACTGGATGCCCCGCCTTCGCGGGGCATGACAGGGGAGCGTGGGGCAGCCGCGTTGCATCACTTCACCGCCCTCGCGAATGTCTACCCTCGCCCGAACTCGTCGCCACGAAACTGGCGGCCGATCTGGTCGAGCACTGCGTTGACCATGCCGGTCTCCTCGCGATCGACGAAGGCGTTGGCGACGTCGACATATTCGGACACGACGACGCGGCCCGGCACGTCCTTGCGATGCTGGAGCTCGTAGGCCCCTGCCCGCAGCACAGCGCGCAGGATGGCCTCGATGCGCTTCAGCGGCCAGCCCGTCGACAGCGCCTCGTCGATCAGGGGATCCAGCTTCTTCTGGTCGCGCACGACGCCGGAGACGACGTCGCGGAAGAACGCGGCTTCCGCCGGCAAATAGGTGTCGCCCTCGACCTCGTTGCCGAGCCAGTGGCTTTCGAACTCCGCAAAAATGTCGTTGATGCCGGCGCCGGCGATGTCCATCTGGTACAGCGCCTGGACGGCCGCGAGCCGCGCCGCGCCGCGCCGGTTCGCCTTCTTCTCCGGAGCGCCCGCCGCCGGTTTTTTGTTGTTGTCGGCCATCGCTCAGGCCCGCGCCAGGCGGCGTTTGATGCGCAGCATGGCAAGCGCCGCGCGCGCGGCATCGCCGCCCTTGTTGAGCTCGCTGGCGCGCGCCCGCGCCCAGGCCTGGTCCTCATTGTTGACGGTGAGGATGCCGTTGCCGAGCGGCAGCTTCCGCGCCACCGCGAGATCCATCAGCGCGCGCGAGGATTCCTGCGAGACGATCTCGAAATGGATGGTGTCGCCGCGGATCACGCAGCCGAGCGCGATCACCGCGTCATAGGGCTTGCCGTTTGCCGCAGCCGCGTCGATCGCGATGGCGATCGCCGCCGGGATTTCCAGCGCGCCGGGAACCGTGATGACGTCATGCGTCAGACCGGCCGCCTTCAGCTCGGTCACCGCGCCGTCCAGAAGCGCATCCTGGAGATCGTCATAGAACCGCGCCTCGACAATCAGCGCGCGTGCGCCGGAAATGTCGGTCTGGTCCTTCAGGGGTGCGCGTCGCGCGTCTGCCATCGTCAAAATCCGTTCTACAGAGGTCGGCGCGTTATGTAGTCGCCGCAGGCTGGTAAGCCAAGTTTTAAACTGTCGTTCCGGCCTCGCCGGTCACTTCATTTCCGTCAGCCGCGCTGCGTAGCGGGCCATCAGGTCGACCTCGATATTGACCTCGGCACCCGCCTTCCAGCCGCCGATCGTCGTGACCGTCAGCGTGTGCGGGATGATCAAGACCGAAAAGATCACGTCCTTCACCGTATTGACCGTCAGCGAGACGCCGTCGAGCGTGATCGAGCCCTTGGTGGCGATGAATCGCGCGAGCTCCCGCGTGGTCGAGAGCTCGAACCGCGCCATATCAGGCAGATCCTCGCGGCTGACCAGGGTCGCAATGCCGTCGGCGTGGCCGGCGACGATATGGCCGCCGAGCTCGTCGCCGATCTTCAGCGCACGCTCGAGATTGAGCCTGGTCCCGACCTTCCAGTGCCTTGCCGTCGTCAACGCCAGCGTCTCGGCGGCGGCATCGACGTCGAACCAGGTTCTGCCGGCTTCGACGCCGGAAGCGACCACCGTCAGGCAGACGCCGTTGCAGGCGATCGAGGCGCCGTCGGCGATCGTGGTCTGATCGTAGCGGCAGGCGATGCGCAACCGATGCAACTGGCCCTGCGCCGTTGGCGTGAAGCCGACGATCTCGCCGATATCGGTGACAATGCCAGTGAACATTACGAGCGCTCGTAGATGGTGAGAGTATCCCTGTCGAATGTCTCGCTAGCATGAACCTTATAGGCCTGCGACTGCGTGATTTTCGACAGGGGCAATGCATCGAGCGCATCGACGCCGCCGGGGCCGACCTCTTCCGCGCCGCGGAACAGCCAGATCTCGTCGGCGAGGTCGGCCGCGATGAAGGACGCCGCAACGCGGCTGCCGCCTTCGACCAGCAGCCGTGAGATGCCCCTCTCGGCCAGCGTGTGCAGCACGGCCGAAAGATCGAACCCGGAAGCGCTTCCTGGCGGTATGCGGATGATCTGAATGCCGGCCGCCCCGAGCCGCGTGGCGGCCGCGGCTTCCGCAAGCTCGGAGCCGATCACCCAGAGCGGCGTCTCCCGCGCGGAACGACCAAGCTGGCTCGCGGCCGGAATACGCAGATTCTGGTCGAGCACGACGCGTACGGGAAAACGTGCTTCCATGCCCGGCAGGCGACAGTTGAGCTGCGGATCATCCGCCAGCACCGTGCCGATGCCGACCAGGATGGCGTCGCTCTGTGCGCGGAGCAAATGCACGCGGTTGCGCACAGCCTCGCCCGTGATCGCAAGCGGCTTGCCGCCAGCCGCACCGATCTTGCCGTCAGGCGAGACCGCGAGCTTCAGGATCACATGCGGGCGCTTGTCACGGATGCGGCGAAAATGCCCGGCGTGGTCGAACGCGGCCTCCGCCGCGCACAGACCCACATCCACCGTGATGCCGGCGGCGCGCAAGCGCGCATGACCTTGGCCCGCGACTTCAGGATTGGGATCCTCGATCGCCGCAACCACCCGCGTGATGCCGGCGGCGATCACCGCGTCTGCGCAAGGCGGCGACTTGCCGAAATGCGAGCATGGCTCAAGCGTGACGTAGAGCGTGGCGCCGCGCGCGGCCTCGCCTGCGCGCCGCAGCGCTTCGGGCTCGCCATGCGGCCGCCCGCCTGGCTGCGTCCAGCCGCGGCCGACGATGACCCCGTCTTTCACGATGACCGCGCCGACGGCGGGATTGGGCCAGGTGCGCCCCTGTCCGCGCCGGCCGAGCGCCAGCGCAAGCTGCATGAAGCGGCGATCGGCGTCTTTGGACTCGCGGGCCTTCTGCGCGAACTGATCCTCCAGGATCCGGAAGATCATTTGCGGATCGCGGCGAGCCGCGCTTCCTCCTCACCGGAGAGCTCGCCGAGCACGTCGGCGAAATCCTTGGCCTCGCGGAAATTGCGGTAGACGGAGGCGAAGCGCACATAGGCGACGTCGTCGAGCGTGCGCAGATGCTCCATCACGGTCTCGCCGATCACCTCGGAGGAGATCTCGGCCTCGCCGCCGGTCTCGAGCTCGCGGACGATGGTGGAGACCATCTTCTCGACCCGCTCCGGCTCGACCTGCCGCTTGCGCAAGCTGATCGACACCGACCGCATCAGCTTGTCGCGGTCGAACGGCACGCGGCGGCCGTTGCGCTTGATCACCGTGAGCTCGCGCAGCTGCACGCGCTCGAAGGTGGTGAAGCGGAAATTGCAGGCGACGCACACGCGCCGCCTGCGGATGACGGAAGAATCCTCGGTCGGACGCGAGTCCTTTACCTGCGTATCGAGACTGTTGCAGTTCGGGCAGCGCATCCGTTTACCCTAGACCTTACTGATAGATCGGGAACCGGTCAGTGAGCGCCTTGACCCGTTCCTTGATCGCGGCTTCGACGAGCGGCGCCTTGCCGTCATCGGATTGCGCGATCGCGTTCAGGACCTCGGCGATCATGCCGCCGACCTGCTGGAATTCGGCGACGCCGAAGCCGCGGGTCGTCGCAGCGGGCGTGCCGAGACGCAGGCCCGAGGTGACGAACGGCTTTTCGGGGTCGAACGGAATGCCGTTCTTGTTGCAGGTGATGGCAGCGCGGACCAGCGCCTTCTCCGAGACGTTGCCCTTCAGGCCCTTCGGCCGGAGGTCGACGAGCATCAGATGGTTATCGGTACCGCCGGAGACAATATCGAAGCCGTGGCTCTTCATCGCCTCCGCCAGCGCCTTGGCGTTCTCGACGACGTTCTTCGCATAGACCTTGAAGTCCGGACGCAGCGCCTCGCCGAAGGCGACCGCCTTCGCCGCGATCACATGCATCAAGGGACCGCCCTGCAGGCCCGGGAAGATCGCCGAGTTGAGCTTCTTGGCGAGCGCCTCGTCGTTGGAGAGGATCAGGCCGCCGCGCGGACCGCGCAGCGATTTGTGCGTCGTGGTGGTGGTGACGTGCGCATACGGCACGGGCGAGGCATGCACGCCGCCGGCGACGAGGCCCGCGAAGTGCGCCATGTCGACCAGGAGGTACGCACCGACGCTGTCAGCGATCTCGCGGAAGCGCTTGAAGTCCCAGGCGCGCGAATAGGCCGAGCCGCCGGCGACGATCAGCTTCGGCTTGACCTCTTCGGCCTGCTTGGCGACCGCGTCCATGTCGATGATCTGGTCCTCGCGGCGCACCGTGTAGTGCGCGGCCTTGAACCATTTGCCGCTCATGTTGACGGGCGAGCCGTGGGTGAGATGGCCGCCGGCCGCGAGGTCGAGACCCATGAAGGTGTCGCCGGGCTGGAGCAGCGCCAGGAACACCGCCTGGTTCATCTGGCTGCCAGAGTTCGGCTGCACGTTGGCAAAGCCGGCACCGAACAGCTTCTTGGCGCGATCGATCGCGAGGTTCTCGGCAACGTCGACCCACTCACAACCGCCGTAGTAGCGCGCGCCCGGATAGCCTTCCGCGTATTTGTTGGTCATCACCGAACCCTGCGCTTCCAGCACGGCCCGGCTGACGATGTTCTCGGAGGCGATCAGCTCGACCTCATGGCGCTGGCGGCCGAGTTCGCCCTTGATGGCGGCGGCGATTTCCGGGTCGGCCTGCTCGAGCGAGGCGGTGAAAAACGAATCGGGCGCGGAGGCGGTTTTGGCTGACGTCATCTTGCGAATATCTCCACCGCCGCAGCCTTTTGGCGGGCTACGGGCGGTCTGGTGTGGCGATCGGAAGCGGCGAGCGCGATCTACCACATCGCCCGCCCCCGGCCAAGTATTTGCGGGTCGGGCCTGATATTTATGCAAGATATGGTGGGGGACCGGAGGATCCGGGGGGCTGGACGGCTCCCTGGAACCGTCCGCCCCGATCAGTCCTGAAGGGTCCGATATGGACCTTAAAATCCGTGCGGGCGCCGGCCGATCAGGCCCTCCCCTACAGCCCGGTATACCCCGCCTTCACCGGGTCGACGCTGCCGTCGAGCTGGCGCAGATAGGTCAGTCCGCACACCGTCAACCTGTGGGTGTCCTTCTCGCCGGCTTCCATCAACGTGTTGAGGTAATTCGTCACCTTCATGCGCGCCTCCTCGCTCGCCGCAGCGGTGCGGTTGGCGAGCAGGTCATAGGTCTGCATGATGCGGTCGATGGCAGCTTCCATGGCACCCTCTGCTTCTCTGGAAATTTGGGAGTTCTGATCAGGCAACCGCTCTGGCCTCGGACTGCGCCTCGAACCTGGCGATGGCCTTGTTGGCCAGCCTGATCTTGTTGAATTCGCCGTGCTGGATCAGCTTGATGATGATCTCGAGCAGGCTCTCGTTGGTGACGAGCGTGTCGGGGATCGCACCGGAGCGGCGGAGATAATTCGCGGCGATGGCGTAGGCATCGCTCACGAGTTCGACGTTCATTGCCTGAAGCCCGCGCTCGACCAGCATCGCATCCTCCGATCCGGAGAAGTAACTGCGATGCGGGGAACTGGTTCCGAAGGCCGGGTAATTATTTCGCAGTCGCGAAGACGACAAAACGCACCGGTCCGGGCAAGGCCGGGCCGGCGCGCTTGGGGAAGTTAGGCACGTTCGGGAGGCTTGCCGGTCTTGTTGTGGGCCGGCTTGGCCAAGTCCCGTCGAAAAGAACTCAGAGACGATACAGGATCTGGTCGGTCCAGAACCGCTCGAGGCGATGCAGCGACTTGTTGAGGGTCGAGAATTCCTCGCCCGAGATGCCGCCGACCTGCTCCACCGTCTTGACGTGCTTCTGGTAGAGGGAGTCGACGATGCGACGGACTTCCTGGCCCTGCGGCGTCAGGCGGATGCGCACCGAGCGGCGATCAACGCGCGAGCGCTGATGATCGAGGAAGCCGAGCTCGACGAGCTTCTTCAGATTGTAGGAGACGTTGGAGCCGAGATAATAACCGCGCGTGCGCAGTTCGCCCGCGGTCAGCTCCTTGTCGCCGATGTTGTAGAGCAGGAGCGCCTGCACCGAGTTGATGTCCGCACGGCCGCGGCGATCGAATTCATCCTTGATGACGTCGAGGAGCCGGCGATGCAGCCGCTCCACCAGAGTCAAAGCTTCCAGATAGAGCGACTGCACCGAACCCTGCTGGCCGGAGACGCGCTCTGCCGTATCTGCCGCAGTTGCGACGGCTTTCATCATGACACTTCCCCTGTTGTCGTTTTTATCGACACTTATTCGACGAAACTTGTGTCCCGTCTGATAGGTGCAACTTAAGGGGCTCGTTTGAAGATCGGCTTAAATAAGAGAATAAAGAGATCATGAATTTAAGACAGTGAATTGCGGATTAAGCCTGTGCCACAAGCACTTTTCGCAACCGTCTGTTGACTCTCGCAAGGTCCTGTTCACCCTCCGTCCGCACCTGATGTCGCATTCCAGAACAGCCCCGCCCCGTTTCGAAACGGCCGCGTAAGAGCTGTGGCGGAACACGCTGGTTAGTGAAAAGTTACGGCAAATCTTACGCAACCATCGGTCAACCAAGTGCGACACTCTCGTGTCCCGGACAGGCGCAGCGAAGCGCAGAGCCGAGATGTCCCAAAGCGAGATCGCAGCGAAATGGGCCCCGGCCCTGCAACACATCACGCCGCAAGTGTGGCGCGCTGCATGGCGCCCGGGGCACGAGAGTATTCTTGTCAGAGACGAAGTCGCCTACGGCGGCCGTTCGCGCGCGGCCATCCAGGCGAGCGCCAGATACGCAGCGAGCATGAAGGCTTCGACGCCGACGACGATCAGGCTGCCGCCATAGATGCCCGGGAACATCAGCTCGATCACCGCCATCGACACCACGGTCGTCAGCCACACCACCGCGCCCCAGGGCGTCGCCAGCCAGAGGCCGACCGCGGCAACGAGCTCGATCACGGCGAAGTAGACGGTGGCGGCCTGCCAGGCCATCGACTGGTTCTCGAACGCCTCGTCCTCGCCGCCGACGAAGCCGGTGACCTGGGCCCAGTGATAGAGGCCCTTGAGGATCGAGAGCAGCGCCATCACCCGCAGGAACAGCACCAGCCGGCGCGTCCAGACATTGTCGTCGGACTCGGCGCGCTCCGACGAGATCGCCGCCACCGACATCGCATTGTCTCTGGCGTTGTCTCTGGCAGCGTCCCTGGCACTGGCGCCGTCGCGGGCCGCATCGCGGGTGGAGATCTCGGACATGGCCCCCTTCTGGCTGTTTCGCCCCGCAAAATCAATCGCCTGCAATCCCTTGCGGCAAGTCAAGCCGCGGTGGCGGGAACCATGCGAGCTGGTATAAGAATAATTCCAGCCGGAGGAAGAATGATGGCCATCAAATACGGACGTCCGATCGAATTGCGCGAAGTTTCGCGCCGGGATGGCACTGCGGCCTCCCCTGCCCTCGATCTGACCGTCCGCCCGCGCCGCAACCGCAAGGCCGAATGGGCCCGGCGCATGGTGCGCGAGAATGTGCTGACGACGGACGATCTGATTTGGCCGCTGTTCCTGATCGACGGCGACAACAAGCGCGAGCAGATCGCCTCGATGCCGGGCGTCGAGCGCCTCAGCGTCGACCAGGCCGTGCGTGAGGCCGAGCGCGCGATGAAGCTCACCATCCCCTGCCTCGCGCTGTTTCCCTACACCGACCCGTCCCTGCGCGACGAGGAAGGCTCGGAAGCAACCAATCCGAACAATCTGGTCTGCCAGGCGGTGCGCGCGATCAAGAAGGAGTTTCCGGAGATCGGCATCCTCTGCGACGTCGCGCTCGATCCCTTCACCAGCCACGGCCATGACGGCCTGATCTCCGACGGCAAGATCTTGAACGACGAGACGGTCGCGGTGCTGGTGCGTCAGGCGCTGGTGCAGGCCGAAGCCGGCTGCGACATCATCGCGCCCTCCGACATGATGGACGGCCGCGTCGCCGCGATCCGCGAGGGGCTGGACCGTTCAGGCCTGCTCGACGTGCAGATCATGGCCTATGCCGCCAAATACGCCTCCGCCTTCTATGGCCCGTTCCGCGATGCCATCGGCTCGGCCAAGACGCTGACGGGCGACAAGCGAACCTACCAGATGGACAGCGCCAACACCGACGAGGCGCTGCGCGAGGTCGAGCTCGACATCGCCGAGGGCGCCGACATGGTGATGGTGAAGCCCGGCATGCCCTATCTCGACGTGGTGCGCCGCGTGAAGGACACCTTCGCAATGCCGACCTTCGCCTACCAGGTCTCCGGCGAATACGCGATGATCGCAGCCGCCGCGAACAACGGCTGGCTCGACGGCGAGCGCGCGATGATGGAGAGCCTGCTCGCCTTCAAGCGCGCCGGCGCCGATGGCGTGCTCAGCTACTTTGCGCCGAAGGTGGCGGAGAAGCTGCGGGCGCAGTAGGCGTACTGCTTCTCCGGCGTCGTCCCTGCGGACGCAGGGACCCATACCGCGTGATCCATCGATGATGCGCGGTATTTGTCCCGACGAAGAAATCAACTCGCTGTCTTCGCCAAACACCTCCCTGGGGCTATGGATCCCGGATCTGCGCTTCGCTTGTCCGGGACGACAGCGGAGAGTGTGGCTCCTGAGTACGGCCCCTTATCGCCCCGGGATGACGGCGGTAACAGCACCGCCCCCGAATCGCCGGAATATTTCGGCTTGTTGACGCCTGTGCGCCCTTGGCACGGGGATGGCCTGTTCCCATGTCCTGCCTTGAGGGTTTCCTCTGGGAGAACGGACCATGTCGTACGACTCGGGTAGTTCAGGCGTCTGGCGCAATGACGGCGGGGCACAGCCGCACGCCTACGACCCTGACCTGCATCCGGAGCTGTTCCGCGGCGTCGCGACGCGGAGGGCGTTCGCCTTCCTGATCGATCTGGTCATCATCTCGGTGCCGGTGATCCTTGGCTATATCTTCATTTTCGTGTTCGGCGTGGTCACCCTCGGCGTCGGCTTTCTTCTGTTCGGGATCGCCTGGCCGGCTTCCGTGGTCTGGGCCATCGTCTATTACGGCGCCTGCGTCGGCGGCTCCTCGTCCGCGACGATCGGCATGCGCCTGATGGATCTGGAGCTGCGCACCTGGTACGGCGCGCCCGGCTATTTCGTGCTCGGTGCGACCCATGCCGTGCTGTTCTGGGTGACGGTCTCGTTCCTGACGCCCTTCGTGGTGCTGGTCGGCCCGTTCAACGGCCGCCGTCGCCTGCTGCACGATTTCGTGCTGGGAACCGTCGTGATCAACAACTCGGTCCGCGCGCCCGTCCCGCAGGCGGCCAGGACCTGGTGACCAAGGTTCCTGGTGATCAAGGTCCTGGTGATCAAGGTCCTGGTGATCAAGGACCTATCAACCAGGACCGACTAAGCTGACTGATCTGCCCTGCCGAGTAGACCGATTGACCGGGGGCCTTCGTAGCGCGATGCTGATACCCACTTTGGAGGCCCACGACGTCCCTTGACCCAGCACTCGCGCGACACCCCACAATTTTACCTCACGGCGCCATCCCCCTGCCCGTATCTGCCGGGCCGGCATGAGCGCAAGGTGTTCACGCACCTCGTGGGCGAACGCGCAGGCGACCTCAACGACCTCCTGACCCATGGCGGGTTCCGCCGCAGTCAGTCGATCGCCTACCGGCCGGCCTGTGACCAATGCCGTGCCTGCGTCTCGGTCCGGGTCGTGGCCAATGAGTTCCGCGCCTCCCGCAACTTCCGAAAAGTCATCGCGCGCAACGCCGACATCATCGGCGAGCAGCGCAGCGCGGTGCCGACCTCCGAGCAATATTCGGTGTTCCGCGCCTATCTCGACGCCCGCCATCGCCATGGCGGCATGGCCGACATGACCGTGCTCGACTACGCCATGATGGTCGAGGACAGCCATGTCGAGACCCGCATCATCGAGTACCGCAAGCGTGGCCCCGACAGCGGCATCACCGGCCGCGGCGAGGAGCTGATCGCGGTGGCGCTGACCGACGTGCTCAGCGACGGACTGTCGATGGTCTACTCGTTCTTCGAGCCGAGCCAGGTCAGCCGCTCGATGGGCACCTTCATGATCCTGGACCACATCGCCCGCGCCCGCCGGCAAGGCCTGCCCTACGTCTATCTCGGCTACTGGATCGAGGGCTCGAAGAAGATGGACTACAAGGCCCGCTTCCTGCCGCAGCAGCGCCTTGCGCCGTCAGGCTGGCTGCGCATCGATGCGCAAGGCGATGCGGCGTCCGAGCCGCAGGATTAGCTCACACCGTCATGCCCCGCGAAGGCGGGGCATCCAGTACGCCGCGGCTTCTCGGCTCAATCACAACTATCTCTGGAATACTGGATCGCCCGGCTAAACCGGGCGATGACAGCGGTGTGCGGTCACCCGAACAGCGTATCCACGAGCAGCTTCACGTTCAAAATCACGATGATGCCGGCGACGATCCACGCCACCGCGGCGACGGACGTGGGTATCGCGAACTTGCCCATCTTGCGGCGGTCCGAGACGAAGCGCACCAGCGGGATGACCGCGAAGGGCAGCTGCATCGACAGCACGACCTGGCTGAAGACCAGCAGATCCGCTGTGCCACGCTCGCCATAGATCGCGGTGACGACGATCACCGGAATGATCGCGATGCCGCGCGTGAGCAGGCGGCGCGCCCAGCTCGGCAGGCGCAGGTCGAGAAAGCCTTCCATCACGATCTGGCCGGCGAGCGTTGCCGTCACGGTCGAGTTGAGGCCGGAGGCAAGCAGTGCCACTGCGAACAGCGTCGATGCGATGCCGAGACCCAGCAAGGGCGAGAGCAGCTCGAAGGCCTGGCCGATCTCGGCGACATCCGAATGGCCGCTGTTGTGGAACGTTGCCGCGGCGACGATGAGGATCGCGGCGTTGATGAACAGCGCCAGCATCAGGGCGATGGTCGAGTCCGTCGTCGCCCATTTGATCGCCTCACGGCGGCCGGTGTCGTTGCGCTCATAGGCACGCGTCTGCACGATCGAGGAGTGCAGATAGAGATTATGCGGCATCACGGTCGCGCCGATGATGCCGATCGCGATGTAGAGCATTTCCGGATTGGTGAAGATCTCGGTCTTCGGCATGAAGCCGCGCAGAACTTCCGCCACCGGCGGCGCGGCGGCCACGACCTGGACCACGAAGCAGACCGCGATCACGACCAGCATCGCGATGACGAACGCTTCGAGGAAGCGAAAGCCGCGGTTCATCAGAAGCAACAGCAGGAACGCATCGAGCGCGGTAAGCAGCGCGCCGCCGATCAGGGGAATGCCGAACAGCAGCTTGAGCGCAATCGCGGTGCCGATGACCTCGGCGAGGTCGCAGGCGATGATCGCCGCCTCGCAGGCGAGCCACAGCATGAAGTTCACCGCGGGCGAATAGGTCGCGCGGCAGGCCTGCGCGAGATCGCGGTCGGTGACGATGCCGAGCCGCGCCGCGAGCGACTGGAGCAGGATCGCCATCAAATTCGAGAGCAGGATGACCGAGAGCAGCGTGTAGCCGAACTTCGACCCGCCAGCGAGGTCGGTCGCCCAGTTGCCGGGGTCCATATAGCCGACCGAGACCAGATAGCCCGGGCCGACAAAGGCAAGTAACCGCCGCCACCATACCCCCGCCGTGGGGATGGCAATGGTGGCGTTCACCTCGGCGAGGCTCTTGGTAGCGGGCGCATCAGCGCGCCAGCCGGCGACATTTGGGGTCAAATCAGGCGATCGAGCATCCATGAGGCGAGAATACCTAAGTCGAGGCTTATTGCAACTCATTTGCAACTGCATCTAGCCGCATGGGTTCCCGGGATGACCGTTGTTCGCCGTCCTGTCGGGAAGCGGGTGGGTTTGGCCGTCCCCGGAGGCGGATATTGGCGCCAGCCCGACTTCGCAGGAAATGAGCCATGTCAAATCCCCCGCGCCTCCCCGACACTTTCAACCGCCTCGCCTGGTCCAACCTCGCAGCCCAGTCGGCCGAGCAGATCGCGCTGGCCGCGGCCCCCATCGTCGCGGTGCTCACGCTGGGCGTTGCGGAAGGCCAGACCGGCCTGCTCCAGACCGCGCTGACCTTGCCCTTCGTCCTGTTCGCCATTCCGGCCGGCCTGCTCGCCGACCGCATCTCGCGCCGCTCGCTGATGGCGGGTGCCGAAGCGCTGCGGGCGGTCGCGCTGGCGGCCATCGTGCTGCTTCTCACGCTCGGCGCACTCAATCTGCCGCTGCTGGCGCTGCTCGGTTTCGCGGCGGTGTGCGGCACCGTCGTCTACAGCGTGGCGGCGCCGGCCCTGGTGCCCTCGCTGGTGAGCGCGGAGCTGTTGCCGTCGGCCAATGCCCGCATCGAGCTCGCCCGCACCATCGCCTTTGCCAGCGGGCCTGCGCTTGGCGGCGCGCTGGTGGGCTGGTGGGGCGCAAGCCCGGCCTTCGGCTTTGCCGCGGCGCTTTCGGCCATCGCCGTCGTGCTGCTCTCCGGCATCTACGAGCCCGCGCGCGCACCGGTGCCTCGGCGCCATCCGTTCCAGGACATCCGCGAGGGCGCAGCCTTCGTGTTCCATCATCCCCTGCTGCGGCCGGTGTTCATCACCCAGTTCATCTTCAACACCGGATGGTTCCTGCAGATCGCGGTGTTCGTACCGTACGCCGTGCGCCATCTCGGCCTCACCGCCGCCGGTGTCGGCACCGTGCTGACGATGTACGGAATCGGCATGGTGATCGGCGCGCTGCTCGCCACCCGCGTGATGAAGCGCATCGCGTTCGGCACCGTGGTCGGCCTCGGCCCGGTCACCGGCTTCGTCGCCGCGGTGGTGATGGCGCTGACGGTGCTGATCCCCTCGCCCTGGCTCGCGGCCCTCAGCTTCTTCCTGCTCGGCGTCGGGCCCATCCTCTGGGTGATCTCGACCACGACCCTGCGCCAGTCCGTGACGCCGCCGCGCCTGCTCGGACGCGTCTCCGCCATCAACATCATGAGCTACGGTGCCCGACCGCTCGGCTCGGCGCTGGGCGCGATCGTCGGCGGCCTCTGGAGTGCGGAGGCGTGCCTGTATCTCGCAGCCGCCGTGTTCGGCGTGCAGGCGCTGGTGATCTGGCTGTCGCCGGCCGTGGCACTGGATCGGCAACCGGCCATGGTGGGGGACGAAGTGCCGGCGCGGTGTTAGCCTGGGATGTCGTCCCCGCGAACGCGGGGACCCATACCCCCAGGGAGAAGTTTGACGACGACTGTCAGTTACACGATGCTCGTTGGGACTAGCACCGTGCGCGTTCGATAGATCACGCGGTATGGGTCCCCGCGTTCGCGGGGACGACAGCCTGCTAACCCGCCAGATACCGCTCGTAGCTCACCGGCTCGCTCGCATCGACCTCCGGATCCAGCGTGTACAGATCCTGTGCACGGCCGATGCCGCGCAGCGCGTAGCGGCCGGTGGAGACGAGGTAGCGGCGGCCGGCGGCATCCAGGCCCTTGTAGAACTCGGACGATGCCAGCAGCTCGCGGTCGACCGAGCGGCTCATCGAGGCGATGCGGCTGACCTCGTTGACGGTCGGGCCGACGACGGTGAAGTCGAGCCGGTCCTCGCTGCCGATGTTGCCGTAAAAGACTTCGCCGACATGCAGGCCGATATAGGCCGACGTGGTGGGACGGCCATCGGCCTCCCGCCGCTTGTTCAGCGCGGCGACGTTCTTGCGGAACACATGCTCGGCGCGCAGCGCAGCGCGCCGCGCATCCGACATGTCCTCGCCCCAGAACATCGCGAGCACGCCATCGCCGATCAGCTTCAGCACGTCGCCGCCGGCATCGTGGATCGCGTCGATCACGGCTTGCGCGTAATCGTTGAGGAACGGGATGATCTCGTCGGGGCCGATGCTCTCGCTGATCCCGGTCGAGCCGCGCAAATCCGAATACCACAGCACGGCGTTGATACGCTCGGTGACGCCGCGCGAGATGCGCCCGCGCAGCACCTGCGCAGAGGCATCGCGGCCGAGATAGACGCGGCCGAGTGTTCGCGCGATGTCGACCTGCTGCGCCGACTTGATGGCGAGCCCCAGCACCGGCACGAGATCGCGCAGGTCTTCGAGCTCGGGTTCGGAGAAACCGCTGTCGCGGCGCGTGGTCCAGCAGGAATAGAGACAGTCCATCAGGCCGAGCGCGCCATTCTCGCCGAAGCGATGCACGAAGGCGAGATAGTGCTTGTGGCCCTTCTCGGCGAGCTCGCCGATCTGGGAAAAATCCATCGACGGCGCGTCGGCGAGATCGATCACCATCTCGTCGTGGCCGTGCTCGAGCATGTGGAAGAACACAGACTGGCGCCAGCTCTTGGCGGCATCGCCCTCGGCGGTCGAGCCGTATTCGAACATGTCGCTCTCGTTGCTGGCGCGGTCGCTCCAGCGGAAGCCGCGGCCCTCATAGATCGGATGGAGCGTGTCGATGACGACGAGCCCGCGCGAGAGTTCCAGCCCCTCGGCGCGGCAGCGCTCGCAGAAGCCGCGGAGCAGTTCGTTTTCGGGCAGGCCCGTGAGCCCCTGGCCGGTCAGCCAGTTCATCAGCGCGAGGCGGGAGGTCAATTGCATGCGCCATTATGGCGTGCATTCGTGACGAGCGAAAGGCGCAAGCCACGCGCGGGCCGTGCGCAAGGCTCCCGTCCCCTGCAGGTCGAATATGTCGCAGCCGCGGTTGACGCATTCGGCGCGCGAGCGGCAAATGACCGCGATGATGACCTTGCCGGCCAGAAACGGACGCACGCGCGGATGAGCCAGCGCCAGCTTCCGATCATCCTGGCGCTCGGCACCACGCAGACCCTGGCGTGGGCTTCCAGCTACTATCTGCCGGCGCTGCTCGCCGATCCCATGGCGCGCGACCTCGGCGTCTCCTCCAACTGGATCTTTGGCGCGTTCTCGGCCTCGCTGGTGATCTCGGCGATGCTCGGCCCGCGCATCGGGCGGCAGATCGATCTCGTGGGGGGCCGGCAGGTGCTGTCGGCCTCGAACCTGACGATCGCAGCCGGCCTCGTGCTGCTCGGCTTCTCCCACTCCGTTCCGGTGATGGCGTTCGCCTGGCTCGTGCTCGGCATCGGCATGGCGATGGGCCTCTATGACGCCGCCTTCGCCGCCCTCAGCCGCATCTACGGCACGGAGGCGCGCAGGCCCATCACCGGCATCACGCTGATGGCCGGATTTGCCTCGACCGTGGGCTGGCCCCTCACCGCCTGGGGGCTGTCGCATATCGGCTGGCGCGAGACCTGCTTTGCCTGGGCGGCCGCCAACATCCTGATCGGCCTGCCCCTCAACTTCTTCATGCTGCCGGCGATCAAGGGCGCCAAGCAGGCCGCGGCGACGGCGGAAAAGCCGCATTTGCCGCTCGACCGCACCATGGTGCTGCTCGCCTTCATCTTCGCGGCGGTCTGGACCGTCACCGGCGCCATGGCCGTGCATTTTCCGCGCCTGCTGGAGACGATGGGCGCGACGCATGTCGAGGCGATTGCGGCCGGCGCGCTGATCGGACCGGCGCAGGTGGCCGCGCGCATTCTCGAAGCGGGCTTTCTGAGCCGCTTCCATCCGCTGTGGTCGACGCGCCTTGCCTGCGTCACCCATCCGCTCGGCGCGGCCGTCGTCGCCATCTTCGGCGCTCCCGCCGCAAGCGCATTTGCACTGCTCTACGGTTCGGGCAACGGCATCCTGACGATCGCACGCGGCACGCTGCCGCTGTCGATCTTCGGCCCGAAGGATTTCGGCTACCGCCTCGGCATCATCGGCGCGCCGGCACGAATGGCGCAGGCCGTGGCGCCGCTGGCCTTCGGCCTGCTCATCGACGTCATGGGGGCCAAGGTGCTGATCGTCTCGTCCGCGCTCAGCCTGTCGGCGCTGGCGGCGCTGTTCCTGGTCCGCCCGGAACGGCGGCCGGATTGACCGGGCCAGAGCTTTCGCGCACAAGCAGGCCATGAGCGACGACACCGGCCCGCCCCGCACGTTCAAAGGCCTTCTGCGTTGGGCGACCACGCCGCCGCAGGCCTGGGGTGTCTATCTCCTCGCCATCATCCTGGTCTGGCTGATCTCCTTCTACGCCGGCACGCTGAAGCCGAAGAAGGCGCCCGAGGCAAGCCCGCCCGCGGCGACCGCACCGCGGAGCTAGGCCGGCTTCGCTTCGCTGGTCGCGATCCAGATGCCGGCGAACACAGCAACCAGCCCAACAAGCAGATTGGGCGTGATCGGCTCGCCGATCAGCAGCGCCGCCAACAAGGCAGCCGCGATTGGATTGACCGTCATCGTGTTGGCGACCCGCGTCGGCGTCGCCCGCGCCAGCGCCATGACCCACAGGATGAAGGCGAGCGCACCACCGCCGATGCCGAGATAGATGCCGGCAATCCACTGCCCGGTCGTAAAGCGATCGAGCGCCGCAAAGCTCCCCTTCGCGACTCCCGCCAGCACCAGCACGGCGGCGCCCGCGCCCATGCCGACGGTGAGAAAGCCCAAGGCGCTGGAGCGCCGCATCAGCGGGCGCGACAGCACGTTGTAGAACGCCATGCAGAACACGGCACCGGTCATGATCAGTTCGCCGCGCCAGGCGCCGGGCGGACTCTGGGCGAGGCCCGCGGCCAGCGCCGCCGCCACGCCGAGCACGGCGATGCCGACGCCGGTGATCTTGCGCACCGTCAGCTGCTCGACGCCAAGGATCGCGCCGACCACCATGGTGTGCAGCGGCAGCGTCGCAAGCGCGAGGCTGGCCCGCGCCGCGGTCGTGTAGGACACCGCGATGTTGTACAGGATGAAGAACAGGCCGAAGAAGCAGATGCCGAGCAGCGCCACGGCCGGCCAGTCGGACCGCTGCGGCCAGCGCACGCCGAGTAGAAGCGCACATGGCAGCAGGCAGAGAAAGCCGATCCCCCAGCGCAGGATCGCGAGCATGATCGGATCCGCACCGCCGACGAGATACCGGGTGATCGCCGCCGCGGTGCCGCCGAGGGTGCTCGATGCCAGCGCGATCGCGACCCCGAGCCACTCCCCCACAATCGCCTCCTCTCGTGGAGCTCTGTCGGGGCGCCTAGCACGGTCCTGCTGCCACCATCATGGCAGCAGGAACGACGCGCGACGTTACTCGTAAAACTCCGGCGCCATCTTCTGGCTGTCGCGCTGCGCCTTGTCGTGGTTGATCCAGAGCTGGCCTTTTTCCTTGGCGAGCGTATCGGCGATCTTCTGCATCGAGGCCGCGCTTTGATCCTTGTTGGCGTTCATGCTGGGCACACGGCGGTTGTCCCAATTGTCCTTGAAGTGGACGGCGTCGCCCGACAGTACCACCGCGCCGGTCTTCGGCAGTTTCACCAGCAGCGACTGGTGTCCCGGCGTATGGCCGGGCGTCGACAGGATGGTCACGCTGCCGTCGCCGAACACGTCCTTGTCGCCCGCCAGCAGTTCGACGGGATGCGAGGGCTTAAAGCGCGGCTCGTTGTTGGCGCCGGGCCAGTCATATTCGGCCTTCTGCACGTAGAGCATGGCCTGCGGGAACAGCTCGACATTGCCGGTATGGTCGGGATGCGTGTGCGAGACCGCCATCGCCTTGACGTCGTCAGGCTTGAGGCCCAGCTGCTCGAGCTGGGCGGCAAGCGTCTTCGGCCGGCGCCAGGTGACGGCCTTAGGATCGGCGGGCACAAGGCCGCTAGGCATCGCCGCGACTGCATCGGCGATGCCGGTGTCCCACAGGAACCAGCCCTTGCTGTGCTTGATGAGATAGCAGCTGTCGACGAAGTCCATCGTCTTGCCCTCGTTCAGGCCGGGCGTCCATCGCGAGATGTCTCCGGCGGTGCCTTCCCCGCAATTGAGGACGTAGAGCTTTTCGACGCCGGTCTTTTCCGACTGCGCCAGCGCAGCCTGTCCGGACAGAGCGAGCGCGGCGACGGCGAGAGCCAACGTGATCTTCGTCATCCTGGGCATCATCCCTCCTTGCAACCTGTTGTATCGGCTGCGACCGAGGATCAACCCCGGCCGCGCCGCCGAATTCCGCTCCCGCCGATCACATCAATGCGGGCAGGCCTCGACCTCGACCGTGACGTGGCTGAGCCCCTTCAGGCCGGCGAGCCGCCGCTTGTAGACGGCCGGCTGCTGCGGCGTGTCCGACACCACAGAGAGCAGTACGGCGCAATGGCCGGGGCCGACCTGCCAGAGATGCAGATCGGTCACGCGGTCGTCGCCGACCTCCATGCGCGCGCGGATGACCCGCTCCAGCTTCTCGTCCGCGCGTACGTCGAGGAGCACCGCGCCGGATGTCTTGATCAGGCCGAAGGCCCAGCTCGCGATCACGACGCTGCCGATCAGGCCGACGGCTGGATCCGCCCAGACCCATCCCGAATACATCGCGACGACCAGCGCTGCGATCGCCAGCACCGAGGTCGCCGCATCCGCCATGACGTGGACGTAGGCAGCACGAAGATTGTTGTCGTGATGATGGTGGTGTTGACCGTGATGATCGTGGCCGTGATCATGATCATCGTGCTCGTCATGGGCGTGGACATGGTCGTGGCCGTGATGATGGTGATCATGGCTGCCGCGCAGCAGCCAGGCGCTGGCAAGGTTGACGCAGAGGCCGAGGGCGGCGACCGCGATCGCCTCGCCATAGACGATCGGCACCGGGGTAATCAGCCGCAGCACGCTCTCATAGGCGATCTCGACCGCGATCAATCCCAAGATGATCGCGCTGGAGAAGGCGGCGAGATCGCCGAACTTGCCCGTGCCGAAAGTGAAATGCGAATTCCCCAGATGCCGGCGCGCGAAGCGGTAGGCAAAGGCGGCAATCCCCAGCGCCGCCGCATGCGTGCCCATGTGCCAGCCGTCGGCAAGCAGCGCCATCGAGCCGAACAGCGAGCCGGCGACGATTTCACCGACCATCATCACCAGCGTCAGGACGACCACGAGCCAGGTACGCCGCTCGTTCTCGTCGTGCTTCTCGCCGAGGAAGGCATGGTCATGGGTCCACTGTTCAATGGAGTGGGAATGCATCGAATTCTCCAGAAGATTCAGGTCTGTTGGCGCGCACTATAGACCGGCGGACAGCAATTTTCTAAGGGCCAATCGCCCTGCGGATTGACAGTCCCCCTTAGTTTAGCTGTAATCAGTGCATGGGGATTTGAGCGATCTCCCCACGAGGCGACATGCCCAAGTATCGCGTCCCGTTCGTTTTTTGCGAGGACGCATCATGTCAACGTTCACGACCATATCATCTGACAAATTGGCACGGCTGATCGGCACGGCGAACGCGCCTGCCCTGATCGATGTGCGGACTGAAGAGGATTTTGCCGCCGACCGGCGGCTGATCCCCGGCTCGATCAAGCTCAGCCACGAGACCGTTGCGGAATGGGGCGGTGAATTTGCCGGCCGCTCCGCCATCGTCTCCTGCTTGCGCGGCGCCAAGCTCGCGCAGGGCACGGCCGCCTGGCTCAGGCAGCTCGGCGCTGAGGCGGAAACCCTGGAAGACGGCTTCGAGGGCTGGAAGGCCGCAAAGCTACCGTTGCTCGACACAAGCAAGCTGCCGCCGCGCGACGCGAAGGGGCGCACCGTCTGGGTGACCCGGGCACGGCCCAAGGTCGACCGTATCGCCTGCCCCTGGCTGATCCGCCGCTTCGTCGACCCCAATGCGGTGTTCCTGTATGTGGCACCGTCCGAGGTGGTCGCCGTCGGCGAGCGCTTCAATGCCGCCCCTTTCGACATCGAGAACGTGTTCTGGAGCCACCGCGGCGAGCTCTGCACGTTCGACGTCATGATCGAGGAGTTCGGCATCGCGACGCCGCCGCTGCTGCGGCTTGCCACGCTGGTGCGCGGCGCCGACACCGCGCGGCCTGATCTGGCACCGGAGGCGCCCGGCCTGCTCGCGGCCTCGCTCGGGCTGTCGCGGATGTATGACGACGACCTCGAACAGCTCGAGGCCGGCATGCTGCTCTATGACGCCTTCTACCGCTGGTGCCGTGACGCCACCACCGAGACCCACAACTGGCCGACCAACAAGGTGAAGGCGTAATGGATACCCGTAACGTTCAAGCAGGAGCTGATGCCGGTCACGGCATCAGCTTCGGTGAAGCATTTCGCGTCTGGCTCCGCGTCGCCTGCTTAAGCTTTGGCGGGCCCGCGGGCCAGATCGCGGTGATGCACCGCATCCTGGTCGAGGAGAAAAACTGGATCTCGGAAGGCCGTTTCCTGCATGCGCTGAACTATTGCATGCTGCTGCCCGGGCCGGAGGCGCAGCAGCTCGCGACCTATGTGGGCTGGCTGATGCATCGCACCGCCGGCGGGCTGATGGCGGGCGGGCTCTTCATCCTGCCCGGCATCATCGCCATCATGGGCCTCAGCTACATCTATGCCGCCTACGGCAATGTCAGCTTCGTCGAGGCGCTGTTCTTCGGCCTGAAGGCCGCCGTGCTCGCCATCGTCGTCGAGGCCGTGGTGCGCGTCGGCAAGCGCGCGCTGAAGAACCGCATCATGATCGCGCTCGCGGCCATCGCCTTCGTCGCGATCTTCTTCTTCGCGGTTCCCTTCCCCATCATCATCATCGCCGCCGGCGTGATCGGATATGTCGGCGCCAAACAGGGCCGTCCGGAATTCGCCCCGGCCGGTCATGGCCATGGCGGCAACGGCGCCGTGCTCGATAGCATGCTCGGCGAAGCCGTGCCCGAGCACGTGCGTCCCAACACCGCGCGCGCGATCCGCGTCGGTGCGGTGTGGCTTGCGCTCTGGCTCGTGCCGGTGATCGCGCTGCTTTTGATCCTCGGGCAGGCCAGCGTGTTCAGCCAGATCGCGCTGTTCTTCTCGAAGATGGCGCTGGTCACTTTCGGCGGTGCTTATGCCGTGCTGGCCTATGTCGCGCAGCAGGCGGTCGAGCATTATCACTGGCTGAAGCCGCACGAGATGCTCGACGGGCTCGGGATGGCCGAGACCACGCCTGGCCCGCTGATCATGGTGCTGCAGTTCGTTGGCTTCATGGCGGCCTTCCGCGATCCGGGCGGGCTATCGCCGATGCTCGCGGCGACGCTCGGCGGATTGCTCGCGACCTGGGTCACGTTCACGCCCTGCTTCCTCTGGATCTTCGTCGGCGCTCCCTATATCGAGCGCCTGCGCGGCAATACCGGGCTCGCCGGCGCACTCAGTGCGATCACGGCCGCGGTCGTCGGCGTGATCCTCAACCTCTCGATCTGGTTCGCGCTGCATACGCTGTTCCGCGAAACCGTGCCGGTGCATGCCTTCCCGCTGAACTTCGACAGGCCGGTGCTGACGAGCGTCGATGTGCCGGCGCTGGTGCTGTCGATCGCGGCTGCGGCTGCAATCTTCCGGTTCAAGCTGGGGATGTTGACGGTCCTCGCCGGCAGCTGCGCCGCCGGCGTGGTGTTGCGAATGGCGGGAGTGATTTAACGCATCATCATCCGCGCGATCGCCTCGCCGATCACCACCGTCGTGAAGTGGGTGTTGGCGCGGCAATCGGACGGCATGATCGAGGCGTCGGCGACGCGCAGGCCGGAGATTCCTTTCACCGTGCCGTCGGGATTGACCACGCCATCGGGGTCGTTGACCCCAGTCATGCGGCAACTGCCGGCGGCATGCTGGATGTCGCCGGTCTCACGGCGCAGCAGCGCATCGAGCTCGTGATCCGGCAATGCGGCTGCCTGCGGCAGGGTCAGGTCGGTGTCGGTGAGCCTGATCCAGTCGGCGATGCCTGATAGCGCCGGCTGCGAGGTGATCACGGCCAGCCGTTTCACCGCATCCATCATGCGCAGCATGTCGCGGGGATCGGCCAGCATGTTCTCCTCGACGATTGGATCGATCGCGGGATCGGTCGAGGCGAGCTTGAGCGTTCCGCGCGAATAGGCGTTGAACAGCCCTGCGCCGATCGCGCCGGGCACGCCGATGCCGCGATGGTTGAACGCGATCAGGATCATGTCGCGCTTGCCGCCATCGGCGAGGCCCGAGGAATAGGTCACGCAGCAATTGGTGTGGCGGGTGTCCGGATCGGTCGGCCTCAGATTTTCCTGGAGCTGGATCGTCGCGCGAAACAGCGGGTGGTCGAAGAAGTGGCGGCCGACCGGCAGGTCGCGCTCGACCGCAATCCCCATCGCCTTCAGCTCATCCGCAGGTCCAATGCCCGAGCGCAGCAGGATCGCGGGGCTGTGGATGGCACCCGCGCAGAGCACGATCTGGCGTGCGCTGATCTCGTGGGTGCCCTGGCCTTCGATGTGAACACGAAGGCCGGTCGCCCGGCCGTCACTGATCAGCACCCGGTCGACCAGCGCGTGCCCGCGGATTTCCAGATTGGCGCGACCGCGCGCGGGCTCGAGATAGCCCTCATTGGTCGTGATGCGGCGGCTGTCGCGGCTGTTGATGGGATAGCAGGCGACGCCCTCGCCATCCGGGCCGTTGACGTCGGCGCACCAGGGATAGCCGCTCGCCAGTGCCGCATCGCGCAAGCCACGATCGATCGGGCCCCATTTCTCCGGCGGCGCGCGATAGACCGGCAACGGTCCGCCGCGTCCATGCCCCTCGACGTCGCCGAATTCCAGATCGTCCTCGATCACCGAGAACAGCGGCATCACCTCTTTCGCCGACCAGCCGGCGCAGCCATTGGCGGCCCATTCGTCGAACGCGTCGGCGACGCCGCGGATCGCGATCTGGCCGTTCATCATCGATGAGCCGCCGAGCCCCTTGCCGCGCCAATAAAAGCGCGGCTCCTGCCCGGCCACCCGGCGCGTCAGGAGATCAGGCCACTGCCATTTCTCCTGGTACTCGCGCTTGTGGATGATCGGGATCGGGTTCGGCGTCATCACCTCCCAGGGCGCTTCATCAGCGCGCCAGTCCAGACCCGCTTCGAGCAGCAACACCCGCCGCGCGGGATCTTCCGAAAGCCGTGCCGCAACAGCGGCGCCGGCGGAGCCGCCGCCGACAACAATGACATCGTACATCGCGTTACTTCTCAACGTTCCAGAACACCGGGATGGCGGACGGTATCAGACCGCGCAAGGTGGCGCGATAGGCGGCCGGCTGGGCGAACTGGCCCCACGGGATCGCGGGCGCCTGATCGTACATGACGGCCTGGATCTCGCCTGCGATCTTCTTGCGATCCTCTTCCGCCGGCGCCTTCGCGAAGGCTTCCATCAGCGGCGTGATGCGCGCGTCGCACTGCCAGCCGGTGAAGTCGGCGCAATTGAAGGCGACCATGACGTTGGTCAGGGGCGAGCCGAGGTCGAAACCGCCGGCGTGAACGCCGTAAACGCTCCAGCCCTCCTTCTTGGCGCGGCGCGCCAGCACGCTCGCCCAGTCCATCACCTGGAGATCGACGTTGAACCCGGCCTGCTTCAACCGCTCGGCCAGCACCTGCGCCGAGACGCGCGGCGCTTCGAGATCGTTGGCTTCCATGACGACGACGGGCTCGCCGGCATATTTCGTCGCCTTCAGCGCGGCCTTCGCCGCTTCGATCGACGGCTTGGCGGCGGCTTCCGTGCCGGCCTTGCTGTCGTAAGTGGTGCCGCAGGTGAAGTACGTCGCGCAAGGCGCGGCGTATTTGGCGTCGAGGCCGAGCGCATCCAGCACCTCGCGCTGATCGACCAGCTTCCACAGCACGCGCCTGATGGCGGGATCGTCGAACGGTTTTGATGCGGCGTTGAGGCGATAGGCGCCTGCGAACATGTTGCCGCCGGTGAAATTGACGAGCTTGACGCGAGAGTTCTTTTCCATGGTCGGCAGCAGATCGAACGGCGCGTATTGCATGAAATCGACCTCGCCGGCCTGCAGCGCGGAAGCGGCGGTCGCACCATCGGGAATGACGCGGATCTCGAGCGTGTCGATGTTGACGCGCTTGCCGCCGGCGAGGAAGTCGGCCGGTTCGGGGCGCCGCACATAATCGGCGAATTTCTTCAGGACCATGCGGTCGCCGGTGCGATGATCGGCCTTGCTGTAGACGAACGGGCCGGAGCCGACGATCTCCGTGATGCGCTGGTCGCCGGGCGTCTTCGCGATGCGCTCGGGCATCATGAAAGCGACGGGGCTGACGGGATTTCCGAGCGCGTCGATGACGAGACCGGACGGCTCCTTCAGCGTCAGCACGAAGGTTTTCGCGTCGGTCGGTTCGAGCGATGCCGTGATCGCGAAGATGCGACGGCCGAGCGCGCTGCGGGTGCCCCAGCGCCGCAGCGAGGCGACGCAATCGGCCGCCGTCACCGGCTGGCCGTCATGCCATTTCAGGCCGTCGCGCAGCGTAAATGTGTAGGTCAGTCCGTCCGCAGAGACTTTCCAATCCTGCACCATCTGCGGCTTGACGTCGCCCTTGGAGTCTTTCGCGAACAGCGTGTCGAACACCATGTAGCCGAACGTGCGCGAAATGTAGGCCGTGGAGAAATGCGGATCGAGCGTGACGATCTCCGCCTCGAGCACGGCGACGAGATTGCCTGCCGCATGCGCGGGAGCTGCGACAATCGCGAGTCCCAACAGCGCCGGAATGAAAGCCTTCAGTTTGAACATTGGTGTCTTCTTGCCTTTTGACTGAAACGTTCGCAGTCGCCAGGAAAAAGCAATGTTCGTGCCCGTACGTATGCGCTCGTGGCTAGCTGCCACGCGTTTGCGCGCGACACCTTCGGTGTCATCGCCCGGCTTGACCGGGCGATCCAGTATTCCAGAGACAGCTGTGATTGAATCGATAGGCCGCGGCGTACTGGATGCCCCGGTCAAGCCGGGGCATGACACCTGTGTTGTGGCGACGGCAGAGCCGCCCCTACCCGATCACCTTGCCGAACTTGTTCGACTTCGGGAATCCCTTCGGCGGCAGGCGGCCGGCGTCCGCACGGGTGCCCTGCCACTCGGCCAGTTCCTTCATGGTCGCGGAGAATTCGCGGCCAGCCGAGTCCTTCCAGGTCAGCCCTGCCTTGGCCTCGAACACGGCGACGTCGGAGAGGCCGCCGTCCTTGTACTTCTGAAGGCGCACGCCGCGGCCGCGCGCCATCTCCGGCACCTGGTCAAGCGGGAAGATCAGCATCTTGCGGTTCTCGCCGATGACCGCGACGGTATCGCCGATCACCTCGGTGACCGAGCGCGCCTCGTTCGGCATGTCGACGTTGAGGACCTGCTTGCCCTTCTTGGTGGTGCCGACACAATCGTCCTCGTTGACGACAAAACCCTGGCCCTCGTGGCTCGCGACCAGGAATTTGCGTCCGCCCTTGTTGACGAACAGCGTGACGGGTGCCGCCTCCGGCTCGAGATCGATGAACTGGCGGATCGGCTCGCCATGGCCACGGCCGCCCGGAAGCTTCGCCACGTCGATCGAGAAGAACTTTCCGTTGGTCGCGAACAGCAGGAGCTTCGACGTCGTCTCCGCGAAGAAGGCGATGCCGAGCTTGTCGTCCTGCTTGAAGGCGAGGCCCGAGAGGTCCTCGACGTGCCCCTTCATGGTGCGAATCCAGCCCTTGTCGGAGACGACGACCGTCACCGGCTCGCGCTCGACGAGGGCTTCCTCCATCGCGGCGAGATCGTGCTCGGGCGCGTCGGCAAAGGTGGTGCGGCGCTTGCCCAGCGGCGTCTTCGGTCCGAACATGTCGCGGACCTTGCCGACCTGCTCGCCGACCTTCTTCCACTGCTCGGCTTCCGAGGCGAGCACGCCTTCAATGCCCTTCAGCTCCTTGCGGAGATCCCTGTCCTCGTTGCGGATCTCCATTTCCTCAAGCCTGCGCAGATTGCGCAAACGCATATTGAGGATGGCCTCCGCCTGGATCTCCGTAAGCTTGAACGCCTTGATCAGGGCCGGCTTCGGCTCGTCCTCGGTGCGGATGATCTTGATCACCTTGTCGAGGTTCAGATAGGCGACCAGATGACCGCCGAGGACTTCCAGGCGGTGCTCGATCTGCGCCTTGCGGTAATTGCTGCGGCGGATCAGCACGTCGCGCAGATGGTCGAGCCATTCGCGCAGGCACTCCGCAAGGCCCACCACCTTGGGCACGCGCCCCTTGATCAGAACGTTGAGGTTCAGCGGGATCTTGTTTTCGAGCTCGGTCAGCCGGAACAGCGATTCCATCATCAAAGCGGGATCGACGTTCTTCGATTTCGGCTCGATCACGATGCGGACGTCTTCGGCCGACTCGTCTCTGATGTCGCCGACCAGCGGCAGCTTCTTCTGATCCAGCAGCTCGGCGATCTTCTCGATCAGGCGCGACTTCTGCACCAGGAAGGGGATCTCGGTGACGACGACAACCCAGGTGCCGCGCGCGCCCTCTTCCTGCTGCCATCTGGAGCGGACGCGGAACGAGCCGCGGCCGGTGGTGTAGGCTTCAGCAATAGCCTGCTTGGAATCGACGCAGATGCCGCCAGTCGGGAAATCCGGGCCCTTGACCCATTTCAGCAGCGCCTTGGATTTCGCGTCGGGCTTCTCGATCAGATGCAGCGCGGCGTCGCAGAGCTCGGCGGCGTTGTGCGGCGGGATCGAGGTCGCCATGCCGACCGCGATGCCTTGCGCACCGTTGGCGAGCAGGTTCGGGAAGCCGCCGGGCAGCACGACGGGCTCTTTCGACTGGCCGTCGTAATTGGCGCGGAATTCGACGCCGTCCTCATCGATGCCGTCGAGCAGAAGCCGCGCGACATCGGTCATGCGCGCTTCGGTGTAGCGGTAGGCGGCGGGATTATCGCCGTCGATGTTGCCAAAGTTGCCCTGGCCGTCGACCAGCGGGTAGCGCGAGGAGAAATCCTGCGCGAGGCGCACCATGGCGTCATAGATCGCCTGGTCGCCGTGCGGATGGAACGAGCCCATCACGTCGCCGACGATCTTGGCGGACTTCTTGAAACTTGTGCCGGGGTCGAGCCGGAGCAGGCGCATGCCATAGAGGATGCGCCGGTGCACCGGCTTCAGGCCGTCGCGGGCGTCCGGCAGCGCGCGGTGCATGATGGTGGAGAGCGCATAGGCGAGATAGCGCTCTTCCAGCGCCTCACGCAGCGGCACCTCGTGAATTTCGGCCGGTTCCTCCGGCGGAATCAATCGTTTTCCCATGCCGCCCGGTTAAACCGTGGAAGCGAATCGGGCAAGGATCGATTGGTTCCCGATGGACGACCTAGTGGCCAGCCCAGCCAGCGGTAACGGTCTCGGTTTTGGCCTGGGCCGGCGCCGGCGCATTGGTCACACAGCGGCGGGCGGCCTCGATCTCAGCCTCCGTCGCACCGTGGGATCGCGCCCATGTCTCTGCGGCTGCAGCAGAATATTTCGCCACATAGTACCGGACGACGGTACAGGATGCCCGGCGAAACACGCCGGGTTGCGGCTCGCCGGCCATTGCATCAGGCGCAAACGCGAGCAGCGCCGCCGAGAAGGCGAATCCCCTGATCAACATATTTGGCTGTCCCCGTTGTGGAACCCAGCTTGGCCAATGCGACCAGCCCGATTTGGTTCCGCGGAACTCTATGTCAGGGGGCAAGGCAGGGGCGCGGTCGGTTCATGGCGCCGGGAAGAGCCGCCTTATGGCGCCGGGAGCGCCGCTTTGGCCTGCTGCCGCGTCAGGGCGTTGATGAAGCCGGCACGCGCGTCGGAATGGCCCTGCCCGCGCGGCTCCAGCACATGGCGCAGCAGGAACAGGCCGGTGAGCCGAAAGCCGTCCTGGAGATCCTGCTCGGTGAGCTCGCTCGCGGCCTCGCCATGACGCAGGAACGGCGGCAGGCGCAACAGCCGGTCGCGCCACGGCTCGCCCGCGCCGCGCGACACCGCGCCGCCGGATTTCGGCGAGACATAGATCAGGTCCGTGGTCTCGCCGGTGACGGCGCAATTCTCCAGCGCCAGCCCGAAGCCGAGCTCGGCCAGCATCGCCAGCTCGAAATGGATCAGGTGCACGGCGGCGCTACCGATGTCGTCGAAATCATCGAGCGAATGTTCGAGCAGCGCAAAGATCTCCTCGTGGGGATCGCGTTCGGGAAGGAGCCGCGCGATCGAGGCCAGATGGGTGACGCCGTAGACCCCGTGGGAGGCTCCCAGCAGCGTCGCCGCACGCAGCTTCAATCCCTCGATGGCGTAGGTGCCGAGATGCTCGTCGAGGCGCGCCCGCCACACCGCGCTGACACTGTTGCCGGGCTGCAGGAGCGGCCGCAGCCGCGAGCTGGCGCCGCCGCGCACGAGGCCGAGATGCCGGCCGTGCTCCCGCGTCAGCAGCTCGACGATAGCGCTGCTCTCGCCATGCCGCCGCACGCCCAGCACGATGCCTTCGTCGGTCCATTCCATGGGGTGAACTGTAGCGGATTCCGCCGTTCATTCGTAGGGCGGATTAGCCGAAGGCGTAATCCGCCAATTGCCCGTGCACGCCAAAATGGTGGATTACGCTTCGCTAATCCACCCTACGGCACCGCGTAAAACCTCACGCGTTGAACCAGCCCTGTGCGTCGCCCGTGAAGGAGAAATACAGCCCCATCGTCGTCAGCACGCAGGAGACGATCTCGATGGCGCTGTCGAGCTCCATGCCCTTCTCGCCGATGATCTGGCCGAGCGAGATCACCGACAGCACGAGGGCTGCCGCCAGCACCCAGCGCGGCCAGTTCTTGCGCCAACGCGCGGCGAGCCAGACGAAGTAGACCAGCAGCAGGATCATGCCGCCGGCGAGCAGGGTCGCCGTCATGAGCATCTGCTCGGTCATCTCCGCATTGGGCGTGCGGTCCTGCACCGCGACCGACAGGGCATCCAGCATCAACGAGGCATAGAGCAGCGCTTCGAAGCGCAGGACGTTGCTGGGTACGCTCATCGGTAGCCGATCTTTTCTTGGTTATTCTTTGGGGAATTCCAGGCCCATCTCGCGATAGCGATCGGGATCGTCACCCCAGTTCTCGCGCACCTTGACGAACAGGAACAGATGCACGGGCACGCCCAGGATCTCGGCGAGCTCCTTGCGCGAGTCCGCGCCGATCGACTTGATGGTGGCGCCGCCCGCGCCGAGCACGATCTTGCGCTGGCTCTCGCGCTCGACGAAGATCGTCTGCTCGATGCGCACCGACTTGTCCTTGCGCTCCTCCCACTTGTCGGTCTCGACCGTGGACTGGTAGGGCAATTCCTGGTGCAGCTTGCGATAGATCTTCTCGCGCGTGATCTCGGCCGCCAGTTGCCGCATCGGCGCGTCCGACATCTGGTCTTCGGGATAGAGGAACGGCCCCGGCGGCACGATCTCGGCCAGCGTATGCCTGAGGTCGTCGACGCCGTCGCCCGAGATCGCGGCGATCATGAACGTCTTCGCGAACGGCATGCGCTCGTTGGCGGCCTGCGCCAGCGCCAGCAGCTTCTCGCGCTGGACCAGATCGACCTTGTTGATCACCAGGATCTTCTCGTGTTTCACGCTGGCGACCTTGGTGAGGATCGCCTCGGCCTCCTCGTCGATTCCGGCCTTGGCGTCGAGCAGCACGCAGACGAGGTCCGCGTCATGCGCACCGCTCCAGGCGGTCGAGACCATGGCACGGTCGAGCCGGCGCTTCGGCAGGAAGATGCCGGGCGTGTCGACCAAAATCACTTGCGCGTTGTTCTCGATGACGATGCCGCGGATAAGCGCGCGCGTGGTCTGCACCTTGCGCGAGACGATCGTGACCTTTGCCCCGACCAGCGCGTTGACCAGCGTGGATTTTCCGACATTCGGCGCGCCGATCAGCGCAACGAAGCCGCAGCGCGTAGCAGTGGGCGCCTCGCCGCTTGCTTCAGCCGTCATTGCCGCCGCCAACACCTTCACGTTCGATCATCACTGAAGCCGCCACCTTTTCCGCCGCACGCTTGCTGCCACCGACGCCTTCGGCCGGCGCCAATCCCGGCAGATCCACCGCGACGCGGAACTGCGGATCGTGATGCGGGCCGGTGCGCTCGACCTCGCGGTAGACCGGCGTCGGCAGCCCCTTGCCCTGCGCCCATTCCTGCAGCACGGTCTTGGGATCGCGCAGGGGACGCCGCGGCTTGTGCATGCGTTCGGTCCAGTTGCGCCGGACGAACTCCGCCGCCGCCGCATAGCCGCCGTCGAGGAAGACGGCACCGATCACGGCCTCGCAGATGTCGCCGAGCACGCTCTTGCGCAGGCGGGCATCGGCGCTCGGTCCGACCGAGCCGAGCTTGACGTCGTCGAGCAAACCGAGCGACTTGGCGACGTCGGCGCAGCTCTCCTTGCGCACCAGCTCGGCAAGTCGCTTGGACAGCTCGCCTTCGTCGGCGTTCGGGAAGGCGTGATAGAGCATGTCGGAGACGACGAGCCCGAGCACGTGGTCGCCGAGGAATTCAAGCCGCTGATAGCTGTCGCCGCGCTTGCGCCCGGACTTCAGCGCCGACACATGCGTGATCGCCTGCATCAGCAGATTCGGATCGGCAAAGCTGTGGCCGATGCGCGCCTCGAGTGCCGCGTTCGCATCCGAGTTCTTGGCCTTGCTGCTCCGCACCCGCTTCTTCTTTGCAGGCGATTTGGTTTCAGACGTCTTGGTTTCGGGCGTCTTGGTCGCAAGTGTCTTGGTCGCAGCTTCGCCGTCGGCGCCCGCCGCGGGCTCGGGCGATTGGATCGGAATGTCCTTGGCTTCGTCTTTCATCGGACAATTTTGAAGAAGCGGTTCCAGCGCACCGCCCACGGCCAGCGCCAGAACATCCAGGCATGCTCGCCTTCGGCGATGGAAAAGAAGATCATCTGGGCGCGGCCGATCAAATTCTCCTGCGGCACGTAGCCGACCTGGCCGAGGAAGCGGCTGTCGGTGGAGTTGTCGCGGTTGTCGCCCATCATGAAGAAATGGCCCGGCGGCACGTTGTAGACGTTGGTGTTGTCCATGTAGCCGTTGTCGGCGCAGTCCAGCGTCTCATAGGACACGCCGTTCGGCAGCGTCTCCTTCCACCGCTTCACCCGCGAGATGCCTCCGCCTTCGGAGCCGCAGGGATCCTCGCCGACGAATTCGCTCATGCGCTGCCGCTCGACCGGGGTGTCGTTGATGTAGAGCAGCCCGTCCTTCATCTGGACGCGGTCGCCGGGAAGCCCGATGACGCGCTTGATGTAGTCGGTGGAGTCGTCCTTGGGCAGGCGGAACACGACGATGTCGCCGCGGTTCGGGTCCGAGCCCCAGATCCGCCCCGAGAACAGCGGCGGCGAGAACGGGATCGAGTAGTGGCTATAGCCGTAGGAATATTTCGAGACGAACAGATAGTCGCCGACCAGCAGCGTCGCCTTCATCGAACCGGACGGGATGTTGAACGGCTGGAACAGGAACGTGCGGATCACCAGCGCGATCAGGAGAGCGTGGATCACGACCCGGATCGTCTCGCCGACGCCGCTCTCAGTTTTCGTTCCCGAAGTCACGCTCATTGCTCTCTCAATTCCGGCCGGCGATCACAGAGCGCCCTCCTCCCGCGAACAGCCCACCGGTTCGCGGCCCAAGGAGATTGTCCTGATTCTGATAATGAGGGCCAATTCCGGCGTAAAGCCGAATTCGCCCAGCCTGATTTGCGTTCGCGGACTTTTAGACGGTTGTCTGGGGCCACGCAATCAAGGATCGCATCAAAACTTCATAAGGCATTGAATATTAATACGAATTATAAAAATCACCGGATGCCGGTCAGGGCTTGGCCAGCGGCACGGCGGAAATGATGACGAAGGCCTGCGCCAGCGGCCAGTCGTCGGTGATCGACACGTCGATCCTCGCCTCGAACCCCTCGGGGGTCAGGGCCTGGAGCCGGGCCAGCGCCCCGCCCGTCAATTGCATGGTCGGCCGCCCCCCCGGCAGGTTGACCACCCCCATGTCGCGCCACCAGACGCCGCGCCGGATACCGGTGCCGAGCGCCTTCGAGCAGGCCTCCTTGGCGGCGAAGCGCTTGGCGTAGGTCGCGACCACCATCTTCTCGTTCTTGGCGCGCCGCTCCGCCTTGGCCCGCTCGGCCGCGGTGAAGATGCGGTCCAGGAATCGCTCGCCATGGCGCTCGATCACCTTAGCCACGCGGGTGATGTCGATCAGGTCGGAGCCGATGCCGATGATCATGCCCGGCTCCGGCCCCGGTCCATCGCCGCGCGCATGCTGCGCACTGTCTCGGCGAGACCGACGAACAGCGCCTCGCCGATCATGTAGTAGCCGATGTTGAGCTCCATGATCTCCGGCAGCGCGGCGATCGTCTCCGCCGTCGCGTAATCGAGCCCGTGGCCGGCGTGAACTTCCAACCCGGCTTCCTTCGCGAGCTTCACGCCCGCGACGATCCGCTTCCATTCGGCCTCGGCCTTGTCGGTATGACCGTCGACGACGGCGTCGCACCAGGCGCCGGTGTGGATCTCGATCACGGGCGCCCGCAGCCGCGCCGCCATCTCGATCTGCGCGGGATCGGCGGCGATGAACAGCGAGACCCGGATGCCGGCATCGTTCAGCCGTGCGATGTAGGGCGCGAGCGCATTGTGCTGGCCGACGACGTCGAGCCCGCCTTCGGTCGTCACCTCCTGGCGGCGCTCCGGCACGAGGCACACCGCGTGCGGCCTGGTCGCGAGCGAGATCCGCATCATGTCGTCGGTTGCTGCCATCTCGAAATTGAGCGGCCTGGAGATCTCGGCCTTCAGCCGCGCCATGTCCTCGTCGCGGATGTGCCGGCGATCCTCGCGCAGATGCGCGGTGATGCCGTCCGCACCGGCCTCGATCGCGATCAGCGCCGCGCGCACCGGATCGGGATTGCGGCCGCCGCGCGCGTTACGCAGGGTCGCGACATGGTCGACATTGACGCCGAGGCGGAGCGGAGTAGCGGGCATTTCAGGACTCACGAGATCGGGGGACAGGCGAATGCGAGAGGCGTCTATCCATTAACACGTTCGACGCGGGCGACGACCGCCTTCGCGCGCAACTGGGCGAGGATCGCGCTCAAATGCTTCAGATCGTAGACTTCGAGATCGATCGTCGTTTCGGTGAAGTCGGGCGAGCGGCGCTGCATGCTGATGTTGTCGATGTTGCCGTCGTGCTCGGCGATCACGGTCGCGATCTGCGCCAGCGCGCCGGGCTCGTTGACGTTCTCGACCTTGATGCGGGCCGGGAAGCGCTGCGGCGCGGAGTCCTCGATGTCCCAGCGCACGTCGAGCCAGCGCTCCGGCTCCTCCTCGAAATCCTTCAGCGCCGGCGCCTGGATCGGGTAGATCGTGATGCCCTCGCCCGGCGTGACGATGCCGACGATGCGGTCCCCGGGCACGGCGCCGCCGTTCGGCGCGAACTTCACCGGCAGGTCCGAATTGATGCCGCGGATCGGGATCGCGACCGGGCTGCGCGGCGGCTCCGACGACTTCTCCTTGAGCTTGGCGGCGAGCCCCTTCTTGACGCCGTAGCGCGCGATGCGCTCCTCCTTGTAGTCGGGATACATCGCGCGCGCGACGTGGGAGGCCTTGATCTCGCCGCGGCCGACCGCCGCCATGACGTCCTCGATCGAGGTCCGCGCCAGCCGCGGCAGCGCGCCCTTGAGCTTGTCGTCGGCGTATTCGATCTTGGCGCGCTCGAACAGGCGCTCGACGATGCGCCGGCCGAGACCGACATATTGATCGCGCACGGCGGTGCGCGTCGCGCGGCGGATCGCGGCGCGCGCCTTGCCGGTGACCGCGAGCGTTTCCCAGGCGGACGGCGGCGCCGCTTGCGCTTCCGAGGTCAGCACCTCGACTTCGTCGCCGTTCTGGAGCTCCGAGGACAGCGGCGCGAACTGGCCGTTGATCTTGCAGCCCACCGCGCTGTTGCCGACGTCGGTGTGCACGGCATAGGCGAAGTCGATCACATTGGCATGGCGCGGCAGCGCGATCAGCTTGCCCTTCGGGGTGAAGCAGAACACCTGGTCGTGGAACAGCTCGAGCTTGGTGTGCTCGAGGAATTCCTCGGGGTTGGCGCTCTCCGAGAGAATGCCGATGGTGTGGCGCAACCAGGCGAACGCAGTGGACTCGCGCTTGAGAAATTCGGTCGGCGAGCCCACGTCTTCCTTGTAGAACACGTGCGCCGCGATGCCGCGCTCGGCGATCTGGTCCATCGCCTCGGTGCGGATCTGGAGCTCGACGCGCTGGTTGCCGGGGCCGATCACGGTGGTGTGGATCGAGCGGTAGTCGTTCTGCTTCGGCGTCGAGATGTAGTCCTTGAAACGCCCGGGCACGACCGGCCAGTTGGTGTGAACGATGCCGAGCGCGCGATAGCAGGCCTCGATGTCGTTGACGACGAGGCGGAAGCCGAAGATGTCGGACAATTGCTCGAAGCCGACCGACTTGCGCTCCATCTTGGTCCAGATCGAGAATGGCTTCTTGCGGCGGCCATAGACCCGCGCGCCGAGCCCGCGGTGGCGCAGATTGTTGGAGAGCTGGTCCTCGATCTCGCCGATCAGATTGCGGTTGCGTTCGGCGAGCGAGTCGAGCCGCTGCATCACCACCGAATAGGCCTCGGGATCGAGGGTGCGGAAGGACAAATCCTCCAGCTCCTCGCGCATTTCCTGCATGCCCATGCGGCCGGCCAGCGGCGCATAGATGTCGAGCGTCTCCTCGGCAATGCGCCGTCGCGACTCCGCCGGCACGAAGTCCAGCGTACGCATGTTGTGCAGGCGGTCGGCGAGCTTGACCAGGAGAACGCGGACATCGTCGGCAATGGCCAGCAACAATTTGCGCAGGTTCTCGGCCTGCTTGGCCTCGCGCGACACCAGCTCCAGCCGCTTCAGCTTGGTCAGCCCTTCGACCAGCGCGCCGATCTCGGCCCCGAAGATCTGGTCGATCTCGGCACGGGTCGCCTCGGTGTCCTCGATCGTGTCGTGCAGCAGCGCGGCCACGATGGTGGCGTCGTCGAGCTTCAGATCGGTGAGAATCGCCGCCACTTCGAGCGGGTGCGAGAAATACGGATCGCCCGAGGCACGGGTCTGCGAGCCGTGCGCCTTCATGGCGTAGACATAGGCGCGGTTCAGCAGGTCTTCGTTGGTGTTGGGATTGTAGGACCTGACGCGCTCGACGAGGTCATATTGACGCATCATGCGCGCGCGAGGCTTGCCCGAGCGAGCCACCGGCGCAGTCGGGGCCACGGCAACCGATTCGGTTGCGGCCAGCATCTGCGTTGATCTCCGGCGCCGATACACCATGCCATCCTGCCTTCAAACGGACCCTGAGCGGCCCGTTGTATCCATCTTAGCTCCGATCGCGCGTGCGTCCGATCAATTCGGTGACAGGTGCGCAGCGCGATGTAGCAACGCTATGGTAACCACGAAAACGCCAACAAAAGCAAAGGCCCGAACACGGGTTCGGGCCTTTGATAAGATCACAAGAAGTCGACGACTGCGATGGGACGATTTACTCGTCCTCCTCGGGCTGCTCTTCCGGCGGCGCGAGGCCCTCGAGACCCTTCAGGAGCTCCTCTTCGGTCATGCGCTCAACGGCAACTTCGGTATCGTCCGCATCGACGCTGGCGCCGGCGGAACCGATCAGCGGCACCGTATCGGGCTCGGGCTCGTCGACCTCGACGAACTTCTGGAGCGAGTGCACCAGCTCCTCGCGGAGGTCCTCCGGCGAGATGGTCTCGTCGGCAATTTCGCGTAAAGACACAACAGGGTTCTTGTCGTTATCGCGGTCAACCGTTAGTTGTGAACCGGACGAAATCATGCGGGCGCGGTGGGCGGCCAGCAGGACCAGGTCAAACCGGTTGTCGACCTTGTCGATACAATCTTCTACGGTGACGCGAGCCATGGACTGTCGCTCCGTTGTGGGTGGGACGAAATATGTGGATGATCGGGGCTAGTTATAGGGGACAGGGCGATTTCGCAAGGCCAATTTGTGATTTGGCCTCGCCAAACGGCTCTGCTACCCCCACATTGGGGCTGGGATGGGTGATTTGCCGGGCTGCCATTGAGGGCGGCGCCGGGCGTGCGCAGGTCCGTCATAACTATACCTTGATTGCCCCGACTTCTCCGGATTTGCGGTTTCGACGGGTTTGGGCGGCACCATAAGACCGCGCGGCTTGCCGCCGCCGCGCCAACAATAAACGATCAATCACGACCACTACGCGAGCAAACTGAATGTCACCTTCTGCTACCAACAAGATCGCGCTCTTCATCGACGGGGCCAATCTGTACGCGACGGCGAAAACTCTGGGCTTCGACATCGACTACAAGCGCCTGCTGAAGGAGTTTCAGAGCCGCGGGACGCTGTTGCGGGCGTTCTACTACACCGCGATCATCGAGGATCAGGAATACTCCTCGATCCGCCCGCTGATCGACTGGCTCGACTACAACGGCTACACCGTCGTCACCAAGGCGACCAAGGAGTTCATCGACGCCTCCGGCCGCCGCAAGGTCAAGGGCAACATGGACATCGAGCTCGCCGTGGACGCCATGGAGCTCGCCGAGCACATCGACCAGATGGTGCTGTTCTCGGGTGACGGCGACTTCCGCTCCCTGGTCGAGGCCGTCCAGCGCCGCGGCGTTCGGGTCACCGTGATCTCCACCATCGCGAGCCAGCCGCCGATGATCGCCGACGAGTTGCGCCGCCAGGCCGACGTCTTCACCGACCTCGTCGAGCTGCAATCCAAGCTCGGCCGCGACCCGTCCGAACGCCCCGCCCCGCGTGACCGCGGCGAGCGCGGCGAGGGACGCCACCACGCCCCGCAGTTCCTCCAGCGCGCGACCACAATGGCGCCGAGGGGCGATGACGACTTCGAGGAGTGAAGCGGCACGGTCAAGCCGCCAGCCCCTCACCCTCGTTCCCGACCGTGACTGTCCGCTCTGCCCGCGCCTGGTGGCCTTTCGCGAGGCGAACCGCGCGCGCGAGCCGTCGTGGCACAATGCGCCGGTTGCGCCCTTCGGCGACATCAAGGCGCGGCTTCTGATCGTCGGCCTCGCGCCCGGGATGCAGGGCGCCAACCGCACCGGCCGTCCGTTCACCGGCGACTATGCCGGCGACCTGCTCTACGCCACGCTGCTCGAATACGGATTTGCCAAGGGCGTCTACCAGGCGCGACCGGATGACGGCCTGAAGCTGGTCGACTGCCGGATCGCGAATGGCGTGCACTGCGTGCCGCCGCAGAACAAGCCGCTGCCGATCGAGATCAACACCTGCCGCCAGTTCCTCGCTGCGAATCTCGCGACGATGCCGAACCTGCGCGCCATCGTCGCGCTTGGACGCATTGCACACGACACCGTGCTCAAGCCGCTGAACCTGAAGGCCTCGCAAGCCCCCTTCGGCCACGGCGCTGTGCATCAGGCCGGCGCGTTCAGGCTCTACGACAGCTATCATTGCTCGCGCTACAACACGAACACCGGTGTACTGACGACGGACATGTTCCGGTCCGTATTCGCGAAGGTGAAGGCCGACCTCGACTAGAGCTTGGCCGGATTGGCCTTCAGCCAGTCCAGGACATCGCCGGCGTTCCGGTCGGGCGGAAACACCGGATAGAACACATGCGTGACCCTGGCATCGTCGATGATCAGCGCCAGCCGCTTGATCAAGGTCAGGCCTGCAACCTCCAGGGTCGGCAGATCGAGAGCGTGCGTGAGCGCCAGCTTCTCGTCCGACAGCACGGGGAACGGCAGGTGCAGCCGCGATGCCATCTCGGTCTGGTACGCGTTGCTCTGGGTCGAGAGGCCGTACACCTGGGCGGCGCCGGCGGCTTTCAGCTCGGCGAACAGGTCGCGAAACGCGCAAGTCTGCGGAGTACAACCGCGCGCGCCCGGGATCATGTCCCAATCGTCGACCAGCGCAATCTTGCCGGGCTCGCCGGTGCGGGGATAGGCGAAGACCACGGTCCGGCCGCGTAGCGCCGACAGCGTGACCGACGTGTCGTCGGTGGCGAGCAGGGTGATCGCCGGCAGCGTCGTGCCCTTGAGATGCGCGGTGCCGCCGTCATCGGCAGGTGCAGGAATCTTACTCCAATCGACCTCGAGCAGGCTCTTCTGGGTCATCCCAATATCCTTGCCGCTATCCCCTCGCCCGCATCAGGCGGCCCTTCTCCCGGCTCCAGTCGCGCTTCTTCTCGGTCTCGCGCTTGTCGTGCAGCTTCTTGCCCTTTGCAACCGCCAGCTGCAATTTGGCGCGGCCGCGCTCGTTGAAATAGAGCTTGAGCGGGATCAGCGTCATGCCTTCGCGGTCGACCGCGCCCATCAGCTTGTTGATCTGCTTGCGGTGGAGAAGCAGCTTTCGCGGCCGCTTGGGCTCGTGATTGAAGCGGTTGCCCTGGAGATATTCGGGAATGGTGGCGTTGATCAGCCAGATCTCGCCGTCCTTGGAATCGGCGTAGGATTCCGCGATCGTGCTCTTGCCGTTGCGGATCGACTTGACCTCGGTGCCGGTCAGCGCAATGCCCGCCTCGATCGTGTCTTCGATGGCGTAATTGAAGCGGGCCTTGCGATTCTCCGCCATGACCTTGATAGGACGTTCGTTCTTATCGGCCATGACCTACGAAACCTGGACAACAACCCTGATCGAGATGCGCGCGTAAGCTAACAGTTTGGATGAAGCGCGCGCGTCACTTCTTGAGGAGATCGCGGATCTCGGTCAGCAGCTCGACTTCGGCCGACAGCTTCGGAGCCGGTGCGGCCTCCTCCTTACGCTTCAGCGTGTTCATGGCACGGATCACCAGGAACAGCACGAAGGCGACGATGATGAAGTTGATCGTCAGCGTCAGGAAGCTACCGTAAGCAAGTACTGCGCCTTGCTTTTTAGCATCCGCCAAGTTGGTGGCGGTCACCGCCTTCGACAAGGGGGCGAAGTAGTTCGAGAAGTCGAGGCCACCGGTCGCGGCGCCGATGATCGGCATGATGATGTCGCCGACCAGCGAGGTGACGATGGCGCCGAAGGCCGCGCCGATGATGACGCCGACCGCGAGATCGACGACATTGCCCTTCATGGCGAATTCGCGGAACTCCTTGAGCATCTGCCTGCCCTTTTCGTCGGCGCTCATGAACGGCTTCCCCCCGATTTGCTAACGCATCAGTTGATCAGCCCAGCGTGCACCATCGCACTGCGCACGGCAACGCGGGTCGGTTCGGAGACCGGCACCATCGGCAGCCGCAGCGTCTCGTCCAGCTTGCCGAGCAGCGACATCGCGTACTTGATCGGCGCCGGGTTGCTCTCGATGAAGAGGTTGTTGTGCAGCGGCATCAGCTTGTCGTGCAGCTTCAGCGCGGTGGCATGGTCGCCCTTCGCCCAGGCGGCCTGGAACTCCGAGCACAGGCGCGGCGCGACGTTCGAGGTCACCGAGATACAGCCGTGGCCGCCATGCGCCATGTAGCCGAGGATGGTCGCGTCCTCGCCGGAGAGCTGGTTGAAATCCTCACCCATCGCCGCGCGCTGCTGCGAGACGCGGACCATGCTGGCGGTGGCGTCCTTGACGCCGGCGATGTTCTTCAGCTCCCACAGCCGCTTCATGGTGTCGACCGACATGTCGATCACCGAGCGCGGCGGGATGTTGTAGATGATGATCGGGATGCCGATCGCATCGTTGATCGCCTTGAAGTGCTGGTACATCCCTTCCTGGGTCGGCTTGTTGTAATAGGGCGTCACGACCAGCACGGCGTCCGCACCCGCCTTCTCGGCGTGCTGGGCGAGCTCGATCGCCTCCTTCGTCGAGTTGGAGCCTGCACCCGCGACCACCGGCACACGCCCCTTGGCTTCAGCGATGCACCATTCGACGACCTTCTTGTGCTCGTCATGGCTGAGCGTCGGGCTCTCGCCGGTGGTGCCGACCGGGACCAGGCCGTTGGTGCCCTCCGAGATCTGCCAGTTGACCAGGGAGCGGAACGCCGCCTCGTCCAGCGAGCCGTTCTTGAACGGCGTGACCAAGGCGGTGAACGATCCCCGGAATTTCGTCTTGGCTGCCATGGACTTCCTCCGTACGCGGCTATCTTGAGAGCAAGCCGCATTCATATCGGGTCTATCCCGCCGGTAAAAGACCCGCTTCCGTGTGACGCACCGTTTAGGCCGCGATTTTGCCGCGGTAATGGTGCAAACCCGGCAAAGGTAAGTAGCTGTTGGTATTTTGCCCGCATATTCAATCAAATACAGCTAGGTCTTGGGCCACTTGACTGATTCGGGGCGACGAACGCCGTGATCTCCCTTCCTCGTGCCGCATGGCGATCCACCGGTCTGGTCGTGTGCCTGATGGCAGGGCTGTCGGTCGGCTGCGCCGCCCTGGCGAAGTCCAATGAGACGATCCCGGACGGCGCCAAGGACACCGCGAAACCAGCCGCCAAGGAAGCCGCCAAGGGCTCGGCCAAAGGAACTGGCAAGGAAACTCCGAAGGACGCAGCCAAGGGTGGAAGCAAGGGTGCGGCCAGCGCCCCGCCCAAGGATGCCGCGAAGAAACCTGCCAAGGATGCTGGAAAGGATGCCGGCAAGAACGCCGGCAAGGAACCTGCGAAGGACAAGCCCAAGCCTGCGGCGGCTGCCTCCGCGCCAAAACCGCACCCGGCCGCCCACGGTTCAGCTCCCAAAGCCGCACCCGCGCCGGCCGTGACGGCCACCGTCAGACCCACCGCCCCGGCGCCCGTCGCCAAACCGGTCGCAGCTCCCGTGCTTGCGCCGGCGACGCGCCAGCACGCCACGCCGCGCAAGCCGGTGACACCGGCCGCGGTCGCTGCAACCTCCTCGACGTCGCAAGCCGACAAGGACACGCTCGAGACCGTCATCGAGCTCGTGCGCAAGCGCAAGTCGGGCGACGCCACCAATTACGCAGCCTCGATCTCGGATCCCGTCGCACGAAAGCTCGCCGAATGGATCATCCTGCGCAGCGAGGACAATGGCGCAACCGTGGAACGCTACCGCGCTTTCCTCTCCGCCAATCCGAGCTGGCCGTCGCAGACCTTCCTGCGCCGGCGCCTCGAGGCCGCGATGTGGGACGACAGGCGCGACGATTCAGTCGCGTGGTCGTGGTTCGAGAATGAATCCCCGGTTTCCGCCAAGGGCCGCTTCACGCTCGCCAAGGCGATGCTGGCGCGCGGCGACCGCGCCAATGCCGAACGGCTGGTGCGCGAGGCCTGGCGCAGCGATCCGATGTCGGAGGACACCGAGAACAACGCGCTCGACCAGTTCGGCGCACTGCTGACGCCGGGCGATCAGAAGGCGCGGATGGACACGCTGCTCTACGGCAGCGAGAACGAAGCTGCGCTCCGCGCCGCAAAGCGCCTCGGCGCCGGCTATGTTGCGCTTGCCAGGGCCCGCATCGCCTCTGTCAAGAAGGCGCCGAACGCGCGCGCGCTGCTCGACGCCGTACCGCGCGAGCTGCACAATGATCCCGGCTTCATCTTCAGCAAGATCCAGCTCCTGCGCCGCGAGGAGAAGTTTGCGGAAGCCGCGCAGCTGATGCTGTCGGCACCGAAGGATCCGAACCGGCTCTACAATCTCGACGAATGGTGGATCGAGCGTCGCCTGCTGGCGCGCAAGATGATCGACACCGAGGAATTCCGCAGCGCCTATCTGATCGCGCGCGATGCCGCCCTGCCCTCGCGCGACATCTACAAGACCGAGCAGGAATTCACCGCGGGCTGGATCGCGCTGCGCTTCCTCAATGATCCGGCAGCGGCCACCCAGCACTTCGCCCGCATCGGCGTCGGCAGCGTCAATCCGACCACGCTGGCGCGCGCCGGCTATTGGCAGGGCCGCGCCGCGGAAGCTGCGGGCCGCCAGCAGGAGGCACGCAACGCCTATGCCCGCGCGGCCGAGCAATCCACGAGCTATTACGGCCAGCTCGCGCGCGCAAAGCTCGGCCTGCCGCAGATCGAGCTCAACAGCCAGCCGCGCGGCCGCGGCGCCGAACGGCTGGAGATCGTGCGCGCCGCGCACCTGCTTTACGAACTCGACGAGCGCGAGATGGCCGTGCCCCTGCTCGCCGACATGGGCGAGAACGGCGATCCCGAGGCGCTTGCCGGCCTCGGCGAGCTCAGCCAGCGTTACAGCGACGCGCGCGGCATGCTGCTGCTCGGCAAGGCCGCGCTCAACCGCGGCCTGCCGTTCGACTTCTACGCCTACCCCGTCAACGGCATCCCGCAGTTCACGCCGATCGGCCCCGAGGTCGAGCGCAGCATCGTCTATGCCATCGCGCGGCAGGAGAGCGCATTCAATCCCTCCGTGGTCTCGCCGGCGCAGGCCTATGGCCTGATGCAGGTGACGCCGGATGCCGCGCGCTATGTCTGCAAGCGGCACGGCGCGACCTACGATCTGGGGCGACTGAAGAACGATTCAGTCTACAACGCCACGCTCGGCTCGGCCGAACTCGGCGGGCTGCTCGAGGATTACCGCGGCTCCTACATCATGACTTTTGCCGCCTACAATGCCGGCCGCGGCAGCGTGAAGAAATGGGTCGACCGCTACGGCGATCCGCGCGATCCCAAGGTCGACGCGGTCGACTGGGTCGAGCTGATTCCGTTCTCCGAGACGCGCAACTACGTGCAGCGGATCATGGAGAACCTGCAGGTCTATCGCGCCCGCTTCGGCGGCGGCACGCGCTTGCAGATCGAGGCCGATTTGCGCCGCGGCGCCGGCAGCGTTGAGTAGAGCTCTCCACGCGAGGGAATCTACTGCGACCAATTGCGCCGGCCCTAGACGATCTATTGACGCTCGCTGATCCGCGACAGTCGAGACGCCGGCCAAATATGCCGGTAGAATGAGACATGATCTGATCGTTTTGATGGAAGCCGGACGATATGCTCGAGAAGAAACTCGACAGAGCGATTACGGACCTCATCTGGAACGTCGTCGAAATTCACGCTCAGCTCGAGAACATCCATACGAGCTGGGCCGCACTGCTGGGCGTTACAGAGCCGCAGTGGCTGATCCTGATGGCCATCACCGAACTGGACGAGGGGCAAGGCGTCGCAGGAGTCGACATTGCGGAGAAGCTGCGGGTCCATCCGGCCTTCGTGACCAACCAGACCAAGAGCCTGGAAAAAGCCGGCTTCCTGTCGCGGCGGCCGGGACAGGACGATGCGCGTTTCGTCCTGATGTCGCTGACGACAAAGGCGACAACGGGCATCGAGAAACTGTCCAAGCGAAAGCTCGCCTTGAATTCAACCATGTTCAACGAGCTCGACGAGAAGACCCTGGCTGATCTGAACGCCGCGCTCGCGACAATCGCCAGGAACGCCCGCCTCGCTGCACGCTTGCTGGCGATCGACGTTTCCTGATCTACGGATCTCAGTCACCCTGAATTACTCGAAAGCTGAACTCGCCGAGCTCTGACGGAAGGACTCGGCAGACAAAAGAAAAGCCCCGGCGGTTTCCCGCCGGGGCTCTCTGTCAGGTCGTTAGACCGAACTTACCAGTTGCGCTGAGCGCGGAGCAGCAGGGTCAGCGAGTCCTGATCCTTCAGCTCGTAAGCCGCAGCCGGCTTCGCGATAGCACCAGCACCGGCGCTAGCAACGACGCCCGAGAACTTCTGGTCCAGATGGGTCCAGGTGAAGTCAGCCGAGAACGTCAGGTTCTTGACCGGGGTCCAGCGGGTGATCAAGCCGATCTGACCGATGTTGAAGTCAGGGTTACAACCCGTGACGCCAGCCAGGCTGCCGAAGAAGCCACCGGTACCGGTCGCGCCGCAGATCGCCGTCTTGCCGAGATTGCCGTACTGGAGCCCAGCGTAAGCACCGTAGATTGCGGTGTTCCAGTAGGGATCCCAGTTGTGGGTGTAGGCACCACGGAAGCCCCAAGACTTGACGCTCTCCTGGCCGCTGCCGGTGATGAACACCGTGTCGGGAGCAAAGGCGAAGCCGACGCTCTGGTAGGCAACGCCCGAGCTGCCGAACATCGAGAAGGAGCTGCCCGCCAGGTTCTGGAAGTTGTAGCGGGTCGCACCGTCGGTGTAGACGCCCGAGATGTTGATCACGTCACCCGCACCGGTCGGGATGTTCTTGATCGACAGAGCGAGCTGAACAGCCCAACCCCACTTGTCGTCGGGGTGGCCGGTCGTCTCGGTCGCGCCGTAGTAGGCAACGTGGTTGTCATGCGCAGCAACCGACGCCTGGAAGAGACCCCAAGCCTGGTCGACACGGACCATACCGACGAGGTTCGGAGAGCGCGAACCGCCGATGGCGTTGGTACCGCTGGTGCCGCCGAAGAGGCCGGCCAGAGATGTACCACTGAGGTTGACGTTGCCAGCCTGATAGTAGGCCGTCGCGTCTTCCGCCGAGAACGCCGCCGTCACGCCCTGACCGAAGTCAGCGGTGTAGGTGAACTGGTTGACGCCGGTGACCGTACCGGAGCCGCCGACGAGACCGTCGAAGTTGTTGCCGGGATAGTTGGTCCAGGGCGCGTCGAACTGCGACACGGCCTTACCCATCGTGAAGCCGGCGAACTGGATGAAGGCGTAGTACACGCCGAGCGAGCCGCCCGAGGTACCGCCGTCAGTCGGGTTGATCGTCGAGCCAACGAGGGCCGGGGTGGCACCCGAGGTGTTGAGGGCCAGCGTGCTGGTGTAGGCCGTGCCGCCGAACGGCGAGCCAATGCCCTGATAGCCACCGGTGGTCCAGGAGAACGTCGCATCGAAGAAGGTGCGGACGACGCCGTATTCGGTCGCGGTGCGCGTGTCGATGTTGAGATCTTCACGAGCGCGAGCGGTGTAGTAGTTGCTCAGGCGGTTGCGCGCACCGGCCGGGGAGCCGTTCTGAGCGCCATAGACGCTGTTCGTGTTCAGCGCGACTTCAGCGCGCAGATAACCACCCAGCTTGATGCAGGTATCGGTGCCCGGGATGTAGTAGAAACCCGCGCCGTACAGCGAGCAGATCTTCACGTATTCGACCGCTTTGGCCTTCACGGGGAGATCGGCCGCCTGAGCTCCGCCAACAGCGATGAGACCCGCCGCTGAACCGAGCAAAAGGCTCTTAACCAACTTCATGTTAAACCTCCAAGTTTGCTCTATAGGGAAGGTTCCGGATCCGCTGGGTGAAACACCCTAGGTTGGTTCCCTTGTCCCTTAACTTCACCGCTTAGTCGCTTCGCGCCTTCGGACACACCCGCTGAACGCGAGGGACTTAAGCGAACCACCTAAAACGGGACGACCTCGGGATGCCCCCCTCCGTCGCTCAGTCACAATTACCGAACGTCCTTGCACACACAACAACAGAACGCTCCGTAACGCGCCCATGACGTGTGTTTTCCGAAGGGTGTTGCACAAATAACACGCAGATGTGATCGAAGCGCCCTCGCAACACATTGTTTTCGTTTATGTTTTCTGGACGGTTCCCTTCGCCGTCAAAATTCCCCATCTGAGGCGCCAAGGACGGGAGCTCACCCAGAAGGGGCTTTGACGCATTCGAATCGTGGAATCAGAGGGCGACTCGAGAACATGCTGCAACCGGCTTCGGGCGAGTCTTCACCAGGCGCAGACACTCATCACGGCGGCGCTCAGGGCGCACACGACGGACACTCTTTATGGGTCGTGGGGGTTATTGGCACCGGGGCCGGCAGCCCGGTTTGCGGAGACGGAAAGATTCGAAGCCCCGACAGGCCCTCTGTCACGAAAATCGTTGGGAACATTCGAGCGCAAACGCACGGTTACAAATTGACCGGCCCAAGCAAATAGATGCATAAGGCTCGCACCGGAGAGGTGGCCGAGTGGCTGAAGGCAACGCTTTGCTAAAGCGTCATACGGTCTCAAGCTGTATCGAGGGTTCGAATCCCTCCCTCTCCGCCACCCAGCGGCAGAATCAGAGACCTGCGCGTTCTTTCACCTGAAGCGACCGTGGCGCGGCTGCGAAAGCCTGGCGCAAGGATCAGCGCCGCGGCGCCCAGCCCGATTCGCGCTCTCCTTATATAAGTGCGTCCGCACCTCGCGGCGGGATCGCCAGTTCCGCCAATGCGGCGCGGAGGGCCGTCCGGGTTCCAGATCGCATTCGTCGGGCGCGACCTGAATCGGCAACCGTTGTTCATTCTTGTCCGGACCGGCCATGCCACGCGATTCCAGCGGCGGCACGACGCAGGAACTTGTTTGAATGCAACCGGGCTCAACCCGTGAAACACGGGTGCGGATGCGATTCCCGGCTCAGTGAGCCGAGACCCACGCCCTCGCCTCGCGCTGCGCGGCCGAGATCTCGGCGTCCGACATCTGGCCGGCGACTTCCTGGCGCAGCGTCACGGCGTCCTTGCGGCCCTTCAGGGCGGCGAGGTTGAACCATTTATGCGCGGCGACGAGGTCGACGAGGCCGGAGCGGCCGCTCGCCCAATAGATCCCGCGCTCGAACAGCACGTCCGACAGCGCGCTCGCGTCGATCGGCGTGGCCGTCTCCAGATCGAAAGTACCCTGAAACATAACGCATCCCCTTTTTTCTTATGCCGCCTCGTTCCCCCGAGCGCGGCTCCCGTCCAATCAAGTGTTCAACTCATCCCCGAGTCTTCTTGCCCAAGCCGTTTGCCGGCTTGTTGGAGGGATGATGGCGGGCAAATTTGAATGGCAGTTTAAGTATCGCGATGAAGCAGACGTAAACGCGAGCGCGCGGCGTCTGCGCGCGGAATTCAAGAAGTCCCTGATTTGCGGGCACTTCTGCGATTCGTCAGATTTGGTTTACCGTGGGATTTTGGGACATCGATAACCATCGCGCGCGGTGACGCGTGTCCTGCGGCTCTATTTGTGGGGAGCGGCGCGCTGTCGTGACCATACCGCGCGTCGCCTTCGACGAGCCCGATCCCAGGCTCCCGCGGGGGATCCAGGACGCAGCGGTCCGTCGCTTCAACCACTGTCGCCCGGCGTACCGGATCGCCGGGTCAAGCCGGGCGACGAACGCCTGAGGATACGCTCAACAGTCCGGCAGCAGACTTCGCCTGCGGCAAGGCGGAGCGACCACGTCAGCGCGGCCACGTCTCGGTCAGATCAGCAATGTGGGAAATGGGAATGCCGGCAATACCCCGGCCTCAAGAGAACGAGGGCGTCGGCGAACACGTCAGGATCAAATTCCACGTTGGCCCGAAGGCCGGTTGTGAAATTGCGGAGCCCTTAGGAAGGAGAACCGCACCGAACGAAGAAAACTTGTTTCTTCTGCCGGACCGGTCCTTGGCGAGCGAACTCGCGAAAGATGACGATCCGACCGTTGACCTGATGTCTCGCCGACACCCTCTATCGTCGACCAGAACCTTTTAGGAGGCGCTGATGACGTGCCGGCTCTCTAGGAGCCGGCAACTTCAGAAGCGAAGTTACTTCTTCTTGGCGACCTTGCGGGTCTTCTTCGCAGTCTTCTTCACTGCGCTCTTCGCCTTCTTCGCCTTCTTCGCCTTCTTTGCTTTCTTGGCCATGTTGCCCTCCGATGTGTGAGATGGCTTTAATCGCTGCGTGCAGTCGGGGATCGAATGCACTCACCCCGAATACACCAACACGACGAAAAAAACATCTTCTCACTTAAGGAAGTGTTGACGACGCAGCGCGCGTGCGCCAGCCGCGCTTGATTTGCCGACGCGCAGAGACACGCGTCCGCGATTGCAAATGCTTCTCGCAACATCGACGTCGGCAAGTGCAGTGATTGCAAGAAAAGCCTATGCAGCAAGTATTATTCTGTCCGCGCACATCACGCGTGATCAGAGTGACGATGCGCGCTGCAAAGCGCTCGATCGTCTCGCCGAGGCGAGTCGCGGACTCTGAGTCGCGAATTTTGGCAACGAAATTATTTTCATGCTTAACGGCGGAGGCGCTCGTCGGAGCGCGTGGAAGTCGCCGCTTTGTGCGAATCGCACCACCGCGATTCGCAACTACGCCATGGCTTGATCGGGATGAAGTTTGCCGTCGAGATGCGCGCGAACGTCGCATCGCGAGCACAGCGCGAGGTGACGAAGCGTGTCCGTCACCTCGTTCGAACGCGCGACGTCAGACGCCGAGCTTCGACTTCAAGAGGTCGTTGACGCTCTGCGGGTTGGCCTTGCCGCCCGACGCCTTCATCACCTGGCCGACGAACCAGCCGAGCGACTGCGGCTTGTCCTTGACCTGCGCGGCCTTGTCGGGATTGGCCGCGATGATGTCGTCGACCACCTTCTCGATCGCCGACAGATCGGTAACCTGCTTCATGCCGCGGCTTTCGACCAGCGCGCGGGGATCGCCGCCCTCCTGCCAGACGATCTCGAACAGATCCTTCGCGATCTTCCCCGAGATCGTGCCCTCGCCGATCAGGTCAATGATCGCAGCCAACTGCTCGGCATTGACCGGAGAGCCCGTAATATCCCGTCCTTCCTTGTTGAGACGGCCGAACAGCTCGTTGATCACCCAGTTCGCCGCCATCTTGCCGTCGCGGGCACGGTTGCCGAGCGCGTCCAGCACCGTCTCGTAGAACACCGCGCTCTCGCGCTCGGCCACCAGCACGCTCGCATCGTAAGCCGACAAGCCGAAATTGGCAACGAAGCGCGCCTTCTTCTGGTCCGGCAGCTCCGGCAGCTCCGCCTTCAGCTCATCGACGAAGCTTTGCGAGAACTCGAGCGGCAGCAGGTCGGGGTCGGGGAAGTAGCGGTAGTCGTGCGCCTCTTCCTTGGACCGCATCGATCGCGTCTCGCCCTTGTTGGGGTCGTAGAGCCGCGTTTCCTGCTCGATCGCGCCGCCGTCCTCCAGGATCTCGATCTGGCGCCGCGCCTCATACTCGATCGCCTGGCCGATGAAGGTGATCGAGTTCATGTTCTTGATCTCGCAGCGGGTGCCGAGCGGCGCACCCGGCTTGCGCACGGAGACGTTGACGTCGGCGCGCAAGGATCCCTTCTCCATGTCGCCGTCGCAGGTGCCGAGATAGCGCAGGATCGAGCGCAGCTTGGTCACGTAGGCCTTGGCCTGCTCGGCATCGCGGATGTCGGGCTTGGACACGATCTCCATCAGCGCCACGCCGCAGCGGTTGAGGTCGACATAGGACATGGTCGGCGACTGATCGTGCAGCAATTTGCCGGCGTCCTGCTCCAGATGCAGCCGCTCGATCCCGATCGTGGCGGTCTTGCCGCCGTCCAGTTCGACCACGACCTCGCCCTCGCCCACGATCGGCGACTTGTACTGGCTGATCTGGTAGCCCTGCGGCGAGTCCGGATAGAAATAGTTCTTGCGGTCGAACACCGAGCGCAGATTGATCTGCGCATTGAGGCCGAGCCCGGTGAGCACGGCCTGGCGGACGCACTCTTCATTGATCACGGGCAGCATGCCCGGCATCGCGGCATCGACCAGCGAGACATGGCTGTTCGGCTCGCCGCCGAATTCGGTCGGGGCGCCCGAGAACAATTTTGATTTCGAGGTGACCTGGGCGTGGATCTCCATGCCGATGACCATCTCCCAGTCACCGGTGGCGCCCTTGAGAAGCTTGTGCGTGGCCGTGCTCATGTCTTGCTCCCGAGCAGCGTGGCAGCGATCCGCTCCCACTCTGCCTCCAATGAATCCTTTGCCGTCGGCTGGCCGGCCTGGCGATACCAGTAGCCGGCATTGCCCAGATCGCCTTCGACGCGGTGCAGATAGGCGTGCACCCAGGCAGCGTCGCGGCCGTTGTCGTCCTGAACGATTTTGTGCGCCTGGTCCCAGTCGCCCTTGCCGGCCCACCAGAGACCGGCGAGCGGCGCGTTCAGGCCAGGCGCGGGCGCCGCGCCGTCGAGGCTTGCGATGAACGCGGCGACATTCACCACCACCTCGCGGGCGTGAAGCGGCCGGCGGCCTGCTCGATCACCTCGCCGAGCGAGAACAGCGTCTCCTCGTCGAAGGGACGGCCGATCAGTTGCAGGCCGAGCGGCAGCCCCTGCGCGTCCTTGCCGGCGGGCACGGCGATGCCGGGCAGGCCCGCCATGTTCACGGTCACCGTGAAGATGTCGTTGAGATACATCTCGACCGGGTCGGCACCGCCCTTCTCGCCGATGCCGAAGGCCGCCGACGGCGTCGCCGGCGTCAGGATCGCGTCGACGCCCTTGGCGAAGCAATCCTCAAAGTCCTTCTTGATCAGCGTGCGCACTTTCTGGGCGCGCAGATAGTAGGCGTCGTAATAGCCGGCCGAGAGCACGTAGGTGCCGATCATGACGCGGCGGCGCACCTCTGCGCCAAACCCTTCTGCGCGGGTGTTCTCGTACAGCTCGTTGATCGTCTTGCCCTGCTCGCGCAGCCCGTAGCGGACGCCGTCATAGCGCGCCAGGTTCGAGGACGCTTCCGCCGGCGCCACGATGTAATAGGCCGGCAGCGCGTATTTGGTGTGCGGCAGCGACACCTCGACGAGCTCGGCGCCCGCCGCCTTCAGCCAGGCCGCGCCCTCGCTCCAGAGTTTCTCGATCTCGGCCGGCATGCCGTCGAGACGATACTCCTTGGGGATGCCGATCCTGAGGCCCTTCACGGACTTGCCGATCGCAGCCTCGTAATCCGGCACGGGAATGTCGACCGAGGTCGTGTCCTTCGGATCGTGCCCGGCCATCGAGCGCAGCAGCATCGCGCTGTCGCGCACGCTGCGGGCGATCGGACCGGCCTGGTCGAGCGAGGAGGCAAAGGCGACGATGCCCCAGCGCGAGCAGCGGCCATAGGTCGGCTTGATGCCGACGGTCGCGGTGAATGCCGCCGGCTGGCGGATCGAGCCGCCAGTGTCGGTCGCCGTCGCGCCCATGCAGAGCAGCGCCGCCACGGCCGAGGCCGAGCCGCCGGACGAGCCGCCCGGCACCAGCGTGGTGTTGGAGCCGTCGCGCCGCCAGGGATTGCCGACGGGACCGAAGCACGAGGTCTCGTTCGCCGAGCCCATCGCGAACTCGTCATTGTTGAGCTTGCCAAGCATCACCGCGCCGTCGCGCCAGAGCTGCGAGGTGATCGTGGACTCATAGGTCGGCACGAAATTGCCGAGGATCTTCGAGCACGCCGTGGTGCGCACGCCCTTGGTGGCGAACAGGTCCTTGATGCCGAGCGGAATGCCCGCGAGCGGACCGGCATCGCCCTTGGCGATCTTGCCGTCGGCCTCGCGCGCCATGGAGCGCGCCTGGTCTGGCGTCTCAAGCACGAAGGCGTTGAGCACCCGCGCGGCTTCGATCGCGTTCAGATGCGCGTCGGTCAGCTCGAGCGACGTGAAAGTTTTTGCCGCGAGACCCTTGCGGGCCTCGGCGAGCGTCAGCGATGTCAAATCGGTCATTTATTGATCGGGCTGCAGAAGAACGGAGACAGGGTTTTGTCGTTGGCCGGGTCGTCTTTTTTGGCGGCCGCATTCGCGGCGGCCTCGAGCTCGTCGAGCACGGCATTGACGGCGACATTGGGATCGGCAGCCTTGCCCTGCCGCTCCATCTTGTCGAGATAGTTCATGTAGGCCTGATAGGCCTTCTCATCGTCGCAAAGCATGCACATCGGACGGCGTCCTGAAAGTTACTCGACGACTTTGGGCACAAGAAAGAAGTGACCTTCGGTCGCGGGCGCGTTGGCAACGATATCCTCGGCGATCTCGCCGTCATTGACCAAATCTTGCCGCTTCTTCATCTGCATCGGGGTGACCGAGGTCATCGGCTCCACGCCCTCGACATTGACCTCCGAGAGCTGCTCGACAAAGGCGAGCATGGCGTTGAGCTCGCCCTGCAGATGCGGAACCTCGCCCTCGGAAACCGCAATGCGCGCCAGATGCGCGATGCGGCGGACGGTAGCGGCGTCGACGGACATTATATAAGGCCTCTCACGGCAAAACCTATGTGCCGTATAGCAGAGGCCGGTTTTGCGCCGCAACCGGCGCTTCCCACCTTACCCCGCCAGAGCCTTCATCCGGGCCAGCGCCGATTTGGCAAAATCCCGGGTCAATTCGGCCGCCGGGACCTCGCGGCCCAGGGCCACGGCCTGGCCGGCCCAGAGATTGGTGAAATCGACCCTGCCCTGCTTTTCGGCAGCCGTCTTCAGCGGCCCCAGCGCGGTCGCGGCATGCGGAAACGGCGGCGCATCCGGCGAGACCGGGCCGGCCTCGCGCATCAGGCGGTTCTGGACCCCGCGCGCCGGACGTCCGGTCATGACGTTGGTGATGACGGTGGAATCGTCGCCCGCCTCGGCGAGCGCCTTGCGGCCGCCCGCGCTGACCTTGGATTCCGGACAGCGCAAGTAAGCACTGCCGATCTGCACGCCGGAGGCGCCGAGCGCAAAGGCCGCGGCAATGCCGCGCCCGTCGGCGATGCCGCCGGCCGCGATCACCGGCACCTTCACGGCGTCGGCGACCTGCGGCACCAGCGCAAACGTGCCGGGCTGCTCGGAGATCCTGTCGGTCAGGAACATGCCGCGATGGCCGCCAGCCTCGGCGCCTTGCGCGATCACGGCATCGACGCCGTGCTGCTCGAGCCAGACCGCTTCCTTCACGGTCGTGGCGGACGAGATGACGAGGCAGCCGGCCGCCTTGACGCGCTTGAGCAGCGCCGGCTCCGGCAGACCGAAATGAAAGCTGACGACTTCCGGCTTCAGCTCCTCGACGACCTCGCAGAAGGCGGCATCGAATGGCGCACGGTTCGCCGCACTGATGGGCGCCGCCGGGTCGAGGCCATGCTCCGCATAATAGCCCGTGAGCCGTTGCTTCCAGCGCGCTTCGGCCTCGGCCGTGAGCTCGACGGGCGTGTGGCAGAAGAAGTTCATGTTCACCGGCGCCTTCACGCGCTGGCGGATGAGGCCGACCTGCTCGCGCGCTTTCTCCGCCGACAGCATCGCGCAGGGCAGCGAGCCCAGCGCACCGCCTTGCGCGGCCGCGATCACCAGCCCCGCATCCATCACACCGGCCATCGGCGCCAGCACGATCGGGAGTTCGGTCTTGAAGAGGTCGGTCAGTCGGCGGTCAGGCCACATGGTTTGGTCTCGCTAGTTGTTGTCCTTACCCTCCCCTGGAGGGGGAGGGTCGATCGCGCGAAGCGCGAGCGGGGTGGGGTGACGGTCTCTCCATTGAGACGCTGCCCGCGTGGAGAGATCACCCCACCCCGCTACGCATTGCGCTTCGCTACATGCGCAGCGACCCTCCCCCTCCAGGGGAGGGTGAAGAACTCTGCGCCGCCGTCACCGAATTGCGACGGCCGGCAAGTAACTGCTCAGCCTCGATCGCGATGCGTTCAACGATCTCGGCCGCCGGGGGAATATCATGGATCAGGCCGACGGCCTCGCCGGCAAAGACCGCCGCGACCTCGAAATTGCATGCGGCTCTCGCCGCGGCATACGCGGCAGCAACCTCGCCTGCGCGCTGCATCAGCTCGACCTCGCGGCCGGTCCAGCTCTTGATGTGATCGTTGACCAGCGTCCGCGCCGTGAACGGCGCCGGCCAGAACAGGCTGCGCGACCAGTCGACGATGACGCCGCGCACCGTGTCATTGCTGTCGGCGTCGCGAATGCGCTGCTTGGCCTCGTCCGCGCCATTGGCCTCGACGCTGGCATAGAAGCGCGTGCCGATCAGCACGCCGGATGCACCCAGCATCATCATCGCGGCGAGCCCGCGGCCATCGGCGATACCGCCGGCCGCGACGACCGGCACCCGCCCTGCCGCGAGATCGACGATCGCCGGCACGATATCGACCGTGGTGCGCGATGCGCCATGGCCGCCGGCCTCGGTGCCCTGTGCGATCAGAATCTCCGCCCCGGCATCGAGCGCCTGCTTCGCCATGTCCTCGCTCTGCACCTGACAGATCAATCGCGCGCCGCGCGTCGTGATCCGCGGCGCGAACGGCGCGGGATCGCCGAATGACAGCATCACGGCCTGCGGCTCGGCGTCGAGCGCGATGTCGAGAAGCTCGGGCTGCTTGGCCAGGCTCCAGGTGATGAAGCCGATACCGAACGGCGCAAAACCCTTCAGCTCCCTGGTCTCGGCCTCCAGCCGCGCCCGGTCGCCGTAGCCACCGCCCAGGATCCCAAATCCGCCCGCTCCGCTGACGGCGCGGGTCAGCCGGCTGCCTGCGATCGTATCCATCGGCGCCGACAGGATCGGATGCTTGATCCCGAGAAGCTCCGTCAGCGGCGTGGTGATCGGCATGGGTCCTCCCGCTCTGGACAGGAACATTAGGCGCGAATAGCATTCTTCAAAATTGAATTCTAGAGAACGCTGCCATCTCAAAAGCGAAACGACGCCATGGAACTCAGCGATATCCAGACCTTTGCCGCGGTCGCCCGCACCGGCGGCATCACCCGCGCCGCCGAAGAGCTCAACACGGTGCAATCCAACGTCACCCAGCGCGTGAAGGCGCTGGAGGCAGAGATCGGCACGCCGCTGTTCGAACGCCACAGCCGCGGCATGACTCTGACCGGCGCCGGCAAACGTCTTTTGCCTTACGCGCAGCGGATGGCCGCATTATCGCGCGAAGCCGTGCTCGCTGCGCGTGACGATGGCGAGCCGAAGGGACCGCTCGCGATCGGCTCGATGGAGACGACGGCCGCCGTGCGGTTGCCGCCCCTCCTCGCCGATTTCCACCGCAACTTCCCCGCCGTCCGGTTGAGCCTGCGCACCGCGCCCACCGCCGACCTCGTCGCCGGCGTGCTCGAAGGCGCGCTCGACGGCGCCTTCGTCGCGGGTCCCATCGCACATGCCGAGCTCACCGCGACGAGCGCCTTCCGCGAAGAGCTGGTGCTGGTCAGCGCGCGGCGCTAGAGTTCGCTCGCCGAGCTGCGCGCCGGCACACCGGAGTCGGGCCCGACGGCGCTGGCGTTCCGCACCGGCTGCACCTACCGCCAGCGTCTCGAACAGATCTTCGTCGAGTTCGGCTGGCCGTCGGCGGCGCGCTTCGAGCTCGGCACACTCGACGGCATGATCGGCTGCGTCGCCGCCGGCATGGGCGTGACGCTGTTGCCGCGCACGGTCGTCGAACGCAGCGCGATGAGCGGCAGCGTGACCATCCACACGCTGAGCGCCTCGCACGCGCGCGTCGAGACGCTCTTCATCCAGCGCCGCGCCGGGCACCAAACCAGCGCACTCGGCGGATTCATCTCCTGCCTGAAGAAAGACGACGACGTCATCGCGGCCTGAGGCGACGCAGTGTTCCGCGCGACGAAATTCGTCACAAATCCATCGCGTTCAAACTGCGCTGCGTTCAGTCGACGCGACGCAGTATACGCGCGAAAAACTTTGAAGCGCGCGCCCCTTCTACGTTAGGATGAGCGACTGGCCAGCGCGAAACCATAACGCAACCCAAACATCGGCAAAAACATCGGGAGGACTATCGATGCGCAATACGCTCGTGTTGTGCTGCGTCGCCGCGTTTTCGGCGATATCAGGAACTGCAAGCGCTCAGGACTGGACCAAATCGAAATGGGGGCCGAACGACGAGATCGGCGCCGCCAACTACATGACGCCCGAGCTCGTGGTGAAGGCCGCCTCTCTGGTGAAGACCGGAAAGACCTACGCACTCGGCATCCCCGTCACGCCGCAGACGCCCGCCTATCCGCCGCGCACGTTCAAGATCACCATCGTGCAGCCCGGACAGGCCGGCAGCCCGGGCCTCGGACCCAACAAGGCCACCTACAATGACGACATCCTGGACACCTGGGTCGGCATCGGCAGCCAGCTCGACGGTCTCGGCCATCTCGGCGTCGAGCACGTCTATTACAACGGCAACAAGCTCGCCGACTTCGCCGATCCGAACGGGCTGAAGAAGCTCGGCATCGAGAAGGTGCCGCCGATGGTCACCCGCGGCGTGCTGCTCGACATGGCCGCTTACTTCAAAACCGACGTGGTGAAGGAAGGCACCGCCTTCAACGTCAAGGAGATCGAGGAAGCTGCCAAGCAACAGAACGTCGAGATCCGCCAGGGCGACGTCGTCATCTTCCATACCGGCTGGCTCAGCCTGATCGGCAAGGACGACAAGCGGTACTCGGCGGGCGAGCCCGGGCTCGGCGTCGAAGGCGCAAAGTACCTGACCGGCAAGGGCGTCGTCGCGATCGGCGCCGACACCTGGGCGCTCGAGGTGCTGCCGTTCGAGTCCAAGAACGTGTTCGAGGTGCACCAGATCCTGCTCGCGATGAACGGGACCTACATACTCGAGAACATGGACACGGCCGCGCTCGCGCGGGACAAGGGTTATGAATTCCTGTTCGTGCTGGGCCAGCCGCGCTGGACCGGCGGCGTGCAGGCAATGATCAACCCGATCGCGATCCGCTGATCTGATCCACCTGCGGGCGAGGATCCACCTGCCATCCGGCAGGCCCCTCGCCCGAACTATGCCTGTGGTTTCACGTGCCACCGCCGCAGCGCCACGACGGCCCAGATCGCCTCGACGAGGCCGAACGGCCAGGCGCCTTGCAGGAAGCCATAGGCCGAGCCGAGCGCGCAGGACATTGCGAACAGCAGCACGAACCAGTGGCTGCGGTCTTCCAGGGCGTAAGTGACCAGCATCGCCGTGACGGCGAACAAGCCGAATAATGTCAGCGCATCCATTGTTCCGGGTTCACTCCGCAGCGCGACGCATGATATGCGCTAGACCATGCCCGCTCTTATCCTGCCCCTGATCGATGCTGCAACCCATTGGCCCGAACGCGGCGGGTTGGTCGGGCTTGATCTCGGCACCAAGACCATCGGTGTTGCGGTGTCCAATCCGGACCGGCGCCTCGCCACCGGCGTCGAGACCATCCAGCGCAAGGCGTTCAAGCAGGACGCGGCGCGGTTGCTGGCGATCGCGGCGGAGCGCAAGGCGGTCGGCTTCGTGCTCGGCCTTCCCATCAACATGGACGGCAGCGAGGGCCCGCGGGCGCAATCCACCCGGGCGTTTGCTCGAAACCTCGCCGGGCTGACCACGCTTCCCATCGGCCTCTGGGACGAGCGCCTGTCGACCGCGGCGGTCGAACGCGAGCTGATCGGCATGGATGTCAGCCGCGCCAAGCGCGCCGAGGTGATCGACGAGCATGCCGCGATTTTCATCCTGCAAGGCGCGCTCGACCGCCTCGCCAATCTTCGCGCCAGCCCGGGGACCGGCTGATCCATGGCGGTCGTGATCGCGGCGCTGCTGCCGGTCTTCATCCTCATCGTGCTCGGCGTGGTGCTCAGGCGCACCCTGATGCGGCTCGACACGCAATGGCACGGGCTGGAGCGGCTGACCTATTTCGTGCTGTTCCCGATGTTGCTGATCCAGACGCTGGTGAAGGCCGACCTCTCAAGGGTGCCGGTCGCCGGCGTCGGCGGCGCACTGCTGTTGTCGGTGCTCGCGATGTCGCTGCTCTGCCTCGCGCTCCGCCCGGCGCTGGCGCGGCTCGACATCGACGGTCCCGCCTTCACCTCGATCTTCCAGGGCGCGACGCGCTGGCAGACCTATGTCGCGCTCTCCGTCTCCGCCAACATGTTCGGCGATGTCGGGTTGGCGCTGGCCTCGGTGGCGATGGTCGCGATCATTCCGCTGGTCAACGTGTTCAGCGTCGCCGTGCTCGCGCACTATGCATCGCCCGAGAAGCAGTCCGCGCGCGCCATCGTCATGACGGTGGTCCGCAATCCGCTGATCTGGGCCTGCGTGATCGGGCTCGCCATCAACCTGCTGCACCTGCCGTTGCCGAAGATCTGGCATGACGTGGCGGACGCGCTGAGCCGGTCCTCGCTCGCCATCGGCCTGCTCGTCACCGGCGCCGGCCTGCAGCTCGAGGGTTTGCTCCGCCCGAGCGTGAGCGCGACGGTCGGCGTCGCGTTCAAGCTGGTGCTGATGCCCGTGCTCGCGCTGGCGCTCGCCGCCTGGTTCGGACTCTCGGGCGACAGCCTCGCGATCGTCGCGATCTGCGCGGCGGTGCCGACCTCGCCCAGCGCCTATGTGCTGGCCCGCCAGATGGGCGGCGATGCGCCGCTGCTGGCGCAGATCATCACGCTGCAGACGATTTTGGCGGCGATCACGATGCCGGTCGCGATCGCGCTGGTGGCCTAGCTCCCCAGCCACATCGTCAGCACCACCGCGGTCAGGTTGTTCAGCGCGTGCAGCACGATGGTGAGCCAGAGCGAATTGGCGCGATAGCGCATGTAGCCGAACCACAGGCCGATGGTGAAGACCTCGGCGAGGAAGTACATGTCGTATTGCAGATGCACGACCGTCCACACCAGCGACGACAGGAGGATCGCGCCGGGCACGCGCAGGAAGCTCGCCGACCAGCCACGATAGAGGAAGCCGCGCGCCAAAACCTCTTCCGACATCGGCGCGGCCACGCTGAAAGCGAACAGCAGGAACAACGCCGCGCCCTTGTCGCGGCCGGATTTCAACAGCTCGGTCATGAAGCCCGGCGTCGCCTCGCGGCCGAGCGCGCGTGACATCGTCTCCCAGGCGACGACGATCAGGATGAGGCCGACAGCGCCGAACAGCAGTTGCTTCCAGGACGGCCAATAGAGCGCGAGATAGTCGACGAAGGCGGCCTTCTTGATGCGAACGGCCAGCCACACGGCGGCCAGCGTCGCCGGCAGGCCCATCGTCACCGAGAGCGCGAGCGCCGCCGGGTCGCTACCGACGCGCTGCATCGATGCAAGGTCGATGGGATCGCCACGGACCCAGGCCAGATAGACGATGGCACCGACCTGCCCGACGAACATTGCAGCGAAGATGACGATGCCCCAGAGCGACGTGCCCCAGAATTTCCAGACGCGCGCATCGACCGCGGGCGTCACGGTGAGCGGCGGGAGCTCGGGATTGAGGGAATCCATTCAAGCGCTTTCGTTGGGACGGCACCCTCATTCCGGGGCCGGTCGCACGACGATCTACTTCGTCCGTGGCGGAATCGGGAAATCATAGGCCGCCCCGCCCGCCCCCGGCAGGGAAAAATGCCACCACTCCTTCGCATAGTTCACAAAGCCTTGCTTCGCCATCGCAGCCACCAGCCGCCTGCGCCAGGCGCGCTGCTCCGGATTGATCGACGCTGCCGCGGTGTGCCCCTTCGCGTCCGTGCAGTCGTAGCCCGTGCCCATGTCGACGCTGCCCTCCGGCGCCCTCGCCTCGACCGGCGCCGTGCAATCGGCATAGGCTTTCGACGGCTCGTACCTGCCCGAATTGTCGGCTTTGAGATCGACCAAGGTGAGATCGAGCGCCGCGCCCGTGGAATGCTGCGAGCGGCTCGCGATGTAGCCGAGGCGGAACAGCTCGGTCTTCGGGATCTTCGGATTGTAGCGCCGCTCCGCGGCCGTCTCGCGGCCGTTCTGCGACCACTTCACCATGTCGAGCGAGGCCCGCGCCGGACGGTAGCAATCGAACATTTTCAGCGAGAGATTTTGCGCCGCCAGCTCCTGCTGAACCGCCTTCAGCCGCAGCCCGACCTCGCGCTTCACCACGCATTCGCCGGCACCATAGCCGGCGAGCGGGCGGCCGACGAAATTGTTCGAGGTGGCGTAGCGGATGTCCTGGATGATGGTCGGGTCGATATCGCGCAGATGGACGAAGTCGCCGGGGAGCGATTGGGCGTGGGCGGACGAGATTGAGGCGATCGCTAAAAGTGCGATCAAAATTGATTTGGCTGAGCGCATCCAAACTTCCCTGTCATTCCGGGGCGCGCCGAGCGCGAACCCAAAATCTCGAGATTCTCGGGGGCGCGAGGGCGCCCCCCAGCTCGATGCTTCGCATCGCCCCGGAATGACAGCAAGACAGATCAGGGGATAACTCCCCGCCCCGGCATTGGCCCTTGCCCCCTCCGCCATCCGCGCCTATAGCTCTCGCTTTAATGACATCGAAATCGACCTTCGTCCTCGGCCACCGGCATTTGCTGGGCATCGAGGGCCTTTCCGCGGCCGACATCACCGGCCTCCTCGACCTGTCCGAAGAATATGTCGAGCTCAACCGCCAGGTTGACAAGAAGCGCACCGTCCTGCGTGGACGGACGCAGGTGAACCTGTTCTTCGAGGCCTCGACCCGGACCCAGTCCTCGTTCGAGCTCGCCGGCAAACGGCTGGGCGCGGACGTCATGAACATGTCGGTGTCCTCCTCGTCCATCAAGAAGGGCGAGACGCTGGTCGACACCGCGATGACGCTGAACGCCATGCACCCGGACATCCTGGTGGTGCGCCATCATGCCTCCGGCGCGGTGGAACTGCTGGCGCGCAAGGTCGACGGTTCCGTGATCAATGCCGGCGACGGCGCGCACGAGCATCCGACGCAGGCGCTGCTCGACGCGCTGACCATCCGCCGCAACAAGGGCCGGATCGAGGGGCTCGTCATCGCGATCTGCGGCGACGTGCTGCATTCGCGCGTCGCCCGCTCCAACATCATCCTGCTCAACACCATGGGCGCCCGCGTCCGCGTCGTCGCCCCCTCCACGCTGCTGCCGCCCGGCATCGAGCGGATGGGCGTCGAGGTCGCGCGCGACATGCGCGCGGGCCTCGAAGGTGCCGATATCGTGATGATGCTGCGGCTCCAGCGCGAGCGCATGAACGGCTCGTTCGTGCCGTCGTCCTCCGAATATTTCCACTATTTCGGGCTCGACCAGAAGAAGCTCGGTTACGCCAAGCCGGACGCACTCGTGATGCATCCCGGCCCCATGAACCGCGGCGTCGAGATCGACACCGCAGTCGCCGACGGCGCGCAGTCCCTGATCCGCGAACAGGTGGAGATGGGCGTGGCCGTGCGTATGGCCGTGCTGGAAGCGCTCGCCCGTAACCTTCCGAACGCGTGATGCCGATGCTGACCGACCGCCGCCCGATCCTGCTCGCCAACGCCCGCGTCGTCGATCCCTCCAGGGATTTCGACGGTGTCGGCGACGTCCTCATCGCCGACGGCACCATCCGCGAGACCCGCCGCGGCATCGGTGCGGCCGGGGTCCCCGAGGGCACCGATATCGTCAACTGCTCCGGCAAGATCGTGGCGCCTGGCCTCGTCGACATGCGCGCCTTTGTCGGCGAGCCCGGCTTCAGCCATCGCGAGACCTTTGCCTCGGCGAGCCAGGCGGCCGCGACCGGCGGCATCACCACCATCATCTGCCAGCCCGACACCTCGCCCGTGATCGACAACTCGGCGACCGTCGACTTCGTGATGCGCCGCGCCCGCGACACCGCCATCGTCAACATCCAGCCTATGGCAGCGCTGACCAAGGGCATGCGCGGCGAGGAGATGACCGAGTTCGGCCTGCTGAAGGCCGCCGGCGCGGTTGCCTTCAGCGACGGCGACAGAAGCGTGACCAACGCGCAGGTGATGCGCCGCGCGCTGACCTACGCCCGCGATTTCGACGCGCTGATCGTGCACCACACCGAGGACCCGGACCTGGTCGGCGAAGGCGTGATGAACGAAGGCGAGTTCGCCTCGCGGCTCGGCCTGATGGGCATCCCGAATGCCGCCGAGGCCGTGATGCTCGAACGCGACATGCGCCTCGTCGCGCTGACCGGCGGCCGCTATCATGCGGCGTCGCTGTCCTGCATCGACTCCCTCGACATCCTCGAGCGCGCCCGCGACGCCGGACTCGCCGTCAGCGCCTCGGTCTCGATCAACCACCTTGCGCTGAACGAGAACGACATCGGTCCCTATCGCTCGTTCCTGAAACTGTCGCCGCCGCTGCGGACCGAGGACAACCGCCGCGCGCTGGTCGCTGCGATGGCCTCCGGGCTCGTCGACGTCATCATGTCCGACCACAATCCGCAGGACGTCGAGGTCAAGCGTCTGCCGTTCGCGGAGGCCGCTCCCGGCGCCGTCGGGCTCGAGACCATGCTGCCGGCGGGCCTGCGGCTCGTGCACAACGGCGAGATGGAACTGAAGACGCTGATCAGGGCGATGTCGACGCGGCCGGCCGAGCTGCTCGGGCTGGCGGGGGGAACCCTGCGCGCCGGCAGCCCGGCCGACGTCATCGTGATCGACCCTGACGTGCCCTGGGTGGTCGATCCCGCCGACCTCAAATCGCCCTGCAAGAACACCCCGTTCGACGAGGCCCGCTTTACAGGCCGCGTGGTGCGCACCATTGTCGGCGGACGGACGGTGTACGAGCATGTCTGACGCGCGGGATCGTTCGACATGGAGATTCAGCCAAGGAATCTGTAGCCATGGGGCTTGAAGCCTTTCTGCCGGTGGCCTTCGTCATCGGCTACCTCCTCGGCTCGATCCCGTTCGGGCTGATTCTGACCAGGCTCGCCGGCACGCAGGATATCCGCTCGATCGGCTCCGGCAGCATCGGCGCCACCAATGTGCTGCGCACGGGACGCAAGAGCCTTGCCGCAGGCACCCTGCTGTTCGACGCCCTCAAGGGCACCGTCGCGGTGGTGATCGCCGGTTACATCGCAGGGCCCAATGCCGCCATGGTGGCCGGGCTCGGCGCGTTCCTCGGCCATCTCTTCCCGGTCTGGCTCAAGTTCAAGGGCGGCAAGGGCGTCGCCGTCTATATCGGCATCCTGCTCGGCCTGTTCTGGCCCGGCGCCGTCGTGTTCTGCCTGCTCTGGTTAGCTACCGCCTTCACCAGCCGCTACTCCTCACTGTCCGCGCTGGTGGCGGCGTTCATCACGCCGATGTTCCTGTGGTGGTTCGGCCACCTCGCATTGTCCGCGCTAGCGGCCGTGCTGACGCTGCTGCTGTTCTACGCGCATCGCGAGAACATCAAGCGATTGCAAGCGGGCAAGGAAAGCCGGATCGGCGAAAAGGCTTAGAAGCGTTTTCGAGCGAAGTGGGTACCGGTTCGCGTCAAGAAAACGCGTCAAAACAAAATCTGAAGCCGGAAAAAGTACGGATACCGCCGCAAGGCCTCCGCATTATATGCCAAATCCTGTTCGCAACTCACAGCCGAACCACGGCTTGAGTGGCGAACAGGTTCCATCACTGTCATCCTGACAGGGGAAATGGCGTTACGCGGTTGCTCAGAATGAGCGAAGAGATAGTCGGCGCGCATGACGGGGGTGGTTCGCACGGTGCTTCCGGCACCGCGGCGAGCCGGCTGCTGTCGATGACCAATATCTGGTCCGATGCGCCCTCGCCGCCTCCGGCGCCCAAGCCTGTCCCCGTTTCTCCGCCGGCGCCGCAGCCCGAGCCAATCGCTCGCGCTCCTGTCGCGGTCGAGGTCGTACCAACGCCCACGCCTGTCGCGCAGCCAAGCTCCGACCAATGGCCGCCGCGAAAACTCTCGCTGGCCCTTCAGGGCGGCGGCACTTTCGCGGCCTTCACCTGGGGCGTGCTGGAGCGGCTGCTGGAACACCCGACCATCGAGTTCGACACCATCAGCGGCGCCAGCGCCGGCGCCATCAATGCGCTGCTGCTCGCCTCCGGCCTCGCCGAAGGCGGACGCGAAGGCGCGCGTTCGCGGTTGAACCGGTTCTGGGCCCGCCTGATGCACGAGGCCTCGTTCCGCTCGCTGATGCTGGTCGGCGGATTCTCGCCGGCGGGAAGCTCGGTCGCATTCGGCCCGACGCTGCGCTCCGGCCAGTTCGATCCGTTCGATCTCGATCCGCTGCGCCAGGCGCTGTCGCGCGACATCGATTTCGCCGCCTTGCGCGATGCGGCCTGCCCAAAACTGCTGGTCGCGGCAACCCGCATTCGCGACGGCCAACAGCAGATCTTCCGCAACGATGCCATCACCGCCGACGTCGCACTGGCTTCGACCTGCCCGCCGCTGGTTCACTGCGCTGTCGAGATCGACGGCGAGGCCTATTGGGACGGCGGCTTCGGCGGCAATCCGCCACTGGTGCGGCTGGCGCAGGAATCGGCGACCTCCGACCTGCTGCTCATCCAGGTCACGCCCACGCGCGACAGCTATGTGCCGATCACGCTCGCCGCGATCGACCGCAGGCTCGACCAGATCGCAGCCAACGCCGCCCTCAACGCCGAGATCGCGGCGATCGAATGGGCACAATCACATGCCGCGCCTTCGCTGCGGCTCTCCAGGATCGCGGCCGAAGACTCAGTTGACGGTCTGGCACAGCGCTCGGCCACGGATCTCGGCCGCGGCTTCATTCGCACGCTGCACCGGAGCGGCCGCGAGGCCGCTGAGCGCTGGCTCGGGCAAGGCGCTGTTGGCACCGAAGCCCAACGCGCCCCGCCCGTGGCCGAGCCCGCGCTAGCCTGATTTCGCCAGCGCGTTCTCCAGGAACCATGCGGCCGCAAGCGCGCCGGGATCATTGCCGAAGCGCGCGATCACCTGCACGCCGATCGGCAGGCCGCCGACCTTCAGCACCGGCACGTTGACGCAAGGATTGCCCATCAGCGTCCACACCCGGTTGTAGCGAGGGTCACCGGTCGAGGCGAGTTCCTTGGCCGGCGGCGTGCCCGGCGCCGAATAGGTCAGCAGCACGTCGAAATTCTCGAACATTTCACCGAGTTCGCGGCGGCCGCGACGGGCGATGCGGCGCGCCTCGTCATAGTCCTTCGGCGTCAGTCCGACGGTCGCATCGAGGCTGGCACGCAGCATCGGTGCGATCTCGTCGTGATGCTCGTCAAACTCCCAGGCGAGTGCACGATGCGCCTCGAAGTCCTGGATGATCGGGTGGATGCGCCAGGCTTCCGCCACCGACTCCGGCGCAGCGATCGTCTGCACGCTGGCGCCGGCACGCTCCGCCGCCTTGATCGCAGCTTGCAGCCCCTCTTCGGCGGCCGGCTCGACGGCGCCGGCAAACTCCTGGCGGACCACGCCGATGCGCGGCGCCTTCGCCGGGGCGATGCCGGAGAATTCGGTGCGGCCGGTCATTCCCAAAAGGCCGCGCGCGAGATCTTCCGCACGCGACCCGAACAGGCCGACCGTGTCGAGCGCCCACGAATAGCACTTCACGCCGACCGTCGGCAGCATCCGGAACGACGGCTTGATCGCGGCGGCACCGCAATAGGCGGCGGGCCGGATCACCGAGCCGCCGGTCTGGGTGCCCAGCGCCAGCGGGATCATGCCGGCGCCGACGGCCGCCGCCGAACCGGAGGACGAGCCGCCCGGCGTATGGCCGAGATTGTGCGGATTGAGCGTCGGGGTCGGATCGCGCGAGGCGAACGCCGTGGTCGTGGTCTTGCCGATGACGGTGGCGCCTGCCCGCTTCAGCATCATCACGACCGGCGCGTCGCTGCGCGGCTGCCAGCCGCGATAGATCTCCGAGCCCATCTCGGTCGGCATATTGGCGGTGTCGATGATGTCCTTGATGCCGACGGCGATGCCGCGCAGCGGGCCGGAGGCCTGCGCCTTCGCGGATTTGTCGTGGCGGACGAAGGCGTGGACGTCCTTCTCCCTGGCCTCGATCGCCGCGTGCGACTGGGCGATGGCGTCATCGGGCGAAAGCTCCCCCGCTTCAATGCGGCGCTGGAGGTCGGCGAGTGAGATCATGGCAAAACCCTTCTTATTGGGATCGCTTTTAGCATCGGGGCGAGGCCGCGCAAGCGCACGCCGCTGTTGCCCACGCCCTCAGGTTGTTCCATGCTGCGCCTGCAAGGAGACGCCGTGGACGCCATCAATCCCAGCGTGGAGCTGACCGAGGCTGACAGGATCGACCGCCTGCGGCTGATCCGGTCCGACAATGTCGGGCCGCGCACCTTCCGTTCGCTGGTCGATCATTTCGGCAGCCCGCGCGCGGCGCTGGAGCGCCTGCCCGATCTGGCGCGCCGCGGCGGCGCGCAGCGATCGGGGCGCATCTGCAGCGCGGATGAAGCGAAGGCCGAGCTCGCCGCGAGCCGCAAATTCGGCATCGCCTGGCTTGCTCCCGGCGAGGACGGCTACCCGGCACGGCTGGCGATGATCGACGATGCGCCGCCCCTGCTCGCGGTGCGCGGTGACAGCGCAGCCCTGATGCGGCCGATGATCGCCATCGTCGGCTCGCGCAACGCCTCTGGTGCTGGCCTCAAATTCGCCGGCCAGCTCGCCCGTGAGCTCGGTGAAGCCGGTTTTGTCGTCATCTCGGGGCTCGCGCGCGGCGTCGATCAGGCTGCTCACCGTACGAGCGTCGAGAGCGGCACCATCGCGGTGCTCGCCGGCGGACATGATTGCATCTATCCGCCCGAGCACGGCGATCTGCTCGCCTCACTGCTCGATCACGCGGGCGCGGCGATCTCCGAGATGCCGCTCGGCCACGAGCCGCGCGCCCGCGACTTCCCCCGCCGCAACCGGCTGATCTCGGGCGCCGCGCTCGGCGTCGTCGTGGTGGAGGCGGCGCACCGCTCGGGCTCGCTGATCACCGCCCGCATGGCGGCCGAACAGGGCCGCGAGGTGTTCGCGGTGCCCGGCTCGCCGCTCGATCCGCGCGCCGCCGGCACCAACGACCTGATCAAGCAGGGCGCAACGCTCGTCACCGAAGCCGCCGACATCGTCAACGCAGTTCAGCCGATCATGGAGCGGCCGCTGATGCATCCGGCTGAAGAGCCGGACAGCGAGCCGTTCGAGAGCGACCCGCAAGGGCACGACCGCGACCAGATCACCGGCCTGCTCGGCCCCGCCCCTGTGACGATCGACGATCTCGTGCGGATGTCCGGCGCCTCGCCTGCGATCGTGCGCACGGTGCTGCTGGAGCTCGAGCTTGCCGGCCGTCTCGAACGTCACGGCGGCGGGCTGGTGTCGCTTCTTTAGGTGTCTTTGCGCCCATCGAAATGCGTACGCGCGGCCTCAATCTGCATCAGATGGTCCATGGCCCACTGCCCGAGCGCCTTCACCGGCTGTTGCAGTCCGCGGCCGAGATCAGTCAGCTCGTAATCGACGCGCGGCGGAATGGTCGGAAAGATCGTGCGCGTGACAAGGCCGTCGCGCTCCAGTCCGCGCAGCGTCAAGGTCAGCATCCGCTGCGAGATGCCGCTGATCATGCGCTTCAGCTCATTGAAGCGCTTCGGCCCGTCGCTCAGGTTCATGATGACGAACACGCTCCACTTGTCGCCGACGCGCGACAGGACCGAGGCCACGCCGCGGCAGTCGGCATGGTCCGGATCCGGCAGCCGCGGAGCAGGCAAATCGGTGTGTGCAGGTTTCAATGATGTGCCCATGGCTCAAAAAAGTGCGTTCTTGCGGGGAATTTGACAGTCACTCATGTAGTGCGGGTTACAAATCTATACCATGGGTGACCCCAATGAAACTCCTCCATATCGACTCCAGCGTCCTCGGCCCCCACTCCGTCTCTAGGCAGGTTTCTGCCGCCATCGTCGACCGGCTCAGGCAGGCGACGCCCTCCCTCGACCTGGTCTATCGTGACCTGACCCAGACGCCGCTCGCCCACCTCTCCGGCTCGCATCTCGCGGCCGCGCAAGGCGCGCCTGCACCGGCGGAACTCGGACCCGACCTTGCCGCGAGCGCGGCGGTGCTGAACGAGTTCCTCGATGCCGACATCGTCGTGATCGGCGCGCCCATGTACAATTTCACGATTCCGAGCCAGCTCAAGGCCTGGATCGACCGCGTCCTCGTGGCGGGGAAGACGTTCAAATACGACGCTAACGGCCCGCAGGGTCTTGCCGGCAACAAGCGCGTGATCATCGCGATCTCGCGCGGCGGCTATTACGGTCCGGGCACGCCGGCCGCCTCGCTCGAGCATCTCGAAACCTATTTGCGCGGCGTGTTCGCCTTCATGGGCGTCACGAGCCCTGAGTTCATCGTCGCAGATGGCATCCAGGTTGGCCCTGAGCATCGCGAGAAGGCGCTGGCCGGCGCGCTTCAGGCCGCCACCAGTCTGCGCGCGGCGTAACGCTTACGCCGACAACAGCCGCTGCCGGACTCCGGCGGCGGCTGACAGATCGACGGAGCTAAAACCAGGCGCCCTGAACGCCAAGGATGACGGCAACGAGTGAAATGAACAGGCCGATGCCGGAGAAAAGAGCCACCCCGATCAGCTCAGACGTGTCGGAGCGCTTGGCTGGGATGGCGGAACGTTCGGTGTAAATACGCGGTGCTGAAATCGACGAAAAAATGCGAACTGCTTTCGGCATTTCGGGCTCCTTTAAAATGAGTCTTTTGACCCCCTGCCCGTAAAAATGTCTGCGCAGCAGATGCGAAGGTTCAACACCTCACGGAAGGTTCAGCGAAACAAGGCTCGCGAGGTGCAGGATCCGGCCGGCGCAACCGCAGCGATCGCGCCGACCGATTCAATTTTCGAAAGAGTTGATCAGCCGCGATAGATCGGCGCGCCGGCCGGCGAAGCCACCGCGCCGCCGTCGACGAAGATCTCCTGGCCCTGCACATGTGCGGAATCATCGGAGGCGAGGAACAGCACCGTCTTCGAGATGTGATCCGGTTCACCAATACGTCCAAGCGGCGTCGACAGCCCGATGCGCTTCTCGAACGCCTTCTCCGCTTCCGGCGTTGCGACCGCCGCGCCCCAGATCGGCGTGCGGATCGCACCGGGCGCAACGACGTTGACGCGGATGCCGCGCGGCGACAGCTCCGAGGCCATGATCCGCGCCATCGCCCGCACGCCCGCTTTCGCCGCGCCATAGGCGGAGTAACCGGGAATGCCGAGCACGGAGATCACCGAGCCGTTGAGGATGATCGAGGAATTGTCGTTGAGATAGGGCAGCGCGGATTGAACGGTGAAAAACACGCCGGTGAGGTTGGTGCTGATGACCTTCTCGAAAACTTCCAGCGTCGCCGAACCGAGCGGCGTGCCGCCGGGAATGCCGGCATTGGCGAACACGATGTCGTACTTGCCGAATTTTTCGGCGCCCTGCTTGATCGCAGCGTCCGTCGCGGCGATGTCGGTCGCATCCGCGGCAAGCGCGAGCGCGTTCGGGCCGAGCTCCTTGCCGGCAGCCGCCAGCGTCTCCTTGTTGCGCCCGGTGATCACCACCTTCGCGCCTTCGGCCACGAACAGCTTTGCCGTCGCAAAGCCGATGCCGCTGTTGCCGCCCGTAATCAGTGCCGTCTTGCCTTGAAGTCTCATGCTCGCCTCCAGTGGTTTCATAATGAAACTGAGTTGCCATCTAGGCCAGATGGTTTTATGATGCAACCACACAAGCGCGTGATTGATGTCAAAACGCACGGCAAGACGAGACCACCACGATGGTGAAACGAACAAGCTTTGAGGGCGATGCCTGCCCGGTCGCGAGGTCTCTGGAAGCGATCGGCGACTGGTGGTCGCTGCTGATCATCCGCGAAGCGCTGTTCGGCGTGCGCCGCTTCGGCGAATTCCAGAGCAAGCTCGGCATGGCCAAGAACATTTTATCTGTGCGGCTGCGATCGCTCGTCGACCACGGCATCCTGACGACAGCCCCCGCCTCCGACGGCAGCGCCTATTCTGAATATGTGCTGACGCCGAAAGGCCGCGGCACCTTCCCGATCCTGGTGGCGCTGCGGCAATGGAGCGAGGAGTTCGACGATCACCCCGAGGAGATCGCGACCATCCTGGTCGATCGCGAGAAAGGCCGCCCGGTGAAGAAGCTCGAAATGCGCGCCGAGGATGGGCGCTTGCTCAGCCCTGCGGACACCATGATGAAGCAGCGGCCAGCGCCGCGCCGACGCTCGGCTTGATAAAGGCACACTGCCCCCACAACCGTCATTGCGAGGAGCCCTTGCGACGAAGCAATCCAGAATCCCTCCACGGAGACACTCTGGATTGCTTCGCTGCGCTCGCAATGACGGTGCGGAGGGACTTGTACAAAATAGAGACGGCGTCAAAGATGGTTAGACAGTCCAAAGTGGCGCCACCATGCCCCTGCTCGCCATCGCCTATTTTTCCATCTCGGGCACCACCGAGCAGCTGGCGCATGCGGTAGCGCGCGGAGCGGCTGGGATGACGGAAATCGCTCTTTGTCGGATCGCCGGCGACGACATCGCAGCAGGCCGATTCCAGAATGAGGTCTTGTTGCAGACCATCGACCGCGCCGACGCCGTTGCGTTCGGCAGCCCGACCTACATGGGCGGACCCGCGGCGCAATTCAAAGCCTTTGCCGATGCTTCAAGTGACCGATGGAGCCAGCAGCGATGGGCCAACAAGATCGCGGGCGGCTTCACGACAGGCGCCTGCGCGAGTGGCGATCAGCTCCACACGTTGAGCTACCTTTCTATTCTGGCCGCCCAACACGGCATGCTCTGGTGCGGACTGGATATTCCGGGCGGAGAGGATCCGGCCGGTCGCAATCGATTGGGCAGCCAGCTTGGACTGGCGTCACACCAGGCCGACGGCGCCTTGCCCCAGAGCGATTTGAGCACGGCCGAATATCTCGGCCAGCGATTGGCCAAAATGGCAGCGCGAAACGGCTAACCACAGTCGTCATTGCAATGACGAAAATGATGCAGCGTGTGTCGCGTAGCCCGGATGGAGCGCAGCGCAATCCGGGATTCTCTCTCCGCGGCGCGAGTAACCCGGATTACGCTTCGCTCCATCCGGGCTACGGCCGCTGATAGAGGCGCAAGCCTCACGACAGCTTGCGCTTGCTCCGCAGCCGCAGATGCTCGTCGGCTTCCAGCTTGGTCATCCCTAAGAGATAATGCAGCACGTCGAGCTTGTGGCGCTCGGCGAGCTTGCGCAAAGCCCCGACCTGCTCGGCGATGAAGGCGACCGCCTCATCGACGCCGCCCTCTCCCGGTTCCTCGTGGCGCGAGCCTCCCGGCGCGCCTGATGCGGCGCGCGCCCGTTTCCTTCCTGGCTTAGTCACCAGACCCCACCCGAATCCTTGCCCCGGGCGACTCTACGCCGACATTGATCGCAACTCCAAGGTGGTATTTTGCAACTTTCTCGATATGAAACTTTTCCCATTCAGGGCGCTTTCAACACCCTTCGATTTGACAGCGAGGGCCTCACCACCCATGTTCGGGTCGAAACGGCCGACCCGAATCTTGTCGAATTCGGCCCAAGATTTCCCCGTAAGTTACTGGAACTACATGAATATCGTCATTGTGGAGTCGCCGGCGAAAGCCAAGACGATCAACAAGTATCTGGGCTCGTCCTACGAGGTTCTGGCCTCGTTCGGCCATGTCCGCGACCTCCCGGCGAAGAATGGTTCCGTCGATCCCGACGCTAATTTCAAGATGATCTGGGAGGTCGACCCCAAGGCGGCCGGCCGGCTCAACGATATCGCAAAGTCCCTGAAGGGCGCCGACCGACTGATTCTGGCGACCGACCCTGATCGCGAGGGCGAGGCCATCTCCTGGCACGTGCTGGAGGTGATGAAAGAGAAGCGCGCGCTGAAGGACCAGAAGATCGAGCGCGTGGTGTTCAACGCCATCACCAAGCAGGCGGTCACGGATGCGATGAAGCATCCGCGCGAGATCGACGGCGCTCTGGTCGACGCCTATATGGCGCGCCGTGCCCTCGATTACCTCGTCGGCTTCACCCTCTCCCCCGTGCTGTGGCGCAAGCTGCCGGGCGCCCGCTCGGCCGGCCGCGTGCAGTCGGTGGCGCTGCGCCTCGTCTGCGACCGCGAGCTCGAGATCGAAAAGTTCGTGCCGCGCGAATACTGGTCGCTGATCGCGACCCTGCTGACGCCGCGCGGCGACGCCTTCGAGGCGCGCCTCGTCGGTGCCGACGGCAAGAAGATCCAGCGCCTCGACGTCGGCAGCGGCGCGGAAGCCGAGGACTTCAAGAAGGCGCTGGAAGCAGCCGCCTACGCCGTGACCTCGGTCGATGCAAAGCCGGCCCGGCGCAATCCGCAGGCGCCCTTCACCACCTCGACGCTGCAGCAGGAAGCCAGCCGCAAATACGGCTTTGCGCCGGCGCACACCATGCGCATCGCCCAGCGCCTTTATGAAGGCATCGACATCGGCGGCGAGACCACCGGACTCATTACTTATATGCGTACCGACGGCGTGCAGATCGCCCCCGAGGCGATCACCCAGGCGCGCAAGGTGATCGGCGAGGATTACGGCAACGCCTACGTGCCGGACGCACCGCGCCAGTACCAGGCCAAGGCTAAGAACGCCCAGGAAGCGCACGAAGCGATCCGCCCAACCGACATGTCGCGCCGCCCCGACAGCATGAGCCGGAAGCTCGATGCCGACCAGGCGCGGCTCTATGAGCTGATCTGGAAGCGCACCATTGCGAGCCAGATGGAATCGGCCGAACTCGAGCGCACCACCGTCGACATCACCGCGAAGGCAGGCTCCCGCACGCTGGAGCTGCGCGCGACGGGCCAGGTCGTCAAGTTCGACGGCTTCCTCGCGCTCTACCAGGAAGGCCGCGACGACGAGGAGGACGAGGACTCCCGCCGCCTGCCCGCGATGAGCCCGAACGACGCGCTGAAGCGGCAGTCGCTCGCCGTCACCCAGCACTTCACCGAGCCGCCGCCGCGCTTCTCGGAGGCATCGCTCGTCAAGCGCATGGAAGAGCTCGGCATCGGCCGGCCCTCGACCTATGCCTCGATCCTCCAGGTCCTGAAAGATCGCGGCTACGTCAAGCTGGAGAAGAAGCGCCTGCACGGCGAGGACAAGGGCCGCGTGGTGGTCGCCTTCCTCGAAAGCTTCTTTGCCCGCTACGTCGAATACGACTTCACCGCCGGGCTCGAAGAGCAGCTCGACCGCATCTCGAACAACGAGATCTCCTGGCAGCAGGTGCTGAAGGATTTCTGGACCGGCTTCATCGGCGCCGTCGACGAGATCAAGGATCTGCGCGTCGCGCAGGTGCTCGACGTGCTCGACGACATGCTGGGGCAGCACATCTACCCGCCCCGTGCGGATGGCGGCGATATCAGGCAGTGCCCGAGCTGCGGCAACGGCCGGCTGAATCTCAAGGCCGGCAAGTTCGGCGCCTTCGTCGGCTGCTCGAACTATCCGGAGTGTCGTTACACCCGTCAGCTCGCCGCCGACAGCGAGACCACCGCCGACCGTTCGCTCGGCCAGGACCCCGATACGGGGCGCGATGTCTGGGTCAAGGCGGGCCGGTTCGGGCCCTATATCCAGCTCGGCGAGCAGAAGGATTATGAGGAAGGCGAGAAGCCGAAGCGCGCGGGCATTCCGAAGGGCACATCTCCTGGAGATGTCGAGCTCGAGCTTGCGCTGAAGCTGTTGTCGCTGCCGCGCGAAATTGGAAAGCATCCGGAGACCGGCCAGCCGATCACAGCGGGTCTCGGCCGCTTCGGGCCGTTCGTGAAGCACGAGAAGACCTACGCCAGCCTGGAGGCCGGCGACGAGGTGTTCGACATCGGCCTCAACCGCGCAGTGACGCTGATCGCGGAAAAGGTCGCCAAGGGTCCAAGCCGCCGCTTCGGCGCCGATCCCGGCAAGGCGATCGGCGAACACCCGACGCTCGGCACCGTCACCGTGAAGAGCGGCCGCTACGGCGCCTATGTCACCGCAGGCGGCGTCAACGCGACCATCCCCGCCGAGTTCGAAAAGGACACCGTCACGCTGCCGCAGGCGATCGCGCTGATCGACGAGCGCGCGGCCAAGGGCGGCGGAAAGACCAAGGCGAAGAAGGCGGCCAAGCCAGCCAAGGCCAAGAAGGCTACGGAGAAGGCCGCGGACGGCGAGGACGCCGCGCCCAAGAAGAAACCGGCCGCGAAGAAAGCCGCGGCCAAATCGAAAACTGAATCAACCAGCAAGGCGCGCGCCGCCGTGTCGTCGTCGGCAAAGACGTCGCCGACCAAGGCAGCCGCCAGCAAGGCTCCGGCCAAGAAGAGTGCCGGCAAGACTTAGAGAAAGAATTAGAGGTTAAGTGAAACGCAAGAATGACCGTGGCTTTCCCGACCGGGCAGCCATCGTCGCCTTCATCAAGGCAAATCCAGGAAAGGTGGGAACTCGCGAAATTGCGCGCGAGTTCGGCCTGAAGAACGCCGATCGCATCGAGCTCAAGCGCATGTTGCGCGAGCTCGCCGACGACGGGACCATCAAGAAAAAGCGCCACAAGGTTTCAGAGCCGGACGCCCTGCCGTCGACGCTGGTCGCCGACATCACCGGCCGCGACCAGGACGGCGAATTGATCGCCTCCCCCACCGAATGGGACGAGGTCGAAGGCGGCGAGCCCCCCAAGATCCGCATTCAGATGCCGCGCCGGCCAAAGCCGGGCACCGTCGCCGGCGTCCGCGACCGCGTGCTGCTGCGCGTCGAGCCGACCAACGAGACCGAAGGCCCGGCCTATCGCGGACACGTCATCAAGGTCTTCGACAAGACCAGGAGCCGCATCCTCGGCGTGTTCCGCAGCCTGCCCGAGGGCGGCGGACGGCTCGTTCCCGTCGACAAGAAGGCCGCCGACCGCGAGCTGAACATCGCAGCAGCCGATACGTCGGGCGCGCAGGACGGAGACCTCGTCAGCGTCGACATCGTCCGCACGCGCAGCTTTGGCCTCGCCTCCGGCCGCGTGAAGGAGAAGCTCGGCTCGGTCAAGTCGGAGAAGGCGATCAGCCTGATCGCGATCTACGCCCACGACATCCCGCTGCAATTCCCGCCCGCCGCCGAGCGCGAGGCGGAAGCCGCAGAGCCCGCGAACCTGAAGGGCCGCGAGGACTGGCGCGACGTCCCGCTTGTCACCATCGATCCGCCGGATGCCAAGGATCACGACGATGCGGTACATGCGCAAGCAGACGACGACCCGAACAACAAGGGCGGCTTCATCGTCAACGTCGCCATTGCGGATGTGAGCTTCTACGTCCGGCCGGGCACCGCGCTCGACCGTAGCGCGCTCGACCGCGGCAACTCGGTCTATTTCCCCGACCGCGTCGTGCCGATGCTGCCCGAGCGGATCTCGAACAATCTCTGCTCGCTGGTCCCCGGCGAGCCGCGCGGCGCGCTCGCGGTGCGCATGGTGCTCGGCCCCGACGGCCGCAAGCGCTCGCATACGTTCCACCGCATCCTGATGCGCTCGGCCGCCAAGCTGAGCTACGCGCAGGCGCAGGCTGCGATCGACGGCCGGCCCGACGACACCACCGGCCCGCTGCTCGATCCGATCCTGAAGCCGCTCTATGCCGCCTATGCCTGCGCCAAGCGTGCGCGCGACGAGCGCGATCCGCTCAATCTCGACCTGCCCGAGCGCAAGATCCTCCTGAAGAGCGACGGCACGGTCGACCGCGTCGTGGTGCCCGAGCGCCTCGATGCGCATAAGCTGATCGAGGAGTTCATGATCCTCGCCAACGTCGCGGCAGCGGAGATGCTCGAGAAGAAGTCGCTGCCGCTGATCTACCGCGTGCACGACGAGCCGACGCTGGAGAAGGTCCACGCACTCGCGGAGTTTCTGGAGACGCTGGACGTCCCGTTCGCGAAAGGCGGCGCGCTGCGCCCTGCTCTGTTCAACCGCGTGCTGGCGCAGCTCGAAGGCCACGACCACTTCCCGCTGGTGAGCGAGGTGGTGCTGCGGGCGCAGGCACAGGCCGAATATTCCTCCGAGAATTACGGTCATTTCGGCCTGAACCTGCGCCGCTACGCGCATTTCACCTCGCCGATCCGCCGCTATGCCGACCTCGTCGTGCACCGCGCGCTGGTCCGCGCGCTCGGGCTCGGCGAAGGCGCCCTGCCCGACAGCGAGACGCCGGAGAGCCTGGGCGAGGTCGCGGCCCACATCTCGGTGACCGAGCGGCGCGCGATGAAGGCGGAGCGCGAGACCGTCGACCGCCTGATCGCCCATCACCTCGCCGATCGCATCGGCGCGAGCTTTCAGGGCCGCGTCTCCGGCGTCACGCGCGCCGGCCTGTTCGTCAAGCTGAGCGAGACCGGCGCCGACGGCCTGATCCCGATCCGATCCCTCGGCACGGAATATTTCAACTATGACGAGGGTCGCCATGCCCTCGTCGGCACGCGCAGCCGCACCATGTATCAGCTCGGCGACGTCGTTGACGTCCGCCTGATCGAAGCGGCCCCCATCGCGGGTGCGCTACGCTTCGAGTTGCTGTCGTCGGACAGTGAGACCGCGCCGCGCGACCGCCGGCAATCCGGTCCGCAACGCCGCCCCTCGTTCAAGGCGCATCCCGGCCGCAGTCCGGACAGAAAACGCAAGCCGCCGAAGCCAAAATCCGGCAAGGCGAAGAAGAGCAAGGGAAAGAACAAGGGGAAAGGCGGGGGACAGAAGGGCAAGGCATGGTGACGACGAGCACGGCCCCGAAGATCTGGACGCGCGAGACTGGTCTGGTCGAGAAGCGCGACGTCTGGGCTGCGATGAAGCGCGGCTTTCGCAGCCGCTGCCCGCGCTGCGGCGAGGGCAAGCTATTCCGCGCTTTCCTGAAGACGGCGGACAATTGTTCCAGATGCGGCCTCGACTTCACGCCACATCGCGCCGACGATCTGCCGGCCTATCTCGTGATCGTCATCGTCGGCCACATCGTGGTGCCGACCATCTTGTGGATCGAGACCAATTACACCACGCCGGTCTGGCTCAGCTTCGCGGCCTATCTGCCTTTCACCTTCGTCGCCTCGCTCGGGCTGCTGCAGCCGGTGAAGGGAGCCGTGGTCGGCTTGCAATGGGCTCTGCGCATGCACGGCTTTGACGACAACCCTCCGGATGGTATTCCGCCGGTCTAAGCAAATAATCAAAAAGCGTTTGGGTGAGGACATGACGGATACTACGCAGGCAGCCGAAAAGGCCAAGATCCACGAGGGCAAGGAAGCCGACCACCATCCCTATTTCCGCCCGAGGGATGCGGCGACGCTGATCCTGGTCGATCGCAGCGGCAGCATTCCAAAGGTCCTGGTCGGCAAGCGCCACGACAAGGTGGTGTTCATGCCCGGAAAGTTCGTCTTCCCCGGCGGCCGTGTCGACAAGGACGATTATCGCGTGCCGTGCGCGGCACCGATCACGGCCGAGCTCGAAGCCAATCTCGCCAAGGGCAGTCCGAAGACCCCGGCCTCGCGCGCCAAGTCGCTCGCGATTGCCGCGATCCGCGAAGCCTGCGAGGAGACCGGCCTCTGCCTCGGCCGCAAGAGCGAGGGCAAGGCGAAGCTCGAGGGCGCCTGGAAGCCGTTCGCGGATGCGGGCCTGCTGCCCGATCCCTCCAGCCTGTTCCTGATCGCGCGCGCGATCACCCCGCCCGGCCGCGTCAAAAGGTTCGACACGCGCTTCTTCACGGCGGACGCCTCCGCGATCACCCACCGCGTCGAGGGCGTGATCCATGCCGATGCCGAGCTGGTCGAGCTGGTCTGGGTCGAGCTCGGCTCGAAGCCGCTCGCCGATCTGCATCCGATGACGCGCAACGTGCTCAACGAGCTCGACACCCGCCTTGCCACCGGCCCGCTCCGCCACGACGCGCCGGTGCCGTTCTTCCATTTCTACGGCGGCAAGATGCAGAAGGATATTTTGGGCTAACTAATCGTCCGCGTCCGGCTCGGTGCCGACATAATCGCGCGCCGGCAGTTTCAAGACGCGGCCGATCTCGCTGGCGAGCTTGCCCGCATCCTCGCGCCTGGTGAAGCTCTGAAGCGTGATCGGCTCGGTGCCCCTGTTGCCGCAGAGGTTGACGTCGTAGGTCGTCAGATCCGTATCGTAATCATCCGTGATGCTGATGAAGTGATAGTCGGCGAGATCACGCTGACTGCGGATGTTCAGCGGCCCGAACTGCCTGGTGATCACGATCTGGCGCAGCGTCTCGTTGAGCACGACGAAATAGCGGTAGCTGAGCAGGATGATGCCAGGGATGCCGACGAGAAGTCCCAGCCCGGTGAACACCAGCACCGGCACGAGGTCATCGGCGAGCCTTCCGAAGCCGGAAAAATCCTGGCGCAGGCCGAGCGCGACATTCCACAGCAGATAGAAGCTCGCCGCCAGCAACGGCAGCGACAGCAGCCGACCGACCCAGGGCATGGAACGGTCGATGCGGACGGTGCTGCCATCCACGGTCATTGCGCCTGCCATCGGAAGCTCTCCTTAGGGGTCATGGCTTTGTCGACGCGATCGGCGGATCGGTTCGATGGCTCCCTCCTCCGTCATTCCGGGCTCTCTGCTGCGCAGCGGCAGGGAATGACGCGATTGTGCTGGAGGCGTCGCGAAAAACAAAAAATTCTTCCCGCCTGCCCCAATGGCGGAGTTCCCCGGCGTGCCTATGTCTTTCCGAACGACACCCAACATGGAAGCGGGCGCGATGGCACAACGGCAACTCAAGCTTGGCGCGTTCATGCGCCCGATCAGCATCCACACCGGCGCCTGGCGCTATCCCGGGGCCTGGCCCGACGCCAATTTCAACTTCGGGCACATCAAGACGCTGATCCGGAAGCTCGAGGCCGGCAAGTTCGACGCCTTCTTCATGGCCGATCACCTCGCCGTGCTGAACATGCCGATCAACGCGCTCAAGCGCAGCCACACCGTGACCTCGTTCGAGCCGTTCACGCTGCTGTCGGCGCTCTCCGCGGTCACCGAGCGCATCGGCCTGATCGCGACGGGCTCGACCACGTTCGACGAGCCCTATCACGTCGCGCGCCGCTTCGCCTCGCTCGACCATCTCAGCGGCGGCCGTGCGGGGTGGAACATCGTCACCACCTCGAACCCGGATGCGGCCCTGAATTTCGGCCTCGACGACCACATGGAGCATGCCGAGCGCTACAAGCGCGCCCGCGAGTTCTACGATGTGGTCACCGGCCTCTGGGACTCCTTTGCCGACGATGCCTTCGTGCGCGATGTCGAGAGCGGCCTGTTCGTAGATCCCGCGAAGATGCACACGCTCGACCACAACGGCAAATATCTGAAAGTGCGCGGGCCCCTCAACATCGCCCGCCCCGTGCAGGGCTGGCCGGTGATCGTGCAGGCCGGCGCCTCCGAGGACGGCAGGCAGCTCGCGGCCGAGACCGCGGAAGCCGTGTTCACCGGCGGCGGCAGCCTCGCGGACGGACAGAAACTCTACGCCGACATCAAGGGCCGCATGGAGGCGATCGGCCGCGATCCTGAGCACCTCAAGATCCTCCCCGGCGCCTTCGTCGTGGTCGGCGACAGCGTCGATGAAGCAAGGGAGAAGCGCGCCCTGCTCGACGGCCGGGTGCACTATGACAGCGCCATCGCTTCGCTCTCGGTCATCCTCGGCACCGATGCCTCTGGCTTCGATCCCGACGGGCAGCTGCCGGAGATACCGGAGACCAACGCCAGCAAGAGCGGCCGGCAGCGCATGGTCGACCTCGCCAGGCGCGACAAGCTCACCGTGCGCCAGCTCGCCCAGCGCGTCGGCGGCTATGGCGGGCTGTCCTTCGTCGGCACCGCCAAGACCATCGCCGACCAGATGGAGGAATGGCTGGTCGGGCGCGGCTCCGACGGCTTCAACATCATGTTCCCGTTCCTGCCCGCCGGCCTCGACGATTTCGTCGACAAGGTCGTCCCGGAGCTCCAGAAGCGCGGGATTTTCCGGAAAGAGTATGAAGGGGCCACTTTGAGGGAGAATCTGGGTCTGCCCCGGCCGAAAAACCGCTTCTTCGAGGCCTGATAGGCCCGATTTGAGTGGTTTCCGGGACCGGAGCCCCATTCGGGGCTCTAGCCTGTTGTTTTTGACGCATTTTCTTCACGCGAACCGATGCCCAGTTCGCGCGAAAACGCTCCCAAACCTTGACATCAGGCGGTTTCTGGCTAGGTTGCCGGCCAACGCGGGCCGTTTGGCCGGCTCCAGATTCCCTTCATTCCTGAGGTTCTGAACATGGCCAAAGCGGTCACCATCAAGGTCAAGCTCGTGTCCTCGGCTGACACCGGCTTCTACTACGTCGCCAAGAAGAATTCGCGCACCATGACCGACAAGCTGGTCAAGAAGAAGTACGACCCGGTCGCGCGCAAGCACGTCGAATTCAAGGAAGCCAAGATCAAGTAAGATCGACGCAGCGTTGAAGAGTTTTGCGGGGCCCTTTCGGGCCCCGTTCTTATTTGTGCCGCCTCTCGTGTCCCGGACGCGCTGCGGCGCCCTTGCGCTGCTGGGCTGCGCCCCGGGGCACGAAAGCTACGCCGGGCGTTTGCGGCGCATTGCACGGCCCGGCGAGCACTCTTCATCCGGTTCGTCGATAGTGGTACCATCATCGGCATCCAAGTGCCGCCCGTAGACAACCACTATGGGGCAATGGCGATGCTACTCCGCTCTCGCTCGCTCACATCCGGGGTCGACGCGTTCGCCGCTGGCAGCGCCAACCTGCTCATTCTGGTCGGCCGCATTCTGCTGGCCTGGGTCTTCGTCGGAAGCGCGTACGGAGCCATCACCAATTTCAGTGGCTCGGTGAGCTATTTCAGGTCGCTGAACGTTCCAGCGCCTGAACTGTTCACGGCGACCACCGTGGCACTGGAAGTAATCATGTCGGCTGGTCTGATACTCGGCTTTGGTACGCGCTACTGCGCAGTCTTGGTTTTCCTGTTTGTGTTGATGGCGACTGCGATCGCGCATCGCTACTGGGAATACCCCGTCGGTTCGCAGCAGATTGGGCAATACAATCATTTCTTGAAGAACATCTCGATCATGGGAGGCGCGATGCTGATCCTGGTCACCGGCGGTGGCCGGTTCTCGCTCGATCGGAAGCTGGCGGGATAGCAGCTTTGTTTTGGCCTCCCGCACCCTGATATTCGAGCGATGATAGCTTCGAGCACGGTGCAAGCACCGTCGGCCCTCTCGCAGATCTGCGAGAGAGTTCAGCTGCACATGTGCGCCTTATCCGTCCGTCTCGACACCATCAACGCGCGCGCAGATCTGCGAGCCTGGCAGCTGCCAAGCCGCGTATCCCGGGGTCGTGACTACGTCACTTCGCCTTGAGCCTGAAAGCTCCCTCGAGCAGCCGGCTGACGAATTTTGGGAGCGACTTCAAGCGTTCAGATATGAATCCGAAGAATAACATCAGCCACGTCGCGAGCGCGGCACACCACAACAGGCTTTCCAATGTCTCGGGCATCATGCCCTCCTGAAATACTACATTGAAATCCGAGTAGTGTTGCCGAACGGAGCCAGCACGACAAGTCCTCCTAAAAGTGGCGGGTTGCAGAAACACTCGGAAGAGCGGCTGGCAGCTCTCGCGTGGGGTGTGCTGCAGATCACAAAGGCTCAGCCGCGTGATGTCCGCTAGAGGATAGGAAACAAACATCGCAACGGCTTTGGGCAAGCGCTCAGGTTCACTTCGCCGCCATGTCGGTGGCGAGTCACTAGGCAGACATTGCCTCAACCCTCGGTTGCCCAATTCCAAATGTATGTTACCGTGCACTTATCCGGACGGCATTTCCGTCCTGGATTTGGGAGGACTTGCCATGAGATTGTCGTCAAGCCTTGTCGTGCCCTCAGCCGTCGCCCTCTTGTCAACTGCCTTGCTGTCTGGCCCGGCAGTGTCGCAAATCAATGCGGGCTCCGCCGCCACGCTCCCCCCCGTTACGGTCGATGCACCGAAGCAGGTGGCGAGGCCGCAGGTGTCGGAGCGGGGAGCAAACACAACGGCGCCGCGTCGGACTGCGTCAACCGCTCGAACGTCAACCGAGCCCAAGCCTTCGTATGCGCCGGATTCCAACATGGGGAGGCTTGCTAGCCTGGAGGCGCGCGCCAGCAGCTGTAACGGTGGCTGCGCATCAAGCTTCCGACAAGGCAACGAGCCCTGGGTTGGATGTAGCGAGTCGGGCGGCGGCCTGAACTATGGACCGATGTCGCCAACGTGCCGAGACACCATCACCCATACGTCCTTCGTGAATTGCGTCGAGACGAGGGTGTTCCTGGGCGACAATCGAAACAGAGCCCACTGGCTTTGCAGCAGCCTGCAGGCCGGCAACAGGTTCAAGGTCGCAGACCTCAAGCGGGCAGGACGTCGCTAGTCGGACCGCCCGCTGGCTCTCAGTCTCAGTTGAACTTGGTCCCTGATGTCGGCCCATGCTTGCGAAGCCGAGATCAAGTAGATCGTGGGATAGACTGAACTTTTGACGGGGCCTCACGGCCCCGTTTCTATTTTGCCTCGTGTCCCGGGGGTGGCCAGCAGGCTCCACGCCGCGATGTCGATGACGCGTTGATCGACAGACGTCTCTTCAACCCTCGATTGCTCACCTCCAAATGTATGTTACCGTGTACTGACCGGCACGGCATTTCCGTCCCGGATTAGGAAGGACATGGTCATGAGATTGTCATCAAGCCTTGTCGTGCCTTCAACCATCGCTGCCTTGTCGACTGTCTTGCTGTGCGCCCCGGCAGCATCGCAAATCCCAATCGGCTCCGCCGCCACGCTTCCCCCCATCACGGTCGACGCGCCGAAACAGGCGGCAAAGCCACACGTGTCGGAGCGGGGAGCAAGCACAACGGCGCCGCGCCGGACTGCGTCAACAGCTGGAACGTCATCCGCGCGCACGCCTACGTACGCGCCGGGCTCACCAATGGCGAGGATTGCCAGCCTGGAGGCACGCGCCAGTAGCTGCAACGGCGGCTGTGCATCAAGCTTCCGACACGGCAACGAGCCCTGGATTGGATGTAGCGAGTCGGGCGGCCAGTTGGACTATGGACCTTTCTCGCCAACGTGCCGAGACACCATCACCCATTCGTCCTACGAAAATTGCGTCGAGACGAAGGTGTTCCTGGCCGAGAATCGAAACAAGGCCCACTGGATTTGCAGCAGCCTGCAGGCAGGCAACAGGTTCAAGGTCGCCGATCTCAAGCGGTCAGGACGTCGCTAGTCGTACGGCCCGCTGGCTCCCTATCTGAATTTGTCCCTGATGTCGGCCCATGCTTGCCGCAGGCAGCCAAAATATCATTCGTCGGTTGGTGCAAGCACGTCCAATCCCGCGAAGCCGAGATCAAGAAAGATCGCGAGATAGACTGAACTTTTTGACGGGGCCTCACGGCCCCGTTTCTATTTTTTCTCGTGGCCCGGGGCGCGCTGCTGCGCAGAGCCGATCTTGAAGTCGGATGGCTCGATGTCAGCGGTGGGCCAGGACCGGTCATGCCGGCTCGACTTGGAGAGCTACTCGGGCAACCCGGCTTTCCGAAACCCCTCGATCAAGAGCTTCGCCTTTGATTGCCCACCGCGAGCGATGTAGGTGGATATTGTAAAGGAAGGGTCGTGCTCGAGTACCCCCGCCGCGGCCTCGCGCGCCTCCGTGTCGCGTCCGCAATGGGCAAAAGCGGATGCAAGACACCGGTAGGATGCCGAATGAGAGGGGTTCTGACGAACGGCCTTCCTTGCTGCCACGATGGCCTCGTCAAAGCGGCCGAGTTCAATGAATGCCATGGCCATGCCGATGAAGGAGCGGTGCAGGAGCGGATCGACCGGGCTCATGCGCATGGCACGCTCAAAGCTCCTGATCGCTTCTTCCGGCTGCCCCGCTATCCTGTACACCCAGCCTCTGCCATGCCACGCCCAGAATGAATTCGGGTTGAGTGCGACTGCGCGATCCGCCATCTCGATCTCGCTTTCACAATCGCCAACCATGAAGGCCGAGACGGTAGCAGCGTTCGCCAACGCATCGGGATCGCTGTCGTCGATGCTCAGTGCCAGACGAAAAAGTCGGATCGCTTCCCTGCGATCGAAATAGGGATCGGCAGAAAACCCCATGGTCACGTTGAGCGCGTGGCACAGGCTCGCCAAAGCCGCTACGGAGCCGGACCGGGGGTCCAGCTCCAGGGCGTTATGAGCGAGCCTTATCGCTTCAGCGAACCCTTCGCGCGTCGAGGTGTAATATTGCGGCAAAGCCCGGAGGTAGAAATCATAGGCTGTAAGGTTTTCCGGCCGCCGCCGCGTCGCCATCGCAATTTCCGTTTGGAGCAACTTCGGCTCAATGGCCGAAACGACAGCGACTGCGACCTCGTCCTGGAGAGCAAAAACGTCCGTCAGGTCGCGCTCGAACCTGTCGGCCCAGATGTGCGCGCCCGTAACCGCATCAATCAATTGCCCTGCGATGCGAACTTTGCCCGCCGACTTGCGCACAGACCCCTCAAGCACATAGCGCACGCCAAGCTGGCGTCCGACCTCCTTGATATCGACCGCCCTGCCCTTGAAGGTGAAGCTCGAATTCCCGCGCGATGACGAACAGCCATTTGAACCGCGAAAGCGCTGTCGTGATCTCCTCGACCATTCCGTCGGCAAAATATTGCTGCTCTGGATCGCCGCTCATGTTCTCGAACGGCAACACCGCGATCGAGGGCTTGTCGGGAAGCGCCGGTGCGGGCTTCGACGAAACCACGCCCCCGGTTGATTCCGACGTGACGGCGGATTGGTGCACCGCGCCGACGAAACGAAAGCCCTTTTCGCGGCAGCGTCTTGATCAGGCGTTGTTCGTCGCCGCAATCACCGATCGCGCTTCGGGCAGCGTTGAGACGCGTGGTCAGCGCCACATCGGACACGATGCGTCCATTCCAGATGGCGTTCACGAGGTCGTCTTTGCTGACGACCCGCTCCCTGTTCCGGATCAGGTAATCGAGCAGATCGAAAACCTGCGGTGCAGTGGGGACGACGTTCGAGCCGCGATGCAGCTCACGCCGGTCGATGTCGAGAGCGTAGTCCTCGAAGAAATAGCGCATGCTACCCTCCTTGGTTACCTCATTGATCGCCTGACGCGCTCAAGCACCCCCAAAGTTCAAAGAATAAGCCGCGGGTAAGGAAAAAGTAAGCCGGATATCAAGCGCCCCCCTCGATGGACTGGCACTATTTCAGTGGGAGGCAGGCAGCGCGGGAGATGTCAAATGGCTACAACCTACAACGCGTCCACCTCACGACAGACGTTCGCGCCGCTTCGGCTCGGCCTGAGCTTTTTTGGCGACCGCTTCGCTGCCCTGCTCGAATGGTACGGACGCCGAGAGATACGGGGCAGGTTGCTCGCCCTGAGTGACAGGGAGCTTCACGATATCGGTATCTCGCGCGGCGAGATCGACTACGTCGCTTCGAACCCGGACATCGATCCGCGTGGTGGCAGCCTCGCAAAATGACCTCCCCTACGACTGGCAACCGTGGACGGTTGCAATTGGAGATGGCCTACCGCCAGGTCCGCGGTCATGCATCCTCCGCTCGAAGGTCTTTCGGCAGGTAACGATATTGTTCTGGGACGCACGGTGTGGGGCTCGGATGCAGATGAACGAGCCTGCGAATGGCGGCGGTGGACCATTCGTCGCGTTCCGCAAACAAACGACTCTTTCTGCATTTGAACGACGAGAACGCGCCAGGTCGCGCGTATGGGGTCAAGCGAACTTGTCCAGCGCGCGATGTCGATCCACATCCCGACGCACCGGCAGCGAGATGCACCGGCCGTTATGATGGAGATCGACCATGACTGGACTTAAGGTTCTTGCTGCCGTGGCTTTGTTGTCGGGCCTGACCGCAAGCACTGCCTACGCGCAATCTGGCTTTGCAAGCAGCCATCCGGATACGTACGAGGCCGAGAACCCCAATCGCAACCTGAACGGCACGCTGACGCCGGCCGGCCGGCTGGGCCTCGAGTTGCCGGATGGCGCAGCTCCCGCACAAGGAGTGGACAACGCCCTGGCTCGCGCGGATGGCGCAGTCTCACGTGCTTGCTCGGAGCGCTATCGATCCTACGATCCAGCCACGAGCACCTACATCGATCGGGACGGCAGGCGTCATCTTTGCAGGTAACACAACGCCGCAAATCAACCGATCAAGTGGACATCGGATCGAGACGCCGTCGAGATGGCGTCTCGAATTGTCCAGGATACGCTGCGCGTCACGTTAACTGGTGACTCTCCCGATCGTCGTCGCTCTGCTGGAGCGTTGCTGCCCAGAACCGGGACCCCAAAAGCAACACGCACGAGCGGAGACATGAGTGGCTCCATGTCAGCCTTGGGGCCAGGCACGGGCTCATGCACCACCGCGATTATCTAATCGATCACTTCGTCGGCGCGGGCAAGCAGCGACATGGGAATGTCGAGACCGAGCGCCTTGGCGGACTTGAGATTGATATTCAGGGTCACTTCCGTAGTCTGCTGGACGGGAAGCTCTGCCGGACGCGCCCCTTTCAGAATGCGATCAACATAGCCTGCGGCGCGTTGCCATAGTTTGAAAAGGTCGGCCGAGTACGACATCAGTCCTCCTCTCTGAGCCGAGTCGCGGAACGGATAGATCGCCGGCATTCGCCGCTCTGCGGTGAGCACGATCAGCCGGGGAACGAGGGGTATCAGCGATGGATCGTCGGTGACGACCAGGCCATCGAGGCCGCTCTCTCCCAGTGCGGCGAAGCTGTTATCGATGTCCGCGAGCCGCACCGAGAGGGCTGTCAACTCGAGACCGAGCCCGGGTGCCGCTTTTTGCATGAGTTCGAGTTGGTTGGCAGTCGTCGGATTGTCAGGATTCCACAACACGGCGACACGATGAACTTTCGGAGCCGCCTCCTTCAGCAGTTCCAGCCACTTGACGCCGTAATCGCCGGAGAGCTGCGACAACCCGGTGATATTGCCACCTGGCCGGGCAAGGCTTGCCACAAGACCGGCTCTGATGGGATCCCCGCTCATGCAGACGATCGGCACCGTGGATGTTGCACGTTGCGCAGCCTGTGAAATGGGCGTGCCTGGGGTCACGAGAACATCGACGTTGAGCGTGAGGAGTTCAGCGATCAGCGCAGGAACGCGCTCCGGTTTTCCCTCGGCGTAGCGTTCTTCGAGCAGCAGGGTGCGTCCCACGACATATCCCAGGTCCGCAAGTCCCTGTCGGAAGCCGGTCTGGTAGTACACATCCGTCCCGCGAACGCCGCTCCAGACGTAGCCGACCCGGGGCACCGCCGGTTGCTGAGCGTGGGCTGCGAGGCTCAGGGCCATCGCCGCAGCGCCGAGAAGCGTGACCAGAACGCGGCGTTTCATTCAACCACCTCGCGGCGCGCCACCGCTACAATATGCGCGCGCAGCTCGGAATTTTGAAGGGGTCGAGACGGTGGACTTAGTCAGCCGGAGATGATTCCAAAACCGGACCTTAACGACGTGTCCCGCCTACGCCGTCCGCAACACCGGCGCCGGCGGCTGCGACGGCCGGATCAGCGCGAACGCCACCTGCACGATACCCCCGGCAAGTCCGAGCGCGACGCCGATGCGCCAGGCCATGGTGTAGGAGCCGAGCGCGTCGTAGAGCACCCCTCCTCCATACGCACCGAGGAAGCTGCCGATCTGGTGGCTCATGAAGGCGAGGCCCTGGATCATCGCCTGCCAGCGCAGGCCGAACATCTCGGCGACGGCGCCTGCGACCAGCGGGCCGACGCCCATCCAGAGGAAACCCATGATGGCGCCGAACAACAACGTCGAGAACGGCGTCGCCGGCAGCATGAAGTACCAGGCGAGCGCGAGCGAGCGCAGGATGTAGATGCCGCCCAGCAGCGCCAGCTTGTTCCAGCGCTGGCCGGCCCAGCCGAAGAACAGCGAGCCGAGCACGTTGAAGCCGCCGATCATGCCGAGCGTCTGCGCGCTCAGCATCGGATCGAGGCCGCAGATTGCCAGATACGACGGCAGATGCGTGGTGAGGAACACGAGCTGCATGCCGCAGACGAGATAGGCGCAGGTCATCACCACGAAGGGCGCATTGCCGAACGCCGCCTTCGCCACTGACGCCGCCGTGGCATCACCGATGTCGTCGGCAGCAGGCTTGGGCAGCGGCACCTTGTCGATGCGGCCCGCATACCAGGCGGCGGGAATCATCAGCACCGACATGACGACGAAGCCGGCGAGCCCGACGCGCCAGCCAAAGCCCTCATTGAGCATCTGCCCGATCGGCGCCGACAGCAGTGCGCCGAGCGAGCCGGCACCGGAGACGATGCCGAGCACGGTGGAGCGCACCGTTTCCGGGACCGCGCGCGCGGCCACCGACATCGCGATCGCCGCCGCGGTGCAGGCCAGCGACGTGCCGATCAGCACGCCGCCGCCGATCATGATGCTGACGAGCCCGTTCGCACTCGCCATCAGGATCAGGCCCACGATGTACATCAGCGATCCCACGATCATGATCGGCCGAAACCCGTAGCGCACGGTCATCGCGCCGGCGAGCGGCTGGAGAAAGCCCCAGGCGAGGTTCTGCACGGCCAGCGCCAGCGTGAAGTCCGAGATCGAAATGTGGATGTCATGCGTCAGCGGCTGCATGAAGATGCCGAGGCTCTGCCGCAGCCCCATGCTCAGCGTCAGCATGATCGAGGCGCCGATCAGGATGGGCAATGTCGGACGCAGGACCTGCAACAGGGGCATGTTTCTTCTCCCTCGGCGGCGCGGCACGCGTGCCGTCGTCTGCTTTTGCGGTTGATTTTGGTTACACAGACCTGTTTACTTAGGCTATGGAAGGCGCCTGCTGTCAAGCGAAGAGGACGCATCCCGCCGCATGGCTCCCCCGCCCAACCAACAGACGATGAAGGAGCGGATCCTCGAGACCGCCGACAAGCTGTTCTACCTGCAAGGCATTCGCGCCATCGGCGTCGACACCATCGCGGCCGAGGTCGGCATCTCCAAGCGCACGCTCTACAACCACTTCCCCTCCAAGGACGCGCTGATCGCGGCCTATCTGGAGCGCCGCTTCGTGCACGCGCGCCCCTCCGACAAGCCGCCGGCCGAGCAGATTCTCGGCACCTTCGATGCGCTGGAGCGCCGCTTTGCGGCCAAGGATTTTCGCGGCTGCCCGTTCGTGAATGCGGTCGCCGAGCTTGGGCCTGCGGACCGCGCCGTGAAGAAGATCGCAATCGCCTTCAAGGAAAGCCGCCGCCTCTGGTTTCGCGACCGGCTGAACGAGCTCGGCGTTGCCGATGCGGAGGCGCTGGCAACGCAGCTCGTGTTGCTGGTCGACGGCTCCATCGCGCAGGACCTCGTCCGCGACGATCCCGCGATGGCGCGTGCGGCAAAGGAAGCGGCGAAGGTGTTGTTGCGGAATGCGGGGGTGGATGTGGGTGGTGATGCCGTGAAGCCGATGAAGGGACGCAAGCCCGCGCCGTCGTAGTCACTGCCGCCGCATCATGCGCCGTCATCACCGGCGAAGGCGGGTGGTCCAGTATTCCAGAGGCGATTGTAATTGAACCGATAGACCGCGGCGTACTGGATTCCTCGCCTTCGCGGGGAATGACAGCGGAGCTTGGGAAAATTCGGAATTATAGAATAATACTCTTGTTTTGCCCGACGAGTCAAACAGCCCTGCTGCCAGCGCAAGCCGTTTTGCCAACCGCGTAACCCATTGATCCGACTAACGTCGGCTACTGTGCATGGGGTTGTTTTCGCAGCTTTTGTTTTGGTCGGCGAAACTCTCTCCGCTGTCGTCCCTGCGAACGCAGGGACCCATAACCACAGGGAGGAGTTTGGCGAAGACTCGAAATTATCTTCCGGTACAAAGACCGCTCGTCCTCGATGGATCACGCGGTATGGGTCCCTGCGTTCGCAGGGACGACAGCGGAGCGCAATCAGCGTCCCCTCGCCTCACGCCGCCTGCGACACCACGCGATTGCGGCCGTCGTGCTTGGCGCGATAGAGCGCCGTGTCGGCGCGCTTGAGGACGTCGGCGACGGACTCGCCCTTCTGCTCCAGCGTGGTGAGGCCGATCGAGATCGTGACCTCGATGCGCTTGGCCCCCTTGTGCACGGAGAACGGCTCGCCCGCGATCGAGCGGCGCAGCCGCTCGGCGACCATGCCGGCGACGTGAAGGTCGGTCTCCGGCATCACGATGACGAACTCCTCGCCGCCGTAGCGGCAGGCAAGGTCGATGCCGCGGATCGATTTCCGTACGCGCACGGCAAATTCGCGCAGCACGTCGTCGCCGGCGTCGTGGCCGTAATTGTCGTTGATCGACTTGAAGTAGTCGATGTCCAAAATCATCAGCGCCAACGGCTTGCCGCGGGTCGAGGCCTGCTCGGCGAGGGTCGCCAGATGGCTCTCCATGTAGCGGCGATTGTGCAGCCCGGTGAGCGCGTCGGTGATCGCCATCTCGATCGAGTTCTGCACGTTGTCGCGCAGATGGTCGGTGTAGCGGCGGCGGCGGATCTGGGTGCGGGCGCGCGCCAGCAGCTCGGTCTTGTCGATGGGGCGCAGCAGATAGTCGTTGACGCCGATCTCGAGGCCGCGGAGCAGCCGCGTCGAGTTCTCGGGGTCGGCGATCGCCAGGATCGGCACGTGGCGCGTGCGCTCCAGCGAACGCGCCTGGCTGCAGAGCCGCAGGCCGTCGAAATTGTTGAGGTCGAGCGAGACGATCAGCAAATCGTAATTGCCCTCGGCGGCATGGAACAGCGCCTCCGTCGGGTTCGGCTCGACGTCGACGGTGTGCTCGGCGGCGAGGATCGTCGCGAGCCGCTCATAGGAGGACTGGCGGTCGTCGACTAGCAGGATGCGGCCGCCCTTGCCGGTGTCGGCCACGGCGCTGCGCTCGGGCGCCTGCATGCCGATCTCGAGCGAGGTGATGGCGCGCATGCGCAGCTCATCGGTCATCATCTTCAGCCGCGTCAGCGAGCGCACGCGCGCGATCAGCACGACGTCGGAGACGGGCTTTGTCAGGAAATCGTCGGCGCCGGCTTCCAGCCCGCGGTTGCGGTCGGACGGGCTGTCGAGCGCGGTGACCATCACGACGGGAATGTGGTGCGTGGCCGGATCGGTCTTGAGGCGGCGGCAAACTTCGAAGCCGTCCATGTCGGGCATCATGACGTCGAGCAGGATGATGTCGCATTCGGCGCGGGCGCAGATCGCCAGCGCCTCGGTGCCGTTCGAGGCGGTCATCACGTCGAAATATTCGGCTGACAGGCGGGCTTCGAGGAGTTTGACGTTGGCAGGAACGTCATCGACAACCAGGATACGCGCGGACACTGTGAACTCACTTCCTATCCGATAAAACGCCGGACCGTCTCAATGAATTTGCCGACCGAGATCGGCTTGGACAAATAGGCTTCGCAGCCGCCCTCGCGGATGCGCTCTTCGTCGCCCTTCATCGCGAACGCCGTGACCGCGACGACGGGAATGGCACGCAGCTCCGGATCGTCCTTGATCCAGCGCGTGACCTCGAGGCCCGAGACCTGCGGCAATTGGATATCCATCAGCACGAGGTCGGGCCGCATCTTGCGAACGAGGTCGAGCGCCTCATATCCGTTGCTGGTGCCGGAGGTCTGGTAGCCGTGCGCCTCCAACAGGTCGCGGAAGAGCTTCATGTTGAGCTCGTTGTCTTCCACGATCAGGACGGTCTTAGCCATCCCGCCCTCCTGTTTGGTCCTGAAGACCGATGCATGTGACGCCTCAGGCGCCGCTCGCCGGCGCTTCGAAAACTGGATTCAAACTAGCCTCAGATTCGCTTGAGTTTCGTTAAACCCGAGGGTCGACTTTCTGCGATGTGGTTTCCAGTTGCTTGTCGGCGGTCTTGAGACTCGGGCATGATGACTTCAAAGTAGACACCGAAAGTTAACGGAAAGGCAAATCGGACCCTTGAAAAAGCCTGTTCACAACCCTCGCGAAGTCGCTGAAATCGTTGCGATTCAGGCGCTGTCCTTCGTTGCCGGCGATCCCGAGCGGCTGGGCCTGTTTCTGGCTGAGACGGGGGTCGGTCCGGAGACCCTGCGCAATGCCGCCTCCGACCCGAATTTCCTCCTCAGCGTGCTCGACTTCGTGATGCGCGATGACGCCACCGTGAAGGCCTTTGCCAGCACGGTGGAACTGCATCCGACCAACGTTGCCGCGGCGCGGCAGGTCCTGGGCGACGCGCTCGGTGACCCCTCCTGGGAGCGCGACGTGCCGTGAGCACCCTGGAGGCGGCCGGGCCCCGCTGCTTCTGCCGGGATTGTTCGGCCGACCTGGATATGGGCGTGCGGCGCTGCTCCGCCTGCGGCTCCCCTCGCCTCATCCGCCACCGCACGCTGGCGAGCCTGACCATCGCCCACATCGACTGCGACGCCTTCTATGCGACGGTCGAGAAGCGCGACAATCCCGATATCGCCGACAAGCCCGTCATCATCGGCGGGGGCAAGCGCGGCGTAGTGTCGGCCGCCTGCTACATCGCGCGCACCTATGGCGTGCGCTCGGCCATGCCGATGTTCAAGGCGCTGGAGGCGTGCCCCCATGCAACCGTGATCCCGCCGGACATGGCGAAGTACGTCCGCGTCGGCCGCGAGGTGCGGCAGGCCATGCAGGCGCTGACGCCGCTGGTCGAGCCGCTCTCGATCGACGAGGCCTTTCTCGATCTCTCCGGCACCGAGCGGGTTCACGGCATGATCCCGGCCAAAGTGCTCGCGCGGTTCGCGCGCAACATCGAGCGTGACATCGGCATCTCAGTCTCGGTCGGCCTGTCCTGCAACAAGTTCCTGGCCAAGATCGCCTCCGACCTCGACAAGCCGCGCGGCTTCGCCGCGCTCGACCAGGAGGAAGCGCGCTCGATGCTGGCGGACAAGCCGGTCGGCTTCATCTTCGGCGTCGGCCCGGCCACCCAGGAGCGCCTCGTGCAACGCGGCTTCCGGATCATCGCCGACCTGCAAAAGGCCGACGAGATCGAGATGATGCGGCAGTTTCCGAGCGACGGCCGCAGGCTGTGGCGACTCGCCCGCGGCATCGACGACCGCCGCGTCGAGCCCGACCGCGGCGCCAAGACGATTTCCAGCGAAACCACGTTCGAGACCGATATCCGCGATTTCGCGACGCTGGAGAAGATTTTGTGGCGGCTGTGCGAGAAGACGTCATCGCGGCTGAAGAGCAGCGAGCTGGCCGGCTCGACCGTCACGCTGAAGCTGAAGACCGCCGATTTCCGGCAGCGTACCCGCTCGCAGTCGATCGCGGCCCCGACGCAGCTCGCCGCAAAGATCTTCTCGATCTGCCGCGAGATGCTCGCCAGGGAGATCGACGGCACCGCCTTCCGCCTGATGGGCGCCGGCGTCAGCGCGCTGCGTGACGGCTCGCCCGCCGACGACACCGACATGCTCGACCGCCGTGCCGCCCACGCCGAGCGCGCGGTGGACAGTCTGCGCAAGAAGTTCGGCAAGTCTGCCGTCATTCGCGGCATCGCATATGAGGGACCGGAAACGGGACAGCAGGAGTGATCGAATCCCGCTCGACTCAGTCGCGTTCGAAGATCCGTGCCCCCGGATAGACGCGCCGGGCATACTGGACGACCAACTGCCGATCCTGAGTTTCCAGGAACGGCGTTCGGATCTGGCAAGACCCGACGATGAGGTGCCACAAGCCGTTGAGCTTTCGAATCATGACGTTCATTTGAGTTTCCTCGCAGTGACCCGAGTCGACTCAAATTGTAAGAATCTCCCGCTGTCGCTCAATTGTACCAGCGTAAGATCGGCGTATGAGAAGGATTAGAGGAGATATACAATGGTATGTTGGCCGTGCCCCCAACGACCTCTGGGGCCGATAGCTTCGCAAGGACTCAAACGATCCCGCCCGCCCAGGGTTTGGCACCGTGACAGGCGAACACGATCTCGACGCGCTGCTGAGAACCATGAAGCCGGAGCTGCTGGACGGCACCTTCGTGTTTTGCACGCTTGCGCCGAGCGCGACGATTCCCGCCACCTTCAGCCCGGTGCTGACGTTCCGCGAACGCGAGGGAACAACGCTGGTAATCTTGCGCGAGCAGGCCGAAGCGGCGGGACTACATTACGCTTTTCCTGCGCGCCTGATCACCTTGACGGTTCACTCCGCGCTCGATGCGGTGGGCTTTCTGGCGGCAATCACGGCGCGTCTGGCGGAAGCCGGCATCAGCGTGAACGCCGTGTCGGCCTTCCATCACGATCATCTCTTCGTGCCGGCTGACAAGGCCGATGCGGCGATGGCCGTTCTGCAAGAGATGTCGAACGCGAAGCACGCGTAGCCCGGGATCAAGACCTCAATCCGCGACCGCCACCGCCTCGATCTCGATCAACCATTCCGGCGCGGCGAGCGCGGAGACGCCGACGAGCGTGGAGGCCGGCGGCTCCATGCCTTCGAAGAAGGCCGAGCGGGCCTTGCCGATGATCGGGCGCAGCTCCGGCTTGTAGTTCACGACGAAGGTCGTGATCTTCACGATGTTGGCGTAGCTCGCGCCGGCCGCCTTCAGCGCGTGCCCGAGATTCTGCATCACCTGCGTCGTCTGCGCGGCAATATCGCCCTCGCCGACGATCCGCCCCTCCTCGTCCACCGACACCTGGCCGGAGATGTAGATGGTACGCGCGCCGGAAGCGGTCACGACGTGGGAATAGGCCGGATTGTGATGCAGGCCGCTAGGGCGGAGATGGTCGAGCTTGGGCATGGTGCTTGCCTCCCGGAGGTTTGTGGTTGGGAGGGAGCGTAGCGGGAGACGGTCTTGAGGGCTAGCCTCGCCCCTCAATTGCAGGGCTTGCTGTCCTTCGCGTCGAACTTGCCTATCGCGCCGGAGATCACGAAATCGTTGTAATCGAGCACGAGCTGGCGCGAGACGCCGTTCTCGTAGAGCTCGAACGACATCGCATAGACCGGCGTCTGCTCGCCTTCCTTCTGCTGGGCCTCGCGATCGAAATAGCTGACGGTGACCGGCCAGCGCTTGAGCGACTTCATGTGCTCGTCCGTGGTCGACGGGTCGGACGCGGTGGCCCGCTCGGCGGGGATCGGCTGCCCGATCACGGTCAGCGTGTTGTAGACCTTCTGGCCGTCGTCGGAGCCGTCATAGACGGAGAGCTCGAGCAGCGACTTGCCATCCCTGGCGGCGGCGATGATGCGCTGGATCTGCTCGGTCGGGAACACGATCTTTCCGTCGAGGGTGAAGCTCTTCGGCGCCGGCAGCTTCAGCTTGACGTTGATGTGGTCGCCGTCTCGCTCGGCCGAGCCGTCGACCCGGCCGGCGTCGGTCTCGTTCATCCGCGTCTCAATCTTGAACCGGTAGCTCTTGCCGGCGGCGTCCTCCCAGGAGTTGGAGCGGAGATCGCTCAGCGTGACCTTGCCCTCGCCACTGTCGAGCTCGGAGACCTGGCGGAATTCGGAGGTGTAGCCCTCGCACGAGCTTCCGGTGAAATTGTAGAGGATGCGGCCGCGCGCGTTGTTGACCGAATTGGAGCGCGATTTGACGAGGCTCAAATCATAGAGCGCCTGATGCGCGAGGAACGGGCCGCTGGCGGCCTGCGCCCCTGCGCCGGGACCGAAAGCAGCCGCTGCGAGCGCCATTACACCGAGCGAAGTCCGGAAAAGGTGCACCATGTCTCATCCCTGAAAGCGCAGATTCGACAGTTTAGTGACCGTTCCATTGCGTCGCAACTGAGGCCGTTTCACGTAAAGTTGCGCCTCTCCCGCTGAACCTGCTGCCCTGCCTCAACAAAATGCAGTCCCCGCCAGTTGCTTGCATGTGGCGGCACGATGGGCGAAACAGGGCGCGCCCGGCCTTCCATGCCCGGGCCGATGATTTTTTGGACAATGAGGTCGAACATGGCGGGCACGGTCGAGCAGAAACTGGCGGAACAGGGCATCAAGCTGCACGAGGCTCCCACCCCGGTGGCCAACTACGTGCCGTTCGTGCGCACCGGTAATTTGCTGTTCGTCTCCGGCCAGGTCTGCTTCGCCCCTGACGGCAAGCTGATCGCCAAGGGCAAGCTGGGCGCCGGCGTCTCCATCGAGGACGGCGCCGCGGCGGCGCGCGGCTGCGCGGTCAATTTGCTGGCCCAGGTCAAGGCGGCGCTCGGCGATCTCGACAAGGTCGTGCGCGTGGTGCGCCTCGGCGGCTTCATCAACTCGGCGCCCGACTTCCTGGACGGGCCGAAGGTCCTCAACGGCGCCTCCGACCTGATGGTTGCCGCCTTCGGTGACAAGGGCCGCCATGCCCGCACCACCGTCGGCGTCGCCTCGCTGCCCGCGGATGCGGCGGTCGAGGTCGAAGGTGTGTTCGAGGTCGCCTGACGCGAATGCGCGCCCCTGATTGGCTGACAGCCCGGCCGGTCGCCCATCGCGGCCTGCACGACATTTCCCGCGGCATCGTCGAGAACATGCCGGGCGCGGTGCAGGCTGCGGTCGCGGGCAATTTCGCGATCGAGGTCGACATCCAGCTCTCCGCCGACGGCGAGGCGATGATTCATCACGACCACGCGCTCGGCCGCCTCACCGAGGCCACCGGCGAGGTGGTCTCGAAGACGGCCGCAGAGCTGAGAGCCGTCAAGTTCAAGGACACCGCCGAGCGGATGATGTCGCTCGGCGATCTCTGCGCCATGGTCGCCGGCCGCGTGCCGCTGGTGATCGAGGTGAAGAGCCATTTTGGCGGCGACCGCAAGCTGGTGAAGCGGATGGCCGAGGTGCTGTCGTCCTATCAGGGCCCGGCTGTCGGCATGTCCTTCGATCCCGATCAGGTGCTGGCGCTGAGCGAGCTGCTGCCCAACCGTCCGCGCGGCATCGTTGCGCAGCGGACCTATGAGGACGAGTACTGGGCGAAGCTGACGCAGGCGCAACGCGACAGCATGCTGTACCTGCGCCACGGCTTCCAGACCCAGCCGCATTTCATCGCCTTCAAGGTCGACCACCTGCCGGCCCCCGCCCCCTGGATCGCCCGCAATGTGTTCGGCTGCGCCCTGCTCGGCTGGACCGTGCGCACCCCGGAGCAGCGCATGCGGGTCGGGCAATATGCGGATCAAATGATCTTTGAGGGGTTCGTGCCGTAGGGGCACGAGGGGGTATAGTTCCCGCCTCTTGAAGTCGCTGCTGCAATGCACGATCTTGGGCATGATGGCATCATCTGAAATCACGCTCGAGGCGGTCCCCTCCATTGGCGAGGTGCCCGCAGAGGATTGGGACGCCTGCGCCAATCCCGACAAGGCCTGCAACGGGCATGGCGCTGGAACCTCATCCGCCCTTCCAGGCAATTCCCTCGCCCTGTCAAAGCCCGCTTATAACCCGTTCGTCTCCCACGCATTTCTCTCCGCCGTTGAGAAATCGGGTTCGGCAACGATCCGCACCGGCTGGGGCCCGCGCCATCTCGTGGCCAAGATCGATGGCCGCGTCGCCGGTGTCGTGCCCTGCTATCTGAAATCGCACAGCCAAGGCGAATACGTCTTCGACCGCGGCTGGGCCGACGCCTATGAGCGTGCCGGCGGGCGATACTATCCGAAACTGCAGGTCTCGGTTCCCTTCACCCCCGCGACGGGCCCGCGGCTGCTGGTCCGCGACGGCGTCGATCGCGAGCGCATCACGGAGGCACTGGCGAGCGGGCTGGTGGCATTGTGCGGCGTCAGCAAGGCCTCCTCGGTGCACGTCACCTTCGCGCGCGAGACGGAGTGGAAACTGCTCGCCCAGCACGGCTTCCTCCAGCGCACCGATCAACAGTTCCACTGGCGCAACGAGGGTTTTGCCACCTTCGACGATTTCCTGGCGACTCTGAATTCGCGCCACCGCAAGTCGATCAAGCGCGAGCGCCGCGATGCGCTCGCTGCCGGCGTCAGCATCCACTGGCTCACGGGTAAAGACATCACCGAGGATGCCTGGGACGCCTTCTTCGACTTCTACATGGAGACCGGCTCGCGCAAATGGGGCCGTCCCTACCTCACGCGCGAATTCTTCTCGCTGATCGGCGAGACCATGAGCCGGGACGTGCTGCTGGTGATGGCCCGCCGCAACGGCCGCTGGATCGCGGGCGCCATCAACTTCATCGGCTCGGATACGCTGTTCGGCCGCAACTGGGGCGCGGTCGAGCATCATCCGTTCCTGCATTTCGAGGTCTGCTACTATCAGGCGATCGATTTCGCGATCAAACACGGCCTCGACAATGTGGAGGCCGGCGCGCAGGGCGAGCACAAGATCGCGCGCGGTTACCTGCCGCGGACGACCCATTCCGCCCACTTCATCGCCGATCCCGGGCTGCGCCGCGCCATCGACGATTACCTCAAGCGCGAGCGCGCCTATGTCGCGGAAGCCGGCCGCGAGCTCGCCGAGCTCGGCCCATTCCGCAAAGGCATCGACGAGGCGCCTTGACGGTTCGCTGTGGCTGGTGACAGTAAGCGCAAAATTTTCGAGGAGCCGCCATGACCGCCTACGACACCAACAACATCTTCGCAAAAATCCTGCGCGGCGAGCTGCCCTGCCACAAGGTCTATGAGGACGAGCACGTGTTCGCCTTCCTCGACATCATGCCGCGCGTGCCCGGCCACACGCTGGTGATTCCGAAGGCCCCTGCCCGCAACATCCTCGACGTCAAGCCTGATGACTATGCCCACGTCGCCCGCGGCGCACACAAGATCGCGGCGGCTGCGATGAAGGCGTTCAAGGCCGATGGCATCACCGTGCAGCAGTTCAACGAGCCCGCCGGCGGACAGGTGGTGTTTCATCTCCACATGCACGTGATGCCGCGCCACGACGGCGTGGCGATGCTGCCGCCCGCGAGCCGCAAGGAAGACGTCAAGGTGCTGGAAGAGAACGCGACCAAGCTGATCGCGGCGCTGAAGGCGAGCTAATCACCACATACTCCGTCATTGCGAGCGGAGCGAAGCAATCCGGACTGTTTCCGCGGGAACAGTCTGGGTTGCTTCGTCGCAAGAGCTCCGCGCAATGACGGAGGAGAGACCTCACTCCGTCTGGAAATCCCCTGGCTGCGGCGCGGCCAGCGGGGTGAATTCGCAGCGGTCCGGCTTGATGTCGATCAGCGGCGTGTTGTCGATGCAGTCGAGCCCGCGCACGAGAATGGCATTGCCCTCGATACCGACCAGCTTGACAATCGAGGTGCCGATCGGATTGGGCCGGACCGGCGAGCGCAGTGAAAACGTGCCGCGGGTCTTCTCGTTGTTCTTCGGGCTTTGCAGGATGATGTCGCGGCGCGACTTGTCGAGCCAGTAGAGCACTTCGAGATTGCTGTAGAAATCGACACCCTTGATGGCCGGCACGAACGGCTCGAAGATCTCGAGCCGGCATATCGGGCCGTCCTGACGCCCCTGTCGCGGCGTCTCCATCCGCGACGTCCAGGGCGTGCGGATGCGGCCGATGAAGACGAGGCCGGCATCTTCCGCGGGCGGCAGCTCGATGGCGATCTCGCCCTCGCGGAGCTCGTTTTCGCGAACCATATTTCCAGTTCCTTGCTGTTCGCCGGCGGTTTTAGCCCAACCACCACGTCCCGGCCAGCATGAAGACTTCGCCTGCTACCACGCCTGCGAAGATCGAGCGGCGGGTCAGCAGGAAGACGACGAGGCCGGCGCCGACCGCGCCGTAGCGCAAGGCGTCAGGCACGCTGGCCAGCGCTCCCGGCGGCTCGACCACGATCTGGGCGATGACACCGGCCAGGATGGCGGTGGCGACCGCCCTCACCCAGACCAGCAGCTCGGAGCCCTCGTCGATGCCGCCGCCGAACCACAGGCCCAGCATGCGCCAAATCTGGTTGGGAATAACGCCGGCGACGAACAGCACGACGAGCGCATGCCAGTCGCCGATCAGCTGCGCAAAGCTCATGCGCGCACCTCGCGCCACCAATGCACGCCATAGGCGATCGTGCCGGCCGCGAGGCCGCTGACGAGGATGTCCAGGCCGGAATTCATCTTCGCCGCCAGCGGATAGAGCAGAACCCCGAGCGCCAGCGCGACGACGTCGGCGACCTCGCGGCTGTTGCGCGCGGTCGAGAACAGGAACGACAGCGGGGTCAGCAGCAGGATCGCCGCTCCAAGCGTCTGCGTCAGGTTCGCTGCGAGAAAATAGCCGACCGTGTTGGCGGTGAGACACACGGAGACCAGACCGAAGCCAAGTCCGTTGACGAAGGCGATCCGCCGTTCGCGCGGGACTTGCGGCAGGAAGCGATGGCACTCGACCCACAGCGTCACGGCGGTGAGATGTGCGGCGAAGAACAGCTCGCGCCGCCTGGTCGTCGGCGTGCGCATCAGCGGCAGCACCGACACCACCATCGGGAACAGGCGGATGGCACTGACCGTCACCGCGATCGCCGACTGGATGATGGTGGCGCCCGAGCCGAGCGTGGTGATCAGGATGATCTGCGCCGGGCCCGCCCAGACGAACAGTGTCGAGCAGAGCGCCCAGAGCAGGCTGAAATGAGTATCATGGGCCAGCGCGCCGATGCCGAGATAGGTCGCGAACAGCACGAGAGTGAGGATCGTCTGCGTGATCGAGCGCAGCCCCCACGCAAAGGCGCGCCAGGGACTTTGCCATTGAGGTGAATCGAGCGGAGGAAGCGCCACGGGAGCTTTGGCCGAGGTGAGGAATCGTGCCTGCATAACGGGCAATGCGATGGCTGGCGTCAAGGAAGCGCGCGGCGGGGCTGGCATGCGTCGCGCCGACACCCACCGCCGTCGTTCGGGGGCGCGACGACGTCGCGGGCCCGGAATGGCGAAGGCGTCCTACCCGCTCACACCGCGGTTCTTCAGTACGAAGCACGCACCGCCAGCCTTCCGGATGCGATTGCAGAGATCGTCCGCCTCGGGGCGGGTGTCGGCGCCGATGCGCACCTGGTAGAACGCGCGCGTACCGCGGCTGCGCATCACCGAGCTCAGCAGGCTTGGATCGCGCTCGCCGATCACCGTGCTCAACCGCGTGACAGCGCGGGAATACATCGCCAGCGCCCTGTTGCGATCGAAGCCGGCGGCAAGCTGCACGCCCCAGATCTTTGCAGCCGCCAGCTCCACATGCTGTTCGAGCTCGGCGACAAAGGCGTTCGGCGCGCGCTTGAGAAGCGCCATCAGATCGCGGCAGCTGGTCGGCGGCGAGCTCCGCGGCCCCTTGCCGGTGCTGCCTGCCTTGGCCCAGGCATCGACGCTGGTGCCGGTAATGGCGAAAACATAGTTGCGCGTCTGCTCCGGCATGCCGCCGGTGCCGGCCAGCCATTCCTGTACCCGCCGCGGCCCGGCATTATAGGCCGCGGCAGCAAGTCCGAGATTGCCGAACTGGTTGCGCAGTTCGTTCAGAAACTCCGCCGACTTCGGCAGCGCCTGCACCGGATTGAAGGGATTGAGCAGCCCGCGCTCGCTCGCGGTGCCCGGCATGAACTGCGCGATCCCCTGCGCATGTTCGCCGCTGCGCGTCATCGGGCCTACCGCGTCGGCCTGGAAACGGCTCTCCTGCCAGATCACGCGCGCGAAGAACTCCAGCGGCAAGTTATTGTCACGCGCGGCGGCCTCGATGATCAGGCAGATCGACTCCCGCGTGTCGCTCTCGCGCGCTTCGGGCTTCTCCGCTGGATGCGCGAGCTCCTCGACGCTCGGGTGCACGAACCGGTTCGGCGCCTCCTGGGCACGCGCCGGCCACACCGCGAGGGCGAGGCACAGCACAGCAATGACCCGGGCTATCCGCATGGCGTCCACAATACCGGTCAAATCGGACCTTGACTTGAGGGCCCAGCCAACTAGCAACGGGCGACGATATCAACGCCGGTCCCGCCCTGATGGTTACAATCTATTTTAATCTCGACGGCACGCTGACCAACCCGAAGCCCGGGATCACCCGCTCGATCCAGTACGCGCTGGAGCGGCTGAACGTCGCGGTGCCGAGCGAGGACGATCTCGTCTGGTGCATCGGCCCGCCGCTGCATGCGAGCCTCGAAAAGCTCACCGGCAGCCCGGAACTCGCCGACCGCGCGCTGCTGCTCTATCGCGAGCGCTTCAGCGATGTCGGCCTGTTCGAGAACGAAGCCTATCACGGGATCAAGGATACGTTGACCGCGATCGCAGCGACGCATCAGCGCATGTTCGTCGCGACCAGCAAGCCCGCGGTCTATGCCAACCGGATCATCGATCATTTCGGCCTGCGGCCCTATTTCGAGCGCGTGTTCGGCTCCGAGCTCGACGGCACGCGCGTCGACAAGCGCGACCTGTTGCGTTACGCGCTCGACGAGGCGAAGGTCGATCCCGGCAGCGCGATCATGATCGGCGACCGCAGCCACGACGTGATCGGCGCCCGCACCAACGGCATGACCGCGATCGGCGTGCTCTATGGCTATGGCAGCGAGGCCGAACTGCGGGACGCCGGCGCGCATCACATCTGCGCCGCGCATCCCGAGCTGCTCGGACATTGCGCCTAAGCGCTGACGGTCTCGACCGCCGTCAGCATGCCCGTTTTCGGATGGCAGTTCAGATATTCGAAGAACTGCTCGTCCGCAGCGGCCACCGTGACCTCATGATAAAGCCGCAGCTTGGCTGACGGGCCGAGCGTCGAGAGATATCTCATCGCCGCGCCGAAGATTTTGACGTGGGTCGGATGGGACTCCGCCCAGCGCTCCAGCGCGGCAAGGCTCTTCCACCAGCTCTGGCCGTAAGATTTTTCGTTCACGCTGCCGTCGGCGGAGAGCACCTGCATGTAACGGTTGGCGTAGCAGCCAATGGCAAGGCCATCGTCGCGCAGAAAGTCCATGCCCTCGCGCAGCACCGGTTCGACGTCGTCGAGATAGAGCTTTCGCTCCGACGCCTCGGTATCGCTCCAGTCCTGCCCGGAGCGGATCAGGCAGAGATTGTCGTGCGCCTTCACGCGCAGCCGCGCGCCGTCGCGGATCAGCTCGGGTTGGCCGCCCGGCGTCATCGGATCGGTCTGCGACAGCGGAATGCGGTCACGCATGCCGCCCCAATAAGCGTGCTCCTGCACCTCACCGCTCATTCCATCGGCAATTGCGGCGACGCCCTCGGGTCGGTCGAGCGAAGAGAACAGCGTCTCGTGCCGCGCGACCGCAGGACGCAGCACCTCGATGAAGGTGCCGATACCCTCGCGCGGTTTGTCAGTCCATGCAGCGCGCGCCTGTGCGAACCAGGTGTCGAAGCGCGCGACGTCGTCCCAATAGGCCACCGAGACGACGTTCTCGTAGCCGGCCTGGTCGGCGTAACGGGCGCGGTCCCAATGCGAGGGCCCGCCCTCGGCGGCAAACCGCGCCGCGATCTCAGCGAGCGCCGCCGTCGCAGCCGCTGGCGCCGCGCCGCGATACTGCACACCGAAATAGGCCATCACGACGCGGCTCACGGCCGGCTTGTAGCGCGCCACGAAGGACGGATATGGCGGCTGGTAGTCATCAGGCACGCGCTTGTGGCGCGTACGCGGAGTTTCGAGATGCAGAGGAATTGCGGATTCCATGATCAGGCCCTCCCCTCGATCCCGGCGATCAGCTTGCTGCGGCGTTGATGTCTGTGGGCTCGACAGTATCGACCGGCAACGCGAACTGCTCGACCCGCTGGTATCGCTTCTTGAGCAGGAGCCGGGTGACGTCGGGCCGCGAATAATGCCCGGCGGGATCGGCCGCGTTCTTGGCAACCCCAATGGCGCCGAGATCGATCTCGGCGATCAGGAGGCCCTCCTGGTCCGGTGCCAGCTTGTCGCCGATCTGGCTGCCGTCGGGGCCGTAGATCGCGGCAAAGCCACCGCCGACATGGAGGAGCGCATTCTTGTCCGGCCGGTCGCAGAGCTCGTCGATCATGGCCTGCGAGACCGTCGCGCAAGGTGCCAGCACGAAGCAGGAGCCCTCCACCGCATAGACGCGCGAGGCGGCATTGTTGACCTCGGCGCCGAGCGCCGGCGCGAAGGGATCGTAGAGCGAGAAGCTCGGCCAGGCAGCGACGTGTACCTGCTCGTTCTGGGCGTACATCGCATATTTCGACAGCGGCTGGAGATGCTCCCAGCAGCACAGCGCGCCGATGCGACCGATGTCGGATCTTGCATGCACGGCGAGATCGCTGCCGTCGCCCTCGCCATAGACCGTGCGCTCGGCATGGGTCGGCCGCAGCTTGCGGCGTTTCGCAATCGTCTCGCCATCAGGCCCGATCAGCCATTGCGCCAGATAGAGGCTGCCGCCATCGCGTTCGGAGAGGCCGAGCACGGCCGTGAGTTTTGCCTTGCGCACGGCGTCGCGCAGGCGCTCGGCCTGCGGGCTGTCGTAGGACAGCGAATTGTCGAAGTAGCGCTGCACGAAGCCGCGGCCGATCGCCCAGGCCGGCGAGTCCATCCAGATGTGCCAAGGGTAGCCGGGAATGAAGGCTTCCGGAAAGGCGATCAGCCTGGCGCCCTTCTCGGCGGCCTCCCTGATCAGCGCGATCGACTTGTCGATCGAGGCCTCGAGATCGAGCCAGGCGGGCGCCGCCTGCACCACCGCGACCTTGTATTTCGGATGTTCGATGCCCATTCCCGCCTCCATTGCCGGTTGATCGGAAGCCACGTCCGATGCAGTCTATTTGGCCAAGCTGGGCGGCCGCGCGCTCGACCGCGGCGGAACAAAAACTCGACTGGAAGGGATCGCCGCCCGGTACGGGATTTGCCTCCGGTCGGGCAGGATCCGCGCCAACATGCGGTTTTTCTGGATGTGAAAGGGAGGCTGTCCTGATGCCAATCCAGTTCACGACAGACGGCAGCCCCGGCTACCGGCGGCTGGCGCTGTGGCAGGACATCGTCTGCGACGTCTTCGTCGGGCTCGACTGCAAGTCCGACCTCGGCAGCGCCTTTCGCGGCTCGGTCACGCAGGCGCCGCTCGGCAGGGCCGTGTGCTCCGAGGTCTGCTCCGACCGCCAGCACGTGTTCCGGACGCCGTCCCGCATCGCACGCTCGGATCAGGATTTCGTCCTGGTCGCGCTCGGCAATCGCGGCGACGGCGGCGTGGTGCAGGACGGCCGCGAGACCGTGATCCATCCCGGCGAGTTCGCGCTTTACGACACGACGCGTCCCTATGAGCTGAAGTTCAACGACGCCTTCACGCAGACCATCTTCAAGGTGCCGCGGGAGATGTTGCAGCGCCGGCTCGGCGGTACCGAGAAGCTCACGGCGATGTCATTCGGCACTGACGTGCCGCTCGAACGGCTGGCTTACGATTTCATCGTCAGGCTTTGCCAGAGCGCGGACCGGCTTGCTCCGGACCATGCCGCCGCGTTGTCGGAACAGGCCGTCGATCTGCTCGCGATGGCGCTGAGCGAGCGGCTCGGCAAGACGTCGCTGCCGTCCTCGACCCATCGCTCCGCCCTGCTCTACCGGTTGAAAGCGCACATCCGGACGCACCTTGCCGATCCCGACCTCTCGCTGTCAGAGACCGCGGCGGCACTTGGCATCTCGCCGCGCTATGTGAACGATCTCCTCGCCGACGAGGACACCTCGTTCCAGCGCCATGTGCTTGCCGAGCGTCTCGCCCAATGCCGGCGTGATCTCGCCTCGCCCGTGCTGGCCCATCGCCACGTCAGCGAGATCGCCTTCGCCTGGGGGTTCAACGATCTCTCGCATTTCGGCCGCGTCTTCCGCGAGCATTTCGGGATGTCGCCGCGCGATTTCAGGCAAAGCCAGTTGCGGCACTGATCGTCAGCTATCACGCCGAGCCTTCGCCCTGCGCGAAGGCAATGCTCGCCAATTCCAGATTGTCTTGCCTCTCGGCCTGCATCAGGCTGGCGTGCATGAGGACTCACGCCACGATAAGCGGATCGGAGCTGCTGCTGGGTGTGATCGCGATCCGGCTCGCGGTCCTGGTGCTGGTGGGCTGGGGCCTGACGCTCCTGCCGCGGCAGGCGCGTGACGGCGAACCGGTCTGCGTGCCCGCAATCAAGAGCGCAGCTCAATCTTCGGCGAAGACGGTCGGCCCGCGCGTCGCCGATACGGCATTCGACGACATGCGTCTGCACGACTAGGCCATTCCCAAGCAAGGCCGGTATGTGAGCGCGGAATAGGACGCCGCGCGTGCTTGCATTACCATCGCCGCCCAAGGCCGCCCCGATCAACCAGCGGCCAGCCGAGGAGCATATCGATGGAATACCGACGCTTGGGCCGATCAGGCCTCATGGTGCCCGCTTTGAGCCTTGGGACCGGCACCTTCGGCGGCGTCGGCCGCCTTGCCGCATGGGGTACGACGGACGCGACCGAAGCGCGGCGCCTTCTCGATATCTGCCTCGATGCCGGGGTGTCGATGTTCGACACTGCCAACGTCTATTCGCTCGGGGAATCCGAGCGCGTCCTCGGCGAGGCCATCAAGGGCCGCCGCGACAAGGTCTTGATCTCGACCAAGGCAACCTTCCGCTTCGGCGACGGGCCCAACGACATCGGCTCGTCGCGGCAGCATCTGCTCGCGGCCATCGACGGTTCGCTGAGCCGGCTCGGCACCGATTACATCGATCTGTTCCAGCTTCACGGCTTCGACGCCTTCACCCCGCCTGAAGAGGTGCTTGCGACCCTCGACGTGCTCGTGCGCGCCGGCAAGATCCGCTATGTCGGCGTTTCGAACTTTTCGGGCTGGCACCTGATGAAGTCGCTCTCCGTCGCCGACAAGCATGGCTTCCCGCGCTATGTCGCCAACCAGACCTACTATTCATTGATTGGGCGCGATTACGAATGGGAGCTGATGCCGCTCGGCGTCGACCAGGGGCTCGGCGCGGTGGTCTGGTCGCCGCTCGGCTGGGGCCGCCTCACCGGCAAGATCCGCCGCGGCCAGCCGAAGCCTGACGTGAGCCGCCTGCCCAAGACGGCCGAGTTCGGCCCGCCCGTGCCGGACGAGCACGTCTATCGCGTCGTCGATGCAATCGACGAGGTCGCCAGGGAGACGGGCAAGAGCGTCTCGCAGATAGCGCTGAACTGGCTGCTCCAGCGTCCGACGGTCTCGACGCTGATCATCGGTGCGCGCAACGAGACGCAGCTGCGCGAAAATCTCGGCGCGGTCGGTTGGACATTGACCAGGGACCAGATCGCAAAGCTCGATGCCGCGAGCAAGGTGACGCTGCCCTATCCCTATTGGCACCAGCGCACCACCTTCACCGACCGCAATCCGCCGGCGGTCTAGGGACCGACCGCTCGGCGCGGCTTGCGAAAGCGCTTGCTGAGCCATGTTTGCCGCGCCGGCAGGACTCCGGAACAGGAACTGTCCGTGTCCCGCCGGGTTGCGATCACTCCTGCAATTTCCTAATCCGGAGGTAAATTACGGCTCGAATCAAGCTTGCCTCCATCATGTCGTCTGCCCCGATCGAGCATGCCGACGGCCTGCCGCAGCCGCAGCGCAACCAGGCGGTGCTGACGATTGCACTCGGCATCATCATGGCGGTCGTTGACAGCGCCATCGCCAACGTGGCGCTGCCGACCATCGCGGCCGACCTCGATGCGAGCCCGGCCTTCTCGATCTGGATCGTCAATGGCTACCAGCTCGCGATCACGATCTCGCTGTTGCCGCTGGCGTCGCTCGGCGAGATCGTCGGCTATCGGCGCGTCTATCTGGCAGGGCTCGTCCTGTTCACGCTCGCATCCGCCTTCTGCGCGCTGGCGCATACGCTGCCGCTGCTGACGATCGCGCGCATTCTCCAGGGCTTTGGCGCGGCCGGCATCATGAGCGTCAACGCGGCCCTGGTGCGCTTCACCTATCCGCGCAGCCAGCTCGGCCGCGGCATCGGGATCAACGCACTCGTCGTCGCTTTCTCGGCCGCGGTCGGGCCGACGCTCGCCGCGGGCATCCTCGCGGTCGGAACCTGGCCCTGGCTGTTCGCCATCAACGTCCCGCTCGGTGCAGTGACGCTGGTGCTCGGCCTGCGCAGCCTGCCGCACACCACCCCCGCGGCCCGTTCCTTCGACTGGCAGAGCGCGGGGCTGTCCGCGATCACCTTCGGCGTCGGAATCGCCGCGGTCGATAGCGTCGGTCATGGCGAGGCCGCCATCACCTGTCTCATTCAATTCGCCATCGCCATCGTCGCGGGCGCGCTGCTGATCTACCGCGAAACCCACATGACCTCGCCGCTCTTGCCGGTCGACCTGTTGCGCATCCCGGTGTTCGCGCTCTCGATTGCGACCTCGATCGCCTCGTTCTGCGGACAGATGCTGGCCTTCGTCGCGATCCCGTTCTACCTCCAGAGCCGCTTCGGCTATTCGGCGGTGCATATGGGACTCCTGATCACGCCCTGGCCTATCGCGGTCGCGTTCGCGGCCCCGCTCGCCGGCCGCCTGGTCGAGCATTATCCGGCCGGCCTGCTCGGCGGCATCGGGCTCACGCTGTTTGCCTGCGGCCTCGGCGCGCTCGCCTTCCTGCCCGCAAGCCCGACCCCGCTCGACGTAATCTGGCGCATGGCGCTTGCCGGTGCCGGCTTCGGCCTGTTCCAGACCCCCAACAACCGGACCATGATCGCGGCCGCCCCGCGCGAGCGCGCCGGCGGCGCCAGCGGCATGCTGGGAACGGCGCGCCTGCTCGGCCAGACCACTGGGGCGGCGCTGGTGGCGCTGCTGCTCGGCCGCTATCCGGTCGAGGGAACACGGATAGCGCTCCTCGTCGGGGTGGGATTTGCGCTCTGCGGCGCGGTGCTGAGCATGCTGCGGCTGTCTCCAGCGGGCGCACGCGGCGCCGAGCACGTCCGGGTGCAGGACGACCAGCGCCTGCGCGGCGAATAGCAACCTCGCTCCGGCCGAGGCCGATCCGTAGTAATACGATGCCACGCAAGGAGTATTGCGCTCGCGCTTTGGTTGCGCTTATTGCAACCAAGGCTGGGGGATATTTTATGAGTCATTTCAAGGTCGCGGCGCTTTGCGTCGTGGCTGCAGCGGTGAGCGGATGTGCGGGTCGCGCTCCAGCGCCGGTTTCGGTGGTGCAGCCTCAGGACCGCTACATGGACTGTGCGGCAATTGCCATCGAGGTCCAAACCAACAACGCAAAGGTTCAGCAACTCGCGTCCGACAAGGGCTTGAAGGTTGCCCAAAACGTCGCCGCCGGCGTCGCCGGGCTGGTCATTCCCGTCCTTTGGTTCGGCATGGACTTCCAGGGAACGGCTGATACCGAAATTCAGGCACTTCAGGCTCGTCAGCAGTATTTGGCCGCGCTCGCGGAGCAACGCCGCTGTGGAGAAGACACCGGGGACGCGCAAAAGGTCGTTACCGAGTCCGCAAAGAAGCCCAAGGCGAAGCCGAAAGCCCCGCCCACTCCTACTGCTTCGGCGGCGCCACCCCCGCCAGCAGAACAGTAGTAAACGAAGCTCCTCTCCGTCTTTCTCGAATTGCATCCGCCCCAGTCGCATGCTCGCGGCATAGCGAATGCGCAAACAAAAAGGCCGGCTTTTCCAGCCGGCCTTTTCGATTCATTGCGCGGCCGATCAAGCCTTGACCAGCGGGCCCTTCGAGGTCGGTCCCTTCGAGCCGCCGGAGCCGCCAGAACCACCGCCCGGCTTGGACTTGCCCGGCGGACGCTTGCGGGTGCCGGGCAGCTTCTCCTGCTTCGGCGTGACCGGGCCGTCGAGGAACTCGAAGCCGATCTTGTCCTTGCTCTCGTCGGCCTCGTCCTTGACGAGGACGACGCGGACGTGGCCGCCGCCCTTCAGCTTGCCGAACAACACCTCGTCGGCCAGCGGCTTCTTGATGTGCTCCTGGATCACGCGGGCCATGGGACGTGCGCCCATCTGCTCGTCGTAACCATGCTGGACCAGCCAGGTCTTGGCGGGCTCGGACAGTTCGATGGTCACGTCGCGATCGCCGAGCTGCGCCTCGAGCTGAAGCACGAACTTCTCGACCACCGTGCCGATCACCTCGACGCTGAGATGGCCGAACGAGACGATAGCGTCGAGACGGTTGCGGAATTCCGGCGCGAACTGCCGGTTGATCGCCTCGTGGTCGTCGCCTTCCCGCTTCGAGCGCGTGAAGCCGAATGCCTGCTTGGCGAGATCCGCCGCGCCCGCATTCGTGGTCATGATCAGGATCACGTTGCGGAAGTTGACCTGCTTGCCGTTATGGTCGGTGAGCCGGCCGTGATCCATGATCTGGAGCAGCACGTTGTAGAGGTCGGGATGCGCCTTCTCGATTTCGTCGAGCAGCACCACGCAATGCGGATGCTGGTCGACGCCGTCGGTGAGCAGGCCGCCCTGGTCGAAGCCGACATAGCCGGGAGGCGCGCCGATCAGGCGCGACACGGTATGCCGCTCCATGTATTCGGACATGTCGAAGCGCAACAGCTCGACGCCGAGCGTCGCCGCGAGCTGCTTGGCGACCTCGGTCTTGCCGACGCCGGTCGGACCCGAGAACAGGTAGCAGCCAATCGGCTTCTCCGGCTCGCGCAGGCCGGCACGCGCCAGCTTGATCGAGGCGGCGAGCGACTCGATCGCCTTGTCCTGGCCGAACACGGTGCGCTTCAGGGTCTGCTCGAGATGCTTGAGCACCTCGGCGTCGTCCTTCGACACGCTCTTCGGCGGAATCCGCGCCATCGACGCGATCGTGGTCTCGATCTCCTTGATGCCGATGGTCTTCTTGCGCTTGTTCTCGGCCACCAGCATCTGCGCCGCGCCGGACTCGTCGATCACGTCGATCGCCTTGTCGGGCAGCTTGCGGTCGTGGATGTAGCGCGAGGAGAGCTGCACAGCGGCCTCGATCGCCTCGTTGGTGTACTTCAGCCGATGGTAGTCCTCGAAGTAGGGCTTGAGGCCCTTGAGGATCGCGATCGCGTCCTCGACCGTCGGCTCGTTGATGTCGATCTTCTGGAAGCGCCGCACCAGCGCGCGGTCCTTCTCGAAGTGCTGGCGGTATTCCTTGTAGGTGGTCGAACCCATGCAGCGGATCGTGCCCGAGGCAAGCGCCGGCTTGAGCAGGTTCGACGCATCCATCGCCCCGCCCGACGTCGCGCCCGCACCGATCACGGTGTGGATCTCGTCGATGAACAGGATGGCGTTGGGATGTGCTTCGAGCTCCTTCAGCACCTGCTTCAGGCGTTCCTCGAAGTCGCCGCGATAGCGCGTGCCCGCGAGCAGCGTGCCCATGTCCAGCGAGAACACGGTCGCGGCCGCCAGAACCTCCGGCACCTCGCTGTCAACGATGCGCTTGGCAAGCCCCTCCGCGATCGCGGTCTTGCCGACGCCGGCCTCGCCCACGAACAGCGGGTTGTTCTTCTGCCGGCGGCACAGCACCTGGATCGCGCGGTTGATCTCGGAATTGCGTCCGATCACCGGATCGATCTTGCCGTCGCGCGCCTTCTTGTTGAGGTTGACGCAATAGGTCTCGAGCGCTTCGCCCTTCTTCTTGGCGTCCTCGTTGCCCTTGGCCTCGGTCTCCTCGTCGACGCCGCGAACAGGGCGCGCCTCGGAGACGCCGGGCCGCTTGGCGATGCCATGGCTGATGTAGTTGACGGCGTCGTAACGCGTCATGTCCTGCTCTTGCAGGAAGTACGCGGCGTGGCTCTCGCGCTCGGCGAAGATCGCGATCAGCACGTTGGCGCCGGTCACCTCTTCGCGACCGGACGACTGCACGTGAATCACCGCGCGCTGGATCACGCGCTGGAAACCGGCGGTCGGCTTGGCGTCGTCGGCGCCATCCGTCACCAGATTTTCGAATTCGGTCTCAAGATAATTGACGAGGCTCGTGCGGAGCTTGTCGAGATCGACGCTACAGGCGCGCATGACGGCGGCTGCATCGGAATCGTCGATCAGGGAGAGCAAGAGATGCTCGAGCGTCGCGTATTGGTGATGACGCTCGTTTGCGATCGCCAGTGCACGATGCAGGGATTGTTCAAGGCTTTGGGAAAAAGTCGGCATTCGCGTCCTCTATGGCCCCCACCATCATGATCGCCATCGCCCGGTCAGGCAACAACAACCTTTGTCACATATAGTTATACAAGATCGCGGCGAAAGACCGGTTCCGCGACTCGGCGGCGACATGCCTGCCGTATTTTCGATGCAAAACCCGTTCCGAGTTGGGCAGGATCGGCGCGGAGACAGGATTTCGCACGGTGGTCGGCCGGCCATCACGCGGCGATCACACTGCGACATGCGCAGCGAGCGTCTGCGTCACGCGCCGCGCGGAGGATTATTTCTTCTCCATCACGCATTGCAGCGGATGCTGGTGCTTGCGGGCGAAATCCATCACCTGCGTCACCTTGGTCTCGGCGATCTCGTAGGTGAACACGCCGCACTCGCCGATGCCGTGATGATGGACGTGCAGCATGATCTTGGTCGCTGCCTCGACGTCCTTCTGGAAGAACTTCTCCAGCACATGAACAACGAATTCCATCGGCGTGTAGTCGTCGTTCAGGATCAGCACACGATACAGGTTCGGCCGTTTGGTCTTCGGTTTGACCTTGGTGATGACAGAGGTATTCGGACCCGTCGGTCCACCCGAACGGTTCTCGTCATTGCTCATGCGAGGAGCGTGGGCAGCGGCTGGCGCGGACAGGTCTAGTCTGGAAGTCAGGTGCGGCATGGCTCAGGCGTTCAAATTCCCCACGGAAGCGAGTGACGGTCAGCCGCACGGCCCCGCCCTTCGGAGCTTTGCACGGGCGCGCCGTCTTGTTGGATCGCCGCTTCCAACCGCTCCGGTCAGGTCCGGATCGATTGTGGGGAATATGGGCCTGCCCCCGGCTCGCCGCAAGCGTGCAACGGTCTGGCCGATATGGCCGGAGCAGTCCCGATTCCCGGTCCGGGCGATCCCGGCCAAGGTTAATCAATCCAGACCGATTTGACAAAAATTTCCGCCTTCACCGTTTAGAACCTCTTGACCAGGAACCCGGCCGTCAAGGCGGCTGCGGCGGCTTCGCGCGCGATACCTCCGGTTTTCTACGGTCCCAGTTACCTGCCGTTCAATCGCGTGGCGTCAAACCGGGCAAAATCACAGATCTCGGGGATCGCCATGTTTCGCCCGCCCGTTGTCAGCCGTATCGGTCGACAGCTCGCCCGCTTTGCCGGCGCCGAGCAAGGCAATATCGCCGTGATCTTCGCCATTGCGCTGGTCCCAGTGCTGGGCTTCGTCGGCGCCGCGATCGATTATGGCCGCGGCGTCAAAGCGCGCAGCTCGCTGCAGGTCGCGCTGGACTCCGCAGCCTTGATGGTTTCCAAAGACCTGACCAACGGCATCATCACGGAAGCCGACATCGAGGCCAAGGCCAAAGCCTATTTCAGCGGTCTTTACACCGGTAACACCGGCACGGTGTCGACAGCCGACATTCACGCCACCTACACGGCCAAAGACGCCAACGGAATCTCGAACGTCGTCGTCACCGGCTCCGGCTCCATGCCGACCGATTTCATGAGGGTCGCCGGCTATCCGACACTAGATTTCAGCGCAAGCTCGACATCGGCATGGGGAAACACCCGCATGCGGGTGGCGATGATCCTGGATAACACGGGATCGATGGCCCAGAATGGCAAGATGGCCGCCATGCAGACCGCGGCCAAGGACATGATCGACACGCTGTCGGGCTACAACAAGCAGACCGGCGACGTCTACATCTCGATCATCCCGTTTTCGAAGGACGTCAACGTCGACACCACCAATGTTGGCGCGTCGTGGATCAACTGGACGGAGTGGGAGGCCGAGCCTCCGATCCTCGTCAACAACAAGTCCAACAGCTTCAATTCGGCCGTCGGCGGATCGAACTGCCCCTTCACGAACAGCAGCCAGGGCTTCACCTGCATGGACCGGCCCGCAACGTTGAGCGGCGCCAGCAGCGTCAGCACGATACCGTCGACCGGCACCTATGCCGGGTATATCTGTCCCAGCGTGGACAGCGGCCATAAGCTCGCGGGCAAGTCCGGTATCTACTACAACGGCTGCTACACGACCGTCACCGGCTCGAGCGCAAGCTGCGGATCGAACACGAGCTGCACCTGCACGGGCAGCGGCTCGAGCAAGATTTGTCACCTCTGGCGCGGCGACGGCACTGCGGCAACGGCGGCAGCAGCCCCCGGGCACAACACCTGGACCGGCTGCGTCAACGATCGCGATCAGGACTACGACACCAAGAACACTGACCCGGCCTCGGGCAGCGGAACCCCATCTACGAAATTCTATGCGGAGCAGTGGTCGGGCTGCCTTCCGGCCACCGTCTTTCCGATGAGCAACCAGTGGCAGACGCTGAAGGACCAGATCACCGCGATGGCCCCGAGCGGCAATACCAACCAGGCCGTGGGCCTCGCGTGGGGATGGCAATCCCTCAGTACGACCAACGGACCGATCGCGGCACCGCCCAAAGCCAGCAACTACGTCTACAAGGATTACATCGTGCTGCTGTCCGACGGCTTGAACACCCAGAACCGCTGGAGCACGACCCAGTCCAGCATCGACGACCGCCAGGAAATCCTTTGCCAGAACATCAAGGGCGACACGGCAAACCCGGTCACGATTTTCACGATCCAGGTCAACATCAACAGCAAGGACGCCAAATCGCAGGTGCTGCAGGACTGCGCGACCAATGGCAATTTCCAGATGATCATGAAGTCGTCCGACACGTCCGATGCGTTCAAGAACATCCTCACGCAGATCTCCAAGCTGCGCGTCGCGAAGTAATCCAGACCAGCTCGCACGAACAAAAAAAGCCCGACTGCATCAGCCGGGCTTTTTGATTCCAGGACTTCCAGAAAGCGTTAGTTGGCGGCCGGGGTGAACTTCGACACGACGGTCTCGACCGGCTTGAACGCCTGCTTGGCGAGGTCGCTGTAGAGGCCGGCGATCTTCTGCGATTCCGCAACGAAGGTCTCGTAGGCGGAACGGGCGAAGTCGGTCTGCGCTTCCACGGCCTTGTCCAGCGACTTCACGCCGGAAAGCTTCTCGACGAAGGACTTGGTGTCTTCGAACGACTTCTTGGTGTAGTCGCCATACGCGCTGGCGATCGCCTGGAGGCCGTGCTGCATCGAGGTCGCGGAAGCAACGCACTGCTCGAACTGCTCTTTCCCGTAGCTCTGAAAGTCTTCAACCTTGAACATTTCGGAATCCTTTTCCCTGGCTCTCGTCCGGAAGCCCCGGCTCCCTGACTTCGCCCAAAAATAGTGCAACGCACAAAAAAGTCAAGAATCTTGTGCGACGCACAAAATTCGATGCAAATCTCGGAGATTCCCGGGGTTTCCCGCAAGGGTTCCTTAAGCTTTTGGAAACCGCGGACCCCTACCCTGATTCCCTGGACGTGTTCATCTTCCGCGAACGGTCAAAAGCCGTTTGAGAACACCACCTTAGCCAGAACAGCGGCTCAGGCCCAACGTCCCCCGCAGCGAACACCAGCGGAGGGACAGCCTGAGCAGGTAATGATCCCGGGTCCAGTGGGCACAATTTCGCCCCACGAGCCGGTGATCAAGTCAGAAACGGGGACGGGGTTTCATGCTTCGTAAAAACTTGTCTTCCTCGCGCTTGGCGCGGGTTGGCGTTTTCGGGCTTCTTACGGTCACCACCGTAATCATCTTCACGGATGCTGCCGAGGCACGGCGTCACCGCCGCCACTACGCGCACCACCGGGTGCAGCGCGATGTGTCCGAGAGTTCCAGCCCGAAATTCGCATCGATCATCGTCGACGGCAATTCCGGCTCCGTGCTCCAGGCAACGAGCCCCGACGGAATTCGCCACCCCGCCTCGCTGACCAAGATCATGACGCTCTATCTGCTGTTCGAGCGCCTCGAGTCCGGCAAGATGAAGCTCGACACCGAGATGCCGGTGTCGCAGCACGCCGCCGATCAGGATCCGACCAAGCTGAACCTGCGTGCCGGTCAGACCATCCGCGTCGAGGACGCGATCAAGGGTCTCGTCACCCGCTCGGCCAACGACGCGGCCGTTGTGATCGCGGAAGCGATCGCCGGCGACGAGGACGACTTCGCCCAGATGATGACGCGCAAGGCGCGCTCGCTCGGCATGTCGAAGACGGTCTACCGCAACGCCAACGGCCTTCCCAACGACGAGCAGGTCACGACCGCGCGCGACCAGGCCACGCTCGGCCGCGCCATCCAGGAGCGCTTCCCGCGCTACTACCGCTACTTCGCGACCTCGACGTTCAATTGGCGCGGACAGTCGATCCGGAATCACAATCATCTGCTCGGCAGCGTCGAGGGCGTGGACGGCATCAAGACCGGCTACACCCGCGCCTCCGGCTTCAACCTCGTGACCTCGATGCGCCGCGGCAACCGCCATCTGATCGGTGTGGTGCTCGGCGGCCGCAGCGGCGGCTCGCGCGACGCCATCATGCGCAACCTGCTCGCGGAGAACCTCGATAAGGGCGCGACCACCCACACCGTCGTCGCCGTCACCGAGCGCAACGGCGCTGACGCCAATACCGACGTTGCCGATGCATCGGAGACCCCGGCCCGCCCCGCTCCGCAGGTTCAGGCTGCGGCCGCTCCCGAGGCCGCCCCGTCGCGTCTGGCTGCGCGCCTGTCCACCCTTGCCGCTGCGACGGCCGCGATGCCGCCGGCTCAGGCCAAACCTGAAGTTCGGCAGACTGAATCCAAGATCGAGCCCGCGCCGCTCACCAATGGTGTGATCTCGAGCCAGCCGCTCTCCATCATCCCCGGCTCGTCCGAGCCGATGAAGCCGGTCCGGGTGAAGACGGTTCAGGTCAAGGCCGGCGCCGTGAAGGTCGCCTCCGCCGCCCCGGCTCAGGTCGCACCGCAGGTCACCAGCACAATTGCGGCCCGCTCCGACGTCGCGGAAACCTCCGGCGCCGTGGTCGCCCGGGCCGATCTCATCAACAGGCCCGAGACGGCGAGCCAGCCGGACGCGCCGAAGGCCGAGATCGCCCGCACCGAGATGCCCCGTCAGCCGGCGGGCTTCGGCACCGGCAACGGCATCCTGGGCGTGCTGCCGGCCACAACCGCTGCGGCCCCTGCCCCCACGACCGCGAAGCTCGCTTCGGCCGATCCTGCCCCGCAGCCGATCCAGATGAGTGCCACCACCAAGCCCGTCGTCACCCATAGCGGCTGGATCGTCCAGGTCGGCGCGCTCGAGAGCGAGAACGAGGCTCAGCAGCGTATCGACGCCGCACGCAGCTCGGCCCGCGGCCTGCTCAGCAAGGCCGACCCGTTCACCGAGGTCGTCGCCAAGGACAATCGCAAGCTTTACCGGGCCCGCTTCGCCGGGCTCGAGCGGGACCAAGCCGAGGCCGTCTGCCGCGCCCTCAAGCGCGCCGACATCTCCTGCATCACCGTCCGCAACTGATCTATCGGACCCGCCCCAAACAAAATGCCCGCGCCTTGCGCGGGCATTTTTGTTTTGGGGACGCGGTCAGACAAAGTCAGTTCCGCGACAACTTCTCGTCAACAATTTACGGTTAAATTTTTACGCAAGGGATCGACCACGCCGGCAATGGCGGGCATCTGGGCGACGGCAAACAGAGCAAGCGGAGTTCACGCGGTACGGGCGTTTGTAGCGTAGTGCCGGAGTTAGCCGTTATGCGTACGAAGCAGAGTATCCTTGGCCTCGTTCACACGGGCGGCGAGATACGTCGAGCCCCCCTGGTCGGGATGGAGTTTCTTCATCAGGGACTTGTGAGCCCTGCTGATGTCGTCACGTCCCGCGCCCGGCTGCAAGCCAAGGATCTGATAGGCTTCCTCCGCCGTCATTTTGCCGCTCGGCGCCGTGCGGCGCTGCCGCCCTGCCGCATCGCCCTGCGCGTTCTGACGCCAGGCGGGAAACCGGCGGTCCAGATAGCTTTCAAGTAGGGCCACGCTCTCGGCGTCGAACGCCGGAGCCATCGCCAGCAGGCCGGCGAGATCGAACTCGTCGAGATCGCGCCCGGCGTGAGGCCCGGCGACGATCTGGCCTTTGAGCTGGCCGGAATCGTGGTCGAGCCGCATGTCCAGGAATTGCGAGCGCACCCGCGAGGCCTGTCCGGACGCGCGCGTTGCGCCGCCGCCGAACAGCCCCCCGATATTGCCGAAGCCGGCGTTCGCCAGCGGCGTCCAGCCGAGGAGCCCGGCGCCGAAGATCCCGAGCGGGATCGCCACCGCCAGTTCGCCCCGCAGGCCCGTGAACGCTGCGACCGCGAGCGCCACCACGCCACCACCGAACTTGATGGCGCGCGCCAGCACCGCCGGATTGGCGGAGCGGAACATCTGGAGCAGCAGATAAAGCGTGATAACGGCGACGGCGCCGGCGATCAGGGTCATGGCCGGATTATAGTCGCCCGATCGTCAAAATGCATGGTGTCCTCGTTCCGCATAGACCGCGCCGGCGCTACTTCATCTGGCCGATCAACTTCGCCGCGCCGCTCGCGCTTTGCGCCAATTTCAGCAGCGCCTCGCGACCGCCGGCGGCATAGGCCGCGGCTGCCCGCAACAGCTCACGGAGCTGCGCTGCCGCGCCGGGATCGAACCGGCACCAAGCCCCGCCGGTCAGCCGCGCGATTTCGCGAAAGGCATGCTCGGCCACGGCGTCGCCGCCTTCCTGAAACACGAACACGGGGACCTTGAGCATGCCGAGCTCGCCGGCCTTGGCGCAGAGCTCGTCGAGCTGCTCCTCCATGGCATCGCCGACGAAGACGACGGCACGCACGCCCGAAGCGACCGCCTCGCGCCGGACGTCGCTCAGCACCTTGCCGATCTGGGTGTCGCCGCCGCGACAGTCGATCTTGCTCATCAACGTCGCGAGCCTGGCGCTGTCCGAGATCCAGCCCGTGGCGCGGCACTCATTGAAACCGCGATAGTAGACGAGCCGGATGTCGAGACTGCCGATGGCTGCGGCCTCGCGGAACATGTCCGCCTGGAGCGCGCAGGCCATGTCCCAGGTCGGCTGCCGGCTCATCGTCGCATCCAGCGCGAAAATCAGCCGCCCCTTCGCGCCAGGGGCATGCGGCGACAGCGCACGCGCCTTGGCGACGAACGCGGCGATGTCCTCCGAAGTGCTGGCTTGGGGCAGCGCGCCGCCAGCCTCTCTCGAGACGGCATCACGGCCACGCGGTTTGACGGGTTCGCCGGGCATCCCTGCTCGCTTCTTGCGTGAGCGACTAATGTGGATAGCGCATGCTGCCCGGTCAATGTGCAAAGCCTCCGCGGCCGATGCCGGCGGAGGCTTTGAAGTCGTGATGACGATCGGAGCGGTGTCGGGCTCAGCTCTTGTCGGGTTCAGCTCTTGGCGGGCGCCATCAGAGCAACCGGACCGGGCTCCAGGATCTTCGGCGGGGCCGAACGCGTATCGACGGGCGCCACCGCGCTGTCGGAGTCGTTCAGGAACTTGTCGAGCATGCCCTGGATCGAGTTCTTGGCCGCATCCGGACCGGTATCGCGCATGTCGTTATGCTGGAATTCGGTCTTCACGACCTGAATGCCGGCCTTCTCGCATTCCTCATCGGTCGGGATCACACCGGCGTCGGTCTTGAACTGCGGATCCTGCGAGCGGAACGACAGGATCTTGAACTTGCCGGCAGTGACGAAGGGCACCCGCAGATTGTCGAGCGTGACGACCTTCTTGACCTCATCCGGATACTGCTTGGCGAAATACATCGTGATGTCGCCGCCCATGGAGTGGCCGACCATCGTCACCCTGTCGTAGTCGGCGTTGGGCTGAACCTTCTTCATCTCCTGCATGGCGAGATGGATGTTGGCAACGCCGCGCAGGATCTGCGGCAGCCGGCCGACATAGAGCTCGCCGGGCTTGGTCACCATCGGCGGATCTGTCGGCAAATCATGCTGCGGGCTCACGACCATATAGCCGCGCGCCGCGAAGATGTTGGCGAGGAAGCCGTACTCGGTATTCTTGACAGTGTTGCCGTGATTGATCACGGCGACCGGCAGCGTGATCATGCCGGCGTTGGCCTGCATTTCCTTGTCGCGGCGGACCGCGATATCGACAGGCACGGGACGGTTGTCGCGCGAGGCGTCGTAGAAGGTGATGGTCTCGTGCTTGATGGCCCACTTGCTCGCCGTGAAATAGGCGACGCCGCAGAGGGCACTGACCGAAACCAGAACGGCAATTCCACGCTTCATTTTCGTCCTCAGCCTCAGGCTCTTGCGGCCTGAATCCCTGTTGAAAATCGTGTTGTTCCGGGGCTCTTCGGCCCCTGGTCGCCTATTCCCTAATATATGTCACAGCGGCGTGACAGGAAGGCCAAATATTGTGAACTGGCAGCCCTTTCATTGTGCGTCGCACACGTTTGTTGGGCATCCCGTTCTCGGACGGCTACGTGAGGTGCAGGTCACCATCCGACGCAACCAGTCTCGATTGGGTTCAATTTCGCAGTGAATGCAGGGTTAAAACGACCGAACGCCGGCCCGGTTCCCCTGCGAACCGACCGCTCAGGGCGACTGAAAGTAGCTTTATACCGCCTCAGGCGCCGAGGATGTCGTGGACCTCAAGCGGCTTGTCGACCTGGCTGAACCACTCGGCGCGATTTGCCGCACGCCGGCGGCCGCGCTCGTCGAGCGGCAGCTTGAGCTGTCGGAGCAGGCCCGTCACCTCTTCCCGCGCAGTGAGATGGCCAAGATTGGGCCGCATGCCGAGCGTGGCCTCGTCGATCTCGTCGAGCGCGGTCAGGCCGCGTGGAAAAAATTCGCGATAGACGACGCGCTCGGCGAAGCCGTCGACGTAGCGGAAGCCGAGCCGCAGCGACAGATCCTTGAGGCCCTCGGCGACGAGCTGCTTGTTGCGGGAGCCGAGCATCGACAGGCGGTTGCGCACGACGATCCAGTCGGTGCTGGAGCCGTCGAGCTGGCGCCGCTTGCGCCTGACATCCCGCACCATCTCGGCATAGTGGCTCTCGCCCGTCACCGCATAGTTGGCGGGATCGACGGTGCCGAGCACGTCGAAATCGAGGAAGCTGTCGTTGATCGGCGTGACCAGCGTGTCGGCCATCGAGTGCGCAAGGCGCATCAGGTAGCTGTCGGTGCCGGGCGTATCGATGACGATGAAGTCGAAACTGCTCTCGACCGCCGAGACCGCCTCCATGAATTGCAGGAACTCGGAGTTCTCGTTCTCGGCGATCTGCATGGTCTCGCCGAGCTTGATGCAGCGATGCACCGGCAGCTCGAGGCCGAGGCCGGTGCGGCGCGCCCAGGCGGAACGGTTGCTGATGTAGCGGGTAAAGCTCTGCTGACGGCAGTCGAGGTCGATGGTGGCGACGCGCTGGCCGGCCTTCAGCAGCGCGACCGCGATGTGCAGGGCGGTGGTCGACTTGCCGGAGCCGCCTTTCTCGTTGCCGAGCACGACGACATGCGCCGCGCCGGATTGGCCTTGGCTAGCCTGCACAAGCATTGCGATCCTCAACACCCCTGACGAATATCTTCGAGTTGGCCGCGTCTGCGGTCAAGTGAAATGCGTGACAGCAAATGCAAATCGCAGCGCGCCAGTTCTTCAACATGAATCGCGGCGCCTTCTCTCGTCCGTGATCCGGCCCACACCGTCGCGACGTCGTGCGCGGCCGCGCGCGGGATGCTGTGCCGCATCCGCATGCATGGCGTCCACGATCGCCGCTTGTTAAGGTTAGCCGGCCGGGCGCCGGGACGCGCCCACCTCCCAATCCAACCCAGTCGAGTCCTGATGTCACGAAGCCCCTTGATCGCCCGCACGGTCCCCACCCTGCGACGCGCCGTCGACAATCTTCGCAAGCGAAAGGCCACGATCGCGCTGGTCCCGACCATGGGGGCGCTCCATGACGGGCATGTGTCGCTAGTGCGCCTCGCCAAGCGGCGCGCGAGTCGCGTCGTGGTGTCGATCTTCGTCAACCCGACGCAGTTCGCCCCGACCGAGGACTTCGGCGCCTATCCACGGACCTGGAAGGCCGACATCGCCAAGCTCGAAGCCGAGGGCGTCGACATCGTCTGGCACCCGGGGGTCGAGGCGATGTATCCGGAGGGCTTTGCGACCCGCATCGTACCGGAGGGACCGGCGCTGGCCGGCCTGGAGGACCGCTTCAGGCCGCACTTCTTCGGCGGCGTCGCCACCGTCGTCGGCAAGCTGTTCACGCAGTGCCGGCCGGATGTCGCGATCTTCGGCGAGAAGGACTTTCAGCAGCTGCGGGTGGTGACGCAGATGGCGCGCGACCTCGATCTCGGCGTCAAGGTGACCGGCTCCGGCACGGTGCGCGAGCGCGACGGGCTCGCGATGTCCTCGCGCAACGTCTATCTCTCGCCGGAGGAACGGCTGACCGCGACCACACTTTACCGCGCCATGAAGGACAGCGCCGGGCGCATCCGCGCCGGCGAAGCGATCGCAGCTGCGATGGCGCGCGGCGCCGGGATGATCACAGCGGCCGGCTTTGCGCTGGACTATTTCGAGGCGCGCCATGCCGAGACGCTGGCGCCGGTCCTCTCGCGCAAGGACGGCCCTTTGCGGATCCTGGTGGCGGCCAAGCTCGGCACGACCCGGCTGATCGACAATATCGCGGTGTGAACGCCCGCGCCGATCTTGCGCGCCCCCCCGCCCGGATGGATGATCGGCATGAGGAAGCGAGCCGACCGGCAGGGCATGTCATCCATCCGCACAATGATCGTGAGCGGCGTGCTGGCGCTCGTCGCCGCCACTGCCGCGCAAGCACAACAGCGCCAGCCGATCGGCCTGTATGGGTCGCCGCCGGACGCGATGATCTTCTATGTCGCCCACGGCCCTGCCGGTGCCTGCGGGCCGGGCTGCTCTGACTGGATCGCGGCCGAGGGCACGGTGCAATGGGACAGCTACAAGCGGCTGATCGCGATCCTCGATCGCCAAGTCGGTCACAAGCTGCCGCTCGTCATCCATAGCTGGGGCGGCTCCAACCTCAATGTCGCGGTCAGCATGGGCCGCATCCTGCGCGACCGCGGCCTGGATGCCACGGTCGGTGCGACCGAGGTCGAGGCCTGCACCGGCAAGCCGGAAGCAGACTGTTTTACGCTGAAGCGCCCGGGCAGGCCGCTCGACGCCAAGGTGACGTTGCCGGATCCGGCCTGCGATTTCGCATGCGTCCTCATGCTCGCCGGCGGCGTGCATCGCAGTCTCCCGCAAGGTGCCACGGTGGTGCTGACCGGCCGCTCCATCCGCAACCGGCGCGCGCCCAACGTGGCGCCCGACCAGCGCGAGAGCCTGACCGTGATCTTTGGCGAGCAGTATCGCAAGTACCTGCTCGAGATGGGCGTCGAGCCCGAGCTGGTCGACATGGTCGACGCCATTGGCGACGGTGGACGTCCGATCGTGATGCCGCCCGCAGACTGGGCGCGGCTGCACATCGTCACGCCGCCGTAGACGGCCGCGTCAGAGCAGTCCGAGATCGCGCAGCTCGCGCCGCATCGGCTCCGGCATCGCCGCGATCGAGCCGGCGGCCGACTTGCCGAGATCGGACGGCACGGAATCGTCGGTGAGATAGCGCCAGCCCTGGAACGGGCGCATCGGCCGCGGCGATACCATGATCACCTTCGGCTGCATCACGATCCGGCAGCGGCCGATGCCGTCCTTGTCGCGGAACGGCTCGATGCCGATGATCTTTTCACGCGCGGCGATCTCGCCCTTGATCACCCAGTAGAGCGATCCGCCCGACAGGATCTCGGCGTCGCGCTTGGGCACCATGCGGGTAATGTGGATGTGATGTTGCGGCAGACCCTTCTTCTTGGCGGTCTGCATCCGTTCGGCGACCCACCCCTTCAATTCCTTGACGGAGTCGCAGCCGACGGCGAGCTTGATCAGGTGTAGCGGCATGCCCCAGCATTAGCCGGGCGGCCACGCATTTGGAATGCCGAACTATTCGTTATCCGCAGCCGCGGGAGCCGGGGCCGGAGGCGGCGGCGCGAGCGGAACCGGTGCTGCGGCCGGCGCACGCGCGGCCTTCGGCGCAGGCGGCTTCTTCGCAGCCGGCGCCGCTGGAGCTGCGGCCTGCGTTGAGGTCGGAGCGGACGCGCGCGGCGCCGACGCTGCGCCTGGCGCCGCCTGGCGCGCCGACGCCGTGGGCGGCTCCGGATTCATGATGCTCACCGGCGGCGTCGATGAGGCGCTCGGGAACTCAGCATTGGTCGGCTTGCCCGTTGGCATCGACGGCGGCATCCCGGCTAGCGCCGCAGTGGCCGGCATCGCTGGCATCGCCGGTCCCGTTGCGGGCGCGTTCCAGGTCGGCGCATAGCGCGCGACCAGCGTGTCGTAGAGATGGGAATCCATGTTGGCAGCGACCCGCTGCTGATCGGTCAGGGAGCGGAAGGCGGGGCAGTCGAACTGCGTGCAGCCGTCGCGCGCGACCAGCACCTGCGCGACGAGGCCGTAGCGATCATGCTCCAGCGCCTTGCGCAACACCTTCATGTCCAGCGTCAGGCTCTTCTCGGCGGTCGCGGCGTCGCCGAGCGCAGTCAGCCGGTCGATCCGGGCGGCGGTGTAGGAGACGGCCGCAGCCGCCGCGTCAGGCGAGCCGAACAGCGCCTTCTCGCAGCCAATCGCCACGGCGTTGCCGGCGAGATCGTCGAGACAGGACAGCGCCGGCAGGCTGGCGATGACCGCCGTCTGCGTGCGCGCCTCGACCGGGGCGGCCTGCTCCGCCGGACCGTATGCACGCTCGGTGGCGGCCAGCGCGATGGCAATGGCAAGCAGCGCGATGACAGTCAGCGCGCCGTTGGCAACCGACCTTTCGGCGCGCAGCACCGTAACCAGGAGAATCAGTCCGAAGAAGCCGGCGGCGGCCAAGGTCATCCACATCGCAAGGCCCTGCGAATGCCATATCTGGTCGAACGAAGTGGCCGATGCCCAGTTCATGCGCGACGTCCCCTCACGCGAGCAATGCGCGAATGGTCAAAGCTAGCACCGCGACTCGGCAACTGCCCCCGGCTCACCTTGTCGAGGCGAAGGGGGCCTTTTGACGGCGAGCGAAGCAAATTCGTCCGCGATGTCAACGCGCGGCACCGTCATCCGTCAGGATTGAGCGAGCTGGCTTTCCTTGGCGACGCGTTCGAAGGCTTCGGTCGAGCTCTTGATCCGGTACTGGCAGTCGTCGCCGTCCGTCGGCAGCAGGCGGATGATCTCGTATGCGCCACTCGCAGCCGGGCGCGCGACGTTGCTGGCAGTGAACAACACGCGCGTTCCCACGGGGAATTTATGCTTCAACGCCCATCTCCATCACTCAAACAGCGCCGGCCGTGCCCAGGGTCCCACTGCGACGGACCGGCTGAAAACCCGGCCCGCTCTATAGCACGCGATGCGGCGTTTTGGCCAGCGGTATGCAGGCCTGGCTAATGGGCTAATCCCGCAGTGTTTTCAGGACGATAATCGGCGAACCGGCTAGCCGATGATGCCGCCGGAACCGCCCCCTTCAGGCGGTATGGGGCAAATGGCCGTCCGGGCTCGCGTGGTCCACCGCCTTGGGCAGTTCCTGGGCAAGGATCTGGCCGAGCTGGTCGACCGGGATGTTATAGCGGGCGGCAAGCTGGCGGACCGTGTCGCTGCCGAGCACGGCACGGAGCTGGTCGGCCGAGATCGGCAGGTTCTGGCCGTTGCCGAGCCAGGATTTGACCTGGTCGCCGAAGCCGGACTGCTGGAGCTTGGCGACGATCGCGCTGAGGCCGCCCTGATTGTTGCTGCCGAGCACCTCGTTCAGCACGGCGGGCAAGACGGCGGCACCGAGCTGGCCGAGCGCGCTGCGAAGCGCGGGGTTGTTCTCCAGCGAGTCCAGGATTCCCATGGCCGTGCCCTCTTGTTGCCCTTACCAAGATTGAGCGCCGCCGGCTTACTCATCGTCAAGCGGCGCCCGATCACATTCGCGGGTTAGGCGTCCTCGAACTTCGCGATGCGAAGCGTTTCGGCGATCCCGTCGCGCGTCCACTCCTGGAACGCCGGCAGCGCCATCATCGTGTCCATGTAGGCCTTTGTCTCCGGTGTGACCTCGATCGCATAGGTGCGGAAACGGTGCACGACCGGGGCGTACATCGCATCCGCCGCACCGAAGCGGCCGAACAGGAACGGACCCCTGGCACCGTAGCGCGCCCGGCACTCGCGCCAGATCTCCTGCACGCGCGCGATGTTGGCCTTGGCATCCGCCGACAGCGTCACGGCGCCCACGGGGCGGTGCAGGTTCATGCCGCATTCGTTGCGCAAGGCCATGAAGCCGGAATGCATCTCGGCGCACACCGAACGGGCGTGGGCGCGGGCGGCGACATCGTCGGGCCACAGCTTCACTTCCGGGTAGCGCTCGGCGACGTACTCGATGATGCTGAGCGAATCCCACACCGTGATGTCGCCGTCGACCAGTACCGGCACCTTGCCGGCGCGGCTGAAGGACAGGATCTGATCCTTGTCCGCGGGATTGTCCGTGTAGAGCGGAATGACGGTCTCGACGAACGGGATGTCGTTAGCACGCAGTGCGAGCCATGGCCGCATCGACCATGACGAGTAGTTCTTGTTGCCGATCGCGAGCTTGAGCGCTGCCATGTCGCTGGTCCTTCCCTGCGTGCTCTGGATGCGCTGCTTTTAGCGCCATCGCCTGCCCCCAATCAATCGTTGCCGTGCCAATGCATGCGTGGCAATCGTTGCGATCCGCGCGAGGAGAGCGACATGAGCAGGCATTGGGTCGACATCACGGCGGTCGGCTTCTTCATCATCGAATGGCTGGTCTATGCCCTGACGCTGGAGCACTCAGCCTATGGCCGCGACAGCCTGTCGGCGCGCATGAACCGCTATCGCGAGGTCTGGGTCCGCCGCCTGCTCGACCGCGACACCCGCATGGTCGACATGCAGATCATGGCCTCGCTCCAGAACGGCACCGCCTTCTTCGCCTCCACCAGCCTGTTCGCGCTCGGCGGCGCGCTGGCGCTGCTGCACGCGACCAACGACGCGATCGCGATCCTGAGCAAGCTGCCGATCGACCTCAGCCCCACGCCGGCGCTGTGGGAACTGAAATGCGTCGGCCTGGTGCTGATCTGCGTCTACGCCTTCTTCAAATTCGCCTGGGCCTATCGCCTGTTCAACTATGTCGCGATCCTGTTCGGCGGCATGCCGCCGGCCGACCGGCGCGACACGCCCGAAGCCGAAGCTCATGTCATCCGGACCTCTCGCCTGTTCGAATCCGCCGGCCGCCATTTCAACCGCGGCCAGCGCGCCTTCTTCTTCGCGCTCGGCTATCTCGGCTGGTTCGTCAGCCCCTGGGTGCTGTTCGTGACCACGGCGGCGGTGGTGGTGGTGGTGACGTGGCGACGGCAGTTCGCGTCGAGTGCCTGGGCGGCGATGGCGCCGGAGGCGGTGGAGGGTGGCGAGGGGCTGAAGCGCGGTCATTGATGCGCTCTCACTCTCCTCCTCGTCATTGCGAGCGCAGCGACGGACCAAAATGCATCGCCGTCGTGCGCTCATTCGCGTCTCCACTCGCAGACGCACCTTCGCGTCCTCGCGGCGCAACAGCGACCCCGGATTGCGCTGCGCTCCATCCGGGCTACGATCCGCCGAAATCCCGTGGGCTGAATGGCAGATCTAAGATCTTCCATTCGTCGTACAGATTGGCCGGCAGCATCTTGTAGGGCTGGCAGGCCTGGAGCGCGGCCATCGCGGACTTGACGAGGGCCACGCCCTTCGCGGATGGCGGGGCTTCGATCAGGATCGGCTCGCGCGCCAGCGTTCCATTGGTGGCGAACAGCGTGCGCAGCTTGATGTTGACGGAGTCGGTCGGGCTGACCCCGGCCGGCAGCCTGGCGCAGCTTCGCAAATGGCGACGAAGCGCGGCGATGACTTCGGCCGGCAGCTTGGCCGCGATTGAATCCTTGGCGTCGCCGCCATCGTCCCTGGGCGCGTCTTTCGGCAAATCCGTCGGCAATTCAGGCGGCAGGCCCAGCATGACGCCGTATTTGACGGTGACGTCCGGCTCCGGTGCCTGATACGCCGGCGGCGGCGCGGCCTGCGGCTGCGGCATCGCTGGTGGCGGCGGCTGCATCGGAGGCTGCGGTGTCGGCGACGGCTGCATCGCCTGAAGCGGCGGTTGCGGCATCGTCTGCGATTGCGGTTGCGGCTGTTGCGACGGCTGCGGTTGTTGAGGCTGCGGCTGGACGTTGGCCTCGCGCTGCTTCGGCGCCTGTGAGGGTTGCGGCTGCGGCTGCTTCTGTTGCGTCGGCTTCTCAGGTTCAGGCGACGCCTGCTGCTTGGCCGCAGGCTTTGACGCCGCTTCCGCCTTGTCCTTGTCGGTGAAATCCAGCTTCGGCAATTTCAGGTCGGGTTTCGGCTCCGGCGGCTTCTCCTTCGCCTCCTCTTGAGCCTTCTCCTCGGCCTTTTCCTCCTCCTGCTTCACCTGCTCCGGCGTGACGATGTCGACCGAAACGGCCTCGGGCGCTGCGGCGTGGAACGGACGGACTTCGCTGATCACGATGATCAGCGCCACCAGCGTCAGATGCGCGATCGCCGACGCTGCAATGTCCGTCCGTATGATCTTCCGCAGTTCCATCGACCGATCTTGGGTTGCCGCCCTGCTGTTAGCATACCGCGGTGCCCCCTCAATCCCATTTCGGCGCGAAGCCGAAATCGGTCAGGCGGCCCTTGGGATTGGCCAGCGCAGCGATCTCGGCCATCTTGTCGTCAGAGAGCTCGAAATCGAAGATATCGATGTTTTCCGACAACCGTTCGACGCGCGAGGTGCGCGGGATCGCGGACACGTTCTGTTGCACTAGCCAGCGTAGGCAGATTTGCGCCGGTGTCTTGCGATGTGCGCGGCCGATCGCCGCGAGCGTCTGATCTGTCTTGATGCGACCCTTGGCGATCGGGCTGTAGGCGACCAGCGCGAGGCCGTGCTGGTTGCAGGTCGCCCTCACCTTCGTCTGGTCGAGATAAGGATGATATTCGACCTGGTTGCAGACCAGCGGCTCCGGCGAGAGCGCCACCGCCTGCTCGGTCAGCGCCACCGTGAAGTTGGAAACGCCGATGTGGCGGGTCAGGCCCATCCGCTTGGCATGCGACAACGCACCCAGCGTCTCCTCCAGCGGCACATGCGAATTGGGCCAGTGCAGGAGCAGGAGATCGACGGACGGGAGCCGCATCCGGGCGAGGCTCTCCTTGACCGAGCGTTCGAGATCGTGGGGCGCGAAATGGTTGGTCCAGACCTTCGTAGTGAGGAAGATGTCGTCGCGGCGCACGCCGGAGCCGCGCAAGCCGTCACCGACCTCGCGCTCGTTGTCGTAGACCTGCGCGGTGTCGATGTGGCGATAGCCGAGCCGCAGCGCCTGCTCGACCACGCGGGCGCAGGTGCGCCCGCTCAGCTCCCAGGTCCCGAGCCCGATCGCCGGTATCCTTGCGCCGTTGGCCTCGACGAACAGCATGAGGAATCCTCTCTGTTGCGATCGCCCCAAATCATCGTCCAGGCGTCATTATGGACCCCGTCCGTGACACTGCCAACGGACGACGCCGGCCGCCGGGCCGGATCTTCAGGGCAATGCTAACGGGAGGTTCGCGTCAGACCTCGACGTCACGACTTGACGTCAGGCTTTGGCGAGCGCCTGGAACACCGTATCCGGCGCATGCGCGATCACGGCGAGCAGCGCGCGGGCCGGTCCCCGCGGGGCGCGCTTGCCCTGCTCCCAGTTGCGGATGGTCTCGACGGGAACGCCGAGCTTGGCGGCGAACTCCATCTGGGTCAGGCAGGCGCGGCGGCGCAAGTCGCGCACCGCGAGCGAGCTGGTGTCGCCCTGCGCAGCATTGGCCGACGGCTGGACCGGAAATTCCTGTCCATCCCGCAACTCGACGACCCGTCCGTCCGCCTTCAGCCGCAACCGCATGTTCATTCCCCCAAGCGGAGCGATGATGCGGCAGGTCGCTTAAGTTCGGATTAAAGATGGCCCCGTAACCCGGGACACGGGAGTGAGGGTGCCCCCGGCCCAACCCCCGTCATTGCGAGGAGCTCTTGCGACGAAGCAATCCAGGATCTTTCCGCGGAGAGATTCTGGATTGCTTCGCTGCGCTCGCAATGACGGGGAGAGATGCGTCCGAACACCCCTACCTCAACCCGAACCACAGCGTCGCGATGCCAAGGAAGGAGAAGAAGCCGACGACGTCGGTCACCGTCGTGACGAACGTGCCCGAGGCCACGGCCGGATCGGCCCTGACACGTTCGAGCGCCATCGGGATCAGGATGCCGCCGAGCGCGCCGGCGATGAGGTTGCACACCATCGCCAGCCCGATGACGATGCCGAGGCCCGGGATCTTGAACCAGGCCACCGCCGCGATGCCCGTGATCACGGCGAAGGCAAGGCCGTTGACGAGCCCGACCATGCCTTCGCGTATCACCACGCGCCAGGCGTTGGAGGAGCCGAGCTCGCGCGTCGCAAGCGCGCGCACCGCGACCGTCATGGTCTGGGTCGCGGCATTGCCGCCCTGGCTTGCGACGATCGGCGCCAGCACCGCGAGCGCGACCATCTTCTCGAGCTGGCCCTCGAACAGGCCGAGCACGGAGGATGCGAGAAAGGCGGTGGCGAGATTGACCAGCAGCCAGTTGAACCGCGCGCGCGCAATCGTGAACACGGTGTCGGAGAGTTCTTCATCGCTGGTGACGCCGCCGAGCGCCTTCAGGTCTTCGTCCGCCTCCTCCTCGATCACGTCGACGACGTCGTCGACGGTGATGACGCCGACCAGGCGGTCCTGGGTGTCGAGCACGGGCGCGGCGACGAGATTGTACTTGCCGAACATGCGCGCCACCTCCTCCTGGTCCTCCAGGACGGAGACGCGGCGGCGATCCTCGTCGGTCAGCTCGGCAAGCGCCACGGGACGACGGGCACGGAGCAGGACGTCGAGCGAGACCGCGCCCTGCCAATGCTGGTCCCTGTCGACGACATAGATCTCGTAGAAACGGTCTGGCAGATCCGGCGTCTCGCGCATGTAGTCGATCGCCTGCCCGACGGTGAAATCCTGCGGCACCGCGATGAATTCGGTCTGCATCCGGCGGCCGGCGGAATTTTCGGGATAAAGCAGGCTGCGCTCGAGCGCGACGCGCTCAGGCAACGGCAGCTTCTCGAGGATCTCCTCCTGCTCCGCCTGGTCGAGGGTTTCCAGCAGCTCGACCGCGTCGTCGGATTCGAGCTCGCGGACGCCCTCCGCGACCGTCTCCGGCGGCAGCTCCTCGAGGATCTCCTCGCGCACGCCCTCGTCGAGCTCGTTCAGTGCCGAGAAGTCGAAGTCGCGCCCGGTCAACTCGACCAGGCGAACGCGATGGTCGGGCTCGAGGGCCCCGATCAGATCGCCGAGATCGGCCTCATGCAGCTCCGCGACGCAGGCGCGCAGCGCGGCGCTGTCGCCGGCCTCGATCGCATGGGCAATCTCCTCGACGAATTCGTGACGAATTTCGCCGTCTTCATTGCGCATCGGAACGTGGTCGAGTACCGAGGCCTCGGCGGATGGGGCACCGTCCATATGTTCATCCATGGCGCGCCTCGCCGTTTGACTAGGTTGGAACGAGTGGTCTGAGCTGACGGTCAGGCAATACCCACAAGCGAACTGCGAGCGCAATGGCAAAGATGCTTCGGCTGAAATGGACGTCGATCTCGGTGAGCGCGGTCTTCGCGGCCCTCGCCGGCGTCGCCTCGGCGGATGCCGCGGAGTGCCCGCGCAAGGACGCGCTCGGCACCTCGCGCGTTCTGAGCGTCGATGCCAGGACCACGCCGCGTGTGGGCCTGAAGAGCTTTCCGCAGACGCTGCCGCTCGCCGATCACGAGGTCGTGCTGACCTTCGACGACGGCCCGAACCCGCCGACGACGTCGAAGGTGCTGGCCGCGCTGGCGCAGGAATGCGTGCGCGCGACCTTCTTCCTGATCGGCCTGCACGCCTCGCAGCAGCCCGAGATGGTCAAGCGCATCGCGCGCGAGGGCCACAGCATCGGCCACCACACATGGTCGCATCCGTTCATGGCGCGGATCCCGTTCGAGAAGGCGAAGAGCGAGATCGACCGCGGCATCGCGGCCGACGAGATGGCCCTCAAGGGCGTGTCGACGACGACGCCTTCGACGCCGTTCTTCCGCTTCCCTTATTTCGAACACACGCAAGCGCAGCTCGACCTGCTCCAGTCGCGCGGCATCGTCGTGTTCGGGGCCGACCTCTGGGCCAGCGACTGGAACGAGATGACGCCGGAGCAGGAATTGAAGCTCGTCACCGAGCGCCTTGCCGCCGCCGGCAAGGGCATCATCCTCTTCCACGACCCCAAGGCGCGCACGGCCGCTATCATGCCGGCCTTCCTGCGGTATCTGAGGGAGAACGGCTATCGCGTGGTTCACGTGGTGCCGGCGGGCGCATCACAGAAGAACGCCGACGCGCATTGATGCCGTAATGTCACGGCGTCGCAAAATGGGGTGATTTGAGCCCCATTAACAGTCTGTTCATGCTACGCCATGCAAAGATGCAGGGGGTATTGCGCCTGAACCGTTTCTGGGCATCTCCGACCTACTAAGGCGGCAACCGCGTAAGGAGGAAGACGAGGTTCATGATCGGAAGTAGCGTTGTTCTTCGGACGCGATCGTGGATCGTCCTCTGTCTGGGGCTATTGGTCGTCGGTTCGCCGGCGGCCCTTGCGGCGGAGTGCCCCGGTCATCCCGACGCGCTCGGAACATCCCGCACCCTCGTGGTCGACCCGCGCGAGCATCCGCGCATCGGCACCATGCAGTACCGCGAGACGCTGCCGCTGAAAGACCATGAAGTCGTCCTGACCTTCGACGACGGTCCGCTGCCGAAATATTCGAACCAGATCCTCCAGATGCTCGCCGACGAGTGCATCAAGGCGACCTTCTTCATCATCGGCGAACAGGCCAAGGCGAACCCGGAAGGCGTGCGCAAGCTGGTGGCGGCGGGCCACACCGTCGGCACGCACAGCATGAACCATCCGCTGACGTTCGACCGGATGCCGCTCGACAAGGCCGAGACGCAGATCAACGGCGGCATCGCGTGGACCTCGGCCGCGATGACCGATCCGTCCAAGCTGGCGCCGTTCTTCCGCATTCCCGGCCTGATGCGCGCCGAAGGCGTCGAGAACCTTCTGATCTCGCGCGGCATCCAGGTCTGGAGCGCCGATTTCCCGGCCGACGACTGGCGCCATGTGTCGTCCGACCGCGTCTACCAACTCGCGATGCAGCGGCTGGAAGCCAAGGGCAAGGGCATCCTGCTGCTGCACGACATCCAGGCCCGCACGGTCGCGGCGCTGCCGAAGATCATCCGCGACCTCAAGGCGCGCGGCTATCGCATCGTGCATGTGGTGCCGGCGACCGCGGACCGTCCGGCGACGCCGACCACGGCGGTGGAATGGCTGCTGCATCCGCCGACCGAGACCGTGCCGATCGCACGCTGGCCCTCCGTGCCCAGCTTCGTGTTCACGCAGACCAAAACGCTGCCGGCGCCCTCGCTGGCCGACCTCAATGCGCAGACCGAGCATCAGCCGCTGCTGCCGCGCCGGACCAAGGCGCAGGTGGACGTCGCATCCTCCCTGCCCGTGCCCGGCCCCGATCTGTTTGCCATTCCCGAGGGCTCGCTCGAAGTCCTGCTGTCGACGACCTTGTCGCGGCGCGCGGCGACGCGGCTGGCGATGGCGTCCGAGACGCCCCGTGCGGCCAAGGGAAAGGCCGGCAAGCCGCACGCTGCCCGCGCCGCGCATGCGGCCCATGGCGCACCGAAGCATACGGCGCAGGCCAAGAGCGCTGCGCCCAAGGGCCCCGCATCGCATTCGACCCGCGTCGCGACCGGCGTGAAGAAGCGCGCCTAAGTCGTCGTCACTGCCGCATGATGTTGGCGACGCAGAGCAGCACGATCAGCGCCAGGAAGAACAGGTCCATATAGGACTTCAGCTCGCCGTCGCGGCGCAGCCGGGCAACGTCGGCCACGACCTGCTTGCGCGCGCTCGTTCCGCCCGAACCGTCATTGATCGGAGCCTGCAGGCGCTTCGTCTCCGCCTCCAGCTTCTCGATCTTCTGGAAGAAATAGAACGCACGCAGCGTTGAGGCGGCACGCATGCCGGCATAGACCAGCACCAGGATCGCGAGGATCGCCCGGTTCTGGTATTTTTCCATGAAGTTCAGGCTGAAATAGACCATCGCCATGAACGCGAAGTTGGTCACGAAACGGTAGACGAAGCTAAGAAAGACCATGCTGGCTCCAGCCCTGAGCGATGCGACCCGGTCTACGCCAACTTAATTTCGACAAAGATACGATCGCCGGGCGCCTTTTAGCCACGCGCGGTCATAATGCAAGGGAGAGCCCAGGGGCTTGCGCGTTCCACGTAAACGAGAGGTTGCCAGCAGCTCGATGGAGATTCGCTGGAAGCTACGGTAGATTGGCTCAGCCACCGCATGTGGGGTCTGCCGATGCCGAAAAAGGGAATCACCGGCCACGACGACTGGGTTCTGACCGAGGCGCTTGCGACCGCGCTGGTCGCGCTCGAGCAGCTCGAGCCGAAGCACCAGCCGAGCGCGCATATGGACGACATCCGCAAAATGCTGGCGAACGGCAAGGAGCCGTCGGCCGTGAGCCTGCACCTCGCCCAGGCCAAATGTCGCCTGTTTCCGGAGGCAGATCCGCTCGAGATCTACCGGGAATACGGGATCGGCGACGAATACGGCTGAGCGGCCCGTGGGGGCCGTTTCGCGTCAGATCAGGATCTTCGAGGCTGGCGCGCTCGGAGGGCGGTCGCATCTGGTGCGATTTCAATGGCTTGCGGAAATCGGTAAAGAGTTAGGTGCGTTTCCGCTGATAGGGTGCTCTTCCAGCAAGTCGGCCGAGGCTCACACTCCGCTTCGCCGAGTAGAGGTGCGCACCTTTGAAATCTGCCGGCACTAGCTCACCTTCCTCAACGTATTTCGATAGTGGAATCGGCTTGCGGCGCTTCCCCACGAAGCGTAACTTTCAACTACACGTAGCTCATTCGAAAGCAAACTATCGGGTTCGGCCTAGCGGGAGAGAGCGATGGCAGATGTCCCATGGCACCTTTCCGGTGACTATTTCGAAAATTGCAGTTGCAGCATCGTGTGTCCCTGCCTCGTGTCGGCGGCTCCCCCGCTGACCGCGCGACCGACCGAAGGCTTCTGTAACGTACCGCTGATCTTCCACGTCGAAAGCGGCCGCTATGGCGACATCGAGCTCGATGGACTCAATGTCCTGGTTATCCTCCAAGCACCTGGGGTCATGGCAGACGGAGATTGGTCGGTGGCCGCCTATATCGATCAGCGCGCCAACGATGAGCAGACCGAGGCTCTAGCTGCGATCTTCACCGGCGCCGCCGGTGGTCCGATGGCCGCGTTCACACCGCTGATCAGCAAGAACCTGGGCGTGCGCAAGGTCCCGATCACGTTCCGGATCAACGGCAAGACGCGGTCCGCGGAAATCCCCGGCATCCTGCACATGTCCGTCGATCCCTTACCAACCATGCATCCGAGCGGCGAGATGTGGGCAAACATCGGTCATCCGGTCAGCCCCGACGCCATGGTGATGGCCGTCGGCGCCCCCGGCAATACATTCAGCGATCACGGCATGCACTGGGATAATTCCGGCAAGAACGGCCTCTATGCGCCGATCCGCTGGTCGAACCAGGCGTGATGTAAGCTCCCGATACCGGCCAGCGTCAGGGCCAGCAACGTCGATCGCAAATGACGGACAGCCCTCTGGAAACCGTGCTCCGGCGCGATCGTTGGATTGTCGGCGGCGCGATCGGCGTCATTGTCGCGCTGGCATGGAGCTATGTGATCTGGCTCGCTAACGACATGGACATGGGCGGCATGGACATGACCGGGTTCCGCATGATCCCGGCCGGGATCGGCATCATGCTGCCGGCCAACGAGCCATGGCGAGCGATCGAGTTCGCGTATGTGTTGCTGATGTGGGCCGTGATGATGATCGGAATGATGGCCCCCTCGGCCGCGCCCATGATCCTGATGTACGCCCGCGTGGGTCGACAGGGCAAAGCGCAGGGCAAGCCGTTCGCCGCGACCGGCTGGTTTGCGGCCGGTTATCTCCTCGCCTGGTGCGGCTTTTCGCTGGCGGCCACCTTTCTGCAATGGGTGATCGAGCGGGCCGCCTTGCTCGATTCCCGGATGGCGATCGCCAGCAACCTGCTCGGCGCCATCGTGCTGATCGCGGCGGGAGTCTATCAATGGACACCGCTCAAGGACGTCTGTCTCGCCCAATGCCAGTCGCCGTTTCTGTTCCTGATGCGCCACGGCGGCTTTCGCGGCGACCGGCGAGGCTGCCTGCTGCTGGGGCTTCGGCACGGAGGCTATTGTGTCGGCTGCTGCTGGGTTTTGATGGCGCTTTTGTTCGTCGGCGGGGTGATGAACGTGCTCTGGATTGCGCTTTTGGCGCTGCTTGTCCTTTTGGAGAAACTCACTCCGGTCGGACGATGGATCGCGCGTGCTGCCGGCATTGCATGTGTCGCCGCGGGCGCCTCGCTGCTGGTGTTCTTGCCGCAGTGACTGCAGGTCGCGGACGTTTATCGCGACGACGGAGCGCCCCCCGGCCGAGAGATCGAACATCAGGGATCAGCGGGGGCACATTCCAGGATTGGCAGTGCCAACAAGGCGGGCGTCGAAGATCGCAGAAAGATTCTTCGCGCCTCTCTTCCCTTGGTGCGCTCGGAGGGACTCGAACCCCCACGATTTTACTCACTGCCACCTCAAGGCAGCGCGTCTACCAGTTCCGCCACGAGCGCTTAGGGGATGCCGGCTTTAGGCTTGAGGGCCAACCGGATCAACGGCGCCGATCTAACAAATCCATCAGAGGGGTACAAGCCTGCAAAGGCCCCGAATTCCACAAGCTTTGCAGGAAAATTCTGCCGCTCCCCCCGGATCGGCCCTATCGGGTGCCTCGGCCGCAACCGCCTGCCCCGGGCCCTACCGGGTCCCCGGGCCGCTACCGCGTGCCCGCCGTGCGCGGCAGCATCTGCTTGACCTCAACCGCGATCCGGTTGCGGTCGACCAGCACGACGCCGGAGGCCACCGGCAGGTTGTTGGCCAGAACCTTGACCTCGTCGGCCTCGGTTGCGTCCAGTTCGATGATGGCGCCGCGGGAAAGACGTAATACTTGATGGATCGGCATGGTGGTCGTCCCGAGGACGACCATGAGATCCACGGTGACTTTGTCGAGAGTGGGCACTGTCAGGACCGCCGCAACTTGGGACTTAAGCCAAAGGACTTGGCATTTGCGCCTGCGATCATCACCACGTTATGGTTAGCCAATGGTTAATTCGCCTCAAAACCCCCGCCAAGACCTCGATTTGACGCCGTTTTCCGCCGCCGGCGGTGAGCCCGTCGAATGGCGAATCTCGGACGCGCCCGTGCCGTATCCGGAGGCGGTGGCCGCCATGGAGGCGCGGGTCGCCGCAATCGCGGCGGGCGAAGCCCCGGAACTGGTCTGGCTGCTCGAGCACCCCCCACTCTACACCTCCGGGACCTCCGGCAAGGACTCCGACCTGCTCGATCCGCGATTCCCGACCTTTGCCACCGGGCGCGGCGGGCAGCTGACCTATCACGGGCCGGGCCAGCGGGTGGCCTATGTCATGCTCGACCTCAAGCGCCGCCGGCCGGACGTCCGGGCCTATGTCGCGAGCTTGGAGGAATTGATCCTGCGCACGCTCGCCGCCTTCAACGTCCGCGGCGAGCGGCGCGAGGACCGGGTCGGCGTCTGGGTGAAGCGGCCCGACAAGGGCGTCGGGCACGAGGACAAGATCGCGGCGATCGGCGTCCGGCTGAAGCGCTGGGTTTCGTTCCACGGCATCGCCATCAATGTCGAGCCCGAGCTATCCCATTTCGCCGGCATCGTGCCCTGCGGCGTTGCCGATCCCCGTTATGGCGTCACCTCGCTGGTGGATCTCGGCCAGCTCGTGACCATCGCCGACGTCGACGTCGCGCTCCGGCAGGCGTTCGAGGAGCTGTTCGGGCCGACACGCGCACTATTGCCCGAAGCGGCCGCCTAGCACTTTTTCTGTTTCAGCCGGAACCGTGCGCGTCTCCGCTCGCCGGGGAATCGGCTATGCTTGAGCCAGGTGCCGCCCACGCCTCCCCCCTCCGCCGGGAAAGTACAGATCATGCCGGGCGATGAGATCATCGGACCGACTGTTCGAGCGCCAGGCATAAGGAGGGATTGCGCTTTCTGCTCGCAATGGGAGGTTCTCTCCGTGAAGTTGTCTGCGCCGATCTATCATCTGAAGCGTAAGGCGAAGCGCTTGTCGCGCGAGGAAGGCATTCCGCTGCACGATGCGCTCGACCGCATTGCTGCGAGCGAAGGGTTTTCCGCCTGGAGCATGCTGGCGGCAAAGGCCGCCGCACTGACGCCGGCCAACAGGCTGTTTCCACAATTCCAACCGGGGGACTTGGTGCTGGTCGGGGCGCGCCCTGGCCAAGGCAAGACCTTGATGAGCCTCGAACTCGCCGTCGAGGCCATGAAGTCGGGCCGCCGCGCCGCGTTCTTCTCGCTCGAATATACCGAAAAGGACGTCCTGAACCGCTTGCGGGCGATCGGTGCGAACCCCGCGCAATTCCGCGGACTCTTCGAGGTCGATTGCTCCGACGTCATCTGCGCCGATTACGTTGTCAAGCAAATGGCCGCAGCCCCTCGCGGTACGGTCGTGGTGATCGACTATCTGCAACTGCTCGACCAGAGGCGGGAAAACCCTGATCTGACCGTTCAGGTTCGCGCGCTGAAATCCTTCGCGCGCGACAAGGGGCTGATCGTCGTCTTCATCTCGCAAATCGACCGGTCCTATGATCCCGCCGTCAAGCCCTGCCCTGATCTCGGCGATGTCAGGCTGCCGAATCCGCTGGATCTAAAACTGTTCGACAAGACGTGCTTCCTGAACAATTCCGAGGTTCAGTTCCGCGCGGCGAGCTGACGATCAGGCCGCGGGCGAGATGCCTCACCCGCGGCTGTCATCTCACGCCGCCTTGAGCGGCACCTCGAGCTTGCCGGCGATGTAGCGCCGCTCCTGGGTCAGGCCGCCAAAGCCGTAGGCGTCGCCCTTGACCTCGTCGACATGCAGGTAGGTCTCCGGATGCAGCGGGCCCAGGATCTCGGCCATGCGCTTGAACATCGCGGCGAGATAGGCGGCCTTCTCGTCCTTGGTGTTGGTGCCTTCGCTGACGTGGATGTCGATCCAGTAGCTGGCGAGCTTCTGCTCGGCGAGCGACTTGCCGCCGGCGAACCAGTCATCGGCGTCCACGGACTTGACGATGATGGCGGTCACCTTGGGATCCTTGTGCAGGATTTTTGCAGTGAGCTCGGACACGGCGCTCGCAATGTCGGCCTTCAGCGACGGCGACCGGCGGGACGAGGTGTAGGACACGGTGATCAGGGGCATGGTGGTTCTCCTCAAGATGCTGCGCAGGTCTTGCACGGCGTTGGTGAGAAACTAGACCTCCCCTCGTCATTTTGGTATCTTATCTCTATTGATACCAGTGATAAGCATGCGTAATGACACCAATCCTCGACATCGCCACCGTCCAGGCCTTCCTGCTGGTCGCCGACCTCCAGAGCTTTACCCGCGCCGCCGAAGCGCTCGGCACGACGCAGGCGGCGGTCAGCCTAAAGCTACAGCGGCTGGAGACATTGCTCGGCAAGCGCCTCGTCGAGCGCTCGCCGCGCGCCGTCCGGCTCACCGCCGAAGGCGCCAGCTTCCTCGATCGCGCCCGCGCGCTGATGACGGCGCATGACCGCGCGCTGTCAGGTGAGGCACCAGCCGCGCAGTCGCTCTCGCTCGGCATCTCCGACCACGCGGCAGGCCCCGAGCTGGTGCCGTTGCTCGAACGTCTGCACGCGATGTCGTCGAACCTCACGCTGGCCGTCACCATCGGCTTCTCGCGCGAGATGCAGGATGCCTATGACGCGGGCGAGCTCGATGCGGTGATCGTCCGTCAGGAAGGCAGCCGCCGCGGCGGCGAGAAGCTGACCGAGGACGAGTTCGGCTGGTTCGCATCGCGACGCTTCACGCTGCCGAAAGGTGAAGCGCTGCCGCTCGCAACACTAGCCCCGCCCTGCGGTGTCCGCGCCGTCGCCGTGCGCGCGCTGGACAAGGCCGGCACCGCCTGGCGCGAGCGCTTTGTCGGCGGTGGCGTGACCGCGGTGGTCGCGGCCGCCCTTGCAGGCCTGGCTGTGGCGCCACTGGCGCGGCGGATTGCTCCGGCAGGACTTATCGACATCGGACCCGCGCACAAGCTGCCAAAACTCGGCAGCTCGAAGGTGATGCTGCATTCGAAGGTCAGCGATCCCGCAAAGCTCGCAGCGCTCCGCGCGGTCGCGGCGACATTCCGGAGCGTGGCGGGTTGATGCCGCGAACGCTCACAGGATCGCCTCGAATGCGCTGCGCAGCGTCTCGTGCCGAAACACAAAACCGCGGCTCAGCGCCTTGTTCGGCAGCACGCGCTGACCGCCGAGCAGGAGTTCGTCGGCAAAGCCGCCGCCGATCCGGCGCAACAGGCCACCGGGGATGCGAAACACTGCGGGCCGGTGCAGACGGCGGCCGAGCTCCTCGGTGAATTTTGCGTTGGTGACGGGGATCGGCGCGGTGGCGTTGACGGGGCCGGCGAGATCGGGCGTCGCCATCACATAGGCGATCAGCCTGATGAGATCGTCGCGCTCGATCCAGGACATCCACTGCCGCCCGGTGCCGATGGGGCCGCCGAGGCCGAATTCGAACGGCGTCAGCATGCGCGTAATGAAGCCGCCCTCGGTGCCGAGCACGAGGCCGATGCGCAAATTGACGACGCGGACGCCAAGCTCCTCCGCGGCCCGTGCCGCCTTCTCCCAGGCCGCGCAAAGCTCGTGACTGAAGCAGGCGTGAGACTTGGCCGACTCCGTCAACACCTGGTCGGCCCACAGGCCGTACCAGCCGATCGCGGAGCCGCTGACGAGCACGTCCGGCTTTTGGTCGAGCCGCGCGATCAGCTTGACGACCTCACCGGTCATGTCGATGCGCGAGCCGATGATCTTCGCGCGCTTCGCCTCGGTCCACAGGCCGTTGCCGATCGGCTCGCCCGCGAGGTTGACGATGGCGTCGATTGGCGTATCCGAAGCGAGCTGGTCGAGACTGGTGATCAGCGTGACCGGCGGCGGCAACATCTCGGCCTTGGCAGGATTGCGAATCAGCGCGATGACGTGGTGCCCTGTCCCGCTGAGGCTCGCAGCAAGACGGCTGCCGATGAAGCCAGTCGCGCCGGTGATTAGCACGGTCTTGCGACTGGTGAGCTTTTCGACGAGCCCGGCGGCGGGAACGCTACGCATGCGGCCGAGACGGCGCATCGCGGCAAAATCCCTGATGCCGCAGAGCGCAGCACCGACCGCGCAGGCGGTTGCGGCGATGCTGAGCAGGCCTTGATACACGACCGTCACGCCGAAGGGCCGCATCGCCCAGTCGATCAGCACCGGCAGCAGCAGCACCAGGATGGCGCCGTAGTTGATCGCAAGCAGCGTGTGATTGATCCGCTCGCTCGGCGGCAGCTTCCGACTCAAATCCTCCTCGACGAAATCCATCAGCGTGATGACGATCTCGGCGACCAGCACCGCGACGATCAAGAGCGCCAACACGCCGTAGACCTCGAGCCAGCCGAGCAGCAGGAATAGCAGCGCATAAAGCATGTTGCGGGTGCCGTGCAGCTTCAATTCGAAACGCTGCGACGGGCGCCACGCGAGGCGCTCGGTGAATTCGTGGTGATAGAAAGTGTCGAACACACCCATCACGATCTGGATGGCGATGAGCGTCCACAGTAGCGGGGTCATGACACGGCCTCCCTGAACACGGCGGACTGGTGGATCAGCGCGCCGTAACGCGGATGAATGACGTCGAGAGTGAAGCGAAACGCACCCTCGCCGAGGTCGCGATGCGTCACCGTGAGATCGCCGGGCGTGAGCCATTGCGGCAGTGGGATCCAGAGGCGCCCGAGCTGCAGCCCGTAGCCGGCGCTGCGGAAAGTGAGCGTCTCGCCTTCGACCGCGATGCGGAGCGCCATGGACACGCCGAAGCCGACATATTCCTCCAGCCCGGTCGGACCGGCGAAGCGCTTGGCCGAGTGGATGACCTGCGGAAAGCCACGCTTGCGCGCGCAGATGCGGGTCCAGGTCTGGCCGCCGGTCGCACCGTCCTCGGTGACAGTGACGATCATCGGCACGCCGGTGTCGCGCCCCGTGGGTAGCGGCCCGCCGATCAGCCGCGCGATTTGCGCGAACCACCAGCCGATGTCGCTGAAGGCTAACTCGTCGACCACGCCGACATAGACGACGCTGTCGCCATCGGCGACGCGCTTGGAAAAGCGCCGCCAGGTCGCGAGCGGCAGTCGGCCCCAATCCTCGTCCGACAGCAGCGAACGGAAGCGGCGATCGTCGAGCAGTTTGGTGTGAGTGGAGGGAGATGCGCTGGAGCCTGATAATCGAGCCGACGTCATCGTACCCTCCTCAGAACTATTTGGCCTTGCCCAGCGGCAGCAGGTTGGCGATCTTCTCGCCAAGCCGCATCAAGGCGACCAGCCGCGGCCGCGGCACCTTCAGCATCTGCATGAACCAGTGGTCGGCGAGCTCGGTGAAGGCGAGCATCTCCTTCAGCCGTTTGCTCGCGACCGGATTGATGGTCGGATCGTCGGCGGCATCGGACACGCAGGCCCGGAGCGCTGTGATCGCCGGGTCGAGCTCGCGCTCCTTGCGGCGCGCCGCGATCCTCGCTGCGACCTCCCAAATGTCGGTCTCGGCCTCGTAATGATCGCGGCGGTCGCCGAGGATCGGCACCCGCCGGATCAAGTTCCAGGCGAGCAGCTCCTTCAGCGAATTGGAGACGTTGGAGCGCGCCATGCCGAGCGTGTCGGCGATGTCCTCGGCCGTCATCGGAGCCTCGGCGAGATAGAGCAGCCCGTGGATCTGGCTGACCGAGCGATTGACGCCCCACCCGTCCCCCATGTCGCCCCAATGCAGGATGAAGCGCTCGACGGCGGCAGGCAATTTCTTCTTTCCGGTTATTTCTGTCATAACAGAAATATCTGATGAATGCGACTGACTGTCAAGAGCGCCCGGCCGCTTGCGCCCTGCATACCGTCCGTCATATTTGCCTAAAAACATCCCAGAGAACGGGAACCAAACGCCCTTCGGCGCGTTTGCCCCGGTTCCAGGCGGGTTGAGAATGGCGACAAAGTCCAGTCAACAGAGAGACTTGTTCGAAAGCGAGCGCAGTTTTCGGCTGTTGGTGGAAGGAGTCGCGGATTACGCACTCTACATGCTCGATCCCACCGGGATCATCACGAGCTGGAATATCGGCGGCGAGCGGATCAAGGGCTACGCGCCCGAAGAGATCCTCGGCCAGCATTTCTCGCGCTTCTACACCGAGACCGACCGCGCCAACGGCAAGCCCGCGCGTGCCCTCGGCATTGCGCGGGACCACGGCCGCTACGAGGAGGAAGGCTGGCGCGTCCGCAAGGATGGCACGTTCTTCTGGGCGAGCGTCATCATCGATCCGATCTACGAGCACGGTAGCCTGGTCGGCTTCGCCAAGATCACTCGCGACATCACCGAGCGGCGCAATTCGCAGCTCAAGCTCGAAGCGATGCAGAGGCAGCTTGCGGAGTCGCAGAAATTCGATGCGCTCGGACAGCTTACCGGCGGCGTCGCGCACGACTTCAACAACCTGTTGATGATCATCAGCGGCAGCCTTCACATCCTGAAGAAGGGCGACGACGACGAGGCCAAGCTTCAGCGCGCGATGTCAGCGATCGAGACGGCAACCAAGCGTGGCGCCGCACTGACCAGCCAGCTCCTGACCTTCGCGCGGCGGCAGAGCGTCAATCCCCAGGCGATCCGCTTCGGCGACCGCATCGAGGCGATCCGTGAAGTGCTTCAAGCCGGCGTCGGCAGCGCCGTTCATCTCGCCTTCGACATCGACCGCGAGGTCTGGTCGGTCAAGGCCGATGTCTCCGAGCTCGAGACGGGATTGCTCAATCTCGTCATCAACGCTCGCGATGCCATGCCCGACGGCGGCACGGTGACGGTCGGCGCAGGCAACGTCGTCCTGGACGATCCGCTCCATGCCGGCGAGTTCGTCGCCATCACGGTCGCCGATACCGGGATTGGCATCCCCTCCGACGTCGTCGACAAGATCTTCGAGCCGTTCTTCACGACCAAACCCGTCGGAAAAGGCACCGGCCTCGGCCTGTCGCAGGTGCACGGCTTCGCGCATCAGGCGGGCGGCACGGTCAAGGTCGCAAGCGAACTCGGCAAGGGCACGACATTCACCATCCTGCTGCCGCGCGAAACCGGGGCCCCGGCGAGCGAGCCGCCTGAGACAGTTCCCGTTCTCGGCACCGGCACAGTGCTGCTGGTCGAGGACAATCCCGACGTCGCGATCGTCAGCATCGGGCTGCTGGAGCAACTCGGCTATCGCGTGCGCCGGGTTGCCGACGCCGAGTCCGCATTGCGCGAGCTCGAGAAGAACGGCGTCGACTTCGTGTTCACCGACATCGTGATGCCCGGCAAGATGGACGGGCTCGGCCTTGCCCATCATCTGCGCCAGATCCGCCCTGGCCTGCCGATCCTGCTCGCCACCGGCTACAGCGAAGCCGCCGCCGACGTCCGCGGCGTTTTCCCGATCCTGCGCAAGCCCTACGAGATCCACGAACTGAGCGAGGCGATCTCGAAGCTGCCGCGGTGAAGCTGGCTTCTTCGCCACTCCCCGCGTGCGAGAAGAGCGAACGCAGCTCACCTACACCGTCGGCAACACCGAAAACACATCCCCCGCCCTGCGCAGGTTCAATTCATCCTCACTGGCGGTCTCGCTCGTGACGCTGTCCACGCGCGAGGACGGCGGGCCGTGGCGGCAGAGCGCGACCATGTCGGCGACATGCTTGGGTGCGCCCGCGAACAAAGCCTCCACGCTGCCGTCGCGGCGGTTGCGAACCCAGCCTTCGAGGCCGCTCGCCGTCGCCTGATACTCGACCCAGGCCCGATAGCCGACGCCCTGAACGCGCCCGCGGATCATGACCTGGAGAATCGCCCGACTCATGTTTTCAGTCCGAGAAAGTCGGCGCCGCGCGCCTTGACGTCGGCCTCGCGCATGACGCGCTTGGTCAAGTCAGACGATGGGAGTCCTTTGAGGTTCTTCGGTGGCATGCCCTCACGCAACGCCTTCTGCGTGTCGTAGACGGCCTGCGTTGCAGCCGCGATCGGCGCGTGGCCCTGGAGCGCGATGCGCACACGCTGGCTGGCGAGATAGTCGGTGGCGTTCAAGTCGTCCGGCGCACCGCCGAGCACGATCGGCAGATGCGTAGCGGATACGATCGCCTCGAGCTCCGCGCGCGACTTGATGCCGGTGAAGAACAGCGCATCGACACCGGTCGCCTCATAGGCCCTGGCGCGGCGGATCGCATCCTCGATGGAGGTGACGGAGGCAGCTCCGGTGCGGCCCATGATAACGAGCGAGGGATCGCCGCGGCCATCGAGCGCCGCCTTCATCTTGCCGACGCCCTCTTCCAGCGAGATCAGCTGCGTCTTCGCCTCGCCAAAGGCGGCCGGCAGCAGCGTGTCCTCAATGGTGAGGCCGGCAGCACCCGCGGTCTCCAGCTCCTGCACCGTGCGGCGCACGTTGAGCGCATTGCCATAGCCGTGATCGGCATCGACCAGCACCGGGAGCACTGCCGCGCGCGACATCCGCCGCATCTGCTCGGCGAGCTCGGTGAGCGTGATCAGCGTGATATCGGGGTCGCCGAGCACCGCGAGCGAGGCCACCGAGCCGCCGAACATGCCGAGTGGAAAGCCGAGATCCTCGGCGATGCGGATGGAGATCGCGTCATAGACCGAGCCGGGATGAACGCAGGCCGAGCCCGTCAGGATCGATCGCAGTTTTTCGCGGCGGGAACGAAAGGCCATGGTGCCTCACTCTCAATTCCTCATCCTGAGGAGCGCGCTCTTGCGCGCGTCTCGAAGGATGAAGGCCCGACTGGTGGCCTCGCCCTTCGAGACACCGCGCAGGCGCGGCTCCTCAGGGTGAGGGTCGACTGTTGTGCCCTGGAGCGCTTACGCAAACTCCAGAATCAGCGCGTCCACCGCGAGCGTCGCGCCCGCGCTGGCGTGGACCTTCTTCACGGTGCCGTCCTGCTCGGCGCGCAGCACGTTCTGCATCTTCATGGCTTCGACCACCGCCAGCGTCTCGCCGGCCTTGACCTCCTGCCCTTCGGTCACCGCGATCGAGACCACGAGGCCGGGCATCGGACAAAGCAGCTTCTTGCCGGTGTCGGAAGCCGTAGTCACCGGCATCAGCCGCGCGGAGGTCGCTTCCGTTTCGGTCCAGACATAGACCGGCACTTCTACGCCTTGATGCGCGAGACGGATGCCGTTGGCGACAGGGCGTGCCTGCACCGCGACGAAATGGCCGTCGATGGTGCCCTGCCAGACCGGATCACCCGGCTTCCACGGCGACTGCAGCAGATGCGCGGTGCCGGCCTTGCCTTCGGCATCGATGAAGCGGATCGCGATGGCATCGCTCTCGCGTCCGACCTCGAGCAGGATCTCCTGGCGGTCGAGCCAGACCGCACGGCGGCGCTCGCGCTGCACGACGCGGCCGCCCATCTGGCCCGAGATCTGCCGCTTGCGCTCGCCGAGCACGTGATCGATGGCGGCGCCGACCGCGGCGATCCGCCGCGCGACCTCGCCTTCGGGCACGCGCACCGCAAAGCCCTTGGGGAATTCCTCGGCGATGAAGCCGGTCGAGAGCCGTCCCTCACGCCAGCGCGGATGGTGCATCAGCGCCGACAGGAACGGGATGTTGTGGCGGATACCCTCGACATAGAACGAGTCCAGCGCGGTGGCCTGCGCCTCGATCGCGGCCGCGCGCGAGGGCGCATGCGTGACGAGCTTGGCGATCATCGGATCGTAATGGATCGAGATCTCGCCGCCCTCCTGCACGCCGGTATCGTTGCGCACGGTGATGCCGTCCTGGCTCGCTTCGGCCGGCGGGCGGTACTTCACGAGGCGCCCGATCGAGGGCAGGAAATTGCGGAACGGGTCTTCGGCGTAGAGACGCGATTCCACCGCCCAGCCGGTCAGCGTGACGTCCTTCTGGCTGATCGCCAGCTTCTCGCCGGCGGCGACGCGGAGCATCTGCTCGACGAGGTCGATGCCGGTGACAAGCTCGGTGACGGGATGCTCGACCTGGAGACGCGTGTTCATCTCCAGGAAGAAGAAGCTCTTGTCCTGGCCCGCGACGAATTCGACGGTGCCGGCGGAATCGTAGTTCACCGCCTTGGCGAGTGCGACTGCCTGCTCGCCCATCTTGCGGCGGGTGGCCTCGTCGAGCAGCGGCGACGGCGCCTCCTCGATGACCTTCTGGTTGCGGCGCTGGATCGAGCATTCGCGCTCGCCGAGATAGATCACGTTGCCGTGCTTGTCGCCCAGCACCTGGATCTCGATGTGGCGGGGGTCGACGATGAACTTCTCGACGAAGACGCGGTCGTCGCCGAACGAGGCCTTGGCCTCGGCCTTGGCGAGGTTGAAGCCCTCGGCAACTTCGGCCTTGGAATGCGCGATGCGCATGCCCTTGCCGCCGCCGCCGGCAGAGGCCTTGATCATCACGGGATAGCCGATCTCGTCGGCGATCCTGACCGCGTGCTTGTCGTCCTCGATGACGCCGAGATAGCCGGGCACGGTCGAGACCTTGGCCTTGGCGGCGGCCTTCTTGGACTCGATCTTGTCGCCCATCGCGGCGATCGCGCCCGGGTTCGGGCCGATGAAGACGATGCCGGCGGCCTCCAGCGCGCGCGGAAACGCCTCGCGCTCGGACAGGAAGCCGTAGCCGGGATGCACGGCCTCGGCGCCGGTCTTGCGGCAAGCCTCCACGATCTTCTCGATCACCAGATAGCTCTCGGCGGCTGCCGGCGGGCCGATCAGCACGGCCTCGTCGGCCATCTCGACATGGAGGGCATCGCGGTCGGCCTCAGAATAGACCGCAACCGTCTGAATTCCCATGCGGCGAGCGGTCTTGATGACCCGGCAGGCGATTTCGCCGCGATTGGCGATCAGAATGCGTTTGAACATGCTTTTCTTGAGTCTCGACCTTGGGCGGGACCCTTCCCCTGGCCGTTGGGGCCTGCGGGGACGGGCCGTGTGGCCCCCGTGGTACATCAAAATGGGCCGGAGGCAACGGTCTAAATCCGCGTCCTCTGGCGTACCAGCGCAAGACCGAAACCGGCCTGGTGAGCCCTTGAGCGGACCTACGGCTTCGCGGCCCGGGCCACGTCCCGGACCAGGCCGTGAATGAAGCCCAGCTTGCCGACCACCGCCGGAGACAGGATGAAGGGATAGAGGTCGCGCAGCCCCATGGCGCGGTTGACGCTGTTCATGGCGAAGGTGAAGGGCAGCCATGCGTTGACGAGCGCCTCGACGTTCCTCGTCTCATAGGGGTTGAAACGGATGCGCGCCGTCAATTCCCCGTCGCGGTCGACCTTGGGGCGCACCTCCATGCCGAACTCGGAGGCCATCTCCAGGGTATCGACGATGTGGAGGTAGTGCGCCCAGGTCTCGGCGAAGTCTTCCCAGGGATGCGTGGTCGCGTAGGCCGAGACGTAGTTCTGCTGCCAGTCCGGCGGCGCGCCTTCGGCATAATGGAGCTGCAAGGCCTGGCCGTAATCGGCGGAATCATCGCCGAACACCGCGCGGCATTCCTCCAGCCTGTCGCCGTCGCGCACCAGCACATCCCAGAAATAGTGGCCGACCTCGTGGCGGAAATGCCCGAGCAGCGTGCGGTAGGGCTCGCCCATCTCGAGCCTGCGCCGCTCGCGTTCGATGTCGTCGGTCTCGGTCAGCGCGATCGTGATCAGGCCGTTGTCGTGGCCGGTCATGATCCTCTGCCCGCTGTTCGGATCGTCGGCGAGGAAATTGAAGATCAGCCCATGTTCAGGATTTTCCTGCCGCGTCTGGAGCGGCAGCTTCCAGCGGATCAGGGAATAGAACAGCCGGTGTTTCGCCACCTCCAGCTCGCGCCAGCCGGCGAGCTGAACCGGATCGGACAGATCAGGCACGATGCCGTTGTGGCGGCAGGCGCGGCAATAGCCGGTGGTATCGCCCGCATCCGTCAGCCAGTTGCAGGCATCGTACTCGGCGTTGCGGCAGAGCATCCGACGCTTGCCCTTGTCGGCGAGCGTGGCCCAGGCCTCGCCATCGGGCTCGATCGCCGACATCGTCTCCCTCTCCGGCAGGAATGCGACCCGGTGGCCGCAGCGTTCGCAGGCGCGGTTCTCGAAATAGAGGACGTTGCCGCAGTCCTGGCAGACAAAGAGCTTCAAGATTTAGCCTCTTCGGGAAGGGAGTTTTATCAATAAGAGTTGTGGCGCCTCGCAGATACGCGCGCGGAGGGCTCATCGTTCCAATATTCGGAACAAATAGCCAGACCCGGCGTTCGTTCACATCCACACCGGATCGGTGGCGCCTTTCCATTCTTATCCCCTTTTGAGCAATGGCTATCACGCTTTGTCTGTGTGAATATCGGCCCGGCACGTGCGCTCTCGCATCACAACGGCCGACACCTTGAACGATCCTCTGCCCGAGACCACCGCCGCCGAAAGGCTGCGCCAGCACCTCGAAGACATCGCGCGCGAGCGCGACGATGCCTACCGCGCGCTCCAGGAGCGCGAGGCGGAGCTGGCGCGCATCCAGCGCATCGGCAAGGTCGGCGGCCTCGAGGTCGACTTCCGCCAGGGCTTCAAGAACCGCCGCTCGCCGGAATATCTGATGATCCACGGGCTGCCGGCGGAAGCCGCCGACGAGACGCACGAGGACTGGGTCAACCGCATCCATCCCGAGGACCGCGACGCCGCGGTCAAGCATTTCTTCGATGCGCTGGCCGGCACGAGCGAAGACTATACAGCCGAGTACCGCATTATCCGCCCCAGCGACGGCGAGACCCGCTGGATCCGCGTCGTCGCCAAGCTCGAACGCGACACCGACGGCCGCGCCATCCGCCTCGTGGGCGCCCATATCGACGTCACGGCCCAGGCGCTCGCGCGCGAGACCCTGCGCGAGAGCGAGGAGCGTTTCCGGCTGATCGCCGACAGCGCGCCGGTGCCGATCTGGGTCACAAAGCTCGACCGCACGCGTTCCTTCGCCAACCAGGCTTATGTCGACTTCGTCGGCCTGCCCTACGACCAGGCCATCGCCTTCGACTGGCGCAAGGTGCTGCATCCCGAGGACCTGCCGCATGTGCTCCAGCAATCGGTCCAGGGCGAAGCTTCGCTCAAACCGTTCGTGCTGGAGGCACGCTACAAGGACGCATCCGGTCAATGGCGCTGGCTGCGCTCGGAATCGCAACCGCGCTGGGACCCGACCGGCAAGCATATCGGCTTCATCGGCGTCGCCCACGACATCACCGTCGCCAAGCAGGCCGAGATCGAGCTGCGGCAACTCAACGAGACGCTGGAAGAGCGCATCGTGGAGCGCACCGCCCAGCTCGAATCCAACGAGGCGCGGCTACGCGCCATCCTGGAGACCAGCAACCAGTATCAGGGTCTGGTCAACCTCGAGGGCGAATTGCTCTATGCCAACAAGACCGCGCTCGACGGCATCAAGGCCAGCCCTGCGGACGTGATCGGCAAGCCATTCTGGGACACGCCCTGGTTCACCGGCACCCACGGCATGAGCGCAACCGTGCGCGAGGCCTTCGACACCGTGCTCAGAGGCGAAGCGGTGCGGCTGGAGATGCGCCTGCGCCTGCCCATCGGCGAGCGCGATTTCGACTTCGGCATGCGTCCCGTGCTCGACCGCCACGGTAACATCACCGGCGCGGTACCCGAGGCCGTCGACATCACCGAGCGCCGTCGCGGCGAGGAAGCGCTGCGGCAATCGCAGAAGATGGAGGCGATCGGCCAGCTCACCGGCGGCGTCGCACATGACTTCAACAACCTGCTCACCATCATCCGCTCCGCGACCGACTTCCTGCGCCGCCGCGAGCTGCCGGAAGAACGCCGCCGCCGCTATGTCGACGCCATTTCCGACACCGTGGAGCGCGCCTCCAAGCTCACCGCACAGCTTCTGGCCTTTGCGCGCAGGCAGCCGCTGAAACCGCAGATCTTCAACGTCGGCAGCCAGGTCGAGGGCGTGGCGCAACTGATCCGGCCGCTGGTCGGCGGCCGCATCGAGATCGGCGTCGAGGTGAACGATGCCGACTGCTTCACGGTGGCCGACATCGCGCAGTTTGAGAGCGCGCTGATCAACCTCGCCATCAACGCCCGCGACGCCATGGACGGTGAAGGCCGCCTCACCATCGCCGTGCGCAAGGTCGCGGGCATCCCCGGCTTGCGCGCGCAGTCGGCGCGTGGCGGCGACTATGTCGCGATCTCGGTCGCGGACACCGGCAGCGGCATCGCGCCTGAGAACATCGACGCCATCTTCGAGCCGTTCTTCACCACCAAGGAAGTCGGCAAGGGTACCGGCCTCGGCCTCAGCCAGGCCTTCGGCTTCGCCAAGCAGTCCGAGGGCGACATCGCGGTGACCAGCATGCACGGCGAAGGCGCGACCTTCACCATCTACCTGCCGCAGGCGCACAGTCCTGCCGCGGAGAAGGACGCTGCGGCACTGACCAGCGAAGCCGCGACCACGGGGCGCGGCTATCGCGTGCTTGTGGTCGAGGACAATGACGATGTCGGCCAGTTCTCGACCGAACTGCTGGAGGACCTCGGCTACGTCGTCCGCCGCGTCGCCAACGCCAATGCGGCGCTCGCCATCCTCGGCGAGAACGAATTCTCCGTCGACCTCGTCTTCTCCGACGTCATCATGCCCGGGATGAACGGCGTCGAGCTCGCCGGCATCATCCGCGAGCGCTATCCGGGCCTGCCCGTCGTGCTCACCTCCGGCTACAGCAACGTCCTCGCGGAAAATGCGCATCGCGGGTTCGAACTGATCCAGAAGCCGTATTCGGTGGAGTCGCTGTCGCGCATTTTGCGCAAGGCGATCACGGAGAAGCTGTCGGTGGCGCGCTAAAGAGAGACTCCATGAAACCCGCCCTCTTTTCCGCCTGGCAGACCTGGGCGCTCCTCTCCGCCTGCTTCGCGGCGCTGACGGCGATCTTCGCCAAGGTCGGCGTCGAGAACATCAATCCGGATCTCGCCACCTTCATCCGCACCATCGTGGTGCTGCTCGCGTTCTCGGTGCTGCTGTTCTTCACCGGCCAATTCGCCGTCCCGTCGGCGGTCTCGCCGAAGACATGGACGTTCCTGGTGCTGTCGGGGCTTGCGACCGGCGCCTCATGGCTCTGTTACTTTCGCGCGTTGAAGCTCGGCCCCGCCACGCTGGTGGCGCCGATCGACAAGCTCAGCGTCGTGCTGGTCGCTCTCTTCGCCTTCGCCTTTCTCGGCGAGCGGCCGACCGCGCAAGGCTGGCTTGGCATCGCCATGATCGGCGCCGGCGCAGTGCTGCTGGCCGTAAAATTCTAGGACGGAACAAAGGCTGCGTGAGATCGGTTTCTGTTCCCAGCCATGATCGGGGAGAGCGATGTCGAGCGAAAATCCCGATCAGGCAAGGCGTGCCGGCCGCGCGCTGGATGCGGCGAATTTCTTCCTCGCCGACGTCCGCGACGGGCTCGGCCCCTATCTCGCCGTCTATCTCCTCACCGAGCAGCACTGGGACGAGGCGCGCATCGGCCTCGTGATGTCGATCGCGACCATTGCCGGCATCGTGGCGCAGACGCCGGCCGGCGCGCTGGTCGACGCGACCCGGGCGAAGCGGCTGGTGATGGTCATCGCAGCGATCATGGTCACGCTCGCCTCGCTGTCGCTGCCACTGTTTCCGGGGTTTTTGCCCGTCGCAATCTCGCAAGGGATCGCGCAGGCCGCCGCCGTGGTCTTTCCACCGGCGATCGCCGCCGTCTCGCTCGGCATCTTCGGCCATGCCGCGTTCACCCGGCGGATCGGCCGCAACGAGACTTTCAATCACGCCGGCAACGCGGTCGCGGCGGCTCTCGCCGGCCTCTCGGCCTACTGGTTCGGCCCGACCGTCGTGTTCTACCTTCTCGGGGCCATGGCGATTGCGAGCCTCGTCAGCATCCTCGCGATCCCCGCCCGCGCCATCGACCATGACCTCGCCCGCGGCCTGCACGAGGCCGATGCGGGCCTTCAGCGCGAGCAGCCCTCGGGTCTCGCGGTGCTGTTGACCTGCCGCCCGCTGCTCGTCTTCGCGATCTGCGTCCTGCTCTTCCATCTTTCCAACGCTGCCATGCTGCCGCTGGTCGGGCAAAAGCTCGCGCTCCAGGACAGGAACATGGGCACCAGCCTGATGTCGGCCTGCATCGTCGCCGCGCAAATCGTGATGGTGCCGTTCGCCATGCTGGTCGGGGCCAGGGCCGACCGCTGGGGGCACAAGCGCTTCTTCCTCGCCGCGCTGTTGATCCTGCCGCTTCGGGGGGCGCTCTATACGCTCTCCGACAATCCGTTCTGGCTGGTCGGGGTCCAGCTGCTCGACGGCGTCGGCGCCGGCATCTTTGGTGCGATCTTCCCCGTCATCGTCGCCGACCTCATGCGCAACACCGGCCGCTTCAACGTGGCGCAAGGTGCTGTCATCACCGCGCAGAGCATTGGCGCCGCGCTGTCGACGACACTGGCCGGCCTCGTCGTGGTCGGCGCCGGCTATAGCGCAGCGTTCATGACACTCGGCGCCGTGGCCGCGATCGGCGCCGTCGTCTGCATCGTCGCTTTGCCCGAGACGCGGCAAGGCGAAGATAGCGATCCGCGCCCTCGGGGGAAGACAGAGGCGCCGGCTTCCGCTATCGCTGCCGAACAAACCCGTTCCATTTCGAGGACTGAACGTGCCGTCTAACGCCATCTGGGCCTGGAGCATCATCGCCGCCGCGACCGGAGGCGTCATCATCCGGCCCTTTCGCCTGCCCGAGGCGATCTGGGCCCTGGTCGGCGCCGGCTCCCTGGTGTTGCTCGGGTTCCTGCCGTGGCAGGATGCGCTCACAGGCATCGAGAAAGGCATCGACGTCTACCTCTTCCTGATCGGCATGATGCTGATCGCCGAGCTTGCCCGGCTCGAAGGCCTGTTCGACTATCTCGCAGCGCTTGCGGTCGAATATGCGGGTGGCTCGCCGCAACGGCTGTTCCTGCTGATCTACATCGTCGGTACGATCGTCACCGTGCTGCTCTCCAACGACGCCACCGCCATCGTGCTCACGCCCGCCGTCTATGCCGCAACGCGCGCGGCCGGCGCGAAGCCGCTGCCCTATCTCTTCGTCTGTGCCTTCATCGCCAACGCCGCAAGCTTCGTGCTGCCGATCTCCAACCCGGCCAATCTCGTCGTGTTCGGCGCGCGCATGCCGCACTTGACGGAATGGCTGCGCCTGTTCGCCCTGCCCTCGGCGGCCTCGATCCTGCTGACCTACATCGTGCTGCGCCTGACCCTGCACCGCGCGCTGAAGGAGGAGACGATCGCGCGCAGCGTGCCGCATCCAGAGCTCGGCCGCGGCGGCAAGCTGACCGCGGTGGGTATCGTGGCGATCGGCGTCGTGCTGGTCACGGCCTCCGCGCTCGACAAGCAGCTGGGCCTGCCGACTTTCATCTGCGGCGTGGTGACGGCCGCCTTCGTCCTGCTGATCAGCCGGCAATCGCCGCTGCCGGTGCTGCGCGGCGTGTCCTGGAGCGTGCTGCCGCTGGTCGGCGGGCTCTTCGTGATGGTGGAAGCGCTGATCAAGACCGGCGTGATCGGCCACCTCAGTGCGCTGCTGCATCAGGCGGTCGCTCAATCCGTGACGAACGCCGCCTGGAGCGTCGGCATTGCCACCGCGATCGCCGACAACATCGCCAACAATTTGCCCGTCGGCCTCGTCGCAGGCTCGGTCGCGGCCAGCGATCACCTGCCCGCCCCCGTCGTCAGCGCCATCCTGATCGGCGTCGATCTCGGGCCCAATCTGTCGGTAACAGGCTCGCTCGCCACCATCCTCTGGCTGGTCGCGCTGCGGCGGGAGAAGATCGAGGTCGGCGCCTGGCCGTTCCTCAAGCTGGGCCTGCTGGTGACGCCACCAGCCTTGATCGGAGCGCTCGCGGCTGCGATCTGGTAATCGCGCGCAATTTGCGGCGCATCAATGTCGTCGCCAAAGCCGGACCTATCCTTCACCTTGTCGCGCGTCCCCATACGGCGCGGCACGGAGGTCCATCATGAAGATTCAGTCCAAGGCATTGCCGCAGAGCTTTTCCCTGCGCCGCTCGTTTCAGGGCTTCAAAGCCCCGGGCGAAGGGCGAGCCGAGGCATCGCACCCGCTGCTGATTTACTCGGCTGTCGTGTTGCTGGCCCTGTTCGCGATCGTGGAGATCGACCTGCACAGCGCCCAGCTTCAGGCGATCGGCCTGCTCGGCCATGGGATCGAGATCGATCCCGTCTTCCTGAGCCCCTAGCCGCTCGTGCGGCCCATCCCAAGGACGGTCCCGGTCGCGGCCACGATGGCCGCGACCGGGTCACGCATCGTCAGTCGTTCTCGTAGCCGTAGACTTCCGGCAGGATGAAGATCGCAGCGAGCAATCCGATCAGCGGAAAGATCGCGACCATGAGCGTAGCGTTCGCTTGGCCGATCGCCGCGAACACCGTCGGGAACAGGAAGATCGCCAGGAACGAGGGCAGCTTCACGAACATGTAGGCGAAGCCGCTGGCCGTGCCGCGATACTTGGGCTTGGCGACCATGGTCGGGATCGTCATGCAGTTCGACGCGTCCCAATAATGGCCCCACAACATCGCGGCGGCCGCGAACGGCAGCAGGATCTTGTTGTCGGTATAGAGCGCGAAGGCCGCGACCAGCAGCGACGCCAGTACGATCGAGAAGCCCGCGATCGAAATACCGCGGTGGCCGATCTTCGGCGTCAGCAGCGGACCGACCCAACCCGACAAGGCGGCGAAGGAGAACAGCGCCATCGTCACCAGATTGATGCCGAGCACGCTCGACACGCCGACCATCACAAAGAGTACCGGCAGATAGAACGCGAAGGTCGAAAACTCGCTGGCTTGCACGAAGCAGGCGATCCAGCCGTAGATCGTCGCACGCCAGCGGATCGGATCCTTCCTGAGATCGGCGAGGAATGCGCGGGTCGAGACCTTCGGCACTTCGACGTCCTGGTCCGGCAACATGTCGAGATTGTCGTTGAACATCTCGCGCGCGACCTGCTTGGCCTCGCGGTAACGGCCCTTCTGCACCAGCCACACCGCCGTCTCCGGCACGTCATGCCGCATGATCAGGATGATCAGCGCCGGCAACGCGCCGAGGCCGAGCGTCACACGCCACAGCAACTCGTGATTCATGTCGATCAGGAGGAAGATCACGATGACGCCGATGGTGAGGACCTCGCCGACCGCGAACATGAACTGCCAGCGGTTGCCCATGACCTCGCGCTCACCCTTGGCCATGGATTCCATGATGTAGGTGTAGCCGGTCGAGATGTCCGAGCCGAGCGGAATGCCGAGCAGGAAGCGGATCACGATGAGCCAGGTGATATCAGACACGAAGGCCTGCGCCAGCGCCAGCACGATGAACAGCACCATCGTGGTCAGGAACATGACGCGGCGGCCGATCTTGTCCGAGAGCCAGCCGCCGAGCAGCGCACCGATCAGCGCGCCGCCCTGCGTGCCCGCGGCAGCAAGGCCGAGCATCAGTGCGGTGGGATTGTACTGCTCCTTGATGAAGATCAGCACGAAGGCGATCGAATACAGGTCCCAGGCTTCGACCAGGATCGAGGCCATCATCAGCCAGCCGACCTTGTTGCCCTTGGGACTGTAGTTCGTGATGAGGTAGCGGACCGCGGCTTCGCTCGCGGTCGGTTGTGGCATCGCCATCGTTGACATCTTTGGTCCTCTCTTGAAAACTCTTTACGTACCGAGCAGCGGCTCGATGCTGCAATCGAGCAGGCGCGGATCGATCCCCGCCTCCATGCCCGTGAACATCGAATCCATGTAGTCGATCAACGCATCGCTCGCCTGCACAGCGTCCTCGACGTGGCGGCCGGCGACTGCACTGAGAATGGCGAGATGGTGATCGATCGTGCCTGACAGATCGGCCTGCCCCGGCATGAAGCGGTGGTGGATGTAGCCGATGCGGCGGTACAGCGTGTGGAGCGGCCGCAACGTATGCACCAGGAAGGGCTCGCCGGCTGCTTCCAGCACCAGTGCGTCGATGCGGCGGTCGATGCTGTTGAATTCGTCGAGGGTCAGTGTGGCGCGGCGCTCGCGCAGCAGTCGCTCGATGTGCAGCGCCTGATTGCGGTGCGAGAGGCTGGCGCGGTCGGCCGCAAGGCGGATTACGAAGCGTTCCATGTCGCGGCGCAAGGCCAGCAGCATCCGCTCGCGCGCCAGATCGATCGGCGCAATGTGCAGGCCGTGACGCGGACGGATGATGATGAGCGTATCGGCGGAGAGACGATTGACGGCGTGATGCACCGGCGTGCGCCCGAAGCCGGTGATGTGCTGCAATTCCAGCATCGTCATGAATTGTCCGGGCTTGAGCTCGCAGTGAACCAGGAGCTCTTCGATCTTCTGATAGGCCAGCTCGAAGAAGTTGAGCCGGTTGCGCCGGGAGGGTTTGCCCTCTCCGTCGTCGCCGCTTCTCACCACCTCGAGCGCGCGCTTGCGCCGTGCCATGCCGTTCTCTCCCGTCAGCCCGCGCTCTCGTTGAAAGGTGGCGCCATATCTGTGGCACCCTTAAAACATGTTGTGATATATTACAAGCAGGCGTAAGACGTCCGCATGGCCCGTACCATGTTGCGGTGCGGAATGACAACAAGACGGGCGCAGCGCGCCTTCTGACGGGAGGATAATTGCCGTGAAGATCACGTCGATCGAGACGCTGCGCACCGAGGAATTCTCCAACGTCATCTGGGTGCGCGTTCACACCGACACGGGCGTAATTGGTCTCGGCGAAACGTTCTATGGCGCGGGCGCAGTCGAAGCGCAGATCCACGACACCTTTGCCGGCCGCCTGCTCGGCCGTAATCCCCTGCACATCGAGGCGATCCATCGCGACATGCTCAACCTGCCGATGGCGCAGTCCTCGACCGGCGTAGAGTATCGCGCAGCCTCCGCGATCGACATCGCGCTGTGGGACCTGTTCGGCAAGGTCTGCAATCAGCCGGTACACCAGATGCTCGGCGGCCTCTGCCGCGACAAGCAGCGCATCTACAACACCTGCGCCGGCACCCAATATGTCCGCTCGACCAATATCAGTCCGGTCGCCAACTGGAATCTCGGGGCGTCCAAAGGTCCCTATGAAGACCTCGATGGCTTCATGAATCACGCCGATGCACTCGCAGAGAGCCTGCTGGAGAGCGGCATCTCCGCGATGAAGATCTGGCCGTTCGATCCGGCGGCACAGGAGAACAAGGGCCTCTACATCACCGCCGCGCAGATGAAGCAGGCGATCGAGCCGTTCGAGAAGATCCGCAAAGCGGTCGGCGACAAGATGGAGATCATGGTCGAGCTCCATTCGCTCTGGAACCTGCCGACCGCCAAGCAGATTGCGCGCGCGCTCGAGCCCTACAAGCCGACCTGGTATGAAGACCCGATCCGGATGAACTCGCCGCAGGCGCTGGCCGAATATGCGCGCTCGACCGACGTCTGGGTCTGCGCCAGCGAGACGCTGGGCTCGCGCTTCCCCTACAAGGACATGCTCGACCGCGACGCCATGCATGTGGTGATGGCGGACCTGTGCTGGACCGGGGGCCTGACCGAAGGCCGCAAGATCGCAGCGATGGCCGAAACCTATCACCGTCCCTTCGCGCCGCATGACTGCATCGGCCCGATCGGCTTCATCGCCGCCATCCACATGTCGTTCAGCCAGCCCAACACGCTGATCCAGGAATCGGTGCGCGCCTTCTACAAGGGCTGGTACAATGAGCTTGTCACCACCATGCCCACGATCAAGGACGGTTTCGTCTATCCGATGGAAGGGCCCGGCCTCGGCGTCGACCTTCTGCCCGCCGTATTCGAGCGCTCCGATCTGACCGTGCGCCGCTCCAACCCTTAAGGATTTCTCGATATGAGCACCTCCCTCTTTGATCTCTCCGGCCGCACCGCGCTCGTGACCGGCTCCTCCCGCGGTCTCGGCCGCGCCATTGCCGAGGGCATGGCCAAGGCCGGCGCCAGGATCATCGTCAACGGCGTCGATCCCATGCGCGTCGAGCAGGCTGTGGCCGAATTTCGCGCCGCCGGGCATCAGGCCGAAGGCGCCGCTTTCAACGTCACCGACGAGCCCGCGATCGTCGCGGCCTTCAACGACTTCGACAAGAAGGGCATTGCGGTCGACATCGTCGTCAACAATGCCGGCATCCAGCACCGCAAGCCGCTGGTGGAATTCACCACCGACGAGTGGCGCAAGGTGATCGAGACCAACCTCACGAGCGCGTTCGTGATCGGCCGGGAGGCAGCGAAGCGCATGATCCCGCGCAAGCACGGCAAGATCATCAATATCGGCTCGCTCGGCAGCGAGCTGGCGCGCCCCACCATTGCGCCCTACACCGCCGCCAAGGGGGGCATCAAGAATCTCACGCGCTCGATGGCGGTGGAATGGGCCCAGCACGGCATCCAGGCCAATGCGATCGGCCCCGGCTATATGCTCACCGACATGAACGAGGCGCTGGTCAACAACACCGACTTCAACAACTGGCTGATGGGCCGCATCCCCTCAAAACGCTGGGGCAAGCCGGACGAGCTGGTGGGCGCCGCGATCTTCCTGGCGTCCGATGCCTCGACCTACGTCAACGGCCAGATCATCTATGTCGATGGCGGCATGATCGCCGCGATGTGATCTGGGAACGCTGAGGGAGCAAGCCATGCGCGCCGTCGTCATCCACGCCCCGAAAGACCTGCGGATCGACCTCTATCCCGATCCGGCACCCGGCCCGGGCGAGGTCCGCGTCAAGATCGCCAATGGCGGCATCTGCGGCTCGGACCTGCACTATTACCATCACGGCGGCTTCGGCGTTGTCCGCATTCAGCAGCCGATGGCGCTGGGCCACGAGATCGCGGGCGTGGTCGCGGCCGTCGGTGACGGCGTCACCAATGTGAAGCCGGGCACGCGCGTCGCGGTCAATCCGAGCAGACCGTGCGGCCAGTGCCTGCATTGCCAGGAAGGCATGCGCAACCAGTGCCTCGACATGCGCTTCCTCGGCAGCGCGATGCGCTTTCCCCATGTGCAGGGCGGTTTTCGCGAGTTCATCACGGTCGATGCCACGCAAGCGGTGCCGATCGCGGACAAGCTGTCCTTGGCAGAAGCCGCGGTCGCCGAGCCTCTCGCGGTGTGCCTGCATGCCGGCAAGCAGGCCGGCCCCCTCCTCGGCAAGCGCGTTCTGATCACCGGCTGCGGCCCGATCGGCGCGCTGATGATCCTGGTCTCGCGCTTCGGCGGCGCCTCCGAGATCGTGGTGACCGATGTCGCCGACGCGCCGCTCGCGGTCGCCAGGAAACTCGGCGCCACGCACGCCATCAATGTCGCGAGCGATGCCGCCGCACTCGATCCCTGGCGCGCCGGCAAAGGCGTGTTCGACACGCTGTTTGAAGCCTCCGGCAACCAGGCGGCGCTCCGCACCGCGCTCGACGTGCTCCGGCCCGGCGCAACGCTGGTGCAACTCGGCCTCGGCGGCGAGATGACGCTGCCGATCAATTCCATCGTCGCCAAGGAATTGCAGCTCCGCGGCACCTTCCGCTTCGATCCCGAGTTCGAGCTTGCGGTGCGGCTGATGGGCGAAGGCCTGATTGACGTGAAGCCGCTGATCACGGCGACGATGCCGTTCGAGAACGCGGTCGCGGCATTCGAGCTTGCCAGCGACCGCTCCCAGTCGATGAAGGTGCAGCTGACGTTCTAGGTGCGCCAGGTGCGGAGCTACTGGCTCTCGATCAGCCGGTCGCTGACCAGCCGCACGGCGCCCCGTTTCCACGAATAGTCCGCGCCCATGCGCAGGCCGCTGTCGCCACGCGCCAGCACCGCTCCGGTCCTGGCGTCGCGGACCTGGAAGCCGAGCGTATATTCAGTGCGGCTGACCCGCCGCACGACGCCGATCAGCGACTGATCGGCGCCGAGCTTTTGTGCGATCGCCGCATCGCAGCCACCGCAATCCCGCAAGGCACGTGCCTTCACCGCCTCGCCGGCCGCGCTGCCGACGTCGACGATCCGGTAGCGGCCGGATTGGCCGAGGGCGTCGCGGACGCTGCCGGTCACTTCGGCCAGATAGGATGCATCTGCGGCCGCGAGGCCGGCGGCCGGGGCCGCAGTGTTGTCGTCGAGCTCGAATTCAAATACCGCCAGCGCGACCGGCGCGGGTGTGGCGAGCGCGGCCATCACCTCGCGCGACACGAAGATCTCGGCGCGCTCCCATGATTCATCATTGTCGCCGCGGAAGGTATAGAGCTTGTCCATCACGAGCTTTTTGGCACCGACGTCGATCACGGCGACCTTGGCCCATTGCACCAGCGTGCTCGTCTTCTGGATACCGCCGATGACCTTGAACGCCGCACCGTCCTGGGCGGACGGCACGAGCCGGTACCGCCGGTCCGCGCCGATGTCCCGTCTGAGCGCGGCCATGAACGCCGATAGCCGTCGCTCGTGGGCGGCGGTCTGATTCGCCGGCTCGGCCGACGTATCGGTGTAGCTGAAGTCGTCCATGGCAACGCCAATGGCGTCCTCGGCGTCGGCCGGCGCATGAGCCGCCGGGAGGACGAAGAGGAGGAAGGCAGAGAGGATCAACCAGGGACGGCGCATGCGGGCCTCGTGTGATGGAGCGGCGCCACAAATCTGGACGGTAGCCGCAGACCATGCAGCCGTAACCGTCCCGGCGAGCACCGGGAAAATTTCACGACGTTGCACTGCGGCAAAGCGGAGCGCTTTCCGCCGCTTGCGTTCTGCCGTTTAATGCGCGGGCGACAATTCCGTTCGCGCCAGGTGCACGCCGATGTGGAACCGCCCGAGGTTCGATCTCAAGGTCCGTCTGACGTTGCGCGTGGCCGCGATATCGGCCGCCTGCTTCGCCGCGATCTCCGCTTATTTCCTCATTACGGCCGACCGCACGGCCCATTCGCGCATCGACGATACCGCCGCCATCGTGGCGAAGACGCTGGAGCTGCAGCAGGGCAAGATCCAATGGGTGGCGAGCCCCCGCTCGGACTTTCCCAACCTCGACCCCGTTTCGGCCTATGTGATGACGCCCGGCCTGTGCCTGGGTTTTCGTGGGGTGAACGGCGACATGCTTCAGCGGTTCTGCAGCGGCGCGCCGATACCGGCGAACCCGCCGCCGCAGGCCTTCGCCACCTTCTATCGCAGCCTGTTCGACCCCGGCCGCGAGGCGGCTCGGCCGGTGATCGTGCGCGGCACCAGGCTCGGCGAGACCGTGGTCACGGTCGATCCAGCCGTGCAGACCGCCGAGGCCTGGCACGAGGCCGGCCGCCTGATGCTCGCGCTTGCGATCGCGCTGCCGCTGCTGTGCGGGCTGGTCTATGCTGCGCTGGCCCGCGCACTGCGCCCCACCCGCATGATCCGCACGGGCCTCGAGCGGATCGCCGATGGCGACCTCACCACGCGGCTGCCACCCTTCGACCTCGCCGAGCTCTCGGCGATCCGCGACGTCTTCAACAATCTCGCCGAAAGCCTCGACACGGCCTTGGCCGAGCGCAGCGAGCTGACGCGAAAGCTGATCGCGCTGCAGGATGAGGAGCGCCGCCATCTCGCCCGCGAGCTGCATGACGAGTTCGGCCAGTCGCTGGCCGCGATCCGTGCGCTGGCCTCCTCCGCCCGCCAGACCGCCGCGCAGGACTGCCCGTCCTTGCTCGGCGAATGCGACGGCATCGCGCGGACCGCAACCGGCATGATGGAGACGCTGCGCGGCGCGCTGTTCCGGCTGCGCCCGCCCGACGTCGAGGAGCTCGGGCTCGTGGCCAGCCTCGAGGGCCTGGTTGCGGGCTGGAACGGGCGCAGCCGCGGCCAGACGCGGTTTTCGATCCGGTTCGACGGTGCGTTCGCGAGCCTGCCCGCCACGATCAGCGCGAGCCTCTACCGCATCGTGCAGGAGGCGCTCACCAACGCCGCCAAGCATGCCGGTGCCACGCGGGTAAGCCTGGAGTTGGCCATGCGTACCGACGAGATCGCGCTTGCGATCGACGACGACGGACGTTCGAACGATCCCGTCGCAAAATCCGGCATGGGCCTGCTCGGCATGCGCGAGCGCGTCGCGGCCTTGCGCGGCCAGTTGAGCTTCGAGGCCGCGCCGAACGGCGGCTCCGCGCTGCGTGTGGTCATTCCGCTCGCCGCCGCCGATCGGCAGCCACTGGAGCGCGCGGCGTGAGCGCGGCCGATGCGACCATTCTGCTGGTCGACGACCATTCCGTCGTCCGCGAGGGCTATCGCTCCGTGCTCGAGAAGCAGCCGGGGCTTCGCGTCGTGGCTGAAGCCGCCGATGGCGCGGAAGCCTACCGTCTCTTCAAGTCCGAGACACCCGACCTCGTCATCATGGATCTGAGCATGCCCGGCATCGGCGGCATCGAGGCCGTCAGGCGCATCAGGCAATGGGACAAGGCCGCACGGATCCTCGTCTTCACCATGCACGAGAATGCCGGCTTCGCCGTGCAGGCGATCCGCGCTGGCGCGAGGGGCTATGTCACCAAGACCAGCCCGCCCGAGACGCTGGTGCGCGCCGTGATGGACGTGCTCGCCGGCAAGATCGCCATCAGCCCGGACATCGACCACGAGCTTGCGCTGAGCCGCCTCGCCGGGGAAAGCTCCGCCGCCGACGTGCTGACGCCGCGCGAATTCGAGGTGCTGCGGCTGCTGCTCGCCGAGAACACGACGGAGGAAATCGCCGAGACGCTGCATGTCAGCCCGAAGACGGTGGCGAACCTGCACTCCCTGATCAAGGACAAGCTCGGCGTCGGCTCCGACATCGAGCTGGTGCGGCTGGCACTTCGTCAGGGGATTTTGACGGAGGTCTGATCGTCTTACGGCTCGAGCTTCGCGCCATCAGGCGCAAACGCTTCGACCGCGTCGCCGATCCTGAACGACATCATGTCGCGGCCGACCAGCAGCGGCCCCTTGTAGGCGGTGCGCGTGCGCAGGATCAGCGGCTCCTCGGGAATGTCGGGCCCGGGCTTCACCGTGCCGAACACGATGTGGGAATAAACCGCGAGCTTTGGCTTGGCGAACGCGAAGATCTGGCCGGCCTCCTCGGGCGAGGAGTGGTGCGCCTGGATATCCTTGTACACGGGATTCTTGACCAGCAGCTCCGGCTCGATCACCGCGACCTCGTGAATCAGAAGATCGGCACCTTCAGCGGCCTTGGCGATACGCTCGTCGTATTTGGTGTCGCCCGAGAGCACGACCTTGTGGCCGCCATATTTGATGACGTAGCCGAACGACGGCTTGATCTTGTCGCCATGATTGACCTCGATCGCGCTGACCTTGACGCCGTTGTTGTCGTAGACAATTCCGACCTCGATATCCTTCGCGGCGAACTCCACCGCCTTCGGATCGAGATGCTCGTCATCGATGCGAATGCGGATGTCGTCAGTGAATGCCCTGGTCAGGTTCTCCGTCATCGCCACGGTGCCCTTGGGACCATAGAGCTTCATCGGTCCCTTGCGGGAGGCCCAGGTTGTGGCGAGCCATCCGGTCAACCACACGTCGGGAAGGCCGACGATGTGGTCGGAATGCAGGTGCGTGATGAAATTCGCGGTGATCGCGCCGAGCGGAATCTTGAGCTTGTAGAGCTGCATGGTCGAACCGCGACCGAGATCGAACAGCAGCTTTTCATTCCCCGCCTCCACCAGCGTCGAGGCGCTGAAGCTGGTCGGCCGCGGCGTCGGCACGCCGGTGCCGAGCAGCGTCACCTTGATCGGTTCGGCCGAAGCAGCCGTGCTGAACGCGAGCAGCACGAAGCCTGCCCTCAAGAGGGATTTGAGCATATCGTCCTTTCCTTGGGTATTAGATGATTGCCGCGTGGCCGCGGATCACTCCCGCGCGATCACCTGGTCCAGCCACGCGCAGTTCAGCGGCGGCACGCGCGGGTCGGCGACGCGGACGCCGCGCGCCGCCGCATCCAGCCGCATGTCGCGCAGGCGCTTGCGCTGCTCGTCGGGCATGTAGAGCCGTTCGTGGCCCCAGAGCGATGGGCCATCGAAAGTCTCGTGCGGCTGCCAGGTCGCAGGCTCGATGACGCGCCCGCCCCAGCCATATTCAATGAAGAAGCCGGACGGCGTGTTCACATAGAACGACGTCATGTGGTCGTTGGTGTGCCGGCCCAGCGTGTAGGCGATGCGGCCGTCGTCCATCTGCGCGAGGTCGTAACCCTGCCCGACATCGTCCAGACTGCCGAGCTCGACCATGAAATGATGCAGCGCCTTGCGCCCCGAGCCGACCATCGCAAAGGAGTGGTGACGGCCGTTGACGTGGAAGAAGTAGAGGCCATAGGGCTTGAGGCCGAAATCGGAGACGTGGAAGCCGAGCACGTCGCGATAGAACGGCACCAGCGGCTCGACGTCCTCGACATTGAGCACGACATGCCCCATGCCGAGCGCACCAGTGCGGAAACCCGAGATGGGCCGGCCCGGCTTGAAAGGCTCGCTCGCAAGCTCCGGCTTGCAAAAAGCCTCCAGCCGGTTGCCGGCGGGGTCAGTGAACGCGATCAGCTCGGTCACATGCCGCTCGTCGGCCAGCGCGCGTGAGCCGCGCGTCACTTTGACGCCATGGCTTTCCAGCCGCCCCGCCAACTGGTCGAGCTCGGCGGTCGACGGAACCTCCCAGCCCATCACCGCCAAACCAGCATCGCTGCTGCCGTCGACGATCAGCCGCTGCTTGCGATCGTCCATGCGGAAGGCCCGCATCTTGCCACCGCGATCGACCTGCTGCATGCCGAGCAGCCCGGTCGCCATCCGGCCCCACTGGTCGAGCTCTGATGAATTGATCCCGATATAACCAAGCGCGGTGATTTCCATCGAATTCCTCCCGAAGGCATCGCGCTCGCCGCAGTGCGGCGAACTTGATACCGGCCGCGCGCGCTCCTACGGTGGCGTCCCGCAATCGCGTCGCGTTCGCAAAGACGATAATCGCGCAGCAGTCGGCCACAAGGGAGGAAATACGAAGTGTCCAAGGAGCGGACGCGGAACGGGCAGCCCCGGCAGTCGGAGGGTGTGCGCGCCTTCAAGCGCGGGCTGGACGTGCTGCAGGAGGTCAATCGCTCCGGCGGCATCCGCGCCGGCGACGTCGCCCGCGCACTCGACCTGCCGCGCCCGACCGTCTATCGCCTGCTCGAGACGCTGGAGGAACTCGGCTATGTCGCCCGCAGCGCCAGCGACGACCGTTTTCGCGTCACCCGGCTCGCCCTGAGCCTCGGCGACGGCTACGATCCCGGTGTGGTGATCTGCCAGGCGGCCGCACCTTATCTCGCAGAACTCAGCAAGACCCTGGTCTGGCCCGTCGACCTCTCGACCTACGAGAACGCCGCGATGGTGGTGCAGGAAACCACCCATTCCCGCAGCCCGCTCTCGATCGACCGTGGCATGATCGGCAAGCGCCTGCCGATGCTGCGGACGTCGGCGGGACGCGCCTATCTCGCCGCCTGCTCCGAGCGCGAACGCGATCTGATCGTTAATCATCTCCGCCGCATCGACGAGGCTGATGACCGCCCTTTCCTCGATCAGGGCCGCCTCGCCCAAATGATCACAAAGACTGCCGCGCGGGGTTACGCGATCCGCAGCGAGGGTGAATACAATCCGAAGACGGCGTCGATTGCCGTCCCCATCGTGCGGAACGGCGCGGTGTTCGGCTGCATCTCCATCATCTGGATCCGCTCGGCGCTGGGCATCGAGGAAGCGGTGGCGCAGTTCGCGAGCCAGCTTCAGGAGACCGCCTCGGCCATTCCGGTCGAGGTCTAGGGGCCGTCCGCTGGGCGGACACTTGGCACGGCGGCGTTGAAGGCGTGGCACCACCTGGGGAAGAGATAGCCCCATGCAAGATAAATCCGCCTTCGAAGAGTTTGACGTCGTGATCGTGGGCCGCGGCCCGGTCGGCGCGACGCTGGCCAATCTGCTCGGCCTGTGCGGCGTGCGGACGCTGGTGCTGGAGCGCGAGGCGCGGACTTATCATCTGCCCCGCGCGGTGCATTTCGACGACGAATGCATGCGCGTATTCCAGACCATCGGCCTTGCCGATGCGATCCTGCCGCAGACCATCCTCAGCCCCGGGATGCTATTCCTCGACGCCGATGGCAAGATGCTGCTGGACTGGTCGCGGCCGCAAACGCTGACGCCGATGGGCTGGAATCTCAGCTACCGCTTCCACCAGCCCGATCTGGAGGACGTGCTGCTCGGCGGCCTTGCGCGCTGGCCGCACGTCACCTTGCGGAGCCGCTGCGACGTCTTCGCGCTCGATCAGGACGAGACCGGCGTGCGCGTCCGCTACGAGGACCTTTCCAACGGCAGGCTCACCGAGGTCCGCGCGGCTTATATCGTCGGCTGCGACGGCGCGCGTTCTCTCGTTCGCCGCTTCATCGGCTCCGGCATGGACGATCTCGGCTTCCACGAGCGCTGGCTCGTGATCGACGTTCTGCTCAAGCGCGAGCGCGACGACCTCGGCGACTACAGCCTCCAGCACTGCGATCCCCAGCGGCCGGCAACCTATGTCCGCGGCACCGGAACGCGGCGGCGCTGGGAGATCACGGTTCTCCCCGACGAGGATTCGAACGAAGTCACGGAGCCGGCAAAGGTCTGGGAGCTGCTGTCACGTTGGGTCACGCCTGACGATGCCGAGCTCGAGCGTGCGGCGGTCTACACGTTTCATTCCGTCATCGCACAGCAATGGCACAGCGGCCGGCTGCTTCTCGCGGGCGATTCCGCACACCAGACCCCGCCCTTCCTCGGCCAGGGCATGTGCGCCGGCATTCGCGATGCTGCGAACCTCGCCTGGAAGCTTGCTGCGGTCATCCGCGGTGGCGCCGCGGCCGACCTGCTCGCCACCTATCAGAGCGAACGCCAGCCGCATGTGCGCGAGTTCATCGAACTCGCCATCCGCCTCGGTGGCGTCATCAACACCAAGGCGATCGAGACGGGCCTCGCCGCCGGGCAGGTGCGCGAGAACGCGCCGGTCAAGCTCGAGGTGAAGAAGCCCCTCCTCGGCCCGGGCCTTGCGCTGGCCGACCTGCCTCTCGCCGGGCATCTCGCGCCGCAATTCGCGCTGGAGGACGGCCGCCGCAGCGACGACCGGATCGGCTACAGCCATGCGCTGCTTGTCGAGGCCCCGGCCATGCTCGCCTCACGTCTCGCGCTTTCGCATGCAGCAATCAAAATCCTGACCAGCGACGATGCCGAGGGTATCGGGCCCTGGCTCCACGAGCACGGTATCACCGCCGCGCTCGTCCGCCCCGACCGCTACGTCCTCGGCGCCGCCCGCAACGATGCCGAGCTCGACCGGCTCGTCGCCGCAATCACGCCTCCAACCCACGTGCCGTCCGCGGCCTGACCGAACACCCCTTAAGGACATCTCATGAAGCTGCTCTCTTTCATCGCCGACGGCCGCGCCTCCTTCGGGGCCGTCAAGGACGACGGCGTCGTCGATCTCGGCACGCGCATGGCACCCTGCACCACGCTGCGGCAGTTGTTTGAAGCGGGTCGCGTTGCCGAAGCGGCCAAGCTGGTCGCCTCCACGGCGCCCGATCATCCACTCGACAAGATCAGCTTCGCACCCGTCATCCCCGATCCCGGCAAGATCATCTGCGTCGGCCTCAACTATCGCGACCACGTCGCCGAAACCGGCCGCACCGTCACCGAGAAGCCGGCCCTGTTCGTGCGCTTCCCCTGCAGCCAGGTCGGCCATCTCCAACCCATCGTAAAACCGAAGGTGAGCGACGATTTCGACTATGAGGGCGAGCTTGCGCTCGTCATCGGCAAGGAAGGCCGCCACATCCCGGCGAGTCGCGCGCTCGACCATACCGCCGGCTATTCCTGCTACAACGAAGGCAGCATCCGCGACTGGCAGCGCCACACCAGCCAGTTCCTCTCCGGCAAGACGTTTGCCGAGAGCGGCAGCTTCGGCCCGTGGCTCGTGACGGCGGACGAGATCCCCGATCCGTCCAGGCTCACCCTGCAGACACGCCTCAACGGCACCGTGGTGCAGGACACCACCACCGATCTGCTGATCATCGCCATCCCCGAGCTGATCGCCTACATCTCGACCATCTGCCCGCTCGTCCCCGGCGACGTCATCGTGACGGGCACGCCGGGCGGCGTCGGCGCCAAGCGCACCCCGCCCTTGTGGATGCGCCCTGGCGACACTGTCGAAGTCGAAATCTCCGGCATCGGAATCTTGCGCAACAAGGTCATCGCCGAGCCGGCGTGACCACCGCTACCGATCAATCAACGATAAAATCAGGAAACGCCATGGCCACAATCCGCACGACGTCCACCGCTACCCTGCTGATCGTGCTGGCGCTCGCGGGCACCACTGCGCGCGCCGAGATCAAGGGCGATGCCATCCGCATCGGCGTCCTCACCGACATGAATGGCATTTTCGCAACCGCCATGGGCCCCGGCTCGGTCGAGGCAGCGCGGATGGCGGCGGAGGAATTCGGCGGCAAGATCAACGGCAAGCCGATCGAGATCTTGCAGGCCGACCACCAGAACAAGCCGGACCTTGCGGCCTCGCTCGCGCGAAAGTGGTTCAGCGACGGCGTGCAGGCGATCGCGGACGGCGGCAGCTCCGGCGCCGCGCTCGCCGTGCAGGAGCTGGTGCGCGGCAACGGAAAAATGTTCCTCGTCTCCGGCGCGGGCGCCAACCAGCTCACTGATGAAGCCTGCGCGCCGTCGAGCGTGCAATGGACCCAGGACGCCTATTCCACTGCAACCGCAGTGGTCTCCGGCATCATGCAGACCAGCAAGGAGCCGTGGTTCTTCATCACCGGCGACTATGCCTTCGGCCACTCGATCGAGGCGACCGCGCGCGCCCGCATCACCGAGCTCGGCGGCAAGGTCGCCGGGAGCGTCAAGGCGCAGCTCGGCACGCCCGACTACTCATCGTTCCTGCTCCAGGCGCAGTCTTCAGGCGCAAAGATCCTCGCGATCAATGTCGCCGGCGACAACGCCACCGCGATCAAGCAGGCGGAGGAATTCGGCCTTGCCGACCAGGGCATGAAGATCGTGCCGATGTCATTCCAGAACGTCGACATCGAGTCGGTCGGCCTGAAGGCCACCCGCGGCGATCTCATCGTCACCTCGTTCTTCGAGGATGTCTCGCCCGCAGCCCGGAAGTTCTCCGATGTCTTCTACGCACGCCGCAAGGCGATGCCCTCGCAAATTCAGGCCGGGGTCTATTCCGCCGTGCGCCACTATCTGCAGGCCGTGAAGGACACCGACTCCGACGACAGCGCGGCCGTGATGGCCAAGATGAAGGCCACGCCCGTGTCGGATGCCTACACACCCAATGGCCGCATCCGCGAGGACCAGCGCATGGTGCACGATCTCTATCTGGTGCAGGTCAAGACGCCCGAGGAGTCCAAGGGCCCTTGGGACTTCGTCAAGCTGGTCGCGACCATCCCGCCCGACCAGGCCTTCCGCCCGCTCGACCGCAGCAAGTGCAGCCTGGTCGGCAAATAACCAATCAGGCCAGATAACGCGTGAGATAGCCTTCCATCGCGTAGAGCGCGCAGAGCGCGAGGCTCGACCAGACTGCGGCGCTGAAATACAGGAACATCCAGGTCAGCTCGCCCTTCCAGTGCGCGATGTCGTGGGTCACCACCCAGCGCGTCGAGACGTCATGCAGGCCCTCGAGGAAGCCGAGGAACTTATTGCCCTCTTCATGCCCTGCCCGCCAGCGGCTGAGATACATCGGCACGTCGACGGTGACGAGGAAGGCGAGGAAACAGGCGATGCCGACGATGCCCGACATCAGCGCCCAGCGCACCGGTCCCTGGAATTCCGGCATCAGCCGGCAAAGCGCGATGCCGGCGAGGAAGAAGGTCACCGCCCACAGCGAGTTCTCGATCGCGTTGAAGAGGAAGTTGGTCGTCACCACCGCGTACCAGGAGAAACACTCCGCGATGATGATGATGGGCACGATCACCAGCGCGATGTTCACCGCGGTCTCCGCGCCCGTCATGCCCCCGAGCTGATGCAGGATGATCGCCCACTGCGCGACGAAGCACAGTTCGGCCACGGTCGCGACCGTGCGGCCGACAACGACGCTGGAGAGCCAGGTGTCGAACAGGCAGATTCGCTGTACGTCGGCGCGCGGCAGCACCGAGCGGAAGGCGCAGCCAAACACATAGCCCGCGCAGAGCAGGAGCATCAGGCCGATGTCGGAGCCACCACTGATGCTGCCCGCAACTGTCGGATAGAACTCGCGATACAGCATGAACCAGACGAGAACGTTGGCCGCACTGACAAGCGTCAGGGACCCCCACCACCACGCGAGGGGATTTGACCGCGCCTGCCACTGCAACATGAATCGCTCCGCCGTAATCGATATGACATCTAGCGGTAGCAATTCTGTCATATTCCGGCAGCACGACGCGACAAAAATCTACGTTATGGCGCTGTCATAATTGGCCTGCGCGCTGTCATATTCGCGAAGGCCACTGCTCTCCCCTGCATTTTTGAGCTTATTCCGCGGCGCTTCTTCGAGGCCCCGGAATAACGCGGGGACTCTATTTCTTCATCCCGCCCACATACGCCGCCAGCTTGTCCAGCGTCTGGTAGCCGTACTCGACGGCACCAAAACCGATCATGCCGTCGCGCTGCTCGGTGCTCGAGGCCAGTTGCCGCATCATCAGAACAGTCTTGCCGTTAGCCTGCTCGGCAAAGGTGACGGTGAAGCGAAACATGCCGGGATCGTCATCCTGGTCGGTGCCGTGATCCATCTCCATCAGCGAGGGCCGCTCGATGCGGCGAAAGCGCATGCGGTTCGGATAGACCGTGCCGTCCGGGCCGATCATGTTGAAGCGCCAGAGGCCGCCGACGCGCACGTCGATCTCGAAGGTCTCGACCTTGAAGCCCTTCGGTCCGAACCATTGCGGCAGGTGCTTTGGGTCGGACCATGCCTCGAACACCAGATCGCGCGGTGCGTCGATCACGCGCGACATCACGATCTCACGGTCGAGCGACCATTGCGACAGGGCGGCATTGGAATTCGTCATCACTCAGAACCTTTCCGTTTGGTTGTGCGCGACGGCCGCTTGGCGGCCGCGCCTTCCTTCTCTTTCTTCAGTTTCATCACGTAGGCCTCGAACCGGTCGAGCCGCGCCTCCCAGATCGCGCGCTGCTGCTGGAACCAGTCCTCCGCGCCGAGGAGCGCGTCCGGACTGAGGCGGCAGGTGCGCACGCGGCCGGATTTTTCCGACTGAACGAGCCCGCTCGTCTCCAGCACATGGATGTGTTTCATGAAGCTCGGCAGCGCCATCTCGAATGGATCGGCAAGCTCGCCGACCGACGCCTCGCCGGCACAGAGCCGCATCACGATCGCCCGCCGTGTGGGATCGGCAAGGGCGGCGAAGATCTGGTCGAGCCGGGACAATTGGTTAGCCATGAAGCTAACTATACGTCCGCCACCGTCCGGCGTCAATGATTGTTAGCCGATGAGCTAAGTTATATTTTCCGACTTGTAGCCCGGATGGAGCGAAGCCGCGACCCGCGATGAGGAACCCACAACGCGCAATCGTGAATTGGGAGGCGCGGCCCTCCCCGCTAAAAGAGATTCGGGGGTGCATCGCATCATGCGTCAGAGCCGTGCCGTCTGTTGTCAACTCATCGCACCTCACCCGGCGGGCCCTCGCCCGGGCTGCGCTTATTCCCCTCGCGACGGCGATCGCCTGGCCACGCTGCGCATCCGCGGATTCCGACATGATCGCGCAGATGCGCGACATCGTCGCAAGCGAGCTGGCGCCGACCGCGACGCCGGACCAGCCGGGCGGCCTCGCCGTCGCGCTCTATGCCGGGCGCCATGTCGAGTTCTTCAGCTACGGCTTTGCCGACGACGCCACGCGCAGACCGGTCACGCCGGATACGCTGTTCAACCTTGGTTCCCTACGCAAACCGTTCGAGGCGACGCTGGTGGCGCTCGGCTCGCTCAGGAGTGAATTGCGGCCCGACGATCCCCTGCCGAAATATCTGCCCGAGCTCACCGGAGACTATGTCCGCCGCGTCACCGTCGGCCAGCTCGCCACGCACACGTCCGGCATGCTGCTTTCGACCGACCATCCGCCATGGCCGAACGACTCCTTCACGCAGGCGCAGTTCATCGACATGTTCAACGCCTGGAAGCCGCCGGCCGGCGAAGCGCCCGGCAAGCAGCGCGTCTACAGCCATGCCTGTTACGTGCTGCTTCAGCTCGTGCTCGAGCGCTGCTACGGCGCTCCGATCGCAACCCTGCTCGAAGAGCGCATCCTTGCGCCGCTCGGCATGAATGCGACCTCGCTGCCGGAGCGCGGCGAGGACAACCGCGCCATCATGGACGCGACCTGGATGCAGCGCGTCGCGCAAGGCTATTCGGATCAGGGCGTGGCAATCGGACCGCCCGGCAACCAGCAGAGCTATTTCAACTTTCCCGGCACCGGCCAGATGTTTTCGTCCCCGCGGGATCTTGCGACCTTCGTTGCGGCCTGCGTCGACGGCCGCTCGGTCGATCCGCATTTGCGCGAGGCGCTGCGGATGACGCAGCGCGAGGCCTTCCGCGTCGACGAGAAATTCGGACAAGGCATGGCCTGGGAGACGGTGCGCTTGCCCGGCGTCACCATCATCGACAAGCCCGGCGGCCTCAACAACGCCTCCGGCTATCTCGGCCTCGTCCCTGCCGGGCAGATCGGCTTCGTCCTGCTCGCAAATCGCGGCGAATACCCGCACGAGATCGTTCGCTACAGGATCCTGCCCGCGCTGGCGAAGCTCGTGGCATCGCATTGAATCCGTCCCTCGAAACAGAAAGCCCCGGCAGAACCGGGGCTTTCCGTACCAGATCCGGAACGGGATAGCTCAGTATCTGGCGACGACAGGTCCGCCGAACTTGTAGTTCACGCCGACGCGCACGATGTTGGATTTGAGGTCGACCGAGTGGGTGTAGACGTTGCTCGGGAACGGCACCGCTCCTCCGAAGCCGACCAGATTGGTGCTGGTCGCCGTGGCGCGTCCGAGATCGACGTAAAGATACTCGGCCTTGAGCGACCAGCCGCCGCCGAAGGCGTACTCGGTGCCGACGCCCGCGGTCCAGCCGAGGCGCGTGTCGCGGATCGCGGCCGACTCCGTCGCCAGCGAGAAGGTGTCGGTGAAGTTGAAATTTCCCTTCACCTCGGCGATCGCCGCGCCGCCCGTGGCATAGAGCAGCCAGGTCGGAGCCGCGAGGAAACCGATGCGGCCGCGGATGGTGGCGAGCCAGTCGGCCGAGACCGACGAATTGACGGTGAAGGCGGTCGGGGCGCAGCAGGGATAGACCGCCGAACCGGTCGCGCTGCCCTTGAACCCGAAATAGTTGATGTCGCCTTCGAGGCCGAGCACGGCGTGATTGACCTGCCAGTTGTAGCCCGCAGTGAAGCCGCCGGTCACACTGGAGCTGTTGACGCTCTGGGCGCCGACCGTGTTGATGGCGGGGACGCTGCTGGTGGCGAAATAGCCTGTCGGCGACCAGACCGTCGAGGTGGTCGGATCGGCGCTGCCCCACTGCCCGCCGACATTGCCGCCGACGTAAAAGCCCGTCCAATTGTAGGCCGGCGCCATCACCGGCGCCTTGGTGTATTGCGCCGCGAGGTCGGCCGCATGCACGGATGCGGTGCCCAACACAATCGAAGCGACCGCCAGAAAAAGCTTCTTCATTCCAGTCTCCTTGCCCCACGCGATTGATCTCGCGTTCCGGAATGCGCGCGGACGGGAGGCATCCGGCGCAGCCTGGGAATAGGAGGTGCACTGCCCACTCGTCTCGGTCTGCAGCGCAGTTCGTATGGACTGTGACGCAGTCAGTGACTTATCGCGCAAGACGCGTGGCGAGTGTGACCCGATCGCCACACATCGCCGCTGCCGCAGCGGCGCGCGAGGCAAGTGAACGTCGCATCACGACAAGTGCGCGAGAGCGGCGCTCGAATCCGCGCGCGATCTCACACCGAGCGCGTCAACCCGCCATCCACGCGGATGTTCTGGCCGGTGATGTAGGCCGCACCGTCCGAGGCGAGGAATGCGACCGTCGCCGCGATCTCCTCGACCTTGCCGTAGCGTTTCATCGGCACACTGTCGCGCCGCGCATCGGTCTGCGGCAGGCTGTCGATCCAGCCCGGCAGAACGTTGTTCATGCGGATGTTGTCGGCGGCATGGGCGTCGGTGAAGATCTTCGTGAAGGCGGCAAGGCCCGCGCGGAACACCGCGGAGGTTGGAAACATCGCGCTCGGCTCGAACGCCCAGGCGGTCGAGATGTTGACGATGGCGCCGCTCTTCTGCGCCTGCATCACCGGCGTCACCAGCCGGGTCGGCCGGATCACGTTGAGCAGATAAGTGTCGAGGCCGGTGTGCCACTGCTCGTCGGTGATCTCCGTGATCGGCGCGCGGGGCCCATGGCCCGCGCTGTTGACGAGCACGTCGATGCGCCCCCATTTGGCCATCGCGCCGTCGACGAGCCGCTTCAGATCGTCATTCGACTTGTTGGAGCCGGTGACGCCGAGACCGCCGAGCTCGGCCGCCAGCGCCTCGCCCTTGCCGGAGGACGACAGGATCGCGACGCCAAAGCCGTCTGCCGCGAGCCGCCGCGCCGCCCCTGCCCCCATGCCGCTGCCGCCCGCAGTAACGAGTGCGACCTTCTGTGCTGCCATGACCGTCATCCCTTGCGATGGAGTTGAGGCGAGCCGCCGGCCCGGCCTATCATGAGGCCTTCTACCGCCGGACCTGCCGGCAGGTCCACCGTTGGAAGGCATTCGTCATGAGCGATTTGCAGATCCGCAATTTGCGCCCCGAGGAGATCGCCATCGCCGTCGACTGGGCCGCCGCCGAGGGCTGGAATCCGGGCCTCGGCGATGCCGCCTGTTTCGCGACCCCGGACGCAAAAGGCTTCTTCGTCGGCGAGATCGACGGCGAGCCGGTCGCAACCGTCTCCTGCGTCAACTACGATGATCGCTTCGCCTTCCTCGGCTTCTATATCGTGCGCCCGGGCTTTCGCGGCGCGGGCCATGGCCTGCGCATCTGGAACGCGGCGATCGCACATGCGGGCTCGCGTGTGATCGGCCTCGACGGCGTCGTGGCGCAGCAGGACAATTACAAAAAATCCGGCTTCCAGCTTGCCTACGCCAATATCCGCTACGGCGGCATCGTCGCCGCGCCGCCGAATCCACCTGCCGATATCGTCGCGCTCGACAATATCCCGTTCGCGCTTGTTGAAGCCGACGACGCGACTGTCTTCCCAGCCGCGCGAAGCGCCTTCCTGCGCGCCTGGATCGACACGCCGGGCCATCTCGGCGCAGCGCTGCTGCGCCATGGCCAGCTTGCCGCATGGGGCGTGATCCGGCCCTGCCGGACCGGCCACAAGATCGGCCCGCTCGTTGCCGACGACCGCGGAGCGGCGAAAGCGATCGTGCTGGCCCTGCTGGCAAGCGCAGGTGGCGGCGAAATCTTCCTCGACGTCCCCGCCGTCAATCGCGAGGCGATTGCTCTCGCGGAATCGTTCGGGCTCAGGCCGGTATTCGAGACGGCGCGGATGTACACTGGGCCGATCCCGCCGCTGCGGATCGACCGCGTGTTCGGCGTGACCAGTTTTGAGCTGGGCTAGAGCATGATCCGGAAAGTGTGAAGCGGTTTTCCGAAGAGATCATGCGCAAGAAGCCCAATACGCCGCTCAGTAGCAGCGCATGATGTTGACGGTGTGCTCGCCGCCGCCGCGGCCCGGCACCGTCACCTGCTCCGTCGGGCAGCTCGGCACATAGGGCCGGTCTGACGGCACCACGTTCGGCGGGAAGCGATGGGTCCAATCCCAGGGAACGTCATAGGTGTAGGTGTAGCGCACGTCGGTGGAGGCCGGCTGCCCGGGATCGGCGAAGGGCTGACCGTAGCCTGCGTTGTCGTAAAAGAACCCGCCACCGCCCGGCCAGTAGACCCAGGGCGTGTTACGGCCGCGGAACCTGCCGCCATGCGCCATCGGCGGACGCGCCACCCCGCCGGAAGGCCCGACAGCGAGCCCATGCGCCGCGGTGGCGCCGGGCCGTGCAAAGCTGTCGCTGGGGGCAAGGAGCAGCGCGGCTGCGCTGAGTGAGGCGAATAACGCCCCGTATGATCTGGACATCATGATACGCACCAACTCGTTTGGCTTCGGCGGCTCCCCACCGCACGCTAGGCCGGGCTGTCGCCCACCCGCAAACGTATAATTAATTGTTGGTTAAGGCACGGGATTAACGCGGAACAATGTGCGGCAAGACGCCCGGGATTCCCGCCTCATTTCAGGCACTTCGTTCCGTGGACCGCGACTTCATAACCAGTTGATCGGAGTTGATCGCTTCAGCCGATGACGCCCGGAACGCTCCCGCACTGCGGCCGTTGGCTCCGACCAAAAGCAAGGAGCATCCCGGATGCAGAACAAGTCAAAACTTCTCAGCCTGATCGCGGCATCCCTTATCGCGGGCACGGCTGCCGCGTCGGCACAGGGCTACGATTGGAACGGACCGCGTGTGGGTTGGGAGCGGAGCGGCCCCGGCTATGAACCGGTTCAGCCGCGCGCGATGTACTATCCCGGCACGGCGGGACCGTATGGCGCGTTCAACGGCACCAACCATCCGACGCCGAGCTCGACGCAGGGCGACGTCGGTCCCGACGGCAACAACAACGGCACGCTGACCGGCAGATATCGCAGCTGGTAGTGCCCGCACGCGTCGAGGCCCACCGTCTTGCGCGGACGGTGGGCCTTCGCGCGTCAGCGGCCCTGCTGCTTGCGCAGCCAGTCGAGCATGTCCTTCGCATTTCCGGTGCCCTGCGTCACGATGGCGGTGTTGCCGCCGCTGCGACGATAGATCGTGGTGCGCCCCGGCTCCTTGTCGATCCTGACCTCGGCCTGCGCGGGATCGCCGCTTTGCGTGATCGACGCCATCCCGTTCTCGTCCTGGACCACTGTGGTATGGCCGTCGCCGGCCCCGGCCGGCGCCATCGCGATCGCGCTGATAATTCCCATTCCGGATGCAAGCAGGAGCAACCGCATGTCACACCTCCATCATCGGCTGAACTGGAAGATCGCCAGCCAATTGAAACGTCCGAACTGCCTCACCGCTCCCGTGTTCATGTCCCCGATCTGGAGCAGGAGCGCGTTGGTGGAATTGCCGATCTGGGTAATATCGGCGGTGTTGCTTAGGCCGGACTGACCGATGGCCGCGTTCGTCGTGCCGCCCACCTGGATCACGTTAGCATAATTGCGCGTGCCGTTCTGGATGATGGTCGCGTCCACCGTACCGGTCCCGCCGATCTGAATCACCCGCGCGATATTGATGCGGCTGTTCTCCTCGATCGTGACCGGCTGTACGTTGTCGCCGAACTGCACGACCGTTTCGATGCTCACGTTCCGGTTCGTCACACTGCGCTGGACGGATCCGGCGCACGCTTGCGTCGCAGTACCGACAGCCGCAAGCAATGCCGCCAGGGCGAACACGCGCCTCAGGACTTGTCTGCCACTTCGCATCGCGTTTCCCCGTTCGCTCTTAACGGCGCCGTTCGCGCGCGCCTTACGGACTCGTCTGGACGATCATCGAGGCATTGACCGCGCCGAACTGCGCCACCGCCCCCGTATTCATGGCGCCGAGCTGGGATATCAGGCTCGTCGCCGACTGGCCGGTCTGACCGACGAAGGCGAAATTGTTCATCCCGGCCTGCCCGATCGACGCGGAGTTCGTCCCCCCGAATTGGAGGACGCCCGTGGCATTGTTGGTGCCGTTCTGCGTCACTGTCGCACCGGTGCTGCCGCCGATCATGAACACACCCGCCATATTGAGCTGGCTGTTCTGGTTCAGCACGACCGGCGGTCCGCCGACTGACACGATGGTTTTGATGTCAGCGGTCTGGGCACCGGCCGATCCGGCGCCGGCCGAGCACAGAGCGAACATTGCGGCGCACGCACTTCCCAGGAGACGTTTCAAGAGACGTTTCATGACGGCCTCATCACTTGTCTGCTCACGGAGTCTGCTGAAGAATCGTCGAACCGTTCAGGATTCCGAGCTGGCCGACTCCGGCCGCGTTGTTGCCGCCGATCTGGCCGATCAGGCTCGAATTGAAGCCTCCGACCTGGCCGGCCAGCGCCGTGTTGGACGACGTCGCGGTCGTACCGCCCTGCCCGATCACCGAGGTGTTGACGGTGAGGAGCGAGCCCGTCTGCAAGGTGGTCGCGGTATTGGTGACGCCGAATTGCATCGTGGTGGCGCTGTTGTTGGTGCCGCCGCTCTGCGAGATGAAGGAGTTGTTGGTGGTACCGAATTGCAGCACGCTGGCCGAGTTGCCGGCCTGGGCATGAACGGTGGTCAGCACGCCGAACGTGACGATTGCCGCGATGAGATATCTGCTTCGCATGTCATTTCCTCCGCCAAAGCCGGCGATCGATGCCTCATTTGGTCGATCCGCCCTATTGCGGTGCTTTCGAGAATGGCGCGGACGCGCCGCGTCGTGACGCGTCCGGCCAAACGGGGCTGGTTCAGTGAGCCGTCTGCGAGACGGTGCTCGTGTTGACGCCGAAAACGCTGAGCTGTCCGACGGCGGCGGAATTGTTTTGGAGCACGGCGGGCCCGAACGAATTCTGGGTGATTCCGCTGTTGTTGTTGCCGAAGGCCACCTGGCCGGTGGTCGCCGAGTTCCGCACGCCGATCTGATTTACGGAGCTGACGTTGTTGAGCGAGGCAGAGCTGGTGCCCTGCATGGTGGACGCACCGTTCAGGATGCCGACCTGCGTGGTCGACGAGCTGTCGTTGGTGAGGCCGTTCTGCGTGACGCTCGAAGAGTTCACGATGCCGAGCTGCACCGTGGTCGAGGTGTTGGCGGCCTGAGCCGCGGAAGACAGAGCGAACACGGCAACCGAAGCAAAAAACAATTTGCGCATGGAGTATCCCTTTCTAACCAACTTGTCTGACTGGATTCTGATGCCGTTTTGGAGGAGGCCGACATCGTAGGGATGACTCTGGGCCCGTCGTGCGTCGTGCGATAGACTGCAGTTCATGCTAGTCGATACGGACTAGACGTCGCGCGATAACATCGCACCTGGCAGATCTAGACCTGCGGATGTCTGACGTCGAAGCGCTCCGCCTGCAGCCCGATGCTGTCGATCAATCGCACCACCTCGATCGGCGAACGCAGCTCCAGCTTTCGCATCATCCGTGCGCGATGGACCTTCACCGTCACCTCGCTGACGCCGAGCTTTGCCGCGATCTGCTTGGCGACAAGCCCTTCCGCCATCAGCAGCATGATCTCGCGCTCCCGCGCCGTCAGCGTCTCCACGCGTTGCCGCGCCTCGCGCACACTGTCCTCGCGCTCGAGCCGCCTGCGGTCGCGTTCGATACCGTGCCTGATCGCATCGAGGATCTCCTGTTCGCGGAAGGGTTTTGGCAGAAACTCGATCGCGCCGCGCTTCATGGCCTCGACCGAGACACGCACGTCCGAATGGCCGCTTATGAAGACGATCGGTATCGGCACGCCCGTCTCCGCCAGCTTGCGCTGAAGCTCGAGCCCGGTCGGCGATGTTCCGGGAAAGCGGATGTCGAGCACCAGGCAGGACGGTCGGTTCGTGAGTGTCTCCGCGAGGAATTCGTCGGTCGAGGCAAACAATTTCACCTGGTGCCCCGTCTCCTCGCAGAGGCTTCCGATCGCATTTCGTATCTGAATTTCATCATCAACGACATAAACTGTGGCTTGATTTGAACTCATTCCAACATGCTCCCGGACTTGACGCTCGATGATCCAGCAACGAGGCATCCATTGTGCTCGCAAGCGATAACCAGGTGCTTTGATAACAAGGTGCTTGGAGGCATGCGCGATGACCGAGAGAATCGCATCGATCCGCAGATCCCACGTTTTAGAGCCAACACCCCGTGGAGACGAGTGAAGGCGTTCACATATCGGACTTCATGATTGAAGGAGTTCGGCGCCGCCATGGGCAGCGTCACGGCGAGGTGCCATCTGGAGGGTGCAGCAGTGTAATGCTGCCGTTGCGATTTCGCCCACTGCGTCATGGCGTCGCCGCCCACACGCCGATCGAACATCCATCGCCTCCAAGCCTGACGGGACGTTCAGTCGGCTATCGAATTTTGATAACGCGCGCTCCGGTTGGAATACGCCCGGTATGCACCCGGCGCAAATCACGAAAAGTCGCACCTGCGGATTTTACTTCTGGATCATGAAGCGCACCCGACCGTCGTGCCGAGAACCGCGACATAAAGCCGATAGTTCGATACTGCTTCGGCAAATACAACCATAGCGCGATATTCGACCCTTCCACCAGCAAAGTCATTTTCAGACGGTGGGCTTTTGATATGCGATTTGCAACTGTTGTTGTCTTGTTCGGAGCTGCATGTGGCCTCGCCGCGATCTACGGTGCGCGGCCGAACATCATCGCCAGCGCGACCGGACACGCCGTGGACGGCGCCGCTCGCGCCTACCGATCGACGACGAAGTTCCTCGCGCCCTCGGGACTGGAAGCTCCGACCCTCGGATCGGATGCGCCCGTGTTCCGCTATGCCGCGATTCAGCGCGGCAGCATCGAGCAGACCGTCACGGTCACTGGCGCCCTGCAACCGGTCAAAACGATCGAGGTGGGTTCCCAACTGTCCGGGCAGCTCGCACGCGTCTATGTCGATTTCAACGACACCGTCAGCAAGGATCAGCCGCTTGCCCTGATCGATCCGCGCAGCTTTGCGGCCAAGGTCGACGAAGCCAGGGCTTCCCTCGCCGTCGCCAATGCACTGGTCGACATCGCGCGCGCCAAGCTAGATCGCGCGAGGATCGATTTGCAGAACGCCAAGGGCAGCCGGGATGTGCTCGCGGCCAAGCTGGAGAGCGCCCAGGCGGTCAAGAGCTCGGCGCAGAAGACCCTGCAGCGGAAGCAGGCGCTTCAGTCCCAAAACGTGGTGGCGACGACGACGGTCGACGACGCGCAGACTGAGTTCACCGCGCGGCTCGCCCAGGAGCGGGAAGCCGAGATCATGATGTCCCTCAACGCCTACTCCGTAGATGGCGCGCAGGCTGACGTCCGCCGGATCGAGGCGGAGCTGCAACAGGCGAGAATGGCGGTCCCGGAGAAGGCGGCCGTTCTCGCCGCAGCCCAGGCCGATCTCGACCGCACAGTGATCCGTTCGCCGATCGACGGCGTCGTCGTCGGCAGGTTCGTCAACGAAGGCCAGACCCTTGCCGTCGGCCTGGAATCGCGCACCACCTTCGTGGTTGCCCGCCGCCTGGAGGACATGGAGATCCACGCCCAGGTCGACGAAGCCGACATCGGGCGCATCGCCCCCGGCCAGCGCGCCCATTTCACGGTGGATGCCTATCCCGACCGCCGCTTCGAGGCGGTGGTGCGGCAGGTGCGCAAGGCGCCGCAGAACCAGCAGCACGTCGTCACCTACACCGTCGTCCTGGCGACCTCCAATCTCGACGGTGCGCTGCTGCCCGGCATGACCGCCCTGGTGAAGATCGTGATCGAGCGACAGGACGACGTGCTGAAAGTGCCGCTCGCCGCGTTGCGCTTCCAGCCATCCGGCACGCGGCCGGATGCCGCTGCACGCAGCGGCGTGTGGGTGCGCACTGCAAGCGGCTCGCTCCAGCGCATTGCCGTGACGGTCGGCGCGGCCGGCACCGAGCAGGTCGCGCTCAGGAGTGGAGACCTCGTCGAGGGCAGCCAGGTCGCCGTCGGCCAGGCGATCCGTCCAGCAGGCCTGGAGTTCCTCGGAATCAGGTTCGGATCATGACCGCTTCCCTGCCCCTCATCAGCCTCCGGTCGGTCAGCAGGACCTATCGCGCTGACGGAGTCGCGGTGGCTGCGGTGCGCAATGTCAGTTTCGACATCGCGCAGGGCGAGATCGTCGCGGTCATGGGACCGTCAGGCTCCGGCAAGTCGACGCTGATGAACATGATCGGGTTGCTCGACCTGCCGACCGAGGGGGCGGTTCTTCTCCAGGGGGCCAATGTCGCCGATCTCACGGAAGATCGTCGGTCGTCGTTGCGCGCCCTCAGCATCGGCTTCGTGTTCCAGTCCTACAATCTGCTCGCCCGCCACAATGCGATCGAGAACGTCGCGCTGCCACTTGTCTATTGCGGCGTCGGCCGCAAGGAGCGGCTGGCGCGCGCCGAGCAGTCCCTGGAGGCCGTCGGCATGCTGCACCGGGCCCATCATTTCCCGCGCCAGCTCTCGGGCGGCGAGCAGCAGCGCGTTGCGATCGCGCGCGCGCTGATCGCCTCCCCGCTGATCGTGCTCGCCGACGAGCCGACCGGCGCGCTCGACAGCCGCACCGGCACCGAAATCCTGGCCCTGTTCGCTGCGCTCAACCGGACCGGACAGACCATCGTGATGATCACGCACGATCCAGGCATCGCGACCCAGTGCCGGCGCACCATCCGCCTGCACGACGGCCAGCTCGTCGGCGATGAGACGCAGGCTCCGATCCTGCCAAAACGGAGCACTGCGTCATGACGATGCTCCAGGGCTTTCAGATCGCTCTGCACGCCTTGCGTCTCAATCCACTACGCAGCTTCCTCACCATGCTCGGCATCGTGATCGGCGTCGCTTCGATCGTGACGGTCTTCGCGATCGGATCGGGCGCGCAGCTTCGCCTGCAGGAGCAGATCCGCTCGATCGGCGCCAACGTGCTGATGATCACACCCGGCGCAGTCTACCAGGGCGGCGTGCGTCTCAAGGACGGCAGCAAGCTGACGATGACCGAGAGCGACGTGCAGGCCATCCTCGAGCAGATCCCGGAAGTCCAGGCCGCAGCCGGCTCGATCGCCGGAACGGCGCAGGTCATCCACGAGAGCAAGAACTGGAACACGACCATCAACGGCACGACGACCGGACACTTCATGGTGCGCGACTGGCAGCTCTCCTCTGGCCGCTATTTCTCCGGCGCCGAGGAGGCCGGCGCGAGCAAGGTCGTGATCCTCGGAAGCACGGTCGCGCGCGAGCTGTTTGCACCGGGTGAGGATCCGATCGGCGCGCAGATCAGGATCATGAAGGTGCCGCTCGAAGTGGTCGGCGTTCTCGATCGCAAGGGACCGGCGCAGGATGACGTCGCCTTCGTGCCGCTCACCACGGCCAAGCTGCGCTTCCTCGGCAGCGCGAGCAACATCAACCGGGATTCGGTCGCCTATATCATCGCCAAGGTGGCCGCGGACGGACAGATGCCGGGGGCGCGGTCGGAGATCGAAAGCCTGCTGCGGCAGCGCCACCGCATTCCCGCCGGCCAGGAGGACGACTTCAAGGTCCAGGATCCGGCCGCAGCAATGGAGGCCCAGCAGGGCGCCATCCGCACCGTCGCGCTCCTGCTTGTCGCCATCGCCTCGGTCTCGCTGCTCGTCGGCGGCATCAGCATCATGAACGTCATGATCGTCTCGGTCACCGAGCGTACGCGGGAGATCGGCATCCGCCGCGCGCTCGGCGGAAGGATGCGGGACATCCGCCTGCAGTTTCTCTGTGAGGCGCTTGTCCTGTGCCTGCTTGGCGGCGCCATCGGCGTCGCATGCGGAATCACGCTCTCGATGACAGTCGCCCGCATGGCTGGATGGATCACCTCGATCGACGGCCAGGCAATAGGGCTTGCCCTCGCCTTCTCGATCGCGACCGGCATCATCTTTGGTTTCTATCCTGCGCACAAGGCGTCCAAACTCAGTCCAATAGAGGCGCTCAAGACGGAGTGAGATCATGCTGGGGTGGCCATATCAAACCAAGCGTCAGCCAAAGGCCAGGGAGGAGCAAGTCATGAGCCCGGATTTGAAAGAATCGATTACGCCGACGCCGCGCGAGCACGAACTGATGATGCTGATCGCACGGGGAATGCAAAACAAGAACATCGCCTACGAGCTCAAAATCTCGGAGAACACGGTGCGGGCGCATATCGGCAACATCATGCGCAAATACCGCCTCCATAACCGAACCCAGATCGCTATCACCTTCGCACTGCAGGCGCCGCCGTCGGACCGCCGCGATCTCAGTAATGCCGAAGGCTATTCAGCACCGACGAAACCGGCGCAGGCAATGGCCCAAAATCCGCAGGTGCAGACCGCGCCGGAATGACGAACGGCCCGTCCTGCAGCCGCTCCCGCAAGCGCGACTCCTGGATCAAGACATTCATTTTATTGACTAATTCTCTTAATTGGAATTCGGGGATTTAGCGTCCAACCCGTTCAACCGGGAAGCGCCTCCAACTGCCGTAGCGCGCTGCTCAATTGCTTTGCCCGCTCCGCAATGACAATCCGTGGACGCCCGGTCACCTCTCCGGCACTTCGGCACGCCCCTTCGCCCTTGTAACAAAACTGTCATACAGCAAAACTAAACGATGCCCGGGGGCCGCGGTCGGCGGCCATGCCGCCTCACCGCCAGGAGACTTCCATGCGCCGCTCACTGCTGTTGCTGTCCGCCGGACTGACAGTGCTGTCCACCGGACTCGCTTCCGCCCAGAACAACACGCCCCGTAACCTGATCCTGTTCATTCCGGACGGTCTGCGCGCGCTGAAGGTCACACCCGAGACGGCGCCGGCGATGGCTGAGGTCCGCGACAAGGGCGTCAATTTCAAGAACCCGCATTCGCTCTTCCCGACGTTCACCATGGCCAACGGCTCGGCGATGTCGACCGGGCATTATCTCGGCGATACCGGCGTGTTCTCCAACACGATCTGGACGAATTACACCTCCGTCCCCGCCGGCGACACCGTGGTCCCCTTCATCGAGAACGACGCCGTGCTCGGCGACATCGACGAGCATTTCAAGGGCGACTATCTCAACGAAGAAACCATCCTGAAGATGGCCCGCGACAAGGGATACAGCACAGCGGCGCTGGGCAAGCACGGCCCGACCTATCAGTTCGACCACACCGACAAGCCCGAAAAGCCCGGCCTGCATTCGGTCGTGTTCGATGACGCCACTGGCGGCAAGAACGGCGTGGCGCTGCCGGACGAGGTCAAGGCGGCGCTGACCAAGGCCGGCCTGCCCCTCGCGACGCCGCCGCGCGGTGACAACTCCAAGGCGGGCGATGCCAAGACGCCCGGCACCGTTGTCGCCAACGTCGCGCAGCAGGCCTATTTCGCCGACGTCGCCACCAAGGTCGTGCTGCCGATGTTCAAGGCGCGCAACAAGCCGTTCGTGCTGGTGTTCTGGTCGCGCGACCCCGACGGCAGCCAGCACAACACCGGCGACAGCCTCAACCAGATCAAGCCCGGCATCAACGGGCCGACCTCGATGGCCGGCATCAAGAACGCCGACGACAACCTCGCCCAGCTCCGCAAGGCGCTGGACGAGCTCGGGCTGGCCGCCAACACCAACATCATGGTCCAGGCCGACCACGGCTTCTCGACGATCTCCAAGGAAAGCAAGACGAGCCCCTCGGCCAAGGTCAGCTATGACGACACGCCGAAGGACTTCTTGCCGATGGGCTTCCTGGCGCTCGATCTCGCGAAAGCGCTCGACCTGCCGCTGTTCGATCCCAACGACAAGAATGCGAAGGTCGAAGGCAACAAGCACCCCAAGGCCGGTAACGGCGTGCTCGGCAAGGATCCGGAGAAGCCCGATCTCGTCGTCGCCACCAATGGCGGCTCGGACCTGATCTATCTGCCGAACAAGGACAAGAAGCTGGCGGCGAAGACCATCAAGGCGCTGCTCGAGCAGGACTACGTCTCCGGCGTGTTCGTCGAGGACTCGCTCGGCCGCTTCCCCGGCACGCTGCCGCTGTCGAGCATCAACCTGCGCGGCAAGTCGGCGACGCCGACGCCGTCGATCGTCGTCAACTTCCGCTCCTATGCCAGCGATTGCGGCGAGGCGCCGACCAACTGCTCGGTGCAGGTCGCCGACACCGTGCTGCGCCAGGGCCAGGGCATGCATGGCAGCTTCAGCCGCGGCGACACCATGAACTTCATGGCCGCGATCGGTCCGGACTTCAAAGCCGGCTATGTCAGCGAGATCCCGGTCAGCAATGCCGACGTCGGCATGACCGCCGCCCAGCTTCTCGGCCTGCGCGGTTCGCAGAACGGCGGCCTCGTCGGCCGCGTGATGTCGGAGGCGTTACCCAACGGCATCGTGCCGAAGGCGTATGCCGGCACGCAGAAGTCCAAGCCTGCCGAGGGCGGCCTGATGACCGTGCTGAATTTCCAGCGTGTCGGCAGCCAGCGCTATTTCGACGCCGCCGGTTTCCCCGGCCGCACGCTGGGGCTCGAGGTGGACCATCTTGGGATGGAGACCGGCAAACAAAAAACGGCGGGGAAATAACCCCGCCGTTGTCTCTCGCGCCTCGCAAGGGGCGCGAGAACATCTCGGATATTACATGCCGATGTCGAACACGTTCGGCAGTTGGCCCGCCAGAGGCAGCGCGGTGGCGCCCAGGAAGGTCGCCACCATGGCCATCAGGCGGCGGTTGTTCTGGCGCTTGCCGCGCATCTGTCCGGCAATCCACTCCAGCATCTCGCTGTTGACCTTGGAGGCGTAGGACGGCGCCCAGCTCTCGATGTCGGACTCCGCGGACAGCGCGACGCTGCGCGGCGGCACCTTCAGACCCGAGGCGCTCGCGGCGTAATGGGCCACGGCCTTGGCCAGCAAATCGTCGAACCGTCCGCCATCGGTGCGCTCGGTTGCAGCTTCGTTGATCTCGAACAGGACCTCCGCTTCGGCCCGGCTGATCGGCTGATCGTTGACGGCGGTGGTGGTCAGGATGCGCGCGCACCAGGCGGTGTCGTCGGCATCGAGCGAGCGGGAGAAATGGACCCGGCCCTTGGTGGTCGGGCCTTCGCCCGTGATCACACCGTCGCGCACGATGGTCAGTGCATGGGCCGAGGTATCGCGGCAGGACGGTTCGAGGGACGGCGACTCAACAGACTTATGCGCAGCGGCAGACATAGTTCACTTCCAGATTTCTTCTGATCGACCAGCATTTTCATGCGGGCGTAAAGGGGTGGTTAACGATTCGATACGGGGATCGCGACTTTTCTCAATGGTTGCCGATTAGTCGCTACGAGGACCATTTCGGTTCCGGAGAGCGTCGGGCGGGCGTGATGCGGGTCATAAAAGGCTTTATCGGGGCAATCGAGACCGTGTGGCCCCGGTGGAGATGTTTCGCCGCAGGCGCGGCTGTAACAGAAAAGTGCTAGAAAATCGGCTCTTCAAAGAAGGAATTCACATTTTACTTGAGGCGGTTCACTTGGCGTTCACTTGGGACCGCAGAGACCTTATACTGGCAGTGACGACAGGGACTAATTCTCAAATAAATTCAATGAGATGAGGTAGAACCATGACACTTCCGATCGGCGCCACCGCCCCCGACTTCGAAGCCGAGACCACCGAAGGGAAGATCAAGTTCCACGACTGGATCGGCAATAGCTGGGCGCTCCTGTTCTCGCACCCCAAGGACTTCACGCCGGTTTGTACGACCGAGCTCGGCGCTCTCGCAAAGCTGAAGCCGGAATTCGACAAGCGCGGCGTCAAGCTGATGGGCCTCTCGGTCGACCCCGTCGACCGCCATTCCAAATGGTCGGAGGACATCAAGGAGACGCAAGGCGCGGCTCCGAACTATCCGATGATCGGCGACACCGACTTCAACGTCTCGAAGCTCTACGAGATGCTGCCGGCCTCGACCTCGGGCGATCCCCTCACCCGCACGCCGGCCGACAACCAGACCGTCCGCAACGTCTTCATCATCGGGCCGGACAAGAAGATCAAGCTGGTGCTGGTCTATCCGATGACCACGGGCCGGAACTTCCAGGAGATCCTGCGCGTCATCGACTCGCTCCAGCTCACCGCCAAGCATCGCGTCGCCACCCCGGCCGACTGGTCGCAGGGCGAGGACGTCATCATCGCCGGCTCGGTCTCCAACGATGAGGCCAAGACGATCTATCCGCAGGGCTGGAAGGAACCGAAGCCCTACATCCGCATCGTGCCGCAGCCTAAATAATCAACTGTCATCCCGGGATGGTCCGAAGGACCAGACCCGGGATCTCGAGATTCCGGGTTCGGTCCTACGGACCGCCCCGGAATGACGACATTGAGTTGCAGGTCAGCCCTCAGGCCGCGTGCACGCGGTCCAGAAAACCGTCGACCTCAGCCTTCAGATGCAGGCTTTCGCCTGACAGCGCCTGGGCGGAGGCAAACATCCGGCTCGACGTCTCGCCGGTCTCGCTCGCGCCCTTGGCGGCATGGCGAACATTCACCGCAACATCAGCCGTGCCCGAGGCCGCAGCGCGAACGCTGGCCGCGATGTTGTGGGTGGCGCTCCTCTGCTGCTCGACCGCAGCCGAGATCGAGCTGGCGATGCCGCTGATGCGCTCGATGGTCTGGCCAATCCCCTTGACCGCCGCGACCGACTCCTCGGTTGCCTGCTGCATGCTCGCGATCTGGTTCGAGATCTCGTCCGTCGCTTTGGCCGTCTGGCCGGCGAGTGTCTTGACCTCCTGAGCCACCACGGCGAAGCCGCGACCGGCATCGCCCGCACGCGCGGCCTCGATGGTCGCGTTCAGCGCCAGCAGGTTGGTCTGCTCGGCGATCGAGGTGATCAGCTTGACGACGTCGCCGATGCGCGCGCCCGCCTCGGAGAGCTGCGCGATGCGCTGGTCGGTCGTCTCGGCCTGTCGCACGGCCTCGGCGGAGATCTCGTTCGACTCCTGCACCCGGCGGGTGATCTCGGAAATCGATTGGGACAGCTCGTCGGAGGCCGCGGCGGCCGAGCGGACATGCTCGGAAGCGCTTTCGGATGCCCCTGCGGACTGCGCCGACAGATCGGCGGTGGAGCGTGCGGTGTCGGTCAGCTGTCGCGCCGCCCGTTCGAACTCACCGGAGGACGTCAGCACCTTGTCGAGGATGCCGCCGACGCTGCCGCGGAACTCTTCGACGAAGTTGCGCAGCTCTGCCTTGCGCTGCTCGGCGGCGGCAGCGGTTGCGGCCGTCTGCTCGCTGCGCAGGCGCGCCCGCTCCAGCGAATTGCTCCTGAACACCGCGACCGTGCGGGCGATCTCGCCGATCTCGTCGGCGCGGTCCTCGCACTCGATCTCGACGTCGCTCTGACCGTTGGCGAGCGCGGTCAGCGAGTGCGTGACCGAGCTGAGCGGCTTGGTGACGCGGCGGACGATCAGCAGGGTCAGCGCCAGAACCAGCAGCGCAGCGAGCCCCGCGGCGACCGCCATGCTGGATATCGCCTGGCTGAGCATGCTCTCGAACTGTGCCATGGCGATGCCGACATAGAGGATCCCGACGACCTTGCCGCCGGCGTCCGCGACCGGGAAATAGGCGGTCATGAAGGATTTACCGAACAGCGTGGCCGGGCCCTTGTAGGCCTCGCCGCGGCGCAGGACGGCCTGCCCGGGATGGTCGGCGGCAAGCTGGGTCCCGACGGCGCGGTCGCCATTTTCCTTCTTCACATTGGTCGAGCGGCGCACGAACTGGCCGCTGGCATCATCGAACACGAACAGCGTCGCGTTGCCCCCGACATAGGACACCGCGCGATCGACGATGCCGTGATCCCTGAACTCCGGCATCTTCGGGATCTCGATGCGCGCGACCGCGCCATCCCGCATGGTGATTTTGGCGTCGGGAACGATCTCGGCGAAGGCCAGCGCCAGCGTGCGCAGATTGACCTCGATGTCGCGCAGCGCTCGATCGTTGAACGCAGAGGTCAGCGACCAGTAGCCGGCGCCGACCACCAGCGCCGTATTCACGGCGATCAGCAGCACCGCACACAGGACGGCGTTGGTACCCAGCTTGAACTGCGGCAGGAACTTCGCCGTGAAAAGGTTTGACATGAATGGAACCACCCCCGGAATTCCTGCATATTCATGCAATCCGCTTACGGCCGCATTAACGACGGTTCACAGCACCTCACCCAGGATGCTTTCCAAATTGTAAACGAGGCTCCCCTGACCACGTCGAGCGCGCCGCCCATCATCGTCTGGTTTCGCGATGACCTTCGCCTGTCCGACCATCCCGCCCTCCATGCTGCCGCCAAGACCGGCGCGCCGGTGATCTGCCTGTATGTGCTGGACGATGCGGCCGGACGCGCGGCGGGCGGCGCGGCGCGCTGGTGGCTGGCGCAGTCGCTGCGCGCGCTCGGCGCCGATATCGCGACGCGCGGCGGATCGCTGATCCTGCGCAAGGGGCCGGCGGCCAGGGTCATCGCCGAGGTGGCGCGCGACAGCGGCGCCGGAGCGGTCTACTGGAACGGGATCGCGCAAGCATCGCATCAGGCCGTCGAGAAACAGCTCGAAGCGGCGCTGGCAAAGCTCGGTGTGGACTCGCAAAGCTTCCCCGGCGACCTGCTAGTCCCGCCCTCGGCGATCCGCAACAAGGAGGGCCGCGGCCTTCGCGTGTTCACGCCGTTCTGGCGGCGGGTGCTGTCGCTCGGCGATCCGCCCAAGCCTCTGCCTGCGCCGAGGGAGCTGCGCGCCGCGCCGAAGCTCGCCGGCGACGCGCTGGAGAGCTGGAAGCTCGAGCCGACCCACCCCGACTGGGCCGGCGGCCTGCGCCAGACCTGGACGCCGGGCGAAGCCGCGGCCCGCGTGCGCCTGCGCGGCTTCCTCAAGCACACCGCGCGCTCCTATGCCGGTGATCGCGACCGCCCGGACCGCGAGGGCACGTCAAGCCTGTCGCCTCACTTGAGGTTCGGCGAGCTCAGCCCGCGCCAGGTCTGGCACGCCGCGCGCTTCGCGGCGGCGGAGAATCCCGCGATCGGCTCCGGCGTCGAGAAGTTCCTGAGCGAGCTCGGCTGGCGCGAGTTCTGCCGCCATCTCCTCCACGATCATCCCGACCTCGCCACCGAAAACCTGCAAGCGAATTTCGATGGCTTCCCCTGGAAGGGCGACAAGAAGGCGCTCGCCGCCTGGCAGCGCGGGCACACGGGCTATCCCATCGTCGATGCCGGCCTGCGCGAGCTCTGGCACACGGGCGTGATGCACAACCGGGTGCGGATGGTGGTGGCGTCCTTCCTGGTCAAGCACCTCCTGATCGACTGGCGCGACGGCGAGAGCTGGTTCTGGGACACGCTGGTCGATGCGGACGCCGGCAGCAATCCGGCCAACTGGCAATGGGTCGCAGGCTGCGGCGCCGACGCCGCGCCCTATTTCCGCGTGTTCAATCCAACTCTGCAGGGCGAGAAGTTCGACCCCGACGGAGCCTATGTCCGGCGCTGGGTGCCGGAGCTGAAGGACGTACCGGCCAAGCTGATCCACCAGCCCTGGCAGGCAACGCCGATCGAGCTTGCGAGCGTCGGCGTCGCGCTCGGCAAGACCTATCCGCAGCCGATCGTCGATCACGCGAAAGGACGCGAGCGCGCGCTCGCCGCCTACGCAAAGATCCGCAAAGGTTGAGCGTTGCTTTGACACAATTTTGAAACCCGCTATCGTCATCGCTCCATACAAACCGTGGGGGACGATATGGACGACGAGAAGCCGATCACCGACCAGGCGATGGACACGATCACCACAGCCGTGGAAGCGACCAAGGAAGCCGCAGTCATCGCCGTCAAGAAGGTCAGGAAAGCCGCCAAGAAGGTTGCGAAGAAAGTAGCGCCGAAGAAGGCTTCCAAGAAGAAGGCCAAGAAAACTTCGAAGAAGGCCGCCAAGAAGGCTTCGAAGAAGGCGGCAAAGAAGTCGTCGAAGAAAGCGGCCAAGAAGGCCGCGAAGAAGGCTGCCAAGAAAGCCACCAAGTCAAAAAAGAAGGCCAAAAAGGCCAAGCGCTGAGGCACAACGCTCGGAGTCTCCGGGGGCCGGCGTGCCCGGAGACTCCTCCCTACCCTCGCCGTTTTGCGGCGCGCCGACCCGGGTGATGCTCGCCTTGCGGATCGCGAAATTCGCTGCGATGACCGCGCCGGTCTTCGGCATTGAACCGCCGCCGCTTCTCGGGTGAGCCGAACTGCTTGATCACCCGCTTGCCGTTGACCTTCTTGATGACGTAGCCGCCCTCGGTCATGGAGAACGGTGCCTTGAGCGATCCCATGTGGTCGAATTTGGTGCCGCGGGGATGCTCGAACGGCTCGAACCAGGACGGATAGACGAAGTTCGACATCGGAAAGCCGTTGACGAGGAAAGCCTCCTCCTCGACGGCGTCGCAGACCTCGTAGGCATATTGGGTGTGCCGGGTCTTGTCGGCCCACAGATTGGCCATGGGATCGAGCACCATCTCGAACAATTCGTGAGACGCAGCCAGGCTGACCGGCTCATCCTCACTCAGCGCCTTGAGGAAGATCTTCGAGATCGGCTGTCCCCGATGCGTCAGCTCATGCCGCCCGAGGAAGTTCTCGTGGGTGGCATCGTCGAAATAGACCAGCTGCCAGTCGGACGGCTTCGGCCTGCGGGTGACGTCGAGATCGACGGGATAGCCCCATACGGGGAGGAAATGCTCGTCGTAGCATTTCTGCAACGCGGCCGTGAGCCTCGCCATCTTCCGGTCGCTCATCATCTCTTCCGCGTAGTTGATGCAGGCAATCCGGACCGGCTTCAGGGACCTGCCGAGCAGCGCACGTCTGGCCTTCTTCATGAAATCACCATGTGAAAGGGAAGCTGAAATCAGCCCAGCCTAGCACGAGCGCGCACCGCACGTCAGGGATGCATTCCGGCGCACCACTTGTTGACCTAGAAGCGCCGGTTGACCACGAACACCGCCGCCGCGCACATCGCCATGCCGGCAATCGCCAGCGCATCGAGCTTCTCGCCGAACAGCAGATAGGCCATCAATGCCGTGACGGCGGGCACCAGGTAGAACAGGCTCGCAACCGAGGTCGCCGCTGCGTGGCGGATCAGCCAGTACAACAGCCCGATCGACCCGATCGAGAGCGCCACCGCGAGCCATGCAAGCGCGAGCACGAACTCCCGCGTCCAGTGCACCACGCGGTCCTCGAACACGAAGGCGCCGACCGCGAAGAAGACGGTGACGGCGACATACTGCACGAGATTGCCGGCGCGCCAGTCGATGTGGTTGCAGTAGCGGCGCTGATAGAGCGTGCCGAGCGTGATGCTGATCAGCGAGACCACCGAGGCGAGCCAGCCGAGCCCGGCCTCGCCGGTCATGGGACGGCCGTGCAGGATCAGCACCACGCCGCCGAGGCCAAGCACGAGCCCCGCCCATTGCACCGGCGTCACGCGTTCGCCGAGCCAGCGGTTGGCGATGGTCGAGGTCAGGATCGGCTGAAGGCCCGGAATCAGCGCGGAGAGTCCGGCCGGAATCGAGTGCGCGATCGCAATCGCAGTGCCGCCGAGATAGAAGCCGTGGACGAGAATGCCGGCAACAGCGCTGTGCGCGACGTCGATACGGTCCGGCCATTTTGGTCGCGCCGCGCCAGCAATGATCGCCATCAGGACGACCACGATCGCCATGCGAATGGCGAGATAGGTCAGGGGATCGGCATTGTTGATGACGTATTTGGTGCCGATGAATCCGGTGCTCCAGAGCACGACGAACAGGATCGGCGCGGCGCGGGCGGTCAGGGCTTCTTGATTATGGTTCATTGCCGCCCTCATTGCCCGACCGGGGCCTGTGCGGCAATGCGAATTTCGGCGAGGTGCGACGCGTTTTCGTCGTCGGCGATGCTGCGCTGCGACGGACGACGGCGTTCAGCTCAGCCGCTCACCATTCTTCCGGACAGGGGTCGATGATCTTCCAGAGCTCGACACCGTTCTTGATCTTCTTCATGTCGGTGGTGAGCCCACCATTGCGGCGAATCCAGTCCTTCACCGTGTCGGGGTAGTAGGACATCAGGTCGGACGTCCCCTCCGCGCTGGTGACCTTGATGCCGAAGGTGAAGGCCTTGTCGTAATAGGCTTGGTGGAAGCCGAGGCTCGCGCGCGGCGTCACGCAGATCTTGTTCATCGGCACGATGCCGAGCACCAGGGTGCAGGCCGAGTTGCAGATGCCGTCGATGATGACGCGCTCACCCTTCTCGCGGACCCGCTTGTACTTGGCCTTGTACTCCTCGACATAGCCGCCGTGGTCGCGGGTAATGTGCAATTCGGCGCGCGCCGGCGTGGCGGCGGCGACGGAGAGCAACAGCAGGCTCAAAAGCGTGATGCGCATGGTGCGTGACGGCGGATGCCTTCAGGAATGGACCGGCCTCGAAGGACCCCCAAAGGGCCGGCAACAGGATTCTTAAGCGAATTCTCTTTGGTCATACTTGTGTGGGGAATTCGTTAAGCATCCCGAAAAGGCCAAAAATGGGCAGCCTTCGGCCCCATATCGGGCAATTCTGTCACACCCACCCGGGAATCTGCGGGATCGCCCCCGATTTCCGGGCGCCGGACGGGTGCCCCGGCGGCCCGAAATGGCTATAAACAGCTGTCCTATTCGCGCGGGTTCCGGAGAATCGAGATGAGCACGTTGAAGCTTGTAGCCGCGGTTGCTGCCCTGTCGGCTGCAATCCTCGCCCCTGCCGTCGCGGAGGCGCGGGGGCACCACCGGTACCACCGCTACTACACGAACCCGCTGCCCTATCCGATTAGCTATCTGCACAATTACGGACCTGGTATCACCCCCGGCACCTTCGCCCTTTACGACGGCCCGTCGACCAACCATTGCTACCAGGGCTCGGCCACCTACATCGGCCAGGACCGCCGCCGGCACCCCTGCTACTGAGGGGCGCCGCGCGTCCTCTGCGGGTGCAGCTATCCGGCGGCACCCGACAGTAGTAATTGCTTCTCGATCTCGTAGACCGGCAGCTTGACGAGGTCCTTGCCGACCTCGCCCTGGAGCGCTTTGCGCACCACGTCCGAATAATCGGCACGGATCATGCCGAGCGCGCGTGGTGAGGCCACCATGGTCAGCGCCGAGGTCTCGCCCGCGCTGACAGCCGCATCGAGCCGGCCGGCCAGGCTCCGCAGGAAGGCGCGCTCGGCCTCATCGTGCCAATCGGTCTGCTCGACCGAGCTGCGCGCGCCGCCGACGGCGGCATTCAGCCGGCCGGGCGCATCGGTCCCCTGCGCACTGGTCGAGGGATTGGGATGCTCGTGCACCTCCCGGGTGTGGAGGTTCGGAAACATCTCGTCGCCGAGGTTTTCCAGAATGAGCGCCTTGCGCCCGTCGCACACGACCAGCCAGTCACCCTTGTCTATTCTCATCTTGTCCATTGCGCAGCTCCAGGCAGTTTCGCAAGCCTGCTCTTCGAATTCCTCGAAAGGCTGGCCATAACGGCAAGACTAGAGACGAAGCCCGACCCGTGAATTGCGCAGGATCAAGGATGGCGGCGATGTCTTGCCAAGCAACGCCAACGAAAGCGCAGCATTGGTCACCCGCGCGAACCTGGGATAGTCTGGCGGAGCGAAAGGTCAGGCCTGCGGCGAAACTGGCTGAAGATTTGTTCATCAGCATTACATTTCGGCTCCGCCACAATTTGATCAGAACAACTTCGATATCCTTTATTGCGTAAGCAGAGGAAGACATCATGAATCCTAAGATTGGCCTCGTCGCCGCATCCCTGTTCGGTGCCTTGGTCGGTGCCCTCGCGGCATCGCCGGCGGCGTCCGCCATGCCTATCGCGCCCGCACCTGCGGTGCCGCAGGTCTCCGACGTCGAGCAGGTCCGCATGGTCTGCGACGCTTGGGGACGCTGTTTCTGGCGCCCGAACTACTATGGGTACTACGGGCCGCGGCCGTACTACGGCCCCCGGTATTACGGGTATGGGCCTCGCTACTACGGGCCTCGCTATTACGGGCCACGCTATCGCCGCTGGTGATTTTTGAAGGGGCCTTCGGGCCCCTTCGCATTTGCGAGATCGCGATTTGCGTGGAGCGATTCCAAAACTGATCCAGATCAAAGATGAAATTCGCCGTGCCGTCATTCTACATCGATGGCGGATTTCATCGTTTTCCGATGCCCCCAGACGGGCATGAATGTGCAGACGCACCTCGAGAAGCAGCCAGGGTTTGAGGGGCGGAGGACTGAAGGGCGGAGCTTCGAGTCTTTCGCCTGCCCCGCCTGCACGCGGCTCCATTTCATCGACCTCACCTCCGGGCTGCCGATGAGCCGAGACCGTTGACGGTGACATCGATCGAGCCAGCCTCTTGGCATGATGTCCGCAATACTACTGCCCGGAATCCGGTTTACTGAATCACCATGTTTCGCCATTGATGGCGATGTATCGATATTCATTTAATTGTCACATTTCAGCATCCGGCCAGAAGCATGTTCTTCGACGCCCTCGCTCCCTCCTCCGCCCTCCAGTTGGTCCGGTTCACCGATGTCGACGCGTTCCGGCCGGCCGAGTCGATGGAAGATGCCCGCAGCATTCCGCTCGACGTCGCCAATTTCGCAGCAGCCCGCGCGATCGTGAACCTGCCGGGGTGCCGGATCATCGTGGCGAGGTCGTTTGCGCGGATCCTCGATTCCACCTATCGCGCACCGGGCGGCATGGTGATCCTGCCGATGACCGACGATCTGCGGGCGAGCTCGAGCGGGATCGATCTCGACTCGCGCATTTTCATCGCCTTGCGCGGCAATCATCACTGCCATTTCGTCGAGCATCAGACCAATTACCACGCGCTGATCATGTTCTCGCCCACGCTCAAGGATCGCGGCTGGTTCGATCGCGCCGACGCGCTATGGGTTCGCCTGGCGGACCCCGCCGCTCACCTCTATGCGCGGCAGCTCGTGCAAGACATCCTGCGGACCGCGTCGGTCGAGCCGCACATGTTCGAAACCACGGAAGTCGCCGCGCATCTCCAGGAAGGCCTGCTGCTCGCCTTCGACGACCTGTTTCAGATCGACCCGCTGTCGGAGCGCAGCGCCCCGAGTGCAGGTGCGCGATCCGCCAGGCTCGTGCGGCAGATCGACGATTACGTCGCAGCCTATCCGACCGCTCCGATCTACACGGCCAATCTCGCCGGTGAATTCGGCGTCTCGGTCCGGACGCTCGGCGGCGCGGTGAGCAAGGTGTGCGGCATGAGCCTGCATCAATACATCCGCCTGAAGCGGCTGTGGGCCACGCGCTCGCGGCTCCTCAAGGGCGGCGGCGCGACGGTCGCCACATGCGCGCGCGCCCAGGGATTTCATCACCTCGGCGAGTTTGCCGCCGCCTACCGCGCGACCTTCCACGAGGCACCGTCGGACACGCTGGCACGGGCCCGGCATACCAGTTTCTCCGCAAGCTGACATCACGGGCGCAACGCCGATCGTTCGGCCCTGCGCCCTCGCGTCGGGCCGCGACGGAACCAGTCCCTTCGGACCGCATTAGCAAGTTCGAGAAGTGTGCCGCCAGCCAGCCCCGGCGGCGCACCGAAGAGCCCCGCGCATCCACGCGCGGGGCTTTTTCTCGCCGTCAACGAAATGGTTCAGGGAAAAGAATGTCCATCAGCCGCAATCTATTGTTTCTGATCATCGGTGCGCTGGCCGTCACGGCAGCGGTGCTCGGCTACAATCTCTACCAGGCGAAAAAGCAGCCCGACGGCCTCCAGATCAATGTCGGTCCCAATGGGCTGAAGATCCAGGGCAAGTAAGGGAACCGGCGGATTGAGGCGGCCGGACCTCAAGGCTCCGGCCTGACAAGTGGCGCGCTCGGAAGGATTCGAACCTCCGACCCTCGGAATCGAAATCCGATGTCATACGTTGTAATTGCTAGACAAATCCCGCTTATATTGCGCCTTTGCTGCGCCTGCTGTAAACTCCGAACAGTTTCCAACGGTCGGGGCGCAGCATGTCGGTTCGAACTCATACGTGGACCACCAAGACCGGCGAGGCTCGCCAAGCCTACGTGGTGCAGTACAGCACGCCCGAACTGGACAGCCGCGGCAAGCGCCGCCGGCACCTGAAATTCTTCCAACGCAAAAAGGATGCGGACGCATTCCACGCTCAGGTACGGGTCGACGTGGCCAAGGGCGTGCACGTGCCGCACTCGAAAAGCATCACCGTCGCCGAGGCCGGCCGCAACTGGCTTGACGCTTGTGGGGATCTGGAACGGACGACCCGCGACGGTTACGAGCAGCACTTTCGCGATCACATCAGCCCGTATCTTGGCGGCCTAAAACTGTCCGCCCTCACCGTCGCGATTGTGCGCGACTGGCAGGACAAGCTTCGCAAAGGCACTCCGGCGCCAGGACAGACCGAAGCCGAGCCGCGATCGGCCGACATGGTGAAGCGCGTAACGGGCGACTTGGGGTCATTGCTCGCCGATGCTCAGGAACGGGGGCAAGTCGGCCAAAACGTCGTTCGCAGCCTTCGGGCCGGCCGCAAACGGGGCAAACAGCGCCAGGCGGAGCGCCGGGCCAAAGGAAAACTAAAAGTCGGTGTCGACATTCCAACCCCGGAAGAAATCGACTCGATCCTCAAAGCCGTCGACGGACGTTGGCGACCGCTGATGCTCGTCGCAATTCGCTGTGGGTTGCGAGCGTCAGAACTGCGTGGTCTTCGGTGGCAAGACATCGACTTCAAGAAAGCCAAACTCCACGTTCGCCAGCGCGCCGATGCGTTCAACGAGATCGGCCGGCCGAAATCCGAAGCCGGTGAGCGGACCATACCAGTCCCCCCAAAGACACTCGCCACGCTTCGAGAGTGGAAACTAACCTGCCCTCGCCGCAACACTGGCCGGCGCGATGAGCATGGCGAACCTGTTCGTGAATTGCTCTACGTTTTTCCCAACGGCTCGGGCAACATCGAGAACCATTCGAACATCGTCAAACGCGGAGTGATCCCGACCATGCTTGCCGCGGGGGTGACGGCGCCCGTTGTGGACGAGCAAGGCGCTCCCGCCCACGATGACGACGGAAAGCCGCTTCTGCAGGTGAAGTATTCCGGGACCCACGCACTGCGCCACTATTTCGCGAGCTGGTGCATCAATCGGCCGCCGGTTGGCTTGGGATTGAATCTCAAGGAGGTGCAGGATCGCATGGGGCATTCCAGCATCACGATGACGGCCGACAGATACGGCCATCTGTTTCCGCGCGCCGATGACTCCGCTGAGCTGGCCGCGGCCGAGGGCAATTTCGGTTAGGTAACGTTCGATTAAGCTTTATCGAGTATTGTCGGGTTTGATTACACCTCTCTACGGAACCAGCAGCGGGATGCTGTAGCGGTTCTTGACGACAGCGAGATGCTGCCGGGAGCACGAAGCCACCATGGCTCGCTTCCGGCTTTTTTGTGCCCAGCGAGCCTCTTGATGGAGTCTCGCTTGTGAAAACCGAAACCCCAAATTCCATCGCAGCGCCGAACGATTTCGTTTGGGGCGCCGCTGATATCAGCAAATACCTGGGCCGTTCAAAAGAAACGACCTGGTTCATGCTCGACCAAGGACGCGTGCCTGGCGCGAAGAAGATCGCCGGCCGCTGGGGAATGCACGTCCCCACCTTCCTCGCCAGTTTTCAACCCACCGCAACGCCGCGCGCAAACGCGGCCTGATTTTCAACATTCAGGAACACCTACCAATGAGCCAGCCCTATTTCCGTCACAGCGAGCGCGTCGCTGCGGCGATCTCCAACGCAGCGATCCGCAACGCGCTGACCGGCACGATCGAACTGCATTGTACCCTGGACGACGTGACCAGGGCGTCTGTTGCCAACATTCGCGACGACAAGGATCTGAGCCCGGCCGGCAAGACCAAGAAGGCCCGCGAAGTCATCGGCTCGCGCGCGTGGGAAGTGATCAAGGCCGAGATGCTCGCCCGCCGCCTCGCCGAGCGCATCGAAGAAAAGCGCGCAGCGCTGAAGCTGCCGGAGATCGACAAAACCGACGCGGCCGGCGCTATTCTTCGAAATCGCGTCCGCGACCAGATCGCCGGCAAGACGCAGCAGGAATTGCGCGCTCTCATTCCGACCATGTCTCCGCTTTTCCTGACCACGATACTTGAAGCGCCCGAACTGATCGGCGCGGATGCGCAGACGGTCGATGTAGCGCGTACGCATGCGATCGAACTGGCGCATCCGGGCATGACTGCGACACTGGAAGCCGAGCGCGAAGCGGTCAGCCTACTCGCGAACGCCACCGCTGTCATGACCAAGGCCTATGGCGAACTCGGCGAACTACCGAACAACACCGCGCTCAAACTCTTTTTGGACGAGCGCGTCGTCGACCAGCGGCACATCGCAGCCGAGGTCGAACGCCTGATCACCGAAGCGTAACCCACAGGAGCCAACCCATGGTCAAGAACCTCAATGCCGATTCCGCCTCCCGCCAGATCACCGAAGCGCTTCAGCCCGTCGTTGACGTGAAGATCACACCGACGCCGGATCCGCGCCAGGGCGTGCCGGCAAAGAAGCCGCTGCCGGCCGATCTCGCTCGCGCGCTCGGGCAGTCGTAATGCAGTATTTCGAAAGCAGCATGTCTGGCTACCGGCAACCTCGTTCATGGCAGGTGAGCGCCGGCCCCAGCTTTGGCTTAGGCGACACAGTCTCGATCGAATTGCTCCAAGGCGAGCGCGTTACGGTCGTGTCCCCCAACAGCAGCTCCACCGGAGAACTCGCCGTCGACTCGATGGGCCAAAGCTTCGCGGCGCAGCAGATCCCCGTTCCCGCCAATGGCATAGCCTCTTTGGGGCCTGTCCCGGACAAAGGTCGGGTCGTGGTGCGGGTGACCGCCAAGAGCGGTTCCGTGCAGGTGTCTGTGTCCTGATGACAAAAATCGGCGAAGTGAAAAACTGGAACGACGAACGCGGGTTCGGATTTGTGCGCGTCGATGGGCATGACGTCTTTTGCCATGTTTCGGCGCTTCCGCATGGCACGACCAAGCTCGAAGTTGGCACTCATGTGGCCTTTGACATCGGCATCAACGACCGGTCCGGCAAGCCCATGGCCACGAACGTCAGGCTCGCGTAATGACCAACGCATTGAAAACGATCACCCTCGAATTCGAAGCCGAATTGCTGAGCGGCGTCCGCAGCGGCGCCGACGAAGCCGAGTTGGCGAAGATCCGCGATCGGGCTTTCGACCGTCTGCGTGAAGTCAAGGAAGGTCCGTCGCCTCCGTGCCTGGACTCGATCTTCGACGTCGCCGGCGAGATCGGCCGCAAGCTCGATATGGCGCTTGAGACGACCCGCGCATGACCGCGACAAATATCGTAATCAGCCCCAAGAACCAGACTATTCACGTAGTCACCGATGCGGCGAGCTATGACCGCAACGGTGTCTTGGCCGGGTTTTTGCCGAAATTCTACACCGTGCCAGGTTGGCCCGGTGGCATCGCAATTCGCGGCATGTCAGTCGCAACGCCCATCCTCGGCTACGAACTGACCAATGCGTTCGCGACCTTCGATGATCTCGTTGAATGCATCGAGATCGTTTTGCCCTCCATCGTCAGCCGATGGCAACTCACCGACCATATCGAGATGCTTGTGGTTGGATTCTCCGAGGCGCGCGGCGGTCCGGAAGCATACGTAATCGAAACAACGGATCAGACGCCAATCGGCGTACCCGAGGGCACTAAGGGCGAATATCTCCCTGAGCCCTTCGTTCTTCAGCGACTTCCGAATGTCATCGTCGGTCCGGTGATCCCCGGCGAAATCATTATGGACGCATGGTTCGAAGGACTCTCCGAGAACGACGAGCCGGCGCTTCTGAAGAACAGGTTGCGCAAAGTCATCGAAATGCAACGCCACGCTCTGTTCGATGACGAAGTCCATTGGATCGGTGGATATGTGCAGCATAGCACCATCACTCGCGAGGGAATTTCCCAATGTCTACTGCAAGACTGGCGCTCGGAAGATCAAATCGGGCAACTCATCAAGCCGGCGCCTATCGACTGGCCAAGTTGGAACGTCGCTCACGGATTTCCGCCCGGCCGCCGTCTCGCGGTCGGCTAGGTTGCTACGGCGCCATCTCGCAACGGATTGCTCTACTTGGCAACCTGGCAACCGTCGAGGATCAAGTTAAGGCGAAGGAACTTGAACTCGCCGCGGCAGCGCTACAGGGCGTGTCGGTTTCGGACAAGCAGCGCGACGCCATTCTGTTGGCCACGCGCGCGCAGGCTGAAATGTCGCGCGTCTCCGAACAAGCGAGCATTGGCGTGTTCAGCTTCCGCGACGCCAGCAAGGCTGCCAGTGACCAGCTTCAATCGTGGATCGACAGAGGCATTGTCGATCCGTCCAATCTGCAGGCTTTTACAGCGGCTTCAAACCTGGCTGCAAAATCCGTCGAAGCGCTCGCAGACCAAGCAAAGGTCGCCGGGTCGATGCTGCCCCAATTCCAGCAAGCCTTAAACGACGCCGGCAACGCGCGGAAGCAACTCGACTCCCTCATGGTCGAGGGAATGAACGTAAATCGCGGGTTCTTTGTTGAATTCGGCCAACAGCTCCGCCAGGGCGCGAGCGCGTGGGATGCGTTCAAATCGGCCGGCCTGAACGCTCTCGGCAAGATCGCCGACAAACTGATGCAGATGGCGGCAGACAAACTGTTCGCCTCGGCGTTTGGCGGATCGTCCTCGGGTGGTCTGCTTGGACTGCTCGGCATGGGTGGCGGTGGCGGCGCGATCAACTTCGACGGCTCGATTGCTGGCGCGATTGGTCCGACGTCGGTCGGCGGCGCTCCGCTCGTCGGCTCGTTCGCCAGCGGCGGCTACACCGGCCCCGGTGGCAAATATCAGCCGGCCGGCATCGTCCATAAGGGCGAATACGTCATGGACGCCGTGACCGTGCGACGCGTCGGCGTGGCCAATCTGGACAGCCTGCGCGGCTACGCCGACGGCGGGCTCGTGGGCAGCATGACACGCGCGGCGAACAGCAATTCGCCATCCGTGGTCATGCAGGACAACCGGCAAATCAATATTGGCGAGGGCGCATCGGCCGAAACGGTTCTGCAACTCCGTGAGGAATTGGCTCGCGATCGCGCCGCCCGCTACGCCGACACGGTCAAAATCGTGCAGAGCGCGAAGAAAAGGCGGGATCTATGAGCACGGGTCAAGCCTTGAAAATCGAACTCGGCAACCTACCGCCCGACGCATTGATCGAAGCAAGGAAACAATCTCGATGACCGCACTCTCTTCATACTCCACCGGCACCGTCACCGTTTCTGCGGGCGGAACGACCGTCACCGGCACAGGCACCATTTGGTCTGACGGCAGCGCAAAGCCTGGCGATCTCCTGCAAATCGGCAATTTTCAGTCGGTGATTTCAGACGTCACGGACGCCACGCACCTGGTCATTCCGCCGTGGGGCGGCGGCGCGCAGACCGGTGTTGCGTACAAAATTTGGCAGGTCTCGCCGCAGCGCTTTGCCGGCGCGGAGGTGATGGGGACCGTCAACAAGCTGGTGACGGCCTTCAACACGTCGGGCTTTTTCGTTTTCGTTGACGTCGATGCAACGGACCCCGATCCGTCCCTTGGCGACGATGGCCAGTATGCGTTCCAGCCGACCACCGGTAAAACGTGGGTCAAGAGCGCGGGCGTTTGGACCTATCTCGGAATTTACAAGGCGTTCAATCTTCGCGGCGCCTACGACAACGTCACGACGTATTCCTACGGCGACGTGCAGACGACGTCGGGCTCGTCGTACATCTACATCAACGACACGCCGAGCGCGGGGCATGCCGCGCCAAACGCGACGTATTGGAATGTGCTGGCGTCCAAAGGTGCGGACGGTGTTGACGGTGACGCCGCAACAATTTCGGTCGGAACGGTAACGACCGTTGCTTATGGCAACCCGGCGACGGTTACGAATTCGGGCACGCCTTCCGCCACTGTCTTCGATTTCGAGATTCCCGCCGGCCAGGATGGGGCTGGTACGGTCGCCGATCCGACAGCCACGATTGGCTTGACCGCGGTGAACGGGTCAGCGTCCAGCGCGATCCGATCGGACGGCGCGCCGGCGCTGTCTCAATCGATCGCGCCAAGCTGGACCGGATTGCACAGCTTCAACGCCTTCCCGGTCAAGATTGGCTCTCCTGCGAATGCCCAATCTGATCCGGCCATCTCCATCACCAGAGCTTTCGACAACACGGGATCCGGCGATGGCCACGGCGTCAGTGACGGTACGGCCATTAGCCGGACAACCGGCGGACCCATCGGGTATGCGTCTTTCGATGGCCGCGTGACCCTCAGCGGTACTGGCAATTTCGATCACTACGCTGCGATCCAGTCTCTTCCAACATTCAGCCAAGCCGGGACGGTCAGCAGATATTGGGCGACAGCTGTTGACGGTGCCGCCAACAGCTGTCGCGACGGTGACTGATGCGAGATTGCATTGCGCCGTCGATATTACCGGAGCCGGGACGGTTACAGCGCAGTATGGCTTCTACTGCGATACCCTCACCAAGGGGGCGTCGAATTACGCGTTCTACAGCGCTGGATCGACGCCAAGCAAGTTCGGCGGAAATGTTGATGTCGGCGGCCTTTCCGTGGGTGGCGTTGACGCAACTGGAGCGTGGACGGCATGGACCCCGACCATCGGCTCTACGGTAGGCGCGATCACCGCGAAAAGCGGCGCAGGCAGGTACAAAAAAATCGGTAAGACCGTCATCTTTGGTTGCTACATTCTTGTCACCACCAACGGCACAGGATCCGACTATTTGACGTTCACGCTACCGTTTCCGACGTCCGCCGCGTCGTCCGCTGCTGCAATTCAGTTTCCGTTCGCTGGCTTTAAGTTTGGGGGCATCGGCTTAGCGATCATTACTGGCCCTGGCACGAACATCGGTTACATCAGAAAGTATGACGGCACTTATCCCGTGACCAGCGGCGATCAAGTCTGGGTTTCTGGCACCTACGAAACCGACTAAGCCGGCGCGAACGTCGCCGCGTCTTCCATGGGTAGGGGTCTCTGCCTAATTTCATATAACCGGACAATTCTGGTCGCCGCCGGCCCATCCGAGTATCAATGTTTTGTATCGGTCGCTTGCCAGCGTGTTGCCCGAGCGCACCGTCAGTTTAGAGCCCGCCGGCTGCTTATCGACGCGCACCGACAAATAGTAGTTGCGCGTTCCCAGGTTGATCAAAGACAGCGTCATCTCTCCATAGCCCAATTCGGAATATAGTTCCGAGTCGACAGCGAAGGATGCATATGCGCCAACGTTGCCGGCAAAACAGCGTTTGGCGGTCGTCGAAACCCTTCGATATATCTCCTGGTAATTTTCGGGATATGTCTGGACGATCGGCGCCGCCTTGGCTTCGAGATCGGCCGGAGTTGAAGAACAGGCCCCGAGCGAGACAGCGCAAACACTCCATGCGGCACAAAGCGCCGCCCGCGCGAGAACATCCATTTGAAAGCCCCCCCAATCGGAACATCAAAGCGCAACTTGCACGAGAATGCAACAAAAAGCCTGTAAAACTAGGGGTTATGTTGACAGTCAACATGAAACGCGCCGCGACCGTGCTACCGCTCGGTTGTGACCGATTGGACCGACGAAACCCTTAGACCTTTGGATGAGCTGGCTCGCATTGCCTTCCCGGGTAGCGGCGTGACCGCGGACACTTTGAAGCGGCGGGCGCGCAAAGGTCAGTTGCGCGTTTATCGACCAGGCAAAGCGTTCCTGTCGACGTTGGCTGACGTGTGGGTGATGGTTCAGGGCACGCGAATGGGACCGCCACCAATCGCGTCAAATCCGCTTGGTCTTTCCACGGCCGAACTGTCCCACGCGGCCCTTGAGCAAGCCCGCGAGGCGCTGCGCCGCCGAGAGGAACAGCGCATCGAGGACGATTGGGAACGGAAGTACGAGGCGCGAAAGGCGGCTCAGGCAAAAACCCGGCCGCCTCGCACCAAAGGACGAGACTAATGCGTCCTGCGCTTCCTGAGTTCGTCCCAACGCGCAGCAACGGTGCGCTGGTCCATGAAATAGTAGTGCCGATCGCGGCGACCGCGGCGGGCCGCGTGCCATGCGGCATCGGATTCGCTGTAGCCGAGTGCCGCCAGCTTCTCGCGCAGCGCGTCGGCAGCAGCCTCACGGGCTTCACCCCTGGTCAGTTTGAAGCCGTAGCGCCGAGCGGCCGCAAGGGATTCGCTGATGCCAGCCGGGCTTGCCTCCTTGGCGAACGTCTGCACGGCGGCCTCGTATTGGCGACGCTCAAAAATGAATTCCATCATTGCGCCGCCGTTGGAAAAGAAAGCACCCGGAAGAGTGTAAATGTGCGTGCTGCGGGCGGGGTTGAAGGTGGCAAGATTAATCATGCTGCTCTCCGATTCGGCCGGGCTGTTGCCCCAAGCTCGGAAATAACGTATATGCGATATATGCGGTTTGTCAATAACGCATATACGTTATTTGTAGGGAGTACCGATGCCACGCCCAGAGATCTATCCGGTCAAAAAGCTTGTCGGCCTCAGCGAGAGCATGCTTGAAGCAATCGACAAGTGGCGCGCAAAACAGCGGCCCATCCCAAACGTATCGGATGCAATCCGGCAGCTCATCGAGATCGGATTGAAAGCGCCGCGGGCGAAGGATTAGAGCCACAAGTGGCTAAACATTGACTTTCAATGTTTAAGTTGCTATCGTTGCCGTATGAAAGCAAATTTGCTCAAGGCAACAGCCGCGGAACTGACATCGCTTGCGCCCGGCACGGCTGCGGATCGTTTCCGGGATATGCAATCCGGCAAGCTAGTATCGAAGGGCGAACCCGGTCGCTACGGCGGCGTAGTCATGACCGACTCCGACCGGGTAAACACGCTGCTCGGGTTCACATTCGATCCGGCCCGGGGTGAGTCCCGCGTTGCGAACGTGAAGCGGATTAGGCGTTTCGAACTTTCAAGCGCCACTTACAATCCTCTCCGGACAAAGCTCTCTCCAGAGGATAGTGCACGGGCCGCATTCCAATTCGTGGAACGGCTCGGGATCAAGTTCGATGACTTGGGTACCGCGCTGGACGGGATAGTCGGCAGCATGCGCACGAGCGCTTTTCCAGACTGGGAAGCCGAAAACCCTGCGGACATCGTGGTCGACTTTCACGGGGACCGATCGGTCACGGTGATGATCGATCGCCCGCGAACGAACAATTCGGCCGTGTTCATCTTTGAACCGAAGAAAGCCCCGAGTATCGCCGCAATCGAGCGCATCACGAGGCTGCACCGCATCGTCTTCGAAAAGCTCGCAGCAAACGAAACGGCCCCGGATCAAGGTTGATCGCAGGGCCGCGGACGTCTGGTAAATTGCTTGGCGGCCTTTACCTAGCACAATCCGCGATTTTTGCAATCAGAACTTGGTTCGGGGACTCAAACGGAGAGTCCTAATGATCGCGAACTATCTACCCCAAACCGCCGACATCGATGGTCGGTGGCTGATCTTCTACGACAGCAGTTTCGCTCTAGCCCGTTGCGAATTGTACGAGGATCAGGAGCCCGATGAAACCGTTTGGCCGGATAACGGCGGCTCGCCAATCCACGTAAGGCGTCCGGGAACAGAGAACACGGTCGAGATATACCCTGACTATTGGGAAGGCGGCGACCGCATGTTCGTTCGGGTAAAGCCCGAGACGCTGCGAATCTTCGAACGCGGCGTGATACCGGACCGCGGCGCTGAACAGCTCTGGTTCGATCGCGAGGTAAACCGTCAATTTATTCTCGATGATTTCCCCGCGCTGAAACTCGAAGCGGAACGCCGCGCGTATCTCGACGCGGTGGCCAGGTGGGAACGCCATCCCGGGCACGATGATGAAACAATCGAATTGCCCGAACGACCGGTCTTCGAACCTGCCCGGTCTGAATGGGAAGCCTGGCAATCGGCGCTCGCCGAGTGGTCCGCGCTACAAGAGAGACTCAACGGCGAACTTACCCCGGAGGGTCGCAAGCAAGGTCGTCCTGCGCTCAACGCCGAGCAACGCGCCGCTGTCGACACCATCAGCAACAAGGTCCAAGCCCTCGGCAATGCGTATTGGAGCAAAGTCCCCGTGAACGAATCAGAGAAAAAACCCCAAGACGAGGTTCGCCGCCAACGACTGTATGGGCCGCCCGCCGGCTCACTTGTGGGCCAGACGCCATTGACGATCGCCAGCCTGGCCGCTCGTCCGATCGACGAGTTTAACGATGGATGGGCTTGCACGGAGCGTTGGCCGGACGCGCCTCAACTTCCCGCCGCGGTCGAGCAAAACTATCCGGCGATCTTTCACCAGTTCAATTCCGCCATCCGGCGCATCGTGACCATGGCCCAAAAGCCGCGCACGTTCCGGGCCGATCGCTGCGCGCACATCATCGCCATTCTCGGCATTGTGCATGAGGAGACGGTGAAAGCGCTCATCGACCTTATCCGCGAAAATATGTGCGCGCTGCCCGAGGATACATTGACCAGGGCTTACAAGAGCTTCGAAGAAAAGATCGTGTGGGAAGTACAAGGTAAGAATCGCGGTTCCTACATTGCGACGAGCAGCGGTAAGCCCGACCCCTCCAGCTTCGACAACATCCGGACCTTCCTGAATCTACGTGGTGTCGATCTACGCTTCGACGAATTCACTAATTCCATCGAGGGCAGCGAGGGACTTCACGGATCCTGGCAACGGCTCGGTGAGAACCAGCGGAAAGACCTGTGGCTCGATACCCACACCAGCGGACACGGTTTTCACTGTTCGTGGGATTTCTTCCGCGCCGGTGTGGATCGCATCGCCCGAGAATACAGCTACGATTCGTTGCGCGATGCGGTCGATTTGCTGCGGTGGGATGGCGTGGAGCGGCTCGGGAACTGGCTGTCGAAAGCCGTCGGTTGCCCTGATGACGCATATCATCGCGCGGTCGGCGCTAACCTCATTGGTGGTTTGGTCAAACGCGCGCGCGAGCCAGGCGCGAAACACGACGAGACCGTGATTTTCATTTCCGAGGAAGGCAAAGCCAAGTCGACGATGTGCAAAGCGCTCGCGCTGCGGCCCGAATGGTTCATCGACTCGGTGGAGTTAGGTGGCCGGCCGCAAGATGTCATCCCACAGCTCAAGGGAAAGCAGATTATCGAACTGGCCGAGTTGGCCGGCATGTCTAAGACTGAAACCACCAAGCTCAAGGCGTTTATGTCGCGCGAGAACGACAACGCCACCCTGAAGTGGAAGGAAGAGGCGAGCGACCACCTTCGCCGGCACATTTTCGTCGCGACCACGAACGACAGCACGCCACTGTTGTCGCAAACTGGAAACCGCCGATGGCTACCGGTCCACGTCGTCGAGAAGATCGATATCGAATGGGTCCGCGAGAACATCGAGCAGCTCTACGCAGAGGCCGCTGACTGGCACGCGGCCGGCGAGGACTTCAGGATCCCCGAGGCTTTGTGGGCGGTCGCCGGAAGGCATCAGGACGCCGCGCGCGAGCGGACGGGGGCGGAAGACGTGCTTGCCTTCACCTTCGGCGACGCCAGCGATTGCTATGTGACCGCGGCCGACGTGCAGACGTTCGCCTCGGAACGGGGCCTGCCTCTAAGGGACGTTCGCGCAGCGCTCAAGGGCCTTGGCTTCGCTCCCGTGCCGCATCGCGACGGTGATAACGTTCGGAAGGTGTGGCGGCGCGGTCGACCGGAAGCGGCCATTCGGTTCAAGGCGGAAATATTCGTCAATCGGCCCTGCGAACTGGTGATCGACAGACTGGCGCAAGCGGCAATGGCTGTAACCGTTGCGGGAAATGTTGCGGTTACAGAGATGCCGCCTTGTCCGGTCGGTCTGCCACCCGTTCCGCCGCCGCGAGGCTGATGTAACCGTTACTGTAACCGTTGGGTCGATCTGGCGGTTACAGCAATTTCGCAATGAGTTCAAAGCGATGCGTTGTTGTAACCGTTGTAACTGTAGATTCTTCTATTAGAGCAGAGAAAATAGAATCTTATAGCTACGTACAGCCGTAGCCCCCGTGGGAAAACTGCGGTTACAGCGTTACACGGTTACATCCCAACCACGACGAGAATGGCAGCAAAGGAACGGAATATGGCGATTGAAGACCTTCACGATTTGGCAGAGCAACTCCACAACTTCGACGAAGAACATCGCAATGTTGTGGAGAATCAGAGCATTCGGATCACTCGTCGCCTGGCGATCGATCTTGTTCGCCACGTCGACACGCTTGGGCAGCGGATTGCCTCGCTTGAAGAACAACTGCGCAGCCGATCGTAAATCCGCGCCGGTTTTCCGGTGCTTTCGCACCGCTTCGGATTCGATTAACGGATTATATATCTTTGGGTCTCATGCTAAGATGCTGAAATAACCTAATTTTCTACATCGTAATGCGCCTATGTTGCGCCCTTGACCGGTGATGCGGGTCGGGGGCGCCATTCGCGCTTGCTGAAAGCGAACTCAATGGCCAAGACCGGTCCCGGCGCCTGCCAAGTCTGCAACAGCCCGCATAGGCATTCTGTCGACGTCGCACTCGCGCATGGGCTCGGTCATGACGCGATCGGCAAGCGCTTCAACCTGTCACCGCATAGCGTTCAGCGCCACGGCAAGAACCACCTGTCGCCGCAGATGATGGCGGCCGTGCAGCACGCCTTGCACCCGAGCGCGGTGGATCTCGATGCGCTCAAGGTGAGCGAGGGCGAGAACCTGCTTCACCACCTCGTGCACCAGCGCGCCCGCCTGGCGAACCATATCGAGTTGGCCGCAGCCATCGGCGACGCGGGCGCAGCCATCCGCGGCGAAGCTGCGATCACCAACAACCTGCAACTGGTGTCGAAGCTGCTCGGCGTACTGGTCAACGTCCACGAGACGCGGCACCAGCACATCTTGACCCACCCCGACTACCTGCGCCTGCGCGAGGTGCTGTTGCGCGCCCTGGCGCCCTTCCCTGAGGCGCGGCTTGCCGTAGGGCGCGCGCTCGCCGGCATCGAGACGCAAGCCGCCGAAGAGATCACAAAGACGGCCACCAAGGCGCCACGGCTCATCGAGGCAAAGCCGGCCGCCCCGCCCTGCCCCGTCCCGCTGCCGGAGGCGCCGCCGTGTCCCTGATGGCCCGCGACCTGGCCTACGCCTGCGACCCCGTGGCGTTCGCCAATGACTGCGGCGTCGAGCCCGACCCGTGGCAGCAAACCTTCCTGCGCGAGCCGCCCCGCCGCGGGCTGATCCTGGCATGCCGACAGGCCGGTAAGACGGAAACGTGCGTGCTGCTCGCGGACCATGTGGCGCACACCGAGCCGGGCGAAACCATTGTTGTCATCAGCCCGGCGCAGCGCATCAGTTCGGAGTTCATCCGTCGCGCCAAGGGACGCTATCTGCACTTGCCTGGCGCGGACCTTGCCAACGACGCCGTGCAGCGTATCGAGCTGCCCAATGGGTCACGTATCATCGGCTTGCCTGGTGAGGCGGACAACGTGCGCGGCATCGCGCGGGTGCGCTTGGTCCTGATCGACGAAGGCGCGCGCGTCTCGGACGAAATCTATGCCGCCGTGCGCCCCATGCTGGCGGTGCATCCCCGCGGCCAACTGATCGGGCTCACGACCGGCGCCGCCAAGCGTGGCTGGTTCTACGAGGGATGGACGGATCCCGAGTCTGACTTCGAAAAGATCCGCGTGACGCCCGACATGTGCCCCCGGATCACGCCTGAGTTTCTGGAAAGCGAACGGCGAGCACTCGGCGAAACCACGTTCCGAACGGAATACGGACTCGAGTTCTTGGACGATCAGGAGGCCGCATTTCCGAACGAGATCATCGACGGCATCTTTGACAAGGAGTTGCGACCACTATGGGTGTAATGGTTGACGGTTGGAAACGGGTTGACGTTCAGCCGATTGATGAATGGGTGGTCGGCGCCGACCTGGGAAAGTCGGTCGACAGCACCGCCATCGCGGTCATTCATCATACAGTCAGGGGCACGGGCGAGGACGTCGTCGATCACCGATTGAAGATCCGACGCGAACGGACGATCCGGCGATTTGACCTCGTGCACCTGCAACGGCTTCCCCTCGGTATGAATTACGTGGCGCAGGCGCTTGCGATCGGCGAGCTGATGCAGCGCGAACCGCTCAAGAGCGCCAGGGCCAAGCTGGTCATTGACCAAAGCGGCGTCGGTGCCGGCGTTGTCGACCTGATGGAAGCGAACGGACTGCGGCCGATGCGCGTCCAAATCACCGCCGGCAGTGAGCAGACGCACGAAGGAAACGTGTACCGGGTGGCCAAGACGATCCTGATTTCGAAGCTCGAAGCCGCGATGCACTCGAAAGAGCTGCACGTTGCTGCGGCGCTGACGGAAGCGGATTCGCTACGCGACGAATTGCGCGACTTTCAACGGCACGTCACCGCATCGGGTGCCAACACGTGGTCAGCGCGCGCCGGCAAGCACGACGACATCGTGCTAGCCGTTAGCTACGGGATCTGGTGGGCCACGTCGGGCGCCGGACGGTTTTGGCGTGAAGAGCTGCGGCTTTAGCGCCGGGAGGCCGTAGCCTGACTCCGAGGCAGATTTACAACGGGAATGTTTCCGCTGGGGCCACACTGAAATGTGCTGTTCTTCGTGGCTGCCGCCAGATTCCCGTTGTCGGCCGACGAGGTCGAACTGGCCACGAGCACGCCTGTCCGTTCGTGGTACTGCATGCTTGCATCAGCAGTAAGGGGAAGAACCAACGGCTCAAAATCCAGATGAAAACTCATACGATCTTCCTCCAGCCCTCAAAGGTACGTTGATCCGTCACCGATTCCACCATCGCGCCCGTCGGACCTGGAACCATTACCTTAGCCAAGGTGCCCTCGGAAAGAAAGGCATAACAGCCTCCCTTGGTGCTCTCGACTAATCCCCTCACCAGCGAATAGTTCGTGGCCTGATTGGCCCCAAGCAGCACCTGCGGGGAATATGGCTCTATGATCTTCAGTTCTTCGGCGTAGCTAAGGTGAATCTTCCTTAACGTTTCGTAAAATTCTTGCGTGGGCTTCTCGATTTTGAGGCCGAGACTTTCCGCCTCCCGGCGATTCATCGTGTAATCGTGACTGCCGGAATCGGCGCACAAGAAATCGATGATCTTCTGAGCTTGTTCAGTGTCATTGACCTGTCCGGCTAGGAGCTTTTCGGCCAAGAAACGAATTTGGGCCCGCGATCGAAAAATCTCACCTAGAACCAGCGGATGAACCTTGTTTGAAAGATCGATGATGACCTGTGCAAGCGCACCCTGGTCGATCACACCAAGATCTTTCCGCGCCGCATCGAGGTAGCCCTTGACCGCCTCAACGCTTACGGGGACGCGAGCTATTTGATTGCCGTACGGCACCTGCGGGCCAAGCGGATGATTGACACTCGGATCGATGGGACCAAGCGCAGCCTGCTTTGTCATAACGATCTTGTGCGCACCTAATGACAGCAGTGTGCCGGCGCTCAGCGCTTTGAGGGGGATCAGTACCTCCAGCTCATCGCAAAATGTCCGGATTAGATTTACCAGGCGCCACGCAACTGAAGTATGACCCCCGTTGGTATGCAGAAGGAGCGAAATACGCTTGGTAGGCCCCAGGCGGTCAAGCAAATCAACGAACAGATCCACGCAATCAGGCGCGATTTGTGTCTCCACTCCCACGCGATCGCTCGTCACGAAGGTTATGACCTTTGTTTCTCGCTCGCGCTCAATCGCCGTATAAATCCTCTTCCGCGCTGCGAAATTCATGAATCAAAATCCCCCGACACTGCCCCTACTTTCACGCGTCGGTTGCAGAGTCAATTAGCAACAAGTGGCTTGCCCCAAGCTGGTGCCCTCGTGCTGCGCCTCGTATCGCGCCGAGCCGCTTTGATTGTATTTGATCCCTTGAAATTGCATTAGATTTTGGCGCGATAGGCGCAGCACGGTCGGCGGGCGAAATACGCGCCAACCCATTGATTTTATTGGCGCGCTCGGAAGGATTCGAACCTCCGACCCTCGGAATCGAAATCCGATGCTCTATCCAGCTGAGCTACGAGCGCCCCGGCCCGGATCACGGGCCGTCACCAAACGTCACCTGGCGGTGCTGGGCAAGCCAGCGCCGGGCGCGGCGTTCGGATGGGTTCGAATTAGCAGAGAGACTGACCAATAAAAAGCCCTCCCGTCTCGTTTCGAGACGGGTCGGAGGCCGCTCTCACCAGGTGGAGTTGAAGAGACCGAAATGCGGCTGCTGGGCCACCAGCATCATCGGCCGGCCCTGCTGCGGCGCCGGATGGGCCCTCACGACCTTGCGCTTGGGCTGCGCCTGGATCTGCGGAACCTGGGTTTGAGGGAGCTGGGCCTGTGCCTGGACTTGCGGCCTGGCCTCGGTCTTCTTGGCGGCATCGGCCTTCGGGGCCGGCGTGAACTGGGCAAAAGTCTCGCGCACACGCGCCTTGGCCGACATCTCGGCCAGCGCCGGCGACACCGCCTCCGGCGGCTGCGGCGCAACGACCGCGGCTGTCTTCACGGCGGGCGCGGCAATCGTCGGCTGGCTGGTGTCGAGCACGACACGCTCCGGCAAATGGCGATCTGACCGGATCCGGATCAGGGGCTGGTCGTTGCTTGCGGTGGCAACGGCCTGTGCGACCGGTTGCGATGGCAGAACGTAATCTGCCGCGAACAGCAGTGCGAGCAAGGCTCCACCGACGAAAACGAAATACCTGAAAATGGGCATTGGCCGCGCTCCGCCCCCCGCATCCCCGCGTGGGCTCTTCGCCTTCAACAGGCGATCCTTTGATTGGTTCCTGCACCCGGCCCTAGGTTCAAATGGCAACGCCAAGTTTTTCGACCAAGCCCCGGGGACAGTAACTTTTCCGCTACCGGAGGCTGCCGGCCCTTACGCGCGCCGTGCTGCGACCACCGAACACTTCGCCTGATCGGCGTTAACGTTGATGAAGCCGACAGCGATACGCGCAAAGGTCTTGCGGCTCTTCATCGTCACCGTGTCGGCAAGCACGCGGCTGCGGTCGGTGAGATGACTGCCATCGCGCCGAGTGAACGCGCAGACAATCTCCAGATCCTTTACGGCATAGTCATTGTCGTTTCGCAGCGTGAAGGTCACCAGCGCCTTCGAGCCGAGCCCGCCACGGCGCCAGGTCTGCGATGAAATTCTGAGGCCATCGAGCTCCGCCGCAGCTGGAGCCTGAGCCTGGGTTATGGGCGAGACCACGGCTGCCGCATCGCCAGGGGTGGCAGGTTCGACGGTCGCCACGTCAGACTTCATCGGCTCGGCGCTGTTGCCTTTGGAAAGCGGCAGCAACATCCACACGCCGCAGCCGACGATGATCGCCGCCAGTAGCCAGAGCAGGCCTCGGCCAAACGAGACGCTCGCAATCGTCACGGCCCGCGCGAGGCGCTCGCTGCTCCCGGCGAAACGTCCAAGCCCAATCCGGTCAAACCTGGCTTTCATTGCGCCACCGATCGCGGCCGACGCTCGTACGACAGCCTCGGCCACTGCTTACCCTAATCCAGGAGACGAACTAAGGTTCCCGCAGTTGCGAATCGGCAAGGACGGTGGCGATCACCGGCCGGGGCCGCTAACATGCGCTGCAACATCGAAGACCCCGTTGGGAGAAAATGAAATGCCAGTCGTCGTCACTTGGGATCACGTCCACCTGCGCAGCCCCGATCCGGAGGCCACGGCGGCGTGGCTGCGCGACATCCTCGGCGGCGAGGTCGTGCGCGCGCCGGGACGGATCGACGTGAATCTCGGCGGCGCAAAAATCTTCATCGCGCCGCTCGAAGGTGACAACGAAGTCAACCCGCCGCCGCCGCACCCGCATCAGGGCCTCGACCATTTCGGTCTCACCGTGAGGGACATCGACGCCGTCGCGGCCGAGATCAAGGCCAAGGGCGTCACCTTCACGCGCGAGCCGACCACGATCCGCCCCGGCGTGCGCATCTGCTTCATCCGCGGTCCCGAGGGCATCTCCATCGAGCTGCTCGAGCGCGACAAGAAATACACCTGACGCGGCGCCGCATCTGATGTCGCCGAGAAGCCGGGCGTGCGTTCGCCCGGCTAAGTCATGCTACCGGGCATAAAGCAGCGGATGGCGACGCCCGCGTAGCCGTAGATCGGCCAGACCATGGTGCGCCCGACCCGGTTCGGCTCCGAGATGACGGCCTCCTCCGGCACGTCAACCCAGACGAGCTCCTGCTGCTGGCCGTCGGGCACATGACCCAGGCGCGGGATGCGGACACGATAGTGTCCGTCCTTGCTCTCCCAGTCGCTGTCCGAGAGCGCCGAGCCGTCGGCATCGGAGCAGCAGGGCCCCTTGCCGCTGCGCAGTCCGTCGAACCATGCCTTCAATTCGGCATTGGTGTTGACGAACTGGCCGCGGTCGCGCGCGTGCCCCAAGGGGGCTGCGAGTGCGATCAAGGCCAAGGCGCAAGCGAGGCTCGCCACGCTTCGCCAGCTTGATGCGCCAGTCTGCCGTTGTGTTTCGCAAATCGTGGGACGCACACTGTACGGACGCGGCTCATCGCCGCCGGAATCGATCCAGTTGCTCACGTTTGTCTTGCTCCAGCACCCCGCGGCCAGTGCAACAATGGTTATGCATTTCGCGGGCCAACTTGATTCGCAACGACTGGCCTCGCGTCGTGATCAGACCGTCATGGTGGCGTCATAGACAAGCTGGGACAACTACGGCTCGCGGCGGCAGGATCGCACCGGCGGTCGGCAAACTGCCGCGTTGCGCGCTTGAACGCGCTTTGGCATAAAAGCCCTACCGGTTACGCTATTGGGCGATGCTGGCCGGCCTGTGGGACGTTATGAAGAACGGCCTCTATTCGATTCACGTGAACCTGCTCGATGGTCGAGTCGGCAAGGGCAGCGGCGTAATTCTTTTTCGCGACGGCAAGATTCTTGGCGGCGATGCCTACCTCTATTACACCGGCAGCTACGTGGCGAAGGACAACAACACCTTCAAGGGCGAGGTGCTGGTGCAACGGCACACCTCGCCTCGGGGCAATGACAATCCGCTGTTCGGCGGCCCGGCGCCGGTCGGCATCGGCGTCAGCGGGACCTACACGGATACTCGCGCGGAGATGACGGGAACGGCGCTCGTCGGCAAGGCCAGCCTGATTTTCAACGCCACCCTGCACAAGCTCGCAGAGGCTGACTAGCTCACTCTGCTGCCTGCTCGAGCGGCGCCGTGCGCGGCAGGATGATCTGGATGCGCGTCCCCTCGCCTGGCTCGGAATCGAGATCGAGCCGCCCGCCGAGCCGGTTGGTGACGATGCTGTAGACGATGTGCAGTCCGAGGCCGGTGCCGCCCTGATCGCGTCTCGTCGTAAAGAACGGGTCAAATGCGCGGCGGCGAACGTCGAGCGACATGCCGCAGCCATTGTCGGAGAAGATGATCTCGACATTGTCCTTGCCGGACGCGCGCACCTGGATGTCGATGGTCCCCGGCCGGCCGTCCGGGAAGGCATGCGCCACCGAATTGAGAAACAGGTTGGTCAGCACCTGGCCGTACGGGCCGGGATAGCTGTTCATGGTCAGCTCCGGTTGGCACTCGACGTTGAGCGTCAGATTGTGCTTGCGCAGGCCCGGCCGCAGGCTCATCACCACTTGCTCTGTGAGGTCGCCGAGATCGAAGCTGCGCTGGTCCGAGTAGTTGCGGTCGGCCGCGACCTGCTTGAACGACTGGATCAGCTCGGCGGCGCGGTTCAGATTGGAGACGAGCTGCGAGGACGCATCGCGGCTGGTGTTGAGGAAGTCGTTGAGCGTGGAGCGACGGAGCTCGCCGCGCTCGACTTCGGAGGTGAACATCGCGGTCTTGCGCTCCAGCGCGGATGCGACCGTGAGGCTGATGCCGACAGGGTTGTTGACTTCATGCGCGACGCCGGCGACGAGCCGTCCGAGCGCGGCGAGCTTCTCCGCCTCGATCAGCGAGGCCTGGGTCTCGCGCAGGTTGCGCAACGCCGTCTCGGCGGATTCCTTGGCTTTACGCATCTCCTGCTCGCCGCGCTTGCGCTCGCCGATGTCCAGCGCCACGGTGACGATCCGCTCGATCTCGCCTTCGGCATCGAGCAGCGGCAGCTTGTTGACCAGCCATTGCCGCATGTTGCCGGCGGAATCCTTGTACTCCTCCTCGTAGAACCCGAGACCTTTTCGAAGCTTGAGCACCCTCTTGTCGCTCTCGTCGGACTTGGCCGCGCCGTAGCGGGACATCAGGTCCGCCGTGGTGCGGCCGAGCGCATCGCCGGGCTCGATGCCGAAGATGCCGGCCATGTAACGGTTCATCAGCACATAGCGCAGGTCGCGGTTCTTGACGTTGATGACCGCGGGCACGGTGTCGATGACCTGCTGGAGCAGGCGCCGGCCTTCGGCGATGGCGTCTTCCGCCCGCTTCTGGTCGGTGATGTCGCGCAGCGTACCCTCGTAGCGAACGATGTTGCCCGCCTCGTCCCGTACGCCCGTGGCGCTGTCGGAAAGCCACAGGATATTGCCGCTGCGCTGGCGCACCTGGTACTCGAACTCGCGCACGATGCCGTCGCGCGCCATCAGCCTCTGATATTCGTCGCGCGCCTCGGGATGGACGTAGATGGTGTGGGCGATGTCGTTGATGCTGTCGATGAGCTGCTGCGGGCTGTCATAGCCCATCATCCGCGCCAGCGCCGGATTGGCGTTGAGGAGATCGCCGGCCGGCGTCGTGACATAGATGCCGTCGACCGAACCCTCGAACAGTTTGCGGTAGCTCTCTTCGGCGAGGCGCTGCTCGGTCAGCGCACGCACTGCGGCTTCGCGCGCGGTGTCGGCCTCCTCCAGCGCACGCCGGAACACTTCGGCCGCGCGCGCGATGTCGCCGATCTCGTTGTCGAGGTCGGCCGACGGGATCGAGGTGTTCTTCTCGCCGGCTGCAAGCGCGCGGATCGACCGTGCGATCTGGGCGAGCGGGCGGACCGTCCGCCGCACCACGAACCCCGCCGCGAGAATGCCGATCAGCACGCCGATGGAGCCGAGCGCGATGCTCTGCCACCGCGCCTCCGTCAGCGTGCGGGCGAAGTCGCGCGACAGCACGTGACCGCGCCGGGCGCTGACCTCGCGCAGGAGTTCCGTGACGCGGCCGATCAGGCGGCCCTCGGTGCCCAGCACCTCGCGGTCGATATCGGCGATCTGCCGTTCGCGGACGGCCACGGCCATGATCGCCTCGGCGTAGTCGTTGACGGCCGACTTCAGCTGGCTGTCCGGGATATCCATCGCCCGCATGCTCTGCGCAGCCTGCTCGGCCGCGGACGGGTTGCGCGCGAGCAGCCCGAGCGCGATCCGGCTCTGCGCCTCCGACAGACGGGAAGCCAGCTCGCGGTCCGCTGTCGCCCCGACGGCCACGTCGAACCGGTCGCGCAGCGGCGGCAGGCCGGCGAGCAGCTGGGCGCGGCGGTCGATCAGGGTCGAGATCCGCTCGAGGCCGTTGCGGTAGGTCGCGAGGCGCTCGGTGACCCCGTCGATCATGTCCTGCTGCTCGGGCGCGAGCTCGATACGGGTCTTCTTCAGGATGTCGCTGAGCGTCGAGGCCGCCTCGCCCACCTGCTTGAACTGGGTGCCGGCACCGGGATCGGTGACGAAGTCGCGCGCCGCGAGGCGCAGCTCGTTCATGCGGCGGTCGATGTCCTCGGCGAGGTCGCCGACGCTCTGGAGCCGCTGCAACTCGGCGAAGGTCGTGTCGATGTGCCGGATCGCGATCACGCTCGCCGTCGAGGTGACGATGATCACCGCCAGCACCAGGAGGAAGCTGCCGAAGGTGAGCTGGCCGATGGAGAGCGAGAATGTTCGCTTTTTCTCAGGGGTCGGCGTCAATTCGGCGGACATTTGGCTTTGAGGACCGGGCTACTGGTAGCCCAATATACGACGTATTGCGGCCCCGGGGGAACATGCCTGGGGCCGCCCAATATCCTTAATATTGTGGGCCGACCGCGCTCCTCCCCTCCCGATCATGACGGTTTGATGCTGGCGGCCCGCCGGGCCGGGATGGTCATGGCGGCGACGCCGAGGACAACGCAGGCAAGGCCGATCCAGGCGGTCCGGCTCAGGGTCTCGCCGAGGAAGGCGACACTGATGGCGACCCCGATGGGCACGCGCAAGTAAGCCTGCGCGGTGGTGCCGACCGAGCCCAGGGTCTGGATCAGGCGGAAATAGATCGCGAACGCCGCCGCAGTCGAGAACACGGCCAGCGCGAGCAGCGCCAGCACGGAACTCAGCGACGGCGACAGGGTCCAGGGCTGTTCGACGATCAGCGAGGCCGGGATCAGCGCTGCCGCGCCTGCCAGCAGCGACCCGGCCGCGGGCGCCATGGGATCGAGGCCCTTGAAGCTGCGGCCGAAGATCGCGGCGCAGGCGTAGCAGACGGTGGCGGCGACAATGGCCGCCTCCGCGACGAGGCCGCTGCCGATGTCGTGGAAGGCATCGACGCCGACGATCAGCAAGATGCCGGCCATCCCGGCGACGACGCCGAACAGTTTTCGCGGGGTCGTCGCCTCGTGCCGGGTCACGACCGCCGTGAGCAGGAAGGTGAAGATCGGCCCAGCCGAATTGAGGATGGTGGCGAGCGCGGCATCGACATGGCGCTCACCCCAGGCGATCAGCGTCCAGGGGATGACGCTGTTAAGGACGGCCTGGAATGCGAAGCGCTGCCAGGTCGCGACGTCCGTCGGCATCGTGACGCCCCGCGCCCACATGACGACCAGCAGGAGCACACCGGCTATCGTCGTCCGTGCCGCAATCAACGTGATCGGCGGAATGGAGGCGACGCCGAGCTTGATGAAGGTGTAGGAGCCGCCCCAGAGCGTTGCCAACGCGACCAGCAGCGCCAGCTCGGCGGCGATGCTGGTGTCCTGCCGGTTGTCCATGGCGCGCGCTCCGTTCCGTTGTCAGGGACGGAACCTAGCGCGTCCGCGCGCGCCAATACTTCGCTGGATGTCGAAGTGTTCTAGCCGACCGCGCCGACCTCGAACACCTCGCCGTCATAGCCGGCCTCGCGGGGGATGCGGAGCTGGCGGCCGGTGTCGGTCTTGGTCATGACCGGCATCACCGTGACGATCGACATGCCCTTGGCATGGTCGAGCGCGGCCTTCACGCTGCCCTGCTTGGCGAGCCGGATCAGATTGCGCGTGGTCGGAAACGGCAGCTTGAAGCGGCCGCTCTCGCCGCCCTCCACGGCTTCGCGCGCCGACAGCCAGATCGAGTCGGTGGACTCACGACCGTCGTGAGCACCGAGCTGGTCGGACGGCGCGGCCGCAAGGAAGAACCAGGTGTCGAACCGCTTCGGCATGCCCTCCGGCGTGATCCAGTGCGCGTAAGGCACCAGCGTGTCGAGCGCGAGCTGGAGGCCATTGTCGGCCAAAATGCTCAGGAAGCTGACCTTGTGCTCGTTGAGCGCGACGCGATGGCTATCTGCGATCTCGCCGGCGCGCCTGGCATCGATCGGCGTGTTCGAGTCCTTCGAGCGCGCCAGCAAAATGCCGCTCTCCTCAAAGGTCTCGCGGATCGCGGCGATCCGAAAACCGCGGTCCGCTTCACTCAGGCCTTCGCCGCCCGAATACAGGTCGGATCGCTTGACGATCTCCTGATCGCCGGCGTCGACGCTGCCGCCGGGAAACACCAGCGCGCCCGAGTTGAACTCGATCTGATGATGGCGGACCATCATGAAGATCTCGACCTCCTTGGCGCCGTCACGGAGCAGGAGGATCGTCGAGGCCGGGCGTGATGCTGATGTCTCGGGCATTCAGTTAACCTGCAGCGCTGGATTGCGGGCCGAGATTGGCACGTTTGTCGAAACGGGCGACGCGCGACAGCAGATAATCGACCTCGGCCTTCGCCGTCGCCGTCATCGTCGCACCGGGCTTGCGCTGGGCGCTGGAGGCGATGATGCCGCGCTTCTGGAGTACGTATTTGCGCACGGTCAGGCCGACGCCGGGCTGCTGCTCGTAGCGGATCAGCGGTAGATGCGCGTCGAAGATGTCATGTGCCGCATCGCGCTTGCCGGCCTTGGAGAGGTTCACGACGTCGATCAGAAGCTCCGGGAAGGCGTAGCCGGTCATGGCGCCGTCAGCGCCACGCTCCATCTCGAAATCGAGGAACGTGCCGCCATTGCCGCAGAGGATCGAGAGCGGACGCAGCGAGCCGTCCTTCTGGAAGCCGCGCAGGGTCGAGATCTTCTCCAGACCCGGCCAATCTTCGTGCTTGAGCATGACGCAGTTCGGATTGTCCATGACGATCTTGCGGATCACGGCCGGCGTGAACACCACCGTCAGCGTCAGCGGATAGTCCTGCAGCACCCACGGAATGTCGGGCCCGATCGCCTCGGCTGCCTGCTTGAAATAACCGATGATCTGGTCGTCGGTGCGGAGCGAAGGCGGCGGCGCGATCATGACGCCGGCCGCGCCCGCGTCCATCGAAGCCTTGGCCAGCGAACGCATGGTGGCAAAGCCCGGCGCGGAGACGCCGACGATCACCTGCATCTTCTTGGCGCGCTTGACGTAGCGCACCGCGACCTGCTCGGCTTCGGCGGCATCGAGCTTCGGCGCCTCACCGAGGATACCCAGCACCGTGACGCCGTCGCAGCCGACCTCCTCGTAGAAATCGGTCAGGCGGTCGATCGAGCGCTCGTCGATCCGGCCATCGTCGTGGAACGGCGTCGGCGCGATTGCGAAGGTGCCCTTGGCGTCGGCGGTAAGTTTCATCAGTCCTTGTATCCTCTGTTTCGTCATTCCGGGGCGGCTCGCAGAGCCGTCCCCGGAACGACCATGGCCTAAAACCGCCGCGCCCCCATCTTGATCTGCTCCTCGGAGAAGAAGATCTCCTTGGCATGCTCAACGACGTCCTGGGCCTTCCAGCCCGAGTGCGGCGGTTTCCAGCCTTCCATTTCCATCATCCGCATTTCGCGCACGCCGCGGGGCCCGGACACGCCCAGCACCTTGCCGGTCTGGTCGCCCGACAAGTCGCTGACCATGTATAGCACGGCCGGCGCGATGCCGTCCGGCCCCAGCGCCGCGCCGGGGTTCTCCTTATAGCGGGGCAGGTCTGCGGTCATGCGGGTCAGGGCGCCCGGGGCCAGCGTCCAGATCCGGATGTTGTACTTCCGGCCTTCGATCGCCAGCACGTTGGACAGGCCCCAGATGCCGCCCTTGGCGGCGCCGTAATTGGTCTGGCCGAAATTGCCGATCAGCCCTGATGTCGAGGAGGTGTTGACGATGACGCCGCCGCCGTTTTCCCGCATCCAGCGAAACACCGGCATGGTGCAACAAAAGGTACCCTTCAGGTGCACCTTGATCACCTTGTCCCAGTCCGACTCCGAGGCTTTTGCGAAGGTCTGGTCACGGAGGATGCCGGCGTTGTTCACCAAGATATCGGCGCGGCCAAAGTGCTTGATGGCGTCGTCGAACACCGACTGGCCGCCCTCCATGGTGGAGATGTCGGCGCCGTTGGCGACCGCCTTGCCGCCCTCGGCCTTGATCGCGTCCACCACAAGCTGCGCCATCGACTTGTCGGCGCCGGAGCCGTCGCGAGGCCCGCCGAGGTCGTTGACGACGACCGACGCCCCTTCCCGCGCGAACAGCTTTGCGTAGGCCTCACCGAGCCCCCCGCCCGCGCCGGTGATCAGCGCAACCTTGCCGTCGAGTAGTCCCATGGTGGCTTCTCCCTGTTTTATTATTGTCATTCCGGGGCAGCGCGCAGCGCTGAACCCGGAATCCAGAGGTTGTGGCGCGAGATTCTCAGGTGCGCAATTGCGCACCATAGTTCGCGCTTCGCGCGCCCCGGAATGACAGCGGGGGCTAACCCAGCACCGACTTGCCGTTCTTGATCACGGTGACGCCCCTCGCCTTCACCTTGGCCTCGAACGAGATCGTGTTGCCGTCCTTCCAGAGGTCCATGGTCACGGTCTCGCCGGGATAGACTGGCGAGGAGAACCGCGCGACGTGCTGGCGGAACGCGCTCGCGTCGTAGTCGGCATAGGTCTGCAGCACGCCGCGGCAGGTGATGCCGTAGGTGCACATGCCGTGCAGGATCGGACGCGGGAAGCCGGCCTTCTTGGCGAACTCGGGATCGGAGTGCAGCGGGTTGCGGTCGCCGCAAAGGCGATAGACCAACGCCTGGTCGGGACGCGTGACGATGTCGATGGTCTTGTCGGGCGCGCGCGAGGGGATCTTGTGCGGATCGGGCTGGCTCAGGTTCGGCCCGCCGAAACCACCGTCGCCGCGGGCGAAGCGCGAGGCCACCAGCGTTGCCAGCTTCTCGCCCTTCTCGTTCTTCAGTACGGTCTGGTGCGCAATGACGACGCCCTTGTCCTTGCCCTTGTCGTAGACCTCGACAACGGAGGAGTCCGCGGTGATGTTGGCCGCGACCGGCAGCGGCTGATGGAAGGTGATGTCGCGCTCGCCGTCGACCACCATCACGCGGTTGAGGTTCATCTCGCCGGGGCCCGAGCCCCACGCCGCAACCGACGCAAACGTCGGCACCACCTTGAGCGGACGCGGCGTCAGCGTTCCCTCGTTGACGAAGGCGAGCTCCTTCTCGTCCATGGGATCGGCGCCGAGCCCGATGCCATAGGCATAGAGCATCACCTCGCGATCGCCATAGGCGTATTTCTGGCCGATGTTTTTCAGGCCCTTGAGTTCTTCGTATCTGGCGGACATTTTTCTGGTTTCCTCCCCGGATTCTTATGCGCCGCTGCCAGTCGAAGTGCCCTCTCCCCTTGCGGGAGAGGGCTGCGAGAGCCGTGCGGCAAACTCGTTTGGGTGAGGGGTTAGCTCCGCGTCGAGCAATCTCGCTGTGGAGAGACACCCCTCATCCGGCGCTTCGCGCCACCTTCTCCCACAAGGGGAGAAGGAAGAAAGCAATCAGGCCACCGTGAAGAACGGCAGCGGGGCGCCATCGGTCGGCTTGAACACCACCTTCACCTTCTGGCCGATCTTCAGCTTCTCGAGATCGCAGTCGACGAAATTGGTCTGCACCGACGGGCCTTCCTTCAGCGTGACGTAGCCGATCGCATAGGGACCGGTCGGCGACTTCCGCATCAGGCTATACGTGTAGATCGTGCCCTCGCCTGACGCCTCTTCCCACACCGTCTTGTCCGAATAGCAGAACGGGCAGATCGAACGCGGGAAGTAGTGCGCTTCGCCGCACGCCGTGCAGCGCTTGATCATGAACTTGCCCTGCTTGGCCGCGTCCCAGAACGCCGCGGTTTCCGGATTGGTCACCGGGGCGGGATACTTCTTCGCTTCACTCATCACACGCGCTCCAGAATGGCCGTCGAGGCGGCGTGGCGAACACCCAAAAGGCCGCCGGTGCCGTGAGCGATGGCGAGATCGCAATTCTTGACCTGCACCTTCGGATGCGCCTCGCCGCGCAGCTGCCTGACAGCCTCGATGATCTTGGTCATGCCGCCGCGGTTGACGGGATGGTTGCTGCAGAGACCGCCGCCGTCGGTGTTGAACGGCAGCTTGCCGACACCGGAGATCAGATTGCCGTCGGCGACGAACTTGCCACCCTCGCCCTTCTTGCAGAAGCCGAGGTCCTCGAGCTGCATCAAGACGGTGATGGTGAAGCTGTCATAGATCGAGGCGTATTTGATATCCTTCGGCGTGATGCCGGCTTCCTCGAACGCGCGCGGGCCGGACCAGATTCCGGCGGAGTAAGTGAGATCGAGATCCTTGCCGCCGCGCGGGCCCTTCATCGCCTCGCCATGGCCGATCAGCTTGACCAGCGGCTTCTTCAGGCTCTTGGCAATCTCGGGCGTCGTCACGATCAGCGCGCCGCCGCCGTCGGAGACGACGCAGCAATCCATGCGATGCAGCGGATCGGAGATCATCGGCGAGTTCAGGACGTCCTCGACGGTGACGACGTCCTTGAGCATCGCATGTGGATTGTATTGCGCGTGATGCGAGGCCGCGACCTTGATCCAGGCGAGCTGCTCGCTCGTGGTGCCATAGTCGTGCATATGGCGCATGGCACACATGCCATAGGCATTGTGCGTGGTCGCGCCGTAAGCGGACTCGAAATCGACCTCGGCGCCCGCTGCGCGCGGCGGCATCGCGCCGGTGCGCGGCTTGCCGGCCAGCGTGATCAACGCGATCGAGCACTTGCCCGCCGCGATGGCCTCAGCCGCATGGCCAAGATGGATGATGTAGGAACAGCCGCCGGTCTCGGTGGAATCGACGTGGCGGAGTTTTTTGGTGTTCAGCCCGAGATAATCGACCATCGGCCAGGCGCCGCCGGGCGCATCGCCCGCGCAGAAATAGCCGTCAACATCGTCCTTGCTGAGCCCGGCATCCTCGATCGCGCCCTTGGCGACCTCGGCGTGAAGCTGGGCGGTGGATTTGTCCGGCGCATGCCGGGTCGGGTGTTCGTAGATCCCGGCAATGTAGGCCTTGCCCTTGATGGTCAAAACAGAGGTCTCCGCTCGCGTTTCTTCTTGGCTCTTTTTTCTGAACCGCGGTGGCCTTGTTGGCAAGCGCGGAAATATTCCGTCGGGCGAGAGGGCAGCGGGTTGGCACAAGTGGAGCTTGCTCCGCTCCCTCACCGTCATCGCGAGCGCAGCGATCCAGAATCCCGCCGCGGCAATAGACTGGATTGCTTCGCTGCGTTCACAATGACGGAGTCTAGACGCTGACGCCGGTGGCCGCGACGAACAATACCCTAAAGGTGTTTTGCCCGACGGAACAAGCGGATTTCTTTTTTGACGAAAACAACCCCATGCACCGTAGAACGGTGGTTGATTTTCAAGGGAAAATCGTAGGGTGGGTTAGCGAGCGGCTGCGCAGAGCGCAGTCCGCTGGCGTAACCCACCTCTTTGGTTTCCACGGACGGAGAAGTGGCTGCAGCCCGGATGAGCGAAGCGACATCGGGGACTTCGCTAATACTGTCCCGGGTGTCGCTTCGCTCACCCGGGCTACGAAGCTGCCCTACTCCGCCGCGATCTGCCGTGGTGCCGGCGGCGGACTTGCGAGGTCGGCGGCGAGTTGGGCATAGCGAGTCTTCGCATCGGCCACCGCCTTCTCCTTCACCGGGCCGTAGCCGCGGATGCGGTCGGGCAGCGACAGCAATTCTACCGCGGTGTCGATCGTGACCGGCGACAGCAGGCCGAGCACGGTGGCGACGTCCTTCTCGTAACCGACGATCAGATCGCGCTCGAGCTTGCGGTCGGCGCTGCGACCGAAGATGTCGAGCGGCGTGCCGCGCAGGAACTTGAATTTCGCCAGCACGCGGAAGGCCTTCAGCATCCACGAGCCGAAGGCGCGCTTCTTCGGGCGTCCCAGCGCGTCGAGGCCACCGCCGAGGATCGGCGGGGCGAGGTTGAAGTTGAACTTGAAGTCACCCTCGAACTGGTCGCGGAGCTGCTGCTCGAAGGCGCCGTCGGTGAACAGGCGCGCGACCTCGTATTCATCTTTGTAGGCCAGCAGCTTGGCGTAGTTCACCGCGACCGCGCGCGGTAGCGCATCGTCATAGCCGCCCTGCTTCGCGGCATCGCGAACCTGGTCGATCAGCTTGCGATAGCGTTTTGCGAGGCGGCCATTCTGGTAGGCGGTGAGATGCTTGGCGCGATGCTCGATGACCTCGTCGAGCGTCATGGCGTCCAGCGTCTTCGGCGCGACCACCTCGCCCGTCCCCTTCAGCATCTCGGCGAGGCGGGCAGGATCGGCGACCGCGAGGCGGCCGAGGCGGAAGGCTTCCTTGTTCATCTTGATCGAGACGCCGTTGACTTCGATCGCCTGCTCGATCGACTCCGCGGAGAGCGGCAAGAGCCCCTTCTGATAGGCATAACCCATCATCATCATGTTGGTGGCGATGCTGTCGCCGAGCAGCTGCTCGGCCGGCTTGGTGAAGTCGAAGAAGACGGAGTCCTTGTGCAGCGCCGTTTCCAGCAGCCCGTTCAGCTTGCGGGTCTGGAAGTTGAAATCGCGGTTGAGGACGAAGTCGGCGGTCGGAATGACGTGGCTGTTGATGATGCCGCGGGTGCGGCTGGTGTCGCACAGCGAGATCGTGTCCTTGGCGACCGCGACGACCTCGTCGGCGGCGAGCACCACGTCGGCCGTGCCCGTGACGATGCGCGAGCACGTCACCTCGGCGGGATGATCGGATAGCCGCACGTGGCTGAGCACCGCGCCGCCCTTTTGCGCAAGACCGGACATGTCGAGGATCATCGAGGCCTTGCCCTCGATATGGGCGGCCATGCCGAGCAGCGCACCAATAGTGAGCACGCCGGTGCCGCCGACGCCGCCGACGGCGATGTTGTAGGGTTTGTCTAGCGCGGGACGCGAAGCCGGCTCCGCAATCGCGCCGATATCAGAGAGATCGGCCGGCGCGCGGTGGCGCGGCTTGCCGCCGTCCACGGTGACGAAGGACGGGCAGAAACCCTTCACGCAGGAATAGTCCTTGTTGCAGGAAGACTGGTTGATGGCGCGCTTGCGGCCGAACTCGGTCTCCAGCGGCTCGACCGAGATGCAGTTCGACTGCACCGAGCAGTCGCCGCAGCCTTCGCAGACCGCCGGGTTGATCATCACACGCCGTGCCGGATCTTCCATCAGGCCGCGCTTGCGGCGGCGGCGCTTCTCGGCCGCACAGGTCTGCACGAAGACGATGGCCGAGGTGCCCTTGTAGTCGCGGCACATCTTCATCACGTCCTGCAGCTCGTCGCGATGGTACAGCTTCACGCCGGGCGCGATGGTGTCGGCCGGATAGGCATCCGGTGCTTCGGAGACCAGGTAGATCTCGCGGATGCCTTCGGCGTGGAGCTGGAAGGTGATCTGCTGCGGCGAGAGATCGCCGTCGTGGCGCTGGCCGCCGGTCATGGCGACCGCGTCGTTGTAGAGGATCTTGTAGGTGATGTTGGTCTTGGACGCGACCGCCTGCCGGATCGCGAGAAGGCCCGAATGGAAATAGGTGCCGTCGCCGAGGTTCGCGAAAATGTGGTTCTCGTTGGTGAACGGCGCGATGCCGACCCACGGCACGCCCTCGCCGCCCATATGCGTAAACGTCTCGGTCGAGCGGTCCATCCACAGCGCCATGAAGTGGCAGCCGATGCCGGCGAGCGCACGGCTTCCTTCGGGGACCTTGGTCGAGGTGTTGTGGGGGCAACCGGAGCAGAAATACGGAGTGCGGGAAACAGGCGCTGTCGCCTGCATCTGACTGGCCTGGCGGCCGTTGAACCAGTCGGCCTTGGCGCGGAGCATCTCCGCGATCTCGGGGTTGAGATTAAGTCGAAGCAGACGCTCGGTGAGTGAGGTCGCAAGCGAGGCAACGCTGAGCTCGGCGGAGAAGGTCAGGAAGCGCTTGTCGTGCTCGTCCATCTTGCCGACGATGCGCGGGCGGACGTCGTCGCGCCAGTTGAACAGCTCCTGCTTGACCTGGTTCTCGACGATCTCGCGGCGCTCCTCGATGATGAAGATTTCCTCGAGGCCGACCGCGAACTGGCGCACGCCTTCCGGCTCCAGCGGCCAGGGCATGCCGATCTTGTAGAGACGCAAGCCGATCTTGGCGGCGACTTCTTCGGTGATGCCGAGCTCGCGCAGCGCCTGCCGCACGTCCTCGTAGCTCTTGCCCGACGCCATGATGCCGAAGCGGGCGTTCGGCGAGTCCATCGTGACGCGGTTGACCTTGTTGGCGCGCGCAAAGGCGATCGCGGCAAAGCCCTTGTAGTCCTGGAGGCGACGGTCCTGCTCGAAGCGGTCGTCGGGCCAGCGGAGATTGAGGCCGCCGGGTGGCAGCTCGAAATCCGGGGGGATGATGAAGGGCTTCATCTCGTCGGTAAGGTCGATCTCGGCGGTGGTCTCCACCGTCTCGGTGATCACCTTCATGCCGACCCAGCAGCCGGAGTAGCGCGACATCGCGATGCCGAGCAGACCCATCTCGATCATCTCGTGGATGCTGGAGGGATAAAGATACGGCATCAGCGCCGACATGAAGGCGTGGTCGGACTGATGCGGGACGGTCGAGGATTTCGCGCCGTGGTCGTCGCCGGCGAGGCACAGCACGCCGCCGTTCTTGGCGGAGCCGGCGGCATTGCCGTGACGGAACACGTCGCCGCAGCGGTCGACGCCGGGGCCCTTGCCGTACCAGATGCCGACGACGCCGTCGTATTTGGCGCCGGGCGAGAGGTTGAGCTGCTGCGAGCCCCACACCGCGGTCGCCGCCAGATCCTCGTTCACGCCGGGCTGGAACTTGATGTTGTACTGCTCGAGATGCTTGCGGGCGGCGAAGAGCTGCTGGTCGTAGCCGCCGAGCGGCGAGCCGCGATAACCGGAGATGAAGCCCGCGGTGTTGAGGCCATTGGCGCGGTCGCGCCGGATCTGGGCCATCGGCAACCGAACCAGGGCCTGGATGCCCGTGGTGAAGACGTGTCCGGTTTCCTGGGTGTATTTTTGATCGAGACTGATCGGACCCTGGTTGATGCCCATGTTGTCCTCTTTTCAACGCCCTGTTCAGGTCTTGCCACTTAAGCCGTTGCCAGCCCATTGTTTTTAGCTAGGGCGCGCCGACCACCTGCGCCACTCTATGTCGGATATTTAACGCTCCGCATCACAAATCTGGACCAAAGGAAGCGCCGGGTAAAAATCGCAATTTCGTGGCTGCAAAGGCATCACGCATTTTCAATTTGTGTCACCATACCCCCGCCGTCGCGAAACGACGTGAGGCTCCTATCCGGGCGATTGGTCGCAGGAGAGGCTTTCGATGCGGATGATTCTGGCTGTTGTCGCGTTGTGCAGTGCAGTTGCGAGCGCGGCCCGTGCCGCCGAGCCATCGCCCGAGCTGATCGCCTACGGCAAGACGCTGGTCGAAGCCGGCGACTGTGCGGGCTGCCACACCGCCGATCCGGCAAAACCGTTCGCGGGCGGCAAGCGCATCGATACGCCCTTCGGCGCGATCTACGCGCCGAATCTGACGCCGGACCGCGACACCGGGATCGGCGCCTGGACCGACGCCGATTTCACCCGCGCGGTGCGCACCGGCATCGCACCTGACGGCTCGAACTATTACCCGGCCTTCCCCTATCCCTATTTCACGCGGATGACGAAGGACGACACGCTGGCGATCCGGGCCTATCTCGGATCGCTGGCGCCGGTGGCGAGCCGCAACAAGCCGCCGGAACTGCGCTGGCCGTTCGGCTATCGCGGCCTGATGCGGATCTGGAACGCCATGTATTTCAAGCCCGCCCTGTTCGAGCCGGACCAGAGCCAGAGCGCGGCGTGGAACAGAGGCGGCTATCTCGTCACCGGGCTCGGACATTGCGGCGCCTGCCACACGCCGAAGAACTATTTTGGCGCGGACAAACAGGCGCAGGCGCTCTCGGGCAACGCGGTCGGCGGCTGGTTCGCGCCGCGGCTCGACGGCGCCGCGCGGACCGGGCTGAAGTCGTGGAGCGTCGAGGACATCACCGAGTATCTGCAGAGCGGTCGCAACGCCAAGAGCCATGCCGGCGGGCTGATGGCGGAGGTGGTCGTCAACTCGACCTCGAAGATGAGCGATGCCGATGTGCGAGCGATCGCGATCTATCTGAAGAGCCTCCCGTCGTCGCGGCGCGAAACGATCGTGACGCCGCCCGATGATGCCGAGATGAAGGCGGGCCAGGCCGTCTACGCAAAACTCTGCATCGCCTGCCATGAAGCCGATGGCACAGGTAGCCCGCGCATCTATCCGCCGCTGCCCGGCAACGCGCTGCTGCAATCGGTCAATCCGTCCTCCGCCCTGCGCATCATGCTCGACGGCGCCCACACCGTGACGACGCCTCGCGCGCCCAACACCGGCGAGATGCCGCCCTATGCCAAGCAATTGTCCGACGATGAGATCGCCGCCGTGACGAACTACATCCGCAATTCCTGGGGCAACGCCGCGCCGCTGGTGACACCGGCGCAGGTGGCGAAGGCAAGGAAAGAGGAGCCGTAATCGGCCTCCTCTCCGTCATTGCGAGGAGCGCAGCGACGAAGCAATCCAGAATCACTCCGCGGATGATTTCTGGATTGCTTCGCTGCGCTCGCAATGACGACGTGGATGACAGAACCGCTACCTCTCCTCCTCGCCCGTGAACACGAACTTCGGCATCTCCCATTTGTAGCGCACGGCCAGCAAGCGGAAGCTGATGCCGAGGACGAAGGTCAAGATGGTCCAGAGCTCGGCATTGAGCTTGAGGCCGAAGGCGGTGGCGTAGAACAGGCCGGTGACGACCGAGACGCTGGCGTAGAGTTCGGAGCGGAACAGCAGCGGCACGTCGTTGCAGAGTACGTCGCGCAACACGCCGCCCGCGCAGCCCGTGACCATACCGGAGACAATGACGATGGGCAGCGTGGCACCCATCTGCCAGGCGATGTCGCAGCCGGCCATGGTGAAGACGACGAGGCCGATGGCGTCGAGGACGATGAAGGCGACCTTCAGCCGGTGCACGAGTCGCGCGATCAAAATGGTGAGGAAGGCAGCGCCGCCCGCCAGCGCGAGGTAGATCGGATTTGCGACCCAGGCCAGCGGATAGTGCCCGAGGAAGAGATCGCGCAAGGTGCCGCCGCCGAGCGCGGTGATGCAGCCGAGGAAGCAGACCCCTAACCAGTCCATGCTGCGGCGGCCGGCCGCGAGCGCGGCGGTCATGCCTTGCGCTGCGACCGCGATCAGCGACAACAGATGCAGCACGCTATCGCTCGGCGGCAAGCTCCACATCGCTTTGTTCCCTTTTCCCTCGATGGAACCGGCGCACGGTTCCAAGCTGAACAGGTTCCCGATTCCTCGCGTGAGGGCAACATGCGACGAAAGCACTAAAGAGGGCGGAACAGAATCTCGCATCTAAGGGTTGTCCAGCTGCAATAGTCGAGGAGACCCAATCGATGGCTGACGACCGTTTTCCCAACGATCCGTATCGCCCGAATCTCGCCGATGATGAGTATGTCCGTGCGGCGCGACGGGATGCCGAGCTTCAGGCCGATCCCGAGCTTGGCGAAGGCCCCGCCTCCAGTGGCAAGGTAGCGCTGTTCGCTGTTGCCATTGCGGTGGTTCTTGGTGCCGTGTTCTACGGCCTGAACAACACGGGCACCGGCAACCAGGCGAGCAATACGCCTGCGACACAGACCGCCCAGCAGGCTCCACCAGCTAACCCGGCCGCCCCTCCCGGCATGCGTGACGTGACGCCGCGCAACAACACGGGACCCGGCGTGACCACCGGCGCCGCGCCGAGCAAGCCGGCTCCGGATACGCAGACGCCGTCTGACGGCGCGAAGTAAAGATTTGTAACGACGTGCGACTGCGGCGGGACCTCACATCCCGCCGCTTTCGTTTTGCCGCTAGCTGAACATCTTGTTGAGCTCGCCGCCGGGATAGCCACTGCCGAGCTCGGTAAAGGTCCCCTTCTCCGCCATCTCCTTTGCGGCGCGCATGAAGCCGCCCCAGGCGGCGCGGGCAAGCGAGCCGCCGACGCTGATCCGGCGCACGCCGAGATCTTCCGCCTCCTGCAAGGACAGGCCAGAGGCGCCGATCAGCAGGTTGAACGGCTTTGGTGCGACAGCCTTCACCACCGCGGCGATGTCCTCGCGCGTCTTCAGGCCCGGCGCGTAGAGACAGTCCGCGCCGGCGTCGGCGTAAGCGGTGAGCCGGTCGATGACGAGCTTGAGGTCGGTCACGCCCCACAAATACGCCTCGCAGCGGCCGACCAGCAGCGTGCCGCTGTCGCCGATCGCCTTGCGTGAGGCCTTGATGCGCTCGACCGCGAGTGCGCGCTCGTAGAGCGGCCTGTCCTTGTCACCAGTGGAATCCTCGATCGACAGGCCGGCGACGCCGGTGCGCACACCGCGCTCGACATTGTCCGCGACCTTGTCCGGCTCGACGGCAAAGCCGCCCTTGAAATCCGCGTTGATGGGGATGTCGACGGCCGAGCACAATGCTGCCAGATGCTGACAGACGTCCTCGACGGTGACGTGGTTGTCGGCCTTGCCGATGGTCCAGGCAAAGCCCGCGCTGGACGAGGCAAGCGCCTTGAAACCGAGATGCTGCAACGCCTTGGCGCTGCCGACATCGACCGGATTGGGCAGGATGAAGCAGCCGCTCTCGTGCATCTTCTTGAACGTCGCGCGCTTGTCGGCGGTCGTCACGTGCATGTTTCTCTCCCTTGTTGGCCGCGCAGAGATGGGGATGCTCCACGCGAGGCGCTAGTGCGCGTCGTGCACGGCGCGGCTGTCCTTCGGCGCCTCGTCCCGATCATTCATGCCGTAGTCGCGGATGACGCTGGCGATGCGCAGATGGTAATCGGCGAAGATTTTTGCCCTGCCCTTCGCCTGCGTGCGCCGGTGCTCCATCGTGTTGCGCCACACCTGAACCGCCGCCTCGTCGCGCCAGAACGACACCGACAGGATCTTGCCCTTCTCGGTCAGGCTCTCGAAACGCTCGACCGAGATGAAGCCGTCGATGGTTTGGAGGATCGGTTTCAAATCGGCCGCGAGGTCGAAATAATCCTGGCGGTGTTCGGGCTTGGGCCAGACCTCGAAGATCACGGCGATCATGGGCGTCTCCTGTCGTTGATGGCCCACAATACCACTTACAAGGCCACTTGGCGCAGGAACGTGCGCTCTTCCGCAAGGATGAATTTGTGCTCCTCGGCAAAATGGAAGTTGGCCATCCCCTCCGCGTCCTGCCGCAGCCGGGCGCGATAGGCCTCGTAGGCGGCCAGATTCTCGAAGGTGATCAGCGCGAACGCGATGTTGTTGGTGCCCTCATGCGGCATGAAATAGCCGATCAGGTCGCCGCCGCATTTCGGGATGATGGTGAGCCAGCGCTTCGAGTACTCCTCGAACTGCGCACGTTTGAAGGGATCGAGCTGGTAGCGGATGAAGACGGTGACGGACATGATGGGCTCCTGATTTGTATGTGCAACGGGCAAAACGAAACCGTCGCCGCTGAAGCAGTCTGGATTGCTTCGCTTCGCTCGCAATGACGTGTTCGCAGAGACAAGCTACGCCCTTGCTCCACCACAATGCTTCGGCTACCATCGAAGCATGAAATCAGGCCCTGACATCGCCATGGTCGCCTCTCTCGTGGGTGATCCCGCACGCGCGAACATGCTCACCGCGCTGATGAACGGCCGCGCGCTGACCGCGAGCGAGCTGGCGCAGGAGGCCGGCATCACGCCGCAGACCGCGAGCTCGCATCTGGCCAAGCTCGAGGCCGGCGGGCTGGTCGAGCCTGAGAAGCAGGGCCGCCACCGCTACTATCGCCTCACCGATGACGATGTCGCTGGCGTGCTCGAAGGACTTGCGGGGCTTGCCGCGCGAACCGGCCACATGCGCGTGCGCACCGGGCCAAAGGATCCGGCGCTGCGGCGCGCCCGGATCTGCTACGACCATCTCGCCGGCGATCTCGGCGTGCAGATGCTGGACAGCCTGCGCGCGCGAAACCTGGTGCGGCAGAAGAAGCAGGACATCGAGCTGACGGCTGAAGGCGAGCGCTTCCTCGCAAAGCATTTGCAGATCTCGTCCGAGATGCTGACCCATCCTCGCCGCCCGGTGTGCAAGGCCTGCCTCGACTGGAGCGAGCGCCGCCACCATCTCGCCGGCACGCTGGGCGCGGCCATGATGCAGCGCTTCAATGAGCTGAAATGGGCCGCGCGCGACGCCACGCCCGGCAGCCGCGTGGTGAACTTCACCCGCACCGGCGAGAAGCAATTTGCGACGCTGTTCGGGAAAGATTGATCACGCCCGCCGCATGAGATCGCACATTTGCGTGTGAACTCCTGTTGTCGTCATGGCCGGGCTTGACCCGGCCATCCACGTCTTTATTGCGGCTGGCACGTGGATGCCCGGGATGTCTGCGCGAAGACGCGCTTCGCGCTTTTGCCCGGGCATGACGGAGACTTTGTCTCGCAGCGCCAATCCTAACCAGAGCCCTTCCCTATGCACCGCCTCCTCCCGGCCGCGCTCGCCGCCGCCCTCCTCGCTTCCCCGCTGACATCCACCCACGCTGCCGACACCGCTTCGCGCGAGCCCTACGGCATCGCGCTCGAAGGCTTTGCCTATCCTTATCCCGTGCATCTGCTGCCGGTTGTCAATGACGGCGAGCAGCTCAGCATGGCCTACATGGACGTCGCGCCCGTGCAGCCGAACGGCCGCACCGTGGTGCTGCTGCACGGGCGCAATTTCCCGTCGAGCTATTGGGCGCCGGTCATCAAGATGCTGAACGAGGCGGGTTATCGCGTCGTAGTGCCGGACCAGATCGGCTTCGGCAAATCCTCCAAACCGACGGGCGAGCTGCATTTCGACAATCTGGCGCGCAACACCATCGCGCTACTCGATCATCTCAAGATCGACAAGGCCGAGATCGTCGCCCATTCGCTCGGCGGCATGCTGGGGGTGCGCATCGCCCGCGCCTATCCGGATCGCGTCGCCCACCTTGTTCTGACGGCCCCAATCGGGCTGGAAGACTACCGCCTCTACGTGCCGCCGACGCCGACCGAGAAGATCATCGAAAGCGAGGACAAGCTCACCGCCGAGGGCTATCGCAAGCAGCTCCAGACCAACTACGCGATCAAGCTGCCGCCGGACGCGATCACCCCGTTCATCGACGCCCGCTTCAACATCAAGGGCAGCCCCGACTATCCGCGCTGGCTGCGCGCCTTCGTCAGCTCCGGCCAGATGATCTACCGCGAGCCGGTGGCGCACGAGGTCGCGCTGATCACCGAGCCGACGCTGTTCATCATGGGCGCTGACGACCACAACGCGCCGGGCCGGCCGAACGCACCGGAGGCGCTGCGCGCGAAGATGGGCCAGAACGCCGAACTCGCCAAGGCGCTTGCCGCGAAGATGCCGAATGCGCGGGCCGAGGTGGTCCCGGACACCGGCCACCTCGTGTTCCTGGAAGCGCCGGAGAAGTACAGGGAGCTGGTGCTGGGCTTCCTCGGCCGCTAGCGCGTTTTCGAGCGAAGCGGATACCGGTTCGCGCCAAGACAACGCGTCAAAATAGGGAATCTGGAACCCCCTTTCCGATTCCATCGGAACGGGGCTCCAGCGCCATTGGCGTCGCCTGAAGCCGCATGCGGGGAACGTTCATGCCGTATTCAGGTCATGATTGGCAGGTTTGGATCGCGCCGTGTCGGCATGTTGCAAATTTAACATGTCGAATCGTGTGTTTTGATTGATTGTGCGCCGCAAGCGCCGAGCCCCCAAAGACTTGCCCCCAAGGACGAGAAGGAAGATCAAATGAAATATCTGTTCGCCGCCGTCATGCTCGCCAGCGCGGCCGTCGGTTTCAGCGACGCAGCCAGCGCCATGCAGGGGTGCGGCCCTGGCTGGGCTCGTGGTCCCTATGGCGGCTGCCGCCCGATCCGCGGCCCCGTCGTTGTGCGTCCCGCCCCCATCGTGGTCGCCCCGGCGCCGGTCGTCGTCGTGCCGCGCGCCCGCGTCTGCCCCTACGGCTTCCGCTGGTACGCCGGCCGCTGCCGCCCGATCTGATCTCGCCTTTTCGCGTTACAAAGTGGCCGCGCAGGATCAGCCTGCGCGGCCATTTCTTTTGAACGCCTGGCGTCTCATCGTGGAGGGACCGCGCCGAATCAAAACGGGGACCGCAATTGCGGTCCCCGTCCAGACTCGGCCGATGCGCGCTTACCAGTGATGGCGGCGGTGCCAACGCCGGCGATGCCAGCCCCAATGACGGTGGCCCCAGCCCCGGTGGCGGCCATGCCAGTGCACCTGTTCGGGAGTCAGCTTGGAAGCTTCCTCACTGGTGGTGACGGCGGGATGGGCGTCGGGATTGCCTTGCGGCATGCGCGCGGGGTCACCGAGCGGCTGCGGCGCCAACGGCGCAGCTTGTGCGGTCGCAGTCAACGTTGCGGCTCCGGCCGCGACGCCAAATGCGAGTTTCAAAAAGTTCCGACGCTCCATGACATGTCCTCTAGGCTATCGAGCAAGTGATGCAGAGGGAGTGTCGCGGTCTCGACATGAACCAAAGCTGAATCGCCCCTTCAGATTCATGCGTGGTGTCAGGGAGGAGCCGTAGCCCGGATGAAGCGCAGCATAATCCGGGAAGGTCATGCCGTGAGGCGAAGGCCTAGATTGCGCTTCGCTCCATCCGGGCTACGGAACTCGGTCCGGGTTAGGCTTCGGCGTCCTAGCTCGCAAACTCCTGCGCCAGCACCAGCGTCTCGCGCGTGCGCTTCACGTCGGGCCAGTCGCGGTTGAAATCGGCAACGAGCTGCTTGAGCGCATCGCCCTTCAGCATCGCAGCGAGCTTGGCCTCGTCATCGAACTGATACATGGCCTGGTGCAGCGAGGGATCGTCCAAACTCCAGAACCGCCAGGCCTTGCTGACGCCAAACACCTTCACCGCGTCGGGCACATGTTCCGTCTCGTACCATGTGTCGAAGGCGGCGCGCTTGCTGGCGTCAGTGACGATGGCACGAACGACGAAGTAGGCAGCGGGCATGTGTTTCCTCCTGTTGTTTGGCCGCAGCATAGACGGTTATAGTCGCGGCAACAAAAAGCCCGCGCGACGGACAATGCCGTCGCGCCGATAAGGGAAGGAATGGCCATGCGCAGGATCATCACCGGCCTCGTCGCGATCGCATGCCTGTGGCCGGCCGCCTCAATCGCCGAAATCGTCCGCTTCGACATTCTGGAACGCGTGCCCGCCTTTGCCAGCCGCAGCTTCGGCGATGTCGGCACCTATGAGCGGATCACGGCGCGCGCGACCCTCGCGCTCAACCCGTCCGACGACCGCAACGCCGTCATCACCGATCTCGCGCTCGCGCCGCGTCGCCCTGACGGCAAGGTCGAGGCTACCGCAGACGTCGTGATCCTGAGGCCCACCGATCCCACGCACGGCAACGGCACGCTGCTGCTGGAGGTGCCCAATCGCGGCCGCAAGCTGGCGCCGCAATTGTTCGACGATTCCGCACAGCCCGGCGCCAACATTGCGGACAAGGCCGAGGACGCCGGCATCGGCTTCCTGCATCGCCAGGGTTTTACGATGGTCTGGGTCGGCTGGCAGGGTGATATCCCCTCCAAGCCCGGACAACTCGCGCTGACGGCACCGGTGATCAAGAACATCGCCGGTCCGGCGCGCGAAGAGATCGTCTTCGACAACACGACCAATCCCGCGCGCGCGACGCTGACCTGGCCGGCGGCCGACGCCGCCACCGACCTCAAGGTCTCCGTGCGCGCGGCCTGGGCCGATGCGCGGCAGACGCCTTCCGGCCTCTCCGCAAAACTCGTCGATGCCAATACGGTTGAGATCACCCGGCCCGACGGCTTTGATGCCGGCGCGCTCTACGAGATCACCTACACCGCGCGCGATCCAGTGCCACTCGGCATGGGCTATGCCGCCGTGCGCGACGTCGTCAGCTTCCTCCGCCACGACGAGACGCCGGCGAATCCGCTGCTCAACGGCCTGCACCCGTCGGTGAGCCGGGCCATCGGCTTCGGCGTCTCGCAATCCGGCCGCTTCCTGCGCGACTTCCTCTATCTCGGCTTCAACGAGGACCTCTCGGGCCGCATGGTGTTCGACGGATTGATGCCGCATGTCGCGGGCACGCGGCGGATGGCGACAAACGTCCGCTTCGGCCAGCCCGGCCGCAACCCGCGCCATCCGCAGGATCCGGCGTGGCAGGCCGATCTCTTCCCCTTCACCTATGCCAGCCTGAGCGATCCCTATTCCGGCAAGACTGATGGTTTGCTTCGCCGCTGCTCGCTCTCGGCGACATGCCCGAAGGTGATGCAGACCGACAGCGAGCACGAATGGTGGGCCTCGCATGCCTCGCTGCTGGTCACCGATCTCTCAGGCAACCACCTCGACCTCCCCGACAACGTCCGCGCCTACATGATCACAGGCACACCGCATTTCGCGGAAGCCGCCGACGTGATGAAGAAGGGCGTGCCCGCGATGTCGCTGCCGCAGAACCCGATGCATGCGGGCATGCCGATGCGCGCGCTGCTCACCGACCTCAACGCCTGGATCAGCGACGGCGTAAAGCCGCCCGCAAGCCGCATCCCCATGCGCGCCCACGGCACGCTGGTCACAGCGCAGGGCGCCGTGCCGACCGACATCCCCGGCCTGCCTTATGCCGCCATCCACACGCTCGCCGTTTTCTCCGACCAAAGCGTACTGCCGCCGAAGGAGATCGGCCGCTATCCCGTGTTCGTGCCCAAGGCGGACAATGACGGCATGGCCATCGCAGGCATCCGCCAGCTTGCGCTCGCGGTGCCGCGCGCGACCTACACCGCCTGGAATCCGCGCGCGCAAGGGTTCGGCCCGACCGCGCTTTATCCATTGCAAGGCGCGGTGGTGCCGTTCGCGCCGACGGAAGCCGCGCGCAAGGAAGTGCATGATCCCAGGCCGTCGATCGCGGAGCGATATGCGGATGACGGCGCGTATGTCGCGGCGGTGAAGCGCGAGGCCACGCGGCAGATGGCGGAACGGTTGCTGCTGCCGGAGGATGCGGAGCGCGCGGTCGAGGCGGCCAAGCAAGGCCGGCTGGCGAAGCTTGGGCAGTAAACACCGGTCCGTAGTCCGTAGGGTGGGCAAAGCGAAGCGTGCCCACGACTTCCGCCGCCGGGCAAAAGGTCGTGGGCACGGCGCAAGTGCGCCTTTGCCCACCCTACGGTTCTGCCCGCGGAGAAAAAACGTCCGCCCCCTGTCGGATCGCCCGCCCTTCATCCGTCCTATGCCGGACAGCACGGAGACACCGCATGGCCGACCTCACCCTGACCACCTTCGACTGGGTTCCTCCGCCCCCGCGCGGCTTGGTGCGCGACCTCCGCGTGCGCTGGGCCCTGGAAGAAGCCGCCCTGCCCTATCGCGTCGCAAGCGTGCCGTTCGCCGATCGAAGCCCCGCGCATTTCGCGCACCAGCCCTTCGGCCAGGTGCCGTGGCTGACCGATGGCGACCTCTCGATCTTCGAGGGCGGCGCGATCCTGCTGCATCTGGGCGAACTCAGCCCGAAGCTGATGCCATCAGATCCGCGCGGTCGCGTTGAGGCGACGGAGTGGGTGTTCGCCGCGCTCAATTCGGTGGAGATGGCAAGCCTGCCCTGGACGATGTCGAAGTTCATGGGCCATCCGAGCGACACGGCGGCGTGGAAATTCGTCGACGACTTCCTCAAGCTCCGCCTCAAGCACATGGAGACGGTGCTGGCAGGACGGGAATGGCTGGCGGGCTCTTTCTCCGTCGCCGACATCCTGATGGCGGACGTGCTGCGCGTCGTCGATAAGTTCGACGGGCTCACGGACAGTCCCGCCTGCCGCGCCTACGCCGCGCGCGCTACGGCTCGCCCGGCATTCGCAAAAGCCCGCGCCGACCAGATGGCGCATTTCGAGGCGGCGGATAAGGCACGATCTGCGTGACCTGCCGCACATAACTAACCCGGCATCGGCCATACGCTCACAGCCATTAAAACGAAGCAGATGGCCTCAAATTTTCAGGGCGGAAGGTGACACATGGCCCGCATCGACTATCTCAAGGACCAGCTTGCCCGCGCCGAGCGTCTCGTAAAGGCGATCCTCGACCAGCAGACCGCGGAACGCCTCCAGGCATTCGCAGCCGAGTGCCGCACGGATTTGCCGGTGCTGGCGCTCAGGACCGCCGCGTAAGGCGGCGCGTCACACCAGCTTCATCGGCGTATCGGCGACCACGCGCAGGTCGAACGTTCCGATCAGCGCCGAGCGCCGCGCCTCCGCAGCACCGATCGCATCGACCGTCTGCCGCAACGTGCTGATGTTCGAGCCGAGCGAGACGATCCCGCCCAGCACCAGCGCGATCGACCCGAGCGCGGCAGTCTGACCTGTCCCCAGCAGACCGAAAATCGTGATCAACAGCAGTGCGGCCCCGCTGCCGATCGCGATCTTGGACGCCAGAATGTATTTCCTGCATCGCTCGGCGATCTCGGCGAGCCGCTCGATCCGATCTTCGATGTCGGAGATTTCGTCGGTCGGATCGTCTTCGGTCATTGGATCGATGCCAAATCAGAAGAAACCAGTAGCCCGCATGAGCAAAGCGACATGCGGGACTTGAGAGAACCCGGATGTCGCTGCGCTCATCCGGGCTACGCGTCCCTCACAACGGCAAATTGTCGTGCTTCTTCGCCGGCGTCTCCACCTTCTTGTCCTTCAGCATCGCCAGCGCCCGCGCGATGCGCTTGCGCGTCGAGTGCGGCATGATGACGTCGTCGATGTAGCCGCGTTCGGCGGCGATGAAGGGGGACAGGAAGCGGTCTTCGTATTCCTTGGTGCGCGCGGCGATCTTGTCGGGGTCGCCGATGTCTGAGCGGAAGATGATCTCGACCGCGCCCTTGGCGCCCATCACCGCGATCTGGGCGGTCGGCCAGGCGTAGTTCATGTCCGCGCCGATCTCCTTGGAGGCCATGACGTCGAAGGCGCCGCCATAGGCCTTGCGGGTGATGATGGTGACCAGCGGCACCGTAGACTGCGAATAGGCGAACAGCAGCTTTGCACCGTGCTTGATCAGGCCGCCATATTCCTGCGCGGTGCCCGGCAGGAAGCCCGGCACGTCGACGAAGGTGACGATCGGGATGTTGAAGGCATCGCAAAAGCGAACGAAGCGCGCGGCCTTGCGGGAGGCATCGCTGTCGAGCACGCCCGCCAGCACCATCGGCTGGTTGGCGACGAAGCCGACGGTGCGGCCGGCGATGCGGCCGAAGCCGGTGACGATGTTCTTGGCGAACATGTCGGCGATCTCGAAGAAATCGCCCTCGTCCACGACCTTCAGGATCAGCTCCTTCATGTCGTAGGGCTTGTTCGGGTTGTCGGGGATCAGCGTGTCGAGCGACATGTCGACCCGGCCGATGTCGTCAAAGCTCGGCCATTCCGGCACGCCGTCGGTGTTGTTGGACGGCAGGAAATCGATCAGGCGCCGCATCTGCAGAAGCGTCTCGACGTCGTTCTCGAAGGCGCCGTCGGCGATCGAGGAGCGCGTCGCGTGCACCGAGGCGCCGCCGAGCTCTTCCGCCGTGACGACCTCGTTGGTGACGGTCTTCACCACGTCGGGGCCGGTGACGAACATGTAGCTGGTGTTCTTCACCATGAAGATGAAGTCGGTCATCGCCGGCGAATAGACGTCGCCACCGGCGCAGGGGCCCATGATGACGGAGATCTGCGGGATCACGCCCGAGGCCAGCACGTTGCGGCGGAACACGTAGGAATAGCCGGCGAGCGCGGCGACGCCTTCCTGGATGCGGGCGCCGCCCGCGTCATAGAGGCCGATGATGGGCGCCCGCGCCTTCATCGCCATGTCCTGGAGTTTTGTGATTTTAAGCGCGTGCGTTTCCGAGAGCGACCCGCCGAATACGGTAAAGTCCTTGGCGAACACAAAGGTCTTGCGGCCGTTGACGGTGCCCCAGCCGGTGACGACGCCGTCGCCGGGCACCTTGCTCTTCTCCATGCCGAACTCGGTGGAGCGGTGCTCGACGAACATGTCGAATTCCTCGAACGATCCCTTGTCGAGCAAGAGCTCGATGCGCTCGCGCGCGGTCAGCTTGCCGCGGGCGTGCTGCGCCTCGATGCGCTTCTCCCCGCCGCCGAGCTTTGCGCCGGCCCGACGATCTTCAAGGGCGTCCAGGATATTCTTCATTTGCTCCCGCCAGTTCTTAGCCTAAATGCGATTGCCGGGGGTTCTAACACGGCATTTTGCGGACCGGGAAGCGGCTTTCGGTGTCGCAGGGCTGCCCTGCCGCAGCGTGAAAGCGCAAGGAATTACAAAGTTTTGCCTGGGAGACGACGATGGATGAGGCAACGGCCGAGACGGGCGCGGCGACCGGCGGCGTCAAGATCCTGCTGCGGCTGGAGGGCCTGACCCTGTTCGCGGGGATGGTGATGCTCTACGCGTCCTGGGACGGCTCGTGGCTGGTGTTCGCCCTGCTCTTCTTCGTCCCCGATCTGAGCTTCCTGGCCTACCTTGCCGACGCCAAATTCGGGGCGCTGGTCTACAATGCCGCCCACAGCTACATGGCGCCGGTGACGCTGCTGACGCTGGGCTTCGGCTTCGCCTCCCCCCTCACCCTGTCCATCGCCCTGATCTGGCTCGCCCATATCGGCCTCGACCGGGCGCTCGGCTATGGCCTGAAATATTCGGCCGGGTTCGGCTTCACCCATCTCGGCCGGATCGGGCGGCAGAAGGACGCGTGATCCCGGCGCTCGTGCGGCGGGAGACCGCCATTTTGTCGGCCCTCGCCCGTTGACCGGGCCGGCCGATTCAGGCTTGCTTCAAGCCCAGCGATCAGGCGCCGAATGTTGCGTGGGCTCAGTCGGTACGGCGGCGGTCATCATTTCCGGCTGCAAGCATCACCCCATGTCCGCGACGGTCGTCCCACTGCCGCCGAGCTCATCGTCCGAAACGACCGACTTCCTGCGACGCATGGCCAGCATGGTGTCGGGACGGAACGGCGAGATGTTGCTGCGCGCTGCGAGCCTGATCGAGTCGCTGGCGCATCGGGCGATGTCGGCGGAACGCCTCTATCACGAGGAGCACGAAGAGAACACACGCAACAGCGAGCTGCGCGAGGCCGGTGAGATGGCCTCCGATGCCATGGTCAAGCAACTCGATGCGCTGCGCGGCCAGCTTGCCGAGGTCACCGCGGCAGCCGCGGCCGAGCGCACGGCGTTCGACGCCGAGCGCGACAAGCTGCTCGGCCTGATGCAACATGCCGAGAGCCATATCGGCAAGCTCACGACCGAGCTCGAGACGCTGCGCGCCTCCGTCGACAGTTTCAACGAGACCGTGGTCCCCGTGCCGACCGAGATGCTGCGTCTGGCACGCACCCAGTTCGATTTCCTCTCCGCCGGTTTTGCCCGCAAGGGCGACGTGATCTCACAGGCGATGAGCGAGATCGGCGGCTTTGCGATCGACCAGGCGCTGACGGCGAAGAAGACAGATACCGCCTGAGGCTGTGGAAGCTGACGGTGCGAAATTGACACCGCGCAAGCCCGTCGTTCTACTCAACAATAATCATAAGGGAGGATCCGATGCCGACGGCATTCCGCGTCGTTGCGACGCTCATCACGCTTTACGGTTCGGCCTTGTTCACTGGCGCCAATGCACAATCCCTCCCCAAGGAAGTCGCCACCCGCGCCGAGATCTACCCGATCCCCTCGCTCACCCTCTCCGACCAGCAGTTTCTCAGCGGCGACGCGGCGGCCGGCAAGCCGGTGACGGTCGCAGGTGAATTCCGTGTTGCGCAGGGCACCGGAAAACTCCCCGTCGTGGTGCTGATGCACGGCTCGAGCGGCGTCGGCGCGACCACCGAGGCCTGGGTGCACGCGTTCAACGCCATGGGCATATCCACCTTCGTGATCGACGGCTTCACCGGCCGCGGGCTGACGGTGGTCGGGCCGAACCAGGCGCTGCTCGGCCGGCTCAACCTGATCGTCGACATCTACCGTTCGCTGGAGATCCTCGCAAAACATCCGCGCGTCGATCCTGACCGCATCGTGCTGATGGGGTTTTCGCGCGGTGGTCAGGCGACGCTTTATGCGAGCCTGGAACGCTTCAACAAGCTTTGGAACAAGTCCGGCATCCAGTTCGCCGCCTACATCCCGTTCTATCCGGATTGCTCGACAACGTATCAGAGCGACGCCGAGGTCGCCGCGCGCCCGATCCGCATCTTCCACGGCACGCCGGATGACTACAATCCCGTGAAGAGCTGCAAGGCGTTCGTCGAACGGCTCAAGACAGCCGGCCGCGACGTGGTGCTGACCGAATATCCCGACAGCGCCCACGGTTTTGACAGCGGCCTGCTCGGCGTCAGCACCGTTGCGGTGTCGGCCAATGCGCAAACCGTGCGCAACTGCCGGATCAAGGAAGGCGACGGCGGTGTGCTGATGAATGGCGATACGAACGCGCCCTTCACCTACAAGGATTCCTGCGTCGAGCTGAACCCGCATGTCGGCGGCAATCCCGCGACGGCGGCGGAGTCGCGGAAGGCCGTGGAGGATTTCTTGCAGGCGCTGTTCAAGCTGGGATAGTGGGTCCGAGACGAGATGCCGTAGGGTGGGCAAAGCGACTTGTCCGCCGTAGCTCGAAGAGCGAAGGCGGAAGCGTGCCCACCAAATTGCAGATCCCGGCATGGAGAGATGGTGGGCACGGCGCTACGCGCCTTTGCCCACCCTACGGCTTCGCAAGTTTGTCGCGAATTCCTACGGCTCACCCGGCTTGAACGGCTCCTGCTTGTCCGGCGGCACGGTCTCCTCCGCCATCGCCAGCAGCATCGCGACCATCACGTAATTGCCGGCAAGCGCGGTAAGGTCGACGATCTGCTGATCGTTGAACAGCTTCTTCGCACGCGCGTAGGTCTCATCAGAAACCTTCTTGGTCGTGGTGAGCTCGGTGACGAAGTCGTAGACCGCCGTCTCGTCCTCGGCCATCTTCGACGGGCGCTTGTTGGCCTTCAGCTCCGCGATGATGTCGGATGACAATCCCGCCTTGGCCGCAAGCGGCGCGTGCGCGAACCATTCCACCTGCGAACGCCACTGCCGCCCGATGATCAGGATCGCAAACTCGTTGAGCTTGGTCGGGACCGAGGTTTCCCAGCGCAGATAATAGAACAGGTCGAACAGGCGCTGGCCGAGCACGGGGCTGCGGATCATGGGATTGTAGGGCCCGCCGATCCCGACGCTCGACACCTTCATGATCTGCTCGCCGAGCGGCTTCTGCTTGGCATCCAACTGAGCCATGGTGAGCTGCGGAAAGCGCGGCTCCTTGCTGGTGGCGGGCGCGGCAAACATCGTTGCGGCGAGCCAGCCGCCAGCTGCGGCCAGCGTGAGTGACGACAACCAGAGCGGCGTTGAGTTCATTATTATCCTCCCGACCTTTTTTCTTGCTTGGTCGGGACGATGCTAGTCGAGCGGGTTCGCGCGCACCAGCGCGGTCACGCTAAATCGCGCCGATCTCGGCAAGGCAGGCTTGCGTCAGCGGCATGCGCTCGCCGATGAGACGCGGCTCCTTGCAATCCATGTTGAGCGCGAACACGGTGTGGGCCTCGCCCTTTTCGGCCCAGCCCACCATCCAGCCGAGCGACGGCTCGCCGCGCTCGGCGCCCAAGAGCCCGGACTTGGCGCGAATGACGCTATCGCCAACCTTGGTCGCCGGCAGAATGTCAGCGACGAGATCCTGGCTGCGCTTACTGACCGGCAGCGCGCGGCGGCGCAGCCGGTCGACGAAATCGACCTGCTCGACCGGATCGATGCGCAAGTTGCCGGTGAGCCAGAACTGGTCGATGCCGCCGCCGATATCGCGATTGCCGTAGTCGAACAGATCGACATACTTTTGCATGCGCTCCTGGCCGATCCGGCGCGCGATCTCCTGATAGACCGGCACGGCGCTGACCGCGATCGCGCTGCGCAGCGTGTGATCCTTGTTCCAGACTTCGATCGGACGCTTCACACCGTCCCACGGGAACACGTCCTTGTCGGGATCGGTGACCACGCCGGTCTCGAGCGCGATCAGCGAGTTCGGGATCTTGAAGGTCGAGGCCGGCAGCTTCGCCTCGCCCGAACGCTCCTTGTCGCTGGCGACGATCAGATAGTCCTCGACCTTGTAGCCGATGAAGGTGCCTGACGTGCCGAGGTCGGTGAAGCGCTTTGCGAGGCTGTCACGGATCTCGTTGCGCGGCGGCGCGACATGGGCGAACGCACGCTGCGGCAGGAACGCAGTTGCGGCGAGAAGGCCAAGGGTGGAACGGCGGGTGAGCAAGGGCGATGTCCGTTGAGCCATGGGAGTCGGCGCGACCATGCAGCCGCTATCGTGGTGAAACGATGACAGCTTGTTTCTAGCGCCCCCGGCCCGACAGCCGCAGCACGAACACCAGCACTTCGGCGACGGCCTTGTAGAGGTCGGGCGGAATCTCCTCGCCGAGCTCGACCTTGGACAACGCGCCGGCCAAAATCTCGTTCTCCTCGATCGGGATGTCGTTGGCCTTCGCGATCTCGACGATCTTTTCGCCGATCGTGCCCTTGCCCTTGGCGACGACGACGGGGGCATTGGTGCCCTTCTCGTAATGCAGCGCGATCGCGAGCTTGGTCTGGTCGCTCATGTGGCGCGATCCAGGAAGTGGCCGGCGCGAGCCGGTGCAGGCTGCGGCGGCGTGCCGTCGCGGACCAGGATGTCACCGGGCTTGAGCTCGGCTCGCGTCAGGGCCTGGTTGAGCTCGCCGATGCCGGCACGTAGCTGCTGCGCCGTCGCCGGCCGCTCCGCCCACATCCGCACAAAAGTCTTGTCGCCGTTCAGAGTGATCAAGGCGTGCACGGGACCGGCCGGCTCGACATTGAGCGTGAAGCGCGCGCGCCAGGCGCGCTTGGCGGGATCGCCGGATTCGTTGCCGCCGTCGCGCGAGATCTCGAACTGCGCCATCGCGGTGCCCTGCGGCGTTGCGAAGGGAATCTCGAAATTCCACTGCGGCACGGCCGGGTCGATGCGATGGCCACTGGCGTCGACGCGGTCCGGGAGCGAGGCGACCTGAAGCAAGGTCTGCCGCGCGATCGCGGCATCGGTGTCGTCGAGCAGGCGATGCACGGTCGTCGTCAGCGGCGTATCCGGCGCGAGCGATGGCGAGGCGATGGACTGAGGCGCCGGCAATGCGCCGCGGAATGGCGGTGGCGTCGCGCGCGCGGCCGCCTCGAAGATATGTCCGTCGGGCACGGCCTTGTTCGAGCCGGGCACATTGCCCGTCATGCGCGGCAGGTTTTGCGTGACCTCCTGCAAGAGACTCGCCGCCAGGCCGGCGGACATGGTTCGCGGCATCGCGGCCTGCGGGGCGTTGCCGGCGATGTCGGCGAGCACAGCGGCCGCGAGATTGGCGCTGCGCGGCATTTGCGGCTGTTGGGCGATCTCAGGTTCGTTTGACGGCAATGCGGCTTGCGCGGCCTCACCTGCAGTCCGAACCGGCGCGGCGGCGACCTGCGGCGCGGCCGTGGCGCCAGCGGAGATCGCGGCGCCCTGCGGCCCGGCGGTCTCGAGCGTGGCCAGCGTCTGGCGCAGCACCAGCAGTGCCGCCTTCAGGTCAGGCATCGTGCCGGCCGACGGCGTCGTGCCTGCGGCCAGCGAAGCCTCGAGGAACAGGCCCGACTTCTGGAAGGCGGATTCGATGTCGCCGCCATCGAGCCCGGTGTTGAGCGGCGTCTGCTGCGCCAGCACATCCAGGACCGCCTGCTTCAGTCCCGCCGGCAGATCGCTGCCGGTGACGACGGCGGCCAGATTGGCGAACAGCGGCGCCTGGCTGCCCTGTTTTGTGACCGCCTCGGCCGAAGCCGCGGTGACAGCGACCTGCTCCAATGGCGTCAGCGTATTGCGTGCCGCGCTCGCTGACGGCGCAAGCGACGGGCTCTCCACCAGCGCGGCCGCACGCGGTGTCAGCATGATCTGATCGGCCGTCGCCTCGCCTGCTCCGCTCATGACGGCCAGCCGGATGGTGCCGTCGTTCTGAGATACCGCGAGCTGGAGATTTTGCCCTGATGTCAGCGCCACCTCCGACGCCACGTCCATCGTGAGATTGGCGATCGCGATCCGCACCAGATTGTCGGCGAGCACGCTGACGACCCGGGCGTCGACGACGCTGCCGGCCTGCAGCACGAGATCGGGCGTCGCCGCATCAGCAACAGGGCTGGCAGCACTGACGGGAATGATCGAGCTTATCGGCGCCGGCATCTGAAGGGGCCCAGAGAACGCTGGCCCCACCCTAAGGCCCCCCTCGTAAACCTCTCGTTAAGGACCTTCGGCCGCTTGCGGCTTCGCCGCTGCCAAAACCGTCACGGCGGCCTCGAAATCCCTGAAGCGCGCGGCCCGGCGGCTGGCTGCCTCCTCGTCCACGCCCCATTTCTCGGCGTTCCAGTCCTCGTCGACATGGGCTGCGGCCCAGACCTGGCCGGCATCGCGGACGCCATGGGCGAGCGCCAGCGCCAGCAGCGCCGAGCCGGTCAGGGTCGTGACCACATGGAGCGCCGCCACCGACCAGGCATCCCCGGGCAGCGCCGCGCGGGCGGCCTGAACCGCCTCCTCCGGCTGCTTCACATGCATGATGCCCTCGGACAGGATGAAATGCGCCCCCAGCGTCTGCGCAGCCCAGAACAGCACGGGATCCCAATGCGCGGCCTCGCGGGCGACCAGCCCTTCGGGATTCCCGGCGCGATAGAACAGCAGGTCGGTCTCGAAGTATTTTGCGAGGTCGTCGCTGACGAGCTCGACGCGATCGATGACCCCCTCGACGACACTGTTGGCGATCCGCGTCAGCGGCATGGTCACGGGATCGATCGTCTCGCCCTGAGCCGCCCATTCCGAGGCGACCGCATCGGCCAGCGCGCGCGACGGGATCACCACCTGGCGGCCGGACGGCGTGCGGATCGGCTTGCCGTCGAGCGTGATGGCGAAGCCGCCCTCCGCATCAGCGACGCCCGCCTCCTTGTAGAAGCGCTTGCGCTGCGGCGCGCGCGCGGCCTGGCGGACCGATTCCTGCGGATCGAGCGGGGATCGCCCCGCAGCTTCATCGAACAATTCGCGCATCTTGAGTCTTCGGGCTCCGCCGCTGAATGCCGGGGTTCTAAGATAAGACCGGCTGCCGATAAAGCGAGCGGCAGGTATGAGGGAACTTGCGGCATCTTCCACACCCCGGAGCCGGGGGATAGAGGCGCGCGAACAGGCCCAGATCCTGCTAGTTCGCGCAACTGCGCGCATAGGTGGCCCGATCGGCGGGACCCAGCCCCGCGGCCGCGGCATCGTCGAGACACCTCGTGACGCGGTCGCTGAATGAATTGCGGGGGAGCGGCCGGTAATTGTAGTTCGGCGGCGCGTCGAACTGCGGGATCTTCGGCACCTCGATCTTCGGCGGCGGTGGGGGTGAAGATGGCGGAAGATTGTACCGCGAGGCGCCGGGCAGCAGATACTGCGCCTGGGCGCCCTGCCCCGCGAGCAGCGCCGTCGCAACCACGAAGAGGATCGAGATCCGTTTCATGGAGCAGATGTTGTGCTTCGGCCGCCTCTGTTCAACCCGGCTATTCTTCGGGCGCGTTCTCGATCGGATCGAACCTGGTTGCGTCGAGCCCGAGCAGATTCCACGATTGCTGCATGTGCGGCGGCAATGGCGCGCTGGCGTCGATTACGCCGCCGCGCGGATGCGGAATGACGATGCGACGCGCGAGCAGATGGAGCCGGTTTTGCAGGCCGCCCGGCAGCTGCCAGTTCTCGATGTTGAAATATTTGGGATCGCCGACGATGGGGTGGCCGATATGTTCCATATGGGCGCGCAGCTGGTGGGTGCGGCCCGTCACGGGCTTGAGCGATACCCAGGTCAGCTTGTTGCCGGCGGTCTCGACCACCGCATAGTACGTCACCGCGTGGCTGGCGCCGTCGTCGCCATGCTGCGCGATGCGCATGATGGTGTCGTCCTCGCTCTCCTCCTTCGCAAGGAAAGTCGAGATGCGGCCCTGCTTGGGCTTCGGCAGCCCCGGCACCAGCGCCCAATAGGTCTTTCGCGCGGACCGCGAGCGGAACGCGCCGGTCAGATGCGAGGCGGCAAAGCGCGTCTTGGCGATCAGGAGGCAGCCCGAGGTCTCCCTGTCGATACGGTGCACGAGCCGCGGCTTCTGGCCCTTGGAATCGCGCATCACCTCCAGCATCTGATCGATGTGCCGCGTCATGCCCGAGCCGCCCTGCACGGCAAGACCGGCGGGCTTGTTCAGGACGAGGACGTCGTCGTCCTCCCAGATCGTCATCTCCTTGAGCGCGGCCAGCGTCTTCTGCGCGGCTTCCGACAGCGGGCCGGCCGTCTTCGGCGTGTCGAGCTTCAGCGGCGGGATGCGGACGCTCTGGCCCTCCTCCAGGCGGTCCTTGCTGTCGACACGCTTGCCGTCGACGCGCAGCTCGCCTTTGCGCACGACGCGCTGGATGTGGGAGAACGAGAGGCCGGGAAAGCGCGCTTCGAGAAAACGATCGACGCGCATGTTGTTCTCGTCGGCCGTCACTTTGACGGTCTGCACCTTGGTCGGCAGCAAGGCTTCGACGGGCTTTTCCGGCGCAGCCCGTTCCGGCTCGGCTTTGGGCAGCCGCCGCTCGGCACGCTCGCCCGCAAAGCGCGGCGGCTTGCTGCCGGGCTTGCCGCCCGGTCGCGGCCCGGCCGTCTTCGCGCTGCGCGCCTTGAACGGGCGCGATTCCTTGCGCTCGTCGCGCGAACGGGGCTTAGGATCGGTTCTTTTGATGCGGCGGCTCATGGTTGCCTGCCTACCCTAAAAGCCGGCTGCCGTCACGGCGAAATGGCCGTTTCTAGCGCGAGCCGCCCCGCTCCTTCCGCAGCTTTGACCAGTAATCCAGCCGCTTCCTGATCTCGCGCTCGAAACCACGTTCGGGCGGGTCGTAGAAGGTCTGACGGCCCAAGGCCTCCGGGAAGTAGTCCTGGCCGGAGAAGGCGTCGGGGGCGTCGTGGTCATACTCGTAGGCTGCGCCGTAGCCTTCCGACTTCATCAGCTTGGTCGGGGAATTGAGAATGTGCTTTGGCGGCAGCAGCGAGCCCGCTTGCTTTGCGACCTGCATCGCCGTGCCGAAGGCGGTGTAGACCGCATTCGATTTCGGCGCGGTGGCGAGATAGACCACGGCCTGGGCGATCGCGAGCTCGCCCTCGGGGTGGCCGAGGAAATCGAAGGCGTCCTTGGCGGCGTTGGCGATGACGAGCGCCTGCGGGTCGGCGAGCCCGATGTCCTCGACCGCCATGCGTACCACGCGGCGGGCCAGGAACAGCGGATCCTCGCCGGCGTCGAGCATGCGCGCGAGGTAATACAGCGCGGCATCGGGATCTGAGCCGCGCACCGACTTATGCAGCGCCGAGATCAAATTGTAATGGCCATCGGCCGATTTGTCGTAGATCGGCGCGCGGCGTTGCAGGATGTCCTGCAGCTGTGCGGCATTGAAAATCTCGTCCGCCCGCGCCGAACGCCAGACCTCCTCGGCGAGCGTCAGCGATGCGCGGCCATCGCCGTCGGCCATGCGCACCAGCACCGCGCGCGCTTCCGCGTCGAGCGGCAGCTTGCGGCCCTCGACCTCCTCGGCATGCGCGAACAGCTTTTCGATCGCGGCCGCGTCGAGCGAGCGAAACACCAGCACGCGCGCGCGGGACAGAAGCGCCGCGTTGAGCTCGAAGGACGGGTTTTCGGTGGTGGCGCCGACCATGACCACCGTACCGTCCTCCATCACCGGCAGAAACGAATCCTGCTGGGCGCGGTTGAAGCGATGCACCTCGTCGACGAACAAGAGCGTACCCTTGCCCATCTCGCGGCGGGCGCGTGCGGCATCGAACGCCTTCTTCAGATCGGCAACGCCGGAGAACACCGCGGAGATCTGCTCGAAATGCAGGTCCGTCGCATCCGCGAGCAGCCGCGCCACCGTGGTCTTGCCGGTGCCGGGCGGGCCCCAGAACACCAGCGATCCCAGCGTGCGCGTCTCCAGCATGCGCGTCAGCGCACCGTCGGGGCCGAGGATGTGGTCCTGGCCTACGACCTCCGACAACGCGCGCGGGCGCAGCCGGTCCGGCAGCGGATGCGGAGCCTCGTGGTCGAGCCCCGCCGCGGCGAAGAGAGTTGGCGTCTCCTGGGGTCGCTTCGGGCTCATCCGCCCAGCGTGACGTTGATCTGCTGGCCACCGCGCACCAGCGTGATGCGCCAGATCCGCGGGCGTTCGCCCGCCGCCTTTTCGAGGTCGCCGGTCCTGCTGATCTTCTGGTTGTTGACGGCCAGGATGATGTCGCCCTTCTGGAAGCCGACATTCGCCGCCGCGCTGTCGCCGCCGAGATCGGTGACCACGACGCCTTCGGTGTCGGCGTCCAGATGCAGCTCGTCGGCGACCGCCGGCGTGATGGTTGAGATCTTCGCGCCCTGGAACGGCGAACGCGCGGTGATCACGAGCTCGTTGCGGCCGGTGTCGGGCGCGGTCTCGAGCGCGATCGTGACCTTGAGCGGCTTGCCGGCGCGCTGCACGTCGATCTGCGCGGTGCCGCCGAGCGGACGCGTCGCGAAGCGATAATCAAAAGCGTTGGGATCATCCACGGTCTGGCCGTCGATCCCGGTGATGAGATCGGACGATTTCAGACCGGCCTTGGCCGCGGGGCCGCTCGAGACCACGCTCGCGACCAGCGCGCCGGTCGGCGAACGCAGGCCGAGGCTTTCGGCGATCTCGGGCGTCACCGCCTGGAGTTTCGCGCCGAGCCAGGGACGCTTCACCGCCTTGCCGCCGCTCTTGGCGGAGGCAACGACGACGCGCACCATGTTGGCGGGGATCGCAAAGCCGATGCCTTGCGAGCCGCCCGAGCGCGAATAGATCGCGGTGTTGATGCCGGCGAGCTTTCCGCCCATGTCGACCAGCGCGCCGCCGGAATTGCCGGGATTGATCGCCGCATCGGTCTGGATGAAGAACTGGTAGTCGGTGATGCCGACCTGGGTGCGCGCGAGCGCCGAGATGATGCCGTGGGTCACGGTCTGGCCGACGCCGAAGGGATTGCCGATCGCGAGCACGACGTCGCCGACCAGCAGCTCATCGGAATTGGTGAAGTCCAGCGTCGGAAACTTCTCCTTGGTGTCCTTCAGGCGCAGCACGGCGAGATCGGTGCGCGTATCCTTCAGCAGGATCTCGGCCTCGAATTCGCGCTTGTCCGACAGCGACACTTTCACCTGGTCCGCGCCCTCGATGACGTGGACATTGGTAACGACGAGGCCCGAGGCATCGACGATGACGCCGGAGCCGAGCGAGCGCTGCATCTGCTCGGGCTGCTGGCCCGGTACGCCGAAGAAGCGGCGGAAGATCGGGTCGTCCAGCAGCGGGTTGCGGTTCTGCACCACCTTGGCCGCGTAGACGTTGACGACGGCCGGCTGCACCCGCTGCACGATCGGTGCATAGGACAGCCGCAGTTCGGCGGGTGAGGACGGAACTCGGCGGTCCTGCGCGGCGGCCGGATTGAAGTGGGCTGAAAACGCAATGCACAACGCCGTGACGACGGCGGTCCGGGTCGATCGAAACATTCCTACCTCTCGGAAAAGACGCCGGAATATAGGCGCGTTCGCCCGCCAATAGAAGGGCGCCAGGCGGCATTTTCAGGCCCCTTCCCGTGTGACCGGCATGCAAGCCCAGCGTGCGAATCGGCAATTTGCCCGAGCGGCCAATTGGCATGATGCGCGTCATCTTGCATGGTGGTGCCGAGCGGATTCGGTTGCGGCGAATTTACATCAGTGGGAACCGCGCAATTGGGCGTAGCGTCGCGGGGCAGTCATCGATCACACCTAGGCTCTCCGCCAGCGACTTGGGGAAGTTCGTCTAACGATGGAGGCGTAACGTGAGTAGAACAAGAATTGCAGCCACGGCGATTGGTCTCGCCGGCGCGCTGGCGGCCTCGCAAGCCCAGGCCCAAACGGCAAGCAGCAGCGACCAGGAGATCGCGCTGCTGAAGCAGCAGCTGAAGATGCTGGAGCAGAAGCTCGACAAGCTTCAGAGCCAGACCGCCGCGAACACGGCGGCCACGGCGAAGGCCAGGGCCGAAGCAAAGGCCGAAGCGAAGGCCGAGGCGCGCTCGGAGGCCAAGGCGGTCGTGGCCAATGCGAACGCGACATTCCCGATCAAGGGCGCCCCGCCAGCACCCGGCGTCATCGTCACGATGCCGAACAACCGGCCGACCATCTGCACCGCCGACCAGGCCAACTGCGTCGCCATCACCGGACGCCTGCATTGGGATGTCGGCGGCTATGACTATCGTCCCAATACAGCAGCCACCGTGCCGCAGAAGCTCGACAGCGGCGAGAACGTCCGGCGCGCGCGCATCGGCGTCGCCGGCAAGTTCTTCAACGACTGGAATTTCGCGCTGGTCTACGACTTCGGCGGTTCCTCCGACGGATTTGGCGGCGCGGCCCCGGGCTCGCTGCCGGGCGGCGGCGTCTCCGGCGTCGAGAATGCCTATCTGAGCTATACCGGCCTGAAACCGTTCGGCGGCAGGATGGCGATCGAGGCCGGCATCATGGACCTGCCCTACACTCTGGACGAGGCCACGAGCTCCAACGACATCATGTTCATGGAGCGTGCTTCGCCCGGCGTCATCGCCACGAACATCGCCGCCGGTGACTTCCGCTCCGCGGCCGGCACGCGCTGGTACAACGACCAGCTCTGGATCGGCGGCTATGTCACGGGACCGTCGACCGGTGCGATCCACTCGGCCTCGAGCGCGGCACCGGCGGGCACCAGCGAGCAATATGGCGCCGTGGCGCGCATTGCCGGCAATCCGATCAGCGGCAAGGACTATTCGGTGCATATCGGCGTCGATGCGGAATGGCTGATCCAGCCGCCGCGCAATCTGATCGCGAACACACAGACGCTGACGCTCAGCGATCGTCCGGAGCTGCGCATCGATCCGACGACGCTGATCTCGACCGGCGCGATGGCCAACGTCTCGGGCGCGCAGGTCTACAGCGTCGAAGCGGCGGCGACGTACGGTCCGCTCATCGTTCAGGGCGAGTACTTCTGGTACAATATCGACCGCAGTGCGAATACATCGGTGCTACCGACCGGCTTGCCGAGCCTGAAATTCCAGGGCGGCTATGCGCAGGCCGGCTACGTGCTGACGGGCGAAGGCCGGACCTACAACGCAGCGAATGCGGCTTATAACGGCGTCAAGCCGGCACATCCGTTCTCGCTCGACGGCGGCGGCTGGGGCGCTTGGGAGATCGCGGGGCGATTCTCGACGATCGACCTCAACGATCAGCTCGCAACCGCCAACGGCGTCGCCGGCGGACGGCAGACGGTCTACACGCTCGCGCTCAACTGGTACGTCAACGGCAATGTCCGCTTCATGCTCGACTATCTGCATGGCACGGTGTCGAGGCAGGCCTCGCCGGTCTCGACCGCCAATGTCGGCTCGAACTTCGACGCGGTCGCGATGCGCACGCAGTTCGCGTTCTGAGACACAACTGTCGTCCCGGGGCGCGCGAAGCGCGAACCCGGGACCCATAACCACAGGGAGCGGTTTGGCGAAGACTCTTCGTTGGTACTGCGACCAATCACAACCGCAAGATCACGCGGTATGGGTCCCTGCGTTCGCAGGGACGACACGGAGAGGTTGGCAACAGCGTCTCTAAAGTCACGCCGCGCGCTTCGGCTTCTTCGCGACCTCCGGTGCCGGCACACATGAGAGCCGCTGCTGATGGCTCTCGCCCCAGGCCTTCAAAATATCGATCACCGGCTTGAGGCTCTCGCCCAGCTCGGAGAGGCAATACTCCACGCGCGGCGGCACCTCGGCATAGACCTTGCGGATGACGAGCTTGTCCTCCTCCAGTGCGCGAAGCTGTTTTGTCAGCATGCGCTGGGTGATGCCGGGCATCCGGCGGCGCAATTCGCCAAAGCGCTGGGTGCCGTCCTGGAGGTGATAGAGGATCACGCCCTTCCACTTGCCGTCGATCAGATCCAGCGTCGCCTCGACCGAGCAGCCGGGACGACGGGCAAAGTCGCGCCGTTTCATGCGTGTTTTCCCAATAGTATCCAAACAGGGACTATATCCCCGAATTTACAGTACTTGCCAAATCGGAGCTAGAGCGACAGTTAGGACCGCAGGCGAGCACGCCATCTGATGGAGACAAGCCATGAAGGCCGTCGGCTATAAAAAGTCGCTTCCGATCGAGGATCAGGACGCGCTGATCGACTTCGAGACCGCAAAACCCGAGCCCAAAGGGCGCGACATCCGCGTCGCCGTGAAGGCGATCTCGGCCAACCCGGTCGATTACAAGGTGCGCAAGCGCGCCGCCCCGCCCGAGGGTGAGACCAAGATCCTGGGCTATGACGCAGCCGGCGTCGTCGATACCGTGGGTCCCGAGGTCACGCTGTTCAAGCCGGGCGACGAGGTGTTTTACGCCGGCTCGATCCTGCGCCAGGGCACCAATGCCGAATTCCATCTCGTCGACGAACGCATCGTCGGCAACAAGCCGAAGAGCCTGTCGTTCGCGCAGGCCGCAGCCCTCCCCCTCACCTCCATCACCGCCTGGGAGCTGCTGTTCGATCGTCTCGGCGCGGTGCCGGGCAAGAGTGTCGATCCACGCACGCTCCTGATCACCGGCGGCGCCGGCGGCGTCGGCTCGATCCTGATCCAGCTTGCGCGCCGCCTCACCGGGCTCACGGTGCTCGCGACCGCGACGCGGCCGGAATCGCAGAAGTGGTGCCTCGATCTCGGCGCGCATGCGGTGATCGACCACGGCAAGCCGATGAAGGAGCAGATCGAGAAGCTGAAGCTGCCGCCGGTCGCGCTGGTGGCGAGCCTCACCTTCACCGATCAGCATTACAAGGCGATCGCCGAGTTCATGGCGCCGCAGGGCCGGTTCGGCCTGATCGACGATCCCCCGGAATTCGCCATGAGCACGTTCAAAGGCAAGGCGATCTCGGTGCACTGGGAATCGATGTTCACGCGCTCCTCGTTCCAGACATCAGACATGATCGGGCAGCATTATCTGCTCAACGACGTCGCCGATCTCATCGACAAGGGCGTGCTGCGCACCACGCTCGACCAGACCTTTGGCACGATCAGTGCCGCCAACCTCAAGCGCGCGCACGCGCTGCTCGAGAGCGGCAAGTCGCGCGGGAAGATCGTGCTGGAGGGGTGGTAGTTTTCAGCACCCGGCCGCTTCCAAGCGGCCGGCCCTCTCTGTTACGATCGCTCGCCCGCTGAGCCGGGCGACGATTGTGAGGGACGAGCTGAATGAGCTTCTGGGCGAAAAGAACGATTCTTGCGACCGCCTTCGCTGCTGCCGCGATGCTCGACGGAGCAAAGCCGGCTCTTGCCGACGACTATCCCGACAGACCGCTGCAACTGGTCGTGCCGTTTCCGCCTGGAGGCGCCTCCGACGTCGTCGCGCGCATCATCGGCGGCGAGTTCGAGGCCCGGCTCGGCAAGCCCGTCATCGTCATGAACCGTCCGGGCGGCGGCACCACGATCGCGGGCAAGGAGGTCGCGCGCGCCGCCCCCGACGGCTACACCCTGTTCTTCAGCTCCAACTCGACCTTCACCCTGCCGGCGGCCGTCAAGGAAAGCGTGCCTTACGATGCGGCCAAGGATTTCGAGCCGCTGGGGCAAGTCGGCAAGATCACGCTGGTGCTGGTCACCTACAAGGACAATCCGATCAAGGATCTGGCCGCGCTCGTCGCGGAAGCCAAGGCCAATCCGGACAAGCTGTCGCTCGCGTCCTTTGGTGCCGCGACGGTGTCGCACTTCGCAGGTGAGCTGTTCAAGTCGAGCGCAGGCATCAAGATGGTGCATCTGCCATACAAGGGCAGCGCGCCCGCGATGAACGATCTGATCGGCAAGCACATCCAGTATCACGTCGACACCGTGATTGCGGTCAAGCCGCAACTCGACGCCGGCACGGTGCGTGTGCTCGCGGCGTTCTCGGCCAAGCGCACGCCCTTCCTGCCTGACGTGCCGACCCTCGCCGAGCTCGGCTATTCCGGCATCGATTTCTCGTCCTGGGGAGCTGTCGTCACGCCGAAGGGGCTTCCGCCAGCCGTGCGGGACAAGCTGATAGCCACGTTGGAAGACACCATCAACAATCCCTCCGTGGTCGAGCGTTTCTCCAAGGTCGGCTTCGAGCCGGGCTTCGCCCGCTACAACGACTGGGCCTCGGCGGTCAACAAGGAGACCGCGGAGATGAAGCAGATTGCGCAGACCGCGGGGATCAAGGAGGATTAGCCCTCCCCGCACGCTTGCCTAGGACGGTAACACGCCCTCGACGAACAGCAGCCGGCGCTCCAGCGCCGTCTGCCGCAGCTTGAGCGCCTCGGCATATTCCGCCGAGTCGTACCATTCCCGCGCGCGAGCCATCGACGGAAATTCCACGATGACGATGGTCTTCGGCGGCGGGCCGCCCTCCACCACTTCCGCAGCACCGCCGCGCACGAGATAGCGACCGCCATATTGCGCGATGGTTTGGGCGGCGAGCGTGCGATACGCCTCCATCGCGGCTTGATCGCGCGCCTCGACCTCGGAGATCACATAGGCCGGCATAAACGCAGTCTCAAGCAATCGTATTGACGATGCCGCCCTCGGCCCGAAGCGCCGCACCGTTGGTGGCGGATGCTTCCTTCGAGGCGACATAAACCACCATGTTGGCGATCTCGTCGACGCTGGCGAAGCGTTGGATCAGCGAGCTCGGGCGATGCTGCTTGACGAAATTGGCCGCAGCCTCATCGACCGACTGGCCGTTCTGTTTCGCGAGATCCTTCACAAAGGTCTCGACGCCTTCCGACATGGTCGGGCCCGGCAGCACGGAATTGACGGTGACGCCGGTGCCACGGGTGAGCTGCGCGAGGCCCCGCGCGACCGAGAGCTGCGCCGTCTTGCTCATGCCGTAGTGGATCATCTCGACGGGAATGTTGAGCCCGGACTCCGATGAGATGAAGACGATGCGGCCCCAGTTGCGCTTCAGCATGCCCTTCATATAGGCACGCGACAGCCGCACGCCGCTCATGACGTTGACCTCGAAGAAGCGGCTCCAGTCCTCGTCCGGGATGTCGAAGAAATCCTTCGGCTCGAAGATGCCGGCATTGTTGATGAGGATGTCGACCTCGGGCAGCGCCGCCACGAGCGCCTTGCAGCCCGCCGCGGTCGAAACGTCGGCGGCGATGCCGCGGACCTTGGCGCCCGTCCCTTCCAGCTTGCGCACGGCGGCATCGACCTTATCCTGGCCGCGACCGTTGATCACGACGCTCGCACCCGAGCCGGCAAGGCCTTTTGCAATGGCGTGGCCGATGCCGGCGGTCGAGCCGGTCACGAGCGCGGTCTTTCCGGAAAGGTCGATCTTCATGAATTATCTCCATTGATGTTGACGGAGATATCGTGCGCTGCACTCGCAGCTTCAATCGTCCCTCACTGATGCGTGAGGATTTAGCTGCGCGGTGGCAGCGTCCTGAGAAAGGCGACGATCGCATCGAGATCCTGGGCCGTCATGCTGGCATAGGCAGCATAAGCCATCGGCGGCTTGAGCTTGTGACCATCGCGCGCGATGCCTTGCGTAATCGCACGTTTGATTTCTTCGTCGCTCCATTGGCCCAGGCCGACCGCTCGATCGGGGCTGATGTTGGGAGAAACGGACTCGCCCCACGGCCCCCTGAACGTCCGGCCGCCCTTGCCGCTCGCTGCGGCGAAATCGTGCACGGCGGACGGGCCTTCCGGCGTATGGCATTCCAGGCAATGGGCGATGGTCAACAGATAACGGCCGCGCGCGAGCTTGTCGGACAGCTCCTGCTCGCTCGCCTGCCTGCCGGCATAGGTCGGCATCTCCGGCTTCAGCGCAATCTTGTATTCCGGCGCCGGCATCTCGTGGCGCACGGATGGTACCGAGCGCAAATAAGCTGTGAGCGCGTCGAGATCGCGGCCCGTGAGCACGGTGTAGAACGCGGTCGGCATGATCGGCGCGGCCTTGGTGCCATCAGGCCTGATGCCGCTGACGAGGAAACGCTTCAGCTCGGCATCGCTCCACTTGCCGATGCCGGTGTCCTGATCCGGCGTGATGTTGGAGCCGGAGACCTTGAACGCGGGCTCGTCGAAAACCTGGCTGCCGCCCGACAGCGCACGCGAGAGATCGAGCCCTTGCGGCCCGCGCGGCGTATGGCAGTTGTGGCAGACCATCACGCTGTTGACGAGATAGGCGCCGCGCTCGACCAGCGTCTCGCCCGAGGCCGGCGACATCAGCAGCGCCAGCGCAATCCCAGACACAATCCTCATCGAGAGCCCCCCGGCCGGAATCGCGTTCAACAAAACGATGCGCAGCATGAGATGCCGCCGCGCCATACAAAAAAGCGGCGCCCAGGGGCGCCGCTTTCTGAAAACTCGGTACCGGTCGGCTTACGCCGCCTCGGCTTCCTTCTCCAGCACCGGGCCGGAGTCCTGCCCCTTGGCATCGACGTCGCGATCGACGAACTCGATCACGGCCATCGCGGCGTTGTCGCCGTAGCGGAAGCCGGCCTTGATGATGCGGGTGTAGCCACCCTGGCGATCCTTGTAGCGGGGCGCCAATACATCGAACAGCTTCTTGACCTGGTCCTTGTCGCGCATCTCGGAGATCGCCTGGCGGCGCATGGCCAGCCCACCCTTCTTGCCGAGGGTGACGAGCTTCTCGACGATCGGACGGAGCTCCTTGGCCTTGGGCAGCGTGGTGACGATCTGCTCGTGCTTGATCAGCGCGGCGCACATGTTGGCGAACATCGCGCGGCGATGCTCGGCCGTGCGGTTGAGCTTCCGATGAACCTTGCCGTGACGCATGTGACTATTCCTTACGTATGAACTGCCGCGACGGTTCGTCGGACCAGTTGCTCAGGTGGGCTTCCTGCGTTCGCCCATAAAAATCGCGGCCGGAATGTCCGGCCGCGACGGTGAAAAGCGGATCAGTAGTGATCTTCGAAGCGCTTGGCGAGCTCGTCGATGTTCTCCGGCGGCCAGCCCGGCACTTCCATGCCGAGGTGCAGACCCATCTGGGCCAGCACTTCCTTGATCTCGTTCAGCGACTTGCGGCCGAAGTTCGGAGTGCGGAGCATTTCCGCTTCGCTCTTCTGCACGAGGTCGCCGATGTAGACGATGTTGTCGTTCTTCAAGCAGTTTGCCGAACGCACCGAGAGCTCGAGCTCGTCCACCTTCTTGAGGAAGGCCGGGTTGAAGGCGAGGTCCGGGATGATCTCCTGGGCGACTTCCTTGCGCGGCTCTTCGAAGTTGACGAACACGTTAAGCTGATCCTGCAGGATGCGCGCGGCGTAAGCCACGGAATCATCCGGCGAGATCGCGCCGTTGGTCTCGATCGTCATGGTCAGCTTGTCGTAGTCGAGGATCTGGCCCTCGCGGGTGTTCTCGACCTTGTAGGAGACCTTGCGGACCGGCGAGTACAGGCTGTCGACCGGGATCAGGCCGATCGGCGCGTCCTCGGGACGGTTGCGCTCGGCAGGCACGTAGCCCTTGCCGGTGGCGACCGTGAACTCCATGCGGATCTCGGCGCCCTCGTCGAGCGTGCAGATCTGGAGGTCGGGGTTGAGCACGACGACGTCACCCACGGTCTGGATGTCGCCGGCGGTGACGACGCCCGGGCCCTGCTTCTTCACGACCATGCGCTTGGGGCCTTCGCCCTGCATCTTGATCGAGATGTCCTTGATGTTGAGCACGATGTCGGTGACGTCCTCACGGACGCCCGCGATCGAGGAGAACTCGTGCAGCACGCCGTCGATGTGCACCGACTGCACCGCCGCGCCCTGGAGCGAGGAGAGCAGGATGCGGCGCAGCGCGTTGCCGAGCGTCTGGCCGAAGCCGCGCTCGAGCGGCTCGGCGACGATGGTCGCGAAACGGTTCGAATCGCTGCCGGGCGTGACCTGCAGCTTGTTCGGTCGAATCAGTTCTTGCCAATTTTTCTGGATCGTCACTGTTTCACCCATACAGGCCAGTCAATTTGACAGTTCAAATACTGGCGTTGGAGAAAGGCCGCAGATCATTCCCGCGGCTTCGCAAAAGTCATCGCGGGCGCCAATGCGCCCGCAATGCCGTATCAAACGCGCCGACGCTTGCGGGGACGGCAACCGTTGTGCGGGATCGTGGTCACGTCGCGGATCGAGGTAACGGTGAAGCCCGCGGCCTGGAGCGCGCGGAGCGCCGACTCGCGGCCCGAACCGGGACCAGCGACTTCGACTTCCAGCGTGCGCATGCCGTGCTCCTGCGCCTTCTTGGACACGTCCTCGGCGGCAACCTGCGCGGCATACGGGGTCGACTTGCGCGAACCCTTGAAGCCCATCGTGCCGGCGGAGGACCAGGCAATCGTGTTGCCCTGTGCGTCGGTGATGGTGATGGTCGTGTTGTTGAACGACGAGTTCACGTGCGCGACGCCGGAGGCGATGTTCTTGCGCTCACGACGACGAACGCGGGTGGCTTCCTTGCCCATAGACTACCTTTCCTGAAGATCTCAAACGCCGCCGTAATGCCAGCGGCTACACCTGTGGAACGAAAGGCGCGCGGCGAACGGGCTATCCCCTGTTCGCCGCACGCCGCGACTGAATTCGAAAACTTACTTCTTCTTGCCGGCGATGGCCTTGGCCGGCCCCTTGCGCGTGCGCGCATTGGTGTGGGTACGCTGGCCGCGCACCGGCAGACCGCGACGATGACGCAGGCCGCGATAGCAGCCGAGGTCCATCAGACGCTTGATGTTGATGCCGACCTCACGACGCAGGTCGCCCTCGACGAGATAGTCGCGGTCGATCACTTCGCGGATCTGGAGCACTTCGGCGTCGCTGAGCTGATTGACGCGACGATCCTCGGGGATCTTGACCTTCTCCAGGATCTCACCGGCGATCTTCTGACCGATGCCATGGATGTACTGAAGCGCGATCAGCACGCGCTTGTTGGTGGGAATGTTCACGCCGGCAATACGGGCCACGGCCTTCTCTCCTGTCGCCGGTCCTCGTCAGGGCCGGGCTTTAAGTGCTTGTGTTCTCGGGCAGGTGTTCACAAACGCGAACACGACGCCCACCCCCGGTCTTCCTGGGGCCCGGCATCGTCTGAAACTATCCGACTTGGATGCGGGGCTTATTAGGGGATTCAGGGGGCTTTCGTCAACCGCTGCTAGCGTTTGGCTCGCTTTTTCGTGACCTTTTTTGGTCCCTTCTTCGAACCTTTTTTGACGGCCTTCTTGGCGGTCTTTTTGACCGCCTTTTTGGCCGTTTTCTTGGCTGTCTTCTTGGCTGTCTTCTTGGCGCCCTTCACGGCCTTCTTGGCGGCCTTTTTGGCAGTTTTGGCCGATTTGGCAGCCTTTTTGGCCGCTTTTGCCGGCTTTTTGGCCGATTTCTTCGCTGACGTCTTGGTTCCCCTGGCCTTCTTGGCCGGCGCCGCCTTGGCCGCGCTCCGGGCGTGCGTCTTGGGCTCGACCGCCCCGAGCGCCAGGAGCTGGCGGTGAATGGCGCGGGTGACCTCGTCGATGGCCATCATGCCGTCGATGGTCGAGAGCTTCCGCCGCTCGGAATAGTAGTGAATCAGCGGTTCCGTCTGGTTGCGGTAGTTGGCTAACCGCTTGGTCAGGACCTCCGGGGTGTCATCGACCCGGACCTCCTCCCCACGCTCCCGCATCTGGGCGACGCGAGTCTCGACGCGGCTCAGGAGCGCGCTCTCGTTGACGCGGAGCTCGATCACGGCGTCGAGCTTGAGATGCTTGTGCCTGAGCAGCTCATCCAGCGCTTCGGCCTGCGGCACGGTGCGCGGGAAGCCGTCGAGGATGAAGCCGTTCCTGGCGTCCGGCTGGTCGATCCGATCGGAGATGATTCCCACCACGACTTCGTCGGGCACGAGGCTGCCGCTGGCCATGATCTCCTTGGCTTTCAGCCCGACCGGCGTTCCCGCCGCAACGGCCGCGCGCAGCATCTCGCCGGTCGATAGCTGGACGATGCCATAGCGCTGCACCAGCAGCTGCGCCTGGGTCCCCTTGCCCGACCCCGGCGGTCCCAGCAGTATAATTCTCATCGGCGTACGCCCCCCGGATTGGTGAGCGATACGTCGCGCACCTGTGTTTTGATATCAAGCGCGGTGCAAACCACAACGAGCAGCGCACCACCACTGACGACCATACTATAAGGCAGAGCCATCCCGTAAAGCTCGAAGACCTCCGGAATCAACTGCAGCGCAGTCAGGTAGACGGCTCCGACGACCGTCGTCAATGACACGACGCGATCGAGATAGTCGGCCGTCGCCTCGCCAGGCGCGACACCGGGAATTGCGCCGTCACGCTGCGCCAGCGATTTGGCCGTGTATTCGGGATCGACGACATAGGCCGTGTAGACGAACGCGAGCACGAATACGGCGATCGACACGAGGATCATATGCACCGGCTGCCCCAGCTGGAGGTGCTGGTAGGCCGCCGCGACCAGGGGATGATCGCCACCCACAACGAAGCCGGCGAAGGCAAGCGGCAGGAAGAAAATCCACGGCGCCACGGTGACCGGAAGCAAGAACCCGGCGCTGTTGAGCTTGATAGGCAGCATCGCATCGCGCACCGGCAGTTGCCGCGTGCCGACGCTGCGTGCACCGAACTGGACCCGAATATTTCGCCGCGCGCCTTCGACGAGCACGATCACGACGACGGTCACGATCCAGAATACGACGTGGCCGAGGACGAGGTTGCCCGAGATCGCCCCCTGCTGGAGAAGTTCCATGATGCCGGCGATGTTGCGCGGAATGGAGACGAGAAAGTTGGCACTCAAGATCAGGGCTAGCCCGTTGCCGATCCCGTAGCGGGTCATCTGCTCGCTGAGCCAAACCAGGACGAAGACGCCGCCAACGATCGACGTGGTCGCGGCGAGGACCGGCCATTCGTCCGGATCAGGGACCAGCGCCGGAATTGTCTGGATGGCCGAGGCGTAGCCGTAGGCCTGGAAGGTGGAAAACACCAGCGTCAGGATCAGCGTATAGCGCGCGATGCTGCGCCGGCCGCGTTCGCCGGATCTTTCGAGCGCATTCAGGCGCCGCCACACCAGCGTGAGCAGCCGAATGACGATCGCTGCGTTCAGATAAGGAAGGATGCCGAGCGCGAAGATCGACAGGCGGACCATCTCGTTGGCCGAGAACGACAGGCTCGGCTGGCCCATCCCGACAAACGGGATCTGCGTGCCGAGTCTGAAAAGGAGCAGCGCGCCAATCGTGAAAGCGATTCGGCGCGCAAGCTCACAACTCATCTACGGCGACCGCGCAGCTTCGACTTCCGGATCAGGCCCTCATACTGATGGGCCAGCAGATAGCCCTGCACCTGCGCCACCGTGTCCATGGTAACGCTGACGACGATCAGCAGCGAGGTGCCGCCGAAGTAGAACGGCACCGAGGCATAGGAGATCAGGATTTCCGGGATCAAGCAGACGATCGCCAGGTAGATCGCACCGAGCACGGTGATGCGCGACAGCACGTAGTCGATATATTCGGCGGTGCGCTCGCCCGGACGGATGCCGGGGATGAAGCCGCCGTGCTTCTTCAGATTGTCCGCGGTCTCGGTCGGGTTGAACACGATCGCGGTGTAGAAGAACGCGAAGAACACGATCAGCGCGAGATACATGATCAGGAACAGCGGACGGCCGTGGCCGAGCTGGGTCGTGATCCACTGGAACCATTCCGGCCCGCTGCCCGCGTTGAAGTTCGCAACCGTGGTCGGCAGCAACAACAGCGAGGACGCGAAGATCGGCGGGATCACGCCGGAGGTGTTGAGCTTGAGTGGCAGATGCGAGGACTGGCCCTCGAACATCTTGTTGCCGACCTGGCGCTTCGGATACTGGATCAGCAGCCGGCGCTGGGCGCGCTCCATGAACACGATGAAGGCGATCACGGCGACCGCCATGATGATGACGACCAGGATCAGACCGGTCGACATCGCGCCCTGACGGCCGAGCTCGAGCATGTTGGCGAGCGCCGCGGGCAGCTCGGCGACGATGCCGGCGAGAATGATCAGCGAGATGCCGTTGCCGATGCCGCGCGAGGTGATCTGCTCACCCAGCCACATCAGGAACATGGTGCCGCCGGTCAGCGTGATCGCCGTGGACAGGCGGAAGAACATGCCGGGGTCGCTGACGACGTTGCCGGCGCCTTCGAGACCCACCGCGATGCCGTAGGACTGGAACGCAGCCAGGATCACCGTGAGATAGCGGGTGTACTGGTTCAGCAGCTTGCGGCCGGACTCACCTTCCTTCTTCAGCGCCTCGAGCTGCGGCGAGACGGTGGTGAGGAGCTGGATGATGATCGAGGCCGAGATATACGGCATGATGTTCAGCGCGAAGATCGCCATGCGGTGGATGCCGCCGCCGGCGAACATGTTGAACATGCCGAGAATGCCGCCCGCCTGGGAACGGAACACCTGCTCCCAGATGTTGGGATCGATGCCGGGCAGCGGGATGTAGGTCCCGAGCCGATAAACGAGCAGCGCACCCAGGGTGAACCAGATGCGCTTCTTCAGTTCGTCAGCCTTGGCAAACGCACCGAAATTGAGATTGGCTGCCAGTTGTTCCGCTGCAGAGGCCATCTTGGACTTTCTCCCGCCGCCTTTTGCGCCGTTATGCCCGCGGCCGGGCTACTCTAGCGGACGCCGGACATTATCTGGGGCTCGGCTTCGATAAGTCCACGTCCCGCATGCGTAAAGGCCCGCGAGCCGCGGGCCAATGACGCAGTTGTTACGCCGCCTCGCCTTCTTCCTTGGCGGGGGCGAGGATCTTCACCGAGCCGCCGGCCTTCTCGACCGCGGCAATCGCGGTCTTGGTGGCACCATGCACTTCGATGTTGAGCTTCGACTTGAGCTCGCCACGGCCGAGCAGCCGCAGGCCGGCCTTGGCGCGGCGCAGCACGCCGCCCTTCACCAGGGCCTCGACGTTCACGACGCTGCCGGCGTCGATCTTCTTGGCATCGACCGCTTCCTGGAGCCGGTCGAGATTGATCTCGGCGAACTCGACGCGGAAGATGTTGTTGAAGCCGCGCTTGGGCAGACGGCGATGCATCGGCATCTGGCCGCCTTCGAAACCCTTGATGCGCACGCCCGAACGCGCGGTCTGGCCCTTGCCGCCGCGGCCGGACTGCTTGCCCTTACCCGAACCGATGCCGCGGCCGACGCGCATACGCTTTTTGCGCGAGCCGGCGTTGTCGGCGATATCGCTGAGCTTCATCGCCCTTCTCCTTGTATCTTGCGCGCGATCTTCACCGAAAACCGATGACCGCTCTTCGGGACCGTGCGCCGCTTCTTACTTCTCGTCGACGATGCGGACGAGATGGTGAACCTTCTCGATCATGCCGCGGACTGCCGGGGTGTCCGGCAGTTCGCTGGTGCGGCCGATCTTGTTGAGCTTGAGCCCGATCAGCGTCGAACGCTGCGAGTGATGGCGGCGGATCGCGCTGCCGGTCTGCTCGAGCTTGATCGTCTTTGCGGCCTTGGCCATGGGAGTCTACTCCGAAAAGCTTCCGTTAGTCGGCAGCCGCCTCGGCGTCACCACCGATACGGCGGGACTGGAGGGTGGACACCTTGATGTTGCGGCGGGCTGCGACCGAGCGCGGCGAATCCTGATGCTTCAGCGCGTCGAAGGTGGCGCGAACCATGTTGTACGGGTTCGACGAGCCGATCGACTTCGCCACCACGTCCTGGACGCCGAGCGTCTCGAACACGGCGCGCATCGGGCCGCCGGCGATGATGCCGGTACCGGCCGGGGCTGCACGCAAATAGACGCGGCCCGCGCCGTGACGGCCGGCGATGTCATGATGCAGCGTGCGGCCCTCGCGCAGCGAGACGCGGGTCAGGTTGCGCTTGGCGGACTCGGTTGCCTTGCGGATCGCCTCGGGCACTTCGCGCGCCTTGCCGTGACCGAAGCCGGCGCGGCCCTTCTGGTCGCCGATCACGACCAGCGCTGCGAAACCGAAGCGCTTGCCGCCCTTGACGACCTTGGCCACGCGGTTGATGTGGACGAGCTTGTCGACGAACTCGCTGTCGCGCTCCTCGCGCTCCCTGCGTTCACGTCCGCCGCCGCGTTGATCGCGTCCACCACGTTGTTCGCGTTCAGCTGCCATGGTTTTTCCAATCCTTCAGAGGCTTGCGCCTCAATCCTCAAATTCTGTTAGAAGCTCAGCCCGCTCTCACGCGCTGCGTCGGCAAGAGCCTTGACGCGCCCGTGATAGAGGTAGCTGCCGCGATCGAACACGACTTCCTTGACACCCTTCTCGGCGGCGCGCTCGGCCAGCAGCTTGCCGACCGCCTTCGCCGCATCGATGTCGGCGCCGGTCTTGCCGCCGTCGCGCATCGACTTCTCGAGCGACGAGGCAGAGGCCAGCGTCTCGCCCTTCAGGTCGTCGATGACCTGGGCGTAGATGTGCTTGGACGAGCGGAACACCGACAGGCGCGGACGGCCGCCACCGGAGCGGCGCAGCTTCAGCCGCACACTCCGCTTGCGCCGGGCATTCGTAACCTTGGCTTTGGACATGACCGGCTCCGTTACTTCTTCTTGCCTTCCTTGCGGAAGATGAATTCGCCAACATACTTCACGCCCTTGCCCTTGTAGGGCTCCGGCGGGCGATAGGCGCGGATTTCGGCCGCGACCTGGCCGACGCGCTGGATGTCGCTGCCGGTCACCGTGATCTCGGTCGGCTTCGGCACCGTGATCGTGATCCCTTCCGGGATCGCGTAGACCACGTCGTGGCTGTAGCCGAGCGCGAGCTGCAGGTTCTTGCCCTGCATCGCGGCGCGGTAGCCGACGCCGGTGATTTCGAGCTTCTTCTCGAAGCCCTTGGTGACGCCTTCGACCAGATTCGCGACCTGGGCGCGAGCGGTACCGTACAGGGCCCGCGCGCGGTTGGTCTCGAGCCGCGGCTTGACCTTGATCTGGCCGCTCTCGAGCTTCACCTCGACGTCGTCATGGACGACGAACTGAAGCTGGCCCTTCGGCCCCTTCATCTTGACGGTCTGCCCATCGACGGTCGCGGTAACACCCGACGGAACCGCCACAGGCCTTTTGCCAACACGTGACATGGATCAAAAATCCTTCTCAGAACACCGTGAAGAGGACTTCACCGCCCACATTCGCGTCGCGCGCGCTGTGGTCGGCCATGATCCCCTTCGGCGTCGACAACACCGAAATGCCGAGCCCGTTGTTGACGCGCGGCAGGTTCTTCACCGAGGCGTAAACGCGGCGCCCGGGCTTGGAGACACGTTCGATCTCGCGGATGACGGGCTCGCCGTCGAAATACTTCAGCTCGATCTCGATCTCGCTGCGGCCCGAGGAGTGCTCGAGCGTGGCGTAGCCGCGGATGTAGCCCTCGGACTTGAGGACCTCCAACACGTTCTCGCGCATCTTCGAACCAGGCGTGGACACCTTGGTCTTCGAGCGCATCTGCGCGTTGCGGATGCGGGTGATCAGATCGCTGATTGGATCGTGCGTAGACATCTAAACGACCCTCCTTACCAGCTCGACTTCACGAGGCCCGGGACCATGCCCTTGGAGCCAAGGTCGCGCAGCGCGATACGGGACAGCTTGTTCTTGCGGTAGTTCGAGCGCGGGCGGCCCGACAGCTCGCAACGCAGACGGATGCGGGTCGCCGACGAATTGCGCGGCATTTCCGCAAGCTTCAGGGTCGCGGCGAACCGCTCCTCCATCGGCAGCGTCTTGTCGGCGATGATCGCCTTCAACCGCTCGCGCTTGGGGGCGGCGTTCTTCACCATCCGCTTGCGCCGGTTGTTCTTCTCGACTGAACTCTTCTTTGCCATGCTTGGCTCCTGGGTATCCGCGTTTGAGAGGCTTTAGGTCAGCGTCTCACTGCCGGAACGGGAAATTGAAAGCGGTCAACAAGGCCCTCGCCTCTTCGTCGGTCTTGGCCGTGGTGCAGACGGTGATGTCCATACCGCGGGCTTCCGTGACCTTGTCGAAGTCGATCTCGGGGAAAATGATGTGCTCCTTGATGCCGAGCGAGTAGTTGCCGCGGCCGTCAAAGCTCTTCGGGTTCAGGCCGCGGAAGTCGCGAACGCGCGGCAGCGCGACCGTCACCAGGCGATCGATGAACTCGTACATGTGGGCCTTGCGCAGCGTGACCTTGCAGCCGATCGGCTGGTTCTCACGCAGCTTGAAGGTCGCGATCGCGATACGCGAGTAGGTCACGATCGCCTTCTGGCCGGCGATCTGGGTCAGCTCGGCAGCGGCGTTCTCGGCCTTCTTGCGGTCGTTGACGGAATCGCCAACGCCCATGTTCAGGACGACCTTGTCCAGGCGCGGAACCTGCATGACGTTCTCATAACCGAACTTCTCGGTCATCGCCGTGCGGATCTTCGCATCGTATTCCGCGCGCAGGCGCGGCGTGTAAGCGGCCTCAGCCATCGATCTCAGCTCCCGAGCTCTTGGCGATGCGGACCTTCTTGCCGTCCGCCAGAATCTTGAATCCGACGCGGGTCGGCTTTCCGTCCTTGCCGACATACGCGATGTTGGACAGTTGGATCGGCGACTCCTTCGAGATGATGCCGCCCTCCTGGGCCTGCGTCTGCTTCTGGTGACGCTTGACCATGTTGATGCCGCGCACCAGCGCCGTGCCGGCGGCGGGACGCACTTCGAACACTTCGCCGGTGCGGCCCTTGTCGCGGCCGGTCAGCACGACGACCTTGTCGCCCTTGCGGATCTTCGCAGCCATCACAGCACCTCCGGCGCGAGCGAGATGATCTTCATGTGGTTCTTGGCGCGCAGCTCGCGCGGCACGGGCCCGAAGATACGGGTGCCGACCGGCTCGGACTGATTGTTGATCAGGACGGCGGCGTTGCGGTCGAAGCGGATGACCGAACCGTCGGCGCGGCGGATGTCCTTGCGGACGCGCACCACGACGGCCTTCATCACGTCGCCCTTCTTCACCTTGCCACGCGGAATCGCTTCCTTGATCGAGACGACGATGATGTCGCCGATCGTGGCGTAGCGGCGCTTGGAGCCCCCGAGCACCTTGATACACATGACACGGCGTGCGCCAGAATTGTCGGCCACGTCGAGGTTGGTCTGCATCTGAATCATTGATGCACCTCGTCCTCTTTCTAATTGCGCCAGCCCAGCCGGCGCTCAACATTTCCCTGAAGTTAGTCGGCTAAAGCCAACAGATCAGGCGCTTTTCTTGTGTTCGCCCCGGATCACGACCCAGCGCTTCAACTTCGAAATCGGCTTCGATTCCTCGATCCACACCATGTCGCCCGGCTTGAACTCGTTGCTCTCGTCGTGCGCGTGATAGTTCTTCGAACGGCGGATCGTCTTCTTGTAGATCGGGTGCGTGAAGCGGCGATCGACGCGCACCACGATGGTCTTGGCTTGCTTGTCGCTGACGACCACGCCCTGCAAAGTACGTTTCGGCATCTTCGTAAGCCTCTTACTTCTTCTTCGCGCGCGTCTGCGCGGCGACGGTCTTGATCCGGGCGATGTCACGGCGAGCCTCGCGCAGGCGCGAGGTGTTCTCGAGCTGCCCGGTGGCGCGCTGGAAGCGCAGGTTGAAGCGCTCCTTCTTCAGGTTCAGGATGGCGTCATCCTGCTGGTCGGGGCTCATCGCGCGGATGTCTTCGATCTTCATCTGTGCCATGGCCATTACTCCGCAATGCGCTCGACGAAGCGCGTCTTGATCGGCAGCTTGGCGGCCGCCAGGGTCAGCGCTTCGCGCGCCGTCTGGGTGTTGACGCCGTCGATCTCGAACAGCACCCGGCCCGGCTTGACGCGCGCGACCCACAATTCCGGCGAACCCTTGCCGGAGCCCATTCGGACTTCGGCCGGCTTCTTCGACACCGGAACGTCGGGGAACACGCGGATCCAGACACGGCCGGCGCGCTTCATGTGACGGGTCAGCGCGCGACGAGCGGCTTCGATCTGGCGCGCGGTGACGCGCTCAGGCTCGGTCGCCTTCAGGCCGAACTGGCCGAACGCCAACGTCGCGCCCGAAGACGCAACGCCGTGGATGCGGCCCTTATGCGCCTTCCGGAACTTCGTTTTCTTAGGTTGCATCATGGCTTTAAGCCCTCAAATTCCTGTGCGGCTTTAGGCTGCAGCCGTATCGCGGCGCTGACGGCCACCACGATCACCACTGCCGCCCGTCTCGCCTTCGGCCATTCTCTTGTCCTGGGCCATCGGATCGTGCTCGAGGATCTCGCCCTTGAAGATCCAGACCTTGACGCCGCAGGTGCCGAAGGTCGTGAACGCGGTCGCAACGCCGTAATCGATGTCCGCGCGCAGCGTGTGCAGCGGCACGCGACCTTCGCGGTACCACTCCATGCGCGCGATTTCCGCACCGCCCAGACGACCCGAGCAGTTGATGCGGATGCCTTCCGCGCCGAGACGCATCGCCGACTGCACGGCGCGCTTCATGGCACGGCGGAACGCCACGCGGCGCTCCAGCTGCTGCGCGATCGACTCGGCCACCAGCGTCGCATCGAGCTCCGGCTTGCGGATCTCGACGATGTTGATGACGACGTCGGACGAGGTGATGTCCGCGACCCGCTTACGCAGCTTGTCGATGTCGGCGCCCTTCTTGCCGATCACCACGCCCGGACGAGCCGAGTGGATGGTGACGCGGCACTTCTTGTGCGGACGCTCGATCACGATGCGGGCGACGGCCGCCTGCTTGAGCTCCTTGTGCAGGATCTCACGGATCTTGACGTCCTCGTGCAGCAGCTTGCCGTATTCCTGCTTGCCGGCGAACCAGCGGGAATCCCAGGTCCGGTTGATGCCGAGACGCAGACCGATCGGATTGATCTTTTGACCCATCGTTTTCTCCTGCGTCCCTTAAGCCGCTGCTTCGGCTTCGACCTGACGAACGATGATCGTCAGCTGCGAAAATGGTTTATAGACACGGCCCGAGCGGCCACGGCCGCGGGCGGCAAAGCGCTTCATCACGAGGCCGTTGCCGACGAAGGCCTGCGCCACGACGAGATCGTCGACGTCGAGGTCGTGGTTGTTCTCGGCATTGGCGATAGCCGATTCCAGGCACTTCTTCACGTCGACCGCGATCCGCTTGCGCGAAAACTGCAGATCGGCGAGCGCAGCAGCTGCCTTCCGGCCGCGAATGAGCTGGGCGACCAGGTTGAGCTTCTGCGGGCTCACCCGCAGCATCCGGGCGACCGCCTTGGCCTCGTTCTCGGCGAGGCTCCGTTCGCGCTTAGGTTTGCTCATCGTTTAATCCTCAAGCCTTCTTGGCTTTCTTGTCGCCGGAGTGGCCATGGAAGGTCCGGGTCGGCGAGAACTCGCCGAACTTGTGACCGACCATTTCCTCGTTGACGGCCACCGGCACGTGCTTCTGACCGTTGTAGACGCCGAAGGTCAGGCCGACGAACTGCGGCAGGATCGTCGAGCGACGGCTCCAGATCTTGATGACGTCGTGACGGCCGGACGCGCGCGCGGCATCTGCCTTCTTGAGCAGAGAACCCTCGACGAACGGGCCTTTCCAGACTGAACGAACCATGTCCGGCGTTCCTTACTTCTTCCGCTTGTGGCGGCTTAGGAGAATGAATTTGTTGGTCGACTTGTTGGTGCGGGTCTTCTTGCCCTTGGTCGGCTTGCCCCACGGGGTGACCGGGTGGCGGCCGCCCGAGGTACGACCTTCACCACCGCCGTGCGGATGGTCGATCGGGTTCATCGAAACACCGCGGTTATGCGGCTTGCGGCCCAGCCAACGGTTGCGGCCGGCCTTGCCGATCGAGGTGTTCATGTGATCCGGGTTCGACACCGCGCCGATCGTGCCGCGGCAACGGCCGTGCACCAGGCGCTGCTCGCCCGAGTTCAGGCGGATGATCACGTAGTCCTGGTCGCGGCCGACGAGCTGAGCGTAGGTGCCGGCGGAACGGGCGAGCTGGCCGCCCTTCCCGATCTTGACCTCGATGTTGTGGATGATCGTGCCGACCGGCATGTTGCCGAGCGGCATGACGTTGCCCGGCTTCACGTCGACATAGTTGCCGGCAACCACGGAATCGCCGACGGCCAAGCGCTGCGGCGCCAGGATATAGGCCTGGGTGCCGTCCTCATACTTGACCAGCGCGATGAACGCGGTGCGGTTCGGATCGTATTCCAGACGCTCGACCGTCGCGGGAGCATCGACCTTGTCGCGCTTGAAGTCGACGGTACGCAGGGTCTTCTTGTGACCGCCGCCACGGAAGCGCACGGTGATGCGGCCGGTGTTGTTGCGACCGCCCGAGGAGTGCTTGCCTTCGGTGAGCGCCTTGACCGGCTTGCCCTTGTAGAGGGCCGAACGATCGACCATGACCAGCTGGCGCTGGCCCGGCGTCGTGGGATTGAATGTCTTCAGTGCCATCGTCGTACGACCTTACAGACCGGTGGTCACGTCGATCCGGTGACCCTCTTCGAGAGTCACGATCGCGCGCTTGGAGTTCGACTGCGAGCCGAGATTGCCGCGGAAGACCTTGGTCTTGCCCTTGCGGACCAGCGTGTTGACGCTCTTGACCTTGACGTCAAACAGCTTCTCGATCGCTTCCTTGATCTGCGGCTTGGTCGCCTTCGCAGCCACCTTGAACAGCACCTTGTTGTGCTCCGAAGCGATCGTCGCCTTTTCGGTCACGACCGGCGACAGGATCACGTCGTAGTGGCGAGGCTCGATGTTCTTCGTCATTTGAAGCGCGCCTCCAGCGCATCGATGGCGGCCTTGGTCAGAACGAGCTTCTGACGGCGCAGGATGTCATAGACGTTGATGCCCTGGATCGGCAGCACGTCCATGTTCGGGATGTTGCGGGCCGCAGCGGCAAAGCCGTTGTTGAGCTCGGCGCCGTCGATGATCAGCGCATTGGTCAAGCCGAGGCCCGAGAAGTGACCGAGCAGCGCCTTGGTCTTGGCGGCTTCCAGCGCGGCCTTGTCGATCACCAGCAGATCGCCGTCCTTGGCCTTGGCCGACAGCGCATGCTTGAGAGCGAGCGCGCGGACCTTCTTCGGCAGGTCGGTGGCGTGCGAACGCACCACCGGGCCGAAGGCACGGCCACCGCCGCGGAACTGCGGCACGCGGGCCGAGCCGTGACGAGCACCGCCGGTGCCCTTCTGCTTGTACATCTTCTTGCCGGTGCGCCAGATCTCGGCGCGGCCCTTGGCCTTGTGGGTGCCGGCCTGACGCTTGTTGAGCTGCCACTGCACGCAACGCGCAATGATGTCCTGGCGCGGCTCGAGGCCGAAAATGGCGTCGGAAAGCTGGACCGAGCCGGCTTCCTTACCTTCGAGGGTCGTGACCTTCAATTCCATCTCACGCCTCCTGCGCAGCCGGAGCGGCGTCCGCTTCGCCAGCAACCTTGAACTTGCCGGGCTTCGGAGCTTCCTTCGGCAGCGGCTTCTTGACGGCGTCGCGCACGCGGATCCAGCCGCCCTTGGAGCCGGGAACGGCGCCTTCGACGAGGATCAGGCCGCGCTCGACATCGAGCTGAACGACTCGAAGGTTGAGCGTGGTGATGCGGTCGACACCCATGTGGCCGGGCATCTTCTTGTTCTTCCAGGTCTTGCCGGGGTCCTGACGGCCGCCGGTCGAACCGATCGAACGGTGCGAGATCGACACACCGTGCGTGGCGCGCAGACCGCCGAAGTTCCAGCGCTTCATGCCGCCGGCGAAGCCCTTACCGACCGAGGTGCCGGTGACGTCGACGAACTGGCCGACGACGAAGTGATCGGCGAGGATCTCGGCGCCAACGGGGATCATGGCATCCGCGGAGACGCGGAATTCCTCGACCCGGCGCTTCGGCTCGACCTTGGCGACCGCGAACTGGCCGCGCTCGGCCTTGGGCATGTAAACGGTCTTGCGGCTGCCAGAACCAAGCTGGAGCGCGACGTAACCGTTCTTCTCTTCGGTGCGGTGGCCTACGACCTGGCAATTGCCGAGCTTCAGCACGGTCACGGGGATATGTTCGCCGGCCTCCGTAAAGACCCGCGTCATCCCGACCTTTTGTGCGATCACTCCGGAGCGCATCGGCTTGCTTCCTGTTCTTTCTGTCCGCTTGCGCGAACGGGATCCAAAAATCTTAGAGCTTGATCTCGACGTCGACACCGGCGGCCAGGTCGAGCTTCATCAAAGCATCGACGGTCTGCGGGGTCGGATCGACGATGTCGAGCAGGCGCTTGTGAGTGCGCATCTCGAACTGCTCGCGGCTCTTCTTGTCGACGTGGGGCGAACGGTTGACGGTGAACTTCTCGATGCGGGTGGGCAGCGGAATGGGTCCGCGGACCTGCGCGCCGGTGCGCTTCGCCGTGTTCACGATCTCGCGGGTCGACGTATCGAGGATACGATGGTCGAACGCCTTGAGACGGATACGAATGTTTTGGCCGTTCATTGCCGTGGTCTCTCTTCAGTGGGTGGCGAATAGCGAATAGCGAATGTCACCATTCGCTACTCGCCGATCCCTATTCTCGTAATTACTCGATGATCGAGGCGACGACGCCGGCGCCGACGGTGCGGCCACCTTCGCGGATCGCGAAGCGGAGCTTCTCTTCCATCGCGATCGGCACGATCAGGTGCACTTCCATCGCGATGTTGTCGCCCGGCATCACCATCTCGGTGCCTTCCGGCAGATGCACGACACCGGTCACGTCGGTGGTGCGGAAGTAGAACTGCGGACGGTAGTTGGTGAAGAACGGGGTGTGGCGACCGCCCTCTTCCTTGGTGAGGATGTAGGCCTCAGCCTTGAACTTGGTGTGCGGCTTGACCGAACCCGGCTTGCACAGCACCTGGCCGCGCTCGACGTCCTCGCGCTTGGTGCCGCGGAGCAGCGCGCCGATGTTGTCGCCGGCCTGGCCCTGATCGAGCAGCTTGCGGAACATTTCGACGCCGGTGACCGTGGTCTTCTGCGTGGCGCGCAGACCGACGATCTCGATTTCCTCGCCGACCTTGACGATGCCGCGCTCGACACGGCCGGTCACGACGGTGCCGCGGCCCGAGATCGAGAACACGTCTTCAACCGGCATCAGGAACGGCTGGTCAACCGGACGCTCCGGCTGCGGGATGTACGAGTCGACGTTCTTCATCAGCTCGATGATGGCCTCGTGGCCGAGCTTCTTGTCGGAATCTTCGAGAGCGGCGAGCGCCGAACCCTTGATGATCGGGATCTTGTCGCCCGGGAAGTCGTACTTCGAGAGCAGCTCGCGGACTTCGAGCTCGACCAGCTCGAGGAGCTCCGGATCGTCGACCATGTCGCACTTGTTGAGGAACACGACGAGCGCGGGCACGCCGACCTGGCGGGCGAGCAGGATGTGCTCGCGGGTCTGCGGCATCGGACCGTCAGCGGCCGACACGACCAGGATCGCACCGTCCATCTGGGCGGCGCCGGTGATCATGTTCTTCACGTAGTCGGCGTGGCCGGGGCAGTCGACGTGGGCGTAGTGGCGGTTCGGCGTCTCGTACTCGACGTGCGCGGTCGAGATGGTGATGCCGCGCGCCTTCTCTTCCGGCGCCTTGTCGATCTGGTCGTACGCGGTGAACGTCGCACCGCCGGCTTCGGCGAGAACCTTGGTGATCGCCGCGGTCAGCGACGTCTTGCCATGGTCGACGTGACCGATGGTGCCGATGTTGCAGTGCGGCTTGTTACGTTCAAACTTTGCTTTGGCCATTTGACTCTCCGTTCAATCGTCAGTTTTCAACCGACGACAATCAGGCAAACTTCTTCTGGACTTCTGCCGACACGTTGGCCGGCGCTTCTGCGTAGTGGTCGAACTGCATGGTGAAGGTCGCGCGCCCCTGGCTCATCGAGCGCAGGTTGTTCACGTAACCGAACATGTTCATGAGCGGCACCATCGCGTTGATGACGTTGGCGTTGCCGCGCATGTCCTGCCCCTGGATCTGACCGCGCCGGGAATTCAGGTCGCCGATGACCGAGCCGGTGTAGTCTTCCGGGGTCACCACTTCGACCTTCATGATCGGCTCGAGCAGGACGGACTTGCCCTTCTGCAGCGCTTCGCGGAATGCCGCGCGCGATGCGATTTCGAAGGCGAGCGCCGACGAGTCGACGTCGTGATACTTGCCATCGACGAGCTGAACCTTGACGTCGACCACGGGGAAGCCCGCGACGACACCAGAGCTCATCACGCTGTTGAGGCCCTTTTCGACGCCGGGGATGTATTCCTTCGGAACCGCACCGCCGACGATCTTGGACTCGAACTCGTAACCCTTGCCGGGCTCGTTCGGCTCGACCACGATCGACACTTCCGCGAACTGACCGGTACCGCCGGTCTGCTTCTTGTGGGTGTACTTGACCTCGGCCTTCTTGGTGACGCGCTCACGGAACGCAACCTGCGGCGCGCCGATGTTGGCGTCGACCTTGTAGGTACGCTTGAGGATGTCGACCTTGATGTCGAGATGGAGTTCGCCCATGCCCTTGAGGATGGTCTGGCCGGACTCCTGGTCGGTCGACACGCGGAAGGACGGATCCTCCGCGGCGAGCTTCGCCAGCGCCACGCCCAGCTTTTCCTGGTCGGCCTTGGACTTCGGCTCGATCGCGATCTCGATGACCGGCTCGGGGAATTCCATCTTCTCCAGGATCACCTGCTTGTCGGGATCGCACAGCGTGTCACCGGTGCGCGCTTCCTTCAGGCCGGCCAGCGCGACGATGTCGCCGGCATAGGCTTCCTTGATGTCCTCGCGGTTGTTCGCATGCATCAGCAGCATGCGCCCGATGCGCTCCTTCTTCTCGCGCGTCGAGTTCACGACGCCGGTGCCGCTCTGCAGGACGCCGGAGTAGATGCGGCAGAAGGTGATGGTGCCGACGAACGGGTCGTCCATGATCTTGAACGCGAGCAGCGCGAGCGGCTCCTTGTCGTCGGCCTTGCGCACGACCTCGTTGCCACGGTCGTCGGTGCCCTTGATCGCGGGCACGTCGATCGGCGACGGCAGATAGTCGACGACGGCATCGAGCAGCGGCTGCACGCCCTTGTTCTTGAACGCCGAGCCGCACAGCACGGGATAGAACGCGCCGGTCAGCACCGCCTTGCGGATCAGCCGCTTCAGCGTCTCTTCGTCCGGCTCCTTGCCGTCGAGATAGGCGGCCATGGCGTCGTCGTCGAGCTCGACGGCGGCTTCCACCATCTTCTCGCGATATTCCTTGGCCTGCTCGACTAGATCTTCCGGGATGTCGACATAGTCGAACTTCGCGCCGAGCGATTCATCGTTCCAGATGATGCCCTGCATCTTCACGAGGTCGACGAGACCCTTGAAGTTGTTCTCGGCACCGATCGGAAGCTGGATCGCGATCGGCTTGGCGCCGAGGCGGTCGACGATGTCGGCCAGACACTTGAAGAAGTCGGCGCCTGTCTTGTCCATCTTGTTGGCGAAGACGATGCGCGGAACCTTGTACTTGTCGCCCTGGCGCCAGACGGTCTCGGTCTGGGGCTCGACGCCCTGGTTCGAGTCGAGCACGCAGACGGCGCCGTCGAGCACGCGCAGCGAACGCTCGACTTCGATGGTGAAGTCGACGTGGCCGGGAGTGTCGATGATGTTCAGGCGCTTGCCGGCCCAGAACGCGGTGGTCGCAGCCGAGGTGATCGTGATGCCACGCTCCTGCTCCTGCTCCATCCAGTCCATCGTCGCGGCACCTTCGTGCACTTCGCCGATCTTGTGGCTCTTGCCGGTGTAATAGAGGATGCGCTCGGTGGTCGTGGTCTTGCCGGCATCGATATGCGCCATGATACCGAAATTGCGGTAGTTCTCTATGGCATGAACGCGAGGCATGGGCTGTTCCTTAGATTCCGTGTGTCGCCGTTACCAGCGATAGTGCGAGAAGGCGCGGTTGGCTTCGGCCATCCGGTGCACATCTTCACGCTTCTTGACGGCGTTGCCGCGGTTGTTCGAGGCATCCAGCAGTTCGGCCGAGAGCCGCTCGGTCATCGTCTTCTCGTTGCGCTCGCGCGCGGCCGAGATCAGCCAGCGGATACCCAGCGCCTGACGGCGGGTCGAACGAACTTCGACCGGAACCTGGTAGGTCGCGCCGCCGACGCGGCGGGAGCGCACTTCGATCGTCGGCATGACGTTCTCGAGCGCCTGCTCGAATACGCCGAGCGGGTTCTGCTTGGTCTTGGTTTCGATGATGCCAAACGCACCGTAGACGATGCCTTCGGCGACCGACTTCTTGCCGGCGTACATCACCGAGTTCATGAACTTCGTGACGATGATGTTCCCGAACTTCGGATCGGGAAGGACTTCGCGCTTTTCCGCTGAGTGGCGACGAGACATTGAGCTGGTTCCCGCTTACTTCGGACGCTTCGCGCCGTACTTCGAACGACGCTGCTTACGGTTCTTGACGCCCTGGGTATCCAGAACGCCGCGGAGGATGTGATAGCGCACGCCGGGCAAGTCCTTGACGCGGCCGCCGCGGATCATGACCACCGAGTGCTCCTGAAGGTTATGGCCTTCACCCGGGATGTAGCCGATCACCTCGAAGCCGTTGGTCAGGCGCACCTTGGCAACCTTACGAAGCGCCGAGTTCGGCTTCTTCGGGGTCGTGGTGTAGACGCGGGTGCAAACACCACGCTTCTGCGGCGACTGCTGCAGCGCCGGCACCTTCTTGCGCGACTTCTGCACTTCACGCGGTTGAGCGATCAGCTGGTTGATCGTCGGCATCCTGGCCTTACCCTTTGTTCTGTCGCGGGCCCTTCCGGGTCCGCTGTCTTGCCGCGGCCCGTTGCCGGGACCGCAAATTCTTTCGAGCAACCCGCCCGACGGGGTGCCTCGCACGGAACAATCCGCACAAAGCGAAATTGCGCCAACCACTCCATCAACGAGCGGAAAGCGCTTCGACGCCACAGAGGACCGCAGTATCGAGACCGATCAGCGTAAAGCCGCGGCCCGCGCACCGAGGTCATGCATCCGAATTCGACCTCAAGAGAACGGGCTCAAGAGACCTAAAATCGCACTGGCATTGCCTAGCTATGATCGACAGCGTTTGAGCGGCATTCGTCGAGGTTGGTGCCCGTCCTGGTGACCCCAATGGGATCAAACGGGTGGCCCGTTCCGACGCTGGCGATGCTCACCGCCTGTCGTTAAGTGAGGCGCTTTCTATAAGTGAGAATCGGTCAAGTCAAGGCGAAACGACAGTCAGAAAGCGCTTGTGGCATCTGCCGAAATCGCTGTTTGCCCGCTCTCCCCGCGCCCCTCGGATATGGGGATGGGACCTTGGTTCCGCTAGCCCAGGGACGATTATACCCGGGCGAAATATACTTTTATGACTCCTGCTAAGGCTTTTTTTCCTGTTGATGCGTCAATCTGCCGCCTTCGGCAGAGAATTGCGTCATGCGGTACACCGACATCGCCATTATCGGCGGAGGATTATCCGGGTCGGCCGCCGCCGCAATGCTCGGCCGCGCCGGCATTTCGACGGTGCTGATCGATCCGCATGAGAGCTATCCGGCGGACTTTCGGGTCGAAAAACTCAGCGGCCACGTGCAGGTCGAGCGATTCCTGAAGACCGGAATCGGAGAATCGGTGCTCCGCCGCGCGACCTTTGCCGGCGAGAACTGGATCGCCCGCTTCGGCCATTTGCTCGACAAGGCGCCGAGCCGGCAGTTCAACATGCTCTACGATTCCCTCGTCAACGCCATCCGCGACGAAATCCCTGCCGGCGTCGAGCGCATCTGTGCCAAGGCGGTTTCGCTCGAGACCAGCCCGGAGCGGCAAAAGATCACGCTCTCCAACGACGAGACGATCTCGGCCCGACTCGTCGTGCTCGCCAACGGCCTGAATGTCGGCCTGCGCCACCAGCTGGGAATCGCGCGAAGAGTCGTCAGCGCCTGCCATTCGATCTCGATCGGGTTCGACGTGGTGCCGGCGGGGCGGAGCTCGTTCGACTTCCCGGCGTTGACCTATTTCTCGGAACGGCCGAGCGACCGCATCCCCTACATCACGCTGTTTCCGGTCGGCACGCGGATGCGCGCCAATCTGTTCGTCTATCGCAGCTTCGACGATCCCTGGCTGCGCGAGCTGCGCCGCGCACCTAGCGAGACGCTGAACGCCGCCCTGCCCCGGCTCAAGCGCATCACCGGCGCCTTCGACATCCCCGGCGAGATCAAGATCCGCCCGGTCGATCTCTACGAGAATGACGCAGGCGGCCAGCCCGGCCTCGTGCTGGTGGGCGACGCCTTCGCGACGTCCTGCCCCGCCGCCGGCACCGGCTGCGACAAGGTCTTCACCGACGTCGAGCGGTTGTGCAACGTCTACATCCCTGACTGGCTCGCCTCCGACGGAATGGACGCGGCCAAGATCGCCGCGTTCTACGCCGACCCGGTCAAGCGGGCCTGCGACGAATGGTCGGCGGCGAAGGCGTTCGACTTCCGCTCGGTCTCGATTGCGACGAGCCCCTACTGGGCGGCGCAGCGCTGGGCGCGCTTCTTTGCCTGGTCGGTTCAGGGGCTATTGCGGCCGCTGGGAGGAGCCTTCGATCTGGAGCCGAACTTCCTCGGTCATTCCTCCTCGTCGTCTTCGTCCTCATCATCCTCGTCGAGGTCGTCCTCATCCTCGTCGTCATCGTCGCTGTCGTCATCGGCCTGAGCCACGGCGCCGTGCGGCTGGTGGATCTGGTCGTTCCAGAGCTTGCGATAGGTGCCGTTCTTGGCGAGCAGCTCGGCATGCGAGCCGCGCTCGATCGCCCTGCCCCCTGAGATCACGATGATCTCATCCATCTCGACCACCGAGGTCAGGCGATGGGTCGACCAGATCATGGTACGCCCCTTCGCGACCTTCAGCAGCGTGCGATTGATTGCGGCTTCCGTGGTCTGGTCGAGCGCCGAGGTGGCTTCGTCCAGCAGCAGCACGGACGGGTTACGGATGATGGCGCGCGCGATCGCGATGCGCTGGCGCTGGCCGCCCGACAGGGTGTCGCCGCGCTCGCCGACCGGCGTGTCGTATCGCTGCGGCAGGCTCATGATGTAGCGGTGGATCTCGGCCTTCTTGGCGGCGTCCTCCACCTCCTCGTCGGTCGCGCCTTCCTTGCCGAGCCGGATGTTCTCGCGGATCGACATGTTGAAGAGCATGTTTTCCTGGAACACCACCGCCATGCTCCGGCGCAGCGAATCCAGCGTCACCTTGCGGACGTCGACGCCGTCGATGGTGACGCGCCCCTCGTCTGGCACGTAGAGCCGCAGAATCAGATTCAGCAGCGTGCTCTTGCCGGAGCCCGAGGGTCCGACGATGGCGATGCGCTTGCCGACATTGAGCTTGAGGCTGAGATTGTCCAGCACCGGCGTCTGGCTGCCTTCGTATTGGAACGTTACGTGGTCGAAGGTGATGTCGTTGGTGATGCGCGGCAGATCGGGCGCGCCGGGACGATCGGCGCCGCGCGTCGGCTCGTCCAGCAGCTCCTGCATGTGGCGGATCGCGGCGGCCGAGGAGATCGACACCGGGATGAAGTGCATCACGTGGGCGATGTTGTAGGAGACCTCCCAGAACGCGCTCTCGAAGGTGACGAAGGTGCCGATGGTGATCTGGCCCTTGGTCGCGAGATAAGCGCCGATCGCGAGCACGACGAGGTGCAGCAGCAGAACCGAAATGGTGACCGTCCGCTCCACCATGGTCGACAGGAACGCGGCCGAGGCGATCTTGTTGCGCGTCTCGTCGTTGCGGAAGCGGAAGAACCCGAACATCTTGCGCTGCAGGCTGAACGCCTTGATCACGGCCTGCGCCGCCACGTTCTCCTGCACCATGCCGAGCAGCGCGCTCTCGTTCTGCTTCTGCTCGTAATTGGCCTGCACCGCCTTCGGGGTGAGGATGCGCGGGCCGATCAGCGTGATCGGGAACACCAGCAGCGCGACCGCGGCGAGCTGCCAGTTCAGGAACACCATCAGGATGATACCGGCGATCAGTTCCAGGAACGGCAGCGCTGCGCTGTTCGCGAAGGTCTTGACCGAGCCCTCGAAGGCCGAAAGATCGACGGAAAAGCGCGACAGGATCTCACCGCGCTTGGTGCGGCCGAAATAGGCCGCCGGCAGGTCCTGGACATGCTCGAACAGGCGCTTGCGGACGTCGGAGATGATGCAGGCGGCCAGCCGCGCGTCCCAGCGCTCGTACCAGACCGCGACGATCGAGGTGAAGATGCCGGCGACCGCGAGCACGCCGAGGATCTTGTAGAGCGCCTGGAAATCCTCCTCGCCGAGCGCGTCGTCGATCAGGTACTTCAGACTGAGCGGCATGATGACGTTGAACAGCGTCTCGACGAAGACGCCGAACGCCACGAATGACAGCATCCGCTTGTAGTTGGACAGGAAGGGCTTGACGAAACCGAGGATGGTCGCGAGCGCGCCGGCGGCCTCGCGCGCCGTAAAGACGACGAGGTCCTCGTCCTCATCGTCGTCGTCGAGCTCCAGCTCGTCATCCTCCTCGTCTTCGTCGTCCTCGTCGTCTTCGAGGTCCGGCTTGGCGGGGACGAGCTTGTCGTCGAGCTCGGCCGCCTCTTCCACGGCGAGCTTCTGTTTGTCGGGCGGGAGGGGCTTGGACGCCATGAAACCAACCGATGCTGACGGCCGGCATGACCGCGGAGAAAGCAGGACATAGCGGTAGCCGCTATCGCACCGATTCTATGCGATCATGATGAATTCGGCAAAGCAATTGGCTAGGCCGGGCCGGGCCGGCCTCTAGTCGTCGTCCTCGTCCTCGACCTTGTCGAAGAAGGAATAGCGCAAGGAATCCGCGTCGGCGTACCACTGGCCCGGGCCCTTGTTGGCGGCAAGCGTCGCCTCCCAGAGCGCATCGGCGCAGTCCTTGCGATGCATCGACAGGTCGAAGCCGTTGCCGAAGAACAGCTCGGACCATTCCCACCAGGTGCCGAGCTTCTTGACGCCGCGCAAGAGGTCGTAGCGGTCGATCACCACCGAAGCCATGTCCGAGGTGATCGAGCCGAACACGAGGCCGGTCCTGACCACACGGTTGAGCTCGCGGATCGCGCGGACCACCTGCTTCGGGGAAACATGGCAGAGGCTGGTCTCGAACACGAAGTCGAAGGCGCCGTCCTTGAACGGCATGTCGGTGATCGAGCCGAGCTTGTTGTATTTCTTCAGCGCCTTCGGCGTCCTGGCGTGGATGGCGCGGTTGTTCTCGATGCCCCAAGCATCGATGCCGCGATCGCGCAGCGCGCCGACCAGCTCGCCGCTGGCGGAGCCCGCGACCAGCAGCTTGGCGCCCTTGGCCTTGCCCCAGACGATGCCGATCAGCTTGCCGAGATAATCGGGATCGGTGAAGTGCCGCCACGCCTCGCTGTAAGGACCGAGGCCGCGATAGTTCTCGAAATAGTCGCGGTCGATCTTGTCCGAGACCGGCTGGCCCTCTTCCTGGGCACGTTCGCGGCGCAGGCGCATCATCTCGGTCAGGATGATGTCGGTCGCAGCGTCCGAGGAATCGAGCAGGCCGTTCAGCGTGGAGTCGAACAGATAGTCGCCGACCACGACGATGCCGGGGTGCTCCTTCGGCTCCGGCCGGTGGTTGGTCATGACGTCGCGCACGGGCAAACCGCCCGGGATCGCGTTCACCGACGACAGCCAGCGGTGGATCTTGCCTTCCACGAAATGCGAACGCGCATCGCCGAGCGAGGCCGGCAGCGATTTCAGCGCGGCATCGATCAGTTCCTGGTCCGACAGATTGGCGAAGGCCAGCGCGTCGGAGCCCGGGATCAGCCAGTTCAGCACGCCGTGCTTGCCGACGTCGTGGCGCGCGCCCTCGTTGTAGACACAGCAGCCGCCGAAGGCTTCCGACATGAACCAGGCGCCGGGAATCTTCTCGCCCCAGAACGGCGTGTCGAACAGGATCGAGACGCGCAGATAGTGCGCGGGACGATCGAAGTACGAGACGTGCTTGACCATCGACTTGCGCAGCTGCTCGCCTTCCCAGCCGACGGTGGCGAGCCAGGAATGCGGCAGGCAGACCAGCACGAGGTCGAAGTCGCGCGTCTCCGGCCCCTTGCCGTTCATCATCTTCAGCTGGTAGCGGCCGGTCGGCGCCTTGCCGACGGTGAGCACGCGATGGTTGAGCTGGATGTCGGCATTGACCTCCGACTGCAGGCACTCGATCAGTTGCTCATTGCCGTTCTGGATTGAATAGAGGCCGATATAGCCGTCGACATCCATCAGATAGTTCTTGAGCGCGTTGAGCCCGTTGGTGTTGTGGCTTTCGGTCGCGATGTCGGAGCGCGCCATCACCTTGAAGAAACGCTTTGCGGTTTCGTCCTCGACCTCCTCGTCGAGCACCTGCTCGGCGGTCTTGTAGGCCCAGGGATTCTCGTTGTCGTGCGCGCCGACGCCCTCGTAATATTCGATCGGCGACATCGCCTCGGCACAGCGCTTGCGGAATGCCTCGATCGCCGCCGCAGTCTTGTCGCCGTATTTGCGGCGCATGCCCGGCACGTCGTTGAGGAGCTCGCCGCCGAACTGCACCTGCTCGGCGTCCATCGGAATGGTCTGAAGTCCGAAATGCTGGATCAGCTCGCGCAGCGGATCGGGACCCGTCATCGAGTAGTCGTAGATCTCCGCAACGCCGGCCTCGTACATCGCCGGCGCGGAATCGAATTTGCGCGTGACGATCTTGCCGCCGAGCCGGTCAGAGGCCTCATAGATGGTGACGCGGCAGAGATCACCGAGCTTACGCTTCAGGTACCAGGCGCTCATCAGCCCGCCGGGGCCGCCGCCTACGATTGCGAGATCAAGCATGTGAGTTCCGTGGTCTCCGGCCCTGCCCCCGTCACGGGACCACCGGTCTAAGTTCCCTTAGCAGAAGCGCTTTTGCGGCTGAAGGAAAGATGAACAAAGGTTGATCCCGCAACGCAACAGGGCAAACAAAGCAGCAAAAAGGCCGGCTTTCGCCGGCCTTTTCGTTATCCTCGTATTCTTACGGATGAACCATTATTCCGCAGGCGGCAGCGCGGGAAGCTCAGCTTCCGGTGCGGGCGACACGACGGCCGCCTGCTTCTCGCGCTCGTCCAGGATCAGCTTGTCGCGCTTCATCGCGACTTCGCGGATCTTGGCCATGGAGGCGCCGGTGCCCGCCGGGATCAGCCGGCCGACGATGACGTTCTCCTTGAGACCTTCCAGCGGATCGACCTTGCCGTTGACCGCCGCTTCCGTGAGGACGCGGGTGGTCTCCTGGAACGAGGCCGCCGAGAAGAAGGAGCGGGTCTGGAGGCTCGCCTTGGTGATGCCGAGCAGAACCGGCGTCCCCGTGGCAATCTTCTTGCCCTCTTCCTTGGCCTTCTCGTTGAGCGCGTCGAACTCGATCTTGTCGACCTGCTCGCCGGAGATCATGTCCGTGTCGCCCTGGTCGGTGACTTCCACCTTCTGGAGCATCTGACGGACAATCACCTCGATGTGCTTGTCGTTGATGAGCACGCCCTGGAGCCGGTAGACCTCCTGGATTTCGTTGACCAGATAGGCCGCGAGTTCCTCGATGCCCTTGACCGCGAGGATGTCGTGCGGCGCCGGGTTGCCTTCCACGATGAAGTCGCCCTTTTCGACGACGTCGCCGTCCTGAAGGTGGATGTGCTTGCCCTTCGGGATCAGGTACTCGCGCGGCTCGTCGGTCTTGTCCATCGGCTCGATCGAGATGCGACGCTTGTTCTTGTAGTCGCGCCCGAACCGGATGGTGCCCGCGATTTCGGCGATGATCGCCGCATCCTTCGGACGCCGTGCCTCGAACAGTTCCGCCACCCGCGGCAGACCGCCGGTGATGTCACGCGTCTTGGCGCTTTCGGTCGAGACACGGGCGAGGATGTCGCCCGGGTTGACCTTTGCTCCGACGTCGACCGAGAGAATGGCGTCGACCGACAGCATGTAGCGGGCATCGCCGCCACGGGCGAGCTTGAGCACCTTGCCGTCCTTGCCCTTGACCACGATGGCCGGACGCAGGTCCGAGCCGCCGCGGGTCGAGCGCCAGTCGATGACCACGCGCTTGGCGATACCGGTGGCTTCGTCGAGCGTTTCCGAGATCGACTGCCCCTCGACCAGATCCTCGAAGCCGATGGTACCTTCGACTTCGGTGAGGAGCGGACGGGTGTAGGGATCCCACTCGACGATGCGCTGGCCGCGCTTGACGTTGTCGCCCTCGTCGACGTGCAGGCGCGAGCCGTACTGGATACGGTGCGTCGCACGCTCGGTGCCGTCGGCATCGACGATTGCCACCACCATGTTGCGCACCATCGCGACCAGGTGACCTTCGCTGTTGCGGGCGATGGCCTTGTTCCGGATCACGATCTTGCCGTCGAAGTTGGATTCGACGAACGACTGCTCGTTGAGCTGCGCCGCACCACCGATGTGGAAGGTGCGCATGGTGAGCTGGGTGCCCGGCTCGCCGATCGACTGCGCCGCGATGACGCCGACGGCTTCACCGTGGTTGACCGGCGTGCCGCGGGCGAGGTCGCGGCCGTAGCACATGCCGCAAATGCCGTTGACGAGTTCGCAAGTCAGAGCCGAGCGGATCTTCACCTCCTGCACGCCACCCTGATGGATGGCATCCAGATGGCTCTCTTCCATCAGCGTACCGCGCTTGATGATCACCTTGCCCGAGCTGTCGCGCACGTCTTCGCAGGCCGTGCGGCCCAGGATGCGCGAGCCGAGCGAGGCAACCACGGTGCCGGCATCGACGATAGCGCGCATCTTGATGCCGAGCTTGGTGCCGCAGTCGTTCTGCGTGATGATGCAGTCCTGCGCGACGTCGACGAGACGACGGGTCAGGTAGCCCGAGTTCGCGGTCTTCAACGCGGTGTCCGCGAGGCCCTTGCGGGCGCCGTGGGTCGAGTTGAAGTACTCGAGCACCGAGAGGCCTTCCTTGAAGTTCGAGATGATCGGCGTCTCGATGATCTCACCCGACGGCTTGGCCATCAGGCCGCGCATGCCGGCGAGCTGGCGCATCTGGGCCGGCGAACCGCGGGCACCGGAGTGAGCCATCATGTAGATCGAGTTGATGTCGGCATCGGCTCCGCTCGCCGTCTTCTTGGTGGCGGAGATCTCCTTCATCATCGCCTTGGCGATTTCTTCCGTGGCCTTCGACCAGGCGTCGACGACCTTGTTGTACTTCTCGCCATGGGTGATCAAACCGTCGTTGTACTGCTGCTCGAAATCCTTCGCCAGCGTACGGGTGGTGTCGACGATCTTCCACTTGCCGTGCGGCACGACCATGTCGTCCTTGCCGAACGAGATGCCGGCCTTGAACGCGTTGTAGAAGCCGAGCGCCATGATGCGGTCGCAGAAGATCACCGTCTCCTTCTGGCCGCAGTGGCGGTAGACCTGGTCGATGACGCCGGAGATCTCGCGCTTGGTCATCAGCTTGTTGATGATCTCGTACGAAATCCGCGGGTTCTTCGGCAGGAGATTGCCGAGCATGACGCGGCCCGCGGTGGTCTCGATCCACCGCGTCGAGACCTTGCCGGTCTCATCCATGCCCTGCCACCGGTACTTGATCTTGGTGTGGAGGTGGATGACCCTCGCATGCAGCGCGTGCTCGAGCTCGGCCATGTCGCCGAAGATCTTGCCCTCGCCGGGCAGGCCTTCGCGCATGATCGAGACGTAGTAGAGACCGAGCACGATGTCCTGCGACGGCACGATGATCGGCTGGCCGTTCGCCGGATGCAGGATGTTGTTGGTCGACATCATCAGGACGCGCGCTTCGAGCTGCGCTTCGAGCGACAGCGGAACGTGCACGGCCATCTGGTCGCCGTCGAAGTCGGCGTTGAACGCGGCGCAGACCAGCGGGTGAAGCTGGATCGCCTTGCCCTCGATCAGCACGGGCTCGAACGCCTGGATGCCGAGGCGATGCAGCGTCGGTGCGCGGTTGAGCAGCACGGGATGCTCGCGGATCACCTCGTCCAGGATGTCCCAGACCTCGGGCCGCTCCTTCTCGACCAGCTTCTTCGCCTGCTTCACGGTGGTGGACAGGCCCTTGGCGTCAAGCCGCGAATAGATGAACGGCTTGAACAGCTCGAGCGCCATCTTCTTCGGCAGGCCGCACTGATGCAGGCGCAGCTCGGGACCGACCACGATCACCGAACGGCCCGAATAGTCGACGCGCTTGCCGAGCAGGTTCTGACGGAAGCGGCCCTGCTTGCCCTTGAGCATGTCGGCGAGCGACTTCAGCGGGCGCTTGTTGGCACCCGTGATGACGCGGCCGCGGCGGCCGTTGTCGAACAGCGCATCGACCGCTTCCTGAAGCATGCGCTTCTCGTTGCGGATGATGATGTCGGGCGCGCGCAGCTCCATCAGCCGCTTCAAGCGGTTGTTGCGGTTGATGACGCGGCGGTAGAGGTCGTTGAGGTCCGAGGTCGCGAAGCGGCCGCCGTCCAGCGGCACCAGCGGACGCAGGTCCGGCGGGATCACCGGGACCACGGTCATGATCATCCATTCCGGCTTGTTGCCGGAGTGGCGGAACGCTTCCACGATCTTCAGGCGCTTGGCGAGCTTCTTGTGCTTGATGTCGGAGTCGGTCTCCTGCATCTCGAGGCGCAAGGTCGCCTCGAGCTTCTCGAGGTCCATGCCCTTCAGCAGCTCGCGGATCGCTTCGGCGCCGATCATGGCGGTGAAGGAATCCTGGCCGTACTCGTCCTGCGCCTTCAGATACTCGTCTTCCGACAGCAGCTGACGGTCCTTGAGCGCGGTGAGGCCCGGCTCCAGCACGACGTAATATTCGAAGTAGAGGATCCGCTCGAGATCCTTCAGCGTCATGTCCAGCAGAAGGCCGATGCGCGAGGGCAGCGACTTCAGGAACCAGATGTGGGCGACGGGGGCTGCGAGCTCGATATGGCCCATGCGCTCGCGCCGGACGCGCGACAGCGTGACCTCGACCGAGCACTTCTCGCAGATGATGCCCTTGTACTTCATGCGCTTGTACTTGCCGCACAAGCACTCGTAGTCCTTGATCGGCCCGAAGATGCGGGCGCAGAACAGGCCGTCGCGCTCGGGCTTGAAGGTACGGTAGTTGATGGTCTCCGGCTTCTTGATCTCGCCGTAGGACCAGGACAGAATCTTCTCTGGAGACGCGATCGAGATCCGGATCTGGTCGAAGACCTGAGCCGGCGTCGTCGGGTTGAAGAGATTCATAATTTCTTGGTTCATCGTCTTCTCCTCGCGTGCCGGTCGCCTCCGGCCGCAAATTCGAAAATCACTTAAGCGGGGCGCCCTGCCCTCAAGGCCTCGGGAGGGGCACCAGTGCCCGGCCGTGAAGGCCGGGCATGAAAGGTCGAATTACTCGGCCGCTTCCGACGTCGGCGCCGGACCCATCTTGGAGTTGTGCAGGTCGACGTTGAGGCCGAGCGAGCGCATTTCCTTGACCAGCACGTTGAACGATTCCGGAATACCGGCCTCGAACGTGTCGTCGCCGCGCACGATCGCCTCGTACACCTTGGTGCGGCCGGCGACGTCGTCCGACTTCACCGTCAGCATCTCCTGGAGCGTGTACGCCGCGCCGTAAGCCTCGAGCGCCCACACCTCCATTTCGCCGAAGCGCTGGCCGCCGAACTGCGCCTTGCCGCCCAGCGGCTGCTGGGTGACGAGCGAGTACGGACCGATCGAACGCGCATGGATCTTGTCGTCGACGAGATGGTGCAGCTTGAGCATGTAGATGTAGCCCACCGTCACCTTGCGATCGAACGGATCGCCGGTGCGGCCGTCATAGACGGTCGACTGACCCGAAGCGTCGAGACCGGCAAGCTTCAGCATCTCCTCGATGTCGGCTTCCTTGGCGCCGTCGAACACCGGCGTCGCGATCGGCACGCCGCGGCTCAGATTGTGACCGAGCTCGATCAGCTCGTTGTCGTTGAGCGACTTGATCGTCTCGTCCTCGCCGTAGACCTTCTTCAAGGTTTCCTTCAGCGGCTTGATGTCCTGCTTCGACAGGTAGGCATCGACCGTCTGGCCGATACGCTTGCCGAGGCCGGCGCAGGCCCAGCCGAGATGGGTCTCGAGGATCTGTCCGACGTTCATGCGCGAGGGCACGCCCAGCGGATTGAGCACGATGTCGGCATGCGTACCGTCTTCGAGGAACGGCATGTCCTCGATCGGCACGATCTTCGACACCACGCCCTTGTTGCCGTGGCGGCCGGCCATCTTGTCGCCGGGCTGGATCTTGCGCTTCACCGCGACGAAGACCTTGACCATCTTCATCACGCCGGGCGGCAATTCGTCACCGCGCTGAAGCTTCTCGACCTTGTCGAGGAAGCGCTGTTCCAGCCCCTTCTTCGACTCGTCGTATTGCTTCCGCATGGCCTCGATCTCGGCCATCAGCTTGTCGTTCGGCGAGGCGAACAGCCACCACTGCGACTTCGGGTACTCCTCGAGCACCGCACGGGTGATCTTGGTGTCCTTCTTGAAGCCCTTCGGACCCGCAATGCCCTGCCGCCCTTCGAGCAGCTCGGCAAGACGGTTGTAGACGTTGCGGTCCAGGATCGCCTGCTCGTCGTCGCGGTCCTTGGCCAGACGCTCGATCTCTTCCCGCTCGATCGCCAGCGCACGCTCGTCCTTGTCGACGCCGTGACGGTTGAACACGCGCACTTCCACGATCGTGCCCTGCACGCCCGGAGGAACGCGCAGCGAGGTGTCGCGAACGTCGGAGGCCTTTTCGCCGAAGATGGCGCGCAGGAGCTTTTCTTCCGGCGTCATCGGGCTTTCGCCCTTCGGCGTGATCTTGCCGACCAGGATGTCGCCGGCGCGCACTTCCGCACCGATGTAGACGATACCGGCTTCGTCGAGGTTCTTCAGCGCTTCTTCCGAGACGTTCGGAATGTCGCGGGTGATTTCCTCGGGTCCGAGCTTGGTGTCGCGGGCCATCACCTCGAATTCTTCGATGTGAATCGAGGTGAACACGTCTTCCTTCACGATCCGCTCGGAGAGCAGGATCGAGTCTTCGAAGTTGTAGCCGTTCCACGGCATGAACGCGACGAGCACGTTACGGCCGAGCGCGAGCTCGCCGAGATCGGTCGACGGACCGTCGGCGATGATGTCGCCCTTCTTGACGATGTCGCCGACCTTCACCAGCGGACGCTGGTTGATGCAGGTCGACTGGTTGGAGCGCTGGTACTTCATCAGCCGGTAGATATCGACGCCCGACTTGGTCGGGTCGAGATCTTCCGTGGCGCGGATGACGACGCGGGTCGCGTCGATCTGGTCGATCACGCCCGAGCGGCGCGCCGCGATGGCGGCACCCGAGTCACGCGCGACCACGCCTTCCATGCCGGTGCCGACGAACGGCGCCTCGGCGCGAACCAGCGGCACCGCCTGGCGCTGCATGTTCGAGCCCATCAGCGCGCGGTTGGCGTCGTCGTTCTCGAGGAACGGGATCAGCGCCGCGGCGACCGACACGAGCTGCTTCGGCGACACGTCCATGTAGTCGACCTTGTCCGGCGTCACCGGCAAGACTTCGCCGGCGTGACGGCAGACCACGAGGTCTTCGGTGAAGCGGCCCTTCGGATCGAGCGGCACGTTGGCCTGCGCGACCGTGTAGCGGCCCTCTTCCATCGCCGAGAGATACACGACCTCGTCGGTGACGCGGCCGTCCTTGACCTTGCGGTACGGCGTCTCGACGAAGCCATACTTGTTCACGCGCGCGAAGGTCGCGAGCGAGTTGATCAGGCCGATGTTCGGACCTTCCGGCGTCTCGATCGGGCAGATACGACCGTAATGCGTCGGATGCACGTCGCGCACCTCGAAGCCGGCGCGCTCGCGGGTCAGACCGCCCGGTCCAAGTGCCGAGAGACGGCGCTTGTGGGTGATCTCCGACAGCGGGTTGGTCTGGTCCATGAACTGCGAGAGCTGCGAGGAGCCGAAGAACTCGCGCACGGCGGCAGCCGCCGGCTTGGCGTTGATCAGGTCCTGCGGCATGACCGTATCGATGTCGACCGAGGACATGCGCTCCTTGATCGCGCGCTCCATGCGCAACAGGCCGATGCGGTACTGGTTCTCCATGAGCTCGCCGACCGAGCGCACACGGCGGTTGCCGAGATGGTCGATGTCGTCGATCTCGCCCTTGCCGTCGCGCAAATCCACCAGCGTCTTGATGACGGAGAGGATGTCTTCCTTGCGCAGCGTACGCTGGGTGTCGGGCGCATCGAGGTCGAGGCGCATGTTCATCTTGACGCGACCGACCGCGGACAGGTCATAGCGCTCGGCGTCGAAGAACAGCGACTGGAACATGGCCTGCGCCGAATCCAGCGTCGGCGGCTCGCCCGGACGCATCACGCGGTAGATGTCGAACAGCGCGTCCTCGCGCGTCATGTTCTTGTCGGCCGAGAGCGTGTTGCGGATGTAGGCGCCGACATTGACGTGGTCGATGTCGAGCAGCGGCAGCTCCTTGTAGCCCTGCTCGTTGAGGGCCTTCATGGACTTGTCGGTGATCTCTTCACCGGCCTCCGCGTGGATCTCGCCGGTCTTCGGGTTGACGAGGTCCTCGGCGAGGTAGTTGCCGACGAGCTCCTCATCCGACAGGCGCAGCGCCTTCAGGCCCTTCTCCTGCATCTGGCGCGCACCGCGCACGGTGAGCTTCTTGCCGGCCTCGAGCACGACCTTGCCGGTGTCGGCGTCGATCAGGTCGTTGATGGTCGAGTAGCCACGGAAACGGTTGGCGTCGAACGGAACGCGCCAGCCTTCCTTGGTCCGCTTGTAGAGAATCCTCTTGTAGAACGTGGACAGGATCGCCTCGCCGTCGAGGCCGAGGGCGAACATCAGCGACGTCACCGGAATCTTGCGGCGACGGTCGATACGCGCATAGACGATGTCCTTGGCGTCGAACTCGATGTCGAGCCAGGAGCCGCGGTACGGAATGACGCGGGCGGCGAACAGCAGCTTGCCCGAGGAATGGGTCTTGCCCTTGTCGTGGTCGAAGAACACGCCCGGCGAACGGTGCATCTGCGAGACGATGACGCGCTCGGTGCCGTTGACGATGAAGGTGCCGTTCATCGTCATGAGCGGGATGTCGCCCATGTAGACGTCCTGCTCCTTGATGTCCTTCACCGACTTCGCGCCGGTTTCCTCGTCGATATCGAACACGATGAGGCGCAGCGTCACCTTGAGGGGTGCCGCGAAGGTCATGCCGCGCTGGCGGCACTCGTCGACGTCGTATTTCGGCGGCTCGAACTCGTAGCGGACGAATTCCAGCATCGAGGTGCCCGAGAAATCCGAGATCGGGAACACCGAGCGGAACACCGCCTGCAAGCCCTCATCGGACCGCCCGCCCTGGGGTTCGTCGACCATCAGGAATTGGTCGTAGGACGCCTTCTGAACCTCGATGAGGTTCGGCATCTCGGCGACTTCCTTGATGTGTCCGAAGAACTTGCGAACGCGTTTGCGACCGGTGAATGTCTGCTGCGCCATCGTGGCCTCTCATTTTCGTCGCCCGCTCTGGGCGCGCCGTCCGGAACGCGGCTGCCACCGCTCCCCGGGTTGAATTTTTCGAACCCGCTTTGGGGGCCGGAGACTCAGTTTCAGGCGGGAATGTCCTGAATCTGTTCTTCAGACCTTCAAAACGCAAAACGACGCGCGGGGCGCTGGTGCGCGCCCGCCCGTCACAACGATCGTCTTCACGGACTGCAAAAGCCCGAAATAGCCTGCTCTCCCAACGGCTTACAGGGAAATCCGGCATCCCTGCCCACCGCGCTTTCGTGCTGCCGAACCGATATGGGGCGACAATAGTGGAGATTCGAGGGGTAAACCCTCAAATCCCCACACTTTTTCGTGTTCGACCTGCGTCGGGACGTTCCGTCGCACGCCTTTTGCATCTGGCCCACCCCTTCAAGGCGTGGACCGAGACCCCGGTCTCGCTGATGCTTGCCCGGGATCTCGCGCCAGTAAGCGTTGCTTACTTGAGCTCGACCTTCGCGCCAGCCTTCTCGAGCTGGACCTTGATCTTCTCGGCTTCGTCCTTGTTCACGCCTTCCTTGACAGGCTTCGGCGCACCCTCGACGAGGTCCTTTGCTTCCTTCAGGCCCAGGCCGGTGATGGCGCGGACTTCCTTGATGACCTCGATCTTCTTGTCGCCGGCGTTGGCGAGAACAACCGTGAACTCGGTCTTCTCTTCCGCCGGAGCGGCAGCAGCGCCACCACCAGCCGGGCCAGCCACGGCGACAGCCGCGGCAGCCGAAACGCCCCACTTCTCTTCGAGGAGCTTCGCGAGTTCGGCAGCTTCGAGCACGGTGAGGCTCGAGAGGTCGTCAACGATCTTCTGCAAGTCAGCCATTGTTCAGTTTCCTTGAATGTAAGTCTGGTTCGGGTTTGAGTTTTGCGAAGGGCGTCAGGCCGCTTCGCCCTTTGAGGCATGAGCCTGGATGACGCGCGCGAGCTTGCCCGCGGGCGCGTTGGCGAGCTGAGCGAGCTTGGTCGCCGGGGCCACAAGCAGGCCGACGATCTTGCCGCGCAGTTCATCAAGCGACGGCAGCGAGGCAAGCGCCTTCACGCCGTCGACATTCAGGACGGTCTTCCCCATCGAGCCGCCGACGATGACGAACTTTTCGTTCGCCTTGGCGAATTCGATGGCGACCTTTGGCGCCGCCACCGGATCGTTCGAAGTAGCGATCACGGTCGGCCCCTTCAGCATGGGGCCGATGGCAACGACGTCAGTGCCTTCAAGAGCAATTTTGGCGAGACGGTTCTTCGAGACCTTCACCGAGGCGCCAGCCTGCTTCATCTGCGTGCGCAGCTTCTGCATCTGGGCAACGGTGAGGCCGGAATATTGGGCAACGACCGCGACGCTCGTGGTCTTGAAGACCCCATTGAGCTGTTCGACCGCTTCCTTTTTTGCCGCTCGTTCCACAGCAAGCTCTTTCCGGTTGGCGGTCATCGCGAAAGCGGGACCGCCGGGTTGCACCCATCGTCCCACCCAAAACCTGAACCTCCGGGCCAAAACCCATCGGACACGCGCCGGGCGAGACGACAATTCAAAGCCTGCCCTCCGGGAGCCCCTGAAGGCCCACGGCGTGTCGAGGTCCGAACCAGACCCGTTTCGCAAACCAGCCCTTAAGGCAGGGTGCGAAGTGAAATCCGGTCTTCACCCGTCTATGCAGGCCATGCGATTAAGCCGTTGAGAAATCGAATTTTCTCGCGGGCGCCTGCAGTCTTGGACAGGACAAGGTCAGCCGGCGAACCGCCCGACCTCTGCCCGCATCCCACCAACTGACGGGTTTTCCTTCCTTTTCCGGGCAAATCCTCACGGACGTCCTGAAAAGGAATGATCTCCTGTCGTGTCGGATTTTTGAATGCGTGCACGAACGCGCCAGCCGAGGCCGGCACGTCCGGAAGCGGTTCTTTAACCGCTCGGAGCCCGATTGCCAAGAGCAAAATTCACACCAGTTCCAATCCGTTGCCGGCGGGGGTTAAGACCGCGCGAAGGCGCGTTCCGGCAGAAGGTTAGCGAAGCCTTTTTGCCCGATAGCACATCGGAATGCACGCATTACGGATCAAGCAACGTCTCTCAGCTACAGGTTGAACCCACATCCTCTGGGGAACAGGTTCGACAGCAATGATCCGGCACGCCGCCACTCTTCTTCTCGGTCTCGTGGCGCTTGCAGGTACCTACGTGTCGTTGCTGAACTTACCGCATTTGATGGGCGGATGGTTCGGACTTTTGGGCGTCTTGGCTCTCGCCGTCATGCCCGGATACCTGAATTTCCCCTGGCTCGTCGCCATCAGCGGGATCGCGATATTCGGGATCTATCGGAAACTTCCGGGCCTGACTGTCGCTCCGCTCCTGTTCTTTGCAGCATGGTACTTCGCTTCGGTCTGGAACCGGCACGAGTTCGCCAGGGATTTGGATCAGTCACTCGCCAGCCGTCCGGTGCCGGCCGAGTTGCGCAGCATGCGGACGCTCACGATCGTGGGTCCGGGACAGCCGTGCTGCGGAAGCATCACGCTCCTCGTTGACCACACCATCGACAGCTTCGTCCACGCTCAGACCGACAAACAGGGCCGCGTAGGTGCAATTCATGCGACACAGCTTGCCGCGGCCAAGGATTGCGATGCAGACGAGTTGCTCCGCTCCAGCCAGCTGCGCAGCTCTGGACGCACCGATCAGTGCCTGAAGACCACCATTTTGGTTGCCATTCCGGACGGCCTTGTGATCCGCACCCAGCCCGCGGAGCCGCTTCTCGGCGACGGCTGCTGTAACTCCGGCACCATTAGCATCCGACAGGATGGCGACGAGCGCGTTGCGGCGACGTGGCGCTACGGCCGCCAAACCGTTCTGAGTTACCTGCCGTTTCTTGGCAACAACCCTCACCCAACGCCACTCTGGACGTATGCCTCGGTCGGGCCACGTCAGTCGATTCAAGTGGGGGGACCCGCGTTCTCGGGCGAGGATCTCGCCGCCGCCGTCTATGGAATTGACTGGAAAGCGCCACTGAAATTCGTCGAAACGAGCAATGTCGAGCTCTCCCAGCGCGCACAGCAGCTGGCCCTCACGAAAAATCCGTTCCCCGCGCTCGATATCGCCCTTCAGGTTCAAGGCAGCGGATACGTCGATGACGAACTCATCGGAGTCGCGGCGCGATTTGTCCAATGCTGCGATGATCAGAAGCTCTACAAATTCTGGGCGCGGCTCAACCGCGACGCAAGCGCAAATTCGTCGAAGACATCATTGCGCTCATCAGCAATCCGATCGTCGACGGCAGCGACCACACCCAGGCGCGTTTCCAAATTAGAATGCACCGCGAAGAGCTTACGGCCTACATGCCACAGGCCGAGGAAATCTTTGCCACCCGGCGCGATCTTCAGATATGGCAATACGAAATGGCGTTGCGTCTCGCGCACGACGATCAGCCGCGGCTCGGGTCCGAGAACTATCTCTCCGAACAGCAGCGGCGTTTCCGCTTGGTCCAGGACGATGCGAGCGACGCGTTCGCGCGACGCGCAATCGCATTCAAGAGAGTCTATTTTTTCCGCAGGGATGAGGAACGCGAATTCTTCGCACACCAGCTCGATCGGGTACCCGACAAGCTGCTACATGATTATCTCACTGCCGCGGGCTGGAACCGCAATCCCGACGAGAAATCGGTGACCACGGCGACCAGCCTGCTGCGTCAGCTGGCAGCCGTCCGCATCGCGGCCGTGCCAGACGAGAAGCTGCGACGCGACCTGCAGGAGTGGTTCCGAGAGTTCGCTGGCCGCTAGTCGGCTCTCACGCCGTAGGGCAGCGGCTTGCCCTCGAAGAACGCGGTCAGGTTCGCCAGCACGCAGTTTTGCATAGCGATGTGCGAGTCGAGCGTGTGACCGCCGATATGCGGGGCTAACACCACGTTGGGCAGCGCGGTCAGCGCGTCGGGGGCGTGCGGCTCCTTCTCGAAGACATCGAGGCCGGCGCCGGCGATGGTCTTGTCGGAGAGCGCCGCGACCAGGGCCTTCTCGTCGATCACCGAGCCGCGGGAGATGTTGACGACGTAGCCGTGCTCCCCGAGGCGCCTGAGGATATCGGCGTTGACGACGTGCTGGGTCTCGGCCCCTGCCCGGACCGCGATCATCAGCACGCTGCACCAATCGGCGAGCGCCTCCAGCGTCGGGAAAAATTGATAGGGCAGATCGTATTTGCTGCGGCTGAAATAGCCGACCTCGCTCTCGAACGCGGCGCAGCGGGCGGCAATCTTGCGGCCGATCTCGCCCATGCCGTAGATGCCGATGCGGCGGCCGGGCATGCCGGCCTGCGGCCGCATCATCGGCGACTGCTTCGATCCCGCCCAGTCGCCGCTGCGGACATATTGGTCGGCGACCAGGATCCGCCGGGTCGTTGCCAGCATCAGGGTCATTGCGATATCGGCGACCGAGGCCGCATTGGCACCCGGGCTGTGGCCGACCGCGATGTTGCGGGCGGCCGCGGCCTTCAGGTCGACGCCGTCATAACCGGTGCCGTAGCAGACGATGGCGCCGAGTTTTGGGAACAGGTCCATCGCCTCGGCGCCCAGCGGCGTACCGCCAGCGGTGAGCATCGCGCGGATGCCGCCGAGCTCATCGGCCGAAAACACCTCGCGCGCGGGCTTGCCGCCAGTGTCGAGCAGTTCGAACCGCTCGGCGAAACGCGCCATCATCGTCTTCGGAAAGCGCGAGTAGATCAGGACCTTGTCAGCCATTGTTCTTGTTTCCCGGTTCTTGCTTCCGATGAACGCCGTCACAAACGACGAGGGGCGGAATCGGTTGCCCAATTCCGCCCCTCGCCTCATGCAATTTCCAAACCTCAGCCGAGAATGGTGCCCGGCTCGACCTTCACGCCCGGGCCCATCGTCGAGGACACCGCAACGCGCTGGATGTAAGTACCCTTGGAGCCGGCCGGCTTTGCCTTGGTGACAGCGTCAGCCAGGGCCTTGATGTTCTCGACCAGCTTCTCCTCGGTGAACGAGGCCTTGCCGACGCCGGCCTGCAGGATGCCGGCCTTCTCGACGCGGAACTCGACCGAGCCGCCCTTGGCACCCTTCACCGCGCCGGTGACGTCCATGGTCACGGTGCCGATCTTCGGGTTCGGCATCAGGCCGCGCGGGCCCAGCACCTTACCGAGACGGCCGACCAGCGGCATCATGTCGGGAGTGGCGATGCAGCGGTCGAAATCGATCGAGCCGTTCTGCACCTTCTCGACCAGGTCTTCGGCGCCGACGACGTCGGCACCTGCGGCCTTGGCCTCGTCAGCCTTGGCACCGCGGGCGAACACGCCGACGCGGAGCGTACGGCCGGTGCCGTTCGGCAGGGTCACGACACCGCGGACCATCTGGTCGGCGTGACGCGGATCGACGCCGAGATTGATCGCGACCTCGATGGTCTCGTCGAACTTCGCCTTGGCGCGTTCCTTGACCATCTTGATGGCGTCCGCGAGCGGGTAAAGCTTTTCGCGGTCAACACCTTCGCGGGCTTTGTTCAAACGCTTTCCGATTGCCATGACCGCTTACCCCGCAACTTCCAGACCCATCGAACGGGCGGAGCCCTCGACCATCTTCATGGCCGACTCGATGGAATCGCAATTGAGATCCTTCATCTTCTTCTCGGCGATCTCGCGCACCTGCGCCTTGGTCACCTTGCCGGCCTTGTCACGGCCCGGCGCCTTCGAGCCGGACTGGATCTTGGCAGCCTGCTTGAGGAAGAAGGACATCGGGGGGGTCTTCATCTCGAACGTGAACGAACGATCGGCGTAGATCGTGATCACGACGGGAATCGGGGTGTTCTTCTCTTCCTTCTGGGTCTGGGCGTTGAACGCCTTGCAGAACTCCATGATGTTGAGACCGCGCTGACCGAGCGCGGGACCGATCGGGGGCGAGGGATTCGCCGCACCGGCCGGGACCTGAAGCTTCAGGTATCCGGTCACTTTCTTTGCCATGTATCACTCCTGTTGTGCCGGCCAGGCCGGCGGTTTCAGGTTCGTGGTCTGGGTCGGATGCGGCTGGCAACCGCCCTCTCCCTCCCACGGCCTCTTGTTGCGTGAGACCGAAGTCTCGCGCGTTACCCGGTCAGACCTTCTCGACCTGACCGAATTCCAGTTCGACCGGCGTGGCGCGACCGAAGATCGACACCGCGACCTTCACGCGCGAGCGCGCCTCGTCGATTTCCTCGACCACACCCGAGAACGAGGCGAACGGGCCATCGGCCACGCGCACGTTCTCGCCGATCTCGAACGACACCGACGCCTTCGGCCGTTCCACGCCCTCCTGCACCTGATGCAGGATGCGCATGGCCTCGGATTCCGAGATCGGCATCGGCTTGTTCTCGGCGCCGAGGAAGCCCGTGACCTTCGGCGTGTTCTTGATCAGATGGAACGCCTCGTCGGTCAGCTTCATCTTCACCAGCACATAGCCCGGGAAGAACTTGCGCTCGGCGTCGATCTTGCGGCCGCGGCGCACTTCCGTGACCTTCTCGGTCGGAACCAGCACCAGCTCGAACAGCTCCTCGAGCCCGCGCTGCTTGGCCTGCTCGCGGATCGATTCGGCGACCTTCTTCTCGAAGTTCGAATAGGCGTGGACGATGTACCAGCGCTTGTCGGACGATTGGGTTGCAGCGGCTGTTGCCATCAGTGGATGCCCAAAAGGAAGGTGATGAGATAACGGATGATCTGGTCGGCGGCGAAGAAGAAGATCGAGGCCACGGCGACCATCACGAACACCATGATGGTGGTGATCGTGGTCTCACGACGGGTCGGCCAGGTGACCTTGGCGGTCTCCGAGCGCACTTCCTGCAAAAACTTGAACGGGCTGACTGCCATCGTTTGATGTCCAACGTCCGTCGACAGACGCGAATGAATTTCAGGGATCCGAACAGCCGCCGTTGGCCCAGCCCTCTATCTCGAAGGATGAGCCGGAAACCGGGCTCGATTGTTCGGGGATTTCAAAGCCGCGCCGGAGATCCGCGTCTAACGGGCCGGCTGCGAGTGCCGGGTATCTACTGCGGATGGGGCCAAAGGTCAAGGTCTGGCAGGCCGGGCAGCTTGCGGCCCCGCCTTGCGGACCTGATCCGGATCAAGGGCTTACCCAGTCCACATGATCCACGGTCCGAGCTTTCGGCCTGGCGCCGTCCTGCCTGTCGATCCCATTGTGGATTAGCTGGCAGGAGTGGCAGGGCTCGAACCTGCGACCCCCGGTTTTGGAGACCGGTGCTCTACCAATTGAGCTACACTCCTACGGACCCTCGCGTCGCCGCTCAGGATCAGGGCCGCTTTCAAGCACAGGGGGCGCCCGGATTGCAAGGACGGATTGCAAGGGTGAAGCGCGCTGGCTTCGCTTGTTCGTGCCGCGCCTTCTGGGCCACAGTCCGTTCCCGATAATAAGAGCAACCGGGAGTGCCCATGACTGCGACAGCCTCTGCGACAGCCGCCCTCAATTCTGCAACCGCGCCAAAAACCCCGCCTCTGCCCGAGGCCAAGCCCGAGACGCTGGGCCTGTCGCGCCCCCGCCTCCAGGCGATGTCGGACGCGTTCAAGCGCGAGATCGACAAGGGAACCGTCCCCGGGGTGACCGTACTGGTGGCGCGGCGCGGCCAGGTCGGCTGGTTCGAGGCGCTCGGCAAGCAGAGCCCGGCTGTATCAGCGCCGATGGCGCTTGATTCGATCTTCCGGATCTTCTCGATGACCAAGCCGATCGTCTCGGTCGGCATCATGGCGCTGGTCGAAGACGGCCACCTCCTGCTCGGCGATCCCGTCGCCAAGTTCATTCCGGAGTTCGCAGACCAGAAAGTCGGCGTGGTCAGCGGCGGCAGACTGGAACTGGTTCCGCCCAAGCGGCCGATGACGGTGCAGGACCTGCTCCGCCACACCTCGGGCCTGACCTACGAGCACCAGGGCGACGGCCCCGTGCACAAGATCTACCAGGACTCCCGGGTGCGCAGCCGCAAGATCACCAATGCGGAGCACGCCGCGCTGGTGGCGAGCTTCCCGCTGGTCTGCCACCCCGGCGACGAGTTCAACTACAGCCGCTCCACCGACATCCTCGGCCGCATCATCGAGGTCGTCAGCGGCAAGTCGCTCGGCACGTTCCTGACGGAGCGCATCCTCGCCCCGCTCCAGATGACCGAAACCGGCTTCTCGACCAGCGAGGCCAATGCCAGCAGGCTCGCCGAGCCATTCGCGGCCGATCCCTGGACCGGCGACAAGGTCGCGCTGTTCAACATGCTGGAGCAGCCGGTCATGGAATCCGGCGGTGGCGGCCTCGTCTCGACCACGATGGACTATGCCCGCTTCGCGTTGATGCTGCGCAACGGCGGCACGCTCGACGGTGTCAGGATCATCGGGCGCAAGACGCTGGAGCTGATGGCGTCCGATCACCTCGGACCACACGTCGTGACCAACGGCACGCTGCTGTCGCCCGGCCATGGTTTCGGTCTCGGCTTCGCCGTCCGCCGCGAGGCCGGCATCGCGCCCTTCCCCGGCAGCGTCGGCCAGTATTTCTGGAGCGGCATTGCCGGGACGTTCTTCTGGATCGACCCGAAGGAGGATCTGTTCGTCGTGTTTATGTCGCAGGGACCGGGGCAGCGCGATTACACGCGGACGCTGGTGCGGGATCTGGTTTACGCGGCGGTGGATTGACCCGAAGGGTCATTCCGGGGCGATGCAAAGCATCGAGCTCTGGTGCGCAGTTGCGCACCAGAGAATCTCGAGATCCCGGGTTCGCGCTAAGCGCGCCCCGGGATGACGCTCTAACGCCTCAGCTGATCGTCGCGCCGCCGTCGATCACCATGGTCTGGCCGGTCATGAAGTCTCCGGCCTTCGATCCCAGGAACACGGCGGCGCCGGCGATCTCGTCGGGGATGCCGATGCGGAGCAGCGGCGAGCGCGAGGTCGAGGCCTTCAGGTTCTCCGGATTGTCCCACAGCGCCTTGGCGAAATCGGTCTTGATCAGACCGGGCGCGATGCAGTTCACGCGGATGTTGTCCTTGCCGTATTCGCAGGCGAGGTTGCGCGCGAGCTGCATGTCGGCGGCCTTGGAGATCGCGTAGGCGCCGAGGATGGTCGAGCCCTTCAATCCGCCGATCGAGGAGACGATGATGATCGAGCCGTCCTTGCGCTCGATCATCTGCGGCACCACCATCGAGATCAGCCAGTTGTTGGCGACGATGTTGTTGTCGAGAATCTTCCTGAACTGATCGTCGGAGATGCCGGCAAGCGGACCGTAATACGGGTTCGACGCGGCATTGCAGACCAGCACGTCGATCTTGCCGAAGGCGCGATTGCTCTCGTCGATGAGGTTTTGCAGATTTTCCTTCGACGAGATGTTGGCGGCGATCGCGACCGCGGTGCCCTTGCCGAACTTGTCGTTGATGCCCTTAGCGACCTGGTCGCAGACGTCGGCCTTGCGCGAGGAGATCACGACCTTGGCGCCGTGCTCGGCCATGCGCTCGGCGATCGCAAGCCCGATGCCGCGCGTCGATCCGGTGATGACGGCGACTTTCCCCTTCATGTCGAACAAGGTCATGTTTCTCTCCCAGAGTATGATTTGATTTGGCTTGAAGCTTACGCCGCGCCCGCGCAAGCGGGCAACGGCTTCAGGCGAGCTTCTTGACTTCCGGTCCCGCCGGCTGATGCATTGCCGCGTGCGCGTCATCGGCGATCCAGGGCTGCTGGTTCACCATCGGCAGCCGCCACACCGTGCGCTCGGGGCTTGCGAAATAATCGAGCCGCGTGATCGACACATTGTCGATGTCGAACGACAGTGCCCGCTCCACCTGGCCGTCGAGCGCAAGGCCGATCGCCGCCTTGATGGTGCCGCCATGCGCGACCGCGATGATGTCCTGCCCGCCGGCCTCGTTGTTGATCCGCTCGATGGTGCGGCGCGTACGGTTGTAGAGGTCCATGAAACTTTCGCCGCCCGGCGCAGGCTCGTTGATGTCGGCGAACCAGCTCGAACCGACGGGACGGCTTGCGATGAACGCGGCGCGGTTCATACCCTGCCACTTCCCGAGATTCTGCTCGGCGAGATCCGCTTCCCATGGCATCGACGCGGGCTTCGGGTAACCTGCTGCCCAGATCGCTTCCGCGGTCTGGTGTGTGCGCATCAGATTGCTCGAATACCAGACCGCCTTGCGTGGCAGCACCTTGGCAACAGCATTGAACACGTAGGTATCGCTGGTGTCGCAGGCGAGATCGCTCTGGCCGTAGATGTTGCCGCCGTCATTGCGCACCGGCGCGTGACGGACCCACCACCACCGTGTCGTGACCACATTGGACTTGTCTGCGGTTGCCATCGAAACTCTTCCATCCCGTTTGATGTCGCTGTACGTCAGGTGTGAACGTGTCTCAAGACACTTTACCGTTTGAAATCTTGTTTGAAATTCCGTCGCGCGGCAAGCGTCGTGCGGCACACCAAAGGGAGAAACGCATGGGCCGTCTGCAAGGCAAATCCGTCATCATCACCGGCGCCGGCAGCGGCATCGGCCGCGCCGCCGCCCTCCTCTTCACCAAGGAAGGCGCCAAGCTGATCGCGGTCGATCGCACCGAGGCGGTGAAGGAGACCGTCGACGAGGTGAAGAAGGCCGGCGGCGTCGCGGAAGCCATGATGGCGGATGCGGGCTCCGAGAAGGACGTCATCGCCGTCATCGACAAGGCGGTGAAGACGCACGGCCGGCTCGACGTGATCTGGGCCAATGCCGGCGTCTCCGGCGGGCTCGTCCCGCTCGGCGAACAGACCGTGGAACAGTGGCAGGAGGTGCTGCGCGTCAATCTGATCGGGCCGTTCCTTGCAGTGAAGCATGCGATGCCGCACATGGTGAAGCAGCAGTCCGGCGCCATCGTGCTCACCGCGTCCGTCGCAGGCCTCAAGGCCGGCGCGAGCGGTCATCCCTATGCGGCGAGCAAGGCCGGCGTGATCAGCCTGGTGCAGACCACGGCGTATTCGCTCACCGGCACCGGCGTGCGCATCAACGCGGTATGCCCTGGCCTGATTGAGACCGGCATGACGAAACCGATCTTCGACCGCGCCAAGGAGCGCGGCACTTCCGACAAGATCGGCCAGCTCAACCCCCTCAAGCGCCCCGGCCAGCCGCACGAGCTCGCAGCGATGGGATTGTTCCTGGCCAGCGACGAGGCCTCGTATGTCAACGGCCAGGCATTCCCGGTGGACGGCGGTCTGACGGCGTCGATGCCGTATACGGGCAAGCCGGTCTAGTGGCCCTCCCTCGTGTCCCGGACGCGGTGCGGCACGCAGTGACGCTCCGCAGGGCCGGGACCCAGCAGGCCGCACAACTCGCTGATACATGGGCCCCGGCTCTGCAGCGCACCGCTGAAGGAGCGCTGCGCTGCGTCCGGGGCACGAGAGCGGGAGTGTGGCGCGAAATTCTCTCCACGTCGTCATTGCGAGCGCAGCGAAGCAATCCAGAGTCTTTCCGCGGCGGGCTTCTGGATTGCTTCGCTGCGCTCGCAATGACGGCGCGTGTGGTGATAGCGTCGCTTCTTCATTCGCATCTCTATTGCAGACACAGCTTCGCATCCTCGCGGCTTATCTCGCCCGAGCTTTGCTTCATCGCCTCACCCCCGATTGAAAGAGGGCGCAGGGAAGACCGGGTGCCGGCCGGGCACCCACGGTCCACTGTGCGAAAGGTGGCAACAAGAAATTGCACAGCGGCATACAGGTGAAGCCTCAGCAACCGGCCTTCCCTGCGCAGTGGTTGGAACGGCGTATGTCGTGCTCTCCTCGGGGAGCGATGCACTATTGCCCCCGTCGCCTTGCGGATGGCTGATGTAAGCGCCCGGTTGGACGACACACATCACCGCAAGACTTGGCGCACAGACCCCGGGCGCCAGGACGACACGATTTGGCCGTACGCGGATCACACCGGTCGTGTGCGCGAGGTGTTTCGCTCACGGTGACCCGCCCCGCGAAATCCTTTGCGCCGATGTGGCCTGCGTCCACCGCCGCCCGGCCCGCGTTCGTGACGATCGCGATACGCCCCTCTTCCTTGGGCCGGGTTGCGGCAACACATACGCCGTTTCCGAATTTCGGTAAAGTGGAATATGTTTAACGGAGTGGATTGCCCCACCGCTCGGGTGTTTTGCCCGACGGGCAACGCACGGTCTTGTAGCCCGGATGAGCGAAGCGACATCCGGGATTCGCGGCATGAGTTGTCCCGGGTGTCGCTCCGCTCACCCGGGCTACGAAGTCTACGAAGTCTACGAAGTCAGCGCTGCGATACAAAGCGCGGTCGACACCACCGACGCGACCGTCCGCACATGGTTCAAGACCACCCAATCCTTCAGATACGTCGCCCACACCACGCCCGCCTCCGGCGCGGATGGCTGTATCGCGGCGAGTGCGTTGTTGAGCGGGACGTTGAACACCATCGTCACCACGAACATGCCGACGACATAGAGCCCGCCGCCGGCAATCATGCTCACCGCACCCGGCTCGCTGATGCGCAACACGCCCATCACCACCAGCGCGGCACCCGCCACCGTCGTGCCGAGGAACAGCGGCATGAACAGCGAGCGCACGATGTCGACGTTGATCGCGTTCATCGCCGCGATGCCGGCGGCCTGATCGAGGCGGCCGAGCGCGGTCATGATGAAGGTCGAGAAAGCGAAATAGATTCCGGCCATCAGGCCGCAGCCGATTGCCGAAAACCAGAGAAGCCCGGTCGTCAAAACCTGCCGCATGCCACGCCTCCGCTAAACACGATAAGTTCTCGCATTTGATAAATGCGATAAACTCTCTTATTTGTGGCGTCAAGCGCAGATGGCGGGAACCAGGATGAAGGACCGGACAAGCCGGACGGGCAAAGCGACGCAGGCGTCCAGGCGGCGCCCGCCGCTGGTGCCGACGCAGGAGCGGAGCCGGGAGCGGTTCGACCGCATCCTGACGGCTGCCACCGAGATCCTCGCCAAGAAAGGCGGCGATGCTTTCCGGATGAGCGACATCGTCGAGCGCACCGGAATCGCCTTCGGCTCGCTCTATCAATATTTTCCGGACAAGAGCGCCGTGATCGCGACGCTCGCCGAGCGCTGCAATGCCATCGGCCGCGACTGCGTCCAGCGCGACCTCGCCGAGATGAAGCAACTCTCCGACCTGCACGCCGCACTGTGCCGCATCACCGACGGCTACGAGCAGATGTTCCGCGAGCACCCCGTGGCGCATCACATCTGGCAGGCGACACAGGCCGACCGAAGCTTGCAGAAGATCGACGAGGAGGATGTCACCTTTCTCGCCGGCCTGCTCAGCGATGCATTGAAGCGGGTCGCGCCTGCTGTCCCGGCGGCCGCCCTCGCCTCTTTCACACAATTGACGATGGTGCTGATCGCAGCCGCTGTGCGCCATGCGATCATCCTGCCGCCTGCCGAAGGCCGGCGGTCGCTCGCGCTGTTCAAGCAGGTTTTGCCGCGCGATCTCGCTGCGGTGGAACAAATCGCGGGTAAGACCGTCAAGCAACGCGCTACCTGGTAGCCCGGATGGAGCGAAGCGTAATCTGGCGGTCCTGCAAGCGGATGCAGTGGTCCCGGATTGCGCTACGCTCCATCCGGGCTACGAACCTGTGTTGATTTGCTCATCAGGGCTCCACGTTGGTATGGTTCGTGCAAATAACCTCAGCTTCCGCAATTCCAAACAAAACGTGACAATGCCAAATTCAAGACCCGACCGTATCCGAACACTCCTCGCCGACCTCGTCGGCTTCGACACCGTCAGTGACCGCACCAACCTGCCCCTGATCACGCACATCGAAAGCTATCTCGCCGCGCTCGGCGTCAAGAGCGATCGCATCGTCGACGAGACCGGACAGAAGGCTTCGCTCTGGGTCACGATCGGGCCCGAGGATCGGCCCGGGCTCGTGCTGTCGGGGCACACCGACGTCGTGCCCGTTGTCGGCCAGGACTGGAGCCACGATCCGTTCAGACTGATCGAGCGCGACGGCAAGCTCTACGGCCGCGGCACCACCGACATGAAGGGTTTTGTCGCGGTGTGCCTTGCGATGGTGCCGGAGATGCTGGAGGCGAAGCTCAACACACCGATTCATCTGGCGATTTCCTATGACGAGGAGATCGGCTGCGTCGGCGTGCGGCCGATGCTGCGCGAGGTCGCGAAGAAGAGGGTCAAGCCGTTAGGCGCCTTCATCGGCGAGCCGACTGAGATGAAAGTCATCATCGGCCACAAGGGCAAGCACGGCGTACGCGCGACGTTCCACGGCCTCGCCCGTCACTCCTCGATCGCGCCCGAAGGCGTCAACGCCATCGAATATGCCGCCGAGCTGATCGTCGAAATCCGCCGCCGCGCCGTCCAGCTCGCGGCCGTACGATCAAACGACAGCCTCTACGACGTTCCGCACTCGACGCTGCTGACCAGCATCGTTCATGGCGGCGCGGCGCTCAACATCGTGCCCGATAGCTGCACGGTGGATTTCGAATGCCGCGGCATCGGCATCACCGAGTCGCGCGAGGTGACGGATGCGATCGTCGCCTGGGCCAAAGCCGAGCTCGAACCGGCGATGAAGGCGCGACATCCGGAGTGCGGCATCGATTTCGAGGAGATCCTCGACTACCCCGCCCTCGACACCAGGGCCGATGCCGCCATCGTCACGCTCGCCAAGAGTCTCGCCGGCCGCAACGACCACGCCAAGGTCGCCTTCGGCACCGAGGCGAGCCTGTTCGCCAGCATGGCCGACATCCCGTCGGTGGTGATCGGCCCCGGCTCGATCGCACAGGCGCATACGCCGGATGAATTCGTGGAGATGGCAGAGCTGGAGAAATGCGCGGGGTTTGTGGAGAAGCTGATCGCGCGTTGTGTGAAGGAGTAGACGATATCCGTAACTTGACTGGGTCCCGGCTCTGCGCAGCAACGCTTACGCGTTGCAGCGCGTCCGGGACGCGACACTGCCCCGCTAATCCGCATCTACGGCGAGAGAGATGTGAACACCGGAAAATCCGGTCTCGTGTCCCGGACGCGGTGCGGCACGAAGTGACGCTCCGCAGAGCCGGGACCCAGAGTGCTTGGCGGCGGCATTGAAACATGCAACTTTAGAGCGTATCGCCATCGACACAGTGGCTGCGCAGACATGCCTTTCTTCGTTTACATCCTCGCCAGCAAACGAAACGGTACTCTCTACATCGGAGTGACCAACGACCTCGCCCGTAGAATGACCGAACACAAAGCCAAGCTGATACCCGGCTTCACGCGGCTGTATGACGTCACATTGTTAGTCTATTTCGAAATCTTCGAGTCGATACTCGAGGCGCGCTCACGCGAACATTCGCTGAAGCGTTGGCGACGCGCGTGGAAGCTTAAGCTCATCGAAGAGCTCAATCCGGATTGGCGCGATCTCACCGATGAACTGAATACTTTGGCGACATGACTGGGTCCCGGCTCTGCGGAGCAGCACTTCGCGCTGCACCGCGTCCGGGACACAAGAGTTTTCGGCGAACCACAAACTAAAAAGCGCGGCCATCAGCCGCGCCCTTGTCTCACCTACCCCGCGCCGGCCTTCTGCGCGTATTCCCATGAGGCCTTCGACAGCGGCACGGTGCGCTTGGCGGACTCCAGCGCCTTGGCGTTGGCGGCGGTGCCATCGCGGACGCGGCCGGCGATGCCCTGGGTGATACCGGCGAGGCGGAACAGATTGTAGGCGAAGTACCAGTTGAGGTCGGGCACCGTCATCTTGGTGACGTTGCAATAGATCTGCGCCGCCTCCTCCACGCTCGGGATGTTGAGCGCCTTGAGGTCGGCGCCCTCAAGGCCCGGCATGATCCACTGCATCAAGAGATAAGTGAAGTCGGCCATGGGATCGCCAAGCGTCGACAGTTCCCAGTCGAGCACGGCCTGCACGCGCGGTTCCGTCGCGTGGAAAATCATGTTGTCGAGGCGATAGTCGCCGTGGACGATCGAGACGCGCGCCTGCTCCGGCACGGTCTTGGGCAGCCATTCGGCCACCTTCTCGAACTCCGGAATGTGCTGGGTCTCGGACGCCCGGTACTGCTTGGTCCAGCGGTCGATCTGCCGTGCAAAGTAGTTGCCGGGCTTGCCGAACTCGCCGAGCCCGATCGCGACGGGATCGTACATGTGGAGCTTTGCCAGCGTCTCGATCTTGCTGGTGAAGATCTTCCGGCGCGCGTCGGCATCCTGGCTCGGCAGCGTCGGATCCCAGAACACCCGGCCGTCCTCCATCGACATGATGTAGAAGGCGGCGCCGATGATGCTGTCGTCCTGGCACAGCGCATAGGCGTGTGCGACCGGAAAGCCCTGCTTTCCAAGGGCCGCAATGACGCGATATTCGCGATCGACCGCGTGGGCCGACGGCAGCAATTTGCCGAACGGCTTGCGGCGCATCACGTAGGAGCGGTTCGGCGTGTTGAGCCGGTAGGTCGGATTCGACTGGCCGCCCTTGAACTGGAGAACGACCAGCGGGCCCTCATAGCCCTCGACGTTGTCGCGCATCCAAGCTTCCAGGCGCAGCTCGTCGAAACGATGCCGCTCCTCGACCGGCTTGGTGCCCGAGAATTCTTCGTCTTTCCTGACGCCGTCAGCCACAGTGACGCTCCCTCTTCAGTCCTGACCAATTCAGGTCGAGCATGATCCTAATCGGTAACCGCTGACGCACTTGCGTCAAGCGGTCACCCCAATCGGATCAGCCCTGTCGTTTCTTCAGATCGGGAGCGCCACGCGGCCCTCCCTGTTAGTGACTGGGAGAGTTTGCATACTTCCGAACTTCGAGCCTTGCAATGGCGCGATTGTGCACCTCGTCCGGACCGTCGGCGAGACGCAGCGTGCGGATGTGGGCGTAGTCCTTGGCAAGGCCGGCGTCATCAGAGACGCCCGCGCCGCCAAACGACTGGATCGCCTCGTCGATGATCTTCAGCGCCATGTTGGGCGCTGCGACCTTGATCATGGCGATCTCGGCCTGCGCGGTCTTGTTGCCGACCTTGTCCATCATGTCGGCGGCCTTGAGGCACAGCAGACGCGTCATCTCGATGTTGGTACGGGCATCGCCAATGCGCTGCTCCCACACGCTGTGCTCGACGATCTTCTTGCCGAAGGCGGTGCGCGAGGTGAGCCGCCTCACCATCTTCTCCAGCGCTTCCTCGGCCTTGCCGATGGTGCGCATGCAGTGGTGGATGCGGCCGGGACCGAGGCGGCCCTGCGCGATCTCGAAGCCGCGGCCCTCGCCGAGCAGGATATTCTCCTTCGGCACCCGCACGTTCTCGAGCAGCACCTGGGCATGGCCGTGCGGCGCGTCGTCGAAGCCGAACACCGGCAGCATCTTCTCCACCTTGATGCCGGGGGTGTCGAGCGGAACCAGGATCTGCGACTGCTGCTGATGCTTGGCCGCCTTGAAATCGGTCTTGCCCATCAGGATCGCGATCTTGCAGCGGGGATCGCCGACGCCGGACGACCACCATTTGCGGCCGTTGATGACGTAGTGGTCGCCGTCCTTCTCGATGCGGGTCTCGATGTTGGTGGCGTCCGACGAGGCCACCGCCGGTTCCGTCATCAGGAAGGCGGAACGGATCTCGCCGTCCATCAGCGGACGCAGCCATTTGCGCTTCTGCTCCTTGGAGCCGTAGCGGATGAACACTTCCATGTTGCCGGTGTCGGGCGCGGAACAGTTGAACACTTCGGAGGCCCAGGTGATGCGGCCCATTTCTTCCGACAGCAGCGCGTATTCGAGATTGGTCAATCCCGCGCCGCGGAATTCGTCGTCCTCATGCTCGCTCGGCGGCATGAACATGTTCCAGAGGCCTTCGGCCTTCGCCTTCTTCTTGAGGTCTTCCAGGACCGGAATGACCTTCCAGCGCTCGCCGCTGTGATCCTGCTCGTTATAGATCGGCACCGCCGGCCGCACGTGCTTGGCCATGAAGGACTGCACGCGGTCGAGCCATTCCTTCTGCTTGGGGGACAGATCGAAATCCATGGGACGCTCCTCGTCTCTCGCTTTGAAAGCCTGTTTTGCGCCGGACTGTCCTCCCGCCGCGCGCGACCCGCAAGCGCCATTCCGGCTGCTCGCAGATACCTGATGGAACCCGCGCCGCGTTTGATGCGGCGCAATTCCATCATGCGGATTGACTTTCTCCGGCCTTCAAACGATAGTTTCATACAAGTGTTTGAATTGCAACTCCCTCCCCTGAGGGCAATCCATGGCCAGCGATCATACGAGATCTTCCATCCTCGCCGCCGCCGAACGGCTCTATGCCGATCGCGGTTTCGGCGACGTCACGCTCCGCGACATCGTCGCGGAGGCCAATGTCAATCTGGCTGCGGTGAACTATCATTTCGGCTCGAAGGACGAGTTGATCGCGGAGCTGTTCGTCTCCCGCTCGATCGCCACCAACCGCGAGCGCCTGCGCGAGTTGAAGGCGGCGGAGGAGCAAGGCGGCGGCCGCGCGCCGATCGAGGTGATCCTGCGCGCCCTGGTCGGCCCGACCTTGCGCGGCTGCCTCGGTCCTGAGAACCAGCGCTCCACCGCGGCGCGCTTCATGATCCGCGCCTCGATCGAATCCGTGCCGCCGATCCGCCGCATCAAGAACCGCGAGATCGACCACCTGCGGAAATTTGCCGGCGCGATGCGCCGGGCCCTGCCCGACCGCAGCGACGTCGATATCTACTGGGGCCTCAACTTCGCGCTCGCGATGGCGCATCACACCATCCGCGAAAGCGAGCGCCTGACGAAACTGTCGGAAGGCAAATGCGATCTCGACGACGTCGAGGACGTCATCGCGCGCGTGGTCAGCGTCGCGACGATGGCATTGACGGCGGGACGGAGCGAGGCAAAGGCGCCGGCCCGCGCAATGGCTCGGGACGCGCGCTAGCCCCTCACATCATCGCGATGCAGTCGATCTCGACGTCGAAGGGGCCGAACCATTCCGGCGTACAGACGAAGATCCGCGCCGGCGGATCAATCGGAAAGTAGCGCGCATAGACCGCGTTGAACGCGGCGAAGTGCTTTGTCGAGGTGCAGTAGACGTTGCACTTCATGACATTGTCGAGGGAGGCGCCGGCCGTCTCGAGGCACAGCTTCATCTGCGCCATGACGCGCTCGCTCTGCCGCTCGATCGGCACTGCCGCGATCTCGCCCGTCTCGGGGTCGAATGGCGGCAGGCCGGCAACGAAGATCATGTTGCCGGCGCGCGTCACCGGCGAGGTCGGCGCCTTCACGCGATCGAGGAATGTCGAGATCGGTTCGACGCGGAGCGCTTCGCGTTTCATCGGAGGCCACCTTCGGTTCGAGCAAGACTGGCGCCTGACTACATCATTCTGCAGCCGGCATGCTTCGCTTCTGATCGAAGTGTGGTCTGCCGGGCGAGGTTACACCCGCTGCGGCATCTCCTCGGCCTCTTCCTTGGCGAGCAGCAGCAGCATCTCGATGCCCATCTCGCCTTCCTGGGGCGAACGGATGAACTTTATTTCGTCGGCGCTTTGCCGCAGCGCGGCAATGATGGCGACGGCCTGGTTGGCCGTTGCTGCCTCGGTCGCCAGCACTGCCTTCTGGTCCTTGGCCTGAAACCCGATCGTGTAGGACATTCGTTCCCTCCCGACTTAAGTGGGGAGGATCGAATCAGAGTCGCGCGCGAAGCGAAAGCCTGTGCGAGTACGGACCGTGTTTATTTGGGGATTGCGCGCAAGCCTCGCACAAGGCCACGCCAGTGTCACACTGCTGCCGCCAAACTATTGCATCAGCCCCAACATCGCGCGCGCGTCCGCAGCGGTCGCCACCGTCGCCCCCAGGCTCCGCAAGATGCCAGCCGCATGCGCGACCAGTTCGGCATTGGTCTTCGCCAGCACGCCCTTGGACATGAAGAGATTGTCCTCCATGCCGACGCGGACATGGCCACCGAGCAGGTACGCCTGCGCCACCATCGGGAATTCGGCGCGGCCGATGCCGAAGCCGGACCAGATCGCGCCCGGCGGTAGCAGGCTGCGGGCATAGAACATGGTCTCCGGCGTTGCCGAGAAGCCGTATTTCACGCCGAGCACCAGCGAAAACAGGCCCGGCCCCTTCAGCGTGCCGTCCGCGAACAGGTCGCGCGCCAGATGGCAGTCGCCGGAATCGAACAGCTCGATCTCCGGCAGCACGCCGGCGGCCTTCATCCGTTCGGCCATGATGCGGACGTTGCGCGGGGTGTTGATCACGACCTCGCCGCCGGAATTCATGGTGTTGAGGTCGAGCGTGCAGATGTCGGGCTTGAGCAGCTCGACATGCTCGACGCGCTTCTCGGGAGCAAGCAGCGTGGTGCCGGGACCGGCGACGCGGGGATCCTCGATCGAAGGCACGAAACGCCCACCCGGACCGGTCGTGAGATTGATGACGAGGCTCTTGTTGCGGGCGCGAATGCGATCCACCACGTCGCGATAGAGATCAATCTCCATCGAGGGCCGGCCGGTCGCGGGATCGCGCACATGGATGTGCGCGATGGCAGCGCCCGCCTCGCCCGCTTCCAGCGCGGATGTCGCGATCTGCTCGGGCGTGATGGGAAGATACGGCGACTGCTCGGGCTTTGTGAGGTTGCCCGTGATGGCGCAGGTGATGACGGTTTTGCCTGATGTCATGTGATGCTGTCCCGATGTCGTCGTAGAGGGCGCGCGAGCCTATCTCACCCTCCCCTGGAGGGGGAGGGTCGGCGCAACGCGCCGGGGTGGGGTGATCTCAACACGGGCAGCGTCCGACGCGGCGAGACTGTCACCCCACCCCGCTGCGCATTCCGCTTCGCTGCATGCGCATCGACCCTCCCCCTCCAGGGCAGGGTAAGAGCGCGCTAGATGATACCCTGCTGCTTCAGCGCCTCGATCTTCCCGGCATCATAGCCGAGCTTGCCGCCGAGCACCTCCTGGGTGTGCTCCCCGAGCAGCGGCGGGGCGCGGTAGTCCTTGATCGGAGTCTCCGACAGGGTCAGCGCGTTGCGGATCAGCGAGAGGTCGTGCTCGAACGGATGGTCGACCTTGACCCGCATGCCGCGCGACTGGACGTGCGGATCGGAAAACACCTGCTCGAAATTGTTGATCGGGCCTGACGGCACGCCGGCCTCCTCCAGCTTGTCCAGCCAGTAGGCCACCGGCTGCTTCAGGAACAGCCCGGCGAAGATCGCCATGATCTCCTTGCCGTGCACGACGCGGTCGTTGTTCTTGATGAAGCGCTTGTCGTTGGCGAGCTCCGGCTCGCCGAGCACGGCGCAGGTGCGCTGGAACTGGCCGTCATTGCCGACCACCAGCATCAGCTCGCCGTCGGTGCAGCGGAACACGCCGGCCGGCATGCCGCCATTGCCCCAGGTGCCGCGGCGCGGCGGCGTCTTGCCGTTGACGAGGTAGATCTGCAGCCAGTGCGACAGCGATGCGATGACCGTGTCGAACAGGCAGACGTCGATGTGCTGTCCCTGCCCGTCATTGGCGTCGCGATGGTAGAGCGCCGAGAGAATGCCGATCGAGGTGTTCATGCCGGTCATGTAGTCGACGATCGACGGGCCGACCTTCATCGGGCCCTCGCCGGGCTCGCCGTCGATATGGCCGGTGACGCTCATCAGGCCGCCCATCGCCTGCAGGATGGCGTCATAGCCGGCGCGCGGCGCGTAAGGGCCGGTCTGGCCGAAGCCGGTCACCGAGCAATAGATGATGCCGGGGTTGATCGCCTTGATCGTCTCGTAGTCGAGGCCGTAGCGCTTGAGATCGCCGACCTTGTAGTTCTCCATGAAGACGTCGACGTCCTTGGCGAGCTCGCGGATGATCGCCTGCCCCTCGGGCTTGGCGATGTTGACGGTGACCGACTTCTTGTTGCGGTTGGCGCAGAGGTAGAACGAGTTGTTGTTGTTGGCTTTGCCCTCGGGATCGGTCAGGTAAGGCGGCCCGAAGGCGCGCGCGTCGTCGCCGGTGCCGGGCCGCTCGATCTTGATCACCTCCGCGCCGAGATCGCCCAGCATCTGGGCCGACAGGGGACCGGCAAGCACGCGGGTGAGGTCAAGGATCTTGATGCCTGAGAGCGGCAGGGCCGACATGTCGATTTCCTCCGGGAACTGGATATTGGCGCGGCGGCGAGATCGCGGGCCGCGCTCCCTGCGGATACACCATTTTGGCGTTCTGAGCACTGCACCTGGGGCATACGGCCATCCCCTGCCCCGCAGCGAGGTTGCCCGCGCCGGCCAATTTCCGCTCTGCGAATATTATCCGGTCAGGTCGCCGCGGCCGCAGCCACCTGCGGACGACGCCGGCCGAGCAGGACCAGGATCAGCACCGCGGCGCAGGAGAAGACAAAGGTGAGACCGAGCGCGCCCCGGCTGCCGAACTGGGTGAGCAGGCCGGCAAGGAGCGGCGGCGAGATGGCCGAGGCGAGGTTGAGGGGCAGCGCGATCATCGACGACGCCTTGGCGAACTCGGCCTGGTCATAGAACACGAGCGGTATCGTCGCCCGCGCCACCGCCATGGCGCCGCTGCCGGCGCCGTAGAGCAGGATGAAGACCGCGACCGCCCAGGTCGCCCCCTCGCTCAGCATCAAGAGCAGCATGGCCACGGGCAGCGCCGTGCCGGCGACAAGCCCCGTCGTGATTCCGTCCCAGCGCCCGCCGCCGAGGAAATCCAGCCCGCGAGCGCTGACCTGGATCACGCCGAGCATCGAGCCGAAGGCGATCGCCTGCGCCGGCGCCAGCCCCTCGGCCCGCAGCAATTCGATGAAAACGGCACTCAGGCCGAAGGTGACGAAGGCATTGAGGGTGATCGCGGCGACGACGAGACCGAACGTGCTCCGCGGAATTGACAGCGCATGGGTTGGCTTTGCGGGCGCGGTGCCCCCCTCCTTCGCGACGGCCCGGCGCGGTGTTGCAAAGGCGTAAAGCGGAAGCGAAACGAGAAGCAGCATTGCGGCGTAGACGAGGCAGGTGCCGCGCCAGCCGAAATGGCCGCTCAGGAACGAGGTGGTCGGCCAGAAGATGCTGCCGGACAGTCCCGTCACCAGCATGAGCGCGCCAATCGCGCTCTTGGCCTGTCGGCCTGCAACTTCGTTGAGCATGATATAGGCACCGGTGGACAGCGTCGCGCTGCCGCCAATCCCGAGAATGACCCATGCCACGAAATAGAGCATCGGGTCGTGGGCAACAGACAGAACGACGTAGCCCGGCACGGCCACGACCGTGCCCACCATCATCACCTTGCGTGCCCCGTGCCGCGCAAAGGCCTTGGCGAGCCACGGCGCGCAGAGCCCCATGGTGACATAAAGCGTGGAGGTGCCGGCAAACACCATTGGCAGGCTCATGCCGAGATCGGCGGCGAGATCGCGTCCGACGATGGGCGGAAGCCCGATCGTGCCCCATCCGATGAGCTGGGTGGTCGCAAGCACCAGCAGGACCCCGATGAGCCTGCCGTCAGATTTCAAGAACCGCATTCCGATCGTCGCCCGCCCCAGCTGCATGCCCGCGCACAGGCACCTCATAGCGGGAGTCCTGGCGCAGCGAAACGCTCGCCGCCGAATGGCAGAAGGCGGCCGGGAGCATGTCAGCAGGAGGCAGTAGCCCCTATCCCGCAATCCCGAGCAGGGATCGCGCCTCGGCCGCGGTCGCAACGCGCCGGCCGTGGCGCGCGACGGCCTCGCAGGCGATGGTCACGAGCTCAGCATTGCTGGCGGCAAGGCGCGTCTTGTCGATCCTGACATTGTCCTCGAGGCCGGTGCGAACCGCGTCGGCGCCCCGCGCGAGCGCCCAGTCCATGACCTCGGCCTGGTGACGTCCGATCCCGGCGGCGGTCCAGGTCGCCTTCGGGATCAGCCGCTTCAGCTCTCCCAGGAGGATGTCGAGGACGTGCTCGTCGGCTGGCATCGCATTCTTGACCCCCATGACGAACTGCACGTGCGGACGCTGATCGATCAGCCCCGCCTCGATCAGGCGGCGGGCGCCGTGCAGATGCGACAGATCGAATATCTCGATTTCCGGCCGGATGCCGTTCGTCTTCATGCCGGTGGCGAGCGTCTCGACCAGGGCGGCGCTGTTCTCATAGACGATCGTCGGAAAGTTCACCGACCCCGTCGACAGTGACGCCATGTCGGGCTTCAAATAGAGCGACGACCCGCGCGCAGAGGGATCGCGGCCGCGCCCGCCGGTCGAGAACTGGACGATCATGTCGGGACAATGCTTCCTGATCCCGTCCTGCACCAACGCAAAGCGCTCCGGGTCGGAGGACGGCGTCTCGTCATCGTTGCGAACGTGGATGTGGGCAAGCGTGGCGCCGGCCTCGAAGGCCTGATGCGTCGACTCGATCTGTTCCGACGGCAGGATGGGCACCGCGGGATTGTCCTTCTTGCGCGGAACGGAGCCGGTGATAGCGACAGCAACGACGACGGGGTTCATCCTGCAACCTCATGATGATCGCGCTTGCGCGCACAGGAGTTCGACTAGGCAATCACGTAACGCGTGAGCCCTGCCGCTGCAAACATCATCGATCGCAGCGGCATGGCTTCCTTGCGTCCCTGTCAGGTCGGGACTGTGGCAGCGCCGCTCGCCGCTCCCGCGCGCTGGCGCTCGTAGTCCGCCCGCGCCATCGGAACGGCATTGGGATTGCCGAGATCGTCGATGCGGATCCGATAGGTTTCCCGGGCCGTGACGGCCGCCAGCGCCGCGATGACCGTGATGCCGAAGGCGATCGCCCCCACCGTCAGGGGAATGTTGGCGGAGCCGGGAGGCGCCACGGTCGCAAACAGGGCCGGAAGCAACGCGGTGATGGTCGTGCCGATGTTCTGCGAGATCGCCATCGCCGAGACGCGGGTGCGGGTCGGAAACAGCTCCGGGTAGAAGCTCGGGAAGATCGCGTTGTAGCCCTGGTAGACCACGCCCCACATCAGGAGCGACAGCAGGATCGCGAGCGGCACGTTCCTGATGCTGATGGCATAGAGATAGCCGAAGGCGAGCAAGCCGGAGAGCAACGCGCCCACGATGATCGGAGGCTTGCGGCCGACCTTGTCGGAGAGATTGCCGACGAAGGGAATGACGAACACGGCCAGCATGTTTCCGAGGACCGGGATCCACAGGTAGACGTCCTTGGCAAAGCCGATGCCATAGGCCGGCTGGACCGCGTAGGCCGCACCGAAGATGGTCGCAACGACCGGAATGACGTTCATCAAGGCCATGCAGATGACCCTGAGCATGTCGCGCCAGCTCAGCTTGATGGCCTGGACGATGGGCGCCCGCGGCGTTTCTCCCCGCTCGCCCTCTCGGGCAAAGGCAGGGGTTTCGTCGACTTCGCGGCGGATGATATAGCCTGCGACGATGACGAAGAAGCTGAGCAGGAACGGAATCCGCCAGCCCCAGCTGTTGAAGGCATCGGTCGGCATATAGGCTGCTAGAGGCAGGAAGACCGCAGCCGCAAGGATCTGTCCGGCCTGCACGCCCTGAAGCGCAAAACTAGCGTAGAAGCCGCGCCGGCCGAACGGTGCGTGCTCCAGGATCATCGAGCTCGCGCCGGAGATTTCACCGGCAACGGCAAATCCCTGCACGAGGCGAAGGATGACGAGCAGGATCGGCGCCAGGATGCCGACCTGATGATAGGTCGGCAGGAGACCGACGGCCATCGTCGAGATGCCCATCAGGAACATGCAGAGGATGAGAACGGTCTTGCGGCCATGGGTGTCGCCCCAATGTCCGAGCACGAAGGCACCGATCGGCCGGGCCACGTAGCCGACGCCATAGGTCGCCAGCGATGCGACGATGGCGACGGTGGGATTGTCCGACGGGAAGAAGATCTGCGGGAAGATCAGCGACGCGGCGGTCGCGTAGATGAAGAAGTCATAATATTCGAGAGCCGACCCGATCCAGCCGCTGGCAGCAGCCTTCCTGGACTGACTCATGTCGTGGATCGCGCGGGTCGTGACCATCTCGGGAATTCCTCCAACCTGGTTTGCTGACGTCGTCCCGTTGGCGGGCTTCGCTCAAAATTGGGCAGCAATCTCCGGGCGCTCTGCGGAGTTTCCGCGCGCTTGTCGCTGCCGATAGGTGTCTGATTGGTCGCGACAATAGGCTTTCGCCGGGCTAACACAATTACCCAGTTATGCGATAAACCTAACATGATGTTATTTGCGCGGGAGCTGCGAGCTCCGAACGGCGGGCAGGCGCGCGGACCGGCTCGACATGCCGGCGCGGGAAATCAATCAGGCGGATTGAAAGTCATCGTATCGCCGAGCAGCTGCGCGGCGGATCGTGTGCCGGCGCTAGCTTCCCAGCGCGTTCTCGCCTGCCTCGCGGCCGGGCACGCTGACATGGACCTCATGGCCCTGGCGTAACGCCAGCGAGGCCGCGGCCACCGCAGATTCGAATGCGGATTCCTTGGTAGCGTATTTGCCGTTGACGTTGCCGTCGTGCAGCACGCCCCACTCGTCCTGAACCGGCACGATCGCGTATTGAGCAAGACCCATTGTACACTCCTCGATATGTCTAACGCTGCGTGAGCTGCGGATGCGCGGCAGTCACGCGCCACACCGTGTTGCCGCTGTCGTCGGCGACCAGCAGCGCGCCTGATTTGTCGATGGCGACGCCGACGGGACGGCCGCGCGCGTGGTTGTCGCTGTTGAGGAAGCCGGTGACGACGTCTTGCGCGGGGCCACTCGGCTTGCCGTCCGCAAACGGCACGAACACGACCTTGTAGCCGTTCAGCACCTGCCGGTTCCAGCTACCGTGCTCACCGACGAAGGCGCCGCCGCGATAAGCCGCCGGCAGGCTCGTGCTGGTGTTGAACGCCATCCCGAGCGGGGCGACATGTGAGCTCAGCGCGTAGTCCGGCACGACGGCCTTGGCGACGAGGTCGGGCCGCTGCGGCTTGACGCGGGGATCGACGTGCTGGCCGTAATAGCTGTAGGGCCAGCCGTAGAAGCCGCCATCCTTCACCGATGTCATGTAGTCGGGAACGAGATCGGGACCGAGTTCGTCGCGCTCGTTCACCACCGTCCACAGCGCACCGGTCTGCGGCTCGAAGCTGAGACCGTTGGGATTGCGCAGGCCGCTTGCAAAAATGCGCCAGCGGCCGCTGGCACGGTCGACCTCGAGGATCGCGGCGCGATTGTGCTCGGCCTCCATGCCGTTCTCGGTGATGTTGCTGTTGGAGCCGACGCCGGCATAGAGCTTCGAGCCGTCAGGGCTCGCGACCAGGCTCTTGGTCCAGTGATGGTCGATCGGCCCGCCCGGCAGCGGCGTCAGCACCGTGCCCGGCGCGGTGATTTTGGTGTCACCCTCGGTGTAGGGATACTTCACGATCGCGTCGGTGTTGGCGACGTAGAGATCGTTGCCGACCAGCGCGACGCCGAACGGCGAGTTGAGGTGGTCGAGGAAGACGCTCTGCATATCAGGCACGCCATCGCCGTTGCTGTCGCGCAACAACGTGATGCGGTTGCTCTCGCCGGTATCGCCGCCGGATGTCGCCCAGGACTCGATGTATCCCATCACGATTTCCTTGGGCCTCTTGATCGCGGCGCCCTTCGGCGCCTTGGATTCCACCACCAGCACGTCGCCGTTCGGAAGCACGTGGAGAAAGCGCGGATGCTGCAAGCCGGTTGCAAACGCCTTGGCCTGCAGGCCCTGCGCAACCGTCGGCGTCTCGTCCTTCTTCCAGCCGACGATGCGCGCGATGTGCATCGGTGGCAGCAGATATTGCTGTATGTCAGGCAGCTTTGGATTGGCGCCAATCTGCGCCCTGGGATCACCGCTGCCGTCATCGCAACCGGCAAGACACAGCAGCGAAGAGCACAGCAACGCGCGGACAAGCAAGGACGTCATCGCGCAACTCCCACGCCATGGCGGTACACCATCGCCCAGCCGAGCCAGCCGGTGACCGGCAGGATCAGGACGGTGATGACCGAGAGAATGAGCCCGGTCGGCCACACCGAGGTCCAGGCATCGCGCGTGTGGATCAGCGCATTGACGATCGCCAGGATCAGCGCCACGGCGTTGCCGATCAAATGCGGCCAGGCCGGCGCCTGCGCCCGCACCAGGCGATTGCCGAGGAAATCGGTGAGGCCCGCGATCGCCGCCAGCACGCCGAAGATGACGCCGACGACCAGAAGCCACGCCGAAAAATTCGCCCACATGATCTCGGCGCTGACGACATAGGCGATGTCGGTCAGCAATGCCCCGATGAAGCACGCGATCGGTATCGGCACCAGCATCGGATGAATCGGATGGCCTGCGATTTGCGCGGTGGAGCGCACGCGCACAGCTTCTTGCACGGTTAGCCTCGTGAGACGTTTTACCCACCCGATCGGCCAACTCGTGCTGGAAGTGATGGTTCCTACTGTCGCGGCGGAACCAGCGCGTCAGTCAGATACGCTTCGTAAGCGCGCTTCAAGCCATCCTCGAGCGAGGTCGTGGCGCGCCAGCCGAGCTTTGTGAGGCGGCTGACGTCGAGCAGCTTGCGCGGTGTGCCGTCGGGGCGCGAGGCGTCGAAACCGATCTCGCCGCGATAGCCGACGATGTCAGCCACGACGCGCGCGAACTCGGCGATGGTGATGTCCTCGCCGGTGCCGATGTTGACGAGGCCGGCGCCGGAATAGGTCTTCATCAGGTGCACGCAGGCATCCGCCATGTCGTCGACATAGAGGAACTCGCGCCGCGGCGTGCCGGTGCCCCACACCGCGACACGCTGCGCGCCCGCGACCTTCGCCTCGTGGAAGCGGCGGATCAGCGCGGCAACGACGTGGCTCAGTTCCGGATGATAATTGTCGCCGGGGCCATAGAGATTGGTCGGCATCACGCTGATGAAGTCGCTGCCATACTGGCTGCGATAGGCTTCCGCCATCTTGATACCGGCGATCTTGGCAATCGCATAAGGTTCGTTGGTCGGCTCCAGCGGGCCGGTCAGCACCGAATCCTCGCGCAGCGGCTGCGGCGCCAGTTTTGGATAGATGCAGGACGAGCCCAGGAACATCAGCTTCTCGGCGCCGGTCTGATGCGCCGCCTGGATCACGTTCGCCGCAATCGCGATGTTGTCGTAGATGAACTCGGCGCGCAGCGTGTCGTTGGCGACGATACCGCCGACCTTGGCGGCGGCGAGGAAGATCACCTGCGGCCGCGCCTTGGCGAACCAGTCGAACACGGCGGCCTGGTTGCACAGATCGAGCTCGCGCCGGTCGACCGTGACGAGCTGCACGTCCTCCCGCGCCAGCCGGCGCGCAATCGCGCTGCCGACCATGCCGCGATGGCCCGCGACGTAGACGGTCTTGCCCTTCAGCTCAAACGCTGCGCTTGCCACGGCCGGCGTCCCGTTTTGCCTCCGCCAGATCGCTGGCCATCATCTCCGCGACGAGCTCGGCAAAGCTGCGCTTCGGCTTCCAGCCGAGCTTGTCCCGCGCCTTGCTGGCGTCGCCGACGAGGAGATCGACCTCGGTCGGACGGAAATAGGTCGGATCGATCCTCACCACCGTCTTGCCGCTCTTCGCATCGACGCCGGTCTCCTCGACGCCCGCCCCGCGCCATTCGATGCGGCGGCCGACATGCGCAAAGGACAGCTCGACCATCTCGCGCACCGAGCGCATCTCGCCGGTGGCGAGCACGAAGTCGTCGGGCGTGTCGGCCTGGAGGATCATGTGCATGCCCTCGACATAGTCGCGGGCATGGCCCCAGTCGCGCTTGGCCGAGAGATTGCCGAGATAGAGCGTGTCCTCGAGCCCGACCTCGATGCGCGCGACGCCGCGCGTGATCTTGCGGGTGACGAAGGTCTCGCCGCGGATCGGGCTCTCATGGTTGAACAGGATGCCGTTGCTCGCGAACATGCCATAGGCTTCGCGGTAGTTCACGGTGATCCAGTAGCCGTAGAGTTTTGCGACGCCGTAGGGCGAGCGCGGATAGAACGGCGTGGTCTCCTTCTGCGGGATCTCCTGCACGAGGCCGTAGAGCTCGGAGGTCGAGGCCTGGTAGAACCGCGTCTCTTTCTCCATGCCGAGGATGCGGATCGCTTCCAGCAGGCGCAGCACGCCGACGGCATCGGCATTGGCGGTGTATTCCGGGCTCTCGAAGCTGACGGCGACGTGGCTCTGGGCGGCCAGGTTGTAGATCTCGGTCGGCCGGATCTGCTGCACCAGGCGGATCAAATTGGTCGAGTCCGTCATGTCGCCGTAATGCATCAGGAACGGCACGTTGCCGACATGCGGGTCCTGGTAGAGATGGTCGACGCGCGCGGTGTTGAACGAGGACGAGCGCCGCTTGATGCCGTGCACGACATAGCCGAGCGACAGCAAATATTCGGCGAGATAGGCGCCGTCCTGACCGGTAATACCGGTGATCAGAGCGATCCGCTCAGCCATTTTATGAACCTGCTCCGCGGCAACTCAACGACGGGCATTGCCTCAAACCCGCCCTTCTTTGACATATCGGCCATACGCGTCAACCCGGGTACGACCGGGCGCAGGCGAATTCTCCGGGAGCGATCGCGCAGCTTGCCGCTATTCAAGATGACGATACGGATCGATCAGCTTGAACAACCGCGATGAAACGCGGTCACAGCATACGCGGGTGTAAGGTTTGCAGCGGGGTCGGCGCGTCTATCTGCGCGCGGTGCGGGGATCATTGAGGGCAAGACCCGGCCTCGGCCAGTCTACCGCAATCAGCCGCCCGGTGCCGGACAGCGTGATGAAGGCGGTGCTCATGTCCGCGCCGCCGAAGCAGATGTTGGTGCAATAGATCTCGTCCGCCTCGTGGAATTCCACGAGGTCGCCGGTCGGCGTGAACACGCTGATTCCGCCGCGCACCAGCGTGGCGACGCAGATATTGCCGCCGTCTTCGACCGCGAGCGAATCGAAGCGCTGGTAGCCGGGCAAGCCGTGCAGCAGCCGGCCGCCATTGGGCGACGGCCAGGGCTGTTTCGCAACCTCGCCTTCACCGGTGATGGGGTAGCTCCAGATCCGGCTGGTCTCGGTCTCCGAGACGTAGAGCGTGCGACCATCCGGCGACAGCCCGACACCGTTCGGCGTCATGATCGGAAAAATCACCTCCCGGATCATGGAGCCGTCGGTGCGCGCATAATACACCGCGCCGCGGTCCATCAACCGGCCATAGGTCTTGCCGAGATCGGTGAACCAGAAACCGCCTTTGGCGTCGAAGACGATGTCGTTCGGCCCCTTGAGGTGGACGCCATCGCAACTGTCGTAGAGCGTTCGAACGGCACCGCTGTCGAGGTCGACCAGCTCGATACGGCCCGTCGTGTAGTCCTCGGCGCGGCCGGTCGGGCGCGCAAAATTGCTCCTGTCCCTATGCCAGGAGAAGCCGCCATTGTTGCAGACATAGCATTTGCCGTCCGGACCGATGGCAGCGCCGTTCGGCCCGCCCCCGAGATGCGCGACCACCTCTTTCCTGCCCGAAGCAAGCACCCGCGTCAGCCGGCCGCCCTCGATCTCGACGACGATGATGCTGCCGTCGGCGAGCGCGATCGGCCCTTCGGGAAAGGCCAGTCCGCTCGCGATCTCTCTGCCCTCGAGGCGCATCTCGTCACTCCCTGTGCTCAGGCCGGCGCCGGCTGACCCGTGCCGAGATAGGCTTCCACGACCTCGGCACGGCTTGCAGCCGTGGCGAGATCGGCCGCGCTGCGATGGCCCACGATCGCGCCATTGCGCAGGAAATAGAGCGCGTCGGCGACCTTCATTGTCATGCGGAAGTTCTGCTCGACCAGCATGATGGCAAGGCCGCTGTCCTGCTTGATGGTCACGAGGCGCTCGAACACGCGCCGGATCAGGAGCGGCGCCAGTCCCAGCGACGGCTCGTCCAGAAGCAGAAGCCGCGGCGCGCTCATCAGGCCGCGCCCGATCGCCAGCATCTGCTGCTCGCCGCCGCTCAGCATCCAGGCCGGTGACTTCAGACGGTTCGCGATCTCGGGAAACAGCTCCAGCATGAGATCGCGCCGTTGTCGCTGCGTGCGCGCATCGAGGAAGAAACCGCCGAGCAGGAGATTTTCGGCAACCGTGAGCGAGCCGACGATCTGACGTCCCTCGGGGACATAGACGATGCCGCGCCGGACACGTTGCCGTGCAGCGAGCGCACCGATGTCCTCGCCGGCAAAGCGCATCTCGCCTTCCGCCGGCACCAGGCCCGCAATGGCCTTGAGCACCGACGACTTGCCCGCTCCGTTGGCGCCCAACAGCGCCACAACGCCGTTCTCCGGCACGGAGAGATCGACGTTTTCGACGGCGCGTGCCGCCCCGTAGCGAACCGAAAGGCCGCGCGCGGAAAACAGCTCAGTCATCGGCGTCGTCCCCGAGATAGACGCGGATCACGTCGGGATGCGCTCGGATTTCGGCAGGCGAGCCGTTCGCGATCATCCTGCCGAAATCGAGCACATAGATGTGCTCGCAGAGCTCCATGATCAGGTCCATGTCGTGCTCGACGACGAGGAGCACGAGGTCGGGCCGCATCAACCGCTTCAAGGCGCGCATCAGATCTCGCGTCTCGACCGCATTGAGTCCGGCGGCCGGTTCGTCAAGCAGGATCGCCCTCGGCCCGCTGGCAATGGCGCGCGCGATTTCGGCGAGGCGCAGCGTTCCCGGCGGCAGGTCGGACGGCTTGTCGTGAGCCGCGGAAGCAATGCCGAGCTCATTGAGCGCCGCCATGGCGCGGCGTTCGACGTCCTGCTGCTCGGCCCGCTGCGCCGGCGTCGGCACGAAGGCGCTGAACCAGCCCGAGCGCCGCGTCAGGGTGAGACCGACCAGGACGTTTTCGAGCAACGACAGATCCGGGCACATCGCCAGATTCTGGAAGCTGCGGGTGATGCCGCATGCGGCGCGCTGCGCCGGCCCCATGCCGTTCAGCGACCGGCCACCAAAACGGCTGTTGCCGCGCTGGCCGTGGTAGAGCCCGGTGAGACAGTTGAACAGGCTGGTCTTGCCCGCGCCATTCGGTCCGATCAGGCCGGTGATGACGCCGGGCCGCAGCGTCAAGGACACGTTACTGAGCACCTGGAGCCCACCGAAGGCGAGCGCGATATTTTCGGCGACGAGCCCGTCGCTGCCGGCCGTTGCCGTCATCATCTCCTCCTCCGCGGCAGGAAGCGGCGCAGATCGCCGGCATTCGCCACCAGCGTGACGACGACGAGCGCCACGCCGTAGAAGATCGGAACCCAGTCGCCGGCCTTCGCGAGATAGGTCGGCACCAGCGTGATGAAGGCACCGCCGACGAGCGCGGCCGGCAACGACAGGCGGTTGAGGCTGACGACCGAACCGACCAGCAGAAAGACGCCGCTGAAGAAGGTGAAGCTGTTCGGGGAGACGGTCGAGGATGCAAAGCCCGTCAGGGCGCCTGCAAGCGAGGCAAGCGCCGCGCTCACGGTGAAGATCGAGACGCGCGCCCAGCTCCGCGTGATCCCCATGGCCTCGGCCGCACGCGGCTGCGCCTGCGCCATCAGCAGCGCCAGGCCTTGTGCCGACCTGCGGAAATGCATGAGCGCCAGACAGACGACAACCAGAACAACGAGGGCGACGTAGTAGCGCTGCAACGCCTTCGAGACGCCGGGGACCAGGTCCTGTGCGATGTAGAGACCTTCGAAGCCGCCGGTGAACTTCTCGAAGCCGATCAGGATCTCGGGCAGCGCCAGTGCGAGCGCCATGGTGGCCACCGCCAGATAAATTCCGGACAGCCGGCGCGAAGGAAACGCAAAGATGAAGCCCACCCCGGCACCGAGCAGGATCGCGAGCGGCAAGCTCACCGCGATCGACAGGCCAAGCCGGTGCTCGACGATCGCGACCGCATAGGCTCCGAGCGCCACGAAGAAGCTGTGCCCGATCGACACCTCGCCGCCGTAACGTACGAGCATGCTGACAGAGAGAACCCCCAACGCGTTGGCAAAGCACAGCGACAGGCTGTAGAGCAGGAAACCGCCGGCGAAGAGCGGCATCAGAGATAGCACCGCCACCAGGGCGAGCATGGACAGCCATGCGGCATCGACGTTCCCGCCGCGGGCCGACACTGCGGCCTTGGACCCGTGCGCGAGCTCAGACACGGCCACCGATCGCCCTTTCCAGCAGTCCGTTGGGGAAGAAGTTGAGCGTCAACAGGATCACGCCGAGCAGGAAGGTGTTCATGAACTCCGGCGCGACGTAGAACGAGAACAGGTTCATGGCGATCCCCACCAGGATGCCGCCGAGCGCGGCGCCCGGCAGGCTGGAAAAGCCGCCGACCACGGCCGCGGTGAAGGCCTGCAACATGAAGGACGGCACGGTCGTCGAGCTCAGGAATGTCGTCGGCACGATCAGAAGCGCCGCGACGAGACCGAGCACGGCGCCCGCGAACCAGGAGAACAGATGGACCGAGCGCAGGTTCAGCCCGCACACCTCGCAGGCGAACGGATTGGTCGAAACCGCGCGGAACGCGACGCCCAGCTTCGTCCGTTCGATGATCGCGAACAGGCCGCCGACGATTGCGAGCGTGACGGCGAGGACCGCGAGATCATAGGCGGAGATGCGGATCGCGCCGATGCTGAAACTGAAGCGCGGCACCGGCAGGTCGAGATTGACGATGTCGGCGCCGAATATGAGTTGCACGGCGCCTTGCAGGATCAGCCCGATGCCGAGCGTTGCAATCGTGGAGGCGAGATCGGACTTGAAGACGATCGGCGCGATCAGGGCATAGCTCATCGCCGCGATCGCGGCCGCGATGCCGAGCGCCAGCGCCACGGCGCTGCCCCAGGACAGGCTGAGCAGGCTGCCGCTGGAGAAGCCGTAGACCACGAAGGCGCCGAGGCAGGCGAGATTGCCGTGCGAGAAATTCACGACGCGCGAGCTCTTGAAAACCATGACGAGGCCGAGGGCCCCGACGCCGTAGAGGCAGCCGGAAATGATGCCGGACCACAGCAGCGGCAGGATGTCCCTGATGAATCCCGCCACGCTCACGCCTGCCCTTCACCGGGCGTCCCGCCCTTCTCGATAAATTCGATCACGCCCGGGAAGTAGCGCCCGGACAGACCTTGCCGGCATGCCGCGTCATAATAGCGGCGCGCGAGTTCGGCGACGCCCGGGCGGACGCCGGCATCCGAGGCGAGCTGAAGCACGTAATCGAGGTCCTTCAGCACGTATTCCGGCGGAAACGCCTTTTCCGGAAAATTGCGCGGCAGCATCGCCTTGGTGCCGTGATTACGCAGCACGAAGCTGTCGCCCGAGCCTTTCGACACCGCGCTCAACAGTGTCTCGGGCTTCACGCCCGCACGCTCGCCGACCACCATCATCTCGGCCAGCGCCAGCGTGTTCTCGAACACCAGTGCATTGTTGATCAGCTTGACGACCTGGCCGCAGCCGACCTCGCCGCAATGGGTGACATCGGAGCCGATGTAATCGAGCAGCGGCTTGATCCGCGCGAACACGGCCGCCTCGGCGCCGACCATGATGCTGAGCTCGCCACGCTGCGCGGCTTCCCGCGTGCGCGCCACCGGCGCATCAGCGAAGGCAAAGCCCTCGGCCTTCAGCCGCCCGGACACGCTGCGCGCGAGCGCGACGGGCGTGGTGCTGAGATCGACGATCGTCGCCCCCGGCCGCGCCGCCTGCGCGATCGCGGCAGAGACCGCCTCGACCTGCGGCCCGCCAGGCAGCGAGAGGAAGATCACGTCGGCGGCGGCCGCAAGCGCTTCGAGCGACGTTGCTGCTTCCGCCCTGGTATCGGACAGTGCCGTCGTTGCGGCGGCGTCGCGATCGAGCATCAGCACGCGGCTGGCATGCTTCTTCGCCATGTTCCGGCACATCGGTCCGCCCATGACGCCGAGCCCGATGAAGCCGATGGTTTCCACTGCGCTCATCGGCATCAATCCATCAACATGCCGCCATTGACGTCGAGCACCGTACCGGTGATCCAATTCGACGCCGGCGAACAGAGGAAGAGAATGCTCTGTGCGATATCCTCGGGCTGACCGAACCGTCCCAGCGGCACGTTACCGTTCGCCGACGGTGCGGCGCGGTCAGTGACGGTTGCCCACATCGGCGTCTCGACCGGGCCCGGCGCGATGATGTTGGCATAGACGCCCTTCCCGGCGCCGTTCTTGGCGACCCATTTCATCAGGCCGTGCACCGCCGATTTCGCCGCGACATAGGCCGGCCCCGACGCGACGCCGCCGATCTTGGCGGCGATCGATCCGAGCGCCACGATCTTGCCGAAGCCGCGCTCGGCCATCACCGGATAGAGCTTGCGAACGGGATTGACCGTGCCCATCAGGTTGACGGCGAGAATCTTCTCCCACTCCTCGTCGGTCGACTGCGGCAACGGCGTGTTGGCGATCGTGCCGGCACACAGCACGAGGATGTCGATCTTGCCGCGCGCCTTCAGCTCCTCGTCGATCAGCTTCTCGGTCGCCGCGCGATCCGTCACATCGCAGCGGCGATAGCTCGCCTTCGCCGGAAACGCACCGCCATCGGCCACGATGTCGGTGGCGATGACGTCGGCGCCGGCTTCGCAGAACGCCGCAACCACGGCGCGGCCGATGCCGCCGGCGGCTCCAGTAATGAGCGCAGTTTGTCCGTCGAGACGCGAGGGCCCGCTCAAGGGCGATCCAGCCATGTCGTATTTTCCTTGTTTTTCTTGGTCGTCAACAGGAGCAGCGGGCGATCATGTCCGGCGATCGCCCGGTGAAGGATTGAGTCTCAGGCCGGCTTGGCGTCGAACGCCACCGCAGGATAGGGCTTGAAGTCGCGCACCATGACGAAGGAGCCCTGCGCCTGGAGGATTGCCTCCTGCCGCGTGCCGCGATGATCGGCGCCGGTGAAGGTCACCTTGCGCGCTCCACCAACGGAGGCATTGTTCAACGTGTTGCCTGCCTCGATCAGATTGGCCCGCGTGATCGGCTTGCCGCTGTCGACCAGCGCGCCGAAAATGGCGCCGAACAGTGCGGCGTTGCTCCAGCCGTTCAGGCCGAACACGCCGACCGGATCGTTCGGATAGTATTTGGTTACGGCCTCACGATAGGCCTTGATCTCGGGCTCGGCGCTATCGACCGGCAGCAGCCACGAGGAGAAGTAGACGCCGTTGAGGAGATCGCCGGTCAGCTTGTAGGTCGCGGGATCCGCGGTGAAGAACGGCGCAAACCAGGTGAGCTTGACGCCCTGCCGGTCGGCCGCCTTCAGCGCGGCCGCGAGATTGGCGTTGGAGCCGAACAGGATCGCCGCCTGGGCCTCGGAATTGGCGACGCGGCGGATGTGCGGCGTGAAGTCGGTGGTCTTCACCTCGAACGGAACCGACTCCGCCGGCGTGAGCTTGTTCGCCTCCATGAAGAGATCGAAGCCGCGCTTTGCCGAGCGGCCGAGTTCGTCGTTCTCCCACAGCAGTGCGATCTTCTTCAGCTTGAGGTCGTTGACCGCGAACTCGGCGTTCGAGGCCGCGGACCAGCCGTAGTCGGGCAGCAGCGGAAAAATGTTCGGCTCGGCGAAGAACGCGCTGGCGCCGCCGATCGGCCCGATCATGGCGAGGCCGCTCTCCTTGGCAAAGGGGATGACCGCGACGTTGGTCGCCGTGCCGACCGCGGCGACGAGCCCGAAGATGTGGTTGTCCTCGACGAGGCGACGAACCGCGGCGACGCTGCGGGCGGGATCGTAACCGTCATCGAGGGTCACATAGTTGATCTTCCAGCCCTTGATGCCGCCGGCCTCGTTGACGCTCTTGAAGTAGGCGTCCGCCGCATGGGTCAGGATCGCGTAGAACGGGACCGGCCCCGTGACCGGCGTGAACCCGCCGATGGTGATGGTCTTGGCGGCGGCATCGACACCGATCTCGTCCGCAAGGAGCGAACTGCCGGGATAGGCTGACGCCAACGCAGCCGCGCCCGAGAGTTTTAGAAAATCTCGCCGTTTCATGAGCCCTCCCCGATATCTGTTTTTATGCATCGATCTCTATAGGGAGGAACTGATCAGGTCAAGATAAAATGCATTATGCATTATGTCGCGCCAATACTCCCCAAGATCTGCTCGGCGCGGCGGATGACGGGCGCGTCGATCATCTTGCCGTCGAGCGCCACGGCAGCGCCGCCTCCTCCTTCAGCGGCCGCCATCACACGACGCGCCCAATCGAGCTCGTCGGTCGTCGGCAGGAAGGCTTCGTTGACCAGCTTGACCTGCGCCGGGTGGATGCAGAGCTTGGCGCCGAAGCCCAGCGCCCTGGCGCGGCCGACCGCAGCGCCGAAGGCCACGGGATCCGCCCATGACGTCGTCACGCCGTCGATCGGAGGTGCGAGGCCTGCAAGCCGCGATTCCAGGACGATCTGGAGCCGGACGGGATCGAGCTCCTGTGCGGTCTCGGTCACGCCGGAATCGATTCCGAAATCGAGGTTGCCGAAGGCGAGCTGCGCTACCAGCCCGCTTTTGCCGATACTCCTGAGCTCCGCGTAGCCTTTGACGGTCTCGATCAGCGCAATGATCCGGCACGGCCCGTCGAGCGATCCGACGAGGCGATTGAGCGCTGCGGGCTCGGATTTCGGCAGCATCAGCCTGGTCACGCCGGCGCTTCGTATCATCTCCATGTCGGCGGCAAAGAAGGTGCTATCCGCACCGTTGACGCGCACGATCGCATCGGCCCGCCCCGACCACTCCATCACGGAGCGGCGCGCAGCCGCTTTGTCGGCCGGCGCGACCGCATCCTCGAGATCGAGGATGACCTGATGGGCACCTGACGCGACCGCCTTGTCGAACCGCTCGGGACGGTTCGCCGGGACAAACAGGAAGGAGCGAGACAAAAGGCTGGACATTGCGGATTAACCTCGATTATGCATAATGCATTATCGTTTGTACTTCTACCCTCCTCGGTGAGGCGCGTCTATGGTAGTCGCGGGCAAATCGGTCAGGGGCAGCGGCATCCAATGGAATATCGGACGAAAGAGGAGCAGGTCGCCGACTTCCTCCGCGAGGGCATCCTCTCCGGGAGGCTGCCGCGGGGTGCCCGGCTGAAGCAGACCGAAATCGCGCAAGAGCTCAAGATCAGCATCACCCCGGTTCGCGAGGCGCTGAAGCTGCTCGAGGCCGAAGGCTATCTTTCGAGCGACTCCTACCGCGGCGCGACGGTGGCGCCATTCGACGTCGAGGCGTCCACCGAGATTCTGAGACTGAGGATCACGCTCGAGACCCAGCTGGTCGAAAGCGCCGTGCGCAACATCACCGCCGAGGAGATCGCCGAACTGCGCGAACTGGCCCGGCAGTTCGAGCAGGCCGCGCTTGCCGATGACAGCACCGCGGCACGCGGCATCAACTACCGATTCCACCGGCGAATGTATGATTTTGCCCGGCTGCCGAAGACGCTGCATTTCGTGCAGGTGCTGTGGGCGCAATATCCGTTCGACGTCATCAACCGCATCGGCGGCCGCGCGGTGCGCGCCGCCAAGGAGCACAACGAGCTCCTGAAGAACGTGATCGAAAGCGACGCCGCGGGCGCGATGCTGACGATGCGGCAGCACATCGAGACCGGCTGGAACGAGCTGCGCAACAGCCTGCCGGCCCGATCCGAAAATTCCGTCAAATCGAAGAGCTCTGAAAAGGAGACGCTATGAAGGCGATGCTGCTCGTCATGGACATGCTCAATGACCTCGTCCACGAGAACGGCGGCGGGGCCACGACCTACGTTCCGCTGATGAGGGAGCGTGACGTGCTTGGCCGCACCAGGGCGGTGATCGCGAAAGCGCGTGCGGCCGGCGTGCTGATCGGCTATGTCCGCGTCGGCTTCTCGCCCGATTATCGCGAATGCCCGCCCAACTCGCCGATCTTCTCCCGCGCCCGCGGCGCCGGCATGTTCAAGCTCGGCACCTGGGGCACGGAAGTTCATCCCGACCTCAAGCCCGAGGCGAGCGATTTCGACATCGTCAAGCACCGTGTGAGCCCGTTCTACGGCACGTCGCTGGAGCCGATTCTGCGCGCCCATGGCGTCACGGACCTGTTCCTGTCCGGCGTCTCCACCAACGGCGTGGTACACACCGGCGCGCGGGAGGCGCACGACCGCGACTACGCCTGCACGGTGCTCGAGGATTGCTGCGCCGGCGGTACGACCGACGAGCACGACAGCGCCCTGCGCTGCCTCGGCCGCTTCGCCGCGATCAAGAACAGCGCGGATGTAAGCTTCGCTTGAGTCATCCTCTCCCCGCTCCTTGCGGGGAGAGAACTATGCTCCCAGCCAGCGCGGATTGATCGCCTGCTGATAGGTAACGCCGCGCACGGCATCGCTGAACTTCAGCTCGAACTCCATATTGTGCGCGAACTGCTGCTCGGACAGCGTCGGCGGCACCGAAACGGTCATGCGCTGATCCGACACCGTGTGCTTGATCAGCTCGAGACTGGTCTGCTGGAAGAAGCGCTCGCGCAAAACCTGCCCAGCCGCATCGGGATCGTTGCGGATCAACGCCGCCCCCCTGGTCATGCCGCGGACCAGCGCCGCAACCGTGTCGGGATTCTTGTCGAGGAAATCCGGCCTTCCACACAGTACGGTGTAGAGGAAATTCTCGATGCCCGGGACCTCGCCGTGGGAGGGGCGCGCGGCCCAGACGGCAAGGCCGTCCTCCACCGCCTGGTTGTTCGCGGGCGCCGTCGTGTTGAAGCCGTCGATCTGGCCGGATCGCAGCGCCAGATACATCTTGTCGAGCTTGACCACGGTGAGGCTCACGTCCTTCTCCGGATCGAGCCCGCCCAGCGACAGCAGATAACGCCAGATCTTGTCGGTGCCGCTGCCGCGGCCGGAGATCGCCAGCGTCAGGCCCTTCATGCGGGCCATGCGCTCCTTCAGCGGCATCTGCGGTGCAAGACCGATCTTCTCCGCCGTCTTCCGGCTGATCACGGCATCGCTCGCATATTGCGACATCAGCGGGGCGAAGGCGTTGATCTTCTGCCCCTTGGCGACCGCAAGGATCACGTCGCTCATCACGAGGCCGGCGACGTCGACGCTGTCGCCGAGGATGGCCGCCATGCTGTTGGTGCCGCTGCCGGTATCGATCAGGGAGACGTCCAGCCCCTCATCCTTCATGAAACCAGCCGCCGTTGCGGCCAGCAGCGGCAGATAGGCGAATGTGTAGCCGCCGATCGCGATCGTGACCGGCCTGCCGCCCGCACCTTGCGACAGGCTTCGCGTGGCCGAACCGGCCAGCGCGCTTCCGGCGATACCGCCGAGCATCGTCCGACGCGTGATCATGATGTCCTCCCTCTTTTCTTCGTTGTGACGACGTCTCCTCAGCGCCAGCGGAAGATCCAGCTCTCCAGCCGTCCGAGCGCTTCGTTCAGGAGGGTGGTGACGACCATCAGCGCGAACAGCGCGGCGAACACGCCGGCGGTATCGAGCTGGCCCGCCGAATTCTGCGTGAGGTAGCCGATGCCGGCATTCGAGGCCATCATCTCGGCCGCGACCGCGCCGACAAATCCGTATGGCAGGCCGAGCTTCAATCCCGTGAACAGCCACGGCAGCGCGGCCGGGAAGATCACCATGCGCTGGATCGCGAATTTTCCCGCGCCCATGGTCCGCAGCGCATCGACCATTTTCAGGTCGACCTCGCGCACGCCGCGCAAGGTCGAGAAGAACACCAGGAAGAATACGCTGATCGCGGCGAGCACGATCTTCGGCGCGAGCCCGATGCCGAACCACATGATGAAGAGCGGCGCGAGCGCAACCTTGGGCACGCCATAGACCGCGGTGACGAAGGGATCGACGGTGCGATGCAGGATATCGCCCGCCCCGACCAGCAGCGCAAACAGGATGCCCGCCGTCGCACCCAGCACGAATCCGGCGAACGTCTCCTTGAAGGTGATGAAGAGGTGATATTCGAGCAGGCCGCTCGCGGTCCACGCCACCAGCGTCTTGAACACGGCGCTCGGGCTGCTCACCCAGAACGGATCCAGCAGCGTTCCCGATGCGGCTTCCCAGGCGGTCAGCACCGCGACCACGAAGAGTGTGCGGTAGAGCCACACGCGGCTGGATGGGCCAAGCGCCGGTTCGGCCCGCGTCTCGGATAATGCCTGTGTGCTCACGATGGTCGCCTCGCAGGAGGTTCGAGCGCTGCCCAGAGGCGCCGATAGTGCTCTTCAAATGCGGGATGGAAGCGCACTTCGTGCACCTCGCGCGGCCGCGGAATAGCAATCGGCTCATCGAGCCTGATCTGGCAGGGGCGCGCAGAGAAGACCAGGACGCGATCGGCCAGCGTGATCGCTTCGACGATGTCGTGGGTCACGAACACCACTGTCTTGCGCCTTGCCGACCACAGCTCCAAAAGCTCGCCCTGGAGTGCCAGCTTGAGTTGGGCGTCCAGCGGGCCGAACGGCTCGTCCATCAGGAGAACCGGCGGATCATAGATCAGCGTGCGGGCCAGCATCGCGCGCTTGCGCATGCCGCCGGAGAGCTGGCTCGGATGATGCCGCTCAAAGCCCTCGAGGCCGACCTGCACGATCACGTCGTGCACGCGCGCGGCGATCTCGGCGCGGTCGACGTTGCGAAGCTCCAGGGGGACTGCGATGTTTTGCTCCACGGTCCGCCACGGCAGCAGGCTGTCATGCTGGGTGAGGTAGCCGATCCCGGTGTTGACCGCCGCAACCGGCGCGCCCTGGCACAGGACCGTACCTGCGGTCGGCTGATCGAGGCCGGCGAGCAGGTTCAGCACCGTCGACTTGCCCGAGCCGCTCGGGCCGACGATGGCGAGGAATTCGCCGTTCTGAAGCGAGAAGTCCAATCCGCGGAGGACGTCGACCCGGCCATTGCGCGAGCTGAAGGTCTTGCTGACGCCGCGCAGCTCGACCGCGGGCACGCGTTGCGTATCGCAACCTTGCGCAGGGACAACAGACAGGTGCGCCGATCTCATCGTCTTGCCTCCCCTGCACGTCTCATGTTTCCGTTCCGCCCCGGATCGCGCCCTCAGACCTCTGCGGCTGCGCGCATCGCGAGCGCGCCGTTGGGGCCGCCGGCCCACAGGTCAAGCGCGCTCGCATCGCCCTTCCCTTCCAGCTTAAACGCCGAACTCACGAACAGCGGCGAGACGCCCCTGAACTCGAAGGACTTGAGCGGCTTGCCGGCGTGCCTTTCCGCAAAGCCTTGCAGCAGCGTCGCCGTCAGGGGTCCGTGCACAACGAGATCGGGATAGTTTTCTTCCGCCCGCGCGTAGGCCTGATCGTAGTGGATGCGATGCCCGTTCGACGTCAGCGACGAATAGCGGAACAGAAGCACGGTATCGGGCCGAAACTCTTCCGACCATGCTCCATCCTGCGGAGCGGGAGTGGCCGCCGGTGCTGGCGCCCCCGGTGCTGCCGCCTCACGATAGACGATGTCCTGCTGCTCGGTGATACACAGCGCGCCGTCGCAGCCAATGCTGTGGCTGACAGTCACGAAGACCAGCTTTCCCGCACGGCCGGACTTGGCCTCGACCTTCACGATGGTGCTCTCGCGCTCAGCTTCCCTGCCGATGATCAATGGCTTGTGGTAGGTGAGCCGGCCGCCGGCCCACATACGGCGCGGCAGCGACACCGGCGGCAGGAATCCACCGCGCCTGGGATGCCCGTCCGTCCCCAGCTGCTGTCGCGGCACGACGCGGTTGAAGAAGATCCAGTGCCATCCCGGCGGCAATGGAGCGCCGGCCGCGCGGTTTCCTTCAAGACCGAGCGTGGCGCCAAGCGCTGCGGCGCGATCCGGCGCGATCAGCTCGTGGATCGTCTCCTTGCGGCCAACCCAGGCCTGCCAGTCTTCCTCGCCCGATACGGTGCTCTCGCTCATGACGGCAAACTCCACTTCAATCGGTCAGTAAATCACCCGCTGGTCGATCAGGCTTTGGCGTTCCTCGCCGCTGAGGCCGAGCAGCTCGCCGAACACATAGTCCTCGTCTTCGCCGAGACGCGGCGTGCCGCGCGTCATGCCGACGTCGGATCTGGAAAAACGGATCGGCGCCTTCAGTGCGGCGCGGCTGCGGCCCGTCGTATCCTCGACATCGACGATGGTTCCGCGCTCGCGCAGATGCTCGTCGTGCGCGATGTCTTCCATGTCGCAGGACACGTGCGCCGCGATCCCGGCGGCCTGGAGCGATCGCTCGGCTTCGCCGGCCTCGCGCGTCATCGTCCAGTGCTCGATTTCGCCATGTAGCGGCCGCCGGTGCTTGTGCCGGCTCTCCGCGGTCTGGAAACGCGGATCGGTCAGCAGATGCGATGCATCGATCAACTTCACCAGGCATCGCCATTCCGCCTCGGTGCGGACCGCGATGGTCAGCCAGCGATCCTCCTCACGGGTGCGGAACACGCCGTGCGGCGCCATGCGCAGATGATCATTGCCGATCCGTGTGGGAACGCCTCCGGCGGCGGCGAACAGCAGCGCCTCGCCAGCCAGCGAGCAGGCAACCTCGCGCGCGCTGACGTCGACATGTCCGCCACGCCCGGTGCGGCGAAGGCGATACACCGCAGCCACTGCGGCCATCGCCGCGTTCATGCCGACGCTGTGATCCATCACATGGCGCATCTCGACCGGCGGTCCGTCCTCATAGCCGGTGAGATAGCCGAGCGCACCCCAGGCACCGAACAGCGGCGCGTAGCCGGCGAAATGCGAATCCGGCCCGCTCTGGCCCGACGACGACACGGACACCATCACCACGGACGGCTTCAGCGCGGCCAACGCGGCATAGCCGAGGCCGAGCCGCTCCATCACGCCAGGCCGAAAGCTCTCGCAGACGAGATCGCTCACGCCAACGAGCTTCCTGGCCAGCGCGATGCCCTTGGCGTCCTTCAGATTGATGCGGATCGAGAGCTTGTTCGATGCGACCTGATCGAAGCTCGCGGGCCCCATCCGGCCATAGACCGGGTGCGGCTTGCGAAAGATGTCCGGGCGCGCCGCGCTCTCGACCTTGATGCACTCCGCGCCGAGCTGCGACAGGATGTGCGTGCAGAACGGCCCCGCGGCGTGGAGCGTGAAATCGGCGATGCGGAGTCCGGCGAGCGGCTTCATGAGGCCTCCGCAGCGACGAGCGGCTGATTGCGGGTGCGGCTGGCTGTCAGCAGGTGCTGATGTTCGCCGAGCCGCGGCGGCCCGGCTTTCAGGCGTAGTGCCGCACCATCGACATGGAACGGCGCCGACAACAGCGGCAAGGAGCCGCCGCCCGGGATCTCGACCGGCTGAAACAGCTCCCGCGCGCGCTCATGGGCATCGGACAGGACCTCCGCGGGACTTGCATATTTCGCCATGGGGACACCGAGCGCCTGGGCTCGCGCGACGACGTCTGCCGTCTGCTGTTCGAGCGCCCAGGCGCGAATGGCGCGGTTGATCTCGGCGCCGCGGCGGCTGCGCTCCAGCGAGTCCGCGAGGACAGGGTCGAGCATCCATCCGGGGCGTCCCATCAGCTCGATCAGGCCCTGCCACTGCCGCTCCTCGAGCGTCAGCAGCTCGACATAGCCGTCGGCACATTGGAGCACGCCGCCATATTTGAACGACCGCGTGCGGCGATGCTCCAGCGAGCCGTCGCCGAAACGCTGGAGCGCGAACGCGCCCACGGCGAGCGCGGCATCCTGCACCGAGACGTCGACGCTTTCGGCATCACCTTGCTGGCGTCCGATCAACGCAGACAGTGCGCCGAGCGCGGCCACCACGCCGCCCTGGTATTCGGCGAAATGGCCGTAGACCTTCAGCGGCGGACGATCGGGAAAGAGTTCGGCAGCAAGGCCGTTTGGCAAGAGGAAGCCTTCGCCCGATGCGTGGATCAGGTTGATCTCCTCGGCCTGCCAGCCGGCCTTCGGCCCAACCGCGCCGAACGGCAGCACCGAGACATCGATCAGCTTCGGGTAACGCGCCCTGACTGTCTGCTCGTCGACTTCCAGGCGCGCGCATTCGTCGGCCCGCAGATCATGGATGAAGACATCGGCCGCCGCTAGCAGGGTAGACAGCCCGGCTCGCCCGGCCGGGCTTTCGAAATCGCAAGTAACACTCTTCTTCCCCGCGGCCAGGAAGGCGAACAGAGCACTGGCTTCGGCCGCCGGCGGAAGAAACGGCGGCTCGCGGCGCAGCGGATTGCCATCCGGCGGCTCGAGAAGAACCGTCTCGGCGCCGAGGGTGGAGAGCAGCCGGCCGGCGTAGGCCGCCGCAACCCCGCGCGAGATCTCGACGACGGTCACTCCCGCCAACAGCGGCGCTACGGCCCCGTCCATCATGGCAACGCTTCCCCGTCTTGTCATTGGCCGGCTCTTTCCGAAGGCATGACGCGAAGTCGCATCATGCTTTCGGGGCCGTTGTTCGCGTCCGCTCTAGCGGATCGTCGGCAGTTCAAGGTCGAGCTGGCCGCCATCGAAGAACACGCGGTTCTCCACGTTGCGCGACGGCAGCATCACGGTGGCGAGGCCCGGCGTGGTCAATTCACCGCGCTGATTCTCGCCCCAGATCTCGAGATCGACCAGCGCAAAGCCGTCCTTGACGTATTTCCTGCTGACCTTGCCCTTGCACCAGGTGGAATCGCCCATGGTGTTGAAGCGCCGCATCTCGGTGCGCACGCGCTTCAGAAACGCCGCGTCGCCCATCCAGTTCGTGACGAGGCTCGCGAGCCAGGAGGAGCGCTGCGGGCCGTAATCATAGGTACCGGGAACGCCGACCTCCTTGGCGACCGACTCGCGATGGTGCCCGATGCCGGTATATTCGATGCCGCCGCCCGCTTCCGGATTGCGGAAGAAATGGCCGGGATGCTTGACCGCGGACTTCAGCACGATGCCGTGGGTGTGACCGCGGCCGCAGCCGACCAGGAAACCCATCGTGTCCATCAGCGAGAGCGGGCCCCGCACGATCGGCGGCAACTCGTCGCCCACATTGACGTCCTCGAAGTAGCGTACTGCGGTGCCGCGCATCCGCTCGTCCTCCTTCAGGATCGCCTCGTCGAGCGCGGCGAATTCGTCGGCGGTGTACTCATAGGGCTTGACGTCCTTGTACTTGCCGGCATCGCGCGCGGCCTTGCGCTCGTGACGCGTGCAGGTGCCGAGCGCGCGGGCAACGACGTCGCCGCGCTGATTGGAATAGGTCGCCTCGACATATTGCAGCACGAGGCGGCCGGAGAATTTGCTTTCCTTCTCCTCGATACCGACCACGCGCTCGATCGCGGTGATACGGTCGCCCGGACGGATGTGGCGGAACAATTCCCAATCGTTGCCGGCGTAGAAACCGTGCACGCCCGGAAGGCCCCAGCGCGTGCGGCCGATCCAGCCGAACGCCATCGGAAACATGGGATGAGCGACATTGGCGCCGTAGCGGCTCTGGCGGCCGTGCTCGGCATCGCGATAGAGCGGGTTGAGATCGCCGATGCCGTTGCAGAAATTTCGGATGGTGTCTTCGGTGGCGTCCTGGAGATACGGCCCTTCGGGACGAAGCTGGAGACCGATCATGCTGCGCGCCTGCGCGATCGCCTCGTCGGTGATCTTTCCTTCCGCCGGTGCGTGACCGACCTCTTTTTCCATCACGTCTGACATTCTCGTCTCCATCCCTGTATGAGTTTACGTTTGCTAGGCTGCGGGTTTCATGGCGCGGGCCAGTGCCGCAGCGGCAGCTGCGGCGAGACCGTCGAGGTCTCGCGCGATCACGACGCCGGCACGATCCAGCGCCTCGACCTTGGCGGCCCAGCTCTCGGCGTAGGAGCCGATCATCGCGGCGGCGTGCCCCATCTTTTTGCCGGCGGGCGCGGTGCGGCCGACCAGCAGGGCCGCCGACGGCTTGGCATCCGGACGCCCGGCGTATTCGGCAAGCGCATATTCCTCGGAGCCGCCGATTTCGCCGAGATAGACGATGGCGCGCGTGTCCGGGTCGCCGTGAAACAACGCGATCGCTTCGGCGGCATTGACGCCGCGCACGGGATCGCCGCCGATGCCGATCACGCTGGTCTGGCCGAGGCCGGCCGACGACAGGCGGAAGCAGGCTTCATAGGAGAGCGAGCCGCTGCGCGAGATGACGCCGATCGGTCCCGGCGCGTAGCAGAAGGAGGGCATGAAACCGAGCTTGGCCTTGCCGGGAGAGATCAGTCCGGGTGAGTTCGGGCCGACCAGATGCGCTCCATGCTCCAGCGCAGCAGCACGCATTTCCATCGCGTCCAGCACCGGCAGGCCGTCGCCGGGATAGGCGATCAGCGGACAGCCTGCCTCGATGGTCTCGAGCACCGCGTCGAGCGCGACCGCGGCCGGCACATAGATCAGCGCCGCATTGGCGTGCGTTTCCTTCATGGCGGCCGCGACGCTGGAAAAGACCGGAACGCCCTCGATCGTCTGACCGCCGCGCCCCGGCGCCACGCCGGCCACGACCCTGGTCTGGCTCTGCGCGAGATCCTTGACTGAAAATGTCCCGAACTTGCCGGTGATGCCGACAATCAGCACGCGCGCATCCGCGTCGAGAAGGATGCTCATGACCGCGCCTCCCCAACCTGCTTCACAATGTCGGTCACGGCCGCTTCCAACGTCGCATGGTTTCGATGGCCGGCGTCGCGCAGGATGGTCGTCGCGAGATCGCTGCGGGTGCCATTCAGCCGCAAAGTCACCGGCTTCGAGGATGTTCGCCTCGCGAGAAGTTCGACGAGGGTTTTGGCCACACGGTCGGTGTGCAGCCCGCCGCCGAACATGCTGACCAGAATGCCCTTCACGTTCGGAGCGCGATCAAGCAGATCAAAGGCAAGCCCGAAGCCTGCGGGCGTCGGATTGCCGCTCACATCGAGGAAGCAGGCCGGCTGCGCGCCGGCGCCGTCGATCGCATCCATCGCAGCCATCGTCATGCCGGCCCCGCCCGAGATCAGGCCGATCTCGCCGTCGAGCCAGACCAGCATCAGGCTGGCCTCTTCGCACAACCGGATCTCACGCTCGGCCCTGTCGCGGGACGCCGCAATGGCCGACGCCGTGGCGGCCTTGCGGAAGGCCGCCGCCTCGTCCAGGACGACCTTGGCATCCGCTGCGATCAGTGCGCCGCCCCTGGCGACGACCAGCGGATTGATCTCGACCGTCGTGCATTCATTCGCCTGCGCGATATCGAGCAGGCGACGCGCAATGGAGATCACGCGCTCGCGCACCTTCGGGTCACTCTCGACCGGCGCGAGGAGCGCGCGAAAAGCGTGGGCGCGGAAATTGCGTGCGAGCCCGACCGGATAGCTCAGCGGCGGCGGCCCATCCTCGATGGTGACCCCGCCGCGCGGCGAATAGAGCACGTTGAAGCCGCCGACACGGCTATCGATCGCCACGGCGAGATAGAGCTCGCGCTCGATATCGAGCCAGCTCTCGACCAGAACGGACGACGGCGCCTCGCCGGCGAACCGCATTCCCATGATCGCATCGAATGCATTTTCCAGCTCGGCGGGCGAATTCGCCTTGCGAATGCCCCCCGCCTTGCCGCGCCCACCGGCGGCGACTTGCGCCTTCACGGCAACGGGCAGCTCGATGCGACAGGTCCGCGCTTCGTCGAGGGAGCGCAATTCCTGGCTGGACGGTGTGGCGATGGCGGCGGCGCGCAGCAGCGCCTTGCCCTGGGCTTCAGTGACCAACATAAAATGCATAATGCATTCTATTCGGCGACGGTCAACACCTCGTTTGACAGAAATTCCTGCATCGATGCGGGAATTCGGTCGAACTATCAGCGAAATCAGCCTCAGAGGGCTCAATCAGAGGAAGGCGCTCGACTCAAGATAATGCATTTTTTTGACCGACTATGCGACGGCGTCGCCCGTCAAAGCGCTTGGCAGGCTTCGCCGAGCTCTCGATCTGCCGGTCAAATATCGCCCTCGCCGGCCGAGGCAGCCCGGCATTGTCGGGAAAAGGAGCTCCGCAGCCGCGCCGGCCACGGAGCTCGAGTCAGGGGAGGAAACGCCCCGAGGGCGATGGCGATCTCATCGACCGCCGTTGTTCTCCGGAGGCAGCGATTGTGCCTCCAGAGATTGCGAGGAGCGGCACGTTGGCACCGCTCTGTTCACGAGACCTCACATCTTCAGAGCAAACGGATCGCGCTCTTCGTTCGAAAAATCGATCATGACGTTCTTGGTCTGCAAGAATTCATCCAGTGCCGCCACCCCACGCTCTTTGCCAAATCCCGACTCCTTGAAGCCACCGAACGGCGCCATCGCGCTGGACGCACGATAGGTATTCACCCAGACCGTCCCTGCATGAATGGCCCGCGAGACGCGCAATGCGCGCGACAGGTTCGTCGTCCAAATCCCGGAGGCCAGGCCATATCTGGTATCGTTGGCGATGCTGATCGCTTGCTCCTCCGTATCGAAGGGAATGATCGAGAGCACAGGCCCGAACACCTCCTCCTGGGCAATCGCCATCTTGTTCTCCACGCCGGTGAAGATGGTCGGCTCGATAAACAGGCCTTTCCCCAGACCATCCCCTGTCGCTGGCTTTCCGCCGCAAGCGAGAACCGCGCCCTCCCCTTGCGCATCGCCGATGCATTTGAGGATCCGCTCGAACTGTGGCTCGTTCGCCACCGTCCCCATATCGGTCGCCTTTTCCAATGGATTGCCGAGCCTGATCTTCCGGGCGCGGGCGACGAGCCGCTTCACGATCTCATCGTGAACTGAGCGCTGAACGAGGAGCCGCGAGCCGGCAATACATGTTTGCCCCGTTGCGCCGAAAATGCCGGCGAGAGCCCCGACGGTCGCCTTGTCGAGGTCGGCGTCTTCGAAGATGACGTTGGGAGACTTGCCGCCCAGCTCCAGCGTGACCGGGACAAGGGAGCGGCCCGCCTCTGCCGCGATCTGACGGCCGACATTGGGGCTCCCCGTGAAACTGACACGATCGATCCGGCCACTCGTGAGCAGCGCCTGCCCCGCCCTGTAGTCGCCGGTCACGACATTGACGACGCCCGCCGGAAAGCCCGCCTCCCGGACCAGCTCGGCGAATTCCAGCGTCGTCACCGATGCATGCTCGGAAGGCTTGATGACGACGCAATTGCCTGCCGCAAGCGCCGGGGCAAGCTTGTTCGCAAGCAGGCCCATGGGCGAATTCCAGGCCGTGATGAGAACCGCAACGCCGATCGGCTCCCGGCGCGTGAAGTCGAAGACATCGCGCTGGTCCAGCGGAATGGTATCGCCGAAGATCTTGTCGGCGCAGCCCGCGAAGAACCGATAGGCGCGCGCGGCAAAATGCATCTGACCGTGGGTCTCCCGGATGATCTTTCCGTTGTCGGTGCTCTCCATGATGGCCATGCGCTCGGCTTGGGCATCGAGCAGATCGGCCAGCCTGTTCAGCAACGTCGCGCGGGCGAGCCCGGTGGTCTTGCTCCAGACGGAGTCATAGGCGGTCCTGGCAGCGGCGATCGCATCGGCGACCTGCGAGGGCGTTGCCTGCGGCACCAATGCCCATTCCTCGCGGCTATAGGGGTTTATGGCGGCGAACCATTCCTGGTTCGGCGTGGTCACCGTCTCGTTGGCAATCGCAAGTCCATACTTCCTGGGCATGATCCATCATCTCCGCAATTGGCGAATTGTTGTGCTTCTGATCCGGACAGCGCGCGCTGCGCCGGCCTTCGCTTTTGGCTTGGTGTTTAGGCAGGGCTTCCGCGAGGATCGGCATCCAGTCGCGCGATGCCGTCGAGCTCATCGCGCGCGGCAGGAAACAGCGACAGCACCTGCCGGTCATGCCCCGGGATGATATGGGACGGGCTATCGGCCAATTTCCGGATGACCGCGAAGCCGTTCAGCGTCTGCTTCGTATCGAACAACACAGGAAATGGCCGGCTCTGGAGAATGTTGGCGTAGTAGTGCGAAGCGTCCGAGGCGAGCACCACGTAACCTCGTCGCGTCCTGACCCTGACGATCTGAAGTCCCGCGGTGTGACCGCCGAGCCAGTGCAAGGATATTCCGTCGTCGAAATCGGAGTTTGGATCGTGAAGGGTCACGCTTCCTTCGAAGTTCCGTCTGACGATATGGCCGACGTCCTCCGCATTGTAGGCCTTGCTTTGCTGCGCGTCGCACATGCACCGGCCCGTGCAGAAATGCATCTCGCGCTCCTGCACGTGATACCGCGCCCGGGGAAACAAATCGTGGTTGCCGGCATGGTCCCAATGCATGTGGGTCAGGATGACGTCCTTGACGTTCTCAGGATCGATATCGATCTGCTTCAGCCCTTCGGCAACCGGCCGCGTGACGGCGTAGTTGCGCGCCCTTCCGGCCTTCTCGTCAAAGCCGGTATCGACGATCACCGTCCGGTTTCGGCTGACCAGCGCCCAGACGAAGAAGTCCATCGGCATCTGCGTATCGGGCGCATCGTGCGCGATGAAGTTCTCCGACGAGCGCCGGTCATCCTTCCTGGCGTAACGGATCGCATAGATTTCATACTCGGACATGTCGTCGTTCACTGGCGCTCGATGCCAGCTTCCCTCGTTGTCGTCGCCCACAATTCCATGTCGCTCTTGACGTGCTCGCCGAACTCCGCCGGCCCGACCCATTGCGCCTCGAAGCCGATATCGGCGAGCCGGCTGCGGGTCTCGGGCTCGGCCAACACCTCGCGCACGCCCTCGGCGAGCTTTGCAACGATCTCCGGCGGCGTGCCCTTGGGCGCGAAGAGCCCGCTCCATGCGGAGATGTTGATGAACTCGAGGCCCCCTTCCTTCATCGTCGGGATCTCGGGGAAACGCGAGGCCCGGCCGAGGTTTGTGGTGGCGAGCGCGCGTGCCGTGCCGGCCTCGACCTGGGACACCGCGGGAGCCATATCCGTGAACGTCATGGACACGCGTTGCGCGATGATGTCGGTGACGACCTGCGGGCTGTTCCGATAGGGCACGGCAGCAATATCGATGCCCGCCCGCCGCTTGAATGCCTCGCCGGACAGCTGGCCAAGCGCGTTGGCATAACCGAACGTGAGCGAGCCCGGCTTGGTCTTGGCCAGCGCCACGAGATCGGCCACGTTCTTGACGGGCAGGCCCGGATCAATGATCAGAAAATAGGGAAACAGGCCAAACTGCGAAATGGGCGCGAAGTCGGCGACGGGATCGTACTGGATCGATTTCAGCATGCTGGGGTTGGCTGCGTGCGTGGACGTTCCGCCGACCAGCAACGTATATCCATCAGGTACTGAACGAGCAGCCGCCGTTGCGCCCAGCGCTCCATTGGCGCCGACGCGATTGTCGATGACGATCGTCGTCTTCAGCAGCTCCGACAGCCGCTGAAACACGATGCGCGCAACGCCATCGGTCCCGCTGCCGGGCGCGAACGGCGCGATCACCGTAATCCGCTGCGAGGGATAGTTTTGCGCCCCTGCCCCGCTCAACTGCGAAAGCAGCAGGACAATCGTCAACAACAGCACCCGCACCAGACCCTCCCGTTGTCTTTCTTGCTAGAGCCCGAATGGCTCGATCACGACTATTTCGAGGAACGCGCGATGATCTTCAGGATCACCGGCCAGTAATTCGCCCCAAAGCCGTTCTGCGAGGCTTCGGCCAGAAGACCGGCGCCGAGGGCCGCTTCCCTCGCCTCGATCCCGGCATCCCTGGCCATGTCGAGCGCGTAGGACATGTCCTTGTGCATGTAGTCGGTCGAGAACACCCGTTCGGGAAATTCCTGCGCCGCGACCGCCTTGTAGCCATGATTGCGCAGCGCAAAGCTGTCGGCGGAGCCCTTGGAGAAGGCGTCGAACAAGGTCTCTGTCGATACGCCCGCCGAGTTCGCGATTGCGACGGCTTCGCACAGCGCGGTCACGGTCCCGACCACGACCATGTTGTTGAGGATTTTCACGACCTGACCCGATCCGACATCGCCACAATGGGTGACCTCGCTGGCAAAGCAGCGGAGCAGCGGCTCGATGCGGGCAAACACGTCCGCCGTCGCCCCGACCGAAATCGCAAGCGTCCCCGCCTCCGCCGCCGCCCGCGTCCGGGCCACGGGTGCGTCGGCATAGTCGGCGCCCTTTGCCTTGAAGACGCCGGCCAGTTCGCGCGTCAGTTTCAACGGACTGGTGGAGAGATCGACGATGGTCTGGCCGGCGCGTGCGAACTCGAGCAGCCCTCCGCGCATCTCGCATATCTTCTTGAGGTGCTCGCCGCTCGGCATGGAAATGAAGATCACATCCGCCCCTGCGAGCCCCGAGATCGAGCCAACATCGACCGCACCAGCTTGAACGAGACGCGCCACTGGCTCGGCATTGATGTCGTGAATCAGTACTTTCTGCTTCGTCTTCTGCACGAGGTGCCGGCACATGGGTTCGCCCATGACGCCCAAACCGATGAAGCCGAAGGTCGAAGATCCAGTCATGTTACAACTCCGGAATTTCCAGACAGACACTTATTTAGATGCCGAGATAGGCGCGCCGCACGTAGTCGCTGGCCAGCAGGTCCTTGCCCTTCCCGCTCAGCGCGACCGCGCCGGTTTCGAGCACGAAGGCTTCGTTGCAGAGATTGAGCGCCAGCTTTGCATTCTGCTCGACCAGGATGATCGACATGCCGATATCGCGGTTGATCTCGACGATGATACGCGCGATCTCGTCGACGATGATCGGAGCGAGCCCGAGCGAGGGCTCGTCCAGGAGCAACAGGCGCGGCCTCGCCATGAGCGCGCGGCCAATGGCGACCATCTGCTGTTCGCCGCCCGACAGCGAACCGGCCATTTGGCTCCTTCGCTCCACAAGACGGGGAAAATATCCGTAGATCTGGTCCAGCGTCTTCTTCTGGTGAGCCCTGTCTCGCTGCGAATAACCACCCACCAGGAGATTGTCGAGCACGCTCATCTGCGGGAAGACACGTCGTCCTTCGGGCGACAGCGCGATACCGCGCCCGACGCGCTGGGGCGCAGAGGCACCGTCGATCCGCTCGCCGTCAAAATAGATCTCTCCGCCGCTCACGGGTTTAAGGCCGATGATGGCCTTCATCGTGGTGGTCTTGCCCGCACCGTTTGAACCGATGAGAGAGACAATGGCGCCGTCGGCAACGGACAGGCTCAGATTGCGGACCGCCGTGAGAGGGCCGTAGGCAACGCTGATCCCGCGAACGTCAAGCATGGACAGCCTCCTTGCCGAGATACGCCTCGATCACGACCGGGTTTGATACGACCTCCGCAGGCGTTCCCTGTGCGATCAGCGTGCCGTGGTCCAGCACCACGACGCGATTGCACAGGCCCATGACGGTGCGCATGTGATGCTCGACCATCACCATGGTGACACCGCGCTCCGCCTGCACACGGCGGAGAACTGACGCGAGCTCAGCCGCTTCCTCTGGATTGAGCCCTGCGACCGGTTCATCGAGCATCAGGAGCCTGGGTTCGCTGGCGAGCGCGATGGCGACGCCGAGGCGCCGCTGCTCGCCATAGGACAGCTCGCGAGCCTTTAAGCCTGCGCGACGGGTTAGCCCGAACAGATCGAGCACATCAAACGCTTTCTCTTCCGCTGCCACCCGCCATCTATCCGAAAGCAACCCACCCCACAGGCCGGACAAGCCCGAAGCCAGCGTGCCACGCGCGGCGTTTTCGATGACCGTCGCCTCCGGGTAGATGGTTGCAGCCTGGAAGGTCCGCGACAGCCCCTGGCGAACCGTCTGATTGGCCGGCTGCCCGGAGATATCGCGGCCCAGAAACCGGACCGTCCCCGCCGACGGCCTCAGAACGCCCGAGATCACGTTGAACAACGTGGTCTTGCCTGCGCCGTTCGGACCGATCAGGCCGAGAAAGTCTCCCTCTTTGACATCAAACGACACGTCCCGAACGGCAACAAGCCCGCCGAAGGAACGCTTCAGGCTATCGACTTCGAGCATGCTCATGGCACTTCCTCGGCCACGCGCGCTGCGCTAATTTCTGCAACCCGTTGGCGCGAACGCCAGGCCTGGACAACGCTCGCCAGACCGTTCGGAACGAACATCAGGCAAAGCACGAGCACGCCCCCGTAGATGATATGCTGCAATCCCTCAGTGGATCGCAGCAGCTCCGGCAAGGGCGTCAGGACCAGCACGCCGACGACCGGCCCCAGCACCCCGTCACGCCCGCCGACGACCAGCATGGTCAGGTAGGAGACTGACTCCCAGAACGTATATGAATCCGGCGAAATGAACCGGAGATAGTGCGTCGACAACGCGCCCGCAAAACCCGCGATGCCGGATCCGATCGTAAAGGCGATCACCTGCACTCGATGCGTGTCGATGCCGCTCGATTCGGTAAGGCGCTGGTTCTCGGCGGTCGCCGCCATCATCGTGCCGAGCGGCGACCGGTAGAGCAGCCAGGTCAGGAGCAGCGTCGCCAGCGCGCAACCGAGCGCGAAGGGATAGAATTGCGGCTTGGTGCGAAGGACGTAGCCGAAGATCGAGATCGGGGGCACACCGACGAGCCCGTTTGCGCCGCCCGTGACCGAGCTCATGTCCAGCGCCAGCAACACCGCGATCTGGCTGAACGCAAAGGCCACCAGCACGAAATAGACGCCGCGCAAGCGCAGGATGATCCAGCCAAGAGCGGCGGCGATGACGGCCGCAACCAGCCCCGCGACGAACAGGGTCACCAGAGGCGGCCAGCCCCTCATCGACAACAGCGCCGAAACATATCCGCCGACCAGCGCAAAGCCACCATGGCCCATGGATAGCTGCCCCGCCCGGGCAATGATGGCGAGGCCCAGCACGAGCATGAGATTGATGCAGCCGACTGTCGCGAGGTGAACATAGAACTGGTTCGGTGCGAACCAGGGCAGTAGCGCGGCGAGACCGACGGCGGCTGCGACGCCGACATAGGACATCGGCTTGAACTGGGCTGTGTGAGCAATCACGCCTCACGCTCCTTTCGGCCCAGCAGGCCCTGCGGACGCAGCAGTACGACAGCGATGACGACGAGAAACTGGAGGATCTCCGATAGCGAGGCGCTCACGAACGTTCCCGCAAAGCTCTCGATCAGGCCGATGAGCAATCCGCCCGCCACGGCGCCGGGAACGCTACCAAGCCCGCCGATGACGACGATCACGAAGGCCTTCAGCGTCGGCGCGAGGCCAATGAAGGGCGAGACCGACAGCACAGGAGCCATGAGGACGCCGGCGAAGGCCGCAAGGCTCACGCCCAGCACGAACGCGACCGGAAATATCACGTCGACGCGAATACCTTGCACCTGCGCGATCTCGGCGTCCTGGGCGACGGCACGCATGGCCCGACCAATTCGCGTATGACCGATCAGCAGGTTGAGCGACACGACGGCGACGATCGCCCCGATGATGACGACCAGCCGCGACCAGGGGAACACCACGCCACCGACGGACAGGACCCCGGATATGACAGGCGGCACGGTGCGTGCCGACGCCCCCCACATCAGCAGCGCGCTGTTCTGCAGAATGAGAGCGACGCCGACGGAAGCGATCATCCCGTTCAGCTCGTTGCCGCGAAACTTGCGGAAGACGATCCGCTCCATCAGCAGGCCCAGCAACGCCGTGGCGCCTACGGCCAGCAGAACGCTGATGGAGAACGGCACATCGTTGCTGCCATAGAGGATCGCGAACAGGAACGCGCCGGCCATGTAGAACTCACCATGCGCGAAGTTCACGATGCGCATGATGCCGAACACCATGGTGAAGCCGATGGCCATCAACACGTAGATCATGCCGACCATGAGGCCGTTCACGATGGTCTGGGCTAGAATGATTTCCATGCTCACGGGACGACAACTCCAATCGCTTCAGCGAGGCGCGCCAAGCGCCTCGCGTGTTCCGGCAGTCGCTTATTTGCAGGCGTTGACGTCGCAGGTGGCTACCTTGGTGACGACGCCGTCCTTCATCTGCCCCACATAGAACGGAAGATCGATCTGGTGCTTGATCCCGTACTTCTGCTCGCCGGTCCAGCCCGCCTTGCCCATCGCGGTGGGAACGTCGGACAATCCATCCAGCGTCGTTGCGATCTTCGTCGTGTCGTCGACGGTCCCGGCCTTCTTCATGGCCGTGAACAACATCTGCAGGCCGGCATAGAAGAACGGGCTGAACCCGTTCATGTTCGGGCCGTATTTGGCCTTGAAGCGGGCAACATAGGCCGCCGTGTCCGGCAGGCCGGTATCGATGGGCAGGTGGACATAGGTGCCTTCAGCCGCATCCTTGCCCGCCACCTTGAGCATCTCGGCGGCGACATCGCCGCCCGTGACGAACACCGGACCGCGATAGCCCAGTTCGCGGGCCTGCTTGAGGATGAGCCCGGCGGTGGTCGGAGAGTTGCCGCCAAGCTCGAGACCGTCGGCCTTCATCAGGATGCGGGTCAGAATGGGCACGAAGTCGACGCGCTCACGTTCGAAATATTCGACCTGCAGCTTCGCGCCGGCCTTGGCGTATGAGTTGAAGTTCGCAACGCCGATCTGCTGCCCGGTCTCGTCATTGGGAAGCAGCGACACGACCTGCTTGGCAGAGGTGTTCTTCATCAGCCAGGCCACCTGCGGGTCGGAGAATTCGCCGGTGGTGATCACCGGCCGATACGCATACGGCGCATCCGCGCCGAGCGCCCGCGGCGTGAACGCCAGCGTCATCGTGATGACTTTTCCAGAGGTGGTCTGATCCTTCGTTGCCACCGCCGCTGCCGATCCCATCGGACCCACCACGAAGCGGATTCCGTCCTGGATCATGAGGCGATCCATGGCCGTGACCGCGTCCTGGGCGCGATAGCGGTCGTCATATTGCTTGAGCAGGACTTTGTAGCGTTTGCCGGCGACCTCGAGGCCGCCGTCTTTATTGACGTCTTCGGCGGCAAAATCGGTGGCGGCGAGCATGCCCTCGGCAAACGCAGCGCCGGCACCGGAAAAACTGGCGTGCACGCCGATCGTGACACTGTCTTCGGCCTGCGCCGCGGAACACACGACCGATGCGGCGAGTACGGCAACCAACTCAAAACGCTTCATTCCAATCTCTCCCCAGATGTGACTCTTGTCTGCCTTGTTCTTTTGTTTTCAGGTAAGGCTTGTCGTTGCGATCGCGGCTTGGCCGCCTCGCATTCACTCGCGGGTTACGGAACCCAGTTCGTCTCCTCCGGCTCGTGCGTTCCCCGCGGGGCGAAGACGACCTTCTTTGGAGCCGCTTGGGCACCGCGTCCCTGCAACAGGCGCGATACCGTCGCGAGGTCTGTCACCTTGTCGATGGTCTCGAGCCGCTCGAACAGCGGACCGATCTGATCGCGCGGCAGGACAGTGCTCGCCTGCCGCTCGAATTGATCCCAGAGATCAGCTGACGGCGGCAATTGAACTGCAAGAAGATCGAAGGCCGCATCGCTCGGCGCGCTGTCGTTCGCCGCCAGAGTTGCGATCTCGCCCCCTTCGCTCCTGATCATCTCGGCGCAGGACGCTTCGTCCATGGCTTCGGCAAGCAAGGCAGCCAGCAATCCGCTTCGAAAGCTCAGACCGACCATGAGCGACGCCGGTCCGACCCGTCCGGCCGGAGGACTGTCAACGTTTGCCATTCCTGCCAGGAGCAGCGCGGCTGCAATTTTCGGGCGACTCAATTCGAGCACGCGTGCAGCCGCCGCGACGCCACCGAACAAGGCTGGTCCGAACTGGCCGCCTGCCGGCGACAGCATCGGCGCAAGACAAGGAGCGATCTCCGCGCCTGACATCAACGCGTCGAGGAAGTCTTGCCCGGTTTTTCCGCGCTCCTCGCAGAGCCCAAACAGCGCCACGATACAGGCCGAATTCACGGCTTCACGTGATGCTTCGGATCCCGCCATCGCAGCCGTGGCGTTGATCAACGCAGCATCGACCGCGCTCGTGCGCCGTTCGGTGCCGAAGATCAGCGACGGGCCGCCGGTCGTTGCGACACCGGACGTCCCCAGCAGCGCTTTCGTGATGGTGGCCGGCGCACCGGACAGCGTCCGACCGAACGCGGTGATGACCGCCGCCCTGGCCCTTGCTGCCGCTTTGGTATCTCGCGACCGCGGATCGCGGGCGGAGATCTTGTCCGCCAGGCTTTCGGCCCAGGCATCAGGACCCGACCTCATGGCGCCGGCGCTCATCGCGATGCCACCGCCGCGGCCGGCGCGACGCTTTGCTGGCTCGCGGCATTGCGGCCCGCGATCCTGCCGAAGGTCGCGCCCGAGACGAGACCGGTGCCCGCGGGATAATTGTCGTAGAACAGGCCGCCGACGAGTTCGCCGCAGCAGTACAATCCCTTGATCGGACGCCAATCCGTGCCGATCACTTCGGCGTTCTCGTTGATCTTCAGGCCGCCGAACGTGAAGGTGATGCCGCCCGTCGCGCTGTAGGCATAGTAAGGAGGCTTGTCGAGCCGCAGCGCCCAGTTGGTCTTTTCGAGATCGAGCCCCTTGGTGGACAGGCCGTCCTTCTTCGTGGGATCGAAGCCTTCGTCCGCCGAGCGCGCGTGGTCGTTGTAGTTGAGGACCGTCTTGAGCGCCTGCGCCTTGTCGTCGATATCGAGTTGCGCGATCAGCTCCTCGAGCGAATTGGCCTTGATCGGATCGCTGGTCGAATAGCGCGGCTCGAGCAGATGGATCACCTTGCTGTCGAACAGCTGGTAGGCCTTGGCGCCCGGCTCGGCCAGAATGGCGCGGCCGAATTTGGCGTAGGTGAAGAGCGCGCCGTCCTCGCCTTCGTCGACGAAGCGCTTGCCCTTGCGATTGATCATCACCGAATAGACGTAGGACAGACGATTGCTCCGGTCGGTCATTTCGCGCGGCGCGAAGTCACCCCAATCCGCGCTGATCGGCGTGGCATGGCAGCCGCTCCATTGCCCCCATGGCATGGCGCCGATCGCCAGAGCCATCCGCAAGCCGTCGCCCTGGTTGTGAGGCGTCCCGCGGACCTTCGCAGCGCCGACCAGCGGACCGATGTGTTGCGTGCGCATCTGGACATTCGCTTCAAAACCGCCGCAGCCGAGCACGACGGCCTTCGCGCCGAGCGAGCGAACGCCCTCCTCGTCCTTGGTCTTGACGCCGACGACGCGCCCCTGGTCATCGACAAGCAGCTCCGAGACGGCATTGCCGTAGCGCACCTCGATGCCCATGCGCTCGCAGGTCGAAAACCAGCTGCGCGAGAGACCGACGCCCTCGTGCGCCGCGCGCACGACGAGGCCGCGCGCCCAGACCATGACGTTGTCTTTCTTGACCGCGGAAAGGCTGATCGCCGGCTCCATCTTGATGCCGCCGGTGTCCTTCATCCAGCGAACGGTCGCCTGCGAGTTCGACACGAGAAGACGAGACAACGTCGGATCCGTCCGCCCGTTGGTGACGCGCACGAGATCGCCGTGGAAGTCTTCCTGCGTGTAGGGAGATATGCCGTCGTAGAAATTGTCGAACTCGTCTTCGATGCCCGGCAGCAGAGCCCCGATCTCGCGCGGCTCGTCATAAGCGAAGCGCAGAACGCCGCCGCTCCAGTGCGTGTTTCCGCCTCGCATTTCGCGAGGAGCTTTCTCGAGAACGACGACACGATCGGCGCCGTTTTCTTTCGCCGAGACTGCCGCAGCCAGAGCGGCGTTTCCCGCGCCAACGACGATCACATCGAACTCTTCGTGCATTTCCGTTCCTTCCCGCCAAGCCTTCGTCGCTGCGTTTCTGTATTCTTGTGAATACCAATGTATACATTGGAATGCAAGACAGAATGAGACGATTCCGGATTTTACGGAAAATTGAGCCAGAACAGTATTTTACGGGGGATATGTCGGCTGACTGAGGATCAGAAACAGCTCTGCGAGCAACGAAGACGGTTCAGCTCGCACGTTGATTCAGGAGCCGTCCTGTTCGCGGCGCGCTTCCAGATCACGCTCTTTCGCCAGGATCGCCCGACGGGTCTCGAGCGCGCTCAGGACATGCGCCCGCGCAAGCCGCTCGGCCTTCTCCCCTTCTCGCTGCGAAATGGCCTGCACGATCGCCGCATGCTCGGCTTGCGCGACGGCAAAGCGGCCCTTCTCGGCCAAGGTCGTCGGCCCCAGCAGCGCGATCGCATCCTGAAGAGCCGACAAGCTCTTTTCGAGATAGCGGTTGTGGGCGGCGACCTGGATTGCGTCATGCAGCTCCCTGTTGTGGCGATAGAGCTTGAACGGCTCGCGCTCGAGCTTTTCACCTTCGGCGACAAGTCTTGCCAGTGCGGCAAGATCTTTCGGGCTTGCATGCTTCGAGGCCAATGCGGCCGCAGTCCCTTCGAGCGCCGCACGCATCTCGTAGAGTTCTTCGACCGCATCCAGATCGAGAACGGAGACGACAAGCCCGGTTCGCGGCCGAAGATCGAGCAGGCCCTCGAGTTCGAGCCGCGTCAACGCCTGACGCGTCGGCGTTCGGCTGATGCCGAGATGTTCCGCCAATTCGACTTCGCGCATGCGCCGCCCCGGAGCAAAGCGCCCTTCGACGATCTCACGCCGCAGCGCCGCGTAAGCGTAGTCGGCAGCAGATGCGAACTTCGTGCGGTCCGGCAACACCATCTCGTCGTTCATGAAGTCTTTCCGATCTCATTCGGCAGGAGCTGCTCGTACGAGCGTGACGCGCCAAGCCGTCCATCAATGATCTGCGTCCGATTCTTCTGACCGTACAAGGCAAGCGAACGACACAAAATATTCGGCGCCGCGCCGCCTGTCTGGAACGAGGCAATCAGCGTCCACCGAATAGAATAAGGGTAGCAGCCCGCCGGATGAATGTATACAGTGGTATCCAGCGTATACATCGGTATGCAAAAGACGGACTTAATGCCCCAGAACAAGCTCAGAGCCACTTTCATGCGCGGCGGCACGTCGAAAGCCGTTGTGTTCAACAGACGCGACCTGCCGGCAGATCCTGCACAATGGGATCCGATCTTCCTGTCCGTGATGGGTTCGCCCGATCCCAATGGCCGCCAGCTGGACGGCATGGGCGGCGGGCTGTCATCCCTTTCGAAGGTTTGCGTCGTCGGCGCGCCGACGCGGCCGGACGCCGACATCGACTATACGTTCGCCCAGATCTCGGTGAAGAGCGCCGCGGTCGATTACAGCGCAAATTGCGGCAACATGTCTTCGGCGATGGGCCCGTTCGCCGTCAGCCAAGGCCTGGTGAAGGCGCCCGCGAACGGTGAAGCTGTCGTGCGCATTCACAACACCAATACCGGCAAGATCATCGTCGCGCGCTTCCCTGTGAACGACGGTGAGATCGAGACCGACGGCGAGATGGCGATCGATGGCGTGAGCGGACACGGTGCCCCTGTCCGGCTGGAATTCATCGATCCCGGCGGCACCAGGACCGGACGCCTGCTCCCGACCGGGCATCCGTGCGATCATTTCGATATTCCCGGCCTCGGCTCGATCGAAGCATCTCTCGTCGATGCCGCCAACCCTTGCGTCTTTGTTGCGGCCGCCTCGGTCGGCAAGGACGGCGGCGAGATGCCCGAAGCACTCGAGAGCGATCCAGTTTTTCTCGAACGGATGGAAGCGATTCGCTGCGCAGCCTCCGTGGCGATGGGCCTCGCGCCGAGCGTGGCCGAAGCAGCCAGGATCCCCAGCGTGCCCAAGGTCGCGATGATTGTCTCGCCGCGCCCGATGACGACCTTGTCGGGGCAGCGGCTGGAGCCCTCGGACATGTCGCTGGGCATCCGGATGATCTCGATCGGCCAGCCGCACCGGGCGGTCCCGATCACCGGCGCCACCTGCCTCGCGATCGCGGTGCGCATCAACGGCACGCTTGCGAACCGGATGGCGCGCGCCGGCGATGGCCCGATCACCATTGCACACCCCTCCGGCACGACCGTGGTCGATGCGGCCGTCGAACACGCTGACGATCCCGCAAAAGCGCGGGCGATTCACGGCGCGGTCTACCGCACCACGAGACGGCTGTTCGAGGGAAACGTCTTTTACAGGAATGACCGAACGACTGCGCTTGCGAAGCGCAGCGCGTAACAATACGGGAGCCCTCGCCAATGACCTATCTGACTTCAGCCGACACCAACACGCGCGCCCCCGGCCTTCGGTTTCGCGATCTTCTTGCGCGTCCCGGCATTCTGGCAATGCCCGGCGCCCACAATGGCATGGCGGCACTCCAGGCCAAGCAGGCCGGTTTCGGCGCTCTCTATCTGTCGGGCGCCGCGATGACCGCGTCCATGGGCATTCCGGATCTTGGCATCATCACCGTGGATGAGGTCGCGTTCTTCATACGTCAGCTCAAGCGCGCGGCCGACCTTCCCATCCTGGCGGATGGCGACACCGGCTATGGCGAAGTGCTCAACGTCATGCATATGGTGCGCGTGTTCGAAGACGCGGGCGCGGCTGCGGTGCAGCTGGAAGATCAGCTCTTGCCAAAGAAGTGCGGGCATCTCAACGACAAGAAGCTCGCGGATCCCCGCGATTTCGCCACGAAGATCGCCGCGGCCGCAAAGGCCCGCCACCATCTCTATATCGTGGCACGCACGGACGCCGCAGCGGAAGAAGGGATTGAAGGGGCTGTTGCGCGCGCCCGGCTCTATATCGAGGCAGGAGCCGACGCCATTTTCCCGGAAGCGCTGACCACCTCCGAGATGTTCAGGGAATTTTCGCGCCGCATGCCTGACGTCCCGTTGCTGGCCAACATGACGGAGTTCGGTCGAACTCCCTTCTTTACGGCGCCGGAATTCGAGGCGATGGGCTACAAGATGGTGATCTGGCCGGTTTCGTCATTGCGCGTTGCCGCGCGCGCGCAGGAAAACCTTTACGCTGCCTTGAAGCGCGACCATGGCACGCACGGAATGCTCGATTCGATGCAGACCCGCGCCGAGCTCTATCGCACCATCGGATATTCGGACTACGAAGCGCTTGATCAGAGTATCGTCCGCACCATCGTCCCCGAAGGGACGCCCCAAAACTCGCCAACCTGACTTTCGCGATCGCGGGCCGTAGCGAGTTCAAGATCTCCGCTTCGCTGCGATGTCTGGCGATCACGCGAGAGCGGAAAGAACATCTCGTCGCTTACGTGCCTCTGATGGGATTGATTCGTCGCGTGCTCGACGAGCGTCCCTCGCATACCGCCCGTTCGGCGCGGTTCCGCAACAAGCTCGAGGACTACATGTCCGAGAACTATGCGGAGGAGACGCTGAGGACGGTGGTGTCTGGGGGCGCTATGCCCAGCTGTTCGCCTATGACGAGCAGTCGGACAGGTTCAGCCTGGAAAACCCCAACTGATACGATCTCGTTGCGCGCACGATAGATGCGCCTATGCCGTCTGGATCTAGCACGGTGGGCTCCAGCTCCGCCGGCGTCACTCCTCACCGCCGTCATTCGCCGGCTCCTCGACCGAACCTCCCCCCGATTGACTTGTTATAACATTTAGGCAAAAGTCCCTACTAACCGGAAAAATCCGGATTTTCGGGAGGACAGCATGACGTCATTCAAGCCGACGCGACGAACACTACTCAAAACCGGAACCGCGGCTGCGGCTCTGGCAACGTTTGGGCCTGGCATCCTACGGCACGCATCCGCACAGGACGCCGACCTCGCGCCCTACAAATCCGCGCAGATCGACTGGCAACAGGTTTCCGGCGAGACCATTACTGTTGCGGTGATCCCGGCGAGCTATTTCGAAAACCTGATCACGCTGGCGCCGCAGTTCAAGGCGCTGACCGGCATCGACGTCCGCTTCGAAAAGATTCCGCCGGCGCAGATCCGGCAGAAGAGCGTCATCGACCTGACCTCGAAGACCGGCACCTACGCGACCCACGCCGCAGACCCCATGTATTATGCGCTCTACGCCGCGAACAAATGGGTCGAGCCGCTCGACACTTATCTGAACGACAAGGCGCTGACCGATCAGGCCTGGTTCAAGCTCGACGACATCATTCCGGCCTGGCGCAGCGCCAACGGCATCGACGGCAAGCTTTACGGCATGCCCTATGACGGCGAGGTCACAATCCAGGTCTATCGCAAGGATCTCTACGATGCGAAGGGCCTGAAGCCGGCCGATACGCTTGAAGCCTATATGTCTAATGCCGCAGCGTTGAACACGCCGAACGATCGCGTCTGGGGCGCGGCGCTGCGCGGCGTCGCCGGCGCGGGCCAGAACATGTACATTTATCCGTCGATCTTCCGCGAATTCGGCGGCGACTGGATGAAGGGCGGCAAGCTCACCGTCAACGGCCCCGAGGCCGAGGCGGCGCTCGCCTGGTACGTCGATATTATGAAGAAATACGCGCCGACCGCGGCGGCGAACTGGAACTGGCCGGATATCGCGGATGCCTTCTCGCAAGGCACCGTTGCCAGCTACATCGATGCGCACTCGTCGGCCTCGGTGATCAACAATCCCGAGAAGTCGAAAGTGATCGGCAAGGTCGCCTATGCCCGTTGGCCGAAGGGGCCCTCGGGCAAGCGCACCACTTCGATCTGGAACTGGGGTTTTCCAATCAATTCCGCGCTGCCGGAGAAGAAGCGGAAGGCCACCTGGCTGTTCATCCAGTGGGCCGCGAGCGCCGAGACCCAGGCGCGCACCTCGTATCGTTTCGCTGGTCCCACCAAGCGTTCCGGCGTCAACCGCACCTCGGTTTGGAAGGATGCTGACTACATCAAGCTGATGAACGGCTTTGGCGAGAACTTCGTCGAGGCCACGATGGGCGCCTTGCAGGACGACACCGATGTCGATTGGCGTCCGCGCGTGCCGCAATGGCCGGCGATCGGCGACACCATGGCGACCGCGATCCAGTCGGCCCTCTCCGGCCAGGCCACGATCAAGGCCGCCCTGGACGATGCGCAGCGCCGCATCGAGCCAATGATGCGCGGCTGAGCCATGGCGACGACAGCGGTGACATCGGTCGACATTGCGAGTGAGGCGCCTCGCAGCGATTTCGGCCGCGTATTGGCGCAGCGCGAGCGCCGGTTTGCAGCAGCTTTGCTTGCACCGGCGTTTCTCGCCCTGCTCGCCACGACGACGTTTCCGCTGCTCTTCCTGGTCTATACCAGCGCGTTCCGGATGGATCTGGCGATGCCGTTCACCAACGGCTTCGTCGGGTTCGAGAACTACCAGGTGCTGCTTGCCGACGAGCGCTTCTGGACCTCGCTGCTGGTGAGCCTCGTCTATACCGGCTCGACCGTCGCGCTCCAGGTCATCATCGGGCTGGCGCTCGCCTTGCTGGTCATGGACATGAAGCGCGGCCAGGGCTGGTTCAGGGTTATCGCCATCCTGCCCGTGGTGCTGTCGCCGGCCGTGGTCGGCATGATCTGGCGCACCTTCATGCTGGCCCCCGAATTCGGCATCGTTGATTTCCTAGCGATCAATGCGGGGCTCGGCAGCAAGAACTGGCTCGGCGATCCCACGCTCGCGATGGTCTCGGTGATCGCGATCCATACCTGGCAGTGGACGCCGTTCGCGTTCATGGTGCTGCTGGCTTCGCTGGCCTCTCTGCCCGAGGACATCTACGAGGCCGCGCGGCTCGACCGTGCCTCCGCCTGGCAGCGTTTCCGTCGCATCACCCTGCCCTTGCTGCGCCCCGCAATCGTGATGGTTATCATCATGCGGACGATGGTGGCGCTGACCGCGTTCGCCGCGATCTTCACCGTCACCGCGGGCGGCCCCGGCACGGCGACCGAGATCCTCAATCTCTATGCCTATCGGAAATCCTTCACCGAGCTGTCGATCGGCTACGGCTCGGCGCTCGCGGTGGCGCTCTTGATCGTGACCATCATCATCTCCGGCATCCTGTTTGCGATGCGGAGGGCGAAATGACTGCAAAGCGCTTTCGCGTTATCGCCTTGCTCGCGATCTCCATGGTCTTCCTGCTGGCCTGGGCATTCCCGATCATCTGGAGCGTGCTGAACTCGCTCAAGACCGATTCCGACGTGCTGGCCTATCCGCCCAAGCTGGTGTTCGCACCGACACTCGAAGCCTATCGCGACGTGCTGTTCGGCTCGGGATCGATCCTGCCGAACCTCCTCTCCAGCGTCATCATCTCGGTCGGCACCACCATCGTCACCATGCTGATGGCGGTGCCAGCGGCCTATGCGCTGGCGCGCTTGCGCTTTCGCGGCAAGAAGTTCGCGGGCTTTTACGTGTTGGCAACGCAGATGCTGCCGCCGGTCGGCATCATCATCCCCTACTTCCTGGTGCTGCGGAACATTGGCTGGATCGACACCTATCAGGGCATCATCCTGATCTACCTGTCGTTCTCCCTGCCTTTCGCGATCTGGCTGCTTGTCTCCTATTTCGAGGACATTCCCTTCGAGATGGAGGAAGCCGCCTATCTCGACGGTGCTAGCCGACTGAAGACATTGTGGCGCATCATCATTCCGCAGGTCCGCGGCGGCATCGCTGTGACCGTCGTGTTCGTGTTCCTCAATGCGTGGAACGAGTTCCTGTTCGCCGTCGTGCTCAGCGGCAACACGGTGCGTCCGGTCACGGTCGCCATGTTCAATTTCGTCTCCGTCGAGCAGACGCTGTGGGCCAAGCTCGCAGCGGTCTCGGTCCTTGCCATGCTGCCTGTCGTCGTGCTCGGCGTGGTCGCACAGAAGCATATCGTGAAGGGCCTGACGGTCGGTGCAGTCAAGGGCGGAGGGCGACGATGAGCGGCCAGGGCCAGGTCAGTTTTCGCAACATCGTCAAGATGCACGGCGAGTTCGCCGCGCTCAAGGGCGTCAATTTCGACATCAAGCCGGGCGAGTTCTTCGCTCTGCTCGGTCCCTCCGGCTCGGGCAAGAGCACCACGTTGCGCATCCTCGCGGGCCTGGATGCGCCGACCGCCGGCCGCGTGCTGATCGACGACAAGGATGTCACCTCGACCGATGCGCGCGACCGCGACATCGCGATGGTGTTCCAGAGCTACGCGCTCTACCCGCACATGACGGTAGCCGAGAACATCGCCTTCCCGCTGGAGATGGCCAAGCTGCCGAAGGCCGAGATCGCGCCCGCCGTGAAGGATGCGGCACGCAAGGTGAAGATCGATCACCTGCTCGACCGCAAGCCCGGCCAGCTCTCGGGCGGCCAGCAGCAGCGCTGCGCGCTGGCCCGCGCCATCGTGCGCAAGGCGCGCCTGTTCCTGCTCGACGAGCCGCTGTCGAACCTCGACGCCAAGCTGCGGCTTGAGACCCGCGCCGAGTTGAAGAAGCTGCAGCGCTCGCTGGGCGTCACCGCAGTCTACGTCACCCACGACCAGGAAGAGGCCATGACGCTCGCCGACCGCATGGCGGTGTTCATGTCCGGCGAGATCCAGCAGGTCGGGACGCCCGCGGAAGTGTTCGCGCGCCCGAACTCGATCGACATCGCCGGCTTCATCGGCAATCCCCCAATGAACCTCGTCCCCGCCCGTTACGTGAATGGCGACGTCATTGTCGCCGGCCATCGTCTCAAGACGACGACCACGACCGCGGGTGAGCGCGACGTGGTGGTCGGGCTTCGCCCCGGCGCCCTGCGCATGACGGAGGGCGGTCTCGGCGCGCGCGTCGACCTGATCGAGGACCTCGGAGATACCGCCGTGCTCGATCTCGACTGCGCCGGCACCATGATCCGCATGCGCGTCGCCGACGGCAACATTCCCGGCGAAGGCGACACGATCTCGATCACGGCCCGACCGCAAGACATTCACCTGTTCGATCCAGCGACACGCATGCGGCTCTGACACCATGGCTGTTCCAACGCGCAAGAAGAAACCTGCACCGCTCGGCAGCGACGTCGTCGCGGAGGGCTCGACGCCCCTGCATATCCAGATCCGAGAATCCATTCGCAGCCAGGTACGCGACGGCAAGCTGATCGACGAGACCGGCCGCCTGATGACCGAAGCCGAGCTCGGCCGTCATTTCGGCGTCAGCCGCATCACCATCCGCAACGCCATCGCGCCGCTGGTGAACGAAGGCATGTTCGACCGCTCTCGCGGCCGCGGCACCTTCCTGCGCTCGAACCAGCCCGAGAACTGGGTCGGTCACCTCATGGGGTTTTCGGAAACCATCCGCGACGCTGGCTACCAGGCCGGTGCAAGGATCCTGCAGCAGGGCATGACCAACCGGCACGACGCCGCCGTTCGCGAGCAGCTTCGCGAACGGGCCGTCTGGCAGCTTCGACGCCTCCGGCTCGCGGACGACACGCCGATCGCGATCGAGCATGCCTTCTATCCGCCGGACATCGGTCTCGAGCTCGAGAAGCGCGATCTGATCTCGATCATCATGTACCGCGTCTTCGAGGACGAGCTCGGCCTCGCCATCAAGGATGCGCAGCAGACCATCAGCGCTGATCTCGCCGACGCAAGCAGCGCCAAGCTGCTCGGCGTGAAAGTCGGCTCGCCGCTGCTCGCCATCGAGCGCGTCACCTTCGGCAAGGACGGACGGGCGCTGGAGCTGCTGCGCGCCGTCTATCTGCCGAAATATTTCCGCCTCAGCATCAGCCTGACGCGCCGCCACTAACTACGCCACACGTCAATCACGAGGACACAAACATGCCGAATGGCGCAAAGACCCCTGAGAGCCCTAACATCCTGCTCATCCTCAACGACGACATGGGCTTTTCGGACATCGGCTGTTACGGCGGCGAGATCCAGACGCCGAACCTCGATCGCCTCGCGGCCAACGGGCTGCGCTATTCGCAGTTCTACAACACCGCCCGCTGCAGCCCCTCGCGCGCCTCGCTCCTGACCGGCCTGCACCCGCACCAGACCGGTATCGGCATCCTCACCTACAGCAACGGACCCGAGGGCTATGCCGGCAACCTCAACAAGAGCTGCGTGACAATCGCCGAGGCGCTGAAGAGCCGGAACTACACGTCCTATCTCAGCGGCAAATGGCACATCGCCAGCAGCCTCACCGAACCAACCGACGCCTGGCCGATGCAGCGCGGCTTCGACCATTTCTACGGCACCATCATCGGCGCCGGCAGCTTCTATCATCCAAACACGCTGACGCGCGGCAACGACAATATCGAGCACGAGGCTGAAAAAGATCCATCGTTTTTCTATACGGACGCGATCAGCGACCAGGCCGCCGCCTTCATCCGCCAGCACAAGGCGGAGAAGCCTAACGCGCCGTTCTTCCAGTATGTCGCCTACACGGCGCCGCACTGGCCGCTCCATGCCCATGACGAGGATATCGCCAAATACAAAGGTCGTTTCGATGCGGGCTGGGACAAGCTGCGGGAAGAACGCCTCAAGCGCCTCGTCGATGACGGCATCATCCATCCGAACTGGCGCCTGACCGATCGCGACCCGACCCAGCCGCCGTGGACCGACGCCGAGCAGCGCGAATGGACGCTACGTTGCATGGAGGTCTATGCGGCCCAGATCGACCGCATGGACCAGGGTATCGGCCGCATCCTGAAGGCGCTGGAAGAGACCGGCCAGATGGACAACACGCTGATCATTTTCCTGTCCGACAACGGCGCCTGCGCCGAGGACATTCCGGAAGGCGTCACCGCAAAGGAGCTGGTGGACCAGCTGATGATCGCCAAGGCCAAAACGCGCGACGGCAAGCCAGTGCGCTTCGGCAATGATCCAACCCTGATGCCCGGCGCCGAAGACACCTATCAGAGCTACGGCACGGCGTGGGCCAATCTCTCCAACACGCCATTTCGGCTCTACAAGCACTGGATCCACGAAGGCGGCATCGCAACGCCGTTCATCGTGCACTGGCCGCGCGGCATCTCCGAAAAGGGCGGCCTGCGGCACAATCCGAGCCAGCTCACCGACGTGATGGCGACCATCCTCGACGTCACCGGCGCCACCTACCCCAAGGAGTACAACGGCAACGCCATCCTGCCCTGCGAGGGTGAGAGCCTTGTGCCGTCATTCGCGGCGGCCTATGGCAACCGTGGCCCGCTATTCTGGGAGCACGAGGGCAATGCGGCCGTACGCGTCGGCAAGTGGAAGCTAGTGCGGAAATATCCAGGACCGTGGGAGCTCTACGACATGGAAACGGACCGGACCGAGATGAACGATCTGGCCGCGCAGCATCCGGATCGCGTCCGCGAGATGACCGCGCAGTATCAGCAATGGGCCAGCCGTTGCGGCGTGATCCCGCGCGAAAAGATTCTCGAGCTGATGAAGGCGGAAGGCGGGACAGCCTTTTGGGAGGAAGAGAAGCAGAAATAGGACATGACGAGGGATCGGTCGCACTGCTGCACTCAAGGCGCCGCCGACAAGGCACCGGCGGCGATCGATGATGCGCAAGCAGCGATCCTTCCCAGTCCGACCGCAATCCCGCGCCGCTGGAGCAAACTGATCGGTGGAACCTTCCACATGGGATCGGCTGACAAGGTCTTTGTCGAAGACGGCGAAGGCCCGGCGCGATCAGTCACGTTGTCGTCCTTTGCGATTTCTTGCCACGCCGTGAGCAATCTGCAATTCGGCGACTTCGTCCGTACAACGGGTTACATCACAGAAGCTGAGCGCTACGGCTGGAGCTTTGTCTTCGACGGACTTTTGCCGGAGGAGACGCGAGCGGCGCACACGACCCGCGTCCAGGAAACACCGTGGTGGATCCAGGTACTGCATGCCTATTGGGCGCAGCCGGAGGGGCCGTCGAGTAGCGTCCTCGAACGGCTCGATCACCCGGTGGTCCATGTCTCCTGGAATGATGCGCAGGCCTATTGCGCATGGTCGGGCACGCGCCTGCCGACCGAAGCGGAATGGGAGATGGCCGCGCGCGGCGGATTGGATCAGGCGACCTACCCTTGGGGCAATGAGCTGCAGCCCGGCGGCGAGCATCGATGCAACATCTGGCAGGGCGATTTTCCTGATCGTAACAGCATGGACGACGGCTATTTCGGCACGGCGCCCGTTCACGTCTTCACGCCGAACGGCTATGGCCTGCACAATGTCGCCGGAAATGTCTGGGAATGGTGCGAGGACTATTTTTCGCCGAGCTATCACCGCCTCACGCCATCACGAGACCCCTTGAACCACGAGCCAGCTCCCAACCGATCGATGCGCGGCGGGTCCTTCCTCTGCCACGAGTCCTACTGCAACCGCTACCGCGTTGCGGCGCGAAGCTCCAACACGCCCGACTCCTCGTCGAGCAATATCGGCTTCCGTGTCGTGCGCGCTGAACCGCTGCGGGATCCGGCATAGGATGGCGCCGCATGCCTCGAAGCCGACCCAAGCTCCCGGGATCCGTCTGCTGCCGCTCTTTCTGCGCAATTTCGTGCGCAATCGCGAGACCGGCCTCGTCCTGGTCGCCATCGTCGTCGGATGCCTCAGCGGCGTCCTGGTCGCTGCGATTTCCAGTCTTAGCCAGGTTTCGCACGCACTGCTGTTCGACATTCCCTTCGACGCGCATCTCAGCGCCACCGGCGTGATTTCCTGGCAGCGCACGCTGCTGATCCCGATGCTTGGCGGCCTGGTACTCGCGTTGATAGGACTGTATTTCGCGCGAAGGGTGAAGGGCCAGCAACTCGCCGACGCCATCGAGGCCAACGCTCTCTACGGCGGCCGGGTGTCTTTTCGGGGCAGCCTTCTGATCTCGATCCAGACCCTGCTGTCCAACGGGTTCGGTGGGTCGGTCGGACTGGAAGCCGGCTACACCCAGATCTGCTCGATGTTCGGCTCGCACGTCGGCCAACGCCTGGCCGCGCGGCGCAACGACATGCGGCTGTTGGTGGCTTGTGGCGCTGCGGGCGCTATCAGCGCGGCGTTCTCGGCGCCGCTGGCCGGCGCCTTCTACGCCTTCGAGGTCGTGCTGGGTGCCTACACTTCCGCCGCCCTCGTGCCCGTCATCGCAAGCGCCGTCACCGCGTGGCTGGTCGCGCGGCAATTGACACACCAGTCCTTTCTGATGGTACCCGGCTTCCCCTCGCCCGTGTCGGTCGAGATGATCGGGCAAACCGTACTGATTGGCATCATCTGCGCGTTCGTCAGCATCCTTGTCATGCTCGCGGTCGCGTTCTCGGAACGCTGCTTCCAGCGCGTCACGCTGTTCAAGGGATTGATGCGGCCAATCCTCGGAGGCTTTCTCCTCGGCGGCTTTGCTCTGCTGACCCCGACCGTGCTGGGCGCCGGCCACGGCGCAATGCAGATCCTGCTGGTCAGCAACCCGACCGGGCTCCTGCTCACGACGACCATCGTGCTCAAGATCCTGGCCTCCGCCATCTCGCTGGGCTCCGGCTTTCGTGGCGGCCTGTTCTTCGCTTCGCTGCTGCTCGGCGCGCTGATCGGGCAGCTCTACAGCGTCGCGCTGAGCGGCCCGCTCCCCACGCTCGCCCTCCAGCCCGGCACGGCCGCCATCGCGGCGCTCGCCGCGCTCGGGACCCGCGTGCTGGGGGCACCATTCAGCATGGTCTGTCTCGCGCTCGAGATCACCGGCGATTTCTCGGTGACCGTCGGGGCCGTTGTTGCGTCAACGGTCTGCGCGCTGATCGTCCGGGAGCTGTTCGGCTACAGCTTCGCGACATGGCGCTTCCATCTGCGCGGCGAGGCGATCCGCGGCCCGCAGGACATCGGCTGGGTCCGGCAGATGAGCGCAGCCTCGCTGATGCGCACCGACTTCGAGAACGCGCTGACGACAATGCCGATCGGCGAGGCGCAAAAGCTGTTTTCCCCGGCGCAGGTCCGCCAAGTCGTGCTGCGCGATGCCAACGGCATCTATGCCGGCATCGTCGCAGCCGCGACGCTGCATTCCGTCGCCAACCAGGACGACGAACCGTTGGGATCGCTGGCGCAGCAGCAGGACGAATGCCTGCTGCCGACCACCTCGGTCCGCGAGATCTTGAAGGCTTTCGAACGGAGCGAGGCCGACGTTCTCGCCGTCGTGCACCGAGCCGACCATCGCGCCGCGATCGGCACCTTGAGCGAGTCGCATGTGCTACGGACTTACGGAGAGGAGCTCGAGCGCCGGAACCAGGAGCTGTTTTCCCGGTAAACCCGTTACGGCCGCAGGTCCATGTCGATCCGCACGAAATCACCTCGATAGGTCACTTCGCCGAGATAGATCACGGTACGGTCCCTGGCTGTGAAGACACGGCGGACTTCGGCAACCGGCGAGTTCAGGGGCACGCGCAGCAGCCGCGCCGCTTCGATATCCGCGGTGCCGATCGTCAGGGTCTGACGGGCGCTGGCGATGGCGGGATCCCTGAGATCATTGAGAATTGGAATCACGGTCTCGTTGCGAAAGCGTTTTGGTGACCTGCGAAAAATCTTCTCGTCGAGATAAATAGAAATGACGCAGTAAGGCTGCTTTTCGCGCGAATGCAGGCGGCGCATGAATACGTACTTCTCGGCCGGCTTGCCGTCTTCGGGAAGCAGTGGCGCATCGCTGCGGCTTTCCGAGATGTTGATGATCTCCGGCGAGGTGTCGCGATACATGTCCGCGAGGTCGGATAAAGTAGTCTCGACCTTGAGCCAGCGATCCTGCCGCACGGTCCCGGTGACGAAGGTGCCGCGGCCCTGCTGCGCCTCGATGACGCCGTCCCGGGCGAGCAGCTCGACGGCCTGCCTTATCGTGACTCGCGACACGCCGAACTCGGTCGCCAGCTCCTCGTTGGCCGGCAGGCGAAAGCCCTGGGTCCAGATGCCGCGCGCGATCCGCTGGCGGAAGATATCCGCAATCTGCGCGTATTTGGGGACGTGACTATCGGAACTCAATTCCATCTCGTCCTCCAGTAATCAGGCGGCCCAATTAGGCCATGACAAGGGCTGCACCGCGTTCGCCGATCATCAGGCTGGTCGCATTGGTGTTGGCCGAGGTGATCTGCGGCATCACCGAGGCATCGATCACCCGGAGCCGTTCAACGCCGCGCACGCGCAGTTGCGGATCGAGCACGGCTGCCTCGTCTCGGCCCATGCGACAGGTCCCGACGCAGTGAAACACGGTGCCGCCGGTGGTCCGCGCAAAATCCCACAGCCCGGCGTCGTTGCTTGCGGATTCGCCCGGCACCATTTCGACGTCCCAGAGCGGGCGAAACGCCTTTTGCTGATATATCTCGCGCAAGATCTTTAGGCCCGCGACCACGGTTTTGCGATCGATCTCCTCGGCAAAATAGTTCGGCGCGATCCGCGGCTGCTCGAACGGATCGGCCGAGCTGATCGCAAGCTGCCCGCGCGATTGTCCGTGGCACTGCCAGACCGAGGCTGTGAAACCGGAATAGCTGTGCAGTGGCTCGCCGGGCTTGTCGACCGAGAGCGGCATCACGTTGAACTGCACGTCTGGACGGCCATCAAGCGCGAATTCGGTGCAGGCCGCGCCACCCACCTGTCCCGCTCCTACGGTCAAAGGCCCCCTGCCCGCCAGCATCCATTGCAACCCCATCTTCGCAAGCTCGACGGGATTGCGGACTTGGTCATTGAGCGAGATCCGCTCTTTCAGGCGCACGATCAGCCGGGCCTGATAATGGTCCTGCAGATTGGCGCCGACTTCGGGCGAGTCGGCAATGACGGGAATATCGTGCTTGCGGAGCAGATCGGCCGGGCCGACGCCGGAGAGCTGGAGTATCTGCGGCGACTGCAACGCGCCACCGGACAGGATGACCTCGCGATCGGCCGCAGCGTTGTGCACCTGCCCATTGCTGATCCACTCGACGCCGGTCGCGACGCGGCCGGCGAAGGTAACCTTGCTCACCTGTGCGTGCGTGATGATGGAAAGATTGGGCCGGTCGGCGATCGGCCGAAGAAACGCGGATGCCGAGCTGGTCCGCCAATGCCGCCCGATGCCGAGCTGATAGGTGCCCACGCCGAGCGTCGTCGCGCCGTTGAAGTCGGGATTGCGCGGCAGGCCGAACTGCACGCCCGCCTCGACCCAGGCTTGTGATGCCGGATTGTCGTTGCGGAGATCAGAGACCTCGAACTCGCCGAGGCCGCCGTGAAACTGGCTCTCGCCGCCACGATAGCGCTCGTAGCGCCGGAAGTAGGGCAGCACTTCGCGATAGCTCCAGCCATCGGCGCCGAGGCGCTCCCAATCATCAAAATCCTCGTGCTGGCCGCGGATGAAGATCAGCCCGTTAATCGACGAGGATCCACCGAGCACGCGCCCGCGCGGCCAGACGATGGAGCGCCCGCCGCTTCCTTCCGACGGATCGGTCCTGAACAGGCGCGAGAAGCGTTCATTGTAGATGGTCCGGTAGTACCCGACCGGAAGTTTCAGCCAAAAGTTCCGATCCGATCCGCCCGCCTCCAGGAGCAACACGCGACAGGTCGGATCGGCCGACAACCGGTTTGCAACCACGCAGCCGGCCGATCCCGCGCCGACGATGATGTAGTCGTAGCTTTGCCTGGACATCACAGCGTCCGGTACTGTTCGATCGACGCAAGATCGGGCGTAATGCCAAGACCAGCCTCGTCGCCAAGCTCGATCATTCCGTCCCGGACATCAAGCACCGGCCCGCAGAAGAGATCGCGCAGCGGATTCTCGTTGCTATCGACCTCCAGCAGGCCGTCGCCGCCGACGCCGGCCAGAAGATGCGCCGATGCCAAGAGGCCAATGCCGGCACCGAGATAGTGAGGGCAGAACATTTTGCCCGACTTCAGAATGTCGCGGGCAATGCCCACGCAAGCCGACAGCCCGCCCCACTTGGCGATATCGGGCTGAACGACACCGAGAACCGGCTCGCCCAGCACCTCGGCAAAGCCCGCGTGACTTGCGATGTTCTCGCCGGCCGCGAGTGGAAAGCGGATGGCTTCGTACAGCTGCTGCCATTCCTGCCGCGGGCGGTCGGCGACAAGCGGCTCCTCGAGCCAGGCAAGTCCGAAATGCGCGAGCTGCGGCGCAAGCTCGAGCGCCTGCGCGATAGTCCAACCCTGATTGACGTCGGCTGCGAGCATCCCATCGCCGACAAGCCGGCGCAGCGCCGTGAGATTGGCGCGGTCGGCCGCCGGGTCGAAGCCGATCTTCAGCTTCAAGGCGCGGTAGCCACGGCCGAGCGCGGCTTCAGCGGCTTGCTCCGACCCGATTGGATTGATGCCACTGGCGTAGACCTTGATCTGGTTCCGCGATCCGCCGAGCAGCTTCCATAACGCAACGTTCTGGCGACGCGCGTGGAGATCCCAGACCGCGAGATCGATACCGGCGATCGACTGCGCGAACGGCCCCGCCTCGCCGGATTGCAACGCGAGCACCGCGGTTCCCTGCGTCAGGCGTGCGAACGTATCCGAAGGCTGCTTCGCCTTGAATCCGACAAGGGCCGGCGCCAACACCTCGTTGACGAGGCGAACACGATGCTCGGCGCCCGGCGCTGGAAAGTTGCACCATACCTCGCCCCAGCCCACGTAACCGTCGGTATCCTCGACCCGGACGAAAACGGCCGGCCGGTCCGCCATCCGCCCAAACGAGGTGATGACCTGCGTCTTCAGCGGGTATCGGAAGCCGAAGGCTTCGACGCTGCGGATGGTGAAGGGAGGCGATGTCATGCGCGAAAAGCCTGCGGCACCTACGACCAAAGGCGCCTCTTGTATGGTCATCCTATTTATAATATGACCTCTGAAAACATCAATCGCTATCTGGGTGGACGCGTCGAATGGACGGAGCTGGCGTGAGACGCTTTGTTCTCGGATTGACACCGTGGATCGGTGCGATCCTGCTCTGGTACGCCGTACGCTGGAGCGGCTTTGTCAACGTCACGCTGATCCCCGCACCGCATCAGGTTGCGGCAAAGTTTGTTGAGCTCCTCACCAAGGAAGGCCTGCTGATCGACGTCTTCGCCTCGACCCGTCGCGTCCTCTTCGGCGTCTCGCTGGGCATCCTCGTCGCCGTCCCGGTCGGCTTCCTGCTCGGCTGGTATCGCCCGGCGCGCACCTTCGCGGATCCCATGATCAACTTCTTCCGCGCGCTGCCGCCGATCGCGCTGATCCCGCTGGTGATCGTCTATTTCGGCGTCGACGAGGTCGCAAAGCTCGTCATCCTGTTCTACGCCTCGTTCTTCTCCGGCGTGATCGTGATGTATGAGGGCGTCTCGCAGATCACGCCGCTCTACATCCGCGTGGCGCAGACGCTCGGCGCCAATCAGGCGGAGATTTTCCGCAAGGTGATCATTCCCCTCACCGTCCCGCATATACTCACCGCACTGCGCGTCGCGTTGGGCGTAGCCTGGGCAACGCTGGTCGCATCCGAGCTGATCGCGGCCCAGCGTGGACTCGGCGCCATGATTCAGAACGCTTCGACCTACTTCCTGCTCGACGTTATCTACGTCGGCATCATCTGCATCGGCCTGATCGCGCTGATCATGGACGTGATCTTGCGCAAGATCACGGCGCGGCTATTGGTCTGGCAGGATCGGGCCGTCGCATGATTAAGCGTGCACAGTTCGAAAACGTTTCGTTGTCCTTTGATACGGCGAAGGGGCGCCTCAACGTCGTCGAGAACGTCAGCTACGACATCAACGACGGCGATTTCATCGCCGTGATCGGCCCGTCCGGCTGCGGCAAGACGACGATGATGAGCATGCTCGCCGGCTTCCAGAAGCCGACGACCGGTAACGTGTTGTTCGAAGGGCGTCCCGTCGTCGGCCCCGGTCCCGAGCGCGGCGTCATCTTCCAGGAATATGGAGTGTTCCCGTGGCTGACGGTGAAGAAGAACATTGCCTTCGGCTTGACGCTCAACGCCAACCATGTCCCGACGGTCGAGCGCGACGCGATCTGCGACCATTATCTCGGCCTGATGGGGCTATCGGACTTCGCCAACTCCTATCCGAAGCATCTGTCCGGCGGCATGCGCCAGCGGCTCGCGATCGCGCGCGCCTATGCCGTCAAGCCGCAGTTCCTGCTGATGGACGAGCCGTTCGGCGCGCTCGATGCGCAGACCCGCTCCAATATGCAGAACCTGCTGCTCAACGTGCTCGCTACCGAGGGCAAGACGGTGATGCTGATCACCCACTCCGTCGAAGAGGCGATCTACCTCGCCTCCCGCATCGTGGTGGTGACCGCGCGACCGGCGCGCATCCGGGAAATCATCGACGTGCCGTTCGCCTATCCGCGAGACGAATCGATCCAGGAGCGGCCCGAATTCAGTGAACTGCGCAGCTACATCAAGCAGCTCGTGATGGACGAGTACCGCGCCCAGCAGGCGCAGATGCGTCCAGTCTCATTCTCGGAATAACAAACGAAACGGAGGACACATCATGGATCGGCGGCAATTTCTGACCACGACGGCAGGCCTTGCACTCGGCACGTTCACCGCCGCAGCGCCCGCGATCGCGCAGGCCAAGACAAAAGTTCGCGTCGGCTACCTCCACACCGTCGCCGTCGACGGCCAGATCTGGACCGGCATGGACCGCGGCTCCTTCGAAAAGCAGGGCCTCGATCTCGAGCTGCGACAATTCAACACCGGCCTCGAAATCTTCCAAGCGCTGATCGGCGGCAGCCTCGACGTGCTGGCGACGGGCGCCGTGCTCTCGAACTTCCCTGCCCGCGGCCAAGGCAAGGTTTTTTTGATCAACGACATCGAGGTCGCAACCGCTCAGCTGTGGGTTCGCGGCGACCAGGGCATCAAGACGTTCGCGGATTTGAAGGGCAAGCGCATCGCGACCGCGACCGGCACCACTGCGCATGTGTTCTTGGATACCGCGCTTCGCGCCAACAAGGTCGATCCCAAGGAGGTCGAGCTCGTCAACCAGACCATGCCAGCCGCCGTAACCGCCTTCATTTCCGGCGCAGTGCCTGCCGTCGCGCTCTGGGTGCCCTTCAACGTGACGGTGCGCGACAAAGTACCGGGCGCGGTCAAGCTCGCCGATGCGTCAGCCTATTATCCGAAGGCAGCGATCATCGGCGGCTGGGCGGCAGCCAACGACTATTACGAGCCAAACAAGGAAACACTTGCGAAGTTGATCCGTGGGTGGGCAGACGCCAACGACTACATTGTCGCCAACAGTACCGAAGCAATGGAGAGGCTGCAGAAGGGCCATTACAGCCAAACCCCGATGGCCGATATCAACGAGTCGTTCAAGGCCCAGAAGATGTTCACTTCGAAGGACTGGAAGCGCATGTATTCAGACGGCACGGTCACCAATTGGCTGCAGCAATCGACGGATTTCTTCATGGCTAATGCCGGTATCAAGGACTTCACGCCGGCTTCGAAATATTTTGATCCGGGTCTCTATCTGAAAACCATCGTTTAGCACTCAAAATTGCGGGCTCTTCTCGCAATCGAAGAGTGTGCCGGCTCGTTGCCGCCAAGACGTCAGATCTGCTACTCTCAGTAGAGCCTCGTGCGGTAGCCTTCTTCCATCGTCTTCTCGGCCTCTTCGATCGCGATGGCCGCGGTTTGCTCGGCAATGATCCGGCCGAGCGTCGGAAAGCTGTTGCGCTCGACCTGCGCGGCCGGGTTCCACAGCTTCGAGCGCATCAGTGCCTTGCCGCAGTGGAAATAGGTTTCCTCGACATGAACCTTCAACCCGATGACAGGGACGACGTTCTGCACCGCGAGGGGCGTCAGCAGCTCGGCATCCTGCGATATCTCGGCGCGGCCGTTGACGCGCAGCGTCTCGTTGATCCCCGGCACCAGGAAGATCAGGCCGATGCCGGGCGAGGCGATGATGTTGCCGAAGGTATCGACGCGGTTGTTGCCGCGCCGGTCGGGGATCAGCAGCGTCTTGTCGTCAAGCACGGCGACGAAGCCCGGCGCGTCGCCGCGGGGGCTGGCATCGGCGTGGCCATTGCCGTCGCTGGTGGCGAGGACCAGGAACGGCGACAGCGCGATGAAGTCGCGGCAGAACTTGTCGAGATGGTGGAGAACCTTCTTCTCGGCTAGCGGGCTGAGTTGCCCGAAATGCGCTCGCAGATCCTCTTGCGTCTTGACCGGCGGCTTGGCGCCTGCACCCTGGCTGTCCATTCGCGAACCTCCCTTTGTGGTGAGTTTCCTTCTCGACTACTTGGCTTCGATCCCGCACCAGCTCGCGGTGAACAACGCAAGCGCCTTGGTCACCCGCTTCACCGAGGCGAGATCGACGCGCTCGTTGAAGCCGTGCGCTCCCTCCATCGTGGCGCCGAAGCAGAACGCCGGAACGCCGAAATCGAGACCATAGAAGCGCGCATCGGTCAGCGCGGTTGACGAGAAGCTGGTCAGCTTGCGGCCGAACACGTGCTCGTAGACCGGAGCCAGAACCGCTTCGCTCTCCTGAATCTCGGTGGCCTCGTAGCCCGGCGACAGGAAGCCGGACCAGACGATCTCCGGCGGGTTGTTGGCGAGGAACGGATGTGAGCGCGCCGCCTTGGCGACGAAATCCACGATCTCGGCCTGGGCGTCGGCGATCTTCCAGCCGGGCAGCACGCCGATGCGGCAATCGACATCGCACCAGGCGGGCACGCTGGAGGCCCAGTCGCCGCCCTTGATGATACCCGGATTGAAATTGAGCGGATGATCCACCGACTTGAAGGAGGGATGCGTCTTGGCGCGCTCGTTCCACTCGGCCTCGAGACCTTCGAGCTTCTGGATCAGGTGGATGGCAGCCTTGATCGCGTTCGAGCCGGTGCCGGCGCGCGCGACATGAACCGGTATCCCGCGCACCTTGAGGCGGAACCAGATCACGCCGACCTGGGCACGCATCAGTTTCTCGTCGGTCGGCTCGGGCAGGATGCAAGCGTCCGCGCGGTAGCCGCGCTGGAGCGTCGAGAGCGCGCCGAGACCTGTGCTCTCCTCCTCGATTACCGACTGCAGATGAATGCGGCCCTTGGGCTTGTAGCCCGCGGTCTTGATCGCATCGAGCGCGTAGAGCGCCGAGATGGTGCCGGACTTCATGTCACCGGCGCCGCGGCCATAGAGCCAGCCATCCTCGACCACGGGCTGGAACGGCGGCCGCTCCCACATGTCGAGCGGCCCGGCGGGCACGACGTCGCAATGGCCCTGGAGGATCAACGAGCGGCCCTCCTCTTTCGCCGGCCGATAGGTGCCGACGACGGAACGCGCGCGGGAAAAATCGGTCTCAACCGGCCCGTAACCGGGGAGCGTCTTCAGATCATCCTGGTTGATGACCCAATCGTCGACCTCATAACCGCGCTCGCGCAGCAGCTTTGCGAACATGTCCTGACAAGGGGCTTCCGCCGCGCGCGTGCTCGGGATGGCCGTAAACGCGATCGTAGTGTCGATCTGCTTGTCGAAGGCGGCATCCACGGCGGCTTCGATGCGCTCACGGGCACCGGCTGGAAGCGGGAGGTTGTCGGTCATGAACTGATCCTTGCTTTCGGAGTTGCACCGGCCGCGCTGGCAAAGCCCGGCTGGTCGAAGAAGTCGCGGCCCGGGATCGCGTCGAGCAGATCGCGGGTGTAGGCCGCTTGCGGCGCGCTGAAGACGTCCGCGGTCGCCCCCTCCTCCACGATACGGCCCTTCTGGAGCACGATGACGCGGTCGGCGATCTCAGCGGCGATGCGCAAATCGTGGGTGATGAAGACCATCGCGAGCTTCATCTCCTGACGCAGCTCGGCGAGCAGTGCCAGCACCTGGGCTTGTACAGAGACGTCAAGCGCTGACACCGCCTCGTCAGCGATCAGCACCCGAGGCTTGAGCGCGAGCGCCCGCGCGATGCAGATGCGCTGGCGCTGGCCGCCGGAAAATTGGTGAGGATAGCGATCTGCGGCATTGGCGTTGAGGCCAACTCGCACCAACAGCTTCTTCGCCTGCTCCATCGCGTCCGCGCGCGACGTGCCATAGGCCATCGGCCCGCGTGCAACGGCATCGCCGACCTTCTGGCGGGGATCGAGGCTCGCAAAAGGATCCTGGAACACGATCTGGAGCTGCTTTCGCGCCTGACGCAGCGCCTCGCCGCGGAGTTGGCGGAGATCCTGATTGTTGAAGCGGATCGCACCGCCGTCGGGTTCGGTCAGACGCATGATCATGCGCCCGAGCGTAGATTTTCCGGAACCGGATTCGCCGACGACAGCGAGCGTCTCGCCCTCGTGCAGGGTCAGCGAGATGCCGTCGGCGGCGACGACTTCGCGCGGCGGCTGCAGGAAGCCACGCTTGACCCGGAACGTCTTCTCTAGGCCGATCACTTGGAGCAGCGGTGCGGGGTCGACCGCGGCGCGGCGAATCTCGTCGAGCCGCGCCTTAGGCACGGCGTCGATCAGCTCGCGGGTATAGTCTGCTTTGGGATGACGCAGGACTTCTTGGACGGTGCCCTGCTCAACCACCTTGCCATGGCGCAGAACCACGACGCGATCGGCGACATCGGCGACGACACCGAAATCGTGGGTGATCAGCAGCACGCCCATGCCGCGGTCACGGCGCAGATCGTCGATCAGGCGCAGGATCTGACGTTGGGTGGTGACGTCGAGCGCCGTGGTCGGCTCATCCGCAATCAGGAGCGCAGGCCGGTTGGCCATCGCCATCGCGATCATGACGCGCTGGCGCTGGCCGCCGGAGAGCTCGAACGGATAGCTCCTTTCGAGCAGCTTTGGATTGGGCAGACCAACTTGTGTAAGGAGTTGCTGCACGCGCTCATGCACTTCGTTCGTTGACGGCGTCGGCCGCTGATGGGTGAGGATCATCTCCTCGACCTGCTTGCCGACGCGCTTGAGAGGGTTCAGCGAGGACAGCGGCTCCTGAAAAATCATCGCCGCTTCGCCGCCGCGCAGGCGGCGCAGCGTACGCCAGTCCAGCTTTGCCGGGTTCTGTCCCGCGACCGTCACTGCACCAGAAGCGACCTCAACGCCCTTCGGCAGGAGCGACAGCACCGCGTGCGCGATCATCGACTTGCCCGAGCCGGACTCGCCGACAAGGCAGACGACCTCATTCGGCCTGACCTCGAAAGAGACGTTCTCGACCGCGAACGGTCGATCGCCACCTTCGGGCAGCCCAATCGAGAGGCCTTGGACCGACAGCACGGGGGCATTGGCATGCACGGCGTCACTCATGACCGGCGCCTCGACACACGCGGATTGAGGACGTCGGAAAGGCCCTCGCCGAACAGATTGATCGCCAGCACGGTGATGAGGATGGCAAGCCCGGGGAATACGCTCATCCACCAGGCGTTGCGCATGACGGTGCGGCCCGCACCGATCATGAAACCCCAGGACATCAGATTGGGATCGCCGAGACCCATGAAGGACAGCGCGCTTTCGAGCAGGATGGCGGTTGCGACCGTCAGCGAGGTCACGACCAGGATTGGCGAGATCGCGTTGGGCAGGATGTGGCCGAGCACGATGCGCAACGTGCCCTCCCCCTGACACAGCGCTGCCTCGACGAATTCCCGGTTGCGCAGCCGCAGGAACTCGGCACGAGTGAGGCGTGCCAACGGCGGCCAGCTCACCGCACCGATGGTCAGGATGATCGTGAGCAGCGACGGAGCGAAGGTCGCGACCAGCAGGATCGCGAGCACGAAGGCCGGGATCGTCTGGAACAGCTCGGTCATCCGCATCAGGACCATATCGACCTTGCCGCCAAAATAGCCGGAGATCGCGCCGATCGTGACGCCTATCACCATCGCGGCCATGGCCGAGGCTATGCCGATCACCAGCGACACACGGGCGCCGTAGGCAACGCCGGCGGCAACGTCGCGACCGAGCGTGTCGCCGCCGAGCAGCAGTCCGTCCTCACCGGGCGGCGTGAAAGGGGCGCCGACCATTTCCCAGGGGGAGACTGGAAAGACGATGGGCGCGATGATCGCAACGATCACCACGGCAAGCAACACGACGAGACCCACCATGCCGGAGGGATGACGCAGGAAGGCGCGGATTGCATCCATCATGCGGCCCCCGTCGTCATTCGGGGATCGATCAATCTGTAAATCAGGTCGGTCAGCAGATTGAGCACGATGACCACGACCGACAGGATGAGAAAGATGCCAAGCAGCACGGGATAATCGCGTTGCAGCAAGGCATCGAAAGTGAGCCGCCCCAGTCCCGGCCAGGCGAACACGGTCTCGATCACCACGGCACCACCGACAAGCGCGCCGGCCTGCATGCCGGCGACCGTGACAACGGGCACCAGCGCGTTCCGCAGCATGTGGCCGACCACGATGCTGGGGCCGGAGAGGCCCTTGGCACGTGCGGTCTTGATGAAGTCCTGCTGGGCGACCTCGATGATCGAGGAGCGCATCAGCCGGGCATAGATCGCGAGATAAATCGCCGCGAGCGAGGTCACCGGCATGATCATGTGTTTGGCGATATCGAGCACGTGCTCGAACGGCGAGATTTTTACGTTGATGGTCTCGTAGCCGAACGGCGGCAGCCAGCCGAGCGTCACCGAAAAGACAAGGACGAGCATCAGCCCGAGCCAGAATACCGGCGTCGCATAGAGCACTAGCGAAAGCACGGTGAAGACCGTGTCGAGCACGCTTCCCGCCGCGAGCCCCGCGAGCGCCCCAAGTATCGTACCGATGAGCAGCGCAAGACAGAAGGCCGTCACCGTCAGCAACAGCGTCGCCGGGAGACGTTCGAGGATGAGATCGACCACGGCACGACGCTGGCGATAGGAATAGCCGAGATCGAGCCTGACGACACGCCCGAGATAGCTGGCGAGCTGCACGGCGTACGGCTTGTCAAGCCCGTACTCCTTGCGCAGATCCTCGAGCAGCTTTGGATCAGCCGCGCCGGATTGCCCGGCCATGACCTGGGCAGGGTCGCCGGGGGCGGCCCGCACCAGCACGAAGTTGAAAGTGGCGATGACGAGGATGACGGCGACGAGCTGGGCGATCCGGCTCAGCGCCATCAGCCCGATCGTCACCGCGCTGCCGAGACGGATCACGATTTGTAGACCGACCCGAAGGTTTCGTGCGAGCCGATGCCAGTCGACACGATGTTCTTGAACGCCTTGTCGTAGATGATGGGATATTCGAGTTCCAGCGTCCAGGCGACCGGCACGTCTTCGACCAGGATGGCTTGCACCTTGGAATAGAGCTCCTGACGCTTGGCCTCGTCGAGCGTCACAGCGGCCTCGTCGAACAGCTTGTCCACTTCGGGGTTGGAATAGCCTTGCGTGTTCGAGAACAGGATGCCCTTCTTGATGTTCGAGGAGACGTAGGTGCGGGAGACGCCGAGCGCGGGATCACCGAGTTGGTAAAGCAGGTTCTGGGTCATTTCGTAGTCCCAGTTGCCGACCTTTTCGGCCCAGCCTGCCATGTCGGTGCCGACCAAAACGAGATCGATACCGACGCGGGCAAAGCTCTGGCGGAAGAATTCGCCGGCACGCTGGTAGGATTCGTCCACGGGCGGTACGACGTACTTGATTTCGACACGCTTGCCGTTGGCGTCAGGCTTCAGTCCTATCTCGTCGAGCAGTGCCTTGGCCTTCTCGATCGAATATTCGTAGCGCTTGACCTTGCCGTCATAGAATTTCGTCTTCGACGAGATCGGGCCGGTCGCGGGCTTGGCCATCCCGAAATAGACCCGCTTGCTCAACGCGTCGCGGTCGATCAGGTGCATGATGGCCTGACGAAAGCGCTTGTCGTTCATCGGCGCGATACGATTGTTCATCTCGAGCCACGAATGCGGCGCGAAATATTCGTACCCCTTGGTGGTCACTTCGAGATTCTTCCGTGACTTGAAGCGCTGCACGTCGAAGAACTGGAGATCGGACCACTGAGTGAGCTGCACCGTTCCGTTCTCCAGCGCCAGGGCGCGCGAGGCCGAATCCGGAATGATGCGATAGACGATCTCGTCGAGATAGGGCTGGTCCTTCAGGTAGTAGCCCTCATGCCGTACCAGATGCACATGCGAGCCGCGCACCCACTCCTTCAGCTTGAACGGCCCGGTGCCGATCGCCTTGTCGTTCATCGGATTCTTGCGAAAATCGGTGCCCTCGTAGATGTGCTTGGGCACGATCGGCGCCGAGGTGCAGTCGAAGCAACCGAGAAACGGTGAGAAAGGCTGCTTGAGCTTGAACACTACGGTGAGCGGATCGAGCGCTTCGGCGGAAGCGACGCGGGCAAAATTCTGCCGTGCGCGCGGATGCGTCTCGGTCAGCACCTTCATGCAGCTGAAGACGACATCTTCCGACGTCATCGGCTTGCCGTCGTGGAAGGTGATGTTGGGAAACAGCTTGAACGTATAGGTGAGACCGTCGGGCGATATCTCCCAGGACTGCGCCATGCCCGGCATCGGCTTCAAGTCTTCGCCGTATTTCAGCAGGCTCTCGTAGATCTTGCCGCCGAGCGTCAGCGTTGGCTGCTGCTGGTTGATCGCGGTCACCAGCACCGGCGGTTCGGGCTGGATGATGGCATTGAGCGTGCCACCACGTGTCTGGCCCACCGCCCGTGTGATGCCAAGGGGAATAGCTGCACCCGCCGCCAGCATGGCCTGGGTGAATTCGCGTCTGTTCATCGAGCTCTCCGTGGTCGCATATCGACTTGGTCAAGCCTCGCATTCGGGGTTCGGCGAATGTCGCGGGCGGGTGCATTGTTGCCAAACGTCCTGTCCCGCGCTACCTGATCGGGGACAATAACCATCGCGATCGGGCCATAACTGGCCTGGAAGATGCATAAGAGCCTTGCGAAAAGGACTTAAATCGGGAGTTCACGACACGTGAGAATCGTAGCGCGGCGAAATGACACCGGCGAATTGCGCTCCAGCCACAAGCCGGTGGGCCCCGCAGAAGTGGCACGCTATGCCGGCCAGCTTCAGAAGGTCGAACGACCGGTGGCCGCGATGACGGCAATCTACCCGAACGAGACCACCAGCACGCGGCACGCGCATCGGCGCGATCAATTCGTCCTCCAAATCGCGGGCGTCACCGCCATGATGACGGAGCGCGGCCATTTCGTGATCCCGCCCGGCCACGGATTGTGGATTCCGGCCGGCGTTGTGCATCAGTCGCGCGCCTGGGGCGAGGTCGAGGCGCAGTCGATCTACGTCACGCCCGACCGCGAACGCGAGGCGTCGGATATGTGCCGCCTGGTCCGTGCCTCGTCGCTGGTGGAAGCGCTGATGGACGAAGCGGTGCGCATGCCAGAGACCTACGATCAGAGCGGACGCGACGGCAAGCTCGTCGAGTTCCTGCTGACCGAAATCGCGCGCATGCCGGAGGTGACGCTGCACGTGCAGGTGCCGCCGGACCCAAGGCTTGCGGCTATCTGCAAGGCGGTCCTCGGCGATCCGGCCTCAGACCTCACGCTCGATGACTGGGCGGACAAATGCAGCCTGAGCCGGCGAACGTTGACCCGATTATTCCGTCGCGAGACCGGCCAGAGCTTTTCGGTGTGGCGGCAGCGCGTGCGGCTTTTGGAAGCCCTGGCACGCCTGGGTGCGGGCGAACCCGTGACATGCGTCGCGCTGGATGTCGGCTACGATAGCCCAAGCGCTTTCGCCGCCATGTTCAAACGTGAGCTTGGTGCGGCACCGCGGCATTACCTCCGCTGGACCGATCAAGAAGTCGTGCTGCGCTAATCGCCGCGACTGCACGGGAGCGCGCGTGCCCGTCTCTCGATACGCGTACGCTCCCTCATTTGCGCTCGCCGTCTGCCGCCATGAGCCCGGCTTTGACAACCACGGTCAGACGGTCACGTTATCCCGGTTTCTTGATCAAGGGACAGCGCGACTGCGCCAAGGGCTGGAAAGCCTGATCGGCCGGGATCGTGGCGAGAAGCTTATAGTAGTCCCAAGGTGCTTTGGACTCTTCCGGCTTCTTCACCTCGAACAGATACATGTCATGGACCATGCGGCCATCCTCGCGGATCTTGCCGTTCTTGTAGAAGACGTCGTTGACCGGCAGCTCGCGCATCTTCTGCATGACGTCTTCGGTTTTGTCGGTGCCCGCGGCCTGCACGGCCTTCAGATAGTGCAGGACCGACGAATAGGTGCCGGTCTGCAGCATGTTCGGCATCGCGTTCATGGTCGCATAGAAGCGCTTCGACCACTTCCGCGTATCGTCGTTCATGTCCCAATAGGACGCTTCGGTGATCGTCAGGCCCTTGGCTTCCTTCAGTCCGAGACCATGGACGTCGTTGATGAAGCCGGCGAGCGCAGCGAGTTTCTGGCCACCTGAGGTCAGGCCGAACTCGGCAGCCTGCTTGATCGAATTGATGGTGTCGCCGCCGGCGTTGGCCAGCGCGACAACCTTCGCCTTGGAACCCTGTGCGGTCAGCAAAACGGAGGCGAAATCGGCCGTCCCGACCGGGTGCTTCGTGCTTCCCAGAACCTTGCCGCCGAGCGCCGTGACGACTTCGCCGGTGTCCTTTTCGAGGCCCTGGCCGAACGCGTAATCCGCCGTCACGAAGTACCAGCTGTCAAAGCCCTGGCCGACCAGCGCCTTGCCGGTGCTGTTGGCAATCGCAAAGGTGTCGTAGGCCCAGTGGACGACATAGGGTCCGCAGACCTCGTTGGTGATGCGCGTCGAGCCCGGTGAGCTCAGCGTGATGATCTTTTTCTTCTCCTTGGCGATCTCGAGCACGGCCAGGGCGGGCGAAGACGACGCGACGTCGAGGATGGCGTCGACCTTCTCGGTGTCGAACCATTTGCGCGCGGCGTTGGCGGCGATATCAGGCTTGTTCTGGTGATCGGCCGAGACGATCTCTATCGGCATGCCCAGCACCTTGCCGCCGAACTCCTCCACCGCCATCTGCGCGGCGGTGACCGCGCCCTTGCCGGTGATGTCGGCATAGACGCCCGACATGTCCTCGATCAGCCCGATGCGGACGACGCCGTCGGACACCTTCTCGTTCTGCGCCGCCGCGGGCGCCGCAAACAGCAACAGGCCGGCGGCCCCGCCCGCCAGATAACACATCCTGAATTCCGATCGCCTCATAGCCCTACCCCTTTCCAATGAAGTCTTCTTGTTTGCGGCCACCGAAGCGGCCGTGACGTCATTTGTCGCCGGCCCTGCCCGCGAATGCGGCAAGGCCCCGCTTGGCATCCGCGCTGGTGAACGTGCGCTGGCCGAGCTTGGCCTCGATGCGAAACGCTTCGGTGAGCGGCAGGTCCTGCAGCGTGAGCGCGGCTTCCTTGATGGTCTGGATCGCGACCGGGCTGAGCGCGGCGATCTTTTCGGCAAACTCGTGCGCGAGCGGCTCGACCTTGTCGGCGTCGACGACGTGGTTGACGACGCCCTTGGCCTGCATGTCGTCCGCGGAGAAGCGCTGCGCCGTCAGCATGATCTCCATCGCATGCGCGTAGCCGATCTGCCGTACCAGCCGCACCAGCGTGCCACCGGCCGGCACGAAACCGTGCTTCGGCTCGGGCAGCTGGAACACCGCATTCCGCGCGGCAATGCGGATGTCCGTCGCCAGCATGATCTCGAAGCCGCCGCCCATGCACATGCCTTTGACGGCGCTGACGACCGGCTTGAAGAAGCCGGGAAACTTGATGTGCGCCGGATCCCACTCGGAGATATCGAAGCGATCGGAGGCGAGCGCCGGAATGGATTCGGTGAGATCGGCGCCGACGCAGAAGGCCCGCTCGCCCGCCCCGGTCAGCACGACGGCGCGGATCTTGTCATCGTCCCTGATCTCGAAGAAGGCGCGGCCGAGATCGTCATACATGGCGAGCGTCAGCGCATTCAGCTTGTCCGGCCGGTTGATCCTGACCGTCGCGATATGGCCGTCCCTGGTGAATTCGATCGACATCAAATCGCTCCCGACGCCTTGAGACGCGCCAGCTCTTCGGGAGAGACCTCCGCGAGCCGCGCGAGCACGTCCGCATTGTGCTCGCCGGGCAGCGGCGCCTTCTCGAAGGATATCTGCTCGGCACCGGACAGCTTGATCGGCTGGCCGAACATGCCGATCAGCTTGCCGGCAACGGGCACGTTGACGATCATGTTGCGCGCGGCGATGTGGGGGTCCTCGACCACCTCGGCGATGGTCTTGATCGCGCTGAGCGGGATCTTGTCACCCGCCATCTCCTCGAGCTCGGCCTTGGTGTAGCGGCTGAACCAGCGCTCCAGCAGCGGCTTCACTTTCGTCTCGGCGACGACGCGGTCGAACCGCTTCTCCATCGTGTCGATATCAGGGTCCCTGGCGCGCTCGGGCTCGCCGAACAGGGCGCAGGTGATCGCCCAGAACTTGTCGGTGTAGCCGCCGAAGAAGACGTAGCCGTCCTTGCAGGGAAACTGGCCATAGGGCCGCACGAACGGATGATCATTGCCGAGCGGCGATGCGACGTCCTTCTCGGCGGTGTAGCGGACCACCGCATTCTCGGTCAGCGTCAGGACCGAATCCTGCTGCGAGACGTCGACGACCTGGCCGACGCCTGATGTCTCGGCCTCGCGCAGCGCCGCGAGCGTTCCGATCGCCGCATAAAGCGAGGCCGCGAGATCGCCGATGATGGTGCCGACGCGGACCGGCGGCATCTCGGCGTAGCCGTTCATCGACCACAATCCGCCCGCCGCCTGCCCGGTATTGTCATAGGCGGGTTTCGACGAGTTGGGCCCGGTGCGGCCAAAGCCGCTGATCGCGGTGTAGATGAGTTTTGGATTCTCGGCGCGCAGCACTTCGTAGGCGAGGCCGAGCTTGTCCATCGTGCCGGGGCGGAAATTCTCGATGAGGATGTCGGCCTTGCGGACGAGCTTCTTCAGCAGTGCCTTGCCGTCATCCGATTTGAGATTGATCGTGATGCCCTGCTTGTTGCGGTTGAACTGCGTGAAGAAGGCGCTGAGCTGCTCGTCGCCGACGAAGGGCGGAAACGTCCTGGCATAATCGGGATCACCGGGATGTTCGATCTTGATCACAGTGGCGCCGAGATCGGCTAGCAGCATCGAACAGAACGGTCCTGCGACGACACGCGTGATGTCGAGAACCACGACGTTTTTGAGAGGGCCGCTGCGCGCGGCCAACCCGCCCATGTTTTCTTCTTTTTTCACATCATCCTCCCTCCCCCGTTGAACGCCCGCCGGCATGGCGCGCAATCTCGCTTAGGGGGTGAGCGCCGAACATACATTTTCGAGCTCGCGCGTCGAGGCGACGAAATGCCTGCACGTCATGCAGGCATCGGCACCTCACGAACGCAGCTTCTCCAAAACCTCCTTGGCGCGATCGACGCGTACGTCGTGATCGGCGGCGAGCGCAGCGGCGACCTTCTCGATCTCGTCGCCGGCGGCCCCTGCAACGATCGCGATGTTCCGGGCGTGAAGCGCCATGTGCCCCTTCTGGATACCCTCTGTCGCAAGCGCGCGGAGCGCGCCCATGTTCTGGGCGAGCCCGACCGCGACGGTGACCTCCGCCAGTTCCTGTGCGCTCTGCACGTCCAGTATCTTCAGCGCCGCGCGCGCGGCGGGATGTGTCTTGGTGGCGCCGCCGACGAGACCGAGCGCCATCGGCATTTCCAGCGTGCCGACAAGGTTGCCCTTGCCGTCGAGTTCCCAATTGGAGAGCGACGTATAGCGACCGGAGCGCGACGCCCAGACATGGGCACCAGCCTCGATCGCACGCCAGTCGTTGCCGGTGGCCACGACGACGGGATCAACGCCGTTCATGATGCCCTTGTTGTGGGTCGCCGCCCGATAGGGATCTACGATCGCGAACGCACAGGCCTCGACGATGCCGCGCGCGACGCGCTCGCCGCTGTACTCGTTGGTATTCAGCGCCTCCGGGGTCACCGACACCATGGCGCGTGCAATGCGCAAATCCGCGTAGTTCGAGAGGATGCGCAGGCGCACTGTGCCGCCGGTGATCCGCTCGATGATCGGCGCGACCGTCTCGGCCATCGTGTTGACCGTGTTGGCGCCCATGGCATCGCGGACGTCGACGATGAGATGCACGGCGAGCATGGGGCCGACCGGCGTCTCCTCGAAAATATGGACTTCGATGTCCCGGCAGCCACCGCCGAGCGAGATCAGCACCTTGTCCTTGGCATTGGCGGCTTCGATGATGCCCGAGCGCTGCTTCAGCACCCGTGCACGGGCACCGTGAACGTCGGTTACGCCCAGCACCTGCACCTGTGCCCGCATGATCGGCCCAGTGCTCGATGTGTGGAAGCCCCCGCATTTGCGGACGATGCGCGCCATGTAGGAGGCCGCAGCGACGACCGAGGGCTCTTCGATCGCCATCGGAACCAGATAGTCGCGGCCGTTCACCGTGAAATTGGTGGCGATACCGACGGGCAGCTCGAACGTGCCGATGACGTTCTCGATCATGCCATTGGCGAGCTCGACCGGCAGCGTTCCGGCACCAAAGGCCTTGCTCTCGGCCTCGCCGAGCGAGGTCGCCTCAGTCACGCGCCCCATCCGCTGCGCTGGCGACAGGTTACGCAGATTCTCCAGGCGCGAATTGATGTTTCGGGACAGCTGCCCCGCCTCGGGTCCGGCCATTGCCGCGTCTCCCACCACGAATTTTTCGGTTGGGGCGACGTTAGGCAGCATCGCACTGCGGCCAAAAGGGACAATTTGAAAATACTGTCCACAACTGTACCCACGCATGAGCGGGAAGATCGGACGGCTTTCTCGGGCGGAACTCCCGTTTTTGCGGTTCGAGGCCACGCGACAAGTCGGCCGCCGCCCCATTGAACCGTCCGACAGCATCTGATTACTGTCAATTCAGGATACACTTCCGAACCACTGTCCTACACCGTACCCGACAGGAGGGGCTGCTTGGCGCGAGCGCCCGACAATCGCGATCATGGGGCAACGCTAGCGGGCGGGCTGGCCAATCGACTGCGTGCGCAAATCCTGTCTGGCGCGATGCCCGAAGGCAGCCGCCTGCCCTCGATCAGAAAAGCCGCTGCAGAATTCGGGGTGTCCAAGAACACCGTGGTCGAAGCCTACGACCGGCTGGTGCTCGACCAGCTCATCACCGCCAAGGCAGGCTCCGGCTTCGTGATCATCTATCGTGGCGACGATGGGGGCCGACCGAGACACGTCTCGGAAGCCGTCGACATCGCATCGCTGTTGAGCGCCCAGCTCTCGCAGAATTTCGAGATCCGCGTCGGCGATGGTCGGCCGCCCGCGTCTTGGACCGAGCATTCGGAAATCAAGCGTTACCTGAGCAGCAACGGACGGATTCTGCCGGCCGATGCCGACGCCTATGGGTCCGCGCTGGGCTTCCTTCCACTCAGGCAGCAAATCGCGTTACGCTTGCAAGCGCAGCAGGTTGCAGTGAAGGAGAACAGCCTGCTGCTCACGTTCGGCGCGAACCACGCCCTCGACCTGGTGATCCGGGCGATGCTGTCGCCGGGAGATACCGTCCTCGTGGACGAACCCGGCTACTATCCGCTGTTCGCGAAGCTTACGCTGGCGCAGGTCCGGATTGTCGGCGTTCGCCGCACGCCCGATGGCCCCGATGTCGACGACCTCATGGCCAAGATCGATGCTGAACGCCCAAAGTTGTTCTTCACGCAGTCGCTTGGCCATAATCCGACTGGCGGCTCGATCACCCTCCCCGTGGCGCATGCCGTGCTCAAGGCGGCAACACGATCCAACCTCGTGATAGTCGAAGACGATCCGTTCGCCGATCTTCCCATGAGTACGGCCAACAGACTGGCGACGCTCGACCAGCTCAACAACGTCATATCGATAGGAACCTTCTCGAAGACGCTATCGGCGAGCCTACGGTCCGGCTTCATTGCGGCCCACATCGACCGCATCGCGACGCTCGCGGAGCTTAAGATGCTCACCACGGTGAACAGCTCCGGACATGTCGAGCGCCTGCTGCATCGCCTGCTCGTCGATGGCCACTACGACAGGCACCTCAAGAGGCTCGGGCAGCGGACCGAAGCCGCGGCAAGCCGCGTTCAGGCCAATCTGTTACGGGCGGGTCATCAGATCTATTCTACCGCCAAGGCAGGCTATTACGTCTACCTGCTGCTTCCGGAAGGCGTGGACGACATGAAGCTCGCACGCGACGGCGCGAAGGAGAGCATCTTCATCGCGCCCGGAAGCCTGTTCTGCCTGAACAAGCGGAGCCCGCTCGCCAGAGCTATCCGCATCAACGTCTCACGGGCCGACAACCCGAAATTCTTCGAGTTTCTGCTACATAAATTGTCGGCTTAGCGGTTCAGCAGGGTACCTGACCGGTTGAGCTGCCGCGCTCAGCCGACTTGAATATGTAGTCCGCCTCCGGCCGTATGCTCCACGACCGCATCGATCCCGTAGACCTTTCCCAGCATCGACGATGTGATCACCTCTCCCGGGCCGCCGTGAGCGAACAGCCTGCCGTCGCTCAACACGATGACCGAATCTGCCCATGACGCCGCAGCCTGAAGATCGTGAAGCACCATGATCACGATCGTGCCCGCGCTTGCTGTCTCGCGAACATTGGCAATCACTTTCTGTTGGTAGCGCAGGTCGAGCGCGCTGGTCGGCTCGTCCAGCAGCAGGAGCCGTGGACGACGCACCAGGGCCTGGGCAAGGCTGGCCAGTTGCCGCTGACCGCCAGAGAGCGTGTCGAACGGTTGGAGCGCGAGGTCGAGGATCTTGAGCCGGTCCAGCGCTTCGAGCGCGCGCTGCCGTGCGTCGTGTCCATCAGCCGGCGCATCGACGGGAGAGGCACGGAGCGCCGCAATGATTGCTTCCACCACCGTGAGCGATAGCCGCTGCGGCGCAAACTGCGGCATGAACGCAATCCGACGCGCCCGCTCGGCGGCAGAAATACCCAGCAGGTTCACTCCATCCAGTCGGATCGTGCCGCTGGCCGGAAGCAGGCTCGCGAGCGCACGCAGAAGCGTAGTCTTGCCCGCACCGTTGGGGCCAACCAACGCGGTGATGCGTCCCTGCCCGATCGGCGGCAGCGTCAGTCCCGTCAGCACCTCACGCCCGCGATAGCCCGCCCGTACATTGTCGATCTCGAGACCCGTCATCACTCAGACCGTCCCGCGCCTGTTGAAAATCAGCGAGAAGAACACAGGCAGCCCTACCATGGCGGTCACGATCCCGATCGGGATCAACACGCCGGGAATAATCGTCTTGGAAGCGACCGAGGCCAGCGACATGATGGCGGCGCCGGTCAGGGCGCTCGCGGGCAGCAGGAAGCGGTGATCCTCCCCCAGCAAGAGACGCGCGATATGCGGGCCGGCAAGCCCGACAAATCCGATCGTTCCGACGAAAGCGATGGCAGTCGACGTCATCAGGCTGACGCGCAACAGCGCCATCAGCCGCAGCCGTGCGATGTTGATGCCGAGGCTGCGGGCGCGATCCTCGCCGAGCCGCAGCGCCATCATCGGCCATGCTGCGCGCTGGGCGAACGGCAAGGTAACGAGAAGCACGAGCGCGAGCACGCGGACCTTGTCCCAGCTCGCCCGCGACAGGCTGCCCATGGTCCAGAACACCAATTGCTGGAGCGCCTGCTGGCTCGCCAGGAACTGCGTCAGCGCGACCAGCGCGTTGAAGGTGAAGAACAGGGCGATGCCGCAAAGCACGAGGATGTCCGTCCCCGAACCGCGCCAGCGCACCACGGCCTGCAACACCAGCACGACGATGGTCGCGAACACGAAGGCATTGGCAGAAATCAGCCAGGTCTGCGGCACGCCGGGGATGCCGATGCCGAGCACGATCGCCAGCGCCGCGCCGAACGAAGCGGAGGACGACACGCCCAGCGTGAAGGGGCTTGCGAGCGGATTGTCCAGGATCGTCTGCATCTCGGCGCCCGCTGTGGCGAGCGCGAGGCCAACCAGCACGGCGAGCACGGCCTGAGGCAGACGGACCTCCCAGAGGATCGCGGCCTCGGCCCCCGAGAGCGAGTCCGGTCGCAGGATGCCGCCGAGCGCGCCGCCAAGCCCGAGCCGCGAAGGCCCGGTGCCGAGATCGGCGATAAACGCGGCGAGTGCGACCAGCGCCACCAGCACGAGCCAGATCATCCTGCGCCACATCAATGCACGATACGCGGCTTCCGTGCGCGCCAGCAGATCGGGTGACGCATCCCCCTGCCCCCGGCCGGCCTGCGGCGACACGGCGCTCATTTCAGGTCGATCCAGTAGACACCCTGCAACGGCACGGCGAGGAAGCGGGCGTTGAGCTCGGAGATGGTCGCATCGGGATCGATCTCGCGCGCGGCTTCCGGGTGGATCCAGCGCGCCAGCGCCTCGGCCGCGACCAGATTGAGCGGGGTCGAGATGATGTTGTGGAACAGCCCGTGGACGCGGCCGTTGCGGACGGCGCTGAGGCCGGAGAAGCCCGGCCGCGCCACCACCGCGGCGAGCCGCTCGCGAATGGCCGCAGGGTCGAAGCCGGGCCCGATGACGAGACCGCCTGACGCTTTCAGATGAGCCCCGCCTGTGGCGATATAGATGTCGGGATTGGCCGCGATGACATATTCGAGGCTGAGCTGCGCGGTCGGCCCAGGCGCGACGGAGGCCGAGATGCTGTCGCCGCCGGCGAATGCGATGAAGCGGCCGATGTTGCCGGCGCCCGGCGCGTGGCAACAGTCACCGACGCTCGCGTGCGTCTCCAGCAGTACGCGCGGACGCGGCCCATTGGCACGCGCGACGAGGTCGGCAATGCGCTTCATGCGCGGTTCGTAGAATTCGGCGAACTCATCCGCCCGCGCATCGCGCCCGATCACCCGGCCGAGGATACGCACGCTCGCCACCGTGTGCTCGAACGGCGCGACGAAGAAGTCGGTGAACACGACCGGGATGCCGGCGGCTTCGAGCTGCCGCGCCACGTCATTGGCTCTGCCGCCAGGTGCGAAGGAGATCCCGAGCACGGCAACGTCGGGCTTGATTTCGATGGCCCGTTCGACCGGAAAGGTGCCGTCGCTGCCGATGCCGAGCACCGGGACCTGATCGATCTCAGGGAATTTCCGGCGGTATTGCGCGTAGCTCTCGCTGTCATTGCGGCGGAAGTCGCCGAGCCAGGCCGCGATGAAATCGACCGGCTTTGGATCGAGCAGCGACAGCGCGATGATCTGCCTACCCTCCGCGAGCAACACGCGCTTTGCGGGGCGCGGCAAGGTGACGGTGCGGCCCGTGATATCGGTCACGACGACGCCTTCGTCCGCCGCGGCCGGCAGAGCGGCAAGCGTGACATACGCGGACGCGATCACAGCGAGGAGAATGATCACAAGGCGGCGCATGGGGTCACTTCGGCGACAGCGCGAAACGAAGCGCGAGACTGATGGCTGATGGCACCACGGACGCATGATTCTCGTCCTCGAACATCCGAAAGGACACATCGAGCGAGGCGTCGCCTGCGCGCCCAAGTTCGGCCGAGAATTCGCGGGCGTTGTCCACCATCCGGTTGCGCCGTATCCATGATCCGTAATCGTCGGCATCATTGTCGCCGGACATGCCGCCCTGCTCGAGGCTGCCGACGGTAACGAGCACGCGCCGCCGCGCCATCGGCGGCGCCGCAAAGTTTGCCAACCGCTCCCTGAGGTCATCGGGTGCGAACCAGATCGACGGGCTGGCCGCGATGGTGCTACGGACCAGCGCCGGCCGGGTCAAGAGCGCGTAGAGCGCAAAGAGGCCGCCGAAGGAATGACCGAACAGCGCGGTGCGGTCGGGATCGATGGGGAATTCGTTCGAGATCGCCGGCGCCAACTCGTGCTGGATGAAGTCGAGGAAGTGGTCGGCGCCGCCGGTCTCGCCCCATTCGCGATTGCCCGGCCGCTGCGCGAGGCGACCTCCGGCGACCGGCGGCGTATAATCGCAGGTCCGCCGCCTGGCATCGATCCAGTGCGCGGCCGGATAGCCTATGCCGACGATGATCGACGGCGCCACGCCGGTACGCTCGGCGCGGCGCGACTGCAGCGCCAGCGCGGCCGCCGCGATCGGAAACATCCCGTTGCCGTCCAGCAGATAGAGCACGGGCAGCGGCCCGCGCGGCCGCGGTTCCGGCTGCCAGACGAATATCCGATAGTCGTGCCCGGCGTTCGAGCGCATGTCGCGCACCGACGCACCGGGCAGCACGGCATCGATCATCGGAGACTTATCGTTCGCTACCACTGGTATCGGATCGTCCCCATGGTCGAGCGGCCGTTGCCATAGAAGCACTGGGTCGCGGAGGCGCAGGCCGACACATAGGTCTTGTCGAACAGGTTGGTGACGTTCAGCGCCAGCTTCCAGCCCTTCAATTGCGGCGACAGGCCGTAGAGGTCGTAGTGCAGCATGGCGTCGGCGAGGATGTAGGCCGGCACGATCATCGCCATGGAGTTGATGTTGTCGCCGAAGGATTCGCCGACATAGCGAACGCCGCCGCCGAAGCCGAAGCCCGCCATCCGGCCGCTCTGGATGGTGTAGTCGGCCCACAGCGAAGCCGTGTTGGCGGGCGCGCCGACCGGCGCCTTGCCCTGGATCGAGATGCCGCTGACCACTTGCGTGCTCTTGGTGATCTCGATGTCATTGTGGGCAGCGGCCGCGATGATGTCGAGACCGGGGATCGGCGTCAGCTTGGCGCTGAACTCGATGCCCTTGGAGTTCACCTGGCCCTGCTGGATCTGGCAGTTGACGCCGGACTGGGTACACGCCGGATAGGTCGCATAGAGATGCGTCGTGTCCGTGGTCAGCACGTTGTTCTGCGTGATGTCGTAGAGCGACAGCATGAAAAAGCCGTTGAAGCCGTTGGGCTGGTACTTCACGCCGACTTCGTATTGCTGGCCGGTGGTCGGCACGAAGGCCGCGCCGGTGTAGTCCGTGCCGATGGTCGGCTCGAACGAGGTCGCATAGCTGACATAGGGCGCCAAACCGCTGTCGAACAGATAGGTCAGGCCGGTGCGCCATGTCGTTGCGGAGTCGGAAGGGTGGCTGCGGTTGTTGTAGACACCGGTTGCGATCGTGCGCGTGTCCGAAGTGGCATTGGCCCAGTCGTTGCGCACGCCGATCACCGCGGCGAGCTTGCCGAGGCGGATCTGGTCCTGGAGATAGACGCCGGTCTGCTCGCGATCCTGGAGCGTCTGTGTCGTGATGGCCGGCGCGGCGATCGTGCCGTAATTGGGATTGAGGTAGTTGACATAGGTGGTGGTGCCGTTGCCGAAGGTGGCGTCCGCCGTGGTCTTCTGGAAATCGACGCCCATTAGCACGGTGTGCTGGAGCCAGCCGGTCGCAAACTTCGCCTCCGCCTGATTGTCGATCGCGCCGGCCTTGAGCGTCTCGATGTAATGCGTGCTGGTGCGGCCGATGCAGAGGTTGGTCGTGGCGCCCGCGCCGCAGGTCGCGCCCGCACCGAAGCCTGTCACCGAGAGTGCCTTGAAGTCGCTGGACACCGTCATGTAGCGGAGATTTTGCCGGACCGTCCACGTCTCGTCGAAATGATGCTCGAACTCGTAGGCGATGGAATTCTGCGTACGGTCGTAGCTGTTGTAGTTCGGATTGCCCGCGAAGAAGTTGCGCGGGATCTGTCCGTTCGCGTTGACCTGGAGCGTGCCGAGCGCCGGCAGCCAGTTCGGCTGGTAGCTCGAGGGATCGCGATCGTGCACGGCGCGCACGGTGAAGGTGGTGTCGATCGTCGGCCGCCACGTGATCATCGGCGCGATGAACTCGCGCTCGGTGGTGGTGTAGTTGACGTCGGTGTCGGCCTTGCGGCCGAGTCCGATCAACCGGTAGAGCAGCTGCCCGTCCTGGGTGATGGGACCGCTGACGTCGAAGCCGCCCTCGATGCGATTGTGGTCGCCGAAGCGGGTGAACACCTCGCCCTGCGGCGTTGCCGACGGGCTCTTGCTGATCAGATTGACCATGCCGCCGAGATTGTTCTGGCCGTAGAGCACGGAGGCCGGGCCGCGCAGGATCTCGACGCGCTCCAGCAGATACGGGTCGATCGACGGCATCGCATAGGACACGCCGCGTGGCACCCGCAGGCCGTCCCAGAAATGAAGATAGTTGGCGTTCGCACCGAAGCCTCCGAAGCCCCGGATGAAGACGTTGTCGAAACGGTCGCCGACACGGCTCTCCGCGACGACGCCCGGCTCGTAGCGCAGGGCCTCGGCGACCGAGCGGGCGCCTTGCGTCGTCATCTGCTCGCGGGTGACGATCGTGATCGACTGCGGCGTCTCCAGGATCGAACTGTCGGTCTTCGATCCCGTTCCGGTGCGATGGGCGACGATGCCGCGCACGGGTCCGCGCGCCGTCTCCTTCGCAGTGCTTGATCCTGCGGCCAGCGTCGGCGTCGGCTGGGTTGCCGCGGCGGCGCGCGGAGCGGCAGCCGTCGCGCGCGCCGGACGGCGCACTGTCCTCGGCGTCGACCGCTCGACCACCACCGGCGGCAGGTTCGTCCCATTGGCCGATTGCGCATGGGCGACCTGGACGGCATCCGGCCACTGGCCCGCAACAACCAACGCCGAAGCGTAGAGCATCCATCTACCGCGAGAAATCTTCATCATCCCCAAAGTCCGACATTTGCCGCGGCACCCCGCGCCGCGCAGCAATCGGTGTTGCACGATGGGGGAACAGGACCTAGGGGCCGACTTTCGTTCGCCAGACTCTCGCTTTCGTTCAAAGTTAGGAGACCTAAAAACTGGGCCAGGATGCCGCGAATGGTGTCGCGTTTCCTGCCATCAACGCAGGCTGCTCGGCGAGACGCCGAAGCGCTTGCGGAAGATGGTGGCGAAATGAGCGGCACCGTAGCCGACATGGAAGGCCGCTTCCGACACGCTCATCTCGCCGGTCGAGATCAGCTTGTACGCCTGCTCCAGCCGGTATTCCTGGAGGAAGCCGAACACGCTGGCGCCATAGACCTGGCGGAAGCCCGCGGAGAGTTTTCGCACGTTGAGGCCGACCTGCTGCGCCAGCGCATCGAGGCTTGGGGGCTCGCGCACGGATGCCACAAGCAGATCACGCGCCTTGCGAATGCGTTCGACGTCGCGCGCCGCGAGCCGGTTGTCGGCATCGCCCGCCTTGGTGGTGCAGGACGAGATCGCGAGTGCGACAAGCTGCATCGCCTTGCCGCAGAGATAGAGCTCGCGCTCAGGCCCCTGGATCGGACAGTTGTTGATCTGGAACACCAGCGCCTGCAGATCCCGGCCGGCGGGACAGGAGGCCAGCTGCGCGCCGCTGGCGCCCTTGCTGTCGATCGCTTCGAAGGAGCGGTCGAGCGCGTTCGTCATCGCGGCGCCGAGCACGCTTTCGTTCATCTGCACGATCAGATAGCGGATCGGCACGTTGGCGGCGAAGACCTGGTCGCGCTCGGTCTCCGCCGAGCTGCGGATCAACAGAACGGCCGGCCCGCAGACCTCGCGCTCGCGCCCGCCGCCGACGCTGATCTGAAGACGGCCGCTGAGCAACACCACCGTCTTGATGCCCGCGGTGAGCGCCGTATTGACCCGCTTGGGCTGCTCGAAGCGGTTGATACCGGCGGACAGGATCATCGCGCCGGCAAGCATCTGGAGCCGCTCGTTCCCGCGGCCCGCCTCCCCCGCCATCGTTCGTGTGGTCACCCGTTATTCGTCCGTCAAAAATCCTTCGGTCCCTTCTACGGAGACCAGGCGGCGCACGAAAGTGGCGCAAATCAGAATCGCTCAAAACTGAATCGATCAAGAGAGCAGACCCCGACTCTGCACTGAAGTGCATACTCCAAGAGCGCGGCAAACTTGGTCCCAGAAAACTGCGAAGCGACTTCAACCTTTAAGCCCCGGCCAACGCGGTGTTCATGAGACAGGCATCAGATGATTTGCGAGTACGCGTTGCAGGACGGCCGACGACTGGGAACGCGCCGGGTCACAAGCATCGACACCCCTTTTGTGGATCAGCTCTTCGATAAGCTCCTCTTCAAAGAGGTGTTACGAGCGGTCTTCATAGCGCGATTGGCTGCCGTACGTCGCCATGGCGGCACGACCGAAGCAAGCACATCAGGGCTCACGGAAAATGGTCGTGAACAGCGGCCATGGCGCACGATCTGCGCGATGATGACGAAGCCAAGCAAGATGCGCAAATGACGCGCATCAAGGGCCGAGCAAGACAAGCGAAAGGAAAGTGAACGCTTGTCAGAATGAAAACGCTCGACTTGTCAGAATGAAAAGAACTTGACGCACTAAGCTATTGAAATCATTGGAGCGGGTGAAGGGAATCGAACCCTCGTATTCAGCTTGGAAGGCTGCTGCTCTACCATTGAGCTACACCCGCGTCGGGCGATCACCTAACACGCCCGGGCGGCAGTCTCAACTGCTCAGGACCGGTCTTTCCCGCCTCGCGGACAGGCCTGTTCCCGCCTCCGGCGCCCCCCTTAACGGCGGCAGGGTTTGCCCCTATATTGAGGTTTCCCGAAACCAACGAAAGGAGGTGATCCAGTGTCTTTTACCAAGCGCTGTCACCTCGCTGGGATCGCCCGCTGAGCTTTAAGTAGGGCTTGGCATCGGGGCGCTCTCAGCCCTGGACCAGCGAGCAAGAAATCGGGCGCGACGGGGCCTTCCCCGCCGCGCCTTTTTCATGAAGTCCGCGCCGTCAGGCCGGTGGCTCGCCCGCAAGCACCTCGCGAATTTTCTGCGACAGCTCCGACTTCCGGTAGGGCTTCCCGAGCAGAGCCACGCCGGGATCGAGATGCCCTTCATGGACGATGGTGTCGTCGGTGTAGCCGGAGGTGTAGAGCACCCTCACCCCGGGGCGGCGAATCCGGACCGCGTCGGCCAATTCGCGCCCGTTCATGCCGCCGGGCATGATGATGTCCGTGAACAGCAGATCGAATTTGGCGCCCTGGTCGACCAGCGCAAGCGCGGCTGCGCCGTCGCCGGCGGCGAGCGTGCGATAGCCGAGGGTGCCGAGCTGGGCGATGACATAGCCCTGCACCAGCGGATCGTCCTCGACCACGAGGATCGTCTCGTGCCCGCGCGCCGCCGCGAGCGCCTGAACCGGTGCCGTCCTGTCCGGCGCCTCGCCCTCCGAGCGCGGCAGGAACAGCCGCATGACCGTGCCGTGGCCCTCTTCGCTCTCGATGGCGACAGTGCCGCCGGTCTGGCGGACGAAGCCGTAGACCATGCTCAGCCCGAGCCCGGTGCCGCGACCGACGCCCTTGGTGGTGAAGAACGGCTCGAACACCCGCTCGCGGATATCGGCGGGAATGCCGTGGCCGGTGTCGGTGACCGCGACCATCACGAAGGCGCCGTGCATGACATCGCCGTCGCCGGCCCCGCTGGCGCCGTTGAGGTCGCGGTTCGCGGTCTCGAGCGTGAGCCTGCCGCCCCCCGGCATCGCGTCACGGGCGTTGACGGCGAGATTGACGATCGCGGACGAGAGCTGCGATGGATCCGCCATCGCGAACCAGGCGTCGTCCGCGAGCCGGGTCACGATCTCGATATGCTCGCCGAGGATCGGCTTCAGCAGCTTCGCCGTCTCGATCACAAGTGCATTGACGTCGATCTCGCGCGGCTCGAGCGGCTGGCGGCGCGCGAAGGTCAGCAGTTGCGAGGTGATCTCCGCGCCGCGCGCGGCCGCATCGTCGATCAGCTGCGCGATCGCGGCGAACTCGGGCTTGTCCGCAAGCCCCTCCTGGACGATCTCGATGGTGCCGGTGATCACCGTGAGGACGTTGTTGAAGTCGTGCGCGACGCCGCCGGTGAGCTGGCCGATCGCGTCCATCTTCTGGGATTGGCGCAGCCGCTCCTGGGTCTCGTGCTGCACGGTGAGGTCGGTGGCCGACCCGCGATAGCCCATGAAGGCTCCGTCGGCGTCGAACACCGGGTGACCGTTGACGCTGAAATGGCGTACGCGTCCGGCCGTATCGCGGCCACGATACTCGAACTTCCGGAACGGCTCGTGGCGGTCGAGCGTCGCATTGTGCGCGCGCCATTTCTCCGGCTCGGCGTCGCGGTCGAAGGCGCCATCGGACCTGCGCTTGCCGATCAGGGCCGCACGGTCCATGCCGAAGGCACCGACCCGCTCCGAGATGTAGGTGAACAGGTGATCCGGTCCGGTCTCCCAGAACCAGTCGGAGGCGGTCTCGGCATAGTCGCGGAAACGCTGCTCGCTCGCGCGCGCGTCCTCTTCGGCGCGCCGGCGGATCTTCAGGTCGCGCTCCAGATTCGCATTGGCCTCGCGCAGCTCGCCATAGCCCCGCCCGAGGTTCGCGCACATGGCGTTAAAGGCGTCGATCACCTTGTCCAGCTCGTCGGGATCGTTGGGCGGCCGGCGCTCGAGCTGCAAAGGCGGCGGCGGCCGCGCCAGGCTGTATTTGCTGACGAACTCGGCGATGGCGACGAGATGCCGCGTCACCAGCAGGTGGAACATGTAGATGATGAACAACGAGACGAGAAAGGTCTTCGCTGCCTGGCTTGCCAGGATGATCAGGGCCCGGTTCAGCAATTGCTGATAGACCTCGCTCAGCGTCGCCTCGACATGGAGCACGCCGATCGGGCGTGCCGTCCCCTGGACGCTGTAGTTCAGCGGGTAGTCGCGTGTCACCGCCGAGCGGGTGCCCTTCTCGCCGACCGCGACCCGGATCGGATTGGGACGATCGGCGATCTCGCGCACCTCGGCGGCGCGGATGTCCGGCAGCCGCAGGATGCCTTCGAGCTGGAGCTTGAGCTGGTTCTGGTCGAGATTCCACAGGCTCTCGCCGAGGCTGCCGGTCGAGCTGCGGCCGATCTCGTCGAGCCGCGTATCGATGAGCCCGACCTCGCGGTGGTAGTCGAGATAGAGCTGAAGCGCGGTCAGCATCAGCGTGACGATCGAGGAGAACAGCAGCACCGCGGCCAGCAGGCGCGGTCCAACGCCGCTGCGCAACCAGTCGAAGATCCGCGACAGCAGTGTCCCGGTCATCGCTGGCGCAAGTGCGGGGCCGATCCCGCTCAAATCCTGCTTCGCGGCCGCCGGGGCAACGGCACGGCGGCTGCGCTTGGAGTCCTCGTCGCCTGCATTGCCCATGCACCACGTCCCCGGAATGGCGACACCCTGCTCCGGACGGCCGGTCGCGGCCGCGAGCAATTCGACAGTTGAGATTCTCTCTTCACGCGACTTGCGTGATGATCCTGCCGGCCCATGGGCGCCTTGGCGGGGTCTTATCTTGCGCCCAGCAGCAGGATTCTCGCGCAAACTATCACTTCACGTCCTGGAATGACATTGGGTAAAGTCCTGCATGACGGGGGCGCGGTGAGCGCTGCGGCCGCCACAGGCGCCACCACCGGTAGATCGCGCGGGCATCAGAATCCAGTGGTAGCAACAAACGATCGAAGGAGACGCCTCATGTGGCGGATCATCGTCGCCTGCCTGGCATTGCTCGCAGCCGGTCCGTCACCGGCGCAGGAGCTGATCCGACTGGCGCGGATCGCCGACATCCCCGATCAATATGTCGGCGGCGAGATGCTGCGGGCCGTCTACGCCAAGCTGAACATCAAGCTGGAGTTCGAGGACGTCCCCGGCAAGCGCGCGCTGGCACTGTCGAGCGCCGGCGAGGTCGACGGCGAGATCCAGCGGATCGGAACGCTCTCCCGCGACTACCCGACGCTGATTCAGGTCACGCCGGCGATCAACTATATCGAGCCGGCGGTCTTCGCGACGAAACTCCGTTTCGACGTCGATGGCTGGAATTCGATCAAAGACTACAGCATCGGCATCGTCCGCGGCGTCGGCTCCTCGGAAGCCGGCACGCGCGGCATGGCCCGCGTCACGGCGACCACGAGCCTCGAGAACATGGTCAGGATGCTCGACGCCGACCGTTTCGACGTGATGGTCACCGACCTCTTCAGCGGGCTCGTCGCGGTGAGGAAACTCGATCTGCAGGCCAGGATCCACCCGCTCTCGCCGCCGCTGGAGCGCATCCACATCTACCACTATCTGCACGAACGGCATCGCGATCTGGTGCCGAAGGTCGGCACGGTGATCGCGCAGATGGAAGCGAGCGGCGAGCTGGCAACGCTGCGCGAGGCGCTGGTCAAACGGGTCCTGAGCGCGCAGTGACCTCGCCGGGCTCAGCTCGCACGCAGCCGCTCACGCAGGGCAACGGCGGCAATCAGCAGGCCGATGCACCAGGCCATGGCGGCGCGCGGCGGATCATCGCCGAGGAGGACCGTGAAGATGCTGGCGAACAGGCACGGGGCGATCACCTTGCTGGACCGGCTCGCGAGCGAGAGCAGGAACGGCATCGTGGCGATCAATATGTGAAGCACGCTCATTGTCGCACCCCGGTTCGCCGCGCAGGGCTCAGAAGCCGCAGACGTTCAGTGCGCGCGGCTGCTTGCCGCGGCGGCTTTCGACGATCCGCTCGCCGCCGTTCTCGACCGAGCTGCCGTAATAGCGGTGATGGCCGCTCTGGTCGTGCAGATCGGCAGGCACCGATTGTGCCGCCCGACGCGCATCGCAGATGATCTTGATGGTCGACATGGCCGCCTCCGAATTGCTTCATTATTCTCAGTGGCCATCAGTCGCGCCGGTTTCGGGCCGCGTTCACACTTTTGGGCCGCAATCGGGTTTCAGAACGGTTTCGTCGCCGCTCCCGCCACGCAATATTTTACGCGCCGCCATTGTCGGGAGCGGTTGGGGTGATACGTCCTTTGGGGCGCGCGCAGCAAAATCAACGAGGTAATGATGCTCTACGCCATCCTGGCCTATCACGTGGAAGACGAGATCCTGTCCTGGACTCCGGAGAAGGACGCCGCGGTCGTGGCGAAAGTCATCGAGGTTCAGGAGCCGCTCCGGGCAAGCGGGCACCTCGGGCCGGCCGCCCGCCTGGATGAGACCCGAAAGGCCCGCACCCTGCGCGGTCCCGGCGCGGGCATCGTGCTGGACGGCCCGTTTGCCGAGACCAAGGAGCAGCTTCTGGGCTTCCACCTTGTGGAATACGACACGGATGAGGAGGCGATCGCGGCGGCGCGGAAGCTGCGCGAGGTCAATCCGAGCGCGGTCTACGAAATCCGCCCGGTCAAGCTTTACGTGCCGGCCGACGGGTTCGGCGCGACATAGAAGCGCTGGATCAGGAGCCCGCCGAAGGCGATGAACCACACGAAGGGCGCGACATGCGGCGCGAAGGCCGCAACGATCGTGCCCGGGATGAACACCAGCAGCGGAAACAGCGACGCCATGAGCTCCTGGCTCCAGCCGCCAAGAATCCTCCGCCACAGCCAGGCATTGAGGCCGGCGATCGCAGTCAGGTGCAGGCCGTAGAGCACCGCGACCGCGCTGCTCATGCCGTAATTGGTGTAGAGGCCGTTGGTGACAGGCAGCAGCACGATCGACAGCAGGAAGAACAGGTTGAGGATCACCATGCCGCGGCTGCCTACGGGCTGGCGCGCCAGCCGCCGGTGATGGCTGATCCAGAACACACCGGCGATGATGAAGCTGAGCGCAAAGCCGGCAAGCTTGCCGGAATAGACCCGCGCGAGATCATTCCAGTCCGGCGCGCTGGTGAACACCGCCGCCTTCGGCAGGTCGTAGGCGAGCAGCGTCATGGCGACGCCAAAGATGGTGTTGCTGAGCGATTCCAGCCGTCGCATCTCGAACTGGTCGGGCTTGAGCTCGGTCATGCCGGGTGCGCTTTTCGGGCTGGAACTTTGGGCCGTCTTGTCCCTAGGTCTTAACACCGGTTCCGTCCAGCCGCATTGCGATTCGTGCCGGGATCGCCGATTCTCACCCTTTCACCGGGGCGATTCGTGGCGACATATCTGGACACGCTCAATGCGGAGCAGCGCCGCGCCGTGGAGCATGGCGTGGCCGACGGTGCGACCGTGGGCGCCCCCCTGCTCGTCATCGCCGGCGCCGGCTCCGGCAAGACCAACACGCTGGCCCACCGTGTCGCGCATCTGATCGTCGCCGGCGCCGATCCCCGCCGCATCCTGCTGATGACGTTCTCCCGCCGCGCCGCGTCCGAGATGGCCGGCCGCGTCGAACGCATTTCCCGAAAGGTACTCGGCGAGAACAACGCCGCGATCATGCGCGACGCCCTCACCTGGGCCGGCACCTTCCACGGCATCGGCGCGCGACTGCTGCGCGAATATGCGGAGCGGATCGGCGTCGATCCCGCCTTCACCATCCACGACCGCGAGGATTCCGCCGACCTGATGAACCTGGTCCGGCACGAGCGCGGCCTGTCGAAAACCGAGAGCCGCTTTCCGGCCAAGGGCACCTGCCTGTCGATCTACTCGCGCTGCGTCAATGCCGAGATGGAGATCGAGAAGGTGCTGGGGGCGCACTATCCCTGGTGCGCGGGCTGGGCCGCCGAGCTGAAAGGCCTGTTCGCGGCCTATGTCGAAGCCAAACAGGCCCAGCACGTGCTCGATTACGACGACCTCCTGCTCTACTGGTCGCAGATGATGAGCGATGCGCTGATCGCCGAAGAGATCGGCGGCCGCTTCGATCACGTGCTGGTCGACGAATATCAGGACACCAACCGCCTGCAGTCCTCGATCCTCTTGGCGCTGAAGCCGGATGGACGCGGCCTCACCGTGGTCGGCGACGACGCGCAGTCGATCTATTCGTTCCGCGCCGCCACCGTGCGCAACATCCTGGACTTCCCGCAGAGCTTTTCGCCGCGCGCGGAAATGATCACGCTCGACCGCAATTATCGCTCGACGCAACCCGTGCTGGCGGCGGCCAACGGCGTCATCGGGCTCGCGCGCGAGCGCTTCACCAAGAACCTCTGGACTGACCGCAACGCTTCGCAGAAGCCGCAGCTCGTCACCGTGCACAATGAGGCCGACCAGGCGCGCTACATCGTCGAGGAAGTCTTGGCCAATCGCGAGCAAGGTGCCCTGCTCAAGCATCAGGCGGTGCTGTTCCGGACCTCCTCGCATTCCGGTCCGCTGGAGATCGAGCTGACCCGCCGCAACATCCCGTTCGTGAAGTTCGGCGGGCTCAAATTCCTCGACGCAGCGCACGTCAAGGACGTGCTGGCGCTGCTGCGCTTCGCCGAGAACCCACGCGATCGCGTCGCCGGCTTTCGCATCCTGCACCTGTTGCCAGGCATTGGCCCCGCGACCGCACAGCGCGTGCTCGATCAGATGGCGGAGAGCATGGACCCGCTGCACGCGCTCGGCCAGCTCCCGGTACCGGCGCGCACCGGTGCAGACTGGACCGACTTCGTCCGCACGGTCGAAAATCTGCGCTACTCGGAATGGCCGGCGGATCTGGAGCGCGTGCGGCTCTGGTACGAGCCGCATCTCGACCGCATCCACGAAGACTCCGAGACGCGCCGTGCCGATCTGATGCAGCTCGAGCAGATCGCGAGTGGCTATGCCTCGCGCGAGAAATTCCTGACCGAGCTCACGCTCGACCCGCCGGATGCGACCAGCGACAAATCCGGGCCGCCGCTGCGCGACGAGGACTATCTGATCCTCTCCACCATCCACTCCGCAAAAGGCCAGGAATGGAAGTCGGTGTTCGTGCTCAACGTGGTCGACGGCTGCATGCCCTCCGATCTCGGCGCCGGCACCAGCGCCGAGCTCGAGGAGGAGCGCCGCCTGCTCTATGTCGCGATGACCCGCGCCAAGGACGATCTGCACCTCGTCGTGCCCCAGCGCTTCTTCGTCCACGGCCAGGCCGCCAAGGGCGACCGCCACGTCTACGCCTCGCGCACCCGCTTCATCCCGGAATCCCTGGTCTATCTGTTCGAGCGCACCGCCTGGCCGAAGGCAGGCGCGGCCGGAGCGCGCACCGCCGCGCAAGGACCCAAGGTCGACATCGGCGCGCGGATGCGGGGGATGTGGCGGTAGACACAAGAGGCTAATCTCGGGACCTGTCAGGATAGCTGGAACCACAGAGGTCCGGAATGAAAGCCGTCGTCGTCGAGCAATACGCGCCCATCGATCAGATCGCGCTGAAGGATGTTCCGTCGCCGCACATCGAGCCGGGACAGCTGCGCGTCAGGGTGGAGGCTGCGGGAATCGGGTTTGTCGACGGCCTGAAGATTCAAGGGCTCTATCAGACCAAGGATCCCCTGCCCTTCATTCCCGGGACGGAGTTCGCCGGGATCGTGAGCGAAGCGCCTGGCAGGCCGGGTGGCTATCAGCCCGGCATGCGAGTGATGGGAATGACGCGGTCGGGCGCGCTCGCTGAAGAGATCGTCGTCCGGCCCGAAGCGCTCCATCCGCTCCCGGACGGCGTCACGGCTGAGGTCGCGGCCTCGTTTCGTGCCAATTATCTCACCGCCCTCTATGCGCTGAGCGCACGCGCCATGCTGGTCGCAGGCGAGCACCTTCTGGTGCTGGGCGCGGCCGGCGGCACCGGGACCGCGGCCGTTCAGATCGGCAAGCTGCTCGGCGCCCGCGTGATCGCGGCGGCATCGACCCCGGAGAAGCGCGAGTTCGCGCTGGCGCACGGAGCCGACGCGGTGATCGACTACACGCAGTCGGGCTGGCGCGACACGTTCAAAGAGCTGACCAACGGACACGGCGCCGACGTGATCTTCGATCCCGTCGGCGGCGAGATCTCGGTGCAGGCGTTCCGATCCATCGCCTGGCGCGGACGTCATCTCGTGGTCGGCTTTGCCGCCGGCGCCATTCCCGCGCTGCCTTTCAATCTGCCGCTGCTGAAGGGCGGCGCCCTGCTCGGCGTCGATCTCGCGCAGATTCCGACACGAGAGCCCGAAGTACAGAACCGCCTGATGGCGCAGCTGATCGGCTGGCTCGCCGGGGGCAAGCTGAAGCCAGCGGTCGGCCGCGTCTTCGCGCTGGATGATTTTCGCGAGGCGTTCAGGACGATGCAGACCCGCGGGGCACTCGGCAAGATGGTCGTGCGGATCTCCTGATAGTCTTCCAAACGGAAACCGAGCATTTCCGAAAGCCGACTTGTGAACTGAGGGCGGTCCATTAGGTGTGGTCGATCCTCCCCTCAGAGACCTGAACGATGACCGCACCGCTCGAATTCGGACTGGATACCTTTGGCGACGTCACAAGGGACGCCTCCGGCGCCATGCTTGCGCATGCGCAGGTGATCCGCAACGTCGTGGACGAGGCGGTGCTTGCCGACGAGCTCGGCCTCGACTTCATCGGCCTCGGCGAGCATCACCGCGCCGACTTCGCGATCTCCTCCCCGGAGACCGTGCTCGCCGCGGTCGCGTCGCGCACCAAGCGCATCCATCTCGGCTCGGCCGTGACCGTGCTGAGCTCGGACGATCCCATCCGCGTGTTCCAGCGCTTCGCCACGCTCGACGCCCTCTCCAACGGGCGCGCCGAGGTGATCCTCGGCCGCGGCTCGTTCACGGAATCCTTTCCGCTGTTCGGCTTCGACCTGCGCAAATACGAGGCGCTGTTCGAGGAAAAGCTCGATTTGTTCGCCGCGCTGCTGTCGCAGAAACCGGTGACCTGGGAAGGCAAGCTGCGTCCGCCGCTGCGGGATCAGCTGGTCTATCCGCCGGTCGAGAATGGCCGGCTTAAGACCTGGATCGGCGTCGGCGGCAGCCCGCAATCGGTGGTGCGCGCCGCGCATTACGACCTGCCCCTGATGCTCGCGATCATCGGCGGCGATCCCGCACGCTTTGCGCCCTTCGTCGATCTCTATCACCGCGCGTTCAAGGAGTTCGGCCGCATCGCGCAGCCGATCGGCGTGCATTCACCCGGCTACGTCGCCGAAACCGACGAACAGGCGCGCGAAGAACTGTGGCCCGACTACAAGGCGATGCGCGACCGCATTGGCAAGGAACGCGGCTGGCCGCCGATGGGCCGCGACGAGTTCGTGAACGAAGCCGAGCACGGCTCGCTCTATGTCGGCTCGCCGGAGACCGTCGCGCGCAAGATCGCCGAGACGGCGAAGGCGCTCGGCATTGCGCGCTTCCAGCTGAAATATTCGGCCGGGCCGTTACCGCACGAGAAGCTGATGAAGAGCATCGAGCTTTACGGCCGCAAGGTGGTGCCGATGGTGCAGGAGATCATGGGCTGAATGCGAGATGGCCCGCGCCGGCTCGATCAAGATTGACGAAGTATCGGGAAATGAAGATGGCAAACCTGCAATCCCCGCCTCCAGTAAAAGAGACATGCAATTCTTAAAGGCATCGACGAATGGCTTGTATTCTCATTCGGCGCACGAGAATCGGGCATCCCTGACGGAGGACAAGGTAAACAAATCGTAAGGGCGGGCCGCTCTAATCTCTCAGGAGAGGTAATATAACACCCTTTTTCGCAAATAAGTGGCGAAAATGCGACAGCTCTTCTCCATTTGCCCACCTTTTACTCATTCGGCCTAGATTATCATTCCAGTCCTTGCAAAGCTGATCGCTATTTCCGGGGGCCCCGCGTTCGTCGCAACCGACACGGGTGGAGGTTAAATTGTTTGGGCGAATTCTGATTTCTAGTGCTTTGCTGCTCGTTCCGTGCGGAACCGCCATGGCGGAGCCGTTCTCGATCAACGACGCGCTAAAGCAGGCCGTCAAAACCAACCCGGGCGTCGGCGAGGCATCGGCCAACCGTCGCGCCACGGAGAGCGAGCTTCGGCAAACCCAGAGCACGCTGTTGCCGCAGGTGCGTGTCGAAGCACGGTGGGGGCCCGAAAAGTTCGATCAGAGCGCTGCCGTCACGAGCAGCACCGCCCTGCCCATCCCGGTCGCGGGCAATGGCTTGTGGCGGAACGGATCGCAGGAGTCCGTGGTCGTCCGACAACTTCTGTTTGATGGCTTCGCTTCGATCCACGACATCTGGCGGCAGACGGCCCGTGTCAATGCAGCCGCATTCAGGGTGCGCGAACGCACCGAACTGATTGCCCTGGACGCGGCGGAAGCCTATGTCGACGTCGTGCGCTATCTGCGACTGGTTCAGCTTGGCGAGCAGAACGTCACAAATCACGAGAAGATCTTCTCCAACGTCAACACGCGCTTTTCCGGCGGACGGGCCGGCGAAGGCGATCTCGAACAGGCCCGCGAACGGGTTGAAAGTGCGCGTGCGACGCTCATCGAATTCCGCCGCAGCCTGGAGGAGTCGCGCGCCAAGTACCGCAAGGTCGTTGGACTCGAACCCATCAATCTTCGTTTCCCGGCCCCGCTGGCCGGCCTGCCGTCGAGCCGCGACGAGGCGCTCGCGACCACTGTCCGGTTCAACCCCACAATTCAGGCCGCTCAGGCCGACGTTGATGCGGCAAAGCATGCGTATCGCGTGACGGACGGCGCGTTTGTGCCGACCTTCTCACTCGAGGGCCGCGCGACACACAACGACAACACCTATCCCTACCTGGGCGTCACTCACGACGACTACAGCGGCAAGGTCGTGATGTCCTGGGACGTGTTCCGCGGCGGTCAGGATGTCTGGCGTCGGTCCGAGATGGCCGAACGCTATGTCGAGAGCACGGCGCGGCATGCACGCCTCCAGCGCGACGCCATCGAGTCGATCGACAAGGCGTGGGCGGCGCGCACGGTCACGGCGACCAGAATAACGACGCTGATACGTGAGAACGACGCCAGTCGGAAGACGATTGCGGCCTTTCAGAAGGAATATGAGCTTGGCCAGCGCTCGCTGATCGACCTCTTGAACGCGCAGAACCAGTACTTCAATGGGCTGGTCTCGTTGACTTCGGCACGTGGCGTCGTGGTATTTGCCGACTATCAACTCCTGGCGGCCACGGGCACCTTACTCGAATACCTGAAGGCTCCGCCACCGGTTGATGCCGCACCGGTGGATCTCGGGCTCCTTGGGACGCCGACCTACAAATTGCCTACGCCTCGCTTGAAGTTGCCACAGACCGGCTCTGAGCCACTCAATGTTCCGGTGCCCGCACCTGAAGCGGCGCCGCAACGTCTTGGCCATGCGCGTGAAGCACCCGACGCCGATATGTTCAAGGACAGGTGGCCAAGATCGTCCGCCCTGCCGAGTTCGGCGGGAGCAAACGCGTGGCTTACCCAGCAGCTAGGCACGGACGCCCCGGTTGCGTTGCAGACCTTACCTGTTGCCGCTTACGCGGCAGACAAGAAGCCACATTGGCTGGCGACAGCATTTGACCCGGTTCAGAGATAGTTCCGGTTCCGGAATGTAATCCAGGGAGAAGGGTGCGGTTGGCGGTGCGCCAAACGACGAAAATCTCTTTGACGATTAACCTTTAGTCGGACTTCAACCTATTAACTAAATGATTCCTCGACGTTTTCGGCTATGTTGGAATGACGAACTTGTTAACGAAACACGTCATTTCATTTTGGGCATTTGCAATTGTTGTTTCGATCAACCGAGCCAACGCGCACGCATGGCCGCTCCGCTGCGGTAACGACAGCCGCGCCCGAACCCGAGCAAGCAGCAGCCGCTCCCCATCAGGGTGACCCGCTCACATCATCCCTGATGTACTTGTCCGCCTATCACGGCCGCGCCGTCAGTCGAGAGGCGCTCCTCGGAGGACTGCCGATCCTCGACGGGCGATTGTCAGTCCCGCTCTACGATCGCGCAGCTCGGCGCGCAGGACTCGAGACCCAAGCGGTCAAGCGCGAGATCGCGGACATACCCGCACTTGTGCTGCCTGCCGTCCTGATCATGAAAAACGGGACGACGCTCATTCTCCTGGAGTTCGAAAACTCCGGACGCGACATCAGGGTCATCGATCCGTCCCTGACGCCGAATAGCCCGGAAGTACACTCCGTCCAAACTCTCGCGCCGGGTTACACCGGATATGCGTTCTTCGTCAGGGCTGCAGCCGAGAGCAACGAGCGTGTCGTAGCCGCCGGCGATCTGCCGCGAAGTCACTGGTTCTGGTCGACCGCCAAAGTGCACTGGCGCAGCTACGGGCACATCGCGCTCGCCGCATTGCTCGTCAACATGCTCGCACTGGCCACGCCGCTGTTCACGATGAGCGTCTACGACCGCGTCGTGCCGAACGGCGCCGTTCCCTCGTTGATCGCGCTGTCGATCGGAATGGGCCTTGCCATCCTGTTCGACTTCGTGCTGCGGATGGTTCGAAGCAAAATGATCGACACGACCGGCAAGACCATGGATGTGGTACTGGCCGCGAACATTTTCGAGCACGTCATGTCGGTCAAGATGGCGCAGCGGCCGTCGTCGGTCGGCATCATCGCCAACCAGCTTCGTGATTTCGATTCGGTCCGTGAGTTCTTCACATCCGGCAGCGTGGTTTCGGCGACCGATCTGTTCTTTGCCATCATCTTCATCGGTGTATTGTTCACGATCGCGGGTCCGCTTGCCTGGATACCGCTCGCCATGTTGCCGATCATGATTGTCATCGGTCTGGGGCTGCAGCGTCCGCTGAGCCGTGCCATGAAGAGGCTCCAGGCAGAGTCTGCCGCGCGGCACGGCGTGCTCGTGGAATCGCTGTCCGGCATGGAGACTGTGCGCGCCACTGGCGCAGAATCTCGGATGCAAACGGCTTGGGAGCGCTCTGTCGCGGCCACCGCCCGCTCGGGCGAGGATGTGCATTTCTGGTCCTCGATGGCTCTTACCGCCACCAACGCAGCCCAGCAGGCAACGAGCCTCCTCCTCATCGTCATCGGCGTGCTCCTCATTCTCGACGGCAAGCTCTCGATGGGTGCGCTGGTCGCAGCCAACATGCTGGCTGGTCGCGTGCTGGCTCCGATCGCCGGTATCGCCTCGGTGATCACGCGCGGCACCCAGACGCTATCCTCGCTGAAATCGATCGATCGCATCATGTCGCTGGAACGGGAACGGTCACCCCAGCGCACCTATATATCCAGGAAGATCGACCAGGGGCGCATCAGCTTCGATAACGTCAGCTTCGCCTACCCCAATGCGCCGGGCAAGGCGCTCGAAAAGGTCACGTTCAAAATCGAAAGTGGCGAGCGTGTTGGCATCATCGGACGCGTCGGATCGGGGAAAACGACAGTTGGCCGGCTCCTGCTGGGCTTCTACGAGCCGCAGGAAGGGCGAATCCTCGTCGACGGCGTTGACTCACGTCAATACGATCCCGCCGATCTTCGCGCCGGCATCGGCTTTGCCCTCCAGGATACCGATCTCTTTTTCGGCAAACTGCGTGACAACATCGCCCTCGGCAAGCCGGAGGCGACTGACGAGGAAGTGCTTCACGCGGCCCGTCTGTCCGGTGTTGAAACGTTCATTGCCGGCCATCCGATGGGCTATGACATGCCGATCGCCGAAGGCGGTCGCAGCCTCTCGGGCGGTCAAAAGCAGGCAATCGGCCTCGCGCGTGTCCTGATCAGGAATCCGCGGATTCTATTCATGGACGAGCCGACGGCGCATTTCGACGTGCGCAGCGAAGCCGAGTTTCTCGAGCGGTTGAAGGCGATCCACGGCGACCGCATGACCTTGATCATCTCGACGCACCGCCTCTCGCTGCTCAATGCGGTCGACCGGCTGCTGCTGTTCGATAGCGGCCGCCTCGTCGCCGACGGGCCACGCGACAAGGTCCTCGCCTTGCTTCAGGGAAGGCCGAGTGGGCCTTCCGCCGAAAATGCGCCCCACCCCACCATGTCCCGAGCTCAATCGCAGGGCTGAACCATGGCGTCATCCGATTTTGCTTTCGCCAATGATGTCCGGGCTGCCGCGCTCACGCGCACGCCGCGAACTTCACGCATGCTCCTGATCACATTCCTCGCCATGCTGGCGGTGTTCGTGACTTGGGCGCACTTCGCCATCCTGGACGAGGTCAAGCGCGGCAACGGGCGTGTCGTGCCGGCGCGCCAGATCCAGGTGGTGCAGTCACTCGAAGGCGGTATCGTCGGCGAGATCCTCGTGCAGGAAGGAGCGATCGTCCAGCGGGGGCAATCGCTGATGCGCATCGACGATACGAAATTCGCATCCGAATTCGGCGAGATCAGGGAGCGACGCGCCGCAATGGCCGCACGCGTCACCCGGCTGGAGGCCGAAGCGAGGGGAAAGACCGAGCTGGCATTTCCCGATCAACTCGACCAGGTCGTACCGTCGGCCGTGGCCACAGAGACCAGCGTGTTCAAGATGCGCTCGCAGAAGCTGGCGCAGGACGTGGACGTGCTGAACCAGCAAGTCACGCGCCTGACCGGCACGCTCAAGCTGCTCGATCGGGAGTTGGCTCTGACACGGAAGCTGTATGAGCAGAAGGTCGTGCCGGAGATCGAGATGCTGCGCCTCGACCGCCAGGCGACCGAAATGAGGGGACAGCTCGCAGAGGCTCAATCCAAGATCGCGAGTACGGTCTCTTCCTTCCGTTCCCAGGCGGACGAAGACCTTGCCAAGTCGAAGGGCGACCTCGCCGTGCTCGACGAAAACATCAAATCGGCACAGGACCGGGTCAAGCGAACCGATCTGAGGGCGCCAGTGCACGGGATCGTCAACAAGCTGAACATCACCACCCTGGGCGCTGTCGTCCAGCCTGGTGCCAACGTCATGGATATCGTTCCTCTTGACGATACGCTCCTGGTCGAAGGCCGCATTCGGCCGCAGGATATCGCCTTCATCCGGCCCGGCCAGGATGCCGTCGTGAAGATCTCGGCCTACGATTCCTCTGTCTACGGCTCGCTGAAAGGCAAGGTCGAGCGCATCAGCGCCGATACCATCGTCGACGACAAGGCGGAAAAGACGCCGGAGCGACAGGAGAGTTTCTACCGGGTCATGATCCGGACCGATAAGAACCATCTGGGAACGGAGGAGAAGCAACTCCCCATCATTCCCGGCATGGTCACCACGGTTGAAGTCCTCACCGGCCAAAAATCGGTTCTGGATTACATCGTCAAGCCGGCCCGCACCCTGCGCGACGAAGCGCTACGCGAGCGCTGAGCCGCGGTACGGTTAATAAAGCGCAAAGTCAGGTGCGGCAATTTGGCGGCCGCTCGAAGCATGCGATTGACTGCCTTCGCGACAATTACCCCGCTCCTTCCGCGATTTAACCTCACCTAAGCGTCCCAGGTCGCAGTCTCGATCCAACAACAGGATCGGGGCGTGGATCGACGCAATAGACGTTGACGACGCTCCCGGCAGGGGACGTCGTTTATGGCACTGCAATTGGAATTGCAGCGAGCAGGCTTGCGCGCGCTTGGCGTCGGCCTGATTGCGTTGATCGCGACCGGTGCAACATCGCCCTCCCGGGCCGATGAGGCCATTGCTTCGGACTCCATGGCGTCGGACTCTCAGGAAGCCTTCGCGCCCGGCATTGACGCCGCCTCACGTCCGCCGGCGACGTTCTTCCGCATCAACGATGTGCTCTCCAAGCTCGACGCAATGCGAGGTCGCGGCCCGAAGGCGGTCCGCCTTGCCGCCCTCACGCCTTCCGGTACCGCGACCGACGCAGCACCAGAACCCAAACCGGCACCCGCCAAGGGCGAAGAACCGTTCGGCCTGTTCACCTTCCGCGCGCCCGAGGGGCTGCTGTGGCACAAGTGGCGTGGCCTCGAGGCGAAGCTCACAAAGGACGCCGAGACACTCAAACAGTGCCAGTCGGACGCTGGCAATTGCCCCACCTATGCTGCCCAGTTCCTGCGGCTGATCGCCTCCGTCAAATCAAAATCAGGGCGGGACCGCCTCGATGAGGCGAACTGGGCCGTCAACATGGTCGTTCGCTACGTCAGCGACTTCGCGCAGCACGGCGAGGCCGACCGCTGGAGCTCGCCGCTCGAGACTTTCGCCACGACCAAGGGCGATTGCGAGGACTATGCCATCGCGAAACTGTTGGCGCTGAACGAGGCTGGATTTCCGAGCGAGGACATGCGGCTCGTGCTGGTGCGCGACCGCGCCGTACGCCAGGATCATGCGGTGCTCGCCGCACGCCTTGATGGCCGCTGGCTCATTCTCGACAATCGGCGGAACAGCCTGATCGAGGATGGCGAAGCAACAAGCCTCACTCCGCTGTTCGCCATCAATCATGACGGTGTTCACCTGTTCGCGGCGCCCTACGCGAAACGGCAGCCTCTCACCGGCGAAATCGCGGCCGCACCGGCGGCCGAAGGCACCGACCGTGTCGAATGGACCGGAGAGGAGACACTCGGTAGCGGTGGCCAAGGCGGCCTCGGCTCCTTGCCGCTCCTGCTGTGATCGCCAGCACCGCTCGCGGACAAATGCTATAAAACAAGAAAAAAGGCGCCGGACGAACCGACGCCTTTCTTTGTGAAGGCTCGTCAGCCCACTACGCTGCGTGCACCATCGCGGCCGCCTGCTGCTGGGCCTGGTTCTCGAGATGGACCAGGACCTGGTTCGCCGAGCCGCCCGTATCGAGATGGAAATCGGACGCCGCATGCTCGCCGGTGAAGGCGATATTCGCGGTCGTCTTTCCATCCGTCACCGTCAGAACACCACCATTGCCCTGCGCGTTTTCGTTGTAGCTCATGGTCGTGCTGCCACCGAGGAAGCCCTCGAGATCCAGCGTGTCGTTGCCGTCGAACCCGGACAGAATCCCGTGGAAATCCGAGGGATTGTCGAGCACGAGCGTTCCGGACGCGGCGGCGTCGAACTTGATCTCGCCGCTGAACGCGCCGGCCAGTTCGAGCAGGCCGTGGCCCGAGATCAGGGCCGAGCCGCCACCGTTGACATCGCCCGACACGGAGAGATCGCCGTCGTTGGCCCACAGCAGGCCTTCGTTGTCGATCGTCCCGTGAATGATCAGGCCGCCTGATCCGGCAGCCTCGAGCGTGCCGGAGTTGGTGATGACGTTCGTCCCCGTGTCGATCACCAGCGCGTTCACGCCGGTCGCCACGATCGTGCCTTCGTTGACGAGCGTGAGCTGACCGTCGCCGATCTCGCCCGCACCCATGATGGTGTTGTCCACGTTGGTGAGCGTGACATCACCCTGGCTGCCGACGATGAGGTTCTCCGAATTGTCGGACAACACGATCGTTCCGCCGCCCTGGAGCGTCGCACCATGCTGGATGATCTCGAGCTCGGTGGTCGAACCGGCCGAGCCGAGCTCGATCCTGCCCGAATTGTCGACGATGCCGCTCAGCGGCAACATCGCGCCGTCGCCCAGGACGATATCGCCGGTATTGTGGATCACCGGCGTCTCGTTGAAGACGAAATCGTCGCCGGTCAGCGTCTTCGCGTCGACGCCGACCAGAGTGATCGTCTGGCCGTCGCCAAGCGTGAGGACGGCATTGCCGGCCGCATCGGTCGAAAGATGCGCCTGAACGTCGGCAAAGCTCGAGAAGCCGTCGAAGCCGATCAGGTCGATCTTGTCATGCGCAACGTCGAACTTGTGCACGACATCGGTGCCGATCCGGTTGGCGAAGACCAGCGTATCGTCGCCGCTCGACGCAGTCAGCGTGTCGTCGCCGGACCAGGCGAAGATCGGCGCGCCCTTGGCATAGGCCTCGACGTTGTCGAGGACATAGGCCGTGCCGACGCTGCCGTCCGCGTTGGTCCAGCTCTCCATGACGTTGAACACCAGCGCGCCGGTGAAACCATCGGGCGAGGTCACCGACAGGCTGCTGACGTCGTTGGACAGGACCGACCAGGTACCGTCGGCATTACGTGTGCCGTCGTTCAGGGTCCAGCCCTCCAGCACGCCGGAGATGGTCAGCGAGACCGGGCCGACATGCGAGGCGGCGACGGTGCTGGCGAGAGCAAGGTTGATCGCCTCGCCGGAGGTGCCGGCGGGGGCGACAGCCTTCAGCGATGCGGTGGCCGTGTTGCCGGCCAGGTCGGTCGCCGTTGCTGTGACCGTGTTCCCCGAATTGAAGTTGTTGCTTGAGATACTCCAATTGCCGCTCGGGAAAGACGTGTCGGTGCCTAGCGAGGTACTGTTTCTGGTCACCTCTACAGAGACGGCACCACTTCCGGAGTCACTGACCGTGCCCGCGATGACATCCGAGGTGGAGTTGGCCGTCGTGATGGCCACTGTCGGCGCCGTATGATCAATTCGTACCAAAAGGCCGCTGCTGGCCACACTCACATTACCGGCCGCGTCAGTCGCCGTTGCCGTGATGGTATGCTGTCCATCGGGCAACGTGCTGGTGGTGATCGAGTAGCTTCCGCTGCTCGCGGTACCCGACCCGACGGCGACACCGTCAGAATAGATCGTCACGTTGGTGCCGGTCGTCGCCGAGCCGGTGAAGGTCGGAGTTTGGTCGCTGGTGATGTTGTCGGAGTTCGACGCTCCGGTATCACTGGCCGTTGTCATGTTGGGCGCTGAAGGCGCGTTGGGCGCCACATTGTCCAGCGCGATCGTCTTGCTGGCCTGGGTCGCCTGATTGCCCACGGCGTCGGACACGTCCGCCTTTACCGTGATGCTGCCATTGTTGAGGCCACTGATATTGGCCCCAGTCGCGGTCCATGCGTTGTTGTTGACCGTAGCGGTCGTGGTCACGGCGGTGTGCACGCCGTCGGACAATGTCACCGTAACCGTCCGGCCGTTTTCAACGCTCGTCGTGGTGCCCGAAATCACCACCGAGCCGTCTTCGGCGGCATTGACGATGTTGTCACCGGCAATCGTCGATGCGATCGAGATCGTCGCCACGTTGTCCAGCGTAATGGTCTTGCTGGCCTGCGTAGCCGCATTCCCGGCGACGTCTGAGACGTCGGCGCGCACGGTGACGTTGCCATTGGTGAAACCGCTGATATCGGCTCCGGACGTCGACCAGGCACCGTTGGACACGGTCGTCGTCTTCGTCACGCTATGCGAGCCGTCGAACAGCGTCACCGTCACGGTCCTCCCATCCTCCGCACCCGTCGTGGTGCCGGAGATCACGAGCGAGCCATCCTCGGCTGCATTGACGACATTGTCTCCCGCGAGCGTCGTCGCGATTGCGATCGTCGGTGCGGTACCGTCGACCGTCACGCTATGCGAGGTCGTATTGCCGACATTTCCGGCAACGTCGATGACACGAACCTGGTAGATGAACGTGCCGTCGGCATGAGTGGCCGGATCCGAGTAGCTCCAGGAACCGAACGAGGCGCTGGCGTTATTCCAGGTCTGCCCGCCGTCTGTGCTCACCTGGATGACGTTGCTGCCCAAGCTCCCGCCATACGTGCCGTTCAGCGTCAGCGTGCGGTCGCTGGTGATGAAGTCCGACGAGCTTGCACCGGTATCGTTCTGGATGCCGGAGATCGCCACGGTCGTGCTTGGCGCCGTGAGGTCGATATCGACCTCTTCGCTGTCCTGATGGGAACTGGAACTGACGTTCCCCGCGGTGTCGACGACCCGCGCGTAGTAGGTGAAGTCCGTCGTGTGTGTGGCCGGATCGGCATAGGTCCAGTGGGTTGCATCCACCTGGGTCGCATCGACCCAGTTGGTGCCATCACTGCTGACCTGCACCCTGTCTCCCGCGGCAAGCGCATCGTTGGTGCCCGAGACCGTCAGTTGGGTGTCATTGGTGACGAAGTCAGTCGACGACACACCCGTGTCCTGCGAGATCGACTTGATGCTGACGTCTTCCGTCGGCCGAACCGTATCCACCGTGACATTGACCGTCGCGCTGCCGGTGTTGCCGGCCAGATCGACCTCGGTCGCCTTGTAGGTGTAATTCCCGTCGTTGATGGAGCTGTCGCCGTCCGTGATGGTCCAGTGGCCCGTGCCGTCTACGGTCGCGGAACCGACGACAGTGCTTCCCCGGGTCAGCGTGACGGTGCCCCCGGCCTCGCCAGTGCCGTTGAACGTCAGCTTGTTGTCGTCATTGGTGATGTAGTCGCTCGACGAGAGACCGGTGTCGTTGACCATGTTGGTGAAGGTCACCACCGGCGCTGTCGTATCGACCGTGATGTCGAGCGGCGAGGACGACGGGCTCACATTGCCGGAGCCGTCGGTCTCGAAGCCGCGAACGTGATGAACACCTTCCGCCAGCGCGACGTCGACGCTGAACGTGCCGCCGCTGACATTGGCGGAGCCCAGCGTGGCTTCGCCGGAGTCCTGGCTGCCGTTGTTGTTGGCGTCGTCGTACAGCGTCACCGTGGTCCCGTTCTCCGCCACGCCCGAGATCGTGAGGCCGGTGGTGTGATTGGTGACGTTGTCGCTGTTGGTTCCGCTGTCATCCGCCGAGGCCAGATCGAGCCCGGTCGGCGCATGCGGCGCATTCTTGATGATGATCGACAGATCCGCGCCGGACTGATCTCCGTCACGATCCACGAGCGTGTAGTGGAAGGTCTCGGTCTGGTTGGCGCTGACTGACGCGGACGTCGAGTAGGAATACGCGCCGGTCGAGAAGTTGAACGTCAGCGTGCCGAGAGACGTCGTTGCCGTCAGGACGGCACCTGACGTGGTGTGTCCCTGCCCGTCATTGAAGTTCGTCCCGTCGAACGTGTAGGTCGTGCTGCCGACCTTGATCGACAGAATCCCCGCGCCGGTGCCGTGGCCGTCCGCGCCGAACGTGTCGTTCGTCAGCACGTTACCGGACGTGGTGTGAACGGACGCCGGGATCGTGTTGAGCAGTCCGTTGGCGTTGCTGCCGATGCCGATATTGTTGCCCGAGCTCGGGTACGCGATCGGCGCGATGTCGGAGTCGCCGCTGCTCGAGGAAACGTTGACGCCGTAGACCACGCTGATGTGATTGGTCGCCAGGAACGAATCCCACGCGGCCTGTTCGGTGCCGTTGATGCCGACGCTGCCCGACGGCTCGTTCGGCTGACCATCGGACAGGAAGTACGCGATGGTCTGGCCAGCGTCCGGCGTCGTGTGGGTGTTGATGTAGGTTTGCGTGGTGCTCAGGGCGAGATCGTAGTTCGTGTCGCCGCCGGCGCTGAGCTGATTGATGTAGGTGATCGCGTCCGAAACGCTCATCCAGCCCGACGCGTGGGCGGAGTCGCTGAAATCGACCACCAGGACCTGACCGCCGTTGATGCCGGCATTCAGGAGATTGACCGCAGCCTGCTTCTCGCGCGCGAGAGCGGTGCCGTCCGTGCTGCCCGACGTGTCGATCATGAACACGACGTTGGTCGCCGAAGCCTCGGCTACGTTCGCCGTCTCGCCTTGCGCCGTCGGAACATCGTCCTTGATGTTGATGGAAACTGTCGAGGTCGACGTATTTCCGAGCGCATCCTTCACCGTATAGGTGAACACGTCCGCACCGTTGACGGTATCGGTGCCGTTGTTGGCAGCCGGGCTTTCCGTGACGGGCTTCGTCAGCGTGTAGGTGTAGTGGCCCGCGGAGTCGATTTCGAGCACGCCATAGGTGCCCTGAACCAGGGTCCCGACATGGCCGCTGACATCGGCACCGCTGTTGCCGGCGGCAACGCCGGTGACCGTGGCACCATCCGCATCGGTGATCGACAGCGTTCCCGTCGCCGTCTCCGCACCCGACGTCGGATGCGAGCCGGTGTAAGTGCTCGACGCGAGATCGCCGGTGTCCTTCGTGGTGTCGAGCGCGGACTCATCGACCGTCGCGACCGCAGCTGCGATCGTGGGCTGACCGTTCGCGACATCAATGGTCAACGTCGCCGTCGACTTGTCGCCGTCACCATCGGTGATGGTGTACGTGAAGTGATCGGTGCCCGCGGTGTTGGTGTTGGCATGATAGCTGTACGAGCCGTCGGTTCCGACCGTCAGCGTGCCGTAGGAGCCGGTGATGGAGCCGCTCGATGCGCCGGTCCAGGCGATCGACGCTATGCCGTCGGCACCGCCGACGTCGTTGCTCTCGACGTTGCCGGAAACGATTGCGCCGGATTCGAGCGATTTGGCATCGCTGTTCGCGGTCGGAACGTCATCCTTGATGTTGATGGTAACCGTCGAAGTTGACGTGTTTCCGAGCGCATCCGTCACCGTAAAGGTGAACACATCCGCGCCATTGACGGTGTCCGTGCTGTTATCGGCAGCCGGGCTTTCCGTGACGGGCTTCGTCAGCGTGTAGGTGTAGTGGCCCGCGGAGTCGATCTCGAGCACGCCATAGGTGCCCTGAACCAGGGTCCCGACATGGCCGCTGACATCGGCACCGCTGTTGCCGGCGGCAACGCCGGTGACCGTGGCGCCATCCGCATCGGTGATCGACAGCGTTCCCGTCGCCGTCTCCGCACCCGACATCGGATGCGAGCCGGTGAAAGCGCTCAACGCGAGATCGCCGGTGTCCTTCGTGGTGTCGAGCGCGGCCTCGTCGACCGTCGCGACTGCAGCGCTGATCGTGGGTTGGCCGTTCGTGACATTGATCGTCAGCGTGGCTGTCGACGTATCGCCGTCGCCATCGGTGATCGTATAACTGAACTGGTCGGAGCCGGTCGGAGCGTTCGGATTGGCATGATAGCTATAGGAGCCATCCGTGCCGACCGTCAGCACGCCATGAGCGCCCGGCACCGTGTGATTGGCCGACACATTGCTCCAGGCGATCGACGCGATGCCATCGGCGCCGCCGACGTCGTTGCTCTCGACGTTGCCGGAAACAATCGCACCCGACTGGGCCGAATTGCTGTCCGCATACGCAGCCGGGAGGTCGTCGTTGATCGTCAGCGTCAGCGTACCCGTGACCGTGTCACCGCTGGCGTCCTTCACCGTGACGGTGACCTGTCCGCTATCGGTGTCCGCGCCGATGTCATGGTGATACGCGGCGGTCTGCTTGAACGTGTAGTCGCCCGTGGTCTCGTTGATGGTCAGCGTCCACGACGCGGTCGTGATCGTCGTCACGCCGGCCGCAGATGTCTGCGAGACGGCAGATCCCAGCCCGCCGTCATAGACCGCGGTGAACTTCGGCGAACCCGCTCCGTCCTGGCCGTAGTCGATGTGCAGGGAGCCGGTCACAGACTGGGCAACGAACGCATGCAAGGTCGGACCAGTGGCGTGATCGTTGCCGTCGGCATCGTTCAGCGCTGCGGAGTCGGTCGACATGATCGACGGAAGGTTGTTGACGCCGATGTTGGCGTTGATGTGGATCGTGCCAGTCGCAACGTCTCCGTCGGCGTCGCTGCCGGTCAGCGTGAACTCGAACGGCGCGACCTGGCCGCTCTGCGTCAGCTGTGTTCCTCCAACACTCACGATCCTGCCGTGGATGCTGTTCGGACCAGTGGCCGAGATTTCGAGCGTGTCGAAATGCAGGATATCCGTCGTATTCGGATCGCCGTCGGTTGAAGCGTTATTGCCGAGGATGTCGACCGTCAGCGTACCGTCAGCGTTCAACGTCGCTGTGCCGGTTTCGTATTGGTGCGTTGCGCTGTCGATCGCCTTCCAGGCGAGAGTCAGACTCCCGCTGCCGTTCAGATTGATGCCGACGTTCGCAACCGTCATCGGGTTGTCGAACGTCACTGTCAGGTGCTCGCCGCCCTCGAGTCCATTGCTGGCGACGCCGACGCCGTTGGCCGAACCGTTGACGTCCTGATCCGACGAGAACGTGAACAGACCAAAATCCTTCACCGGGGTGGGACCAAACGCCCCCAGCGTGCTCACCGGAGCGAGCGGCGTTGTCGACGTCGGAAGGTTGTCGATCTCGAAGCTGTAGGTACCGTTCGGATTGACCGTGAGGACGTAGTAGGTCAGCCCGGTGCCGCTGAACGTGCCGGTGACGGTCGTGACGCCATTGCTGTCAGTGGACGTCGAGACATTGACGCCGCTGATGGTCGGCGCCGTCACGGAGATGTGCCCCGGCTCGCCGGCACCGACGTGGAAATCGAACGTTCCGGTCGTGGCCGTATGGAGCTGCGTCACCGAGCCCGTGCTGATCGTCCCGAAATAGGGCTCGTCGTCGCGGATCGTGACCGAGAAATTCGCCGAGCTCAGCGAGGTCACGTCACCATCGCCGTCGACCGCATTGATCAGTCCACCGAGGCTGACCGAGATCGTATCCTCGAACTCCTTCTCCACCGGCTGCGTGCTGGGATCATCATGTTTCGGATGATCGAGCTGGTCGTTGAGAGCAAAGGTCCACGATCCATCGTCGTTGACGGTGAGCGAGAAGATGTCGCGACCATCCTGGCTTTGCGCCGTGACGGTGTTGCCGGAAACCGTGGCGTGGTCGACCGCCTTGCCCTGGGACGTCAGATGCAGGCCGTTGATCCAGGTCGACGCGGTGGTCTGGTCGACGAGCTGGAACGGATGCGCGCCCGCACCGTCCGCACCGAAATTGACCAGTGCCTTCAGCGAACCGGCATCTCCCGAGACGGTCGCATGTTCGGTGCCGGCGGTTTCACCGGTCCGGCCGGCATCGGCGTTTCCGGTGGACAGATTCGGTGAGGCCAGGCCGTCCTCGTCGACCTCTCCCGTCACGCTGCCAGATGCGATCAGGACCGGGACGTCGTCCACGATGCTGACCGAGAGTGTAGCGGTCTGGGACTGGCCGTCGACATCCGTGACCTTGACGGTGAAATCGTCATGGCCGGACACGACCGCGCCGTCGTTGGCGGACGGATTCGTGGTGACGTTCGTGGTCAGCGTGTAGCTGTAGCCGATCGAGGTCGAGCTGAAGCTCGTGATCGTCAGCGTGCCGTACTGGCCGTCGATCGTATGACCGACGAAGCCCGCATCGATGACGTGGCCGGCAATGGTCACAACCGACGGCATATCGCCGAGCGAGATTGCGATCGTGCCCGTCTGCTTCTCGCTCTGGTTGCTGTCGTTGTTCGGATTGCCGTCGGCAGCTTCGGCCGAACCGGCCGGCAGGCCGCCATGCGGCGGAAGGCCAGCCTCGTTCACCGTGATCGACGACGCCGACACCGTCGGCAGCTTGTCCGTCGGTGAATCGATCTTGATGATGAGCTCACCGGTGCCGAGCGTGAGGCTGTCGCCGTCATAGTCGGTGAACTTCACCAGATTCGCGAAGTCGATCTGCTTCTCCAGGCCGCCATCGACCGGCTTGAACAGATCGAACGTGGCCTTGCCCGTTGCCGGGTCGACCGTCAGCGTGAAGATGGTCGCGCCACCGGCAACGCCGGTGATCGTGTGACCATCGGACGTCATCGTGATCTGGGTGCCGTTGTAGCTCAGCGTACCCACGTTCTGCGGCGTCGAGAACGAGGCCAGCGACCAGGTGCCGGGCTGATCCGGACCGACGTCGACCAGCGATGTCAGGTCGACGATGGACTGGGTGTAGTTGGTGGCGGGCGTAGTGGTGGTGTGAACGCCGAGGTCGTCGAGGATCACACGTCCCGCAAATCCGGAGGCCGGATCGACCTCGAGGCTCGTCAGTTGCAGGCCCGCAAACGCCGTGAAGAGAGTATCGGGCGTCAGCGTGTTGTGCAGCGACACCTGGGCAGTGTGCTGCACGCCGTTTGCGTCGATCCCGATGACCGTTGCGGTCGTCGTGCCCGAGCCCCAAAGGCTGAGCTTGACGCTATCCACCGTGAAGGTGGTGCCGGCATCGGCCGTCAGCTTGAACGGCGAGGCGCCGACGCCTCCGGGCGCATCCGGTCCGAACAGGACATGTTGTCCGCTGACATCCGCAACGTAGCTTCCTGTCACGTGCAGATGCGAGGTGCCGAGGTTCGGTGCCTGGTTCACCGTATCGCTGGTGAACGAGAAATTGAAGCCGGTCGTGGTCGGGACCGGAATGTTGGCCTCGTACACCGTGCCGGACGCGGTCTGGCCCGTAAGCACCGGAACGTCGTCATTGACGACGACCGTGAACGTACCCGGCGCCGCATCGCCGTCGGAATCCGTCGCGACGAAGTTGAAGCTGAGAACGATGTTGTTCTCGTTGTTGCCGCTCGCATGGTCGAGGCGATCGAGCAGGATGAAGCGGTAGGAGCCCGTGCCTTCGTCCGACAGCGAAACCTCGAACACCGCGCGTGCGTTCTCGCCGGTGCCTGCGATGCCCGTGAGAACGGTGTGGTCTGCGTTGTAGGACAGCGTGATCGTCTGGCCGTCCGAGGTCAGCGAACCCGACGTCAGGGTGCCGCTGAAGCTGGCGAGTGCGCTGTCGGCAAAGGTGACGCTGCGATTGCCAGCACCGCCGGGATGATCCTGAACGGATGCGCCCATGGAGCCGGTCGTATCGACGCCGGCGTCCGCATTGTCGGCGCCCCACTTGATGCTGAGGAGACCAGTTGCGGTGGCTTCGTTATGGTCGCCATCGGCATCGGGAACGGCAATGTCGCCCGCCGACGCGGTCGGCATATCGTGATGGCCCTTCGTCAGGCCGTCCTCGTCGACGACGGTCGCAGCGATGAGGCTGACATTGTCGATCAGCGCGCCGAGCTGGTTGGCCTGCCCCGTGCCCTGGAATGCAAGCGTGTCTGCCCCGGTGCCCTCAACGAACACCGTGATCTGCTGCCACTGGCCTTCAGTCATGCCGTCCGAGTTGATCGTCTTCACGATCTGCCCGTTCCACAGCACGTTCAGGCCGCCGCTGTCGTTGCCGCCCTCGCCGATGCGCGGGGCGTACCAGAAGGTCAGCTCATAGGTCTGACCATCGGTGGTGCCGTTCACGACCTGCTGGATCGTCGCGTTGAGCTGGCCGGAATCATTGAAATGCTGGGTCGTATCTCCGGGAACGGTGCCGCTGGTGAGGTCGGCATCGAGCTCGACGAGCGCGTTTCCGTGCTGCGCCGGAGTGCCACCGACGCCGCCGACCTGGATCTCGAAGGGAACGTCGCCAGCCGGCCCCTCGTCGCCGATGTCCGCAGTGGTCCAGCCGGGGATCGAATGGAAGATCGACCATCCGCTGGTTCCGAGTTCAGGGTGCCCTTCCTCGAAGCTACCGTTGACGATCAGGTTCGTCTGCGGCGTGACGGTCGGACCGTCGTCGCGGAACTGGATCAGGCTCCCGATGTCGGCGGACGCGGCCACCGTGTCGTGATCGCCATCCGTGAGCGAATAAGTGACCTTGAGGACACCGCTCGCGATGGTCTGCGGTGAGGCCGCCTCGTCCGCGTCGCTGTGGTTCGGATGCTGGATCGCAGTGTACTCGGCGATGCTGAGCTGGCCCGTAGCCGCATCGATCGCGATCGCGAACGCAACCTTGCCGGCCGCGTTATCCTCGTGGCCGACCACCAGATTGCCTTCCTGATACAGGAAGATCTTGTGGCCATCGGTAGCGGTCAGGCCGGAATCGGTCCCGCTCGTGACCGACAGACCGAAGGCAGAACCGTTGGCGCCATCGGCGCCATAGGTCGAGCCCGTGGTCGAGAACAGGGCCGCGCCGCTCTGCGCGAACTGGATGATCGGCGAGCTGGAGACACCGGTGAACAGCGCCTGCAAGGCCGGGGTCGACGCCACGTCGTTCGTCCCGCTGTCCTCGCCAGCGGTTTCGTCGACGATCAAAACCGGCGTTGTGGGCGCGGTCACGACCGGTTGCGGCACGTCGTCGGTCACATTGACAGTAAGCGAGGTCTGGACGCTGTCGCCATCGCTGTCCGTCGCAATGACGTTGAAGTTCAGCTGAGCGACATCGGTGCCGGAGCCCTGATGGTCGATGTTCTGGTACTGAACATAGGTGTAGTAGCCGTGACCCTGCTCGTAGAGCGTGATCGAGAACACCACGTTGGATTGAACGTCGGGGTCCGTGCCATGCTTGTAGGCAATGATCTGCTCGTTGTCGGGCGAGTCGCTGGGGAAGCGGACGACATAGTCGAGCTGCACGCCGTCGGACTCGAGCTGCGGACCGATCACATGGCCTTGGGAATCCTTGGCAAAGGCAAGATGCTTCGCATCGCCGTTGTCGGCACCCCAGTTGATGTGGAAGAAGCCGGTCGCGGCCTGCGCCTCGCCGGCGAAGCCGCCGCCCGGAAGCGCAACCGGATTCGGATTGCGATCGTCGAGCAGGTTGGCTTCGTTCACATTGACGGTATCGCCCGCGGCGGTCACCACCGGCACGTCGTCGTCGATGCCGACCATGAAGCTGCCGGAGGCTGAATCGCCGTCGGAGTCGGTCGCAGTGAAGTGGAAGGTCAGGTCGATATCGTTCTCGGAGCCGTTCGGCGCGTGGTCCAGCCGACCGAGCAGGCTGAATTTGAACGCACCTGTGCCGTCGTCGGACAGCGACACCACAAAGACCTTGTGGTTGAGGTCGCCGACATAGCCGATCAGCGTGGTCCCCATGTCCGCAAGCATGTACTTGACGACCTGGCCATTCGACATCAGGTCGGGGCCCGCAATGCCGCTGGCACCGACCGTGGCGTCAGTGAAGGTCAGGTAGCGGCCGGTGAGCGCGGATCCGTTGTTGTCCTGCGCGAACGAACCATCGGCGTGAGTGCCGTCGTTCGACGGATCGTAATTGTCGGCACCCCAGTTGATGCCGAGCGCGCCGGTAACCGAGGTCGCGATTCCAGCAGTATCGCCTTGCGACGGAGTCGGCAGGTCGTGGTTGCCGGCCGAGAGGCCGTCTTCGTCGACGACATAGGTCGCGACTAGCTTGACGTTGGCGAGGTAAGTGCCCTGGTAACCTTCGTCCTGGAGATTGTGGCCCTGCGAGTCATAGCCCAACGGAGCATTGCCGGTGCCAATTTCACGGAAGATCAGGGTATCGCCGGCCGTTCCGTTCGCCGTGACGATGAAGTTGTAGGACGTCATCGGTCCGGTCGGATCGATCGTGCCGATCACCTGGCCGTCCCAGATCACCTCGAGCTTGGCCGTCTCCGGGAACGGCGCACCGGCTTCGAACTGGATCGCGTAGGTCTGGCCGGGCGCGAGCGCACCAGGCTGGAAGTCCTGGGTGATCTGCATGTTGCCCGGCGAGCTGCCGAGATCGACCATGTAACCGCCGGTCGAGCTGTGCAGGCCATAGAGACCGTCAGGCGCCCTTTCGAGATCGACCGTCCCAGGATTGACCGGCGACGGAGCGAGAGCCCAGCCCGCCACGTTGTAGGAGACCGAACCCCACCAATCCGGTGCAGACCAGACACCTTGCGAGAAGTCGCCGTTGACGATCTGGTTCAGCGGAGCCGCGGCCACCGTCGGACCATCGTCCAGGAAACGGATCTGGCCGCCGATGCCGACCGAGGCGACCGAGGTGTCGCCGTCACCATCTGTCACCGTCACGCTCGCCTGGATGGCGTTGGTGGCGATCGAGAGCGGGCTCGACGCTTCGTTCGGATCGAGCGGGTTGTTGTGATGGAGCGCCGTATATTCGGCGACCGTCACCACGCCGGTCGCGCTGTCGATCGAGATTGCAAAGGCGACCTTGCCGCTTGAATCGGCCGTGCCATCCGCCAGGCCTTCGCGGCCGACGATGAGGTTGCCTTCCTTGTACAGGAACACACTACGCCCGTCGGTCGCATCGAGACCTGAATCGACTCCGCTGGTGGAGACGTTCAGCGCGAACACCGGGGAAGCCCCCTGCCCGTCGGCACCGTAGCCCGTCGCAGCCGCGGAAACGACGGCCACGCCGCTCCGCGCGATCTCGATCGGCGTCCCCGGAAGCGAGCTGAACAGACCGGTATAGTCGGACAGATGCGCGACATCGTTGGTGCCGGCGTCCTGCCCGGCCGTTTCGTCGATCGTCACGCTGGTCTCGGTCACGACCAAAGCCGCGGTCGGACCGTCATCGTCGAAGCGGATGTTGGCGGAAATATCGACGGTCTTTGACGCCGTGTCGTTGTCGCCGTCCTTGATGGTCACCGTGACGGAGAGCGTGCCGGTGCCGAGGAACACGCCCTCGTCGTTGCTGTGCGTATTCGGCTGATGCAGCGAAACGAATTGCGCGACCGACAGCTTGCCCGTCGCCGGATCAATCGTGAACGCGAAGGCGGCGGGATCGTTACCATCGACGCTGCCATTGGCCGCGTCGTAACGGCCGACGACATAGCCGACGCCGTTATAGGTTTCATTGAACAGGTAGATCTCGTGCCCGTCCGTGGTCTGCAGGCCCGAGTCGGTATGATTGACGGCAGTGCTCAGCGCGAAAAGCATCGCGTTGGTGGCCGCCTTGCCGTCGACGCCGTAATCCGCGGTGACGCTGACCGCCGCCGTCGTCCCCTGCGCGTACTGCGCCGCCATGTCCGGATCGGTGCCCTTGAGGGCGACCGCGGCGAACAGCGGAGACAGGGTTGCCGAGCTGACTTCGTTCGAACCCGCCTGGATGTTGGCAGTCTCGTCGATGACAAGGGTGCCGACCGAGACGTTGGCAAGATAGGTGCCCTGATTGTCCGGCGCACCGGTCTCGCGGAATTCGAGAACATTGTCATGGTTCGGGCCGGACCCGGCCACCACCTGGATCGTGTATTCCTGCATCTGGCCGGTGGGCGAGATGTCGGCAATCTTGACGCCGCCAAACCACACTTCGAGATGGGCCGAATTGGGATACGGCGCGCCCGCCTCGAACCTCAGGTCGTAGGTCTGACCCGTCGTCAGGCCGTTGACGACCTGGCTGATCTTGACGTCGTGGGGAGACGCATCGAGGTCGACCATGTAGCTGCCGGTCGACGAATGCATGCCCTGGTAGCCGTCACCGACGCGCTCGAGCTGAACGGTGCCGCCGCCGGGATTGGCGACCAGATCGCCGCCGGAATGGCCGCTGTTAGTATCCGAAATGGTCCAGCCGCCGTTGGTGCCGGTCGCGGTCCCGCTTCCCAGTCCCCATTCGTTATTGTTGAGATTGAACGTACCGAAGTCGAGGCCGTTGATGGCAGCCGGCGCGGTCACAGTCAGGGTCGGACCATCATCCTCGATGACGAGGAACGACGAGCTCTGGCTGGCAATCGTGACGGTTTTCGAGTCCGTTGCGGTATCGCCATCGCCGTCGGTCGCCGACACCGTCAGGGTGACGCCCAGGCTCGCATCGCGATCGTCGAAGGTCAGCGACGCCGGCTCGTCACCCGAAGCCGTGTTGCCGTGCTTGATCGGCAGATACTGCTCGACCGTGATCTGCGGATCGGCCGAACTCGACAGCACGATATGCAGCGCGATCGCTCCGTTCGGATTGTCACCGACGCGGCCGATGATCGAGCCGTCGGCCTGCTTGAACAGGTAGATCGTGCGCTGGGCGTCGGTCAGGCCGGCCAGCGAGGTACCGGTCAATGCGGTCACGACCAAATTGGTCTCGACGCCATGCGACGTCGGCCCGTTCACCGTCTGGCCGTTATCGTCCTTCAATGTGAAGCTATAAGTGAAGGTGGCATTCGCCTTGGCGCCATCGGCGCCGAAGCTGACCTGGGGATCGAACAGCTCCTTCACCGAGGTGCCGTCGCTCGACGCCGGCGTCGACAGGATGCCGATCGCCAGTGCGGGATTGAGCGTGGACGTCACGGTCGGGCCCGCGACACCGCTGACATTGTCGGCGGCCGCGTTGGTATCACCGGCGAGCACGTGGATGGACTCGTCCATCTTCACGGCGTCCAGCGTGATATTCTGATGCTGGTTATTCTGGGCCTGATCGACTTCGACCGTGGGCGTGTCGTCGTTGACCTTCACGGTCAGCGAGCCGGTGTCCTTGTCGCCGTCGCCGTCGGTCACGGTGAAGCCGATCTTCACCGAGATGTTTTCTTCCGTCGTGCTGTTGGTCGGATGGACCAGCGGCTCGCTGACCTTGAAGGTGTAGGAGCCGTCGGCGGCGACGTCGAGCGTGAAGACGACGTTGCCCGAGGAGTGACCCGTCGCAGTCAGGATCGTGTGGCCGTTACTCGTCGTCGTCGCGTAGTCGAGCGTCTCCTGTCCGGCCAGGCCGCTCTGCAGCTGGTAGATCGCCTTGATGTCCGAGGGTGCCGCAAAGCTGATGGTCTTGATGCCGTCCGCACCCGGCGCAAACAGCGAGCCGGCTCCGCCCGTGGTCGAGTTGACGCTCGGCGCGACGTCGCCGTCGCCGCCGAAGTTCACCGGCGTGAACAGTGACTGCGCTTCGTCGTCCAGGACCTTCTGGGAGGTGACATCGTACGCATTCGGAATGTCGTCGACGATGGTCACCTTCAGCTGGCCGGTCATGGCAATGGTGTCGCCATCACCGTCCGTCGCCACCAGCACCGAACCGAAATCGATGCTGGAAATGCTGCCATTGCCCGACTTCAGCGCGGTGTTGGCACCATTGTCGGTGACATGGTCGAGGCTGTCGTAGAGCTTGAACGCATAGCTTCCCGTCCCGGCATTGACCTGCAGCGTGAAGACGGTGTGACCATTGGCGCTGGCGGTCAGCGTGTCGCCGTTGACCTGATAGGTCAGCGCCGTGCCGTGCGAGGTGAGGTTCAGATTGCCAAGCGTCGTCGCATAGCTCGCCGCGAACGTGAAGGCATTCGCTCCCGGCCCGTCCGCACCGAAGTTCACGTGACCCGCGAGGGTGCCGAAGACGTCGGCCGGACCCGGGCTCTCGTTGTCGGGGCTGTTGGTCCAGGAGCCGTCGCCGTTGCCGTCGTTCGGGCTGGTGCCGTGCGCATACGACGTGTCGATGTCGTTCTCGGCGACCTTCTCGCTGATGGCGGTTCCCGCGATGCTCGGACCGTCATCCTGGAACTGGATCTGGCCGGAGATGTCGACGGATTTGGTCGCCGTGTCACCATCACCATCCGTGACGGTCACGCTGGCGAGCACATTCTTCAGTCCAGTGGCCGCTTCGTCATAGCTGGTGCCACCGGTCGGATTCTGCAGCGAGACGTACTGCGCGATGCTGACCTTACCGTCCTGCGAAATCGCAATGGCAAACGCCGCGGGATCGCTGCTGGTGATGTTTCCACCGTTCGCGTCATAGCGGCCGACGATCAGGCCATTGCTGTCCATGAACAGATGGATCGCGCGGCCATCGGTGGTCTTCAGGCCGGAATCCGCTCCGTTACCCCCATTGATGGCGAGCGCCAGCACCTGCGAATTGGTGAGGGCCTTGCCGTCGGTGCCGTAATCGGCCGTGACGGAGACCAGCGACGACGTGCTGACCGCAAAGCCGATCGCACCATGGTCCTTTGATCCGGACGGAACGTCGTTGTCGACGCCCTTGTTGGAGATGGCGTCGAACTTGGCGAGCACGCCGGTCGGCAGCCCGCTGCTGCTCACGTCGTTCGCGGCGTTCGGATCCGGCGAGGTCTGCACGCCCGGCGTTTCGTCCTCGACGACCTTTGCAGAGGTAGTGGCCAGCGTCACCGTCGGGCCGTCATCCTCGATCTTGATCAGGGAGCCGTCGGAGCCGACCAGCGTGACGGTTTTCGAGTCCGAGGCGACGTCGCCGTCGCCGTCCGTCGCGGTGACGGTCAAGGTGACGCCAAGGCTGGCGTCGCGATCCGCGAATGTCAGGGAGGCGGCCTCGTCGCTCGACGCGGTGTTGCTGTGCTCGATCGGCAGGTACTGCTCGATCGAGATCTGCGGGGGCGTGCCGGTGATGACGACGTGCACGGCAACGTAATCGCTGACATTGCCGCCACCGCCGATGCCGATCTTGCCGACGATCGAACCGTCGGCTTCCTTGAACAGGTAGATCGTGCGCTGCGCATCCGTGAGGTTCGCCAGAGCCGTTCCGGCGAGCGCGGTCACGACGAGGTTGGTTTCCACGCCGGTCGAGGAGCCGTTCGAAACCGTGTTGCCGTGATCGTCCTTCAACGTGAGGCTGTAGGTCGATGTCGGATTGGACTTGGCACCGTCGGCGCCGAAGCTGACGTCGGTGGTGAACAAGTCGGCCACGGAGGTCCCGCCGGACGTCGGCGTCTTTACGATGCCGATCGCCTTGGTGGCATCGGCGAGTGTCAGCAGCGAGGGAGCGGTGACCCCGGCACGATCGTCGCTGGTCGCGTTCGAGTCGCCGGCGGTGGTGCCGATCGACTCGTCGAGCGTCAGCGTCGCCAGCGTGATATTCTGATGCTGGTTATTCTGGGCCTGATCGACTTCGACCGTGGGCGTATCGTCGTTGACCTTCACGGTCAGCGAACCCGTGTCCTTGTCGCCGTCGCCGTCGGTTACGGTGAAGCCGATCTTCACCGAGATGTTTTCTTCCGTCGTGCTGTTGGTCGGATGGACCAGCGGCTCGCTGACCTTGAAGGTGTAGGAGCCGTCGGCGGCGACGTCGAGCGTGAAGACGACGTTGCCCGAGGAGTGACCCGTCGCGGTCAGGATCGTGTGGCCGTTGCTCGTCGTGGTCGTATAGTCGAGCGTCTCCTGCCCGGCCAAGCCGCTCTGCAGCTTGTAGATGGCCTTAATATCCGAAGGCGTCGTAAAGCTGATGGTCTTGACGTCATCGGCACCCGGAGCAAACAGCGAGCCAACTCCGCCCGAGGTCGAGTTGACGCTCGGAGAAACGTCGCCATTGCCGCCAAAGTTCACCGGCGTGAACAGCGATTGCGCTTCGTCGTCCAGGATCTTCTGGGCGGTGATATCGTGCGCGTGCGGGACGTCGTCGACAATGGTCACTTTCAGCTGGCCGGTCATGCCGACCGTATCGCCGTCGCCATCCGTCGCCACCAGCACCGAACCGAAGTCGATGCTGGAAATGCTGCTGTTACCCGACTTCAGATCGGAATTGGTGCCATTGTCAGTGACGTGGTCAAGGCTATCGTAGAGCTTGAACGCATAGGTCCCCGTCGCGGCATTGACCTGCAGCGTGAAGATGGTGTGACCGTTGGCGCTGGCGGTCAGCGTGTCGCCGTTGACCTGATAGGTCAGCGCCGTTCCGTGCGACGTGAGGTTCAGATTGCTCAACGTCGTCGCATAGCTGCTCGCGAAGGTGAAGGCGTTCGCCCCCGGCCCGTCGGCACCGAAGTTCACATGACCCGCGAGCGTACCGAAGACGTCGGCCGGACCCGGGCTCTCGTTGTCGGGACTGTTGGTCCAGGAGCCGTCGGCGTCGCCGTCGTTCGGGCTGGTGCCCAACGCATATTGTGTGTCGATGTCATTCTCGGCGACCTTCTCATTGATCGCCTTGCCTGAGATGCTCGGGCCATCATCCAGGAACTGGATCTTGCCGGAGATATCGACACGATCGCTGGCGGTATCGCCATCGGCATCCGTTACCGTCAGTTGAATGGATACGCTGCCCGTCGCGAGCGAGATCGCCTCGTTGTAGCTGTTGTAGCTATTGGCGGCCGTCGCGTGGTCCGGCTGATTGAGCGAGACATACTGAGCGACCGAGACCTCGCCGGTGGCCGGATCGATAGTGATCGCAAAAGCAGCCGGATCGCTTCCGTTGACAACCGTATTGCCGTCATTAGGTGCGTCATAGCGGCCGACGACGACACCGTTCTCGAGGAACAGGTAGATCTCGCGGCCCGAAGTCGTCTGGAGGCCCGACTCGACGCCGCTCTTGGCCAGCGTCAGTTCATACAGTTTCGACTGGATACCATCGGCGCCATCTGCGCCGAAATTGATGCTGGCGGAAACAAGGCCCGAATTCACGGCATAGCCGATCGCGCCATGGTCCTTCTGACCCGACGAAAAGTCGGGATCGCTGCCCTTGTTTGCAACGCCATCGAACGCCGTCTGCGCCGCGGTCGAGAGGCCGGTGAATTGGACTTCGTCGGTGCCGGCCTGCTGACCGGCCGTTTCGTCGATCGTGACGGATCCTTCGCTGGCTGACAGGGTCAGCGAAGGACTGTCGTCGTGAATGACGATCGTCGAGCTGATGTCGATGCTGGCGCTGTCTGAATCGCCGTCATTGTCCGTGATCGTCGCGGTCAGCGTGATCGGGACGCCCGTCAGTTGGATCGACTCGTTGCTGTCGACATTCGCTTGAGGAATGAGCTCGTGAACCGAGCGCTCCAGCGTCAGCTTGACTTCGCCGGACGTGGAATCCACTTCGAGCTTGAAAACTTCGGGGCCCGAAGCCGCAGCGGTGGCGTCCGTTCCTTCGCGGGCCGAGATGACACCGTCCACGCTGAACAGGAACACCTTGTTCCCGGTGAGGGAATCCACAAGACCCGTGTCGACACCACCGGCTGCAACGGACAGCGCATAAGTGACGGTGGCGCCGTCAGCGCCGGCGGCGTGCGTGAACGAGCCGCTGAAGTCCTGGGTGGCCGTGGTCGGGAACGACGCCGTCTGCACGCCGTCCGGCAGCGCGCTTTCGTCGACTTCCAGGGAACCAAGGACAGGGAGCTGCGGACCCTCTTCGCCACCCTCGCCCTGCACTACGGCGATGGTCGGGCTATCGTCATGAATGATGATCGTCGTGCCGATATCGATGCTGGCGCTGTCCGTATCGCCGTCATTGTCCGTGATCGTCGCGGTCAGCGTGATCGGGACACCCGAGAGCTGGATCGGCTCGTCGCTCGGGACATTCGCTTCAGGCGTAAGCTCGTGCACCGAGCGCTCAAGCGTCATCGTCACCTGGCCGGACGACGAATCCACCTCGAGCGTGAAAACGACCGCACCATTGGCGTCGGGCGTGGTGCCCTCCCCGCCAACGCGCGCGACGATCGTGCCGTTCTCGTTGAACAGGAACACCCCGTGCCCGGTCAGGGAATCGATCAGGTGCGTATCGACGCCGCCGGCTGTAACGGACAGCGCGAAGGTGATGGTGGCGCCATCGGCGCCATCGACATGCGTGAAGGCGCCGCTGAAGTTCTGCTTGGCGACGGTCGAGAACGATGCCGGCTGCGTGCCGTCCGGCAGCGCGCTCTCGTCGACTTCGAGGGGACCGAGGAACAGGAGCCGCGGCCCCTCTTCTCCGCCCTCGCCCTGCGCCACGTCGATGCTCGGGCTGTCGTCGTTGATTGTGATGTGCGGACCAAGGTCGAAGGTTCCGCTCGTTGAGTTGCCGCTGACGTCGACCGCCGTCGCCGTTACAGAGACGAGACCTGCATCGAGATGAATGCTCTCATTGTTGTCGTGCGGATCGTTCTCGTGAACGCCGCGCAGGTCTGTCATCGTGATGAGACCGTTGCCGTTCACCGTCAGCGTGAAGACCGTGACCTGCTGCCCATCGATCGTGACGACTCCGTCGACTTCGCCGGTCCCGTTCTGGACCAGGACAACGGGTTTGCCGCTGAGCGAGTCGATCAAATTGGTATTCGGATTGTCGACCTTCAGTGCATAGGTCAGGGACTGCAGGCCGATCTGCGAGTTCACCGTGAAGACGGCCTGGAGGGCCTGGGTGCTGATGCTCGACCCGGCCGGGCCGGTCGTCGAACCGGCCGAATTCGTGGCGTTGAGCGGAATGAAGCTTTCGTCGACCACAAGTTCGATCGAACCCGTCACGCTGACTGTAGGAGCCGTGACCGCGAGGAACTGCGGATCGCCGGTCTGGAAGGTTCCAAGTTCTTCCTGTCCGAGCAGATCGAGCGGATCGCCGGCGCTCAACGCGTCGACGGTGCTGCTCGTAAAGTTGGCGCCGCTCCCTTGCGCGTTGCCGTTGCCGTCACCGGCAGCGGGCAGCACCGACTGATCGGTTGTAATGGGGAAGAGACTCGCGAATTCCTGCAGGTTGACGTCGCGCCCAGGCGCGAGCTCGATCGACAGGAGTTGCTGGCCGTCGTGCCGGGAGTCGAAGACGGGATCGACGGTGATCGTCGACTTGTTGTCAAAGAGAATGATCAGCTTCTCGCCGACATGGACGAGCGTGATCTTCTCATTGGCAATTGCCGAGAAATCGAGCTTGACCTTCTGATCATATCCGAGGTTTAGCACCACGGCTTGATCGGTCAGCGGCTTCGTTAGTGAGAAGGTTCGAACAGGGGTTGAATTGGTCGCAACAGCCGTACCGGTGGCTTGCGCCACCTGGAATTGAGCATTCATGAATTGCCCCTGCCAAAGACTTGTGCACTGGAAAAAACAGAAAGTAAGCCGAAAAACTTAGGCATTAAGCTATTGTTAACCGCACGATGGGTCAACAAAATCAACTAGTTAACAAGCAGTTTTCGGCCGAGCGTGGTAAATAGATCAATTTTTGGCCAATGACGCCAAAAAAGGCACGAGAAATGAACACCTTGCGGCGTATCGACTGGAACGGCAAAGCGGGCTCGCGAGCGGCCAAAAAGGTATTATTTTACGCCACGATCGTTGCGCTGAGCGGATTTGGCGGCCCGGTATGGGCTGAGGACACAAATATCCCGGTCGAGCGAATGGTGAAGTCCGCCCCCAACAAGGACACGCGAATCGGCCTGTACCTCAACGTACTGCCCGACTGCACATCCGGCCCTTGCCAACGATCCGCCTGGTCAATCCGCCAGCGTCCGGGAAAGTCACTGTGAAGTCGGCCAAGGTGAAAGCGACCAACTACAAATCCTGTCTCGCGCTGGAAGTGCCGGCCTACGTTGCATTCTACAAATCGCAGCCCGACTTCGTCGGCGACGATGTGCTTACGATCGAAGTCAAATACGCCGGCGGGCGAACGGAAATTCAGAAGATCACGGTCAACGTTTCAGGCCCTGGCGCGCAGCAGAAAATCTAGCCGCGGCATTCTTACGTTGCTGCAAAATCAGGCCGATGAAGACGCTGCGCGAAGTGCGCTTTCGCGCCCCCTCGGCACGCTTCCTGCGGCTACCGCGGCGAATTCGCTGAACAGACCTTATATACTAGGCGACTGCGCGGTCGGACGCGCCCGGCCTTGTCGCGACGCAGCGGCGGCTGAAGGACCCTCGCGGCAACGCCGTGGTTTGACGCTGTTTGCGATTTTTGCTCTCTTGGGCCCCGTGATTAAAAAATTTTCTCTGGGGGCGGCGATGCGCAATTCGATGTTCAGGTATCTGACGGCAGTTGTCCTTTTCGGAGCGGGAGCGGCTGGTGACCCCGGTAGGGCAGTCGCTGCGGACATGGCCTTGAAGGCTTCTCCCGGCGCGATCGGAAGTTGCTCGGAGTTGGTTTTTACCTGCGAGAACGGAAGACAGTATCCGCTGTGCCCGATAGCCGTATCGGTCGAAGGCGAGGTCGTGACTGCGTCGCTGCATACCGGCCGCTCCGGCGGCGTGCACGTGCGCTTGGTCCCGATGGGCGTCGGATATCGCTATGCCGGCGCCGGCGTTTGGGTCGACGGCTTCCGTGGCAATGCGTTGCTCAACTTTGGCAAGCACAGCCAGGTCGCCTGCACAATCGAGAACTACTAGGTGACGTGCCCGGTCGGCGCCCCACAGGGGCGCCGCCTGTTCGCCTCGCTTGTTAGCCTTTGGTGCGAACGACGACCGGTCTCGCCCGAGGATACATAAAGGCCTTGGGGTGGACGTAGACGGGGCAATAATTGTCCCACTGGTATTGCTGCCAATTCCACTTCCAGCAACCATTCGCGATCTCTGGATCGGAATACCAATTGAGCCGATATGGCTCATCTCCGAATGGGTACGGACTGGCTTGAGCGCCAGCGGACGCTCCACTCATGCAGATGACGGCGGCAATTGCCATGAAGCATGAACGATACATGACTTTTCTCCGAATACTCCAACAAGGTGCCAAAGCGGAGCATTCTTATCAAGCCTGGAAGAAGTCCGTTACGCGAGCGCCCCTTCAGCCACCGTACGTCCGGGAGCCAACCCACCGCCGGGCCAATCCCGCGTCTGATTTAAACTCTTGATCAACAAGGCTGGTGGGGGAGGCAGGACTCGAACCTGCGAAGCCATGAGGCGGCTGATTTACAGTCAGCTCCCTTTGCCACTCGGGACACTCCCCCGCTCGACGGCAGCACAATCGGGCCGGACCTTGCCGGCGACCGAAGACGGCCATGGAACGTGAAGGCCGCGACAGCCCGGATGGGGGCGCGACCGGGCGCGTTTATGGGCGAAGCGGTGGGGCAAAGTCAACCGAGGCGAACAGCTAAAATGGCCCCCATTCGCACCCAAATTGCCATATTCCGGCACCCGTGACACAAGCGAGCCCATGAAGGACAAGAAATTCGCCCCGAGGGGCCCGCGCGGCGGGGCTAAGCCCTTCAACAGGCCCGGGAAATCGGCCGGCCGGCCGGCCTGGCGCGACCGTGATTCGGACCCCGGCGGGCCTGTCATCCTCTATGGCTGGCACACCGTCACCATGGCGCTCGCCAATCCGCAGCGACGGATCCGCAAGCTGACGCTGACCGAGAACGCCGCAAGGCGCCTTGCGGACGAAAACATCGAAACCCGCGTCACGCCCGAGATCGTCCGTCCCCAGGAGATCGACCGGCTGCTCTCGCCCGACGCCGTGCACCAGGGCCTGCTCGCCGAGGCCGATGCCCTGCCCTCGCCCGACATCGAGACCCTGGCGCAGGAGGGCATGGTGCTGGTGCTCGACCAGATCACCGACCCGCACAATGTCGGCGCCATCCTGCGCTCCGCCGCGGCCTTCGCGGTGAAGGCGATCGTCACTACCGCGCGCCACAGCCCGGAGGCCACCGGCGTGCTCGCCAAGGCCGCCTCCGGCGCGCTGGAGCTGGTGCCCATGGTGACGGTGCAGAACCTCGCCCGCGCGCTCACCGCGCTGAACGAGCGCGGCTTCCAGACTGTTGGGCTCGACAGTGAAGGCAGCGCGGATCTCTCCGAGGTCACTCTGCGCGAGCCGCTCGCGCTGGTGCTTGGCGCGGAAGGCAAGGGCCTGCGGCAATTGACCCGCGAGACCTGCAGCGTCGTGGCGCGGCTCGACATGCCCGGCGAGATCAAGAGCCTCAACGTCTCCAACGCCGCCGTGCTCTCGCTCTATGTCGGCGCAAGCCGCCTCGGGCTGATGAAGCGCTAGCAAAACAAAACGCCCGTCCGCATCACGCGGACGGGCGTCTCGTCAGCTCAGCCGATCAAGCGATCAGTAATAGCGGCGCAGCACGCGGCGGCCGCCGTAATAGTACGGCGCCGGGCGGTAGCCGTAGCGCGGACCGTAGCCGTAGTGCGTGCGCGGCAGATAGCCGTAGCGCGGGCCGTAGCCGTAGCGATACGGACGATAGTAGGGGCGGCGATAGGGATAGGCGCCCGGGGCTGCGATCGCGGCGGCACGATAGCCATAGCCGTAACCGTAGTTGGCGGGCGCAACGACCGCGTCCTCACGATAGGTCGGATACGGCGCGAACGCGCCCGGGCCGGTATAGGTCGGCCCCTGGTTGACGTAATAGTACTGCGTAGCCGGCTCGGCGAGCTGCTCAAAGCCCCAACCGCCATAACCCGGGCCATAACCCCAGCTGCCGCAACCCGTGTTGCAGCCGCTATAGACCGGCGCAACCGGCGCGCAGCCGTTGAAGCCGCAAGCCGCGGCCGGCGCGGCCCCGACGAACATCACGGCCGCCGCCGCGACCAGTCCCGAAATCATCTGACGCATTACTCTCTCCTGTTGAATTTCGTATCTTTGGTTTTTGACGTTTCTTAACCCGGCGGCCTGCCGGGTATTTCTGCGTGCGGCCGCGGCCGAGGACGCCGCGGGCGGTCGTTGATCTCAGGCGCGAAGATCACCGGCGGCGGATTGACGGGCACGTCCATCTGCGGCGGCAGCGGCGCCGATTGCGCGCCCCAGCTCTGGTGATAGCTCTCGGCGGGCTTGGGCAATCTGCGGTTCGCGGGCGGCTCGACCTCGAGCCGGCCATAGCCGGGCCGCAAGCCCAGCGTCGGATAATAATGGCCGACATCTTCGGGCTGCCGCTCGGCGATATAGCGCCCGCCATAGATCGTCGGCTGCACCTGGATGTTTTTCCCGAGGCCCCAGACACCCTCGACCACGGTGTAGGACGCGTCGATGTTGTTGATGATGATGGGCACGCCCGGGCGGCCGGGAACGACGATATCGAAGCCGCCACCGGCAAGCGCCGTCGCGGGCAGTCCGATCAGAAAGGCTGCGAGCGCCAGAGCGCGCATGGAAGGATCCCGAATTGTCCGGGCTACAACCTAACCGATCGCTCCGCCGAGAGAGTTAAGGCCGCTTCACCAATTTCCGGTAAGCCTAACGCGTAAGGATCGGTCGTCTTTCGAATGCACCGAGCGCACTAGCGAAGCGTTAACACTTGGCCCCGCTCGCGATGCCGCCATCGTCCGACAAGCCGCATGCATGGCACAAACTGCACATCCTCCGCGTGCTCACAGCGATGTGACCTCGTTCGCGCGAAACGATGGGAACGTCTCCGCGACTGAGGAACTTAGCAACCGTTCCAACCACATGGAGATATGCCATGACGAGCCTGAAACTGATCGGCGCGGTTTCGATCGTTGCCTCCGCGCTCGCAGGCCCTGCAATGGGTCAAGCATCCATCACCAATCCCGCCGCCTGCGAATCCATGTTCGCCAGCGCCAATTGCCTGAACGCTGGCGCCGGCAGCCCTTACGCCACCAGCCGTCAGCAACGACAATATCAGCGGGCAGCCTATCGCAACCCGAACCGCTACAACGATGTGAACAGAACGAATAGCGGCTTCTGGCCAGCAGCGACCGCAGGCGCGGTTGCAGGCGCCGCCGTCGGCACCGCAGCAGCCGTTGCCGCAGCACCGTTCAGCGGCTGGGGCAACTCGTACGCCTATGACAATTCCGGCGGCTACGGCACCTACAACCGTGGCGAAATGGGCTGGTATGGCAATTGGGATACCTACGCGGCTCGCAACGGCATCGTTTGCCGGCCCGGCACTTGGTATAAGGGCGCGGACGGCCTCCAGCACATCTGCCAATAAGCCACAATCTGGCGAAGCGATTCAGGCGGCCCCACGGCCGCCTGTTTCATTCCGACAGTGCTTGCACCGGTTCTGGCACTTTCCAACCAAGTCTGATATTGCGACGCGCGGGTGGACGGCCCCGGCACGTGCCGGTCTCTTCCCACATCCCAGCGTGGCCGGCTTAGCTCAGCGGTAGAGCAGCGGTTTTGTAAACCGAAGGTCGGGGGTTCAATCCCCTCAGCCGGCACCATTGCTCGACGCCCGGTCTCTTAGCTCGAATTCTTGTGCGCGCTGCTTTGCCGGAAGTGCTCGACGCCGGCGCCGTTGACCTCAACCCAGCCATGTTTCGACTGCTCGAAAACCGATCTGACCGGCGCCGGGAAATTCGGGTCCGCGATCGTGCCGACGGCAACGCCGATCATGTCAGGCAGATTGTCGGCCTTCCAATAGAGCGTCGACCCGCAGTCACGACAAAAATAGAACCGGACGCTGCTACCGCTGTCGGCCGCACGAACATACTCCTTCGGCGTTCCCGAGATCGTGACGACCGCAACCGGATAGAAGGCGCCGACGCCGAACGGCGCTCCGGTTCGCCGCTGGCACGCGATGCAGTGACAAGCGGCCACAAGGCGGGACGGCCCCGGAAGCGAAAGCGCAACAGCGCCGCAACTGCATCTGGCGTCGAGCATCGAACTCACTCCTCGTTCGTCGACGGGTCTGGTCGCCCGGATGGAGCACTGTTCCTGGAGGGAAGAGACCGCAAAGCTGGCGCGAACTACGCCGCGAGAAGCCGTGCATGCAATGCGATCTGTCGATCGGATCGCAACGACGACGAAGCCTCACTCCGTTCGCGCCTCGAACGCCAGCAGCACGTTGCCGGCGACGCCGCTCCATTGGCCATAGCCGGAATTGGTGTAGAGCATGCCGCCGGCGATGACCGGTCCGGGACCATCGATCGCGCCGCCATGGGCGGGGACGCCGTTGACGGCCTTGTAATCCTGCGCGGTGTCGAACTCCCAGAGCAGCTTGCCGTCGGTGGCATAGGCGCGCAGGAAACCGCTGACGCCGCCGGAGAACACGACGCCGGGGATCAGGCTCACCGCCGCCGAAAGCGCAGGGCTGCATTGGGGACGATCGCCACAGGCGACCGGCGGCACCTCCATCACAACCGTCCCGCTGGCGAGATCGAGGCCGAACAGGCCGCCCCCTTGCGTGGAGTCGAGACGTCTGGTGCCGTCACGCAGGAAACGCACGTCGGAGTTCGCGACGTAGATGCGCTCCTGGTCCGCGGCCGAGCCCCATTCGCTGCCGCCGAGCGCACCGCCCTTCCCGATCCGTGTCTGCCACAGGATCTTGCCGCCGTCGTCGGGATCGAGCGCGTGCACGACGCCGGATTTCTGCGCGATAGCAAGCACGCGCTTGCCGTCGCGCAAGGTCACCAGGATCGGCGACTGGCCGAAATCGTGGTCGGGCCCGTGATCGTCAGGGCAATTGGTCCTGTCTGCGGTGAAGCACGCGACGACGAAGGCGTCCTTCGGCGTGGCCTGCTGTTTCCAGAGCAACTTTCCGCTTCCGAGATCGAAAGCGAGGACCGCATCGGCGGTCGCGGCCGGCGGGTTCGAATAGGAATTGCTGGTCGCGACATAGATCGCGCTGCGCTTCGCGTCGATCGTCGGCGCCGACCAGATCGCGGCACCGGACGGGCCGAAGAGCTGCGTACCCCTGGCATTCTTGTCGGTCGGATGCGGCACTTCGGGGATCGTATAGGCTTGCCAGGCCAGCTTGCCGGTCGCGGCCTCCAGCGCCACCACGCTGCCGCGGAAGGTGCAGCATTCGTAAGAAGCTTGCGAGCCTGCGGCTTCCTCGAGCGATGACACCGGCACGTAGAGAACGCCGGAATGCAGCACCGGCGCCCCGGTGATCCGCGCGGCCGAATGCTCCTCGACCTTGGTCTTCCAGATCAGCGCACCCGTCAGCGCGTTCACGGCATAGGCGTTGGCACGCAAATCACCGAAGAAGATCGCGAACTGATCGGAGCCCGGAAGCTGTGCAAAGGTGATCGCGGCGCGCACGGCGCCATCGGTCGCGAGGGTCCACAGGGTGCAGCCGGTTCGCGCGTCGAGCGCGTGGACCTTGCGGTCGGTGCCGCCGATGAACAACAGGCCCCCGACGATCGTCGGCGGCGCAAACGACACCGAGGCGCCTGGAAACGCGTAGGCCCATTTCAGCCGCAGGTTCGGCACCTGCGCCGCGGTCAGGCCCGCCATGTCGGCCGGCTGGAAGCGGCTGTTGTTGAGGTCCACGCCCCACCCATTCCAGTGAGGACCGTCGAGCGGTTGCGGAAAGCCGCTGATCTGCTGCGTGCAGCGGCCCTGCGCGTCGGACGCGCTGTTGATCGCGGCCTTGCCGGTGACGAAGGACGCAATCGCGCGGCGCTCGTCGTCGCTGCGCTCCTTCGCCATCGCGGCCATGCTGCCGGAGGTCAGCGTCCCCAGCACATGATCGAACGACATCGCCTGCATGGCCGAGCGCGCGGGCGCGCGGCTCCGGGCGTCGCCGGCATCGTGACATTGTGCGCAGTGCGCTGCGTAGAGCGCGGCGCCATCCTGCTGCGCCAGCGCCGGCGCGGAGAACCAGATCAACAAAGCGGCCAGGATGGCACTTGCTCTCATGGTGGGCTCCGACATGTCACCGCGCCCCGGGGATGGCGGCACACAACCCAAAGTGTAGCGCTGGAGCGATCCCGGAAGCAATGGACGTTCCGCCCGCGCCTGTCACACATCCGTGGCAATGCCGACGCGATCGGGCAGCTCGTCCAGCCGCCACAGGGCGAGGCTCTTGTCGCGCCAGCCGCCGCCGCCCTCCTCGCATCGCTCGTTGATCAGGGCGCGCGGCAAGGGCCAATGGAAAGGCGCCCTCTCCATGTTCAGCGCGCGCCAGTCGCCATCCTCGCAATCGCGATTTGCATTCCATTCCGGAAATGTCGTCACCAGCAGGAAGCGCGCGCCGCTCTCGCGGAAGCGGGCCATGGCGCGGGCGATGTTGCCGAAGCTCAAATGAACCAGACAATCCCGGCACAGAATGACATCGGCGCGCGGCAACACATCGCGCGTGATGTCGGCAACGAGAAAACGGCCGGACAAATCGCCGCCGGCCACACGCCGGCGATTGGACTCGATCAGCGACGGCACGATGTCGATGCCGGTGTAGTCGAGGTCGAGCTTGATGCGGCCGATCCAGCCGGCATCGCCACAGGGCGCATCGAGCAGCGACCGCGCGCCGAGCTGTTGCAACAGGGCAGGAAGCGCCTCCCGGAGCGCGGCGGTCGCCGGATCCTCCGAGCCGAGGCCCGAGACCGAGCTGGCGGCACCCCACAGGTTCGTCTTTTCGATCCGCTCGAACCGCGCGGCGAGATCGAGGCCTGCGAAACTGTCGCGGTCGGCGACGAAGCGTTCGTGAGCGAGCACGGGTGGACGTTTGGCGATCATCGGGCGGGACTCGCGTCAAGATTCCGTCGCGGGTCCACTATACAGGGGGAGCGTCGCGTCCGAAATCGCCAGCCTCTTCGCTCAAGCCGGCTTCTGCCACTCCATGATGTGGAAGAACGGCACCCGGCGATGACGGGCGATTCTGTCGGGATCACCGCCGATGGGTTGCGGCTCGACGAACAGGCGCAACTGGAGGCCGTGATCGAGCAGCAGCGTCATGTAGGTGCTGAGCGGACGATGCCAGTTTTGGACGCGGACGCCGCTCCAGCTCACCCAGGTCGCACGTTCATCCATGTAGTGATCAATGGTGAACCGCAGGGCGCCGTCGCGGTCACGCGTCCAGCCCTCGGGCGGGCCGGCGGTGTTGAAGCTGGTCAGGTTGGCGATCAGCAGCGTGCCGCCCGGCCGCATCGCCGTCGCTATTTTCGCGATGGCCGTAGCAAGATCGGGTATGTCGATCAGGCTGAGATAGCTGACAACCAGATCGAACTCCGCGTCGAAATCCATCGTCTCGGCGCGGCCGACCCGGTAGTCGCCGCTGGGATCGAGCTCCCTGGCGCGCGCAAGCAGCGCTTCGGTCGGATCGATGCCGGTGGTGCGGATGCCCGCGCGCTGCATGATGCGGCAGAAGCGCCCCTCCCCGCAGCCGACGTCGAGCGCGTTGCGAAAGCCGCGCCCTTCGATCCGCGCCCGCATCGGCGCATCCAGCACGAAGCGGCGGCCATAGTCGCCGTCTTCCCCCTGCTCGATGATCCAGGCGGCCGCGGACGCGGCCCAGCCGTCGCTGACATCCTCGTTCATGGGTCGACCTTCGGGAATGGATCGTGGCCGCGCGCATCGCGCGCACCGTTACTGACCACAGATTGGATCGGAGCTCAACATGAGGTAGTCTCCGTATCCGATGCGCCCGACCACCGCCAAAGAGAAGGCCAGGATCGCCGCCGGTGCAGTGACGGCCGTCGTCATGACGGCCGTGCTGCTGGTATTCGCGCTCGGTTTCCTGCTGGCGCGATAGAGGGTGCGACGGGCCGATGCCGTCGCGCCGACTTACGCCGCACGCACGGTGCGGAGGAATTTTCCGACTTCGTCCTTCAACCGGTTGCTGTCGGTCGCCAGCATCTTGGCGGTCGAGAGCACCTGCGAGGACGCCGAGCCGGTCTCGGCCGCGCCGCGCTGCACGTCGGTGATGTTGGTGGAGACCTGCTGGGTGCCGTGAGCGGCCTGCTGCACGTTGCGCGAGATCTCCTGGGTGGCGGCGCCCTGCTCCTCGACGGCGGCGGCAATGGTGGACGACACCTCCGACAGCCGCTCGATCGTCGCGGAGATGTCGCGGATCGCGTTGACGGATTCCTGGGTCGCAGTCTGGATGCCGGAAATCTGCTGGCTGATCTCGCCGGTCGCCTTCGCGGTCTGCTCGGCCAGCGTCTTCACCTCGGAGGCGACGACGGCGAAACCACGGCCGGCCTCGCCGGCCCGCGCCGCCTCGATGGTGGCGTTGAGCGCCAGCAGATTGGTCTGGCCGGCGATGGTGTTGATCAGCTCGACCACGTCGCCGATGCGCGTCGCCGCGACCGAAAGCTCGCTGACGCGCTCGGTCGTGGTACGGGCCTGGGTTACGGCTTCGCCCGCCATGCGCGCGGACTCCTGCACCTGCCGGCTGATCTCGTTGACCGAGGAGGACAGCTCTTCCGTGGCGGTTGCGACCGACTGCACGTTGCCGGTGGCTTCGCCCGACGCGACCGCAACGACCGAGGTCAGCTCCTGCGCGCGCTGCGCCGTGGTGGCCAGCGTCGAGGACGACGCCTCGAGCTCGGTGGACGCGGATCCGACGGTTTCGATGATCTCGCCGACCGCGCGCTCGAAGCCGTCGGCCAGGTTGACCATGTCGCGCTTGCGCTGCGCTGCAGCCTGCGTCTCGGCTTCGGCCTGCGCCGCCTTGAGGCGTTCGACCTCGAGCGCGTTGGTCTTGAACACCTCGACGGTCTTGGCCATGTCGCCGATCTCGTCGCGTCGGTCCTTCTCGGGCACCTCGGTCTTGAGATCGTTGCGGGCGATCCCCTCCATCGCGAGCTTGAGGCGGGCAATCGGCCGGGACATCGCATTGAGACCGATGAACAGCGCGATCGCGATGCCGAGGACCAGGCCACCGGCGCTGACGCCGATCACGGTCCATGTCGCCGACCTGGCGTCGCGGTTGATGGCTTCCTTGCGCTTGCTGACCGTCTGCGCGGTCTCGGTCACGAACTGGACGATGCGTGCGAGGGCCGCATCCAGCACCGGATCGCACTCCTTGTGCGCACGGTCGGCAGCCTTGGCATTCTCTTCCGTGCTGTTCGCCTGCGAGCCGGCCTTCAGCACCGGATCGCAGCCGGCGAACGCTGCTTTCAACTGGTCGCCGATGCTCCTGATCTGGTTCGCGCGCGCCGGATCGTCCTGCTCCGCCGCATCCAGGAATTGACGGATCTCGTCGCGGTTCTGCGTCGCGGTCTTGAGACGGCCGGCGTTGCCCGCCTCCGTCGCCTCAGTGAAGACCGCGTAGAGCGCGGCATGATAGGTCTCGGCACGGCGCTGGGCCCGCGTCAGGTTGAGCGCCGAGGATTGCGCGGCGGAGAGCTCGGCAAAACCGTCGACGGTCGCCGAGAGTTCTTGCGTGCCGAAGCCAGCGACGGCAACCATCGCACAGCCCATCACGGCCACGATCAGCGCGACCTTCCACACGATTTTCAGATTGTTCAAAAAGCTCATCGCAGCCGTCCCAATGATTCCTGCTGACGCATAATCCCAGCATGGTGCATTGGAACCGGCGGACGTTAAGATTTGATACCAAATGCGCCGGGTAGTCTTACGGAAAAATAACTATTTTGGGTGGCGGCGTAAGCTTCACGTAAGCTTCGGCCTTTCCGGGGCACGATCCAGGCAAGGCCGGCCGGAACAGGTCGCCGGCCTCAGTCGTTGTCCGCCCATGCGGATCAAGGAAGAAAACCGAAACATGTTTCTGCTGGCAATGGTGACGCTGTGCTGTGTCGCCGTGGCGAGCACCGTAGCGCTGTTCGACCTGGCACTGGGAACGGCTCCGGCAACGCAGGTCGCCGAACCCGCGCCGATCGACGTGACCGCTCCGACTCCGGTCCGGGTGGTCGGGGCGCCGTTCGAGCCCAACGTCAACCCGCGCGAGCGATAGCGCTCACGTCGGTGATGCCTCCGAGCCCGCCTCGGGCCGGCCTTGGGCCCGCGCCAATTCCTCGACGAACGCGATCACCTCCGCCCGCTTGTCGGGCGGCAGCGACAGAAACGCGCGGACAAGCCTCAGGCCCTGCGCTTCGTCCGACTGGTCTGTTTTGGCGTCCATCTCTCACTGTCGGGCGAGCGGGAAAAATATGCAATCCCCAACCGGACACCTTCTTGATTCGGCCCCCGCCAGCTTTGCTGGAATAGCTCCAAGAGAGGTGGACCATGAAGTGGATCAGGGAGCGCGACGCACTGATCGCGCAGACAATGGCCTTCGTCCAATCGGTAACCGGCAAAAAGGATGACGTCCATCCGCCGGAGATTCCGACGCCTACACCGCTTGTGCCGGTGGGGATCGTCACGGTCGAGACCTTGACCGTCGAGGCCCTCGCGGTCGAGATCGAGCCGCCGCAAGCCGTCCCGCCGCCCGCGCCCGTCGTGATCCCGCCTGCACGGACGAGCGGCGATTTCCGCTCCGAAATGCAGACCCGCATCGCCAATTTCCGTAAGCACCAGGAGCGGTTCGAACGCGAGCGTGAGGAGTATTGCGCGTCCACCCTGACCAAATTGCGCGCCGCCATCGGCGACATCTCCCCCCGCCCGCCGGCGGAGAAGTGAGGCGGCTTCCGCCTCACAGCCAGGACCACACCAGCCAGAGATTGGCCGCACAGGCGCCGAACAATGCCAGCGTCAGTGGCAGCAGCATGTGCCCGCAGCAGGTTTTGAGGTCGGTCGTCATGGCCGGAAACATCCGCTGATTCCGGCAAACGAGTCCCAAGGTTTCTTTTTTTGGGGATTCAGGACTCGTTAAGGACTCAGGGCCCGGCGGCCCTGATCACGCCCCCGTGATCGAACAGCCGGCCGGAACCCCTCGCCCGTCAGGCCGTTAAAGCGTTTTCCAGGAGCGGGAAGCATGCCCTACGCCCTGTTCTGCCACGACGCCCAAATCAGCAAGGCCTATCCCAGCGATGCCGATGTCTGGAAGCTCGCGCAACAGAGCGGCCTCGTCGTGGACATCAGCGCCGACGACGAGCGCCAGGGGCCGCGCCGGGTCCTGGACAATGACTACGAGATCAAGCCCTGCCGGGCCGCTCAAGGCGAGGACCCCGCCAGAAACAAGGCCGAGGCCGAACGGCAGTCGCGGATGGAGCTCGAGCTGAATTCTTGAGGTTCGGCAGGAAGCCCAGGCTGTCCCGGGAAGCTATCTCAGGAAGGGATCTCAGGGGGTCGCGGTCGCCAGCGAGGCCTGCTCGCCGGCCAGCACCACGCAGGCCTTGCGGCGGTGCAGCCCGCGGATCGCGCCTGTCACCTTCAGCACCTTGCCGGATGGGCAGGAAGCGTCCTTGACGAAGGCCACCTCATAGGGTGCCAGCATTAGAGGCTCGGATTTGAGGATTGTCTGTGCAGCGCACGGCAGGGAGATGAAGCACGAGAGCACTACTGCCGACACAAAGATACGCATGTCCGTCGTCCCACCAGCCCGGTAATTGTCATATAACGCCTTCCGGAGCGCGAGTTCCGTAAGCGGCAAAAATTATTTTTGCTTTACGCCAGTCCCATGACGCGCGTGAGAAGGTGCGCGCCCGACCATTTGCTTGCAAATGACGCGCCAGATGGTTCACGTAAAGCAAACAACAGGCTGGCAAACAACAGGCAGGCAAACAACGGGCTGGCAAACGAAAGGCCGGCGTGAGCCGGCCTTTGTCAGATCGTGGTCGCTGCCGGGCGTCAGTAGCGCGAGGCTGCCGGACCGCCCCAGCCGAAGCGGTAGTTCACACCGACCTTGACCGTATGCTCGTCCTCCCGGCCCCGGACGCCGACGATGTCGGCCGGGCCGGAGGTGAAGGTCGTGCTGCCAAAGTTGTAGTACTGGTATTCGGCCTTGGCCGACCAGCTGGGGGCGAACATGTATTCGAGGCCGGCGCCGACGGTGTAGCCGTCCTTGCTGTTACCGGTGGCGGTGAAGGGCTGCGCGACGCCGGCGACGTTGACGCCGAGGCCGCCATTGCGCCAGGCGTAGCCGCCCTTGGCGTAGAGCAGCGTCGGACCCCAGGTATAGCCGATGCGGCCGGTCACCGACCCGAGCTGGTCGGTGTTGGACGTCACCTGCGTGCCCAGCGGGAACGTGACACCGTTGTTGTTGGTCGGCAGCCAGGAGTACTGGGCCTCGATACCCACCACCCAGTTCGGCGCGAACTGATAGTCGAAACCGCCCTGCACGCCGCCCAGGAAGCGGGCGTCGCTGGACTGGAAGCTGCTGTCGCCGGCAAAGGCGCCGCCGACATGGCCGCCGATGTAAAAGCCGGTCCAGTTGTAGATCACCTGAGGCGGCGTATAGGCCGGAGCCTTGGTGTAGGTGCGCGGCTGCATGTCGGCCGCTGCGGCCGGCGCGGCCAGCGCAAGCAGAGCGACAGCGCCCAGCAAAATCGTCTTCATTGTCATCCCCGTTCTTTCAAAATCGACCCTCAGCAAACAACGTGGCGTGAATTTGGTTGCTTCGCAGCGATGCCGGAACGTTGATCGTTCGTGACTGTGACGGGGTGGCAACAACGCGATTTTGTTCCGTCACACCTGCTTGCGCTGACCAATTTTGTCATTGGCGCAAGGCCTGCCGTAACGATCTGTCGCAAGGCGAAACCGCCCCGTTCAAAGCTCGCCAAAATGTGATCCAGCGGCTCCGGTGGCTTCTGTCCTAGCAGCAAGCGATGAAGGCGGGCTTTGCCCTACCGCGTCATCTTTTCCAGTTCCGGAAAGGGAGCGTAAACCGCACCGGCGCAGAGCTCGCCGGCGCGGTCGACGACGCGGTCCGCCCGGCCGTTGACGAAGATGACCGCACGCTCGCGCGTGCCCTTGTAGCTGCCGTCGGTCTCGCGTGGTGTGAAGCGCAAACAGCTGACATAGAACTGGCGGCCGCCAACCTCGCGCTGCGCCGGCTCGGCCATGCTGGCCTCGCGCACGCCGACCGGATTGTTGAGATAGGAGCGCATCAAGGCGAGTGTATCGCTACGGAAATTGTCGGGAAACGGCTGCGGCCCTCCGGCCTGGGCCCCGCCCATCACGGTCGGGCGGTCACCATCGCTGCCGAAACATGCCGCGAGCGCCAACGGCAATGCCAAAATCACCGCACGTTTCACCAGATGCCCCACAGGTCACGCTCTCCGCTCGATCAGACTCGGAGATGTTCCAGCCCCAAGGTTGCAATGATACACGTCTAGAGGTGTTTTGCCCGACGAGTCAAACGGATTCGCAAAATCCGCAGAGTAGCGCACCGACCGTCAACCCATTGATTCATCTATCGGCGGCTACTGTGCATGGGGTTGTTTTCGAGATTTTTGTTTGCGGTCGCGAAACGAATGGAATTCGCTTGCGCCCCGGCATCGGCGCACCGACCCGCCGCCAACACCTCGCGCTTTCGCACAAGGCATGACGACGGGCCTGGCCTGAATTCCGCACGCGGCGGCGGGGCAATGCTGGATGCCGCCGCGCGGGATCAGTCTTAGCTGCGCTTGTCGACGGTCGCCGGCTTGGTCACGTCGGGCTGCGCCTTCAGCGACTTCTTGGCCGACAGATGCTTGTTGTGGTGACGATGCGTGCGCACGGTCTTGTGCTCGTCGGGCGTGACCGCGGCATTGGCGTTCATCGCCTTCGCCTTGGTATCGACCTTGGCGTCCGCCTTGACGTCGGTGGCCTTGGCGTCGGCCTTGATGGCGGCCTCGGGTTTCGCGGCGGGGGTCGATACCTTGGTCTGGGCCTGGTCCGCCTTGATCACCGGCGCGGTCGTTGTGGTCTTGCCGGCTTCAGCGGCGAAGGCCGGGGCTGCGATCACGGAAGCTGCGAGCAAGGCTGCGGAAATGGTCTTCAACATGGTGTGTCTCCTCTTGGAAGGATCTTGAGGCGGCGCCCTCTCGCCAGCTCTTCGATCGTGGGTGTGAGCCTAGGCGCGGCGCGCTGAACCCATTCTGAAGCCGGCTGCCAGCTTCCGTTCATCTCGATGACAAGTTTGTCATCTGCCCCTGGGCGAATAGATCGTGTGAAGCGGGAATGTTTTTGCCCGTTGGGTGTTCCGGTCTTCGGGCAATCGTGTAGGATCGCCACGTTCCATACGGGAGAAGATAGATGCGCAGACTTTCCATGCTTCTGGTACCGGGGCTTGTCTCGATGGCGTTGGCCGCCGGACCGGCGCTGACCAGCGCCTACGCCGCGGGCAGCGACGAGCCGTCGCCGCCGCCGAAGTCGGACAGCTCGGCCAAGAAGGGGAAGAAGAAGAGCTCCTCCATCAGCGATCCCAAATTCCTCGCGGCCTATCGCACCGCCTACACCACGATCTACGACGGTCACGACTACACGAGCGCGATCGGCCAGCTGAAGTCGCTCAAGCGCGACGACGTCGCCGACGTGGCCAATTTGATCGGCTACTCCTATCGCAAGCTCGGCGACTACCAGTCGTCGAAGGTCTATTACGAGCTGGCGCTGAAGGACGATCCGAACCACGTCCGCACCTGGCAGTATTACGGCCTCTGGCAGCTCGAGCAGGGCAACCGCGAGCAGGCGCAGTATCATCTGAACAAGATCGCCTCGCTCGCCGGCACCGACAGCTCCGAATATCGCTCGCTTGCCGCCGCGCTCGACAAGCCGACCGGCGCCACGCTCGTCTACTGAGACGTCGCAGCTTCGAACGAAACGAACGGGCACAACCTTTCAGGTTGTGCCCGTTCCGCTTTCTCGGCTAGCCTCGCGCACCAAATCTCCCCCCGAAAACCGGTAGCGCAATGGACACGTGGCTGCGATCCGCGATCGACTACATCGGCTCCTGGATCGAATTCCAACAGACGACATACCAGCAGCCGGGCGTCCTCGTCGCATTCGTCCATCGCGGCGAGGTCGTCGCCGAGCATGCGTTCGGCCTTGCCAATCTCGACACCGGCGAGAAGCTCACCCCGCGCCACCGCTTCCGCATCGCCTCGCATTCGAAGAGCTTCACCTCCGCGGGCATCATGAAGCTGCGCGAGCAGCGCAAGCTCCGGCTCGATGATCCCATCGGCCAATATATCGGCGGCCTGCATCCGCGCGTCGCCGAGACGACGATTGCGCAGGTGCTCTCGCACAGCGCGGGGCTGACGCGCGACGGCGTCGATTCCGGCCAGTTCATCGACAGCCGTCCCTACCTGAACGCCAGGGAGCTGCTCGCGGAGCTGAAACTGCCGACCGCGATCGAGCCCGGCACACGCTTCAAATACTCCAATCACGGCTTTGGCCTGATCGGTCTCGTCATCGAAGCCGTGACGAAGGAGCCCTACCCGGTCTGGATCAAGCGCGAGATCATCGAGCCGGCGGGCTTGCGCGAGACCGAGCCGAACGCGCCGCTTCCCAAGGGGGCGCCTTTTGCGCGCGGCCACACGCGAAAGCTGCCGTTCGGCGAGCGCGGTGTGGTCCCCGGCGACAATCCCGCGCATGCGATGGCGTCCGCCGCGGGCTTCGTCGCCACCGCCGGCGACACGGCCCGCTTCTTCGCGCAGCTCGCGCCCAATGCCAGGAAGAGCGTTCTGTCGGTCGCAAGCCGCCGCGAGATGACGCGAAACCATTGGCGCATCCCGCAAAGCTTCGAGGGGTATTACGGCCTCGGCGTCAACGCCGGCAAGACCGACGGCTGGGACTGGTTCGGCCATGGCGGCGGTTTCCAGGGCTACATCTCCAGGACCTGCTCGATCCCTTCCTGCGAGCTCGCGATCAGTATCCTCAGCAACTCCATCGACGGCGCAGCACCGTTCTGGATGGACGGCGCGATGCAGATTTTACGCGTGTTCAAAACACGTGGTGCGCCCGACCGCCGCGTGCGCGACTGGACCGGCCGCTGGTGGACAATCTGGGGCGCGAGCGACCTGGTGCCTGCAGGCAATCGCGTGCTGGTCGCCAATCCGCAGTTCAACAATCCGTTCATGGATGCCGCCGAGATCGAGGTCACCGGCCGCGACACCGGCAAGCTCGCCTGGGCGGCCGGTTACTCCAGCCACGGCGAGCCGGTGCGGCGCGTCCGCAACGCGCGCGGCAAGGTCAGCGACATCTGGATCGCCGGCGCCAACGTGAAACCTGCGAGCGTCGTGGCGAAGGAGATTGAGCGGAGATACAAGCCGCGCAAGCGGCGGCCTACTCCCTGATCAACGCCTCCACCTCGCTCCGAAACGCCTGCCGCGAGCCGTCGCGCGAATAGAACATGTGGCCGCCGGGATAGACGACGAACTTGACCCGCGGTGTTGCGAACGCAGGCAACTGGTCGAGCACCCGCTTCGTCCCGAAATAGGGCGTGGCGAGATCGAACAGGCCGTGCCCGACCAGCACGTTGAGCTTCGCGTCGGTGGCGAGGATCTGGCGCAGCTCCGACACCGACTGCGGCGGGTTGATGCCACGGCCGAAATCCCAGTGGCCCTCGACGGCGCCGTTCAGGACCTCGTAGGAGCCATCGGGCCGCCAGTTGAGCTTGCGCGTCAGCACGTCAACCGCGGCACTCGTCAGCGGCGCCTGGAGCGCATCGCCTGAGGGGTCGCCGAACCGCGAGCTGCTCGAATCCGGATAGGGATCGAAGCCGCGCACCGAGGCGTCGTAGCGCCCCGTCACCTTGCCGTTCTTGCGGTCGAACTCGCGGCGGAATTCACCGACGTCGAAGCGGCCGGCGAGCCTGCGGCTCACAGCCTGGTCGATCCCGGTGAGCTCGGCGACCTTGTCGGCGAGACGGTTGGTGGCCTCCTTGTCCGCCTCGCCCTTGACGAGGTCGGCCAAGAACTCGCCGCGCGCGTAAGCCTCGACGTCGGCGAGATCGGCGCGCTTGACCGATCCTTTGGCTTCGCGCGCCACCGCGACATAGCTCGGCAGCGTCGCGACATATTGCAGGACGCTGGTGCCGGTGAACTCGCGGAAGTCCAGCAGCGGCGACACCAGGATCAGTCCCCGGACGCCGACGCCATGCTGGAGCTGCAACTGGCGCACCACCTTCGGCCCGCGAATGCCGCCATAGCTTTCGCCCGCGACGTATTTCGGCGAAGTCAGCCGATCGTGCTTCTCGAGCCAGCGACGGATCACGAGCGCGATCGCATTGACGTCGCCGTCGACGGAATAGAAGGACTTGCGCGCGTCGTCGCCACTCGCAACAAAACGGCTGTAGCCGGTGCTGACGGGGTCGATGAAGACGAGATCGGTGAAGTCGAGCCAGGTCTCCGCGTTCGGCTTCACCTCGGGCGAGGCCGACGGCGACAGCGCTTCGCCATCGAGCGGCAGCCGCCACGGACCCGCGGCGCCGAACTGGAGCCATGCCGAGGACGCGCCGGGACCGCCGTTGAACAGGAACGTCACGGGCCGCGTCGCGCGGTCGGCACCATCGAGCTCATAGGACGTGTAGGCGATGTCGGCGAGCGGCTCACCCTTGCCGTCGAACACGCGGATCGAGCCGGCCGTCGCGCTGAAGTTGAGTGCGCGGCCCGGCAGATCGAGCGTCTGCTTCGTGGTCGAATCCGGCGGCAGACGATGCGGCTCGGCGGCGGACGATGAATTCTGCGGCGCGCCTGGCGCGTTGCCGCCGCGCCCACCCTTCTGTCCGGCGGGTGCCGTCGTCTCGGCGCGAGGCTGCGGCGGATCCTCCGCGCGCGCAAATCCCGCGAGCGCGAAAGTCGACACCGCCAGTACCAGGGTCGCGCGGCGCAGCGCCGGCAAACGCATGACCATGATCATTCTCCTTGTCCGGCGATGAGAGCCGGCGAGTATCGAAAGGCTAGCGAGAAATTGCGACGGTTTGGGGGATTGCCGGCCCCTCGGCCCTGAAGAAGCCGGGCGGGCGCAAATCGACCCGGTTTTGCCCTGAATCGGATGGACGCTGTTTGCCTTGAAGAGCGGTCCTTCTCGACAATGGAGGCCCAGGTCGTATAGACGAGCCCGGCGGAACTTTCTCCAGCCAGCGGCCCTGCCCGGAAGCCATGACCAAGCCAGCGCGATACGACCGGATCGCCTTCGTCGCCAGCCCGAGCAGCGAGGCACAAACCGCCTTCAGCCAGCTCTCCCGCGACTATGGCAATTGCGACCCGAAGGACGCCGACGTCGTGGTCGCGCTCGGCGGCGACGGGCTCATGCTCCAGACGCTGCACCGGAACATGCACACGGGAAAGCCGATCTACGGCATGCACCGCGGCACCGTCGGCTTCCTGATGAACGAGTACTCGACGATCGACCTTCGCGCCCGTCTCGAGGCGGCGCAGGAATCCGAGATCAACCCGCTTCTGATGCGGGCCACCGACGTCAACGACCGCGTCCACCTGCATCACGCCATCAACGAGGTCGCCCTGTTCCGGCAGACCTACCAGGCCGCGCGCCTGCGGATCCTGATCGACGAGCGCGAGCGCATGGCCGAGCTGATCGCCGACGGCATCATGGTGGCGACGCCGGCCGGCTCCACCGCCTACAATCTGTCCGCGCAGGGACCGATCCTGCCGATCAACGCCGCGCTGCTGGCGCTGACGCCGATCAGCGCCTTCCGCCCGCGCCGCTGGCGCGGCGCGCTGCTGCCCAACACCGCTTACGTCGTGATCGAGGTGCTGGAGGGCGACAAGCGGCCGGTGGCGGCGGTGGCCGACCATGACGAGGTGCGCGATGTCCGCCGTGTCGAGGTCCTGTCCGACAAGACCATCTCGATGCGCATGCTGTTCGACCCCGGCCACAGCCTGGAAGAGCGGATCCTGCGCGAGCAATTCGGCTCCTGAGCCAAGGCGCGGATCACTGGCCGCAAGGCTGAATCGATTCCAGGCCTCCCGCCATTGCGGGATCGCCAAGCAGGTCAAAATCCCTGACGACTGGGACGAGGCTCTTCGTCTCCGACGTCATGAGATAGATCGTTACGAGTAGCGATGCCTGCGGCGCCGCGTTGGCGCGACAGAATTCCTTGGCTGCCACGCCGAGCCCCATCGACCCGCGCCTGCCTTTCTGCCCCTGCTCGATCATCGAGCTACGCAGCACCTCGAAGCGCGCGGCATCTTCTGACGACAAGCGATAGGCGTACATGGAGGAGCCCTGCGGCGAGGCCGGCAGGCCTGGGCGCTCGCGCGCGCTCATCTCCAGCATGGCGAAGCTCGTCCTGGCCTCCGCCTCCCCCACCACCCTGGTGACAACGTCGAGCTTGACGCCGCCCGCGCGTGGCCGCAACGCATCAGGCAATTGCACGGCGACGCGCAGCATCGACAGGTCGGTCGTCTTGGCGTCGATGCGGGCAAGCGGCGGGATCGATGTCAGCGGCACCGCGCTGCATCCGGCAAGCGCGAGCGCAGCCGCGCTCGCAAGAACGCGCGCGAGGCGGTTCATCGCAGGCATCTCCGGTTCAAGATTGAAAGAGGCTTGGATTGAACGAGGCTTGGCTAGGCCGATTTCCGACCGGCCGTGCGAGGCTCCAACGCATCGTCCGCGCCATCAGGGACGTATTCCAGGATATCGCCGGGCTGGCAGTCGAGCACGGCGCAGATCCGCTCCAGCGTGTCGAAGCGAATGCCGCGCACCTTGCCGGACTTCAGCAGGGAGACATTCGCCTCCGTGAGCTCGATGCGCGCCGCGAGCTCGCGCGATCTGATCTTGCGCCTGGCGAGCATGACGTCGAGATTGACGACGATCGGCATGGTCAGATGATCTCACTGTTCTCGTGCCACAGGCGGACGGCATCGGCCATCACGGTCGCGAAGGCGACGAGCGCCAGGCCGCTCAGCACCGACAGCACATGCGACTGCTCGATCCCGAACATGACCACGAGCTGGCCGGGATCGTTGGCCCGCGTCAGGTTGATCGTGGTAAGCATCTGCACCAATGGCGACATGAACGCATTGACGATCAGCGCGAGGCCCATGCGGCGGATACGCCAGGCGTTCCCGGTCACAAAGACCTCGCCGCGCGCGAAACGGGAGAACAGCATCGAGAGCTGCAACAACGCGTAAATGACGGGCGCAAGGCCGATCAGGCTGATCAGCCCGCCGGCGAAGCGCGTGCCAAAATTGAGGGTGAACGGCCGCGCCCCCAGCGGGGACTCTGTCGCGATCCAGTGCCGAAGCACCTCGTCACTCGACCAGAGCAGCGGCACCGCAAGCACCGCGCCGGCGACGCAGACGAGCGCGCCGACGGCCACGACACGCCCGATCCGCCGGAGCCGCGGCTCGGCCGGGACAGGATAAGGAAACGCGATCACGCTCATCGAAACAACTCCCGCTCAATCGAGTATTTTTATTGTTTTACAATAAAAAATGGCAGAATTACGATATGCAAATTTCCCGTGCTCCGAAGCGTCACCGAAGGCCGCGGCAACCCTTCGTTAACCCCCGGCGCGATATGGTTAACGAAAGTTGACCGCTTCCGCCCGGGCGCCATGTTCCGCATCGATTTCAACAAGCTGCGCTTCCTCGTCTGCGACGACAATCCGCACATGCGCCGCATCCTGCGGACGCTGCTGCATTCCTTCGGCGCGCGCGAGGTCTATGAAGCCGAGGACGGCGCAACCGCGCTGGAAATGTACAGCCATTACGTCCCCGACATCGTCATCACCGACTGGGCGATGCCGATCTTCGACGGGCTCGAGCTCGCGCAGATGATCCGGCAGCCGGAATCCAAGGGCAATCCTTACGCGCCGATCATCATGCTGACCGGTCATTCCGAGAAGCGCCGCGTCACGGTGGCGCGCGATGCCGGTGTCACCGAATTCCTCGCCAAGCCGATCTCGGCCAAGGGGCTCTACCAGCGCATCCTCAACGTGGTCGCCAGTCCCCGCCCCTTCATCAAGACCAAGACCTATTTCGGTCCGGACCGGCGCCGCAACACCAACTCCGCCTATATGGGTCCCGAACGCCGCGTCGGCGAAAAGCACGAGGTGATGCAACAGCCCTCGCTGCTCGACAAGGCGCGGTCCTCCATCTAGCGCAGCGTCTCACGCGAGGCAGGCATCATGGCGAAGAACAGCGCAAAGGACATCGAGGTCACGGCCTTCGCCACGCATCATGTCATCACGCAGCCCAATCCGCTGCGCAAGGTTCTGCGCCGTGTCGAGGAAAAGGACATGGACGATCCGGTCGGCCGCGCCGAGCAGGCGCTGGCAGGCCTCGCCGGCGAGTTCAAGGACTGGATGACGACCGAAGTGAACCGGCTGTCCGCCGCCTACGTCGCCATCCGCAATGACGGCTTCACCAAGGACAGGCGAGACGAACTGTTCCGCGCCGCGCACGACATCAAGGGCGACGCTGCGACATTCGGCTATCCGGCGGCGGCGGGAATTGCGGAGAGCCTGTGCCGCGTCATCGAGCACGCGCCCGATCTCGACAAGGTGCCGGTCGAACTGTTCACGCACCACATCAACGCCATCCTCGCCATCGTGCACGAGAACACCAAGCTCGACAGCATCAGCGTCTCCGCCGAGCTCAGCCGCCGCCTGCGCAAGGTCGCCGACGACTATCTCGCCGACGTCAACCGCGACCGCCCCGAGCATCTCGAAGTGATCCTGGCACCGAGCATCGTGCCGGCGGAGTAAGGCTCAGCTCTTTCCTCTCGTCATTGCGAGCGCAGCGAAGCAATCCAGAGCCCCTCCGCGGAGACAGGCTGGATTGCTTCGCTGCGCTCGCAATGACGGAGTTTGGGGCGACGAGCTCGCTCTATCGCCACGATAGGAATCGTAGGGTGGATTAGCGTAGCGTAATCCACCACTTCAGTATCTGCGGAGACGAACAGTGGTGGATTACGCCTTCGGCTAATCCACCCTACGGCATCTCACTACGCCGCGATCAGATCGTCATACACCGGATCGATCGCCTCATCCGCGACGAGCTCATCGCAGAACAGCCGCGCCTCTTCGCGCGCCGACTCGGTCGCAAAGCGGCGCAGCAGGACCATCAGCGGTTCGGTGGCGCCGCGGTCGGTCTCGCAATGGGTGAGCACGCGCTCGACCATGCGCCGGCGCAGCCGCGCCGCGCCGTCGTCGCTGTCGACAAAACCCTGCTCGTGGCAGGCATCGAGCGCGACCTGGAACGCCGCAAAGGTCGCCTCGGGCAGCCCGGCGCGGCGGAGCAGCGCGTGCAGGCTGTTGCCGCCGCGATCGTGCAGCAGCGCGGAGACGCGCGCGAGCGGCAGGTCCGCGAGTTCGGCGAGCGCCGCATCGAACAGATCGAGATTGCTCGACAGCAGCGCACGCAGGATCAGACCCGCCGTGAGCTGGCCCGTGATGCGCAGGTGCCGCACCAGGCCCTGCATGTCTTCGCCACGCGAACGCGCCGCGATGTTCATGGTGGAGCGGTCACGCGCCTCGGTCGCAATGCGCTCGGCGCGGTCGGCGCTCAGCCAGTTCCGCGCCACCACGAACTGCGCGAGAGTCTCGGAGAGTTTTGCCACCAGCGCGACACGCGTCGCGGCCGGCAGATCCTCCAGCACCAGCATCGCCTCGCGGATCGCGGCGAGATGGCCGTGACGTTCGACGATGCGGTCCCAGGAGAACGGCGCCAGCTCGGCGTGGGGATTTTCGATCAGCTCGAGGGCCGCCGCCGCGCAGCCGACTTCGGCAATCGCGGCGCAGACCGAGACCGGCAACGCGATGCGGCGCGCGACCGCGCACTGCACCTCGTCATTGCCGGTTGCGACGATGTCGACGAGGTCGGCATCGATCAGGAGCGGAGAATGTTCGAGCACGGGCAGCGCGACGGTCGGCTGGTCCCCCGACAACGCCCGCACGATCGATGCCGGGGCATCGGTGCTGCGTGCAAAGGCTTCGGCCATCGCCTGCCGCACCAGCGGCGAGGGATCGTCGAGCAGCATCAGTAGCGCGCCTTCGGCGGCGACGCGGTCGTCATGGGAAAGGTCTGAGATCAGCCAGGCCCGGGCCAACGCCCGTGTTGCCTCGGCCCGCTCGCCAGCGGGCGCCGTCCTGATCCAATTGATGAACTGCCGAACGATCATGGTGCTTCCGGCTTACGCAACGAAGACGAGGCGGTGACGGCTCGTCACCTGCAACACAAAATAAACCACGACGCTTAACAAAGCGTTCACCATAACCGGCTGGTTTTATTGACGTTTTGTTAAGGGAACCAAACCGGCTGAGCGACGGGATTCCGGCCCTGCGCCACAGCGCGTCCGGGACACGAGCGTGAGTATCAGCTCGAGAACGTGCCGCTGCGATCGCTGAAGAGATCGAGCGGCTGCGGCGGCCGCACCTCGGGCGTCGCCGATGCGACCGAGGTGAGCGAGGCGTTGTTGCCCCACAATTTCTGCACGGTCGTCGAGACTGGCTGCACGTCACCGGGCTGATAGATCGAGCGGAATGCGGGCGTGGTGGGCGCGCTATCTGCGACCGTCGTTGACGACGTCGCGCTCACCGGCGTGACGCCGCGCGCATCCGGAAAGGTCTGGAGATAAGCGGCATTGTCGATGACGGGCGCGGTGGGCTGCACGCCGTTGGCGCTCGCGACCTGCGTGGTCGACGGCGTGCCGCCATACATCGCCATCGCACTGCGGGTCGTCTTCGAATTCGCCGCGCTGGCGTAACGCGCATCGAGCACCGAATAGACCTCGGAGACGCTGCGGGCGCGGCCGTCCCTGGCGTAGAAGATCGAGCGGTTGGCGGATGCCGCATTGGGAAACAGCCGCGCGCCGACCGCTTGCGGATTGTCCTCGGCATTGGCGATCAGTTTCGCGGCGCCGCCGACGCCCATGAAATGCGCCATGTAGAGTTCGCTGTCGGATGGCCTGCGGCCGAGCAGGCCGGTAAGCTTGAAACTGTTCGACTGCGTCAGCGCCGCCGCCATGGTGGAAGCGGCTTCCGGATCGTCGCGCAGCTTCATGATCGACCGCTTCATCACGGGATCATCGACGGTGTAGCCGCCTGAGGACGTCCTGGTGATGGCGTCGGAATAATTGCCATAGCCAAGCTGGGTGCCCGCCTCCTTCACGGTACCGAGCCACGTCTGGTCGATGAACTGGTAGAGCCCGTGCGCGGACGACGTGGTGGCTCCCGCCGTCGGATCGAAATCCGATTCCATCTTGGCGGTGGTCAGCATGTACTGGAAGCTGACGCCGCTGATGTTCGAGGCCTGCTTGATCGCACCGGCGACGCGCGCCCGCGACGGATCGAGAACCGCCGTCTGCGAGGCACTGGAATTGTCGACCGACATGATGAAGTGCCCGCCCCGTGCGGCGTTGAGCAGCGCCGGCAATTTGGCGCCCTGTCGTCTCACCGTGGGACAGGTATGGTTAACGCGGGGTTAATTTGACCTCCCCGTCATTCCCGGGCGTACCGTGCGCGCCCGAATGACAGAGAGTTACTTCTTGTACACCGCATCCGGATCGAACAGCCTGTCCGCATCGACGAAGACGAGCTTGGCGCCGCCGCCTTCGGCCTCGACCTTGCGGTAGAAGCAGGACCGGCGACCGGTGTGACACGCCGCACCGATCTGCTCGACGCGAAGCCAGACCGCGTCTTGGTCGCAATCGGTGCGCATCTCGACCACGCGCTGGGTCTGACCCGAGGTCTCACCTTTTCGCCACAAGGCATTGCGCGAGCGACTGAAGTACCAGGCCTCCCCGGTCGCAATCGTCTTGCGCAGCGCCTCGTCGTTCATGTGCGCGACCATGAGCACGTCGCCGGTGGCGACGTCGGTCGCGACGACCGTCACGAGGCCCGCGGCATCGAACCTGGGCAGGAAGGCGAGGCCTTCCTCGATCTCATGGGAGTGAGCGGACACGACAAACCTCGCCAGTTGTTTGCGAGGTCAGCGCTGCAGGCCTCGCACCAGGGACAGGAAACGGGCCTGCTCCGCCGGATTGTCGCGGAACATGCCGGTGAAGCGGCTTGTGAAGGTCGAGGCGCCGTGCTTGGCGACGCCGCGCACCGACATGCAGGTATGCTCGGCCTCGATCAGAACGGCAACGCCGCGCGGCTTGAGGATCTCGTCGATGGCGGCGGCGATCTGCGCCGTCAAATGCTCCTGGGTCTGGAGCCGGCGGGCGAAGATGTCGGTCAGGCGCGCAAGCTTCGACAGGCCGACGACCCGTTCCACCGGCGTATAGGCGATGTGCGCCTTGCCATAGAACGGCATCATGTGATGCTCGCACTGCGAGGTGAACTCGATGTCGCGCACCAGCACGAAGTCATCGTAGCCGGCGGTCTCGCCGAACGTGCGGTCGAGCACTTCGGCCGGGCACTGGTGGTAGCCCTGATAGAGCTCGTCGAAGGCCTCGACGACACGGCGCGGCGTATCCAGCAGACCCTCGCGCTGGGTGTTCTCGCCGATATAGGCGAGCAGCGTCTTCACCGCCGCTTCCGCTTCGGCGCGCGCCGGGCGGGGCTGGTCGGCGCGAACAGCCGCCGCGAGGAATTCGGCAGGATCAAGCTCCGCCGGGCGGCTCTCGGGCTGGCGGTCAGAAGGCTTGTTAGGGCGGATGGATTTGATGGTAGCGTCCATGTCTACTCCGTTCGACGGCCTTGCGGCCGGAGTGTCACCGGCAGACGGGGCGGCCAAGCCGCCGGACGCCTGAAGAGAACAGTTTTGACGAAAAAGGGCCCCGGGTCATCGCGCCGGCAGCGCAGGTCTGGATCACCGCTGCCGCACCGCTGGACTGTTTTTCCGCCAGTTCCAACCCTATATAGGACCCTGGACGGCGCCCGCCAAGGCCGATCCGGTGCGGAAGTGTTGGACTCCATCACATGCTGAACGACATCTATAACAAGCGGATCATCGAGCTGGCTGGGAATATTCCGCGCCTCGGACGGCTGCAGGACCCCGACGCCACCGCCACCGCCCATTCCAAATTGTGCGGCTCGACCGTGAAGATCGACCTCAAGATGGAGGGCGACAAGGTCACCGACTTCGCCCATGACGTGAAGGCCTGTGCTCTTGGACAAGCCTCTTCATCCATCATGGCAAGTCGCGTCGTCGGCTCGACCGCGAGCGAACTCCGTGAGTTACGTGAAACCGTTCGCAAGATGCTCAAGGAGAACGGCGCGCCTCCTGAAGGTAAATGGGAAGAGATCAAATTCCTCGAGCCGGTCCGCGACTACAAGGCGCGTCACGCCTCGACCCTCCTGACCTTCGATGCCGTGGTCGACGCGATCGGCCAGATCGAGGCAAAGGCCAAGCAGCCGGCCGCGGCGCAGGGCTGACCCCTCCAGTCATTCCCGGGCGATGCACGGCATCGCCCCCGGAATCCAGCCGGTTGCCGATCGAGATTCCGGGTTCGCGCTGACGCGCGCCCCCGGAATGACCATCAAGGACTTTCGTTACTTCTGCGAGCCTGCGCTCGGCGCCGTGCCCGTCGGCACCACGGCCTCCGCCGTCTTGGTCGACTTGACGGGTTGCGGCTGTTGTTCGGCTTCCGCGCCGAACCTTGCCTGCGTCTTCGGCGCAAGTTCCGCCACCGCAGGCGCCGCGACGTCGACATGCGGCAGCACGTCGGCCATCAGGTTGGTGGTCACGAGGTTGGTGAGCTTCAGCTCGCCAGCATCCAGCTCGTGCAGATCTTCCCACGGCGGCACGCTGAGCGCGAGCGAGAGAAGGTCGCCGGCACCGCCCATGTCGAACGTATATTTGGCGAGCCGGCCGATGTCTCGCTCCACGATCATCAGGTCCTGCGCACTGTAGCTCGCCGCCTTGGCATCGTCGGCACGATCGCCCATCCAGATCTGGTGGACCCGGACATGTGCGGCTTCGGGCACGTAGCGCTTCTTGCCGGCCAGCAGCAGGAACGCGCACATGGATTCGCAATAGGCCTCGGGCACAATCGCCGGACGGGCCGCCTGCCCGCCGCGGTTCTGAACGCTGATGCCGACCGTAGTCAGGAGTCCGAGATTGCGGAAGCGCCGGCCGAGCGTGATCGCGTCGTTGACGGAGCCGCCGCTGGAATCGAGCACCACGGTGGCGCCGCCAAGCTGGCGGCCGCGCGAGAACTCCTCGAAATCCCTGGGCGTGTCAGCGGTGATGATGCCGACTGCGCTGACCCAGCCGCGGCAGTTCGGCTCGCAGGCAACCCAGTTGAACTTCATCGGCAGCTTGCGCTCTTCGAGGGCAGCACCGGCCCGGGCCGACGACCCGAATGTCGCGACGGCGCCAGCCAGCACGACTCCACATGCGGCGGTCCCCACCAACAACCAGCCGCGAAGTTTGAGCGACTTCAGAAGTTTCAAACTGGTCCCTTCCCCAAGCCCCATTTGCGCGATTATCCCCGCTTCGCGCTCGATGAGTCGATCATACGGACGTATGTTTCCACGAGTGTCACAAAAATGGTATCCGGAGGAATACAGCTCGTCCACGCACTTGCTGCACTGCTCCCTAAAAACATGCAAAATATGGCGCGCGCGCAACAAGGTCTGGTTCCCTGCGCAGGAACCGCGCAAGTGACGTCAAGGTTTGAAGCAGAGCGCACATGAAGCATCCAGACTCCGGTGTCGGTTCCACAATCGCTGCGTCACTGCGGCGGCAGCCTCGTAATCTCGGCCGCGGACTGATCTGGCTGTATCGTCACACGCTCTCGCCGCTGGTCGGCTACAACTGCCGGCACTTGCCGACCTGCTCCGTATACGGCGACGAGGCGATCGAACGGTTCGGGCTCTGGGCCGGCGGCTGGATGACACTGGCGCGCCTGCTCCGCTGCAACCCGTTCGGCACTTCGGGAATCGACAACGTGCCCCTCACCGCACCGCAGGGCGCGCGCTGGTACTTTCCCTGGCGTTACGCCCGCTGGCGCGGCGTCAACGCTTCCTGAGCATGCTGACCAGAAGCGCCGCGGTGCTTCCCGCATCGCTGCCTTGGATGGAACCGGAACTTTCCCGTCGCGTTGTTTTGATGCTCCCGCGGGAGGAAAGAACAATGCGCTGGAAAATCAGCCCTCATTTTCACTTCAAGCTTGGTCCTCATCGTGGTTCCAAAGGGCATCACGACCCCAGAACCATCGACATGCTCGCCATCATCGCACTGCTGGCGCTCGCGGCCGGCTCCGGCTGGTATCTGGCGACGAGCCTTGCCACGCCGCCGAGCTCGACGGCGTTCATCGTGCCTAGTCAGAGCGTGCACTGGTAGCTAGCGAAACCAGAAAAAGCGTCCGGGCGGCGGCGGGATCGGCTCGGGCGGACGCAGCCGCTTCGGACGCGCCGGCTTTGGCGGCGGTTCGGCGGATGACGTGGTCTCCGCCGCCGGCGCCATCTCGCTTCCCGGCACCTTCACCGCCAGCAGCAAGTTCGACTCGTGCATGCGCCAGCGGTAACCGACACCAAAATCGATCGGCTGCGCGCGCGTGAACAGTTCGGCGTAACGCTCCTGATAACGGCCGGGGAATTCGTCGATCGGGCCGAGATAGCGCCCGAACGGGAAGAACCGCCATTGCCGCGCATTGTAGTTCGCAAGCGGAATGCCGGAATCGTCCTGGACGATGGTCGCGCTGTTGGCGAGCAGCCAGTCGCGCGCGACGGTGAAGTTGCCGGAGTGCATCAAATAGGATGCGCTCTTGATCAGGCTGTTGCCGGGACCGAGCGTCCCGCAGAACTTCAGGAAGCCGGCTGCGCGTGCACCGGAATTGGAAAGATCGGTCGAGAAATAATACAGCGTGCGAACCTCGCCGTCGCTGCCGACGAAGGTGATGCGAGCGCCGCGCGTGGCGTTCCGTCCCGGATTGTCGTTGCCGACGTGCATCCCGCCCTTGTCGTCGAGCGCGACCATCTCGACGTTGCGGATGGTCTTGCCGGAGCGCGCGAGGAAGACATAGAGGATCGGCAACGTGCCGTTGACCTGGTTGGCGTGCAGGTCGACCTTCATGTGCTTGGTGATGAAGAAGGAGAAGCTCAGGATCGAGCTGAGCGAACGCTCGACATTGTAGAGCGCGGCACCGACCGAGCCGCGCGGCAGCCGCGTCAGGTCAGGCACCGCGCCGACCGGCTCCAGCGCGCCGAGCACGTAGGTGCTGGCCTTGGAATAGAACGCATCGGCGTAGAGGAAATCCGGGCCGCTGAACAAGTAGAACATGGTCGGCCGGGGCGCGGCCAGGTTGACCTCGGCCCAATTGCGGATCTTCGAGAGCTGTCGCTGCTCGAGCTGGGCGAAGGCGCCGTCGAAGAATTTTGCGTGGCGCTGCCAGCCCGGGTCCCTGGTGAGCGGCACCAGCGGCGAGTCCGCCGAAGGCTGCATGCCCGCGAGGAAGCGCGCGGTATCATCGAAGGTGACCTCGGTGGCACGCGCAGACGAGACGGCCGCAGCCAGAAGGGCAAGCGCGACAGCCGCAATTCTCATGGGTCGGAACATGTCTATTCGCGATTGTGTGACGTGCCAGCGGCGACCGGCCGCCTGCGGAAAACAGCATAGATCAACAGGCCCGAGAGCATGAGCAGCATTCCCGACAACGACTGCACCGGCCGCTCGGTCAACAGGTAGTACATCATGAACCCGGTCACGAGCAGGAAAACGAGCGGCGTGAACGGGTATCCCCAGGCGCGATAGGGTCGCGGCAGGCCCGGATCGGTGATGCGCAGCTTGATGACGCCGGCGACCGTGAAGAACGAGCAGAACAACAGCGCGAACTGGATGAAGTCGAGCACCGCCTCGAAGCTGCGCGTGAACAGCAGCAGATTGGCGACGGCAAGCTGAAACAGGATGGCATAGGCCGGCGCTCCGCTCGCCGATCGCTTCGAGAACACGCGCAGGGCCGGGATGTCCTCGCCCATCGTCATCATCACGCGCGGGCCGATCCACATCATCGCGCTGATCGAGGAGATCAGGCCGACGCAGATCATCGCGCCGACGATCCGGCCGCCGAGACTGCCGAAGATCGCGCTGCCGGCGACGCTGGCAACATCGATCTGGCCGGCCAGCGCGCCGACCGGCGTCGCGTAGAGAAACACCGCATTCAGCGCGACGTACAGGACGAGCACGATCAGCGTGCCCGCGAGCAGCGCGCGCGGCAGGCTCTGCTGCGGCGTGTTCATCTCGCCGATGATGTAGGTCGCAGCATTCCAGCCCGAGAACGAGTACATCACGAAGACCAGCCCGATCGCGAAGGGCGCACTGACGATGTGCGCCAAGTCGCCCGGCTGCGGCGTGAAGGCGATCGGCTGCGGCACACCGATGACGAAGCCGGCGACCAGGAAGGCGACGATCAGCACGACCTTCAAGATGGTCGAGATCAATTGGAAAGTCGAGGAGTGCCTGACGCCGGTCAGTTGCACGATCGAGACCAGCCACACCACGGCGATGGCGAGCGGGATCGGCGGCAGCCCGGGATGGACCGATTTCGCGTATTCGCCGAACGCCATCGCCGCAAGCGCGACGGGCGCGGCGAAGCCGACTGTCGCCGAGACCCAGCCGGCGAGAAAGCCGAAGGCGGGATGGTAGGCGCGGCCGAGGAAATTATACTCCCCGCTCGAACGCGGAAACATGGCGCCGAGCTCGCTGTAGGAGAACACTCCGCACAGCGCGACGATGCCGCCGATGGTCCAGAGCGAGAGGATCGAGAAGCCGGACGGGATGTCCTTGACCTGGAAGCCGAGGCTGGTGAAGACGCCGACCCCGATCATGTCGGCCACGACGATGGCGGTTGCGACCAGAACGGAGACGCCGGATCCGCTTCCGGTCAGCCGGCCAGTCCAGGGCGCAGGTCCCACATCTGATGCCGTCATCGGGGTCCTCAAACCTGAGGCGTCACGCCTCGTGGGAAGCATCGTGCCGTTCGGTCCAGTCAATTCAAGCAGGGTTAACAAGGGTTAAATGAGGCATGCGAAATCGGTACCGCCGCACCTTTTATGCATGGTCCTGGGCAATAAACCACCGCAAACACCGGAGAATCCCGTTTCGCGCCCCCACAATCAGGACACGATTGCATGGTCCCTTCGAGCGTTCCGGATGTGGGGAAGTTTCTCCGGACACTTAACGTCGCCTAAACGCCAGTCGGCTCAATTGTCTTAAATGCTTGCCGATGGACGTGTGACTTGGGTCGTGACTTGGGGTCATGGGTGGATGGTCGGGGCCGTTCCGAAACTGAGAGCTGACACTCGTGCCGATCGGACGCTGTCCGTTGCGCACGGTCGCGCGCTCCGGATCGGGCTGATCTCGGCCCTGGTGCCGCTGTCGCTGGCGCTGGTTCAATGCGGCCGGGCGCCCAACCCGGCGGCGCTCGCGGCGAACTCGCAGGCCAACGTCCAGGTGGTCGCCAAGACAAATCCGCGAGCCGCCAATCCGCAAGTTGCAAGCGCCGACACGTTCGAGGATCGCTTCCCGGCCCCGCAGTTCGGGGAGCGCTTCCCGTCGGCGAGCGAGAGTTTTCTGCAACGGCAGATGTCGGACTTCTCGCCCAAACGCGCCGTGCAGCAGCAGCCTCAACAGGAGCAGGCGCCCTACAAGGTGGCCTCGCTCGCGCCGCAGGTCCCCTACCAGCGTCCGCCGCGCGAGGACCTGACGACGCTCGTCAGCATGAAATCGTCGGCCTTCCCCTATTTCGGCAACAACCCTGCCTCGGACGCGCCGTTCCTCAACATCTCCAAGGGCGACCGCCGCGGCCACCGCAGCTATTCCGGTCGCGTCTACTGGCAGGACGAGACCTACAGCGACAGCCGTGTGCTGATGCACGTGCCCGAGCATTTCGACGTGCGCAAGCCGGGCGTGATCGTGGTGTTCTTCCACGGCAATGGCGCAACGCTGGAGCGCGACGTGCGCGATCGCCAACTCGTGCCGCGGCAGGTCACCGATTCCGGCGCCAATGCCATCCTGCTGGCGCCGCAGATGGCGGTCGATGCCGCCGATTCCAGCGCCGGCAAATTCTGGCAGCCCGGCGGCTTCAAGCGCTTCATGGAAGAGTCCGCCAACCATCTGGCTCAGGTCACCGGCGATCCCAACAACGCACGCGCCTTCGCCAACATGCCGATCGTGATCGTCGGCTACAGCGGCGGCTTCCTGCCGACGGCCTGGAGCCTCGAGGTCGGCGGCATCAGTGACCGCGTCCGCGGCGTCGTGCTGCTCGATGCCGTGTATGGCGAGATGGACAAGTTCGCCTCCTGGATCGAGAGCCACCGCTCCGGCTTCTTCGTCAGCTCCTACACCCGCTACACCGCGCGGCGCGACCGCGAGCTGATGAGCATGCTGCGGCAAAAGGGCATCAGCGTCTCCGAGGACATGGACGGGCCCTTGCGTCCCGGCAGCGTGGTGTTCGTCGAAACCGGCGACGGCATCACACATCGTGATTATGTGACGCGCGCCTGGACGCGGGACCCGCTCAAGGACGTGCTGGTGAAGATGTCGGCGACGCCGTCGCTGGCGCTGACGCGCGTGGCATCCACCAATCCGCCTGCATCAAGCCGCTAACCGATATTGCGCGCGCCGGCATTTGGCCGCGCTGCCCGTAATTGTCTCAGGCTTTGATCAAAATGTGATGTTGATTGGCCGATATCCCCGGGGCCGACCGGATTGCTTCCGCCGGCAAGGACCATAATTTGCGGCCAAGTTGGTGTTGAAATTCCGCAGGGACAAGCAGTGCGTCAGGGATTGTACAAGGTCGACTTCCACACGGTTCACGGAACCGGTTGCGGCGTCGTCTATGTGACTGAGGGCAAGATGCGCGGCGGCAATTCCGCCTTTGCCTTCATCGGCACCTATGCGGGCGAAGGCGACAGCATCAAGGTCAAGATCTCGACCGAGCGCTACAATGATGATCCGTCCTTCAAGCCGCTGTTCGGGAACGACCGGATCACGCTGACGCTCGCCGGCCGTGAGGACGGCGACACGGCGGAGTTCGAAGGCACCGCGCTGCAAGTGCCCGGCGTGGCCTTCAGGGCCGTGCTGAGCCGGCTCAGCGACTAGCCGTCCGGCTTCCAGACCTCAGCTCTTGATCTTCAGGTTTTGGGCAGCTTCGGAATGCTCTCGGCAAAGCCGTTGAAGCAGGCCAGCCGCTCGTCCTCTTCCTTGAAGAAACGGCAATCGGCGTAGCCCTTGGCCTTCGCCGGCTTCGGCTTCGGCGTCGGCGGGATAATGGCGTCGTAGCAGTTGAGGCGGTCCTTGGTGCCGTCATCAAGATCGAGGCAGGCCTGGAGCCGCGCCGCGATCGATTGCGGCTTGCCCTTCGGCGCTGCGGCCGGCTTGGCTGCCGCCTCTTTAGTCCCCTTGGGCTTGACCTGCACCAGCGGCTTGTCCCCCACCATCGGTGGCTTGTCGGCTTGCGCAAACGCGGAGGCTGAATAGAGCACCGCGGCAACCGCCAGAATCATCCTCATCTCAGTCAACTCTCTTTGGTCCCCATGCCTCGCCTTCTAGCGCTCCCGCGCGCGGTTTGCCAAGCACCTTGCGCACACGAAAACGCGGGATTCAGGCTGTGGCGGCCACAGCCGGCCGCGGCCGGGTCAGGACCACCAGGATCAAAGCCAGCACGACAAAGCCGACCGCGACGAAGCCGAGCGGATGCAGGAGTTCGCGGGCGAACAGCAGTCCGCCGATGGCGGAGCCGACAGCCTGGCCGATATAGAGAACGGAGGTGTTGAGCGCGACGGTTGCCGATGCAAGCGGCGGCGCCGCCGCAACCAGCCGCACCTGCTGCATCGAATTGGTCGAGGCAAAGCCGAGGCCCCAGATCGCGACCGCGATCGCCATCAACACCAGGCTCCCCGCACCGACTGCCCAGCCGGTGATGCCCGCAAGCAGCAGGCAGGTGAACAGCAGCGAGGTCCGAAAAGGTCCCCAGGTGTCGACGATGCGGGTCGCGATGACAACGCCGAGGAAACCGCAAACACCGTAGATGCCGAACACCATGCCGATCGCATCGGGGCTGGCGTCGGTGAGCTTCTTGAGCAGCGGGCCCATGAAGGTGAACACCACGAACTGCCCGGACATCTGCAGCATCGTGATCGCAAGCAGCAGCAGAATAGCCCTGCTTCGCCCGACCGCGCTCCAGGTCTTCAGGTCAACAGGCGCGCCCGTCAGGCCCGCCGGCAGCCGCAGCAGCAACAACAGGAAGCTGATGCAGCCGAGCGCGCCGATCCCGCCATAGGCCGCGCGCCAGCCATAGCGGCTGGCGATGAAGGTGATCAGCGGGAGGCCGACGGCGGCAGCCAACGACCAGCCGAGAAAGATATAGGCGATCGTGCTGCCCCGCCGCTCCACCGGCACGATCAGCGCCGCCGTGCCGGCGGCCTGCGGCGTGTAGAGCGCGCCGACCGCGAGCATCACCAGGCGGATGACGAGCAGGCTCGTGTAGTCAGGGGCAAAGGCCGAGGCGAGATTGCCAAGGGCGAGCACCGCGAGCGTCGTCGTCAGCAGCGTCCGCCGCTCGATGCGGCTGGTCAGCCACGCGGTCAGCGGCGAGCCGATGCACAGCGTGATCGCGCCGAAGGTGATCAGCAGCCCGGCTGCATGGATACTGATGCCGAGCCCCGTCGACAATTCCGGCAGCATGCCCGCCGGCGCCAGCACCGAGCAGCCGGTGACGAGATTGCCGAGCATCAGGGCAGTTGGCGTAAAACGAAAGGCGGCGGGGGACAGGGATTTCATGCACGTGCATGTAGTGGATGTGCACGCCGATTGAAAGCGCTGCACAACTCCAAATCCGGCCCGCGGAACACGAAGCCACTTGTCTTCCAGAGGTTTGTTGGGGATATTATTGCTATTTTTAATTGAACATTTGAGGAAACATCGATGCCGAGCAAACCCGAAGGCGTCCGCCGTTACATCGTCATGAGCAAGGATGGCTATCTTGCAGAGCCGCTCGATACCGCGAACCTGCAACCGAGTGCCGGCACGGTAACGCTTGCCACGCGGGCGCGCGCCGTCGCGCCGGCCCCACAAATGCGGGTGCTGGATTCGCTTCACGAGAACGGCCCCAAGCTGGTCGAAATGGCTCCCGAGGGAGAGCTCAGCCTTCGTCTCAGCTCACCGGACCTGAAGATCATCCCGGAAGTCTTTTATCACCGGCAGTGGGAGCGCTTCCGCGTTCATCAGCGTCCTCCCCGGCCCGCGGCCAAGAAGGCAGCCGCGAAGAAAACCACCGCCAAAAAGGCGGCCGGCAAGAAAACCGCGAAAAAGGCCGCCGCGGGCCGGGTCAGATTGGCCACCGTGGCAGGCGTCTCGGCAACCAGCTTCACCGTCTCGGTCGTGGCACGGTCAGGCGGCGCTCCGGTCGAAGGCGCTCACATCGTCGCTTTCACGGACTTCGCAGCGCGTCAGGGGGCCGAGGCGACAACGGGCGCCAACGGCAGCGCCACGCTGAACCTGCTCCCGCCGAGCCAGCCCCTCGAACGCGTCTATGTCTATGCGCCGGCCGGCTACTGGGGATTTTTTGCCATCAACACAACCGGCGCGAACCTTGCGCAGATCAAGTTGACGTCCATCGACGTGCGCGATTCCACGCTGCTGCTCACCCAGCTCTATGCCGGGCTCCCCGTGAATGCCGGCGCTGACGTCACCGTCGGAATCATCGACAGCGGCGTCGACGGCACGCACCCCGACCTGACCAACGTGACAGGCGGCCTGAATTGCGTGAGCGACGAGGTCCGTGCCAATCCCGCGGCCGCGCAGAATTGGCGGCCGGCGTTGACCGAGGGCGAGCACGGCACGCACGTCGCGGGCATCGTCGGTGGCCGTGGACCAGCGAGCGGATTCCGCGGCGTTGCTCCGGGGGTCAAGCTTCGGAGCTACCGCGTATTCCCGGATCACCCGCGACCGCCGCCGAACAACGGCGCCAGCAACTTCGACATCGCCAAGGCGATCGACACGGCCGTCGCAGACAAGTGCGATATCATCAACATGAGCCTTGGTGGCGGTCCCAAGGATGACCTTACGCGCGCGGCAATCGACCGTGCGATCGCGGCCGGCGTCGTGGTGGTCGCAGCCGCTGGCAATGACGATCGAAGCCCGGTCTCGTTTCCCGCCGCGTACGTCGAGTGCGTCGCAGTGTCGGCCATGGGGCGGGTCGGCACCTTTCCGAAGACCTCGATCGGGAGCAGCAATGTCGCCGCTCCGAAAGGCAGTCCGCACACAGGGGATTTCGTCGCTGATTTCAGCAATTTCGGCCCCGAGATCGATACCACCGGAGCCGGCGTCGAGATCGTCTCCACGCTGCCTGGAACCGGCCACGGCTCGATGAGCGGAACGTCGATGGCGTGCCCGGCCGTCGCGGGGTTTGCGGCCTATCTCCTTGCCAAGGATCCGGCATTGAAGCAAAAAAGCGGTTCCAACCGTTCTCGCGCCCTCAAGGACGCCCTATATGCTGCTTGCAAGCCGGAGAATTTCGGCCGCGACTATGAAGGGTTCGGACTACCCCTTCCATAGGGCAGCGCTCGGAAGGCCCGGCTCATTGACGGATGGCAGACGATGAGCGAACGCACCGTGGTCTTTCGTGCCGATCCCAAATCCGAGGCGTGCGAGAGCGTGGTGAAGCGCTTGCGCGCCGAGGGCTTGGAGATCGTAGAACAACAACCGAACATGTTACTGGTCGCCGGCGCGCCGCGGGCGATCAGCAAGGCGCTTGGCGACGCCGAGGGCTGGAAGCTGACGGAGGAGACGTCAACGCCTCCGCCGAAGACGCGCGAAAAGGTCCTGAAGCCGCCATCCCGATAGATCCGCCCCGCCTGTTCCGGGGCCAGGCCTGATCGAACAGGCCGGATCGAGCGGTGCGGCATATTTCAGCGCAACCGGGGCTCCAGCGTCGCGGATGATGGGCCACGCTGCCTTTTCTTGGAAAAGCCGGATTGCGCAGGCCGAATCGCCTGATATATCGCTCGTTCCCGCTTACCTGCGCTCGTTCGCAGGAGTGAGCTTCAGGAGAAATGCAATGTCCGAACAGCCCAAATCCGAATCCGGTTTCCAATACAGCCTCAGCAATCTCAAGCCCGTGTCCCCCGCCGCCAAAGTCACCCTCACCTTCCCCGACGGCGCCCAGCGCCAATATGACAAGAGCATCACCGGCCTCGATATCGCCAAGGGCATTTCGCCGTCGCTGGCCAAGCGCACGGTTGCAATGGCGCTCGACGGCGTGGTCGCCGACCTCGACGATCCCATCGAAGCCGATGCCAAGATCGAGCTGATCAACCGCGACGATCCGCGCGCGCTCGAGCTGATCCGCCATGACTGCGCACACGTGCTCGCCGAAGCCGTGCAGACGCTGTGGCCGGGCACGCAAGTCACCATCGGCCCCGTGATCGAGAACGGCTTCTACTACGACTTCTTCCGCAACGAGCCGTTCACGCCGGAAGACTTTGCCGCGATCGAAAAGAAGATGCGCGAGATCATCGCGCGCGACAAACCCTTCACCAAGGAAGTCTGGGATCGCGAAAAGACCAAGCAGGTGTTTCGCGACAAGGGCGAGGCCTTCAAGGTCGAACTCGTGGATGCCATTCCCGGCAACGAGCCGATCAAGATCTACTACCAGGGCGACTGGTTCGATCTCTGCCGCGGCCCGCACATGACCTCGACCGGCAAGGTCGGCAACGCCTTCAAATTGATGAAGGTGGCCGGCGCCTATTGGCGCGGCGACAGCAACAATCCGATGCTGACCCGCATCTACGGCACGGCCTTCGCCAAGCAGGAGGACCTCGACGCTTACCTCAAGCAGATCGAGGAAGCCGAGAAGCGCGACCACCGCAAGCTCGGGCGCGAGCTCGACCTCTTCCATTTCCAGGAGGAAGGTCCGGGCGTCGTGTTCTGGCACCCGAAGGGCTGGACCATCTTCCAGCAGCTGATCGCCTATATGCGCCGCCGCCTCGCCGCCGACTACAGCGAGGTCAACGCGCCGCAAATCCTTGACAAGGTGCTGTGGGAGACCTCGGGCCATTGGGGCTGGTACCGCGAGAACATGTTCGCGGCGCAGTCGGCCGGCGACGAGGCCGAGGACAAGCGCTGGTTTGCGCTGAAGCCGATGAACTGCCCCGGCCACGTGCAGATCTTCAAGCATGGCCTGAAGAGCTATCGCGACCTGCCGCTGCGCCTTGCCGAGTTCGGCGTGGTGCATCGCTACGAGCCATCAGGCGCCATGCACGGTCTGATGCGCGTGCGCGGCTTCACCCAGGACGACGCGCATGTCTTCTGCATGGAGGATCAGCTCGCCGACGAGTGCCTGAAGATCAACGATCTGATCCTGTCGACCTATGCGGACTTCGGCTTCACCGGCGATCTCACCGTGAAGCTGTCGACGCGGCCGGAGAAGCGCGTCGGCACCGATGCGATGTGGGATCACGCCGAACGCGTGATGGCCACCGTGCTGCGCGAGATCCAGACGCAGAACAATCACATCAAGACCGAGATCAATCCCGGCGAAGGCGCCTTCTACGGGCCGAAGTTCGAGTATGTTCTGCGCGACGCCATCGGCCGCGACTGGCAGTGCGGCACCACGCAGGTCGACTTCAACCTGCCGGAGCGGTTCGGCGCGTTCTACATCGACCACGACAGCGGCAAGAAGCCGCCGGTCATGGTGCACCGCGCCATCTGCGGCTCGATGGAGCGCTTCATCGGCATCCTGATCGAGCACTATGCCGGCAACTTCCCGCTCTGGCTGTCGCCGGTGCAGGTGGTGGTCACCACCATCACCTCGGAGGCCGACGAGTATGCCAAGCAGGTGCTGGAGCAGGTCCGGCGCGCGGGGCTTCGGGCCGAGATCGATCTGCGCAACGAGAAGATCAACTACAAGGTCCGCGAGCATTCGCTGGCCAAGATCCCGGCGCTGCTCGTGGTCGGCAAGAAGGAGGCCGAGACGCAGTCGGTCTCCGTCCGCCGGCTCGGAAGCGACGGCCAGAAGGTGATGACGACGGTGGAGGCGCTTGCCGCCCTCGTCGACGAGGCCACCCCGCCGGACGTCCGGCGGGCGCGCGAGGCGGCCTGAGTCCTGAAATCGATCTAAACTCGCTTTCGGTTGCGGGCGTGCATGCTTATCTCGGCATGGCACGCCCGACGACCAGCCGAAGAGGACATCGCAGTGCCCGACGCCATCGAACTCCTGAAAACCCGCCGCTCGGTCAAGCCGCGCGAGATGACGGGGCCCGGCCCCTCCCCGGCCGAGCTCGAAACCATCCTCACCATCGGTGCACGCGTGCCCGACCACGGCAAGCTCGCGCCCTGGCGCTTCATCATTTTCGAGGGTGACGCTCGAGAGCGTGCCGGCGAGGTCATCGCGAAGGTCTTCGCCCGCAAGAATCCGGACGCGCCGGCGGCGAACGTCGAGATTGAGCGCAGACGCCTCACCGACGCCCCGCTGGTGATCGGCATCGTCAGCTTCACCAAGCCGCATCCGAAGGTGCCGGCGTTCGAGCAGGAATTGTCGGCCGGTGCCAGCGTCATGAACATCGTCACGGCCGCGACCGCCCTCGGCTACGGCGCCTGCTGGCTGACCGGCTGGTTCTCGTTCGATCGCGACGTGCTGGACGGCCTCGGCCTCAAGCCGGACGAAAAGCTCGCCGGCCTCGTCCATATCGGCACGCCGACCAAGCCGAGCGAAGACCGTCCGCGGCCGTTCCTTTCGGAAATCGTGACGCGATTTTAATCGAAGGCTTGTTGACGCCTCCGACGTCTTGCGGCTTTGTTCCCGGTGAGGGAGGAAGCCTGGATGAAACGCCGCGAATTTCTGGTCGGGGCCGCGCTCTTGGCCGGCACCATGGCGCGAGGCCGCGCCGCCGACATCCCTGCTCCGTCGGCCGACGGCCTCGACCGCATCACCGCATTCTTCGACAACGAGGTGACGCTCGGCCGGCTGCCGGGTGCGGTGATCCTGGTCCAGCAGCACGGCAAGCCGGTCTATCTGAAGACCTTTGGCGTGCGCGACACCAGAACCAGCCTCGCCATGACGCCGGATACGATCTTCGCCATCCACTCGATGACGAAGCCGATCACGTGCCTCGGCGCGATGATGCTGATCGACGAGGGCAAGCTCGCGCTCACCGATCCCGTGTCGAAATACATCCCGCTCTTTGCCAGCACCAAGGTGGGCATCGAGCCAGAAGGCACATCGACTGTCGAACTCGAGCCGCCGATCCGTCCTGTCAACATTGAGGATTTGCTGCGGCAAACTTCGGGCATCAGCTACGAATACATCGGCGCCCCATGGGTTATGCAGGTCTACAAAGCCGCCAATATCTTCGAAGGCCCCTTCAACAACAGGCAATTCGCCGACCGCATCGCCAAGCTGCCGCTCACGCGGCAGCCGGGCACGCTGTGGCGCTACGGCCATTCCACCGACGTGCTCGGCAGTGTCATCGAGATCATCTCTGGCCAGACGCTGTATCAATTCCTCAAGCAACGCATCCTCGATCCGCTCGGCATGAGCAGCACCAAATTCGTGCTGAAGACTCCGGAGGAGCACGCACGGATGGCACGACCGCTGCCGAACGACCCGGTCCTGCTCGCCGGCGAGCAGGACCGCCTCGCCCATCCCGAATGGGAATCCGGCGGCGGCGGCCTGCTCTCGACTATCACCGACTATCAGCGCTTCTCGCAGATGCTGCTCAACGGCGGCGAGTTCGAGGGCAGGCGCTACCTGAGCCCCGCCGCCTTCAAGGCCATGACGACGGATCACGTCGGACCCGGCTCCGGCGTCGGACGCGACTACTTCTACTTTCCGGGCGACGGCTTCGGCTATGGCTACGGCATTGGCGTGCGGACCGATCCCGGCAACGCAAAGCCGCCCCCGGCCGGCTCGATCGGCGAGTTGAAATGGGACAGCGGCAGCGGCACCTATTTCGGTGTCGATCCCAAGCTCGATATGGTCTACCTCCTGATGCAGCAGACCCAGAACGAGCGCAGCCGCATCACGCCCGCCTTCAAGGAGCTGGTCTACGGCTGCTATCCGGAGGGGCTACGCCGCCCGTGAGGCGCGCTGGCCGAAATCGGCCAGCAGCTTTGCGATCTCGGCGGCGGGCCGCGCTGCACTGAACAAGAAGCCCTGCACCTCGTTGCAGCCTTCGGCGCGCAGCCAGTCGAGCTGATCCTCGGTCTCGACGCCCTCCGCGGTCGTCGTGATGTTGAGACTGCGGCCGAGGCCGGAGATCGCTCGCACGATCGCGCCGCAATCGGGCCGCCGCGCCAGGTCCTTGACGAAGGAACGGTCGATCTTGATCTTGTCGAACGGAAAGCTGCGGAGATAGCTGAGGCTGGAATAGCCGGTGCCGAAATCATCCATGGAGATGCTGACGCCGAGCTCGCGCAGCTGATGCAGGATGGCGAGATTGGCATCGGTCTCGGCCAGGAAAATCGACTCGGTGATCTCGAGCTCGAGCCGCTTCGGCGACAGGCCGGACTGCGCAAGCGCGGAAATCACGACCTGCACCAGGTTGCGGCTGCGGAATTGCGCCGGCGACAGATTGACCGCGACCTTGACGTCGACGGGCCATTTCACCGCTTCGGCGCAGGCCTCGCGCAGCACCCACTCGCCGAGCTGCGTGATCAGGCCGATGTCTTCGGCGACCGGAATGAACTCTGCCGGCGAGATCATGCCCTTGTCGGGATGACGCCAGCGCAGCAGCGACTCGAAGCCGGCGATGCGGTCGGAAGCGATCGACACCAGGGGCTGGTAGTGCAGCTCGAACTCGCCATTGGCAAACGCGCGGCGCAGGTCGAGCTCCATGTCGCGGCGCTTCTGCGCCTGCAGATCCATCTCGCGCTCGAAGAAATGATGCACGCCGCCGCCGTCCGACTTGGCCCGGTACAGCGCCATGTCGGCATTGCGCATCAACTCTTCCGACGTCGTGCCATCGCCGGGCGACAGCGCGATGCCAATGCTGGCACCGATCACCATCTCCTGGCCGTCGAGGTCGTAGGGTGCCTTCAGCATGTCGATCAGCAGGGCCGCGCAGGCGCTGGCCTCGTTCGGCGAGACCTCGGCCGCCAGGATCACCGCGAACTCGTCGCCGCCAAGCCGGGCCGCGAGATTGGCGCCGCGGACCGCGGTATTGAGGCGTTCGGCTACTTGCTTCAGCAGGCGGTCACCCACCGGATGCCCGAAGGAATCATTGATGTTCTTGAACAGGTCGAGGTCGATATAGAGTACGCCAACCCGTTTTCCCCCGGCCTGGTCGAGCGCCTGCTTCAAGCGCTGCTGGAAATGTTCGCGGTTCGGCAGGTCGGTGAGCCCGTCATGGTGCGCCATGTGAGCGATCCGCGCCTCGGCCTTGCGCCGCTCGGTGATGTCGACGACCGCGACCAGATAGCCGTCGCGATCGTCGAAGACGACGCGGCGGCCGAAGGTGAGCACCTCGATCTCGCTGCCGTCGGCGCGCAGATGGCGCCAGTTGCGCGAGGAGTGATAGGTGTCGCCGATGCGTTCGAGCGCCTCGGCGTGGCTGTCCCATTCGTCCTCGGGCCAGATCTCGTGCAGCTTCATGCGCAGGAAGGTGGCGCGACTGTAGCCGTAATGCTGGACCGCGGCATCGTTGACGCTGAGGAATTCCTTGGTCTGTGCCTCGAACACCCACATCGGCATCGGGTTGTTGTCGAACAGCAGGCGGAACGAGGCGTCGCGCCGCTTCAACGCGGTGACGTCGGAGACCGTCAGCGAGACCACGTCGGCGAACGCGGTGGCACTGAGGCGAAGGTAGCGTCCGTCGTTTTCGATCTCGAGCTGCTCGCCGCGGCCGCCCGAGACCGCCTTGAGCAGGAAATCCATGACTTCGGGCAAGGCCAGGAGCGTATTCCCCTCGCCGATCCGCCGCCACAACAGGCCCGCGCTCGCGACCTTCAGCAGCGCACCGGCGCTCTTGTTGTGGTGCACGATCTGGAGGTCGAACGGCTTGCCCGCGGCATCGCGCAGCGTCGCCAGCGAGACCACGGCGTCATCGGTCGAAGAGAAGATTGCGTCCAGGAGATTGTATTGCGCACCGCGCTCGTTGATGTAGGCGCCAACCAGCGTGGCCCCCCAGCGCGAGGCGGTCGGCAGCGCCAGCAGATCGTAAGTCCTGACCATGCCGTCGCGCACGCAATGCGCGCTGGCCTGGTGCGGCCGTCCGTTTTCGAGCGCGCTCGCCACGGCCTCCGACAGCGCCGTGGCGCAATCGGGCGAGAGCTCGGCGACCGGGATGTCCCAGCGCTCCTCGCCGAGCCATTTCTGCACGTAACGCCCGCTGCGCGACAGCTCGAGCGCGCCATCGTTCTTCAGCAGCGCGATATGGTCGGCGAGCCGTCCAAGACTGCCGAGCATCACGTCCTCATAGCGCGGCAGCCGGTCACCCGGCTTCAACGCGGCACGCCATTTGCGTTGAAGCACCGGGATGTCGTCAAACATTTCGGTGGCCGGTTTTCCCGACGCTTTCTTCGCGGCACTCATTGCAGTCCCCAACGCACTTTCCCCGCGTATCCAATGCAGAGGCGATTAATGGCGTGTAAAAAGGACGCAGGCGTGGTTCCAATTCAGCGATTATGACAGTTTTAAGTCAGGCGTTGGTTAGTGCGCGTTAGAGACTATGACGGTGGTGCAAAGGCGTCCGTCCCTCTCGTGTCCCGGACGCGCTGCAACGCGCTTGGCGTTGCGGCGCAGAGCCGCCCAGCACGGCGCGGGTTGATCGAGTGTTGAGCTATTTTGCCCGAGGGGCAACGCGATATCTCGCAGCCCGGATGAGCAAAGCGACATCCGGGGTTCCACGGCACCACCGGTCCCGGGTATCGCTTCGCTCACCCGGGCTACGAGACCATCACGCCAGCTTCTCGATCACGACATCGAGCAGCGCGCGCAGGCGCGCCAGGCTCCTGAGATCGCGGTGATAGCCGACATAGGTATCGCGCCCGGGCGGCATCGCACCGATGTCGAGCGCGACGAGGCGGCGGTCGCTGTCGCCAAGCGGACGCGGCAGCACGGCGAACCCGCCGCCGCTCGCACAGAGCTCGGCCTGTGCCTGTCTGTTGTTGCTGCGCGAAGCGATCTCCGCATGCGGCAGCGTGCGCTTCAGCCACACGGCGTCGGGCATGTCGGCGAATTCGGCATTCATGGTCACAACGCGGATGCCGCTGCCGTCTCCCGCACGCGGCGGCTTGCTGCCCCTCTTGCCGTAGAGCGCGTAGGGAATGTGCAGCAGTTTTCGCGAGATCACTTCAGGCTCGTCGAATGGCTTGATACGGAAGACCAGATCGGCCTCGCGGCGCGGCAGGCTGTAGAGGCGCGCATCGGTCAGGAGCTCGACGGTCACCTTGGGATGGCGCTTGCCGAACGCGGCGATCACCGGAGACAGCATGACCGTTCCGAACCAGTCCGACGACGACAGCCGCAACACGCCGTCGAGCTGCGTCTCCGCGCCGGAGGCGTGACGCTGAAGCGCAAGCGCCTCTTCCTCGATCCGCTCCGCGTGGCGCAGCACGGCGGTGCCCTCGTCGGTCAGCACGAAACCATCGGCGGTACGCTGGAACAGCGTCTGTCCCAACGCCGTCTCGAGCGCGCGAAGCCGCCGTCCCATCGTCGGCTGGGTCTGGCCGATCTTTCGCGCGGCAGCCCCGAGCGTGCCTTCGCGCGCAATTGCCAGGAAGATGCGCAGATCGCTCCAGTCCATCCAGCCCCCTCATACATAAATGCACGATCATCGTACATTCTTGTTCCTTCTCATGCAAAAATTCATGAGCATATTGGAGGCCGACAACGGAGCAAGACGATCATGACCAGGCCATCGACGATGCGCGCAGCCATCCTGGAGACCCACAACGCGCCATTGCGGCTTTCAACCATTTCCACACCCGAGATCAGCCCGCGCGAGGTGCTGGTGCGGGTGCGCGCCAGCGGGGTCAATCCGCTCGACACCAAGATCCACGCGGGTGCTGCGGCGCATGCGTGCCATCCGCTGCCCGCGATCCCCGGGATCGACCTTGCCGGCGTGGTCGAACAGACCGGACACGACGTGACGCGGTTCAAGCCGGGCGACGAAGTCTATGGCATGACTGGCGGCGTCGGCGGCGTGCCGGGATCGCTGGCCGAATTCGCAGCCGTCGATGCCGACCTGCTGGCGCCCAAGCCCGCCAATCTCAGCATGCGGGAGGCAGCCGCCCTGCCCCTGATCTTCATCACGGCCTGGGAGGGCCTGATCGATCGCGCCGCGCTGAAGGCCGGCCAGAAGGTTTTGATTCATGGCGGTGCGGGCGGCGTCGGCCATGTCGCGATCCAGATCGCGCGCGCCCTCGGGGCAGAGGTGTTCGCGACCGGCTCGGCAGCGCAGCGCGCCACCATCGAAGGCTTTGGCGCTGTATTCATCGACCGCGGCGCTGCGATCGAAGCTTACATTACAGAGCATACCGGCGGGCGCGGCTTCGACGTCGTCTACGACACTGTCGGCGGCAAGGTGCTCGATGCGTCCTTCGAAGCGGTGCGCCGTTTTGGCCATGTCGTGAGCGCGCTTGGCTGGGGCACGCATGCGCTTGCGCCGCTCTCGTTCCGCGCCGCCAGCTATTCCGGTGTGTTCACGCTGCTGCCGCTGCTGTCAGGCGAAGGCCGCGCGCATCACGGTGAGATCATGATCGAGGCCACGCGCCTCGTTGAGGCCGGCAAGCTGGTGCCGCTCGTCGATAACAGGCGCTTCACGCTGGAGAGTGTGGGCGATGCCTATGCACTGATCAGGGATCACGCCACAAAGGGCAAGCTGGTGGTGGATATCTGAGATCGAAGCTGTAGCCCGGATGAGCGAAGCGACATCCGGGATTCCGCAAGAGCTGTCCCGGGTATCGCCTCGCTCACCCGGGCTACGAAACTGGTCGTCGATGTCTGAGCTTGGCCTGGTAGCCCGGAGCGCGAACGCGGCTAGTCCTCGCTGGACGCCGCGGAGCGATTGCGCAGATAGGCCTGCGACAACAGGAAGAACAATGCGCGCTCGCCATGATATTTCGCGGACGGCCGGGTGCGCTCGAAGCCGCCGGCGAATATCTTGCCGGACTGGTCGCACACCTGCCATCGCCAGCCAAACCGCTTACGCCTGGTGAGGATCACTTCGAACATGCCGACGGGCTTGGTCCCCTGCTCTTGCCGGTCTCGCAAAGCGCGTACGCCTGCTCCGGCCTCCCCCGTTAGACGGATGTCCGACATATAACGCAGCAGGATGGAAAGAGAATAAAATTGATTATCGGAAATGCGTATCTTGCACCGGCTGTGACGAAGTCGCGACGCTTGTGGAATAAGCACGCGCTGCCGGTGTTTCTTAATGCTTCGAATGCTGCCTGGTAGCGCTCGCAAAGGTATTCAAGTCAGAACACAAGTCGGGCACGCCCGGTAAGCGAACGCTCACCGGGCATTCACGACACCGCTCAGCGGCCGACTCGCGCCTGGAGATGCGCGGGATAGCGGTCGCCCTGCACGGCCACCTTGGCCAGCACCCCTGCAACTGCAGTCAGATCCGCATCCGACAGCGTCACTGCGGCCGCGCCGAGATTTTCCTCGAGCCGGTGCAGCTTGGTGGTGCCGGGGATCGGCACGATCCACGGCTTCTGCGCGAGCAGCCAGGCCAGCGCGATCTGTGCCGGCGTCACCTTCTTCACTGCCGCGGATCTCGCCGAGCAGTTCGACAAGCGTCCGGTTTGATTTTCGTGCGCTGAATGAGAAGCGCGGTACGGTGCGCGCCGTTCGCCGGCTATCACCTCTATTACCCGAGCCGGCGGCAGCCGACGCCGGCCTTCGCCGTGCTGGTGGAGGCGCTGCGGTATCGGAAGTGAGAAGGCTTGCGGGTGGCTAGCGCGCGACGACTTCGACTTCGCCGTCGACGCCGTTGACGACGTTGAAGCCCCGCTCGTAGACCTTGCCCTCGTTCTTGGCGATGGCGCGGTATTCTCCTTCGGAGAGCACGACGCGCGGGAAGGCGCCGATCGATTCCTTGATGACGTCGCCGCCCGGGGTCAGCACCGACCAGGCGGTGTTGGCGAGCGCCTCGCCGCCCCTGTCGCTGACGAGCTTGAGCGTGATCACAGCGGCGCGGTGGGTGATGGTGACGTCGGTGAGCTTGCCGGCCTGAACGCGGATGTCCGAGCGCACCACCGAATTGGCGTCGCCATAGTTGGAGATGATGTAGTAGGTGCCCTCCGGGATCAGCACGACGTCGCCGGCAGCGACGTTCGGCACCAGCGAGGCACGCTCGCCGGACTCGAACTGGCTGCCCTTGTAGATCGCGAACGAGATCTGGTTCTGCGGAATGCGGCTGGTTCCGACGCGGCCCTCGATGCGCAGGCCGCCAGCCGGCAGCACGAAAGATTCGCGGTCGGTCTCGGCCTTGAGGCTGACGGTGCGCACCGCACTGACGAGGCCGAAGGCGACGTGCACGACGTAATTGCCGGGCGGCAGCACGATGTTCGGCGTGGCGTTGCGGTCCTCGCGGATCAGCTTGAAGGTGCCGTTCTCGTCGGGACGGTCGGCGAACACGCGCCAGACCAGGCCGCTGCTGATCGCGGGAGAATCCTTGCCGTATTTCGCGGTCAGCGACAGCACGCCCTGGCCCGGCACGGCCGCGTTGAGCGGCGGGGCCGCCGGCACGGTCGAGACCGCGGGCGGCGGCATGCTGGGTGTATTCGGCTGCATCAGGGTCGGCGGCAGGCTCGGAGGCCCGGCGCCCGGGCCTGAGGGTGGCGCCAAGCTGACGGCGCCGCCGGGATCGGGCACCGAGGCGGGCGGCACCGGCGGCGGACGATCGGAGAAAAGCTGCGCCTGCGCAGCGTTTTGGCCAAGGGTATAGAGGCAGGCAGCAACGATCAGCGTCGGCAGCAGCGATACGCTGCGCCGCCATCCGATGATGCCGTCACCCCCGAGAGTCATGCCACCTGCTTTTCACCGAAAACGCGGCAAATTCAAGCCTCCGACCCCCCAGGAAATACGGCCCCGATACGTTCTTTGGAACCCGCTTCACGCCTGCATGATTAAAGCAGAGGCAGCCGGTGCTCGCCACACTCCTGCCCCCTGCGTCCCGAACGGTATAAACCATGCTTTGCCCCTGTTCTGGCGGAGCGGAAGTACGGCGCCTACTCTGGTGTGAGGGCTGGCCCGGAGTAGGAGGGTTTCGGTGCTTGATATCTTGAAGGGTCGGGGCGTGAACGGCTCCAATGGCGAGAAGGTCGGTCTTGGCAGCGTCCGACGGCCGGTTATTGGCCTTGCACTCGGCGGTGGCGCGGCGCGCGGCTTTGCCCATATCGGCATCCTCAGGACCCTGGCCGCCAATGGCATCGTCCCCGACGTCGTGGTCGGCACCTCGATCGGCGCCGTGGTCGGCGGCCTTCATGCGGCCGGCCGGCTCGATACGCTCGAGGACTGGGGGCGCAGCCTGCAAGGCATGCGCAACATCCTCGGCTATCTCGACATCCGCCTCAACGGCTCCGGCTTGATCGGCGGCGAAAAGCTCGCCACCCGGCTCGAGGAAGCAGTCGGCCAGACCCTGATCGAAGACCTTCCGATCAAGTTCGCCGCCGTCGCGACTGAAGTCCGCACCGGCCACGAGATCTGGCTGACGCGCGGCCGCGTGGTCGAGGCGATGCGCGCCTCCTACGCCCTGCCGGGCATCTTCTCGCCCGTCCTGATCGGTGACCGCTGGCTGGTCGACGGCGCGCTGGTGAATCCCGTGCCGGTCTCGGCCGCGCGCGCGCTCGGCGCCGAAATCGTCATCGCTGCAAATCTTTCCAGCGACATCTTCACCCATTCCACGACGATCTATGCGCACGGCACGGTGCCCGAACCGGACGCGCCCGTGGTCGCGGCGACACCGGCGAAGCGGCGCTTTCCGCGATTGTTCTCGCCCGAGAAAACCATGAAGCGCGAGTTCTTCGGCGGGGCCGGACGGCCCGGCATCTCCTCGGTGATGGTCGACGCCTTCAACATCATGCAGGACCGCATCACCCGCGCCCGCCTTGCCGGCGATCCACCCGATCTCCTGATCACGCCGCGGGTCGGCCAGTTCGGCTGGTTCGACTTCCACCGCTCCGAGGATCTGATCGCGCACGGTACGCGCGCCGCCGAGCGCGCGCTGGAATCGATCCAGGAGGCAATCCATGTGCTGGCGCCGGCGCCCGCGGGCACCGCGCCGACGGCGAACGAGTGAGACCGGTCAGGCGGTCTTGATGTAGTCGCGCAGGGCTTCCTGCTCGTTCTCGTATTCCTGGACGCGGCGCTTGACGATGTCGCCGATCGAGATCAGGCCGACCACCTTGCCGTTGTCGACGACGGGCAGATGGCGGAACTTGCCGGTGGTCATCGTCTCCATGAGCTCGGCAACCGTGTCGGTCTCCTTGCAGGTCACGACCTTGCGGGTCATGACCTGAGAGACCGGCTCCTCCAACGCGCCGGCGCCGCGCTCGCCGATCACGCGCACGATGTCGCGCTCGGACAGGATGCCTTCGAGGCGGCTCTGGTTCATCACCAGCACTGCGCCGATCTTCTTCTCGCCGAGCAGCTTGACCGCAGCAGCCAGTTTGGCGTCGGGCTCGACGCTCATGATCTGGTGGCCCTTGGCGTTGAGAATGGAACGTACCGTCATTGTCGCCTCCTGAATCGGATCCGTCCGCTCTTCGCGGTCCGGACTTGTTCTTCGAGTCTTCAACTAACAGTTTAGGCGCCGGTTTCGCGCTCGGGCGCTTTGCGAAGCATTGCCGCTAGCGGCTTGTCGCTTCGGAACATTCTTCTCGGGAATGATGGATGAATTCGGGCGGCGTCGCAAGCGCCGCTTCAAATTCGGTCTGAAACGTCCTGTGATGACGCATCCGCAGCATCGTTTCGCACGCGCGGCACGGGATCGAACAGCGCGAACAGCAGAAGGCCTGCGAAGAAGCCGCCGATATGCGCCTGCCAGGCGACGCTCGTGGTTTCGGAGTCCACGCCGATGGCGCCGACGCCGAAGATGATGTTGACGCCGAACCAGACCGCGAGGAAGCCGACCACGCGCCCGTCGCGCAGCGCGCGCGACAGCGGCAGTGCCGGAACCCGCGCGGCGGTATCGGCGTCCGATCGGTTGAACGACAGGAAGCTGCCGCGAACAAACGCGAAGCGGATCGCCGCCGCCATCGCGCCGGACACCGAGGCCGAGGCGCCGATCATCGGCGCCACCGCGTGCTCATGGGTGACGAGATGGGCGAGCGCGCCGGCGGCCGCCGTCACCGCCAGAAAGAGGAAGAACCTGATCGCGCCAAAGCGCCGGGCCAGCGCGCTGCCAAACGGCAGCAGCCACAGCACGTTGAAGCCGAGATGGGTCAGATTGGCGTGCAGCAGCGAATAGGTCACGAAGGTCCAGACCTTTGCGCCGGCCCCACCGGGGATCTGCAGATTGAGCAGCGAAGAATCGTAGCGCTTCGGGATGAAGCCGAAGACGTCGACGGTCCAGTTCTCGATCTCCGGCGGCAGCAGCATCCGCAAATGGATCACCGCCAGCAGGATGATGTAGGCGGTCAGCGCGACCGGCAGCGTCAGGATCGGCTCGCGCGGAGGTCCCTCGACAACAGCCGGCATGTCCGGTCGAGGATCTTGCGGCGGAGAATCTTGCGGGGAATCCAAGGCAGCTTCGCTTTCAGGCGCGATCGGAGCGACGGGCTTAACGACAGATCTTGGAGATAGTCGCCTTTGCCGGCCTAGCGCAAGTGCACAAAAGGAAAAGGCAGGGCCCTGGGAAAGCCCTGCCTGTCCGTGTCGGTCTTCCGGTACCCAGAGGAAAAAGGTGTATCCCCCCCCCTCCCCGCGGCCCGCGACCAAACTGTTTGACGCCTGTGTACAGGCCCCGCCGAGAACCTGGATGAAAGCGGCGAGGCTTGCGACCGCGATCACCATACCAGCGGGGCTTGGGACGGAAAGCGCATAGTTAATTTAACGTTAACGACGCAAAGACGGCCTCCGGGGGTGCGAAAACGCCTCCACGGCATGGACGCTGCAAATCCCCTCCTGCACAACAACGAAAGGGATCGCGGGTGCACTGAAGCGGGACAGGTTTGTCCCGTGAAGTAGCGCCCCGGGGTAAGCGTTCAGTCATGAAACATCCATCGAGCCGCGCATTCTTCGCGTATTGGGACAAGAAGCGCGGCACTGCGCGAGCCCCTGATCGGGCCGACATCGATCCGGCCGCGGTCCGCGGCCTGCTCGGCGACATCTTCGTGCTGTCCTGCGAACAAAACCTCGGCTTCCCGTTCCGCGTTGCCGGCACGCGCGTCTGCGCGCTCGCGGGGCTCGACCTCAAGGACCAGAGTTTTGCGGCGATGTTCACCGAGGCCAGCCGCAGCGAGATCGAGGAGATCACCACCATCGTCGCCGACGAGACGTTAGGTGCGATCGCCGGCATCACCGCGGCGCGTGAAGACGGCAGCAAGGCGCATCTCGAGTTGCTGCTGCTGCCCTTCAACGCCCGCCCGCATACGCCGGTGAGTGTCACGGGCGTGCTCGCACCGTTCGACGACGAATGCGGCGCGTTGTCCGCATTCGCCCTCACCTCCTGGCGCTATCTGCACCAGCCGGAGAAGCTGCTGCCGCGCGCGATCCGCAAATTGCAGATCGCACGCGGGCTGATGGTGTATGAGGGGCTGAGGTAATTTTTCGCTCCGATGTGGGCGAACGACGCGACTTCGATGCAGCCTCTCACCGGATGATCCGGCCATGTCCGACATGATCGATTTCGGCACGCTTCAGCTCCGCTTCCTGCACAGCAAGGATGACACCGGCGGCAGCGTCGACATCTTCGAAATGACGTTGCAGCCGAATGCGCGGATGCCGATCCCGCACTATCACGACCGCTGGGACGAAACCATCTACGGGCTGTCCGGCGTATCGACCTGGACGATCGACGGCAAGCAGAACGATCTCGGCCCCGGAGAATCGGTCTTCATCAAGCGCGGCATCGTGCACGGCTTCACCAACCGTTCGATGGGACCGGCAACATGCCTGTGCATCCTGAGCCCCGGGGTGCTGGGCCCGCAATATTTCACGGAGATGGCCGCACTCCTGTCGGCCGGCGCGCCACCCGATCCCGCGAAGATGAAAGAGACGATGCTGCGCTACGGACTGGTACCGGCTGCGTGAGCAAGGCTTGCAGCGCCGGCTGATCGCGTAGCCATCTGCCCGCTGCAGATCGCGCGCAGGCTGATGGTGTATGAGGGGCTGAGTTAGAGCAACGCTGATGCCGTGCGCGCAGCGCGTGCAAACGGCCCGATCATTGTCGCCCGATCAGATCTCGGATCAACGTGCCGGCGTGTAGACTTGCGATCTAGCAGTGGAACCTTAACTGCTATCGTGCGTTTTCCTGTCTGCCGGGCAAGTGTCTGCACGGCAACGCGGCTCGGCCGGAGACGATGCATTCGCTCGCCGCCGGGCCTCCGTCGAGGGACCATTCCCCGTGATGGAGCACGCGACCAGAGTTGGTAATCGCCTGTTAGCTGCGTTACCGCCGGCCGACTTCGCCTTGCTCGCACCGCATCTGCGGAAAGTGCCTCTTCCACACGACGCAGTCCTGGTCCGGTCGGGCGACCGGATCGAACACCTTTACTTCCCCTGCAGCGGCGCGATCGCCTTCATCATGGAGTTGCCGAACGGACAGACGGCCGCAACCGCCGTCATCGGCAACGACGGCGCCGTCGGCCTCATGACGGCGCTCGGCCCCCTCCGCTCCCCCATGACGGCGGTCGTCCGCGTCGCCGGCACCGCATTGCAAGTCTCGCCCGCGCGGTTTCAGACGGCGCTCGAACGCAGTCCCGCCATCAGAAGGTTGGTTCAGATTCTCACCAGGGCGCTGATGACCCAAGTCCAGCACGTCGCGGCCTGCAACGCGCTGCACTCCGTCGAAGCCCGCCTGGCCCGCTGGCTGCTTCACATTCACGATCGGACGGAGGGCAGCAGTGACGCCCTGCCCCTGACGCAGGAGACGCTGTCGGAACTGCTCGGCGTCCGGCGCACCACCGTCACGCACATCGTGAGCGCACTTCGCGCGTCAAGGGCCCTGAAATCCAGCCGGCGCGGCCAACTCGAAATCGACAGGCAGCGGCTCGAGATCGTCGCATGCGAGTGCTACAAGGTGATGAGCCGCCGGATCGATCGGATCGTTTCGCAGGATGCCGTCAGGCTGCTTCACGCCGCGCCGGCCCGCAACGGCTGCCCGCCCCCGGACTTCCCGTTCGCCAAGACCGATTCATAGACCCAGGCCTCCTTGGCGAACCACTCGTGCGTCGCCGCGCACATCCCGCAATATGTGCGCGAAAAGAACACTGCACTGCATCGAAATCGTTCGCGATCCATCTCGATCCCGGTCGAAATGGCGCGGCCCGTTTCCGGGCATTTGATCATCACCATACCCATCTGATTTCCTCCAGCTTGGCATCAGCTCGCGGCAAGTCTGGCCGCCACCGGCTGGACGGCGTCTCTTCTGGCGAAGACGCTCGTCCAGCCGATCCACGCGGCCGTTAGCCTCGATTCAAGCAGCCCTATGTAGAACCCGGTTGAAGCTCTTCTTGATCGGCTCGGCCGTTTCGGTCGCGACCTTCTGGGCAAGGTCCCAAAGCTCCCGATTCTGGCCAGAAGCCACTTCAAAGGTCTTGCGGCTGTGGGTGGTGGAGAGGTTCACGACATCGGCAAACGATCTCGCATTCGCCAGCTGGGACAGGAATTCCAGCGCGGAGCTGGTATTGACGTTCGATATTTCAATGACCTTGGTGCCGTAATCGGCGGCACGCGTGGCACTGGTCGACCAGGCTTCGCGGAGAGCTCCGCTGATCTCCTCGGAAGCCACCTTCATCTGCTCGAAATTTGCCTTGGCCCGCGCGGCGCGTTGCTCGGCGAGATCGCCGAAGATCGCCTGGATGTTGAAAAATGGCATGCCGAACTTGAGCTTTGCGTCACCATTCGGCGGAGTGGCATTCGTCTCCGCTTTCACATTGGCATCGTTCATCGTCATTCATCCTTTCACGCGAAACCAGATAATGGATTGAAGACTCCCCGAAGCTCCCTGGTGCGGGCCGCACCGGGAAACCAGTGCCCCTACTCTCAAAACGGAGGGATGCTGTTGCCGATGTGATGCTCTCGCCCCCGCCGGAGCCAACTATGACCAACTAAAGTCGGGCCTTCGGTTCGCTTTCGGACTCTCGACTTGAATAAATTCGCCTCAAGCGACGAAGCGACACAGGCGGCCGCTTTTACGTCGTTCAAGTTGCCGCAATGACTTCTGCCAACTTGAGATCAGCTCCGGCGACGCCGGTACCCGGAGCTTCCTCCGGGTGTGCGGCCAGGACTTGCCCGTTTCCGGATAGCGGCTTGTTGCCGATTGGCTGCGCGTTGATGGACCGCCCTGCCGCGCACCGCCTTGAACGATACTTCGTATCGCCAACGCCGCGCTGCGTCCGGGGCACGAGACCGGTGGCGTCTCATCGAATTTCAGACGCCACCTCGCATTCCCGCAGCGGATGGTCCGCTCACGGCATCGCCAGATGCCAGGCGCCGTTCAAAAAGCCGTCGCCGGTGACGTCGCCGGGCTTCTGGTCCTTGGCGAAGGTGTAGAGCGGCTTGCCCTTGTAGGCCCACTGCCTCGATCCGTCGTCGCGCGTGATGACTGTGTAGCCGTCGGCCGCGGCATCGCTCGGCTCGGCCTTCAGCACGGGCCAGTTTGTCGCACAAGGTCCGTTGCAGGCCGACTTGCCGTCCGCATCCTTGTCGAAGGTGTAGAGCGTCATGCCCTTGGCGTCGGTGAGCACGTTGCCCTTGTCGGTCTCGCCGGTCTTGGTCGGCGGCGCGGCGAAGGCGGCGGGAACGATCGCGAGCGAGACTGCGAGCGTGAGCGCGAGGCGGATCGAGGACGTCATGGTATCTCCTGTCATGCAATTGGCTTGCATGGGATAGGACGCCGCGCGACGCTTCGTATTCCTCGGACGGCGGCAAAGATATTTTTCGCTGCGCGCAGCGTCGCGGCGGAATAAACTGGAATGATTGAGACGGACCAACAGATCGACATGAGCATGCCGCATTGGCGTCCCGCGCGCGCCTCCGACCTGATCGCGATCAGCGCGATCGCAGCGCGGATCCATCCTGATCTTCCTGAGAGCCCCGACGTGTTCGCGGAGAAGATGCGGCTCTATCCCGATGGCTGCCGCGTGCTCATCGCCGACGACGAGATCGCCGGCTACGGACTGGCGCATCCCTGGAAGCAGCACCGGATTCCGCCGCTCAACCGCTTCCTCGAACGGTTGCCCGATGATGCGGATTGTCTCTACGTGCACGACGTTGCCGTGCTGCCTGATTTCCGCGGCGGCGTTGCGCGCGCTTATGTTGCAACGACCGAGGAGCTGGCGCGCGCCTCACGCGTCGCAACGCTCGCGCTGGTCTCGGTCTACGCCACGCGGCCGTTGTGGGAACGTCTCGGCTTCCAGCCCGTCACGGCGGACGCGGAACTGCGCGCAAAGCTCGCGTCCTACGGCGAAGGCGCGACCTACATGCTCCGCGACCTCGCTGCGACGTAACGCCCCTATCCTGCGCCCCGGCTCACGCGGGCGTGAAGCGTGGCACTCGAACCGGTTTTAGCCAGCCTCCGTCGAAGAACTGTGCGGGCCGTTCTGGTCTCGCCGAACGAGACTGGAGAATTTCCATGAAACTCACATTGTCGAAAGTTGCTTTGATTGCATTCGTTGCGACGACGGCGTTCAGCGCAACCAGTGCCAACGCTGCGCAATTCCGGACCTACGGCTGCGATTCCGCTTTCTTCGAGGGCTGCGGCTTTCTGATCGAGATGCCGACCCCGGTTGGCAGAAGCCGCGTCAACCTCACTCACGACACCTCACCCACCTACATGAAGCAGACCGATCCCCGCTACAGCTCGGCGATGCGTGATGCCGGCGGTGGTGGCGGCGGCGGAGGTGGTGGTGGTGGTGGTGGCGGCGGTGGCCGCTGATCCCGCACCTGATTTTTCAGATGATGTCGCCGGTGCGATCCGGCGGCATCATTGTTGTCGATGTTGATCGCCGGCAGTTCAGCCGCGATGCTTTTTCTTCTTCGGCTTCTTTCCCGGCGCGCCCTTCACCGGCCAAGGGGTGACTGAGGGCTCAGCGTGGCCCGGCTTGTTCTTGTGCTTCTTTTTCTTTCCGAACGCCGGAGCATCGTCGAATTTCGGCGCGCGCTCGCCGTGAGGCTTGCCGCGTGGCTTGAATCCACCCGTGTCGCGCGCGCGATCGCCCTGACGTTCACGATGGTCGCTGTCGCGGGCTTCGCGCCGAGGTGCCTCGAACCGCTCTTCTGACGGCGCCTGCCGCTGCGGCGCATCCGCCATCGGCTCGATGCGAATGCTGTCTTCCTTGTCCGGTCGCTTGACCTTGACGGCGAAGGACTCCGCGACCCGCTCGGAAATCTCGAACTCGGTGGTCGTGTCCATGATCTTGATGGCGCCGATGTCGCGCTTGTCGATGCCGCCGCGGCGGCAGATCATCGGCAGCAGCCAGCGCGCCTCCGCATTCTTGCGCCGTCCGATCGCGGCGCGAAACCAGACGCTCGCCTCCGCCATGCCGTGTTTCGAGGACGCTTTGCCGGACTTCGGTCGCACCTTCCCGGGACGATCGTCGCCGCCCTCGCCCTGAAACCTGTCACGACCGCGATCGTCGCGCGGCCGGCTGCTTCGCTCACCGGGATCGATGATGTCCTCGGGCGACGGCAGCCGCGCGCGATAGAGCCGCGCGAGCGCCGCGGCGATGTCCTCGGCCGACCGCTCGGCCAGCAATGCCTGCGCCAGCGCCAGATCGTCGGCGGTCGTCTCCTCGGTGAACAGCACGTCCTTCATGCGGTCATGATCGAGCTTGCGGATTTCCTCCGCCTGCGGCGCCGTGCCCCAGACAGCGTCGATGCCTGAGAGATTGAGCAGCAGCTCCGCGCGCCGCCGCCGCGCGGGCGGCACCAGGAGGACGCTTGTCCCCTTGCGGCCGGCACGCCCGGTGCGGCCCGAGCGATGCTGCATGACCTCGGCGTCGTTGGGCAGGTCGGCATGAATGACGAGATCGAGGCTCGGCAAATCGATGCCGCGGGCGGCAACGTCGGTCGCGACGCAAACGCGGGCGCGTCCGTCCCGCAGCGACTGCAGCGCCATGGTGCGCTCGTTCTGGGTCAATTCACCTGACAAGGCGACGACAGAGAAGCCGCGCTCCAGCAGCGCCGCCTGCAAATGCCTGACGTGATCGCGTGTGCTGCAGAACACCAGCGCGCTCGGCGCCTCGTAGAAGCGCAGCACGTTGACGACCGCGTGCTCGGCATCGGCGGGCGCGATCCGGATCGCGCGATACTCGATGTCGGCGTGACCGCCCTCGTCGCCGGCAACCTCGATCCGGAACGCCTGCTGCTGGTACTGCTTGGCCAGCGCGACGATGCCGCGCGGAAACGTCGCCGAGAACAGCAGGGTGCGCCGCGTATCCGGCGTGGTCTCGAGGATGAATTCCATGTCCTCGCGAAAACCGAGATTGAGCATCTCGTCGGCCTCGTCGAGGACGACCACCTTCAATTGCGAGATGTCGAGACGGCCGCGGCGCAAATGATCACACAACCGGCCGGGCGTGCCGACGACGATGTGAGCGCCGGCCGCAAGCTCGCGCTGCTCGCGGCGCGGATCCATGCCGCCGACACAGGAGACGACGCGGCCGCCCGCATGTCCGTAAAGCCAGGCGAGCTCGCGCTGGACCTGCAAGGCAAGCTCCCGGGTCGGCGCGACGATCAGGGCAAGCGGCGCACCGGCCTGCTCGAACCGCTCGGCGTGACCGAACAGATCCTTGGCCATGGCCAGACCATAGGCGAGCGTCTTGCCGGAGCCGGTCTGGGCCGAAACCAGCAGGTCGCGGCCAGCGGCGTCGTCCGCGAGCACGGCGAGCTGAACAGGGGTCGGGGAATCGTAGTTGCGCTCGGCCAAAGCTCGGGCGAGCGGCGGGGTCAGGGCCGGGAAAGACACGAGATGGAAAACCTTGGTTAATTCAGGCGCGGAACGGTGAACCGGCAGACCTGAGCTGCATGCGCGGCAAACGGCCCGGCCGCACGCTGGATTGATCAGGGCGCTCTTTACGCCAAGTGCTCTGAAATCACCATACCTCTGATGCATGGCTTGGCGGGGAGAACCGCGCCCGAAGGTTGCAGCAGATTTTTTTGGCCACCTCGATTAACCTGAAGCGCAATTGGACGAAGTTCGGGCCGAGGGTCGTGGGAGCACAACGATGCGATTGGCAGTCATTTCCGATATCCACGGCAACCTTGCTGCCTTGGAGGCCGTGCTGGCCGACATCAAGGCGCGTGGCGTCGATAGCACGGTCAATCTGGGCGATTGCGTCACCAGCCCTTTGTGGCCGCGAGAGACGTTCGAGGCACTCCAATCGCTATCGTTACCGACCGTGCGCGGAAACCATGACCGCTGGATTGAGGAGTTTCCAGAAGACAAGCTTTCATCGGCAGGCCGATTTGCGCGTCACGCATTGACTCCGGAGCAACGTCTCGCACTCCACAGCTTGCCTGCCCAGCTGCGGCTGGAGGACGGGATTTTGGCCTGCCATGGCACGCCCGATGACGATACGACGTGCCTGCTGGAAGAATCGCTCGACGACGGCCGCTTTGTGCCGGCGTGCCGCGACGTGCTTGCAACGCGCCTCCAGAGCGAGCCAACGGCGCGCGTCGTCCTGTGTGGTCACAGCCACCGCCAGGCGGCTGTTCATGGACCCGGCGGGTGTCTGGTTCTCAATCCGGGGAGTGTCGGTTGCCCCGTGTTCGCGGACATTCCTTTTGCCGCAAAGCTGGAATACCGCTCGCCTCACGCCCGCTATGCGATCATCACGAAACGAATGAGAGGCTGGCAGGTCGAGATGCTGGCCCTGGAATACGACTGGGAAGCGGCATCGGCGCAGGCGCTCGCCAACGGCCGTCCGGATTGGGCGCAGGCCATGTTATCCGGACATGTCAAATAGCCGGCCTTGCCGCGCCGGCCATTCGATCCCAAATCGTGCTCACGACAGAGCAACGGGGGAAACATGGCCGACAGCATATCACTTGCCGACAAGCTCGCGACCTTCGAGGACCATTGGTCGCCGCGCACAGTCACGACCTTCAACGATTGCGACGTGATGGTGGTGAAGGTGAAGGGCGAGTTCACCTGGCACAAGCACGACGACACCGACGATTTCTTTCTCGTCCTGAAGGGCCAGCTGGACATCGAATTGCGGGACCGCACAGTGACGCTCGGTCCGGGAGAACTCTATGTCGTGCCCAAAGGTATCGAGCACCGCCCAGTGGCGCGCGAGGAGGTTCACCTCATGCTGATCGAGCCGACCGGCACGCCGAATACTGGCGACAAGGCCACTGCCGCAGCGCGAAAGCTCGCGTAGAGGCAACGCGCGTAGCCCGGATCTAATCCCTCGACGTAGCCAGCCTGCTGAAGCTGCCGGCCAGCTTGGCTCTCGCCCGCGCAACAGCGTCCTTCGCCGCGCGGGTCAGGGCGCGGATGGCGCGCCAGGCCTCGGTCGCCTGTAGCCACGCCTTCATCTCGGTGAACTTGCCGTACGCCCAGGCGAAAGCCGGAATCTTCATCAGCTTGTCGCGCGTGAGATGGAACAGGCGCTCGACGAGCACGAGCTTGAGCAGTTCGCCGATGATGAAGGTCGCAGCGCCGCCTACGATCTGACCGGTTGCGGCGAGGTATGCTGCCACCGGCTTGATCGGCTCCAGAATGATGACGGGTACGGAAAACAAGGCGAGCGAGGGATAAGGCGAAAGCGACCTGATCCAGGCGCGCAAGCGCCTGAATTCGAAATGCCGGCCGATCCAGCGAGCTACCGGCCTCGCCACGGTCATGAAGACCGCATCCACCAGGAAGTAGATGGCGGCCAGGATGTAAGTGACGGGTTTCAGGATTCGCTTCACGATACCTCTCCCGCCAACTGTAAGCCGAAACCAGGGGCCTAAGTTTCACCTCGGCGTGAATAAGTCGCGGATTCCCGGTGGAACTTTTTGGGCATCGCCGGTCACCGCGTTTCAGATCTCCGCGTAGACCTCCAGAAGATTGCCGTCGGGGTCGCGGAAGAACAGCGTCCGATGCCCGAACGACTGGTCCGTCGGCGGCGACAGCAGCGTCACGCTCTGCCGCACGAGTTCGTCGGCGCAGGCATCGACCTCGGCCGCGTGCACTTTGAAGGCCAATTGCAGCGAGGCGCTGCCCGCCGGCGTCGGCGCGTCAGCCGCGGTCCGGCTTGGTCGTGCCAGGGCCAGTGTGTTGCTGCCCAGGCCGTACTCGATCCAGTTCGGCGAGAGCTCGCGCAGCAGCGGAAAGGCGAGCACATCCTCGTAGAAGCGGCGCATCGCCACCATGTCGCGCACGAAAATGACGGTGTAGTCGATCGCGCGAATGGCGTGGAAGGGGGAGTGCGGCTTACTTGACTCCATCAGTGACCACTCTCCTGCTCCAGCACGCGGTCGGCGACGGAGATGCCGTTCGGCTGGTGGAAGACGATCTGGTCGATACTCTCCCCCTCCCCGCGAAATTCGACGGCAAAACCCTCCAGCTCGGCGACGCGAAAACCGCGGCCCTGCTGCGGCTCCAGGCGATAGGCCGGCTGGTAGTCCGGCTTCAGAATGAGCCTGCCTTCGCTGTCCATGGTAACGCGATGAGTGATGGCGCCGCTCCTGAACTGCCCGACGCAGCGTGCGCGGAATGCGGGATCGACGCAGTCGCCGGCCGCACGGCGCTCGAACACGATGTCCTTTACCATCGGCTCCAGCGGCACCGACAGGTGCACAATGTTGCCGTCACGGTCGGTCTGGAAGGTGATAGGGAGATTATCAGGATGGAGCTGGTCGATGATCTCCGGCGTGACGAATGTCTCGAAATGCCGGTGCGACAACAGCGCGCCCATGCCGCGCCACGACCAATGCAGTGCGCCGTCGCGCTCGCGGATCGAGATCACACCATAGGCGGGATGAGCATAGTCGGCCGCATAAGCCGACAACGCATGCGCCGGCTTGGTGTCCTTGTAGCGCGCCCTCTCGCGCGCCTCCTTGTCGGCCGGGATATGGGCGATGAAGTCCTCGCGCATCTTGCGGAAACGCGAGAGCCAGTCGACCGGCTCCCGGCCGCGCAGCCGATCGATGATGTACCACGCCAGGATCGGCGGTATCTCGCTCGGACTGCGGTTGGTCAGAACGGCGACGCCTATGCCGGCGTCCGGGACCAGGGTCATAAACGAGCCCCACCCGTTCCAACCGCCGCCGTGCGATACCATGCGCTCGCCCCGGTAGCTGTTGGACTGAAGCCCCAATCCATAGTGCGCGTGGCCGAACTCGGAATATTCCGACTTGCCGACTGGAGCGAGCGGCGCGTGTAGTTGCTCCACCAGCGAAGCCGGAAGCAGGCGCTCGCCCTCGAACTCGCCCTTGCCGAGATGCAGCCGCATCCAGTTGGCGAGATCGGCGACCGACGTGTTGATGGCGCCTGCCGCCGTGGTGCGGATCGGGAGCCGCAGCGCTGGCGACCGCGTGTCGACGTCGATCTTGTAAGGCCGCGCCGGTTCAGGTCCTGCTTCGAGCTCATCGAGCGAGAAACTGACCGTCATGCCGAGCCGGTTTGTAAGACGCTCGCGCACGAAGGCTTCAAAGCTCTGGCCACTCAGCCGCTCGATAAGGAGACCGGCGGCGTTGTAACAGAGATTGCTGTATTGCCAGGTGGTGCGGATGTCGCGACTTAGTTCGAGGTGCCGCATCAGCGGCAGCATCTCGGCCGGCGCCAGATCGCCAGGCAAATGAATCCAATCATGCCGCGGCAACCCCGACTGATGGCTGAGCAGGTCGCGAATGGTGACACGTTCGGTCGCCACCGCGTCTGAGAGGCGAAACTCCGGCAGATAGTCGCGGACCGGTTTGGTCCAGTCGAGCAGCCCTTCGTGATGCAGCAATGCGATCGCGGTCGCGGTGAACGACTTCGTGATCGAGCAAATTACGAATTGCGTGCGCGGCGTAGCCGGCAAATCGGACTCGACGTCGCGCTGGCCGTAGGCGCGCGCAAGTACCACCTTGCCTTCCTGGACGACGGCAAGCGCGGTGCCCGGCACTTTCCAGATGGACATCGCTTCGGCGGCAAGCCGGTCGATATCGGAGATGAGGGATGCGTCGGAAAACTCGGATGAATTGTTCATGACACCTGCAGGCCTTGCGAGGTGCGCAAGGTAGCGGCTTCAACGTAAAATGGAAGTCACGGTTGCGATTTTTTCGCGACCGCTTGCCGCCCTCTCGGCGAGAGGAAGCTGAGATACAATCTCACTCCACCAATTCCGGCCACGGCACGATGGTCGACTTCACCGTCTTCATCGCCATCGCATCCCTCACCGCCTGCGCGACGCCCGCTTCCGTGAACGGATAGATCGTCTGCATCTTCAGCCAGGGGTACTTGCCCGCCGTGCGGTAGAGCATATCGACGCCGAGCGGCAGGTCGTTGCCGGTAAAGCCCCAGGATCCCAGTACGTTGAGATCCTTGGTACAGATGCGATGCCATGAAGTTTCGATAGAGCCGGCGTCGGTGAACTGCCCCATCTCGACATAGGTGCCGCCGTCGCGCAGCATCTCGATGCCTTCGGGGCCGGCGGTCGGATGGCCCGAGCAATCCATCACCAGGTCAGCACCGAAGCCGCCGACAATCTCGCGCACACGCGCGATGCGCTCCTGCGGCGATTTGATCTCCTCGATGTTCACGGTCGCCTCCGCGCCGAACTCGCGCGCGAGCTTCAGCCGCGGCTCCTCCGGCGCGCCGACGCAGATCACGCGCCCTGCCCCCATCTCCCTTGCGGCCGCGACAGCCAGGATGCCGATCGGGCCCGAGCCCTGGATCACCACGGTGTCGCCCCAGCTGAAGCCGCCGGCGCGGCTCGCGCGGTTGAAGGCGCGAATGCAGGACGTCAGCGGCTCAGACAACGCGCCAAGCCGCAGCGACATGTCGTCGGGCAGCTTGTAGATCTTGGTGCCGGGCAGCATGTCGAGATCGACATAGACATATTCGGCCCAGCCGCCCCACATGTGCGGCGCCTTGTCGAAGCCGAGATAGCGGCCGTAATAGACCGGCGTCAGGCACTTGTTGGCGGTCTGCGGATAATGAATACAGTAATAGCAGTGGCCGCAGGGCATCAGCGGAGGGATCATCACTTTCGAGCCGACCTTGAGCGGCTTGCTCATGAAGTCCTCGGTAAACTCCTCGCCGCACTCGACGATGATTCCACCGAGCTCATGGCCGAGCGTGAACGGCCAGGGCAGCGGCTTCGGCCAATGCCCCTTGAGGATATGCAGATCGGTGCCGCAGACGCCGCAGGCACCGACCTTGATCAGCGCGGCCTTGCGGCCGACCTTCGGCCACGGCACTGTGCGGATGACGGGCTCCGAGCCCGGCCCCGCGTGGGTGCAGACGCGAATCTGTTCCATGGCTGTTTCCTCGCTGCCCGCTTGTTGTGATTGATGGTGCGGGTTTGCGGTCAGCCTATGACAGCATCGCGACGTTGGAAATACCGTAGCCCGCATCTCAGCTCCGCGGGGACAGGAAACGTTCACCGTCCCCTCAACTGGCGCGAGGAAGCGCCCTCTCAAGACGCTCGCCGGTCATTCCATGCTCGCTCAGGAGCCAAACCGCAGGACTCGCGTTCTCGCCGAACATGGTCGCCAGCACGTCCAGCCCACTCGTTTCGCGTTGCAAGCTGCGCACGGTTGCACGATGCACCACACGTCGAAACGCAATCGTCGGCGTCGTGTCGCGCTCGCCGTTGATCATCACCCAGGTGCTCAGCTTGTCATCGATATATGAGGTCGTGGCTCGCCGCAGGGCTTGGAGGTCAATCTGGTTGGCATTCATCACCTCCAAGGCGTCCGGATCATCCAGCAGCGCAAGCAAGAGATGTTCGAGCGTGGCGAACTCATGCTTTCGCGCTTCGGCGTAGGCCAGAGCCCTTGCCAGGGTTAGGTCGAGTTCGTGGGTAAATCCCGCAGGCCATTTGATGCTTGCACGCGGTTGCCGAGACGAGGCTGCACGGGACTCAGGCGATCCGCGTCGAATAGCGGCCGCAAGCGTGTTCCAGTCAGCCAAGCCAAACAGCTCGGCAGTCAGTTCGAGGCTTTCGGCAATCGAAATCTTGAAGCCTTTGGAGACGAGAGAGGCGCGCAGCGTTTGCGCCATAGCTTTAGCATCGCGGAAGTCGCGCATGGCTTATTCCTTTGCTTGAACAACTCGAAAGCCAGTGCTTGCGTTGCCAGCCCGTTGTTCGGCAAAGGGGCCAAGACGATGCGTGCGATACGTTCACCATTCCCCGAAGGGCGCAAGCGGCAGGTCGTATCTACCAGAGCGAAACGTGGAGCGCCGTCCTCCAAGTGTCAAGAGCGATACCCCGTGGAAATTGCAAATAGTCTACACGCACGTGCTGGGCTACGATAAGTTGGCCCGTCCCCTACGAGGAGCAGTGGATACGGAATCGGTGATCCCGGATTGCACTCCGCTCCATCCGGATTACAATCGAGGGCGACGCCGATGCTGCGTGACTATCAGGCAAAGGATGCCGAAGCGGTCGTGCGCGTGGCGCTCGCCGCATTCGCGGAATTCGAGCCGCACTTTTCCGACTGGCCGCTGTTTAACGCCAATGTCGCGAAGATGCCGGAGCAGGCGAAACCGGCGAGATGATCGTTGCCGAAGACGATGGCCATGTCGTCGGCGCCGTCGCCTATGTCGGGCCGCAGCGGCCGAAGGCAGCGTTCTTCGATCCGGCCTGGCCGGTCATCCGCATGCTGGTGGTCGATCCTCTCGCGCGCGGCAAGGGCATCGGCCTGCAACTCACGGAAGAATGCCTTCGACGCGCCGAACGCGACCGCTCGCCGGTCATCGCGCTGCATACGACGCCGATCATGACGGTCGCGCTGCCGATGTATCTGCGCATGGGGTTTACGCGGGTTCGCGATGCGCCGGATATTCTGGGCGTGCCCTACGCGGTTTACGTCAAGACGCTGGGGTAGAAGCGCAGAGGCATATCTGCCGCATGCTTCCCGCGGTCAGCGGGCTGCGATCGAAGTCGCCGAAGCGCTCTACGAGGCTCAAGCCGCCCGAAGCCACGAGCAAAGGCATCTCCTGCGGAAAGATGCTGCGCATCCGCAAAGGGACCTTCCAAAAGTCCTTCTCCGTCTCGCTAGACCAGTACCAATCCACATGCCTGATTTGGGTAAGCGGATCGTAGCGTGCGGACTCCTCGACAGTGATCGCGCCAAGCACATGATGAACGACCGCGCCGATCAATTCGCGCCTCTCGGGATCTGAGTTCAGGATGGCGATATTCGGCAGAAACGCGTCAAATACCAGCCTGCCCTGCTGCGTCAGATGTCTGCCGACAGATCGGAAGAAGCCTCTGAAGTCATCGAGGCTGTGCAGGTGCAGGATCGAATTCATGGCGACGATGACCGTATCGAAGGTCCGGCCCTTGAGATCGAAATCCCGCATGTCCAGTCGAACGAGATCGACTTCGACCACCTGCGCTCTAGCGTGGCTCCGCGCGCGCTCCAGCATCTCCGCCGAAAGATCACCGCCAACGACCTCAAGCCCCGCCTGCGCCAGCGGAATGGTCAGGCGACCGCTGCCACACGCAAGATCGAGAACGCGACCGCCTCGCTCGCGCGCCGTCTCGACGTAAAAGCGTTCGAGGATCGGGTCTCGCGGCGCCATCAAGTCATACAAGTCGGGGCGATCGTAAAGACTGTTCTTTTCCATCAGGCGATTGTAGGGGATGACCCGTCGGAAAAATAGACAGAGTCGGAGGGGGCTTCGCAATGGGCATGGTCGCACTCGGTATATTCCTGACTGCGGCCGTCGGATTGCTGGGATCGCCGGGGCCGGCGATCGCGGCGCTCATCGCGGTCGGTCGCGCCCGGGGCTTCGTTGGCGGGCTGCCGTATTTTCTCGGACTTCAACTGGGTCTGGCCATCGCCGCAGGCGTCACCGCCGCGGGACTGTTTTCGCTGCTGACGACATTTCCGTCGGCCATGCGCGTCATGACGATCGCCGCCACGGTTTACCTCGTCTATCTCGCCTGGAAGATTGCGTCGTCCCCGGTCGGTGACACCGCCAAGGGAAGCAACGGCGCGCACGCCTCCCCGGCGGCCGGATTTCTCCTGGGTATGACGAATCCGAAGGCCTATCTGGCATTTGCGTCCCTGCTCGCGTCATACACCCTGATCAAGGAAAGCGCGCAGCACGACACCCTCGCGAAATGGTTCCTGCTGGTCGTGGTGATGATCGTGGTGGACATCGTCTGGCTCTATGTCGGGGTCTTCCTGCGAGGACTGATGCTGTCGCCAAACGGCGAGCGCGTGCTCAACGTTACACTCGGATTGATGGTGCTGGTCGCGGCCGGACTGGCGTTCGTCTAATCGCGCTCCCTCTTTGGCGGTCGGCTCAAATGACAAACTGGATTCACGGCAATATCCAAGCCAACGGCATCGACATCCATTATCTCCGAACCGGCAGAGACAAGCCGCCGTTGATTGCTCTGCATGGATTGACCGGAAGCGGCGCCTGCTGGACGCCGTTGGCGCGCGCGCTTGAAGATCGCTACGACGTGATCATGCCCGACGCGAGAGGACATGGCGCGTCGAGCGCGCCATCAGGCGGATATCTGTATGGTGACTTCGCGAGCGACGTCATCGGCCTCATCGAAGCGCTCGGGCTTGTCGCGCCAGTGCTGCTCGGCCATTCCATGGGCGGCATGACGGCGGCAGTGGTTGCTAGCGAGGTGGACACGGCCATTCGTGGTGTCATCCTGGCTGACCCGACGTTCCTGAGCCCCGAGCGCCAGCGCGAAGTCTACGAGAGCGACGTTGCCGAGCAGCATCGCCGGCTGCGCGGTCGTAACAAAGATGAGGTGCTGACCGAGACGAAGGCGCGGCAACCGCACCGTTCGCCCGAGCTACTCGAGCTGATCGTCGATGCGAGGCTGCGGACCGGCATCAGCGCTTTCGAAGTTCTCACACCGCCGAACCCGGATTATCGCTCGCTGGTCAAAGCCATCGCGGTCCCGAACCTGCTTGTCATAGGGGACAATGGCGTTGTCTCCGTCGAGACGGCGCGGGAGCTGCAGGGGCTCAATCCACGCCTTCGCTTTGAGCTGATTGCGAACGCCGGCCATGGGCTGCCGTATGACAGGCCGGAAGAGTTTGCGGCGGTGGTCAGGTCGTTTCTTGAAACAGTGGTTGGGTGACGTGCCGCTTCGTAGCCCGCATAAGCGAAGCGACATGCGGGAAAACTCCGTCCACAAAGACCCCGGATATCGCTTCGCTCATCCGGGCTACGGGAGCCCTCGCCCACACCTCCAATTGTCTTGAGCCGCCCGCAGCGACCGTGTAAGGCCGCAAGGGTCCTACCCAGGTGATCCCTTGAACCCCCTCCCCCAAAATCCCGTGGCCGCGTCCGGATCGTTCGCGGCGATGAAGTCCGTGCCGTACCGCCTCCAGTTCGTGGCTTACGTGCTGGCGATGATGGCCGACAATATCGAGCATGTGATCAGCTACTGGGTGGTGTTCCAGAAATTCCATTCGCCGGCGCTGGCGGGTTTCGCCGTGCTGTCGCACTGGCTGCCGTTCCTGCTGTTCTCGGTCGCCGTCGGCGGGCTCGCCGACCGGTTCGATCCGCGCCGCATCATCCAGTGCGGCATGCTGCTGTTCATCGTGGCATCAAGCGGCTGGGGCTACTTCTTCATCACCGACACGATCCAGATGTGGCACGCGATGCTGCTGCTGGTGATCCACGGCTGCGCCGGCGTGCTGTGGCAGACGCCGAACCAGCTGCTGCTCTACGACCTCGTCGGTCCGGCCGACCTGCCGAGCGCCGTTCGGCTGAACGCGATGGCGCGCTATCTCGGCATCCTGGTCGGCCCCGCCGTCGGCGGAATTATCATGCTGACGCTCGGCACCTCGCATGGCATCATCTTCAACACGCTGTTCTATCTGCCGATGCTGCTCTGGCTGTTCCGGGCGCCGGTCCGCGACACGAGTGTCGCCGTGCGGCGCTTCGCCGTGCGCGGTTTTGCCGACATCATGCTGACGATGCGTGCCATCGGCACGCAGCCGGTGCTGACCGCGATGACATGGCTCGCCGGCCTCACCTCCTTCATGATTGGCAACGCGTATCACGCGCAGATGCCGGGCTTTGCCGGTGATCTCGGCCATGGCGATCCCGGCGTGTCCTACAGCGTGCTGCTCGCGGCCGATGCGGCCGGCGCACTGCTCGCCGGCATCGCGCTGGAATCCTGGGGACGGCTCAAGGGCACGCCGCGCATCGCGATCACGCTCGCGATGCTCTGGAGCGTGGCGCTGCTCGGCTTCGCCGTGGTGCGGATCTATCCGGTTGCGATCGTGCTGTTGTTCTTTGCCGGCTTCTTCGAGCTGTCCTTCAACACCATGGCGCAGGCACTGGTGCAGTTGAACGCGCCGTCCGACATTCGCGGCCGGGTCGTCGGCCTCTACAACATGGCCGGGCTCGGGATGCGGGCCTTCAGCGGCATCACCGTCGGCTTGTTCGGCGCGGCGATCGGCATTCACTGGTCGCTCGGGCTTTCGGCAGCGGTGCTGCTGGCGCTGCTGTGTGTTCTCCATGGGCGCGCGACGAGGAAGGCAGCCGGTTGACTCCGGCCTCTCCCGACCGCACCCTCGGCTGAGGGCCTGGGGAGATGAGCCGTTGCGCAATCGCTGGGGCATTCTTGCGATCCTGTTCCTGGTTCGCCTCACCATCGCGTTCCAATTCCAAAGCGTGGCCGCGGTCGCGCCGCTGCTGCAACAGAGCTTTGGCGTCGGCATCGCCGATATCGGCATCCTGATCGGGCTCTACTTCACTCCCGGTATCGTCCTGGCGCTGCCAGGCGGCGCAATCGGCCGATTTCTCGGCGACAAGCCGACGACGATCGCCGCGTTGCTGCTGATGACGGCAGGCAGCCTCGTCATGGCCTCGACCGACATCTGGGGCTGGCAGATGGCAGGCCGGCTTACCTCCGGCGCCGGCGGCGTGCTGCTCACGGTCCAACTCACCAAGATGGCCACCGACTGGTTTGCGGGTAAGGAGATCGCCACCGCGATGGCGATCTTCGTCAATTCCTGGCCGGCCGGCGTTGGGATCTCTCTGCTGCTATTGCCGGCGCTCGGCACTGCCTATGGCGCAAGCAGCGTATTCCTTGCCGCAGCCGCGCTGACCGCGATCGGCGTTTTGCTGATCGCATTCTACCAGCCGCCGCCGGGCGCCACGGTCAGCGCGGCCGGCTCAGGCCGGCTCGATCCGCTTGCGCTGTCGGCGGTGATCGTCGCGGGCCTGATCTGGGGCCTCTATAATGTCGGCTTCGCCATGATCTTCTCGTTCGGCCCGTCGCTGCTCGCCGAGCGCGGCTGGAGCATCGCCGCCGCAGGCTCGGCGATCAGCGTCGTGATGTGGCTCTCGGTGATCTCGGTGCCCGCGGGCGGCTATCTCGCCGATCGCTTCAAGCGACCCTTTATACTGGCGATCGCGGCCAGCCTCGTCGTCGCCCTGCTGCTGGCCTGGCTGCCGAGGTCGGACGCCGTCATCACGATCCTCGTCCTGATTGGCCTGATCGGCGGCCACCCGGCCGGCCCGATCATGAGCCTGGCCGCCCGGGTGCTCGCGCCGGAGACGCGGGCGATCGGGATGGGCGTGTTCTACACTGTCTTCTATGCCGCGATGATGCTGGGGCCGGCGGTGGCGGGCCGGCTCGCCAAATCGGCCGGGACCGCCGCGGTCGCGCTCGACCTCGGCGCGCTGACGGTGCTGGCCTGCCCGCCCCTGATGTGGCTTTTCGAGCGCATTGTGTCTGTCCGTGACCGGCGCGCCCAATCCTAACGCGGCGTTAACCCTGTGCACCTTAGGGTCGTCGCGGACTCCGCCAGGCGGGGAGTCGGGTTGTGAAAATGGCGTTGGCGAACAAAAAATTTCTTCCGGCCGCCGAGGAACGTCGGCGTTTCCAGCGGGTGAAGGTCCACCTGCTCGGCCGTTACATGCTGCCGGATCGCCGTGAATTCCCCTGCCAGGTGATCAACATGTCGCCGGGCGGGCTCGCGCTGCTCGCTCCGGGCATCGGCAATGTCGGCGACCGCGTGGTCGCCTATCTCGACCATATCGGTCGCGTCGAGGGCAAGATCACCCGCATCATCGACAATGGTTTCGCCATGACGGTCGGTGCGACGCCGCGCAAGCGCGACAAGCTCGCGGCCCAGCTGACCTGGCTCGCCAACCGCGACATCCTCAATTTGCCGGAAGACCGCCGCCACGACCGTATCGTGCCGCGCAACCCGATCGCGGTGCTGACGCTCGAGGACGGCACCAAGATGACCTGCCGCATCATCGACCTGTCGCTATCAGGCGCGGCCATCGCCGCGGAGAACCGGCCGCCGCTGAAATCGACGGTTCTGCTCGGCCGGGTCCAGGGCCGTGTGGTCCGAAACCTTGAAGACGGCTTCGCGCTGGAGTTCATGCACGAGCAGCCGATCGAGACACTCGAAGAGAGCGTTACCGCGCGGTAAAGCGCGACGGCGTCAAAACCACTGTATTTCCAGCCCTGAAGGCGGCCTCCGCGATGCGGACGCCGCCTTTTTCATGCGTTTTGGTCGGTCGCGCGCGGGTTAACGCGAGAGCTCTTTGCACGTGGAAACGGCGGTTCCGCCAGTGTTTCCGCGTTAATCGATAAAGTTTGAATCAATTGCAGTATTCTCAGATTTTACTCAAATTTTCTTCAAGTATAGATCGAATTCGCTGCGCCTTTTACTTGCATTCGTCTCGACTTGACTTGGCCGACTTAGCGGCAACTCAAAAGCTCCGTGCGAAACGTGGTCCCAACAAGAAACGGGGGCCGCAATGTTTGATTTCAGGGGACAGGGGAAGGGACTGGCGCTGGCCGCCATGCTCTTCGGGATCAGCGCGGCAGCGCAGGCCGGCGAAGGCCGTCTGCTCTACGCGAGCCTCGGCGACACCACGCGTGCGCCGATCGGCTGGGTCGAGTTCTGTGCGGATAATGCCGCCCAGTGCCAGGGCGCGCCGACGCAACCGCGCGACATCGTGATGTCGCAGGCCGCATGGCGCGACCTCGTCAAGGTCAATCGCTGGGTCAACGAGACCGTCAAGCCTTTGACCGACCAGGAGCACTGGGGCGTGATCGAGAAGTGGTCGCTGCCGACCGATGGTTACGGCGACTGTGAAGACTACGTGCTGCTGAAGCGCAAGATGCTGATCGATGCCGGATGGCCGCGCGAGGCCCTGCTCATCACCGTCGTGCGTGACAAGAAGGGCGAAGGACACGCGGTGCTGACGGTGAAGACCGACAAGGGCGAGTTCGTTCTCGACAATCAGAACGAGAACGTCGTTGCCTGGACGGAGACCGGCTACCGCTTCGTCAAGCGCCAGTCACAGAGCGATCCCAATATCTGGGTCTCGCTCGGCGACACCAAGCCGGCGGTCTCCACCGCCAGCGCCAAGAACTAGCAGTCAGGAAAACGAGTTACGCGACCCGGTCACATCCCCACCCCTCCCCGTCCCAGACCGGTTCGCGCGCGGCCAGCCATCCCCCAATGGCTGGCCGCAACTTTTTTGGGGCTTCGAGAGGCGATCAATCCTGCTGAGCTTGCCGCGACCAGGGCACGCGCGCGGCGGTGAAATCGCGCCACGTGGCTTGCAGGGCCGGCTGCACGCCGACCGATGCGCGGGCCTGCCAGCCGGCGATCGCGGCCGCGGCGATGGCGCTGTCGGGCTCGGCACCGAGCCCGTCGAGCAGCGATGCCGTAACGGCCATGTCGTTGAAGGCGCCGAGCTCCTCCTGCAGACCGGCGAGCCTGCGCGAGAATTTTCTGGCGGACTTGCGATCCTCGAACAACGGCAGCAGGAACTCGCTGAGATAGCGCAGCCGCTTGGTCGCAAGACGCACCCGGTGCAGCTGCTCGGCGGGAAGCGACTTGAAGCGGCGGCCGCGCTTGAGCACCTTGGCATATTGCTCCGACAGGATGCGCTGCGCGAAGTTGACGGCGGGATCGGCGAGCTGGCCGAGATCTTCGGCGGCAACGTCGTTGCGCCAGCCCCGCGTCTCGATCCAGTTTCCGAGGCCGATCAGAAACACGGCGCAGCGGCGATCGTCGAGCGCATCATGCGCCTTGCGATAGGCGTCCGACTGGCGCTCGGCCGCAGCCCGGCCCAGCGCATCGAAGCCGGCGATCGACGGACAGGCCTTCGCGATCGTCGGCAAGGTCTCGAGCTGGAACACATCCCAGTCGCGCGCGGCCGACAGGTCTTGCGCCAGCCATTTTGCTTCCGAGCGCAGCGCGTCGAGATTGCTGAGCGCGCCGACCGACCGCATCAGGTCGAGCGCCGATCGCAGCCGGCGCAGCGAGACGCGAAGCTGATGCACGCCTTCCGGATTGCGGCCGTCCTCGGCCGCCGGCAGCGACTGAAGCAGATGAAGGAAGCATGACCGCAGGATCGTCGAAAAGGCCTCATCTAGCGTGACCGACGCATCGAGGCGAAGCTTTCGCGGGCGGCGCGCCGCCGGCGGCTCGTCGGCGGCAAGATCAAAACCGCGCGCCGACTTGGTACGGATGGACGGCTTCACCGCCCCCTGCTCGGCGAGCCGCAATGCGACCTCGTAGATCGCGCCGGCGCTGCCGCTCTTCAGCTCAAGCTCGATCTCGCTGACCGGCATCGCGCGGTCGCCGGCCGTCAGCTCACCTTGATCGAAGGCGATTTCGACCGAGCCGGACGGCAGGTCGATCACCCGCGCATGACGATGGATATCGGCGGTGAAGACGGCTTCGAGCGGCTGCACTTCAAGGCGACTGCGAAGCTTCTCCGGAATGAAAGGCATTGCCAGGGCGAGATCGGGCGCGAGCGAGGGCACGCTCGCCTCCCATTCGCCGCGGCGCAACGGATCGTCCACAGCGTCCGTCTTCACGGTCTGCACGAAGCGCGCGCCGCTTTGGCGGACGCGCAGGCTCAGGCCGTTGCGCCGAAGCAGCCGTTCGGGCGTGTCGTAATAGACCGACTTGAGATGCTTGCGCGTGCCCTTGTTGCGCGCGTTCGCCGCGATGACCGGCGCAGCGTTGAAATGCGCCATGCGATCGCCATCGACGACAAGCTTGAGCTCGATTTCACCGACCGGACGCGCGGCAGCGTTCGACTGGGGTGGCTCCGGTGCGGGCGTCACCTCTTGCGATGGCGTCTGATCCATCACAGCACCCTCGATCGCAGGTTCCGTGCGGGGCTCGGCCGGTTCACGCGGCCTGAGGAAGCCGGCGACGATTTGCGTTCTCTTACTATCCTTTGGGACAGGATTCCCGTCCGGCGCGCTCATCGCTTTGCGAGCCGGCGTAGTGTCTGATTTCAGCATTTCCGGTGACATGACAGTTCTATGACAGAGCACCAGCATATAGCCGGTCAGGCCCGCGAGGAATAGTCACGTTACGTCGCAGCACATCATGGTCCACATGCACATGGCGCACGCCGGACATCGAAGAGGACTGTCATAATTCGCTTGGCGTCACGAATTAAATTGCCGCGGCGTACAGCAAGTGATCGAATTGATAGCGAATCTCGCATTGTTCGAAACCGAGATGAACGCGTCAGCGAGCTTGACTCATGCTAGCCGAAAAATTCTTTCTGGTTTTGGAGACGCTTAGAAGTCACGCGGACGATGACAGCCCCGAAATTGTGACAAGCCGCATCGTGACGAACCGTGCGCAGCCGGCTGCGGTTCCGGAGGCCGAGTCCGATTCACGGCGCAAAAATCCGATTGCGGGCGAACGGGACTAGAAACGATCCAGGGACGGGCCGGTGCGTCAGTGCGCGAGCGTGTTCTTGTAGACCTTGCCGTCCTTCATGATCACCAGAAAATTTTTGGCGGGATCCTCGACCAGCTTGATGTTGTCGAGCGGATTGCCGTCGACCAGCAGGAGATCCGCGAGCGCGCCCTCGACCACCACGCCGAGCTTGCCGGGATAGGGATTGCGCAGGCCGGAGAGGTTCAGCAGTTCGGCATTCGTCGATGTCGCCATGGCGAGCGCTTCGGCCGGCGTGTACCAGCGCGTCAGCGCGGCCAGCATTGAGCCCTGCTTGTCCGCCAGCGCCTTCGAGAACAGGACGTCGGTGCCGAACGCGGTCTTGATGCCGTACTTTTTCGCCAGCCCATAGACCCGGTCGGTGCCGGCAACCACCTGCCGCATCTTGTCCTGCTCTGCAGGTCCAAGCGCGGCAGCTCCGGCGAGATCGAGGAATGGTTGCGTGCTGAGCCAGATTCCCTTCTCCGCCATCAGCCGGGCGCTCGCCTCGTCCATGAGATGGCCATGCTCGATGCATCTGACGCCGGCTGCGACCGAGCGCTGGATCGCGACCGGCGTGTAGGCGTGGGTCGCGACATAGGTGCCCCAATTGTCGGCGGCTTCGACCGCCGCGCGCAACTCGGGCTCGGTGAAGGTGGAGACATCGAGCGGACTGAACGGCGATGCGACGCCGCCGCCCGCCGTGAGCTTGACCTGCGAAGCACCCCGCATCAATTGCTCGCGCGCGCGAACCCGGACTTCGTCCGGACTGTCGGCGACCATGCTGCCGCCGATCTGCTCCATGCGGCTCAGCATTCCCCCGATCGTGCGCGGCAGATCAGAGAGCTGACGGAAGTCGCCATGGCCGCTGGTGATGGTGATCATCGCGCCGGAGGGATAGATGCGGGGACCGGCGACGAGATCCTCGTCGATGGCCTGCTTTAACCCGAAGGAAGGTCCCCCCATGTCGCGCACGGTGGTGAAGCCGCGCATCAGCGTCGCCGTCGCCTCGGCCGCGGCGAGCAGATTGTTGTAGCCGACATCGCCTGCGAGCGCGGCCATCGGCGTGGGGCGCACCAGCATCGCGTGCCAATGCGCGTCGATCAGCCCCGGCATCAGCACGCGTCCGCCGCCGTCGATCACTTGCGCGGCGGCGGTCATGTCGCCAGCCGAGATCTTCTCGATGATCTTGTTCCGGACAAGAACACTGGACGGTGCGGAGAGTGAAGCTGACTTGCCGTCGAATATCCTGATGTTGCGGAACAGGACCGTGGAGTCCTGCTGCGCCAATGCCGGCAAAGAGAGACCGAAGACCGCTCCAGCGAAACCAAGCAACGTGGCGGCTCGCACGAGCGCCAGCGGCGTACTCCAACCTGACATATGAAATCTCCGCCGCGCTATGCGGGTTTTGCTGCGGGTAGCCAGGCGAAGGTCAGCCACCCGATGCCGTGGGACAGAAGGTCGATGCCAAGCAGCAATCCCAGCACCCAGAGTCCCGTCATCGGAAAGCCCGTGAGGATGATGAGACCCGCGACAACGCCGAACAGGCCGGACGCGACCATGATGCCGCCGCCCTGCTGCCAGCGGCCGATGCCGACCAGCACACGCACGACACCGGAGACCAGCAGCGCGATGCCCAGCACATAGGTGAGCAGGAGGGCGCCGGTCAGCGGCTGGCTGACGAGAATGATGCCGAAGGCGATGTAGAGGGCGCCGAGTATGATCTGCCAGACCAAGCCGCCCCAACCTTTGGTCCAGAACGCGTGGAAGATCTCGAAGGCGCCCGCGGCGATCGCCATCCAGCCGATGAACAGCGCGCTGACCACCGTGAAGAGCGCGATGTCGCCCAGCACCATCAGTCCCGCGAAGACCATGAACAGGCCCAGCAGCACGCACACCCAGCGCCGCGGTTGCGGCAAGCCGGTCGCGCCCATCGGCGAACTATGGTCGTATGTCGTCATGATATCCTCCTCCTTTTATCTCCAACGGCAGCCACAGCTCTCCCTCACGAAGTCCGCGCCCTTTTCTTCAATTCAGGTTTTCGCAGCTGGCTCATCGCTGGGAATCTCACCCGGCAGATAGCCGGGAAGCCGTCCCGCCGGGATGATCGCGATCAGCGCGAGACCCGCCATGATGAGCAGCCCGATCTTCAGCGCGCGCAGCCGCGCCTCGGTGTTGACCCGCACGGCCTCCGCGACCTGCTGCGGCGATCCGCTGGTGCCTTCCAGCACGCTGCGCAGGCGGTCGTTGCTGACGAAGGTGATGTTGTCGAGATCGACCTGGGCCTGAAGCTCCGGCGTCAGCACAGGGCTCGCCGTGATCTTGCCGAGCGCGATGGTGCTGAGCAGGCCGACCATGAGCGCGCCCGCCACCGCCGTTCCGACCGCCGAGGCCAGATTCTGCGTCGTGCCACGCAAGGAGCCGACGTCGCCGGCGAGCGTCTTCGGCGACGACGTCACCAGGACGTTGAACAGCAGCGTCACCAGCGAACCCTGGCCGATGCCGAACAGGACGAGCCCGAACAGCACGGGAACCTCGCTCCAGTCGTTACGCACGACGAAAGCAAGCCAGACCAAGCCGACTGTGCAGAACGCGAAACCGTAGCGGCCGATCTGGCGAGGCGTCAGCCGCTCGTAGACATTGACGATCAGCATTGCCGAGAAGAAGACCGTGAGGTTGAACGGCATCATCGCAATCGCAGTCGCAAGCGGCGTCCGTCCCTGCACGATCTGGATGTAGAGCGGCACGGTGAAGTTCAAGGCGGCCTCGAGCGCGACCACCGCGAACAGCGCATAGACCGCGCAGCGTTCCTCAACCGAGTCGATCACCGCGAGTGCCAGGAGCGGCGTCTTGCCTGCGGCCTGGCGCCGGTGGGTCCACATCAGGAACGCCTGGCCAAGCACGATGCCGAGCACGATCATGACCGGCGCGGGTGAGAGACCGAGCAGATCGAACGGCGCGTTCGCCGTCGCCACCGCGAGGCCCCAGCCGTTCAGATTGTTGAAGCCGAAGCTGATCAGAATGATCGCGCTTGCGGCAAGCATCACGCCGACGAGATCGATCTGCACGTCGGGCCGGCCGCGGTCGGGCTTGAGGCGGAAGCTCATCAGGAAAACGATGGCGGAGGCCGCGATCAGGACGCCGAAGGCCGGCCGCCAGCCGATGTAGGTTCCCAGCACGCCGCCGATGACGAAGGCCAAAACGCCCGCGGCTGCGCGTGCCGAACCGAGCGCGCCCAGTGCGGTCGCCTGCTGCCGGCCGGCATAGTTCTCGGCGATCAGCGCCACGAGCGATGGCACGATCACCGCGCCGGCTGCGCCGCAGAGTGCCTGCGCCGAAATCATGACCGTGGCCGAGGGGCTGAACGTCATCATGAGCTGCGACACGAAGAACAGCACCACGGCGCCGCGGAACACCTGCAACGCGCCAAAACGCTGCGCGAGCTTGGCGCCGAGCATCACGAAGCCCGCGACCAGCATCGAGTAAGCGACAATTCCGGTTGCGACCGTGGTCGGCGCCACGCCGAAGCTCGCAACCATGCCGCCCATCGCCACCGGCAAGGATGCCACATTGAATGACATGATCATCTGGCCGAGTGCGATTGCGATCATGGGAACCCATGACGCGCGCTCCTCCTGGTGAATACCGCCGATCGACATTGTTTGCGTGACCATGACGTCCTCCGGCTTGATCGGTGTTGCGATCGGCTAGGCCGCCCGGCCCACCGACCTCTCGGGCATTCATTGCTCCGGTTGCGACACGAACAGATCCATCCCCAGCCGCTGCGACAGGAACTTTGCGGCAAGCTGCCCCCGCACGCTGTTGCCGGCGGCATCGAGCGGCGGCGCGAAGGTGCCGAAGCCGCCCTTGCCCGGCGACACCGCGACGATGCCGCCGCCGATCCCGCTCTTCCCGGGCAGCCCGATGTCGTAGAGCCAGTCGCCCGAGGTCTCGTAGAGGCCGGCCGTGATCATGACGGCGAGCGCGTAGTGACAGACCGACGCATCGACCACGCGCTGCTTCGTCACCGGATTGACGCCGCCGTCGGCCAGCGTCGCACCCATCACGGCGAGATCGCGGGCGCTCACATTGAGCGAGCATTGCCGCGTGTAGAGATCGGTCGCCTCCTTTGCATCGCAATAGATGCGGTCGTAGCTCTCCAGCAGTCGCGCGATGCTGCGATTGCGAAAATTGGTCTCCGAGGCCGATGCGTAGACCTCTTCGTTGAGCGGCAGCTTGCGGCCGGCAAAGCGCGACAGCCCGTCATGGATAAATGCCCATCTGTCCGCGGCGGTGGCGCCCGGCGCGAGGCTGGTCGTGGCGATCGCACCGGCATTCACCATCGGATTAGTACGGCCGCTGCCCTGCTCGATCGCGGCGAGCGAGTTGAACGGGAGCCCGGTGGCGTTCGCGCCGAGCTTTGCGCGTGCCTCCTCCGGCCCGATGGTCTCGCAAACCAGTGCGAACAGGAACGGTTTTGACACGCTCATGATGGAGAATTCGTAGTCGACCTCGCCGGCGCCATAGACCTGCCCGCTGGTTGCGACGACACAGACGCCGAACAGCTCGCTCGGCACGCGCACGAGCGCGGGATAGACCTGCGAGTTGCTTCCGTCGCGATTTGATTGAAACCGTCGCTGCGCTTCGTTCACCAGCGACTGCACGATCTCCGGGCCGGGCAAGTGGCCGGTCGAGACGTAAGCCGTCTCTCGTTCGTCAGCCAGAGGTCGCGCCATGGCACCACTCCGCAGAACGGATTCAACGCATGTCGGCTCCGTTCTAGAACTCGACGCTTATGCGTCAGTTGATGCTGGCGCCCAGGCGGAGTCAATTTGCAACCATAGGGAGATTCTGCAGCCCAGCCATACGACTTCAGGAGAGTGCGGAGGGCTGCGACAAATAGTCAGGAATTTTCAGCAACCACGTAAGTGTTGCTGTCCCGCTTGCATCGAACTCAAATCAAAAGGCGGACATCGCTTCGAAGCCAACGTCAACGACAGATTGCAACGACTCTCAACAAGAGTACGATCTCGGCCGTTCTGCGACACGTGGGCATGGGGCGCGAGGAAGCATCGAAGCAGACTGACACAAGTGAACGAGGCGCAACATGGTGGCACAGACGAGTGACGGACATATTCTGCTGACCAAGAAGCTCGGCGGGCTCCTTGCAATCATCTTCGGATGCCTGCTGACCGCCGTCGGCGTGACATACGAATCTACCGGCACGACGATTTTGGGCGTGCTGTTTCTTGCGCTCGGCGCCGTTCTGCTGGTGCTGAAGATCGTCAGGCGAAACCAGGGACCGCCGCTGGCCTGACCGGCACGCGCGTCTCGCTCACGCACCGAGCACGTCGGCGAGTCGCAACTCGTCGGCGGCGGGATCCTTCAGGAACAGCTCGGCCTCGATCTCGTTCAGATGCGACAGCATCTGCGCGCGCGCGGCCTCTCTGTCGCGCTTGCGGATCGCGGCGACGATGCCGGCGTGGTGGTCGGTGCCGCAGGCCGGCGTGTCGTGACGGCGATAGAGCAGGATGATGAGCGAGGAGCGCGCGATCAGCTCCTTCAGGAAACCGAGATAGATGCTGTGACCGCTCATCTCGGCGACGAGACGATGAAACTCGCCCGAGAGCCGGACCGAGGCGCGCGCGTCGCCGCGCAGCTCCGCCTCGCGCTCCTCGGAGAGATGCTGGCCGAGACGGCCGAGCCACGCCGGCGACACCGCATCGATGGCGCGATCGACGATGGTTGGCTCGATCAGGCGGCGCGCCTCGAACACCTCGCGGGCGTCGGCGGGCGTCGGACGCGCGACGAAGGCGCCGCGGTTTTTCTCGATGTTGACGATGCCTTCATGCGCAAGCTGCTGGAGCGCCGTGCGGACCAGGGTGCGGCTGGCGCCGTAGATCTCGCCGATCTCGTCCTCGCCGAGCTTCGTGCCGGGCAGCAGGCGATGCTCGAGGATCGCGGCGGTCACGCCCTCCCTGATACGGCTGACGCGATCGCTCGCATCTGGCGCATCGGATTTCGGACGGGACTTGGCGGCCATGGGTGTGAGGGCTCGATCGGCGACGTTCGGCTTGGAATGTTAGTCGAGGAGCTGTATCCAATCACAGGCGAAACTTTATACAATCCGCGCACATTTTGTGTGCATATGACCGCGAACGCGGCGGGCATCCAGAATGCGCCGGATTCGCTCTAACAATCTGACACCGCTGCACAGTTTGGGAATTTTGCCGGCCAAGGGCGGTTGGCACGGACCTTGCGGAGAGACGGGAGCATCGCCCCTCCCTCGGACACGCCATGGCCACTCCCGCCGCTATCGAACTGGTCGCCGTCAGCAAGCGCTACGACACGACGCTGGCGGTCGATAACGTCAACCTGAAGATCCCGGCCGGCACCTATTGCTGCCTGCTCGGCCCCTCCGGCTGCGGCAAGACCTCGACCCTGCGGATGATCGCGGGCCACGAGGCGGTCAGCGAAGGCGACATCATCCTCGGTGCGCAGAACGTGACCGAGCTCGAGCCCGCCAAGCGCGGCACGGCGATGATGTTCCAGTCCTACGCGCTGTTTCCGCATCTGACCGTGCTCGACAACGTGGCGTTTGCCCTCAAGATGCGCGGCGTCGACCGCGCCATCAGGCACAAGCGCGCCGGCGAATTGCTGGAGCTGGTGGCAATGACACCCTATGCGGGCCGTCTCCCGGCACAGCTCTCCGGCGGCCAGCAGCAGCGCGTGGCGCTGGCTCGCGCACTGATCACCGAGCCGCAGATCCTGCTGCTCGACGAGCCGCTCTCCGCGCTCGATCCGTTCCTGCGGGTGAAGATGCGCGGCGAGTTGAAGCGGCTTCAGCGCGAGCTCGGCATCAGCTTCATCCAGGTCACCCACGGCCAGGAAGAAGCGATGGCGCTCGCCGACCACATCGTGGTGATGAACCAGGGCAGGATCGAGCAGCAGGGCACCGCGCGCGACATCTTCCACCACCCCCGCACCGAATTCGTGGCGCGCTTCATCGGCGGCCACAACGTCCTCACCGACGCCGGAAACCGCATCGCCGTGCGCGCCGATCAGCTCGGCATCGTACCGTTCGCAGAGGGCGCGTTCGGCGCGCCGGCGCTGCTGACCCAGACCGAGTACCAGGGCTCCTACATCGCCGTCTCGCTCACGCTCGACGACGGCACCGCCCTGTTCTCCCACCTTCCCGAGGCCGCCTTCGACGTCCACCCGTTCCGTCCGGGCGATCGCGTGCTGGCCACCTGGGATCCCGCCAAGGCGCAGCGTCTGCAATAGCGCCGATCGATCAGTGGAATGCGCAACAGAGGAGTGACTGATATGACCGAGACGACCAAGAAGGGCCTCAGCCGCCGCACCCTGCTCAAGGGCAGCGCTGGTATCGCGGGCCTCGCCGCCGGCTCCGGCGCCATCACCGGCTTTCCCTATGTGAAGTCGGCAGAGACCAAGGTGCTGCGCTATCTCGGCACCGCCGTGAACGAGGGCGACGACATCTCCAAGCAGTGCCTGAAGGACACCGGCATCAAGATCGAATACATCACCGCGACCACCGACGACGTCACCAAGCGCGTGATGACCCAGCCGAACTCCTTCGACGTGCTGGACACCGAATATTTCTCGCTGAAGAAGATCGTGCCGTCGGGCAACATCCTTGCGCTCGACGCCAGGAAGATCAAGGAGTTCGACAACATCACGCCGGTCTTCACCAAGGGCGAGACCCCCGGCGGCAAGAAGATCGGCGGCCAGGGCACGGCGCCCTGGAAGGTGCTCTATCTCGAAGGCAAGGACTCCAAGAAGTTCGCGACCTCGGCGACCGAATTCGTCACGCTGATCCCGACCGTCTACAACGCCGACACGCTCGGCATCCGCCCCGACCTGATCAAGCGGCCGATCAGCTCGTGGTCCGAGCTGCTCAATCCTGAGTTCAAGGGCAAGGCCTCGATCCTCAACATCCCTTCGATCGGCATCATGGATGCCGCCATGGTCGTGGAAGCCACCGGCAAGTACAAATATGCCGACAAGGGCAACATGACCAAGGAAGAGATCGATCTCACCATGAAGGTGATGACCGAGGCCAAGAAGGCCGGTCAGTTCCGCGCCTTCTGGAAGGACTTCAACGAGAGCGTCAACCTGATGGCTTCAGGTGAAACGGTGATCCAGTCGATGTGGTCGCCGGCGGTGACGAAGGTGCGCTCGATGGGCATCCCCTGCACCTTCCAGCCGCTGAAGGAAGGCTATCGCTCCTGGGCCTCGGGCTTCTGCGTCTCCAAGGGCGTCTCGGGTGCCAAGCTCGAATGGGCCTATGAGTTCGTCAACTGGTTCCTGTCCGGCTATGCCGGCGCCTATCTCAACCGCCAGGGCTACTACTCTGCCGTGCTCTCCACCGCGAAGGCGCACATGGAGCCGTACGAGTGGGCGTACTGGATGGAAGGCAAGGCGGCCGAGAAGGACATCAAGGCGCCAGACGGCTCGCTGCTCGAGAAGGCCGGTGCGGTGCGCGACGGCGGCTCCTACGAGGACCGCATGGGCGGCGTCGCCTGCTGGAACGCCGTGATGGACGAGAACGACTACATGGTCCGCAAGTGGAACGAGTTCATCGCGGCGTAATTTGATGGACACGTCAGAGGACATCCTGCAACAGGCGTCCCCGGGCTTGATCCCGGGGTCGGGCACAGCGCGCGCCGCGAAAGTGACGCGCCTGTCGCCCTCCTTCATCTCCTGGCTTCAGGCCGGGCCGATGATGCTGGTGTTTCTCGCCTTCTTCCTGATCCCGCTGGTGTTCGTCGTCATCGTCTCGTTCTGGGACTACAATGAATACCAGTTGCTGCCGGCCTTCTCCGGCCGTGGCTACACCGACACGTTCGAAGGCTGCATCGCGCAGCTCCCCGATCTCTGCACCATCGCCAAGACCTATCTGAAGACGCTGAAGCTGTGCTTCCTGGTCTGGGTCATCACGCTCTTCATCGGCTTCTGGGTCGCCTACTTCCTGGCCTTCCACGTCAAGTCCAAGACCTGGCAGATGGGGCTGTCGCTGCTCTGCACGATCCCGTTCTGGACCTCCAACGTGATCCGCATGATCGCGTGGATTCCCCTCCTCGGCCGCAACGGGCTGGTGAACTCCGGCCTCGTCAAAGCGGGGCTGATCAACCACCCGATCGAATGGCTGCTGTTCTCCGAATTCTCCGTGGTGCTGGCGCTGGTCCACCTCTTCACGTTCTTCATGGTGGTGCCGATCTTCAACTCGATGATACGCATCGACAAGGCGCTGATCGAGGCGGCCTATGACGCCGGCGCCACCGGCTTCCAGACGCTGGTCAACGTCATCATTCCGCTCGCCAAGCCGGGCATCGTGATCGGCTCGATCTTCGTCATCACCATCGTGATGGGCGACTTCATCACCATCGGCGTGATGGGCGGCCAGCAGATCGCCGCTGCGGGCAAGATCATCGAGACGCGGGTCAACGCGCTGCAATTCCCCGCGGCAGCGGCCAACGCCGTGATCCTGCTCGCGATCACCTTCCTGATCATCACCATGATGTCGCGCATCGTCGACATCAAGAAGGAGCTCTAGAGCATGAAGGAAGGACGCCCGCGCTCGTTCTACGTGCTCGCGACCTTCTTCGCGGCCTATGTACTGTTCCTCTATGGCCCGATGATCGCGATCTACGTGCTGTCGTTCCAGGGGCCGCAGGGCGGCCTCACCTTCCCGATGAACGGCGTGTCGACCTTCTGGATCGCAAAACTGTTCCAGGGCACCGGCATCGTCGATCTTGGCGCGGCCTTCCGCCGCTCGCTGCTGCTCGGCATTATCGTGATGATCGTCACCGTCGTGCTGTCGGTCGCTGCCGGCATGGCCTTCCGCCGCAAGTTCAAGGCGCAGGGCATCCTGTTCTATTCGGCGATCGCGAGCCTGATCGTGCCCTCGATCATCACCTCGCTCGGCATCTCGCTTGAATTCCGCATCATCGACGACCTGATCAAGGCGCATTGGAACGAGAACTTCGAGACCTCGATGGGCCTGCTCACGTCAGGCTTAGGTGCACACCTCACCTGGACGCTGCCGTTCGGCCTGCTCATCATGTTCGCGATCTTCAACCGCTTCGATCCGCGCCTCGAGGAAGCCGCGCGCGATCTCGGCGCGACGCCATGGCAGGCCTTCCGCCATGTCGTGCTGCCGATCATCCTGCCTTCGGTGATCGGCATTGGCCTGTTCGGCTTCACGCTGTCCTGGGACGAGCTTGCCCGCTCCAGCCAGGCGATCGGGGCGGTGAATACATTGCCGCTCGATCTCCAGGGCCTCACCACCACCGTGACGAACCCCGACATCTATGCGCTCGGCACCGTGATCTCGGCGGTCTCGTTCACGGTGATCACGCTTGCGCTCGGCACCATCCACGTGCTCAACAAGCGGCAGGCGGCCAAGGGCTCGGACGCCGGCCAAGGACTCGTCTGATCCGATGCGACTTCACGTCGTCAATCCCAACACAACCGCGTCGATGACGGCGAAGATCGCTGCCGCCGCGCGAGCGGTTGCGCTCCCCGACACCGTGATCGATGCACGTCAGCCCAGCATGGGCCCGGTCTCGATCGAGGGATTTTACGACGAGGCCTTCGCCGTCCCCGGTATGCTCGGCTGCATCCGCGACGCCGACCGCGACGGCGCTGACGCGCACATCATCGCCTGCTTCGACGACACCGGCCTGGATGCCGCGCGCGCCGCTGCGAAAGCGCCGGTGATCGGCATCGGCGAAGCCGGCTTCCACATGGCGAGTCTGATCGCGGCGCGCTTTGCCGTGGTCACGACGCTCGGTGTCTCCATCGTGCCGATCGAACATAATTTGCGGAAATACGGTCTCGCCGAGCGCTGCGCCCGCGTCCGCGCCGCCGAGGTGCCGGTGCTCGCGCTCGAGGAGCGCAACACTGATGCGCTCAACAAGATCTCCGCCGAGATCACGGCGGCAATCCGCGACGACCGTGCCGAGGCCATCGTGCTCGGCTGCGCCGGCATGGCCGACCTCGCCGCCGAGCTTTCCGCCACACACGGCCTGCCCGTGGTCGACGGCGTCGCCGCGGCGGTCACGCTGGCAGAATCAGCCGTGCGGCTGGGGCTGAAGACGTCCCGGCTCGGGCCCTACGCGGCGCCGCGCGCGAAGACCTATTCCGGGCCGTTTTCGCCGTTTCAGCCCTGATCACGTCCTCTTTGGGGCCTTCTGGAGGCCTCAAGGCCAGCTGATTGCTGGATTTTTTGCCCTTAGCCTCTTTTTGGTCCCATTCCTTGCCGAAATCTAACGTTTTCGGGACCCCCGGCCGCCCATAGGTAGCCGGTCTTCGCCACGCACCAAGTTTCAATTTGGGTTTTGTCAGCGATGATCGATCTCGCACGGGACACGCCGTCCAATCCCCTCCTTCGCTTGGGCGCCCAGCCTATCGCGCTGACCGCCGCTGCCCTTCTCTTGCTGGTCGCCGGCGTGACCTCGATCGCGATCTGGCGCGCCTATACCGGCTCAGCTCCCGAGGCCGACCGGGTCGTGGCATCGCGGCAGCTCCAGGCCCGCACGGCCCAGGCGTCCGAGCAACTCGTCGAGAAGACCAAGGGGCTGGAGGCGACCCAGCAGGAATCGATCGACCAGCTCCAGCTCGTGCAGGACCAGCTCCAGACCATGAAGCGACTGATGGCGGCGCAGCAAGCCGACACCAAGCGCCTGTCCGAGCAGGTCACGACACTGAACGAGTCCATCGACAATCTGCGGCAGTCCTTTGCCAGCGCCCGGGCTACGGAGGCCGAGACCCCCTCGGTTACCCGCAGGAAACCGGCGCGGCACCGTGTCCACGCCAGCGCCCGCAAGCGCTCGCGCGGCTAGCCGGGTCACGGCCGGCGCTTTAAATTTTCTGACTTGTGAACTGGATCACATTCCCCCGTATGATTCCGCTTCATGCTCTCCGGTACCGGATGGCGTGAGCCGATTTCAATGTCCGGGGCTGGCAAGGTCGTTGACGGTATACTGCGTCAACGGCCTTGTTCTTTTAGTGGTCCAGGTTTTGGCAGGTCTGGCTTGGTAGCCTGATCTGGCGTTGTGGACGTTATTCGCAGACATCCACGCGGCGGACACGCCAGCCCGACGGCGTCATGACGCGCTTCCGCGCGACATAGCATCCACCATAACCGCCATCGTCGTAGCCGGTACCATAGTAATAGGGATTGCCGTAATAGGGGTAACCGTAGCCGTAATAGCCGCCGCCTGCGAGGCCCGCTCCGATCGCGACGCCCGGCCAGAAGCCGCCGCCTCGCCAGTGGCCGCCATGACCCCAGCCGCCACCGTGGCCCCAGCCGCCTCCGCCATGTCCAAAACCGCCCCTCGCCTGGGCCGCCTGCGGTGCCGACAGCGCCACCGCCGCAACGGCCACGGCCGCCATCATCATCTTGCGTAACATCACTCGATCCTCCGCGTGGAGACGTTCCACGCTTCAAAGCAGGACCAAGCTAACGCCACCCGCGCTTTCCTGACAGCCTCACTGTCTCACTTCCGCGCGAGCCATCAGCAGCCGCGGCAGATGCTCTTCATCTTCTTGTCGAGCAACCGGTTCTCGGTGTTGACGGCGGCATCAGCCGCCTCACCTGTGCCGGTGCCGGTGGTGACTCCGGAGCCGGTGTTCGCGCCGGATGATTGGGCCGTCCCCAGGCTGTTGGTGCCGGGTGGCGGAGCCGGAGCGTTGGCGACGCCTCCGGTCGATCCGGTCGATCCGCTGGAGCCGGTTGCGCCGCCGGTCGCTTGCGCGAACGACACGGCCGGCATCGCCGCAAGACTGAGGATCACCATCAACGTCTTCATTGAAATGGTTGGAGGCGATGTGGCCATCGGAATGCTCCTTTGGCTGTCAACGGCCCCGACCAGGACCCGTTCCGGAACAAATCCCGTCACATCAGCTTGAAAGCGAGGATGAAGGCGCGATCAGCGCCAACAAGGACCCTGCCAAGCCGGCTGCGCGTTCCAAAGCCAGAAAGGCAAAATCACGATGACCGATCGCGATCCTTTTGCAGAGGGCGAACGCGCCGCGCGCGAAAACATCCCGGCCGAAGCCAACCCCTACTCGGACGGCAGCGACGAGCATGCGCTGTGGTCGGCAGGCCACGAGAAGGTCGCGGGCGCAAGCGAAGCTCGCGAATCCGAGGGAAGCTGACGCGCCGCGCGAGTTCATGGCGATCTCGCAGGCCGCCGGCTCAATGGTGCGCGGACCGGAGGCGGCCCACAGCCCTTCTCAACCGATGCGCTTCAGGCCTTTCTTGAAGCGCGGGCCGTTGGCCACGTAGAACCTGGCCGCGCTCCCCATCTTCTGCACCTGGGCATCATCGAGCGTGCGGATCACGCGCGCGGGCGAGCCGATGATCAGGGAGCGTTCGGGAAATTCCTTGCCCTCGGTGATCACCGAGCCCGCGCCGACGATGCTGTTGCGGCCGATCTTCGCGCCGTTCATCACGATCGATCCCATCCCGATCAGCGCGCCCTCCTCGATCGTGCAGCCGTGCAGGATGACGTTGTGGCCGACGGTGCAGTTCCTGCCGATGACCATGGGAAAGCCGAGATCGGTGTGACAGGTCGAGCCGTCCTGCACATTGGCGCCCTCGCCGATCTCGATCCATTCATTGTCGCCGCGCAGCACGGCGCCGAACCAGACGCTCGCGCCCGGCTTCAGGCGCACGCGGCCGATCACGGTCGCGGTCTCGGCGATGAAGTAGTTCCCATCGGCGGGAAGATCGGGTGCCTGTCCGTCGAGCTCGTAGATCGCCATGGGGTTCTCCTGTCGCGTCAACCCCAGCCATAGCGAAACGGCGGCGCGGAGGCAAAGGCCCGCCGCGCCACGCAGCCCTGCAGAGCGTCAGCCCAGGACGCCGGTCGCGCGCAGCGTCATCAGGAAGAAGGTGCCGCTCATCATGCTCCAGAAGCCGGCGATGACGGTCGCCATCATCACGAACTCGAAGCGGCGGCTTTCCAGCCGCATGCCGCGCAGGGTGTTGCGCATGATGATGAAGGGCGCCGCGAACACCAGGAACGGCACCGCCGCAAAAGTCCTCGGCGCCACGCCGTCCTGCAACAAGCCGAAGCCGGCGGGGCGCTGCGCGACCGCCTGATATCCGCTCACGAGCGCGCCCGCGAGCGCGAATCCGATGCAGATCGAGAAGAGAGAATTGAAAGCCTCAGGTGTCATCGGAACGGTCCGCCCTTACGCAACGCCGGAGCCTTCCTGTGACAAAGAGTGCCGGTTAACGCTACATTATCCTTAAGGGAAGGTTAACATCGCCAGCCGGTCCGCGCAGGGCCCTCCCTCATCCCGGCAGCCGGGACCGCTGCGCGAATTCGCCGCCACGTGGCATATTCGCGGCTGATTCGTCGGCCATCGGCCGACCTCCCGGCTCGACTTGCGCAAGCTCATGACGATGTTTTCAGCAGTCTCCCCCCGGTCCCGCAGGACCCGCGCATGGGCGCATGTCGTCCCGATCGTGCTCGGCGGCGTTGCTGCGGTGGCCGCGGTCGCGTTCGTCGCCTACCTGCTGTGGCCGACCTGGGGCTCGGGCGGCGCGAACGCTCCGGACAGGCTGCCGGTGAGCGTCGGCGGCACTCTGTTCAACGTGCCGACGTCGGCGATCCGGATGAAGATCCAGCGGCACTCCGGGCCGCAGGAGCGCATCGATCTCGACTTCCTCTATCCGTCCCTGGAGCCGCCGGGCGCGCCAAAACACGTCACCGCCGACACCGTCGAAGAGGCGATGCAGCCGATCGACCGCATCTTCCTGTCGATCGCGGCGCATCGCGATGCGCTCGCGCCCGAGCAGCGAACGGCCACGATCTATCCGCGCTATCTCGATCAGGCCGCGACCATGCCGCAGGACGGGCTGACGATGCGGACGTTCCGCAGCGATACGCCCTATGGCAGCGAGGACTTCTATTCCGCTGCAAACCCCACGCTGAGCGCGCGCTGCACGCGCGATGCGGCGACGCCCGGCATGTGCCTCTCCGAACGCCGCGTCGGCGGCGCCGACCTCACCTTCCGCTTTCCGCGCAGCTGGCTGTCGCAGTGGCGCGATGCGGCGGACGCGATGGACCGCCTGACGGCGCAGCTGCGCGGGCCAAAGGGCTGAGCGGCGCCTCTCCGCCCCGCCGCGAGAGCGGCTTGCGGGGACGGGCCGCAGCCTCCCGACAAAAACATCGAAAACAACCCCATGCACAGTAGCCAAGCGCCTGTCATGACTTCGTATTTTTCGAAGTCAATTTGACCCGTCGGGCAAAACAGGGGTATGGTGTCATGATGGGGCGATCGACTTGAACGATGCGGCAACACATCTCCCACCCGGTGCCCAATTGCTGGGGCGCGAGTGGCTGGGCTTCGACGAGACGGGCCAGATCGCTCTGATCCGCTTCCAGGCTCAGGTCGCCTTCACCAACAGGCACGGGACTGTCCAGGGTGGCTTCCTGGCGGCGATGCTGGACTCCGCGACCGGGATTTGCGCGCTCGCAAAACTCTCACCTGACCTGACTGTGGTCACCAAGAGCCTCGACACAAGATTCCTCAAGCCTGCAGCGGTTGGACCCATCACGGCACGGGCGCGGGTGATGGAGCAGACGGAGCGCGACATGGTCGTGCAAGCCGAGCTCATCGATACGAAGGGCATCACTGTCGCTGATGCCACGGCGCGGCTGCGCATTCTGTCAAAGAAATAGATACAGCGTCGCGACGCGCGCGACGCCGTCGGGCGCGAGACTATTCCTGATCGACGAGATCGTCCTCGAGGATCGCCATCTGGAACTGGAACGAGCGATCATCATCCTCGTCGTCGACGAAGAGCACGCCGATGAATTCCTCGCCGATATAGACCTCGGCGGAATCATCCTTCTTCGGCCGCGGCACGACGCGGATCTTGGGATTGCCGAATACGCGCTTCAGATACGCGTCGAGCTTCCTTACTTCCTTGACGTCCACGGCAAGTCTCCAATCGAAATCTGGGTTGGCGGGGTTTTAGGACGAGACGCGACGAACCGCCAGCATGAATTGCCAAAGAATTTGGGGACGAAAAGGGCCGGAGAATCCGGCCCTTCGCGCGAGCTCAAAGCCCCATCGCGTTGATCATCTGATCCATGGTGCGCGACGGCTCGGCGCAGCCGGCTTCGCCGACGATCTTGGCGGGCACGCCGGCAACGGTGACGTTGTGCGGCACCGGCTTGACCACGACCGAGCCGGCGGCGATGCGCGCGCAATGGCCGATCTCGATGTTGCCGAGGATTTTTGCGCCGGCGCCGATCAGGACGCCGTGACGGATTTTCGGATGGCGGTCCTCGTTCTCCTTGCCGGTGCCGCCGAGCGTGACGCCGTGCAGGATCGAGACGTCGTCCTCGATCACCGCGGTCTCACCGCAGACGAAGCCGGTGGCGTGGTCGAGGAAGATGCCGCGGCCGATGCGCGCGGCGGGATTGATGTCGGTCTGGAACACCGCCGACGCGCGGCTCTGGAGATAATACGCAAAGTCCTTGCGGCCCTTCAGATAGAGCCAGTGCGCGAGGCGATGGGTCTGGATGGCGTGAAAGCCCTTGAAGTAGAGCAAGGGGTCGATGAAGCGCGAGGTCGCGGGATCGCGGTCGTAGACGGCGACGAGATCGGCGCGGAAGGCGTTGCCGAGATCGGGGGCCTCGCGCAGCGCCTCGTCATAGGTCTGGCGAACGAGATCGCCCGACAGTGCGGAATGATCGAGCCGGTCGGCGAGACGATGGATCACCGAATCTTCCAGGCGACTGTGATGCAGCACCGTCGAGTAGATGAAGGTCGCAAGCTCCGGCTCGCGATGGACGATGTCTTCCGCCTCGCCGCGGATCCGATCCCAGATCGGATCGAGCGTTGCGAGCTTTCCTCCCGGATTGACCTGATGCACTGCCATAGGATCTGCTCTTTCGAATTGGCTCGTTTTGCTGGCTCTATAACACAGTCTAGGTGACAAAGTCCCGACGGGCTTGCCTGAGAGTGAACAGTGCCTTGCCCCGCGAAAGCACGCCAACGCCTTGAAACACAACAATTTCTCAGGACGCCCCCAGGCGGCAAGGTCGCTTCAAAGTGGTCAGAGTTTCGCCAAATTCAAGCCGGTGGCGTCAAACTATTGGTGAATTCCGTCGCACCGGCTATTGCGGGCATGGTCCGGACGAGACGGAGCGGTTTTGAGCATCACCACCGAACAATTGCGCGCGCGCGCCGCGGGCTCGTTTTGGCTGCGGCTGGCGGCGGGGGCCCTGCCCCTCCTCCTGATCGCGCCGGCATTCTGGAACCGCTATCCGCTGTTGCAATGGGATACCGGCGGCTATCTGGCGCGCTGGTACGAAGGCTATCTGGTCCCGAGCCGCTCCACCGTGTTCGGCCTCTATCTGCATTACGGCGAGAATTTTGGTTTCTGGATCAACCTCGCGGTCCAGTCGCTGGCGACGCTATGGCTGTTGCAGCTCACCCTGCGCGTACTTGGCCTGATGCAGACCTTCCGCTTCGTTGCGATCAGCCTGCTGCTGATTGTGTCGACCGCGCTGCCCTGGCTCGCGAGCATGCTGCTCACCGACATCTTTGCCGGGCTCTCGATCCTGTCGCTGTTCCTGCTGATCGTTGGTGCAAGCAGAATCTCGACGCTCGAAAAGATCTCGCTGTTCGTCTTCACGGCCTTTGCCGCCGCGACCCACAGCGCCACGCTCGGCGTGCTGCTCGGGCTCTGCATCGTCGGCTGGATGGCGCGGCCATTCCTGGGGCGTCGTCTCCCGGTTGCCGGCCTGGCGCAGGCGAGCCTGACCATCGTCGCGGGCGGCCTGATGCTGGTGTCGGCGAACCATGCGCTATCAGGGAAATGGGCCTGGACGCCCGGCGGCTACGGCGTCGCGTTCGGCCGCATGATGCAGGACGGCATCGTTGCGCGCTTTCTCAACGACCACTGCCCCCGCGAGCACTACAAGCTCTGTCCCTATCGCAACGAACTGCCAGCGACCGCCGACGAGTTCCTGTGGGGCAAGAGCATGTTCAACACGCTCGGCCGCTTCGAAGGCATGAACGACGAGATGGGCATCATCGTCGTGCATTCGCTCGCCGACTATCCGGCCTGGCAGGCCGGCGCGGCGCTGCGGGCGATGGGCCAGCAATTGCTGCATGTGGCCACCGGCGAAGGCGCCAGCGTCTGGATCGGACACACCTACGGCATCATCGAGCGCTACATCCCGGCGCAAGTCGCGCACATGCGCGCGGCGCGCCAGCAGAATTGGGAGCTCAATTTCAACTACGTCAACTGGCTGCACGTCCCCGTCGCGCTGGCCTCGATGCTGGCGCTGGTCGTGCTGCTCGCGCAGGCGCTGGCGAACCGCAGGCTCGACGATCTGACGCTGCTGGCGGCGACCGTCACGCTGGCGCTGCTCGGCAACGCCTTCATCTGCGGCGTGATCTCGGGCCCGCACGACCGCTACGGCGCGCGGATGGTGTGGGTCGCGACCTTCGTGGTGCTGATGGCGCTGTTCCGGTCGTTCGGCGACGACGCGGACGAAACCTCAGCCGCGGCGTGACAGGAAGTCGAGCACGCCGGTCTTGTAGACCTTGTCGCCGACCGCGCGCATGTGGTCGCGGCCCGGGATGTCGAGCACTTCCGAGCCGGGAATGATCGCGCCGAGCGCGCTGGCGGATCCCGCAACGTCGTCGGTGCTGCCGACCGCGATCAGCACGGGCACGTCGATGCGCGCGGCCTCCTCCTTCGTCATGAGGTCGCGCGTGCCGCGCAGGCAGGCGGCGAGCGCACGGCGGTCGGAACGGGTTTGGTCTGCAAACGCACGAAACGTGCGGCCGACCGGATCGGTGACGTCATCGAGCGAGGGCGCCTCCAGCGCCTTCGCCACGTTCTCGCCGGGCCCGGTGCCCTCGATCAGGCCGCCAATGCCGATGCCCCCCAGGATCGCCGAGCGCAGGCGCTGCGGCTCGTTGAGGGAAAGCCAGGCCGTCATCCGCCCGCCCATCGAATAGCCCATGATGTCGGCCTGCGGGATCGCGAGGTGATCCATCAGCGCGAGCACGTCGCCGGCCATGGTCGGGATCGAGTACTGCGCGGGCTCGTAGAGTTTTGCGCTTTCGCCATGGCCGCGATTGTCGAGCGCGATGGCCCGGCGGCCGTTCTTGCGCAGTTCCGAGACCCAGGTCGGATAGACCCAGTTCACGTTCTTGCTCGAGGCAAAGCCGTGCACCAGGATGATCGGATCGCCCTCGCCTTCGTCGAGATAGGCAATTTCAACGGCGCCGTTGTGAAAGCTCGGCATCAGCAGTTCCGCAGTCTTGAGGGGGGAAGGTTGATCTTAAGCCGAGACGGCTTCGTTCGCCAGAGCGGCCTCGGCAGCGGCCTGGGCAGCGACCTGGGCACGGCGGAGCCGCCGCGCCCGTTTGCGATCGCACCAGGCCTGGGTCAGGCGCTCCGTCGTCGCCTTGATGGATGACAACAGGCCGAACAGCGTCAGCGCCGCGCCGAACAGCCAGAGCGCCAGATCGAACATGCCGCCAACGAGCAGCAGCGCGCCGCGGCCGAGCAGCTTCATGATCGCGCGGGTCTTGCTCCCTTGCGCTTCAGCGAGCCGCGCCGCGCGCGCGACGTCCTTCGGGCCTTCGGCGATGCGCAAGCTATCCATGGCGCCGCGCGCGCCGGTCTTTTCGGCAACGCGGGTGACGTCCTTGCCGAGGCGAACCAGCGCACCGGCCTTCTCGGCACGGAACGCAGCCTTGATCGCGCTGACGGTCTCGCCGGGGCGGAACACCGAACCCTTGGCGACCGCGTTCTGGAGCATCGGCCCATCGACCACCTCACGCGCCGACCGGCCGGCCCATGCGGCAAGCCCCTCGCCGAGCCGTCCAACCTTGCGGGCATCCTTCACCAGCGTCAGCCCGGCACGAACGGGCGCGGCACCGCCAACGGAGACGTAGGTCACGGCCGTCACCGCAAGGCCTGCGGTCGCAAGTCCCAACACCAGGCGATCGGTGTCCTCGCCCATGGCGAGATGCTTGCCCTCGCGCACGACGTCCCTGATGTCGCCGATCACGAAGAGATCGCCGGCCACCGTCCCGGACAGGCTCGCGACATCGTCGGCGTTGCCGGTGACGAGGCCGGTGGCGAACCGTTTGGCGAAATGCCCGGTGGAATTTTCTTCCTTGACCGCATCGCTCACGCGGTTGAGGAGGTCGTCGGGCAGCGCGATGTTGCGCTCACGCGCCAGCGCGACAAAGCTGTCGGCGAGATCGACATCGCCCGTGGCGAGCGCGGCCTCGATATTGTCCTGAACCAGGTGGTCGTTCTGCCGCAGCAACGCATCGAGCTTGAGCTCGGAGAGCGCCGCCGGATCGTCCTGGGCCGAGAGGATCGCGCCGGCCTCGCGGGCATGCGGCGCTACCTGCGCGAGCATGAAGCTGCAGGCCGCGATACCGGTCAACGCCGTGCTGATTCGCAGCCACTTCATGCCAAGAGCCTGGACGGTCCAAAGATCTGTCTCGAGATCATCTGCGCCTGATGGTTCGCATTTCGTCGCAATTCCGCGCGTCCACAGACATAGTATGCCAAAATTGCGACACAACGTCCCCGACGAAAGAAGGGCTTCTCTCTGGCCGCAAGATTGTGTCGAATTTGCATGAGCAAATGAGCATGGGGCAATTGCGAACCTTTCGGTTCCGCTGGACTAGCAATCATCAGCACCCACCAGTATGGTCCGCGGCGCCTCAAATATGCCGCGTCAGTTCTTGATTGTGTCTGCCGCCATTGCCACTCCAGGATGAACTACGATGTCCGACCATGTCGTCCCGCACTTCCATAACGATGCCGGTGTCCCCGTCATCGAGATCGGCTCGCAAGAGTTCATGTGCGTCGGCGCCAATCCTCCGTTCGATCATCCGCACGTGTTCCTGGACCTCGGCAACGACAACGAGATCATCTGCCCCTATTGCTCGACGCTGTACCGTTTCGCCGCAGACCTGAAGCCGGGCGAAGCCCGTCCGCCGGAATGCGTGCTGAAGGACAAGGTGGCCTGACCGTTCCCATCGGTCAGGGGTGGCGCTCTCCCGAACGATTGTCATCGCCGGTGCCGGCATCGGTGGACTGACGGCTGCGCTTGCGCTCGCCGCCCGCGGCTTCCGCATCGTCGTGCTGGAGAAGGCCGAGCGGCTCGAGGAAGTCGGCGCCGGCCTGCAACTCTCCCCCAATGCCAGCCGCGTGCTGGTCGAGCTCGGCCTCACCGATCGGCTCAAGCTGCGCGCCGTCACGCCTGAGGCGCTCTGCGTCATGAGCGCGCGGGCCGGCGGCGAACTGCTGCGCATGCCGCTCGGCGACGCCGCGTCCGCGCGGGCCGGCGCCCCCTATTGGGTGGTGCACCGCGCGGACCTGCAATCCGCGCTGGCCGGTGCGGTCTCCGACCATCCCGATATCGACCTGAAGCTGGGGGCGACCTTCGAGGACGTTGCGCCCCACGCCAAGGGCCTGACGGTGGTCCATCGCAGCGGCACGATCCGCCGCAGCGATCTCGCCAGCGCGCTGATCGGCGCCGACGGCATCTGGTCGACGGTCCGCCAGCATCTGTTTCCCGAGGTGCAGCCGCGCTTCTCCGGCCTGATCGCCTGGCGCGGCACGCTCGATGCCACGCAACTGCCGAAGGAGTTTACCGCGCGGCGGGTGCAGCTCTGGATGGGTCCGAACGCCCATCTCGTGGCTTATCCGATCGCCGGCGGGCGCCAGATCAACGTTGTCGCGGTCCTGCCCGGGACCTGGAACAGGCCCGGCTGGAGCACGCCGGGCGACCCCTTCGAGGTGATGGATGCCTTCGCGGCGCCGCGCTGGCCACCGCCGGCCAGGATGATGCTCACCGCGGTCGACAATTGGCGCAAATGGGCGCTGTTCGGCGTGCCTGACGGCTGCCCCTGGAGCCAGGGACCGGTCGGCCTGCTCGGTGACGCCGTGCACGCGATGCTGCCGTTCGCGGCCCAGGGGGCCGGCATGGCGATCGAGGATGCCGCCGTGCTCGCGCAGCATCTGAGCCCTGAGGCCGCCGAGAGCGCGGCCGGCGTCACCGCGGCGCTGAAGCAATATGGCCGCGCGCGGCAGGCGCGGGTGCGGCGGGTGCAGCGGACGGCGCGGCAGCAGGGCCGCATCTATCATCTCAATGGGCCGCTCGCGCTCGCGCGGGATGTTGCGATCCGCGCGCTCGGCCCGGAGCGCATGCTGGCGCGGCAGGACTGGATCTACGGCTGGCGCGTTTGAGACGGACGCAGCCGCGTCGACTTACCGATTGGTGCCGCCTGATTTTGGGGCGGGCTTGATGTCCGGCCGCTGCGGCGCAGAGGCCGGCGTCGGCGCACCCGGCGGCGTCTCCCGGCACCTGTTGCGGCGCCAGGCGTCTTCGGCGAGCTGCGCCCGGCCGCGTACCGCGACGTAATCGTTGCGATAAGCGAGCTCGGACACGACGGCACCGCCGGCTCCGGTCTCCGCCTTGTCCATCAGCTTCTGCAAATCGGCGGTCCGGGCGGCGAGCGACTTGCGCTCGGTCTCCAGCTGCTTGCAGTCGTACAATTCATAGGCGCCGGGATCGGCAAAGGCCGGAGCGATCGTCTCGCTCATGCCGGCGCAGCCGGACAGCACAGCGCCCGCCGCGAGCAGAGCCAGAAGCGCGGCCGAGCCGCGCGGGCGGTAGGAAAACGAAACAGCCATGCCGGATGAATAGTCCCCGTGGATTGAGAATGCCTAAAGCAACAACAGATGTCCGGATTGAGGCTTTGCCTTGCGCGGCCGGCTCGCTTAAGGAAGAACCGCCCACCCGGCCTGCAAAGCACCAATTCCAGACCGCCGGGATGGGACTTAAGTGTTTGATCTCGTTGGATCAAGCGGGCATGGCGGAATTGGTAGACGCAAGGGACTTAAAATCCCTCGGCGCGCAAGCGCTGTGCCGGTTCGACCCCGGCTGCCCGCACCATCGGAGCTGACGGTGGAGCAGCAAGTTTTTTCATGATTGGTCCCAACTGTATTCAGCGGTGCAGGCGATCGGCTGGCGACGACGGATACGGTAGACCGACGCAGGCGGGACATTGAGCGCGGTCGGCCGACCAGGCTCGCCTTCAGTCCAAGGCGGTCGAGAATCGGCCGAGGGATCGGGCAGCTCATGCCATAGGTGAATTGGTAGAAGGTGCCGCCTTCCCGCATGTGGCGGAAGGCTCCCGCCAGGATCGCCATCACCTTGCGCGGCGTCATCGAGAGCAACGGAAGGCCGCTCACAACAGCGCCGGCCGGCGCGACAAACGGTGCATACTGGCTCAGCTGGGAAGCATCCATCCAAAGCACCCGCGCGTTCGGAAAACGCTGCTGCAGCAGCCGCATGAAATCAGAGCCATATTCGATCAGCAGCAGATCCGACTCTGCGATGCCCTGACGGAGAAGCGCCTTGGTAAAGACGCCGGTGCCCGGTCCCAGCTCGATCACGGGTCCGTCGCCGGGCTTGATCTCACCGGTCATGAGGCGAGCCAGGCTTTGGCCGGAGGGCGCGATGGCGGAGACTCGCCTCGGATTGGCAATCCACGCGCGAAAAAAGCCAACGAAATCGTTGCATGTCGTAGCGGTCATATCAGGCCTCCGATTGTCGATGTCAGAACTCGAAGCGAATTCCCGACATGCGTTCGAGCTCCTCAACGAGAATGCGACCGGCCTCCGCATCGTCCGCAAGGGAGGCGGTCTTATCTTCGGCGGGATGCCCACGCAGTCGCATGAAGCCGCCGGGACCATAATAGCCACCCGGCTTCACATCCTTCGAGGTTGCGGCCATGAGCGTCGGCTCCGCCCCCATGGCAGCATTCTGAATCAGCGGATAGATGGCAAACGCCGCCAGCAGCATCAGCGCGCTGGTGTCGCCGAACAGGTTCGTTTTTGATGCACCCGGGTGGCAGATAACCGACAGCAACCGGTCCCCGGCGCGCCGTTGCAACTCCCTCGCGACCAGCACGTTTGCCAGTTTCGTTTTCGCGTAGGCTTTAATGGGCTTGTAGCCCTGCCTGGAGTCGAGGTCTGCAATGGGGACCGGACCACCCATCGCGTGGGTACCGGATGCCACCGTAACGAGACGTGGTGCAGCAGATCGAAGCAGTGCAGGAAGCAGTAAAGCCGTCAGCCGGTATGGGCCCAGGACATTCGTCGCAAACTGCATCTCGTGACCGTCTACGCTTTCCCGGCGATCAGGCAGCGCCATGACACCTGCATTGTTGACCAGCACGTCGATCGGCCCGGATAGCACCAGTTGGCTTTCTGCAAAGGCCTTCACCGACGCCGGATCCGAGAGGTCAAGTTTACCGGTCTTCAGCTTGGCGTTTGGCGCGATGGCGAGGATGCGGCGAGCCGCTTCAGCGGCCTTGGCTTCGTTGCGAGAAGCGATTGTCACTTCTGCTTCCGCGCGCGCCAGCTCCAACGCCGCATGCCAGCCGATGCCGCTGTTGGCACCGGTCACGATGATGCGCTTTCCCGCTTGCGAAGGAATATCCTTCACCGTCCACGCTTTACTCATACTCGCTACTTTCGTTTGTTGGCAGACGGTGCGAACCGCGTTGCGAGAAGCTGAACGCGCTGCTCCAGCACCGCTGGGGTGGGCTCATCGCTGAGCAGTCCATCGAGCGCGAGCAGGAAAACCTCAGCGGCGGATTCGTCACCGTCAAGAATTGCCGCAACGCATTCCGCCGCCACACCGCGATGTAGTGCTTCGATTTCGGGATCTATGCGTTCGCAGACGTCAAAGAACTCACCTGCCATCGGCGCACCGACCATGTCGGCCCAGGGCTGGATCACCATGAGCCTGCACACATCGACGAGAAGCTCGCGCGGCGGTTTGGTGCCCGCCGCCGCCTGCTTCGCCGCCGGATGTCGAGAGATGAGCCAATCAGCAAATACAGCAGTGAAGATGTCCTCCTTATCCTTGAACGTCCGATAGAGGAGCGTGCGCGAAATCGCCGCGCGCTTCGCGATGTCGTCGAGCGAAGTCTTGGAGAAGCCGAAGTTGAGGAAGCACCAGCGCGCGGCCACCAGGATCTTGTGGCGACGCGCTTCTGCTTCGTTCGGGGTGAGTTTGCTGGTCATGGGCTGCGTGCTATCCGAACATACTTTGACAAAAAATGATTTATTTGTCAACTTGTATCGGAGAAGATCGTTGGCCGGTCCATGCCAGCGCCGCTCAACGCAATCATTCGTTCACCAACCCGCCCCTGCCCGCCCGGAACCGGCGTGGCGCAGCCGGCCTTTACCCGGCTTTAGGCCGTCTTCCCCTAAAGCGAACGATGTCTGCCGCCGATCGACGCAGACCAAGAACATGCAGGGCCTGGAGCGGCTGGCTGCGATGGTGAGAGCTCCAATGGACGCGCGCGAGAATTGGTCCCGGTCGGGGATTGGCGAAGCGTCCGCGGCGTCGGGACATCGCCTGCACGGCTTCGAAGTCTACGTCTTCCTGATCGCTTTCCTCGGCGTGTTCTATTTGTCGAACGGGCCGCTTCTGCTCGGCCACTACGATCTGGGCTGGCACCTCGCCGCCGGAGACCTGATCAGGGAGCGGGGCGAAGTCCCCTTTCAGGACCCCTGGGCGTTCACCCTGGGCGACAAGCGCTGGTATAATCTGTCGTGGCTTTGGGACGTGATTGCCAGCGTGGTCTTTCAGCACGCGGGCTTCGCCGGCATCGTCCTGATGGTCGTCGCCTCCGGCGCGACCATTGCCGGATACCTCGCCTTCTGCGGCTTGAGCAGCGGCGCATCCGCGCCCGCGGTCTGCATCGCGGTCTTCGCGGCGTGTCTGCTCTATCCCTGCTACGAAGCCTCGCCGAACATGTATCTGGCGGCGTCGCCGAACATCGCGACGATGCTGTTCGCAGTCGTCTTCTACGGCGAATGTTTGCGACGGCGCGCATGGTTCCTGTTGCCGCCGATGATGGTGCTCTGGGTCAATCTGCATGGCGGCTTCATGCTGGCCTTTCCCATCATCGGCGTCTTCTGCGGCGTCGCCCTGCTGCGACGGGACTGGGTGAACTTCCGGAACTACCTCCTCGCGGGCGTCGGGTGTTTCATCGCGATCTTCGTCAATCCGCTCGGATGGCATGTCTATGACGGCGTCAGGGCGACGCTGGGTCATTTCGTCCAGGCCGACATCGGCGAGTGGCGTCCCTACTTCCACAACATGGTCATGCCCGGGAGCATTCCCGGCATCGCCTATGCATTGACGTTCGTCGTGCTCGAGCTGTGGTACCGAAGCTCAACGCGGGTTCCGCCGGAGGCGCGCCTGCTGGCGTGGCTGTTCCTGTTCCTGGGGCTCTATCAGTTCAGGTACGCCGCGTTCTTCTTCATCTTCTCGAGCGTTCCGATGGCGCTCCACATCGACCGGCTGTTGCCCGAACGGCTTGCGAAGTTCGAGGTCCAGCGCGCGATGCTGGCAGCCGGCGTCGTCGGCGTGCTGTTGCTGCCGCTCACGTTCATGCAGGCGAGACCGGCGCTGGCATTGCCCGACATGCTCTCGGAAGACGACGCCAATTATCTCAAGGCGCATGCTGCGCATGCCCGCCTGCTGAACCACTGGAATATCGGCGGGCTCCTGATCTTCCGGACGCAGGGCTCGGTGCCGCTGTTCGTGGACGGCCGCGCGGCGACCGCCTATCCGGACGAGCTGTTGCACGACTATCTCAAGCTGGTTCGATGGGAAATCGACGAGACCACTTGGGACAAGGTGATCAGCAAATACAAGATCGACGCAGTGCTCTGGGTCAGAGGGCACGAGCAGCTGAGGCAGTTCCTCGTCCACGAGAGGGGCTGGAGCGAGCAATATACCGGAGCCTATGTGAGCCTCTACACCAGGCAACCGGCCGCTTCCCGGTAGAGGATCAAGTCTGCTGCGGCGCCAGGCGGCCTGAAGACTCCCGTGGGAGCAGCAGCCAGAAGCAGATCAGCGCGAACGTGAGCTGGCCGAACCCGCCCCTGAACGTGATGCCCGAGATCGATGCCAGGGTCGGGATGGCGACCCCGACCGTCAGCACCGCCGCCATCGTCGCCGCAGGCAGGTTGACGATGAGAACGGCCGCGTAGAGCGCCACTTCGAAGAAGGCATATTCCTTCAGCCTGGGCGCACAGAGATAGATCGCGTACATCGTGAGCACGGTGATGCGCATCGCGGCATCAGGGTGCTCCATGAGCCAGTCGTCGAGCACCCGAAGCCGCAAGCCCCTGCGAGCCGGGCGCTGCGCCTGGATCATGCGCCACACGGAGATCGTGAACGGCGCGAGCACCAGTGCGATCGCGATGACCCCATAGAGCGCGACAACGATTGGCTTGCTGCCGGCGAGCCCAACGCTGTCCGCAAGTGTGAGCGAGAGGAACAGCAGCGACGGATTGACCTCGTTCCCCGGCGCATGCTGTCCGGGAATCTGGCCGAGGATCGCGCTCAGCCAGCTCCTGGACAGATCGGGGTAGAACGCCATCGACGCCAGGATCGGCAGTGCGAACATGCCGGCCGCCACCGCGACCAGAACGAGCTTGCGACGTCGCGGCTGCGGCAGGAAATACAGCGCCGCTAGAACCGGGACGAACACCAGCTTGAACGAGGCGACGAGGCCGAGCACGGCCGCACCGGCGAGCTGCGGCACGTAGCTCGCCGGCCGGGCGGGACGCAGCAGCAGCGCAAGCGATGCGGCCGTCAGCAGCCCGCTCAGGATCGCAAAGTTCCCGGTCGCCACGATCCATTCAAAACCGAGCAGACCTCCGAGCGCGAACACGCCGCGCAGCACGACGTCCCGCGAGGCCGGACGGGTCTTGCCGAGACCCGGCAACAGCAGCGCGCAGAGCAGCGCAAGGACGAGGAAGATCGGCTTGTAATGCGCGACGAGAAAGCCGCCGGCGCAAAGCGGTCGGAAGGCATCGAGGGTAACAGGCAGATAGGGATAGGAGAGCTTGGTGTCCTTCAGGTTCTTGACGAAATAGGGATCGAGCTCCGCGATATGGGCGTCGACCGCTGCGCAGTTCACGCGCGCATCCCAGCCAAATGTGTCGTCCATGCCCATGTCGATGGCGACGGCCGTGGCGACGAGCACCGCCAGGGCCAGGATGAAACGGGTCATCCAGCTCCTCCCCGGCGCTTCGGCGATCAAGGTCCGTTCTGCTCCGGCATCTGCGGACGCGGCGATATCCGTCATGGTTGCGCGAGCTCCATCTCGAGGCGTTTCGGCTCGGCGCGGAAGTCGAGCAGCAGGATCCAGAAGCATATCAGCGCGACGATGAGGAGCATGAAACTGCCCTCGAGCGGCGTTCCGACAAGCGAGATCAGTGCAGGAACAAGGACACCGACGGAGAGAAATGCGGCAAGTGCCAGCGCCGGAAGATCGACGACGAGGATCGCGGCGTAGACCGCGAGCTCGAAGAAGGCATACTCCTTGAGGCGGGGCGAGCTGAGATAGAGCGCAAACATGGCAAGCACCGTGATGCGCATGGCCGCGCGGGGATGTTGCATCAGCCAGCGATCCAGCCGCGTCAAGAACGATCCCCCTTCCCGCGCCGGCTGGCTCGCGACCACGCGCAGGACGGACAAGGCGAACGGCACGAGCACGAGCGCGGACGCCGCGAGCGCATAGGTCGCGAACATCGCCAGCTTGCTGTCACCCAGGCCGGCATGTTCCATCAGGCTCCGCGCCAGCAGCAGCAGCGACGGATTGATCTCCACGAGATCGACGGCGTGCTGGTTGGGGATCTGCCCCGCGATCGCAAGCCGCCAGCTCCCGAACAGATCGGGGTAGAACAGGCTCGATACCAGAATTGGCAATGCGAATGCGAACGTCGCCGCCGCGATCAGCACCAGCTTGCGGCCGCGCGGCAGCGGCAGGAAATAGAGCGCAGCCAGCACCGGAAAAAACACCAGCTTGAACGAGGTCACGAGGCCGAGCAGCGCTGCACCGGCAAGCCGTAAGGGAAAGCTACGGTCGTGCCACGCTCCGGATGCGGGTGGACCAAGCAGGAGCGCCAGCGCGATTGCAGTGAACAGGCCACTCAGGATCGCGAAATTGCCCGACGCCTGCACCCACTCGAACCCGACGAACGCGCCGAGCGCGCAAAGCACCCTCAGCGCAACATCGCGCACGCTCGTGCGCGCTCGGCCGAGAGCGGGCAGCAGAAGCGCGCAGAGCACGGCGAGAGCGAGAAAGATGCCTCTGTAATGATCGACCAGAAAGGTGCCGCCGCACAGCGGACGGAAGACGTCGAGCGTCACCGGCAAATAGGGATAAGAGAGCCTGGTGCCCTTCAGGTTCTTGACGAAATAGGGATCGAGCCCGTCGGCATGCGCATCGACCGCCGCGCAATTGACGCGAACGTCCCAGCCATATTTCACGTCGAGCGCGGCGTCGTTGGCGAGATTGCCGAGCACCAGCAGCGCAATCAGCGCGATCAGGCAGGCAAGCCAGGTGTTCCGCCGCCCAGCCATGCCGGCTGAGGGGCCCACCCATCGTGCTGCATCGGTAGCGTCGGACACCGCGAAATACCTGTCGTCGGGGTTCAATTCCTAAATTTCCTCTGGCGCGCTGCGCGGGCGCCGGTCCGACCACAATGGACAGGATGGGTTGCGGATTCATCTCCCCGAGGCACCGCGCCCGGTCTTATGGTGAATCCCTGGTTGTTGACTGCGGCCCGGGTCCGATGAACCGGCCGCCCGCCTTCGACGCAGCAGCGACCCGCGGCCACTTCACCAATTCTTGTCCGCCCGCCTGCCAGCCATCCCGAAACATGGGTTGTGCGGCGCAGCATAAGCGCTAGAAAAGCCTCAGATTTCAGAGGTGAGCTTCTTGTCCGACGTCAATGCCGACGATTGGGTGTCCTCGGGACACCGCCCCATGGGTTTTCCAGAATTCGTCATCGTGATCGCGTCCATCATGGCGCTGAATCCGCTTGCGATGGACATGATGCTGCCGGCTCTGCCCAATATCGGGGCGGCCTTCAACATTCCCAACGCCAATCATCTTCAGCTCGTGCTGTCGACCTTCCTGATCGGGTTCGGCGCGGGTCAGTTCATCATGGGGCCGCTGTCGGATCGCTTTGGCCGGCGCCCCGTGCTGCTCGGCGGGATGACCGTCTACGCCGTGGCGAGCGTGCTGGCGATTGCCGCGCCGTCGTTCGAGACGCTGCTGCTGGCGCGCGCGTTCCAGGGCTTCGGCACCTCGGCGACGCGCGTCATCGCCACGTCGATCGTGCGCGACTGTTACGTCGGCCGCCGCATGGCGAGCGTGATGTCGCTTGCGATGATGATCTTCATCGCCGTCCCCGTGGTCGCGCCCTCCTTCGGACAGGCGGTGCTGCTGGTGACGCAATGGCGCGGCATCTTCGTCGTGCTGATGCTCTACGGCCTGCTCGCGCTCGCATGGTCCGTACTGCGGCTGCCGGAAACCTTGCCGGAAAGCGAACGCAGGTCGCTCGCGCCGCGTGACGTGCTCGCGGCCTACTGGCAGACCGTGAGCAATCGCCAGACCATCGGCTATGCGGCAGCCGCCGGCAGCGTCATGGGCGCACTGTTCGCCTACGTGTTCTCGGCGCAGCAGGTTTTTGTCGGCATCTATCACCTTGGCCGTTATTTCCCGCTCGCCTTTGCCGCGATCGCGGCCGGCACCGCCATTGCCGGCTTCCTCAACGCAAGGTTTGTCGGGACCCTCGGCATGCGCGTGATCTCGCACGGCGCACTGACGCTCTACACCGCGGTCGCGGGCGTGATGCTGCTGACGGAAAGCCTCGGCATGCTGCCGCTCTCCCTGTTCATGGTGCTCTCGGCCCTGATGATGTTCTCGTTCGGCATGATGGTCGCGAACTTCACTGCGCTCGCCATGGAGCCGCAGGGCCACATCGCCGGCACGGCCTCTTCGCTCTACGGCTCGATCACGACGCTGATCGGCATCGTCGTCGGCATGGCGATCGGGCAGAGTTTCGACGGCACGCTGCTGCCGTTCTCGGTCGGCTTCTTCCTGTCGACGCTGGTGGCGCTGGCGATCGTGCTGGTGGTGGAAAAGGGACGGCTGTTCAAGCCGCATCATCGCGCCATCGCGTGAGGAACATAGCGGCGACTTCGATGTTGTACTGCAGCAATTCGAAAGGCCGCTCTATGGAACCGGAACACCGCGAAGACCAACCTGCCTCGGATCGGCCCGCGACGGAGCCATCAGTGCCGAACACCGACCAGGACGCGTTCACCGCGCCTTTCGCAAGCGAAGGGCTCGAAGGACTGCGCGACAGCAATTGCTGAGTGCAAAGCCTAGTCCATCTTACGTCTGCTTGCGCTGAAATCGTCCGCAGCGCTCTCGGGCGCCGCGCTGTTTCCGCGTGGCGGAACCATCAGCACGACCACGTCCCGCGTGACACCGGCGCGACCCCACAGCGTCGCCTGCACCGTGAACTCATGCTTGACGGAATATCCCGCGCGCCCGGACACCGATTCCATCCATTGATTGCAATGGTCCTGGCCCCGGAAACAGAGCGCGGCCCAGCCGCGGTCCAGCGTCGTCTTGCGCGGCAGGCCCCAGGTGTACTGGTACTCGAGCGGTCGCGCATAATGCGGGTGGTCCGGGCTGTAAAACGCCGTCGCGAAGGCCAGCGAATCATCGCCGCTCACGGCGCTGAGCGGCCTGCCGGTCAGCTCACGCCATTCGCGCGTCAGTTCGTTCGCCGCCTGGGCATAGAAATTCCGGCCCTCTTCGTAACCGTGATTGTTGCGATAGACGGCATGGATCGGCGCGGCGACGAGGACGGCGGCGAGCGCGACGCCGGCCGCAATCGCCGTGAGGTTGACGGTGTAGAAGCGCTCGATCGGATAGCGCGTGCCGCAGACCACGAGAACCGCGAACAGGAACAGCCCCTGCAACGCCCAGAGCGACGGCAGATCCGTGCCCATCGCGAGCGAGGTGATGATCGGCAGCGCGATCGTGCCGATCGCAACATAGAAGAGAAGCCGCAGGCCCGGGCTCATCGCGACGAAATCGGCCGGAAACTGCTTCAGCCGCGTGCCGGCGATGAACACCCACAGCACGGCCGATACGCTCATCGCTGCCGCCAGCCCCAACAGAAAATTCTTGACCTCACCGAGCGAGCTGACGGCGTTTCCGTTGGCGTGGTTCATTGCATAAGTGAAGGTCGAGGCGCCCGTGGTCGCGAGCCAGTAGATATGCGGCGACAGCACCGCGAGCCCGACGACAATCGAAATCCAGGGCGAAGCCGAGGTGAAATAGGCGCGCCGCGCCGGATGCGCCAGCGCGGCAAAAGCAAGACTCGCGACGAGGAAGATCGAATAATACTTGCCGACCATCGCCAGCGCCGTCGTGCATCCCACCGCGACCGCCCACCGCGGGCTGCGGGTCTCGAACGCGCGCAGGAAGCAATAAGTCGCCAGTGGCCAGACCGCGAGCAGCACCGCATTGGCATTGAAGCGCTGGGCGTGGAATTGATAGGCCGGCGTCAGCATCAAAAGCAGCAGCACGAGGATGCGCTTGTGCCCCGTCACGAAGCGCCGCGCGATCAGGTCGACGAAGAACAGCGCAAGCCCCGCATTGGCCATCGCCATCAATTGCAGCGACCAGTCGCTGAGCGGAAAAACCGAGGTCCAGCCGGCCGCAATCCAGCCCATCAGTGGCGGGTGCTTGTGATAGCCCCAGGCGAAATTCCGTCCCAGCGTCCAGGCTTCGAGCGTATCGGGATGCAGGCCGCCGCCGGCATAGGCGATGGCGAGATAGAGCGTCCAGATCGCAACGAAGCACGCGATGAGAAGCGGTGCGGCCCAGCCCGCCTCGACACCATCGAGCCAGCGCAGGAAAGGCCGGCGCCACCCTGCCGGAGCGCGATCGGACCGTTCGGCCATCGCCTGGAATGCAAAATCGATCGGCAAGGGAATCAAAATGAAAGACGGCAAGTGATGTGCGAGCTGCGCACATCTATTTCAGGATAGAAACAAATAGCAACAATTGGAAACTGGAAGGGTTCAAAGCTGACGCGAGGCTGACAAAACGAAAAACGGCGCCGCTGGTGACAGCGGCGCCGATTGATTGACCGGGACTGAAGGCGCGAGGCGCGCCCTCACCTTACTCGGATTTGTCGACGTTCCAGAACACCGGCGTCGCCGGGCCGTCGATCACGCCGGAGAGCGACTTGCGCCAGGCGCTCGGTGCCTGATACTGGCCGAGCGGCATGTAGAGCACCTGATCGTAGGCCTCCTGCTGGATCTCGGCCGCGATCTTCTTCCGCTCGTCGAGCGAGGCGGCACGAACGAAGCCGTCCTTGAGCTGCTCGATCCTGGCGTCCTCCGCCCAGCCGAACCAGCCGCCCTTCTTGCCCTGCCCGCCGACGGCGACGTTGGAGATCGGGTTGTCCACGTCGGCGCTGACCCAGTTTGTGATGAACATGTTCCAGCCGCCCTCCTTCGGGGGCTTCTGGCTGGCGCGCCGGCTAACCACCGTCTGCCAGTCGGTGGCCTGGAGGTCGACCTTGAAACCGGCTTCGCGCAGCTGCTGGGCCACCACGATCGGTTGAGCCTTCAGCAACAGCACGTCGCCCGGCGCCATCAGCACGATGGGTGTCCCGTCGTAACCGGACTCGGCCAGCGCCTTCCTGGCCGCAGCCATGTCGCCCCCCTTCGCCAGGGTCTCACCGCCGACTTCTGTCGCGAACGGCGTGTCGCAGATGAAGGCCGCGGCGCAAGTCTTGTAGTACTTGGGATCGCCGATCAGCGCATCGAGCACGTCCTTCTGTTTGATCGCCAGGAATGCTGCGCGGCGGACCTTGACGTTATCGAAGGGCGGATGAAGGAAGTTCATCCGTGCACCCGTCTGGAATCCGAACTTGTTCAGAATTTCGATTTTGAGCGCCTTGTCGGCTTCGATGGCGGGCAACATCTCGATGGCGGGACTTTCCATGAAATCGATGTCGCCCGACTGAAGCGCGTTCAACGCCGTCTGAGCGTCCGGCATCGTAATCCATTCGACGCGGTCGACCTTCACCACCTTGCCGCCGGCGGTCCAGCTCGACGGCTCCTTGCGCGGCAGGTAATCGGTGTTCTTGACATAGATCGCCTTCACCCCGGGCTGGAATTCAGCCTGCACGAACTTGAAGGGACCGGAGCCGATCTGCTCGGGGATCTGCTTGTCCACCGGTGTCTCGGCGAGACGCTTCGGCATCATGAAAGCGACCCGTGAAGACGGCTTGCCGATCGATTCCAGCACGAGCCCGTACGGCTCCTTCAGCTTCAGCGTGATGGTCTTGGCATCGGTCGCCTCGATGCTCGCGGTGAACAGCATCATCTGCTGCCCCATGCCATCGACAGCGGCCCAGCGCTTCAGCGAGGCAACGCAATCTTCCGCGGTGACCGGCGTACCGTCATGCCACTTCAGGCCGTCGCGCAGCGTGAAGGTGTAGGTCAGCTTGTCGTCGGAGATCTTCCAGTCCGCCATCTGCGGCTGGATCTTGAAGTTCGAATCCGTCGCGATCAGCGTGTCGTAGACCATGTAGCCATGATCGCGCGAGATATAGGCGCTGGTGAAGATCGGATCGAGGATGCGCAGATCCGAATGCATCACCGCGGTAATGGTCTTGCCTGCGGCAAGAACCGGCGAGGCAAGTACCGAAAGCCCCAGGACTGAAAGCGACAAAGCTGAAATTGCAAATGTGGAAACGAACGTCCGGCGCCGCATGAGTTGGAACACTGAAGTTCTCCTGGAACGTTTCTTGAAAATCCTTGGGAAGTTTCTCCTGGCGAGCGGCGCCGCTGATGGCAGCGGCGCCGCGTGATTGATCGGGATAAGAGGTGCAGGAATGCGCCCTCTCCTTACTCCGACTTGTCGACGTTCCAGAACAGCGGCGTTGCCGGGCCGTCGAGCACGCCGCTCAGCGATTTGCGCCAGCCGCTCGGCAGCAGGTACTGCCCGAGCGGAATGTAGATCACCTGCTCATAGGCTTCCTTCTGGATCTCGGCGGCGATCTTCTTCTGCTCGTCGATCGAGGACGCGCGGACGAAGGTGTCCTTGAGCTGCTCGATCTTGGCGTTTTCCGCCCAGCCGAACCAGCCCTTCTTGCCCTGGCCGCCGATCGAGAGATTGGCGATCGGGTTGGAGACGTCGGCCGCGACCCAATTGGTGAAGAACATGTTCCAGCCGCCCTCCTTTGGCGGCTTCTGGCTGGCGCGGCGGCTCACCACCGTCTGCCAATCGGTCGCTTGCAGGTCGACCTTGAAGCCGGCCTCGCGCAGCAACTGGGCCGCGACGATCGGCTGCGCCTTGAGCGTCGTGACGTCGCCGGGCGCCATGACCACCACGGGGGTGCCGTCATAGCCGGATTCGGCGAGCGCCTTCTTGGCTTCCGCCATGCCGTTGCCCTTGACCAGGGTCTCGGCGCCGACCTCGGTCGCGAGCGGCGTATCGCATACGAAGAACGCGCCACAGATCTTCTGATATTTGGCGTTGCCGACGAGCGCGTCGAGAACGTCCTTCTGGTTCATCGCCAGAAACGCCGCACGGCGCACTTTCACGTTGTCGAACGGCGGATAGAGGAAGTTCATCCGGCCGAGCGTCTGGAAGCCGAACTTGTTCGAGACCTCGATCGTGATCTCCTTGTTCGCCTCCAGCAACGGCAGCATGTCGTACGGCAGGTTTTCCATGAAGTCGATGTCGCCCGACTGAAGCGCGTTCACGGCGGTCTGCGAGTCCGGCATGGTGATCCATTCGACGCGGTCGACCTTCGCCACCTTGCCGCCCGAGGTCCAGCTCGCCGGCTCCTTGCGCGGCACGTAATCGGTATTCTTGACGTAGACCGCCTTCACGCCCGGCTGGAATTCCGACTGCACGAACTTGAAGGGACCCGAGCCGATCTGCTCCGGGATCTGCTTGTCCGCCGGCGTCTCGGCGAGACGCTTCGGCATCATGAAGGCCACGCGCGAGGACGGCTTGCCGATCGACTCGAGCACGAGGCCGTAGGGCTCCTTCAGCTTCAGCGTGATGGTCTTGGGGTCGGTCGCCTCGAGGCTGGCTGTGAAGGTCATCATCTGCTGGCCCATGCCGTCGACGGCGGCCCAGCGCTTCAGCGAAGCGACGCAGTCTTCCGCCGTCACCGGCGCACCGTCGTGCCACTTCAGGCCGTCACGCAGCGTGAAGGTGTAAGTGAGCTTGTCGTCGGAGATCTTCCAGTCCGCCATCTGGGGCTGGATCTTGAAGTTCGAATCCGTCGCGATCAGCGTGTCGTAGATCATGTAGCCATGGTCACGCGTGATGTAGGCGGTGGTGAAGATCGGATCGATGATGCGCAGATCCGAATGCATCACCGCGGTGATGGTCTTGCCGGCCGCAAATACCGGCGAGGCCATCGCCGTGGATAGCGCAACGACCGACAGCGCAAGTTTGGAGGCGAACGCGCGACGCCCCCGGCGCATCAAGCTCAACATAAAAACTTCTCCTGACGTGAAACTGTTCAAAGGCAGGTTATTGATTAAGCATCAGGTTCGTTCTTTAGGCGAACTAACCTCATGCAATGCCTTCATCTTTCGAGACTTGCAGACAGCGTTGAGCGCGTCAATCCGGTTTCGCTGCAGCCCCTCGCGGCGCACGCACGGGCTCCACAAAGCTCGGTTTGGCTCTACAACGCTCTCCACCAGTCCTGCCGTGCCGATGCAATGCGCGTTCCATCTTTCGCAGCTTGAGAGACATTCAGATGAATCCAGCCAATCTTCCCTTCGATTCCGAGGCGATGCTCCAGGGCCTGCGCACCTGGGTGGAATGCGAGAGCCCGACCTGGGACGCAAATGCGGTCAACCGCATGCTCGATTTCGCAGCGCGGGATATGGCGATCATGGGTGCGACGATCGAACGCATCGCCGGCCGGCAAGGCTTCGGCGGCGTGATCCGCGCGCGCTTCCCGCATCCGAAGCAGGGGGAGCCGGGCATCCTGATCGCCGGACACATGGATACCGTCCACCCGGTCGGCACCATCGAGAAGCTGAAATGGCGGCGCGAGGGCAACAAGTGCTACGGCCCCGGCATCTACGACATGAAGGGTGGCAACTACCTCTCGCTCGAAGCGATCCGGCAGCTGGCGCGCGCGTCCTTCACCACGCCCCTGCCGATCACCGTGCTGTTCACCCCGGACGAGGAAGTCGGCACCCCCTCGACGCGCGACATCATCGAAGCGGAAGCCGCGCGCAATAAATATGTGCTGGTGCCCGAGCCCGGCCGCGCGGACAACGGCGTCACCACCGGACGTTACGCCATCGCACGCTTCAATCTGGAGGCGACGGGACGGCCGAGCCATGCCGGCGCGACATTGTCGGCGGGACGCTCGGCGATCCGCGAGATGGCGCGGCAGATCCTCGCCATCGACGCGATGACGACGGAGGATTGCACCTTCTCGGTCGGCGTCGTGCATGGCGGACAATGGGTCAATTGCGTTGCAACGACCGCGACCGGCGAGGCGCTGTCCATGGCCAAGCGCCAGGCCGATCTCGACCGCGGCGTCGAGCGGATGCTGGCGCTGTCGGGCACAACCAATGATGTCGCCTTCAAGGTGACGCGTGGCGTCACGCGTCCGGTCTGGGAGCCGGATGCCGGCACCATGGCGCTGTACGAAAAGGCGCGCAGCATCGCAAAATCGCTCGGCGCCGAGCTGCCGCATGCGAGTTCCGGCGGCGGCTCCGACGGCAACTTTACCGGCGCAATGGGAATCCCGACTCTCGACGGCCTGGGCGTGCGTGGAGCCAATGGCCACACGCTTGAAGAGTATATCGAGGTCGAAAGCCTGGTGGAACGCGGCCGCCTGATGGCGGGGCTGCTGGCGACGCTGGAGTGAGGCGAGCCACGTCACCAAAACCAAGGGGGCCGCACTGCAAAATCTGTGGCCCGGATGGCATGGGAATTGCTGAAATGTTAGGCTGATGGCAACCTGTTGAAGGTGTTGCCACGATTTGACTCTAAACTGACGGATCCAACTTGCTCGGATATCTCGTTCGCCGAATTTTCGCCGCCGTGCCCGTAATGGGCGTCGTCGCGCTGTTCGTGTTCCTGCTGCTGCGGCTGACGCCCGGCGATCCCGCCGCGATTCTCGCCGGCGACAACGCCACGCCCGAACGGCTGGAACGCATCCGCGCCTCGCTCGGCCTCAACGAGCCCCTGATCGTGCAGTTCGTCACCTGGGTGAACAAGCTGCTGCACGGCGATCTCGGCACCTCGCTGATCTCCAACCTGCCGGTGATGAAGATGATCGGCCAGCGGGTCGAGCCGTCGATCTCGATCGCGCTGTCGACCATCGTCCTGGCCGTCGTCGTCGCCGTCCCCCTCGGCGTGATCGCGGCGTGGAAGCACGGCACGTGGATCGACCGCTTCGTGATGGGCCTTTCCGTGCTCGGCTTCTCGGTGCCGGTGTTCGTGGTCGGCTATGTCCTGATCGAGATCTTCGCGATCGACCTGCGCTGGGTGCCGGTGCAGGGCTTCCGTAGCATTTCGAACGGTTTTGGCCCGTTCTTCGAACGCATCATCCTGCCGACCTGCGCACTCTCCTTCATCTACATCGCGCTGATCGCGCGCATGACGCGCGCGGCGATGCTCGACGTGCTCGGCGAGGATTACGTCCGCACCGCGCGCGCAAAAGGCATCAATGAGGTCGCGGTGATGATGCGCCATGCGCTGCGCAACGCCGCGGTGCCCGTCATCACCGTGATCGGCACCGGCTTTGCGCTGCTGATCTCCGGCGTCGTCGTCACCGAGAGCGTGTTCAACATCCCGGGCATCGGCCGCCTCACCGTGGACGCCGTGCTGGCGCGCGACTATCCGGTGATCCAGGCGATGATCCTGCTGACGTCGCTGATCTATGTCGTCGTCAATCTCCTGATCGACGTCGCTTATACGCTGCTCGATCCCCGGATCCGGTACTAGGGCTAAGGATTAAGAACACCCATGTCGGTCGATACCCTTCCCCAGTCCTCCATTCCGATTACGTCGCCACTGCGGCCGCGCTTCGGATTCCTGACCTCGACGCCGATCATCGCGGCGGCCACGGTCCTGCTCACCTTGATCGTGCTGGTCTCGATCCTGGCGCCGCTGATCGCGCCGCACGACCCCGTCCAGCTTGCGCCCTCGCAGCGGCTGAAGCCGGCCTCGGCGCAGTTCCTGCTCGGCACCGACGCCTATGGCCGTGACCTGTTGTCGCGCGTCATCTATGGCGGCCGCATCTCGCTCCTGATCGGCATCGGCTCGGCGATCCTGTCGATCGTCATCGGCCTTGCGATCGGCCTCGTCTCCGGCTTCTTCAAGCTGGTCGATGCGGTCCTGATGCGCGTCATGGACGGCCTGATGGCGATGCCGAGCATCCTGCTCGCGATTGCCGTGGTCTCGCTGTCCGGCGCCAGCATCTGGACCGTGCTGGTCGCGATCACCATCCCGGAAATTCCGCGCGTGGCGCGCCTGGTGCGTTCGGTGGTGCTATCCGCGCGCGAAGAGCCTTACGTCGAGGCGGCGATCTCGGTCGGCTCGTCGCTGCCGAAGATCATGTGGCGGCATTTGATGCCGAACACGATCGCGCCGCTGATCGTCCAGGGCACCTATGTCTGCGCGTCTGCGATCCTCACCGAGGCCATCCTGTCCTTCCTCGGCGCCGGCATCTCGCCGGAGACGCCGACCTGGGGCAACATCATGGCCGAGGGCCGCCAGTATTTTCAGCTCAAGCCGATGCTGATCTTCTGGCCGGGCCTGCTGCTCTCGATCGCCATCCTCAGCATCAACCTGATCGGCGACGCTGCCCGCGACGCCCTCGATCCCCGCATGAAGCAGCGGGAAGGCAAATAATGACCGATCAAGTGATGACTAACACCATTCTCGACATCAACAACCTCGTCGTGTCCGTCGGCAAGAAGCCGAAGGCCGCGAACATCATCGACGGCATCTCGATCCAGGTGCGCGAGCGCGAGACGCTGTGTCTCGTCGGCGAAAGCGGCTCGGGCAAGTCGGTGACCTCGCTCACCACGATGGGCCTCTTGCCGAAGGGCACGCTGGTGCCCACCGGCGGCAGCGTCAAGCTGGTCGGCGAGGAGATCCTCACCGCGACCGATCGCCGCCTGCGCCAGCTTCGCGCGACGCAGATGGCGATGATCTTCCAGGAGCCGATGACCGCGCTCAATCCGGTGGTGCCGGTCGGCCGCCAGATCGACGAAGTCCTGCGCGCCCATACCAAGCTCGACGCCAGGGCGCGGAGAAAGCGCATCCTCGACATGATGGAACAGGTCCACCTGCCCCAGGTCGAACGCATCTTCGCCTCCTACCCGCATCGCCTCTCCGGCGGCCAGCGCCAGCGCATCATGATCGCGATGGCCCTCGTGCTCGAGCCGAAGCTGCTGATCGCGGACGAGCCGACCACCGCGCTCGACGTCACCACGCAGAAGCAGATCCTGTCCCTGATCCGCGAGCTCCAACGCGATCACGGCACCGCCGTGCTGTTCATCACCCATGACATGGGCGTGGTGGCCGAGATCGCCGACCGTGTCGCCGTCATGCGGCAGGGCCGGCTGGTCGAGACCGGTCCGCTCGAAACGGTGCTGCGCAATCCGACCATGGAGTACACCCGCAATTTGCTGGCGTCGGTGCCGAGCCTGGTGCCCCGCGCTCCGCGTGAGGAAAGCAAGGAACCGGTGGTGCTGGAGGCCAACGACCTCAGCAAGGTCTATAAGGAGCGCGCGTTCTTCGGCAAAGGCCGCGAGGTCGTCGCCGCCGACAAGGTCACGCTGACGCTGCGCAAGGGCCGCACGCTCGGCATCGTCGGCGAGAGCGGCTCGGGCAAGTCGACGGTGGCACGCTGCATCGTGCGCCTGATCGATCCGACCTCCGGCGGCGTGCGCCTTGCCGGCCGCGAGATCGCCGACATCTCGCGCCGCCTGCTCCAGCCGCACCGGCAGAAGATCCAGATCGTGTTCCAGGATCCTTACCGCTCGCTCAACCCGCGCATCACGGTCGGCGAGAGCATCGCTGAAGGTCCGATCAACTACGGCACACCGCATGCCGAGGCGATGAAGCGGGCGCGCGAGCTGCTCGAGCTGGTCGGCCTGCCGGCCGACGCGGTGTCGCGCTATCCGCACCAGTTCTCCGGCGGCCAGCGCCAGCGCATCGCCATTGCGCGTGCGCTCGCGCTCGACCCCGACGTGCTGGTCGCGGATGAAGCGGTCTCGGCACTCGACGTCTCGGTGCAGGCGCAGGTGCTGGAACTGCTCGACGAGATCCAGAAGCGGCTCGGCATCGCGATCCTGTTCATCACCCACGATCTGCGTGTCGCAGCGCAAATCTGCGACGAGGTCGTGGTGATGCAGCACGGCCGCGTCGTCGAACAGGGTCCGGCCGCCGAAGTCCTGACGCATCCGAAGGAGGCCTACACCAAGGCGCTTTTGGATGCGGCTCCGGGGCGTAACTGGGACTTTGCGAACTTCCGGCCGGTGTCGGAGGGCGTGGCGGCCACGGCGTAACGACATCCTCCGCTGTCGTCCCCGCGAACGCGGGGACCCATACCGCGGAATCTATCGATAGCGCGTGGTACGAGTCCCGAGCGACCAATCTTCGCCAAACTCCTCCCCGGGGTTATGGGTCCCCGCGTTCGCGGGGACGACACCGAGAGCGTGGTTGGCGGAGCGCTCACTACACCCACCGCATCCGCAGCATTCCCAAAACAGCTTGAGCCTATGCACGGCGCGATTGCTTCCCGGCTTGCTCTCGCCGCAAGCACAGGGCTAACGTCGCGCACTTTCAATCGCCTGGACTTGAGTTGATGACACGTATCGCCGTCGGCGGCTTCCTGCACGAGACCAACACCTTCGCTCCCACGAAGGCGACATTTGCGGACTTCCAGCATGGCGGCGGCTGGCCGGCGATGACTGAAGGTGCCGACGTGCTGAAGGTGATGCGCCGCATCAATGTCGGCCTCGCCGGCTTCGTCGACAGCGCCGAAGCCAACGGCTGGGAACTCATTCCGACCATCGCCTGCGGTGCGAGCCCGTCGGCGCACGTGACCAAAGATGCCTTCGAGCGCATCGTGAAGGTCATGGTCGACGGCATCGCAGCCGCCGGCCCGCTCGATGCGGTCTATCTCGATCTGCATGGTGCGATGGTGACCGAGCATCTCGACGATGGCGAAGGCGAGATTTTGGCGCGCGTGCGCCGCGTCATCGGCAAGGACGTTCCACTGGTTGCGAGCCTCGACCTGCACGCCAACGTCACGCCGGAGATGATGGAACAGGCGGACGCGCTGATCGCCTACCGCACCTACCCCCACGTCGACATGGCCGAGACCGGCCGCGCCTCCGCAAGGCACCTCGCTTTGCTTCTGAAGACCAGGCAGCGTTTCGCGAAGTCGTTCCGCCAATTGCCGTTCCTGATCGCAATCAGCTGGCAATGCACCAACGACTATCCCACCAAGGGCATCTACGAGAAGCTCGCCGCGCTGGAGAGCGACGCGGTTCCGACGCTGTCCTTTGCGCCCGGTTTCCCCGCCGCCGATTTCCGCGATTGCGGGCCGAGCGTGTTCGCCTATGGCAAGACGCAAGCCGATGCCGACCGCGCGGCCGATGCGATCGTCAAGCTGATCGAAAGCCATGAAGACGATTTCGACGGCAAGATCTGGACGCCCGACGACGGCGTGCGCCATGCGATGGAACTTTCGAAGAGCGCGAGCAAGCCGATCATCATCGCCGACACCCAGGACAATCCCGGCGCCGGCGGCGATTCCGACACCACCGGCATGCTGCGCGCGCTGGTGCGCAACAAGGCGAGCGCCGCGACCGGCGCGATCTACGATCCGGTGTCGGCTAAGGCCGCGCATGCGGCCGGCGTCGGTGCCACCGTGACGCTGTCGCTCGGCGGCAAGTCCGGCATTCCCGGCGACGAGCCCTATCGCGAGACGTTCGTCGTCGAAAAGCTCTCCGACGGCCGCTTCATCGCGCCGGGCCCCTATTATGGCGGCCGCGAGATGGAGATGGGCCCCTCCGCCTGCCTGCGCATCGGCGACGTCCGCGTGGTCGTGAGCTCGCACAAGGCCCAGCTCGCCGATCAAGCGATGTATCGCTATGTCGGCATCGAGCCGACCGCGCAGAAGATCCTGGTCAACAAGAGCTCGGTGCACTTCCGCGCCGATTTCGAGCCGATCGCGGAAAAGCTGATGATCTGCGCCGCGCCGGGCGCGATGCCGGCCGACACCGCCACCCTGCCCTGGACGCGCCTGCGGCCGGGCATCCGCATCAAGCCGAACGGCCCCGTTTTCAATCCCCCTTCACGCTAACCGGACAGGAACACATGCCCACGATCGAGCGCATCGACGGCTACGCCGACGAACTCACCGCCATCCGCCGCGACCTCCACGCCCATCCCGAGATCGGTTTCGAGGAAGTGCGCACCTCCGGCATCGTCGCCGACAAGCTGAAGAGCTGGGGCATCGAGGTGCATCGCGGTCTCGGCGGCACCGGCGTGATCGGCGTCATCAAGGGCAAGGGTACGAGCGGCAAGCGCATCGGGCTGCGCGCCGACATGGACGCGCTGCCGATGGAAGAGAACACCAATCTCAAATGGAGCTCGAAAATCCCCGGCCGCTTCCACGGCTGCGGCCATGACGGCCACACCACCATGCTGCTCGGCACCGCGCGCTACCTCGCCGAGACCAAGAACTTCGACGGCACCGTGCATCTGATCTTCCAGCCGGCCGAGGAAGGCCTCGGCGGCGCCCGGGCGATGATCAAGGACGGGCTGTTCGAGAAATTTCCCTGCGACGAGCTCTACGGCCTGCACAACGCGCCCGACCTCAACCACGGCGAGATCGCGATCCTGCCCGGCCCTGCGATGGCCAGCGCCGACTTCTTCGACCTCCGCATCACCGGCTACGGCGCGCACGGCGCGATGCCCGAGCGTTCCAAGGACGCGGTGATCATCGCGACAACGCTGGCGCAGGCGATCCAGACCATCGTCAGCCGCAACGTCGAGCCGCTCCAGGCCGCCGTCATCTCGATCACCCAGATCCATGCCGGCTCCGCCTACAACGTCATCCCCGGCGACGCGCATCTCTGCGGCACCATCCGCACCTTCTCGAAGGAAGTCCGCACCCTGATCAGCGAACGCATCCGCACGATCTGCGCCGGCATCGCGAGCGCCTATCAGTGCGTGATCGACGTCGACATCCGCGACACCTTCAACGTGCTGGTCAACCAGGTCGAGCAGTCCAAGGTGGTCGAGGACGTCGCGCGCACCATCGTCGATCCCGCCAAGGTGATCACCCGCGCCCAGCCGAAGATGGGCAGCGAGGACTTCGCCGACATGCTGGAGACCATTCCCGGCGCCTATTTCTGGGTCGGCCATGACGGCTCCGTGCCCGTGCACAATCCCGGCTTCGTGCTCGACGACAAGATCCTGCCGATCGGCGCCAGCATGTTCGCCCGGATCATCGAAACGCGCATGCCGGTGGGCTAGCAATGCAGAAAAAGAGCGTCGAAGAGGCGGTCACCTCGCTGCACGATCTCTCCGCGGTCGATCTGATCGCGGGCTATCGGGCCAAGCAATTCTCGCCGAGCGAGGTGCTGGAGGACGTGCTTGCGCATGTCGCTGCGTGGGAACCGCATCTGAAGGCGCTCTATGCGTACGATCCCGACAGCGCGCGCGAGGCCGCCAAGGCCTCGACCGCGCGCTGGACCGGGGGCGAACCGTCAGGCGCGCTCGACGGCGTGCCTGTCACGGTGAAGGACAACATCGCGACCAAGGGCGTGCCGGTGCCGCTGGGCGCCGCCAGCGTCAAGCTCGTTCCGGCCGAGAAGGACGCCCCGCCCGCTGCGCGGCTGCGCGAGGCCGGCGCCGTCATCTTCGCCAAAACCACCATGCCCGATTACGGCATGCTGTCCTCGGGGCTCTCCAGCTTTCACGCGCTGGCGCGCAACCCCTGGGACCTCTCCAAGAATCCCGGCGGCTCCAGCGCGGGTGCCGGTGCTGCTGCGGCGGCCGGCTACGGTCCGCTGCATCTCGGCACCGATATCGGCGGCTCGGTGCGCCTGCCCGCGGGCTGGTGCGGCCTCGTCGGGCTGAAGCCGAGCTTCGGCCGCGTGCCGATCGATCCCGTCTATGTCGGCCGCGTCGCGGGTCCCATGACCCGCACCGTCGACGATTGCGCGCTGATGATGAGCGTGATCGCAAAGCCCGACCGCCGCGACGGCATGAGCCTGCCCGCCGAGCCGCTCAACTGGAAGGGGCTGGAGAAGTCGCCGCGCAAACTGCGCATCGGCCTGATGCTCGATCCCGGCACCGGCCTGGCGCTGGAGAAACCGGTGCGCGAGGTCGCGGTGAAGGCGGCCAAAGCCTTCGAATCCGCCGGCGCCGTCGTCACCGAGGTCGACGGCATCCTGACGCGCGAGATGCTCGACGGCCTCGACAATTTCTGGCGCGCGCGGATGTGGGACGATCTGTCGAAGCTGACGCCGGCGGAACAGGCAAAGGTGCTGCCCTACATTTTCGCATGGGGCGAGTCCGGTGCGAAACTCTCCGGCCTCGACGTCATCCGCGGTTTCAACCAGACCATGGCGATCCGCGCGGCCGCTTCAAAGCTGTTCTGCGAGCTCGACTATGTGATTTCGCCGACCGCTCCGAACGTGAACTACCCCGCGGACTGGGCCTCGCCGACCAACGATCCCATGAAGCCGTTCGAGCACATCGCCTATACCGTGCCATGGAATATGTCGGAGAACCCCGCCGTCTCCCTCAATGGCGGCTTCGATGCCAAAGGTTTTCCGATCGGCGTGCAGATCGTCGGCCGCCGCTTCGACGATACCGGCGTGCTCGGCATGGCCAAGGCGTTCGAGGGCCTGCGCGCCCTGCAGCGGCCCTGGCCGAGCCCGCCGGCACACTGACCGCTTCAATTCCATCAGACTGCGACATGGCCGGGCTTGCCCCGGCCATTGTCGTTTGGATACTCAGGAGAGACGACATGCCCAGTCCGCGCAAGACGGACGGCGGCGTGCATGCATGACGTCTTCAACGAGACTGCGTTCAAGAAGGAAGGAAACCCCATGGCGTATGAGACGATCAAATACGAGGTCGCCGAGCAGATCCTCACCATCACGCTGAATCGGCCCGACAAGCTCAACGCCTTCAATGCGCAGATGCAGACCGAGCTGATCGACGCGTTCGACGCAGCCGACAAGGACGACAACGTGCGCGCCATCATCGTGACAGGCGCTGGCCGCGGTTTTTGCGCGGGCGCCGATTTGTCGTCGGGCGCCGATACGTTCGACCGCGACGCGCGGCGCGGGCCCGTAAAGCGCTTCGCCGACGGCAAGGTCGACTACAGCGATCCGCAGGTGCGCGACGGCGGCGGCCAGGTGACCCTGCGTATCTTCAAATGCCTGAAGCCCGTGATCGCCGCGATCAACGGCCCTGCCGTGGGCATCGGCGTCACCATGCAGCTCGCGATGGACATCCGCATTGCTTCGGACGCCGCACGGTTCGGCTTCGTGTTCTCCCAGCGCGGCATCGTGCCCGAGGCCGCCTCGAGCTGGTTCCTGCCGCGCATCGTCGGCATCGCGCAGGCGCTGGAATGGTGTTATTCGGGCCGCGTCTTCCCGGCGCAGGAGGCGCTCGCCGGCCGCCTCGTGAGCAAGGTCGTCGCCCCGGATGATCTCTTGCCGACCGCACGCGCCCTCGCCAAGGAGTTCGCGGCCAAGACCGCGCCGGTGTCGGTCGCGCTGATCCGCCAGATGATGTGGCGCATGATGGGCGCCGACGATCCCATGGAAGCCCACAAGGTCGACAGCCGCGGCATCTACGCCCGCGGCCGCTCCGACGATGTGAAGGAAGGCGTGGTGTCGTTCCTGGAAAAGCGCCCGGCGCAGTTCAAGAACAAGGTGTCGAGCGATATGCCCGACTATTTCCCGTGGTGGACGGAACGGGAGTACAAGTGACGCGAAGCGTCATCCCGGGGCGATGCGAAGCATCGAACCCGGGATCTCGAGATTCCGGGTTCGCCCTTCGGGCGCCCCGGAATGACAGTGATGGAGGTCACGCCATCACCAGCGCCACACGCCCGATCGCCTTGCGGTCGAGCAACAACCGCATCGCCTTGGCGTAGTCTTCCAGCGGCAGGCGATGCGAGACGTTGGGGCGCAGCTTGCCCTCCTCCGCCCATGCGAGCAGCGCCTTCAGCCGCACCTCGCCGAGATCAGGATTTTTCCGCACCGCCTCTCCCGCGCGCACTCCTAACACGCTGGCCCCCTTGATCAGCAGGAGGTTGGTCTTGGCCGAGCCGATGCCGCCCGTAAAGCCGATCACCAACAGCCGGGCGCCCCAGGCGATGCAGCGCATCGAATTCTCGAACACCTCGCCGCCGACGGGATCGAACACGACATCCGCGCCTCGGCCGTCAGTGATCCGCTTGACGGCATCGCGGAACGGCTCGCGGTCGTAGCGCACGAGATGATCGGCGCCGCGCGATTTCGCGATGGCAAGCTTCTCGTCGCTGGACGCGGTCGCGATCACCGTCGCGCCCAGCATCTTGCCGATCTCGACGGCGGCAAGGCCGACGCCGCCGCCGGCGCCGTGCACCAGCAGCACTTCGCCCGGCTCGACCCGGCCACGATCGATCAGCGCATGATAGGCGGTGCCGTGGCCGGCGAGATAGGTCGCGGCTTCGGCGTAGTCGAAGGTCGACGGCATCGGCGTGAGCTGCGACGGCGCCACCACGGCTTCGTCGGTGAAGGCGCCATGGCGCATCTTCACGATGACCTTGTCGCCGACGGAAACGCCGCTTGCCTCCGCGCCCACCTCGGTGACGTCACCGGCGGCCTCCATGCCGGGGGTGAACGGCAGCTCCGGCTTGAGCTGGTACTCGCCGGCCGCCATCAGCACGTCCGGAAAGTTCAATCCGGCGGCGCGGATCGAAACGCGCACCTCGCCCGGCTTCAGGGCGCGCGACGGAAACTCCTCCAGCCGCAACGTCTCGGGCGCGCCGAGCGCGTGGCAGACGACAGCCCGCACCATCAGGCCGCACTCGCCTTGTTGCGCAGCAGCGCCTCGCGGATCAGCGGCAGGCGATCATTGCCGAAATACATGTCGGTCTTGCCCACGAAAATCGTTGGTGAGCCGAAGCCGCCGCGCGCGACGACCTCTTCCGTGTTGGCCTTGAGCTGGTCCTTGATTGCCTGCTCAGAGATACCGGCGAAGAATTTTGGCTCGTCGATGCCGACCTTCTTGCAGATCCCGGCGAGCACAGCGTCCTGCGAGATGTCCTTGTCCTCGCCCCAATACGCCTCGAACACGGCGGTGGCGAACGGCACCATGTCCTTGCCGAGCCAGATGCAGCCGCGCATGGCTTTCACGCTGTTCACGGGAAACACCGTCGGCGGCATCTTGATCGCGAGCCCTGCCGAGCGCGCCCAGTCACCGAGGTCCTTCTTCATGTAGCGCGCCTTCAGTGGCACCGGTGTCTCACGCTGCGCATAGACGCTCGGATTGACCGTGTTGAAGATGCCGCCGACCAGGATCGGCCGCCAGATGATCTCGGCGCCGACCTCCCTGGCGAGCGGCTGGATGTTGTGGAAGGCGAGATAGGTCCAGGGGCTGGAACAGTCGAAGAAGAATTCGATCATGGCGTTTCCTTTTATGACGGACCTCATCCTGAGGAGGCCGCGTAGCGGCCGTCTCGAAGGATGGCCGCGGTGAAAGTCGGGCCTTCATGGTTCGAGACGCGCCTACGGCGCTCCTCACCATGAGGAGTGAGGACCTATGTCTTTCCCAACACTTCCTTCGCACGCTGACCGAACATGATCTTGCGTGATTCCTCGTCGAACGGCTCTTTCACGAATTTTCCGATCGCCAGTCCCGCCTGCACTTGCGGCCTTGCGCGCATTTCGGCGTACCAGCGTTTCACGTGCGGATGCTCGTCGAGCGTAAAGCCCTGCGCCTTGTGGGTCATGGTCCAGGGGAAGCAGGCGATGTCGGCGATGGAATAGTCGCCGGCGACATAGGCGCCGGTCCTGGCCAACTGCCGATCGAGCACGCCATAGAGCCGCGCGGCCTCGTCGCGGTAGCGTTCGATCGCATAAGGAATCTTTTCCGCTGCATAGAGCGCGAAATGGCCGTGCTGGCCGAGCATCGGCCCGAGGCCCGCCATCTGCCACATCACCCATTGGATGGTGGTGGAGCGGCCGCGCAGATCGGTGGGCAAGAAACGGCCGGTCTTCTCCGCCAGATAAATCAGGATCGCGCCGGTCTCGAACGCCGAGAACGGCGCGCCGCCATCGGCGGGATCATGATCGACGATCGCGGGAATACGGTTGTTCGGGGAGATCGCCAGAAACTCAGGAGTGAACTGCTCGCCGGCGCGGATATTGACCGGCTTCACCGTGTAGGGAAGCCCGAGTTCCTCCAGCATGATCGAGATTTTCCAGCCATTCGGCGTTGGCGCATAATAGAGGTCGATCATGACCTTTCCCTTGGCCTTTCCGCTGGCCCTTTCCTGGGCCTTCCCTGTCGCCGCCGCTGGAATAGAGAGCGACTTTCGTTGTTCTGTACCTCGACGTTAGGACATGGCAGGAAGGGGCGCAACTCAACCTGCCGGGAGGGCCGCCATGCTGTTTCCAACCACGATCGCCGGCTCCTTGCCGAAGCCGGAATGGCTCGCTGAGCCCAACATGCTCTGGGCGCCCTGGAAGTCCCAAGGCGACGAGCTGCTCCGCGCCAAGCGCGACGCGACGCTGATCTGGCTGAAGATCCAGGAAGACGCCGGCATCGACATCGTCACCGAGGGCGAGCAGGCCCGCCAGCATTTCGTGCACGGTTTCCTCGAGAAGATCGAGGGCATCGATTTCGCCCACAAGGTCGAGATGGGCATCCGGAAAGATCGCTACAAAGCGATGGTGCCGCAGGTGGTCGCGCCGCTCCGGCTCAAGGGCCGCGTCCATGCCTTCGAGGCGGGCGTTGCACGGACGCATACGAAGAAGAGGCTCAAATTCACCCTGCCCGGCCCGATGACCATCATCGACACGATTGCAGATCGCTACTATGGCGATCGCGTCAAGATGGCCTTTGCCTTCGCCGAGTTGCTCAACGAAGAGGCCAAGGCGTTGCAGGCCGACGGCATCGATCTCGTGCAGTTCGACGAGCCCGCCTTCAACGTCTACATGGACGAGGTCAACGACTGGGGCATCAAGGCGCTGGAGCGCGCCGCGCAGGGCCTCACCTGCGCCACCGCCGTGCACATCTGTTACGGCTACGGCATCAAGGCCAACACCGACTGGAAGGAAACGCTCGGCGCGCAATGGCGGCAGTATGAGCAGATCTTTCCGGCGATCGACGCCAGCCCGATCCAGCAGGTCGCCATCGAGTGCCGCAACTCGAAGGTCCCGCTCGATCTGCTCGCCCTCTTGAAGAACAAGATCGTGCAGGCCGGCGTCATCGACGTCGCCAGCGACACGGTGGAGACGGCCGAGGACGTCGTGCAGGTGATCGACGCGGTGTCGAAGTTCGTTCCCAAGAGCAACATCATCGCGACCACCAATTGCGGCATGGCGCCGATGCGGCGCGAGATCGCCGAGGCCAAGCTGATGGCGCTCGGCGCCGGTGCCGCGCTGGCGCGCGAGAAGCTTGGGTGATGGTGATCCGCCCGTTTCTCGTCGCAGCCGCTCTTGCGGCGCTCGCGCTGCCCGCGCACGCGGAGGATCGTTCCGTGCTGCTGAACTGCAAGGCCATGGTGGAGCGCGCGGAGAAGGCGGCCGGCACCGCGAGCGAGGCTGAGCTGACACGCTGCCGCCAGGTGATCCGCGAATGGGCCCTGCGCGATGCGCGGACGACGGTGGACGAACAGGGACGGCCGCTGCGCTAGGAAAGCGTCGTCGGATGCAGCGTGGGCTGATAGCCGGCGTTCAGCGTACGCAGCGTCGAGGGCGGCGTCAGGAGTGTTGCTTCGCCGAATTGACGCTCGACCGCGGAATAACCCGCTGGCGACCACAGCAGCGCCCTGCCCTGCGTCACCAGAAAGCTCTCCTCGGCCTGCAGCACCATCGCGCCGTCGGGAAGCTGGTCGAGCGGCACCAGCAGCGCATGCAGCCGCTTCTTGCCGTGATCGAGCCGCTCGTGGTGCAGCACCGTGTCGATGTCGTGCATGCGGACGTCATGCACGCGGTTGCCCTTCTCCCACGCAGCCCGGAATCGATTGGCGTCGTCACGACGGCAATAGAAGCAGGGGCGATGGCCGGCGGCGAGCGCGGTGGCCTCGTCGAGAAAGAACAGCTCGGTCCAGCTCCGCTGTGCCATCACCTCGCGGCGACGGCCGCGGAATTCGCAAGTGCAAGTGAGCCAGGCCGGCGTCGACCAGCGCTTCTTCAGCAGCGTCTTGGTCGCGGGATCGTGGATGATGCCGCGATTGCCGGTGAACAGGCCGCGGTGCGGGGTGGCGATGATGTCGCCGGTGGGCGTGACGCGGTTTTGCAGGGGCATGGTCGCCTCCACTCGTCATTGCGAGCGAAGCGAAGCAATCCAGACCGTCTCCACCGCGGCAGTCTGGATTGCTTCCTCGCTTCGCTCCTCGCAATGACGGCGATAACTACGCCGCCCCGTCGCGAAGTGGCGGATGGTATGACAACGCAGTGTCCCACGGGAAGAAGATCCATGTGTCCTGCGACACTTCGGTGATGAAGGTGTCGACCAGCGGGCGTCCCATCGGCTTGGCATAGACCGTGGCGAAATGCGCATCCGGCAGCATCTCGCGCACCAGCCTGCCGGTCTTGCCGGTGTCGACGAGGTCGTCGACGATCAAAAGCCCTTTGCCAGTGCCGTTGCCGAGCTTCATCGCGGCCTCCGAGATGCCCTTGAGCACCTGAAGCTCGCCCTGCTTGTTGTGGTCGTAGCTGGCGATGCAGACCGTATCGATCACGCGCACGCCGAGCTCGCGCGCCACGATCGCGGCCGGCACCAGCCCGCCGCGGGTGATCGCGATCACCGCATGGAACGGACCGACCTCGTTGAGGCGCCAGGTCAGCGCCCGGCAGTCCCGGTGGAACTGGTCCCACGAGACCGGGAAGGCCCTGCCGGCCTTCTCCTGCGCATTCAGCTCCGGTGCTTCACCAGCCATTGTCGTCTCCTGCCATTGGTCTGCGGGCAGTTTGCTAGCGGGTGATGCTCAATCCTGCCAGCATTTCCTTCACCGCGGCCATCGCGGATGCGAGCTTGTCCGCGTCGCGCGAGCGCACCACCAGATTGGTGTTCGGCTTCTGCTCCTCGTCCATGAACGGATAGCTGCCGATGATGGTGTCGGGATGGGCGGCGGCGATCGCACGCAGGGGGCTGCCGATGTCACCCTCCCGCGCATTGGCGCGAACCGATTCGGAGAGCATGCGCACGCCCGACTTCAGCTTGGGCGAGACGATGTCCATCATCGCCTGCATGATCGAGGGCACGCCGGCCATCACGATGACGTTGCCGATCTTGAACCCGGGGGCGAGGATGGTGGCGCTCTGGATCAGCTCGGCGCCATCGGGGATGCGGGCCATGCGCAGGCGGGCCTCGTTGAGGTCCTGCTCGCTCCAGCGCTCGCGGAATCGCGCGACCACCTCCGGATGATGGTCGATGCCGACGCCGAACGCCTTGGCCACACTGTCGGCGGTGATGTCGTCATGGGTCGGTCCGATGCCGCCGGTGGTGAAGACATAGGTGTAGCGATGCCGCAGTGCATCCAATGCGGCGATGATGTCGGACTCGTCGTCGGAGACGACCCGGACTTCCTTCAGGTCGATGCCGATATTGGTCAGATATTCGGCGATGAAGCCGATATTCTTGTCCTTGGTCCGGCCGGACAGGATTTCATCCCCGATGACCAGAATGCCCGCCGTGACGATGTCGCTCATACCTGAAGTCCCTCACCTGTCGGCCCGACTTTGCCGAGGTAACGCGTTGAAGTCACGCGGTTTTGCTGCCGAAATAAGCAGTCCTCAGCCATTTTTTCAGGCAAGCTCCCGGCCATCCCCGGCAAATGCCCTCCATCAATGCTTATCGCGCTGGCCCGCCCCTTGCTACCACATGAAAGTCATGCACTCTTGCCGCATGGCGACAGAGACAGTCGGGATCTATGGCAGTCGCGTTTGACGAAATGAATATTCCCGGCGGGGACCTTCGCCCCGCCTATCAGGAGCTGGCGCGCTGGCTCAAGGAGACGCCTCCCGAGGCGCTCGAATATCGCCGCCAGGAGGCCGAGCTCCTGTTTCGCCGCATCGGCATCACCTTCGCGGTCTATGGGGATTCCGAATCCACCGAGCGCCTGATCCCGTTCGACGTGATCCCGCGAATCATGTCCGGCAAGGAATGGGCGCTGCTGGAGAAGGGCCTGAAGCAGCGCGTGCGCGCGCTCAACATGTTCCTGCGCGACATCTATCATGGCCGCGACATCCTGCGCGCCGAGATCGTGCCCGACGATTTGATCTTCCAGAACCCGGTGTTCCGCCCCGAGATGAACGGCCAGCAGGTGCCGCACGACGTCTACGTGCACATCGCCGGCATCGACATCGTCCGGGTCGATGCCGAGGACTTCATCGTGCTGGAGGACAATGCCCGCACGCCGTCGGGTGTGTCCTACATGCTGGAAAACCGCGAGATCATGATGCGGTTGTTTCCAGACCTGTTCGCCCGCCACAGGGTGGCGCCGGTCGAACGCTATCCGGACGAGCTGCTCTCCGCCCTGCGCTCGGTTGCCCCGCAAAGCGCCTCGGGCGAGCCGACCGTCGCCCTGCTCACGCCCGGCGTCTACAACTCGGCCTACTACGAGCACTCCTTCCTTGCCGACAAGCTCGGTATCGAGCTGGTCGAGGGCCGCGACCTCATCGTCAAGAACAACGAAGTGTTCATGCGGACGACCGAGGGGGTGAAGCGGATCGACGTGATCTACCGCCGTGTCGACGACGACTTCCTCGATCCCCTCACCTTCCGCCCCGACTCCGTGCTCGGCGTGCCCGGGCTGATGTCGGCCTATGCGGCCGGCAACATCACGCTCGCCAACGCGGTCGGCACCGGCATCGCCGACGACAAGGCGATCTACTCCTACATGCCCGACATCGTGAAATTCTACCTCGGCGAGGAGCCGATCCTGAAGAACGTGCCGACCTGGCGCTGCCGCGAGCCGAAGGATCTCGCCTATGTGCTGGACAATCTCGGCGAGCTCGTCGTCAAGGAAGTCCACGGCTCGGGCGGCTACGGCATGCTGATCGGCCCCGCCGCGACGAAGGCGACCATCGAAGCCTTCCGCGAGAAGCTCAAGCGCGAGCCCGAAGGGTTCATTGCCCAGCCGACGCTGGCGCTCTCGACCTGCCCGACCTGCACGGCATCCGGCCTCGCGCCGCGCCACGTGGATCTGCGGCCCTTCGTGCTCACCGGCAGCAAGGGGACCACCATCGTGCCGGGCGGCCTGACACGTGTTGCGCTGAAGGAAGGCTCCCTGGTGGTGAATTCGAGCCAGGGCGGCGGCACCAAAGACACCTGGATCCTGGACGAGTAGTCAGATGCTGTCGCGTACCGCCGAAAACCTCTACTGGCTCGCCCGCTATGTCGAACGGGCCGAGTACCTCGCGCGCACCATCGATGCGACACTGCGCGTCACCGCGCTTCCCGCTGCCTATATCGGCAAGACCAATGAATGGGACTCGGCGCTTCTCACCGCCGGCGTCGCCACCAGCTTCTATCAGCAATATGAGGAAGCCAACGAGCGCAACGTCGTCGACTACCTCTCCTTCTCGGCCGACAACCCGTCCTCGATCCGCAACTGCATCGAGGCGGCGAGACTGAACTCGCGCTCGGTGCGCACAGCGCTCACCAGCGAGATGTGGGACACCATCAACTCGGCCTGGATCGAATTGCAGGAGGTCTGGAGCAAGGGCACCTCGACCCGCGAGGATTTGGCAAAATTCCTGCGCTTCGTGCAGGAGACCTCGCTGCGCTTCGACGGCTCGGCCTACCGGACCATGCTGCGCAACGACGCCTACTGGTTCTCGCGGCTCGGCCTGCACCTGGAGCGCGCCGACAACACCGCGCGCATCCTCGATGTGAAGTATCACGTGCTGCTGCCCGAGGAAGAGCATGTCGGCGGCCCGCTCGACTTCTACCAGTGGAGCTCGATCCTGCGTTCGGTTTCGGCGCTGACGGCCTATCACTGGGTCTATCGCGAGACGCTGAAACCCTGGCTGGTCGCGGATCTCTTGATCCTCAACGGCACGCTGCCGCGTTCGCTGGCGAGCTGCTACGACAATCTCACGCGCAACCTCGACCAGATCGGCGTCGCCTATGGCCGCCAGGGCCCCGCCCAGCGCCACGCCCGCGGCATCCGCAACCGGCTGGAACACAGCAATATGAACGACATCTTCCAGCACGGCGTGCATGAATTCATTCAGGAATTCATCGCGGACAATTCCAGGCTGGGCGAAATCATCACGAAGCAGTATTTGATCTGATACTGCGGTCATTCCCGGGCGCCCGCAGGGCAAGCCCGGAATGACGACGGAAGAACAACGGTCCACCATGCGCCTGCGAATCCAGCACACCACGACCTATCGCTACGAGCCGCCGGCCACCAGCGTGATCCAGATCCTGCGCATGACGCCCGGCAGCCATGACGGGCAATATGTGGCGGAGTGGCAGATCGACGTCTCGACCGACACCAGGCTCGACACTCATGAGGACGCCTTCGGCAACGTCACCCACGTGCTGTCCTGCGGACCCGTCGGCGACATCAAGATCACTGCCGAGGGCCTGATCGAGACCCACGACACCGGCGGCGTGCTGCGCGGCGCCGACGAGCGCTTTCCGGCCGGCATGTTCTTGCGCGCCACCGACCTTACCGGGGTCAATCCCGCGATGACGGCGGTCGCGCGGCAGTTGCGCAGCGAAGCCGAGAGCGACACGCTCGGCTTCCTGCACACGCTGATGACGCAGATCAGCGACCACATGACCTTCGACGAGGATCCAACCAACAGCGGCACGTCGGCGGCCGATGCGTTCACGCTCAAGCGCGGCGTCTGCCAGGACTACGCGCACATCTTCATCGCCTGCGCCCGCAGCGGCGGCGTGCCGGCGCGCTTCGTTTCCGGCCATTTCCTGCGCTCGGATGGCACGGTGCACCAGGATGCCGGCCATGCCTGGGCGGAAGCTTACGTCGAGGGTCTCGGCTGGGTCGGCTTCGATCCCGCCAACTGCATCTGCACCACCGACGCCCATGTCCGCGTCGCGATCGGGCTCGACTATCTCGGCGCAGCCCCCGTGCGCGGCACCCGCTATGGCGGCGGTGCGGAGACGCTGACGGTGGCCGTGAAGGTCGAGCAGGCCGGCCGCGGCGGGCAATCACAATCGCAGTCCCAGCGGCAGAGCTAGGCACGCGGAAGCGCTACAGCCGTAACCGACAACCGCAGCGCTGAAACCACCCCGTAGCGCCCTCTGTCCAACCTTTGTTGCTATCCGTCCCTGCAACAGAGGTTGAGACAGATGCGGCTTCAAGAAAGAATCAGCCATCATTCCGTGCCACTGCGTGATCCCCAAGAGGACATCCTTGCGGGCATCCGAGAACTGGCCCCCGAGATCAAGGTACGCGCCGCCGAGATCGAGACTGCGCGCCGGATTCCGCCTGACATCGTGGAACGGCTGAGATATCTCGGGCTCTTTCGCATGTTCGTGCCGCGAAGCCAGGGTGGGCTGGAGCTCGATTTTCCGGCTGGCCTCGAGGTCATCAAGGCGGTGACCCGTCTTGACGGCTCAATGGGCTGGATCTCGATCGTCGCCGGAATCGGCAGCCTCATCGTCGCCGCGGCCCGCCCTGAATTGTACCAGCGCATCTATCAGAACGGACCGGATGTGGCGGTCTGCGGCTCATCTCAGCCGAATGGCACGGCAGAGCGCGTGGCGGACGGCTATCGCGTCAAGGGCCGCTGGCCGTTCGCGAGCGGTTGCACGCATGCCGACTGGATCGGCGGCTTCTGCATCGTCACCGAAAACGGCAAACCGGTCCCCGGCCCGCAGGGCAAGCCTCAGATTCGCGCCGTCGCGCTGCCGGCGCGCGACTGGGAGATCGAGGACACCTGGTACGCGGCGGGCCTCGAGGGCACCGGCAGCCATCACATCACGCTGCGGGAAAGGATCGTTCCCGAGGAACATTTGTTCGATATCGATGCCGCCCCGCGCCTGTCGGGCCCGCTCTATCAGGCGCTGCGGCAATGGCTGCCGATCGTGCATGGCGCATTCTCGGTGAGCATGGCCGAGGGCACCGTCGATGACCTGCTCGCGCTGGCCCATACCGGGAAGCAGCAATTGTATGCGGCCACCCCGATGCGCGAGTCCGAGACCTTCCAGTACGAGCTCGGCCGGATTTCCGCCGGCCTCAGGGCCGCGCAGGCCTTCCACGAGGTTCAGGTCGCCAGCCATTGGCGCCGCGCGCTGGCGGGAACGCTGAAGGACGATGACGTCATGATCGAGGGCGCCCGGTCCGCGGTCTGGCTCGCCACCACCTGCGTCGGCATTGCGGACGCCTGCTTTGCGCTGGCCGGAAGCGGCGCGGTCTACGACGACTCGCCGCTGCAGCGGCGCCTGCGCGATCTTCACATCGGCGCGCAGCATGCTCACGCGCAGCAACGGCAATATGTTGACATCGGCAAGCTCGCCTTGCGCCGGTCGGCCGGGCATGCCGGTTGACCACGCGAGCCGTGCTACACTCGCGGGATCAGATTTGATCCCGCGAGGCCCCCATGGCGACCGTAAAGCTGCTGTCCGACGATGAGCTCTCCCCTGAAGCGCGCGCCGTTTTCGACGACATCCGCAAGGTGCGGAAGTCGGACTTCGTCAACAATTTCTGGCGCGCGCTGGCGCATGATCCGAAGACGCTGCGGCGGACCTGGGAAAGCATCAAGGAGGTGATGGCTCCCGGCGCGCTCGATCCCAAGGTCAAGGAAATGCTCTATGTCGCGGTTTCGATCGCGCATGGCTGCAGCTACTGCATCCATTCCCACACCGCCGGCGCACGGGCCAAGGGCATGACCGAGGCCGAATATGGCGAGTTGCTCGCCATCGTCGGCATGGCCGCGGAGACGAACCGGCTGGTCACGGCGCTCGGCGTTCCCGTCGACGAGGCGTTTCTGGTCGATGCGGCTGACTGAGGTCCCGCCCCCGGGGAATCGGGGGTTGGAGCGGCCCCCGAAATTGGCTAGTAATTCCGCGCAAACGCGTTCGGGGACTGGAAATGACCTATTGTTGCGGAATTCTGGTTCGGGACGGGCTCGTCATGATCGCCGACACCCGCACCAATGCCGGCCTCGACAATGTCTCGACCTTCCGCAAGCTCCATATCTTCTCCAAGCCCGGCGACCGCATCATGGCGATCGCCAGCGCCGGCAACCTCGCCATCAGCCAGTCGGTGCTGTCGACGCTGACCGAAGGCCTGGAAGACCCCAACACGGGCGAGCTCGAGACGCTGATGAACGCGCCGACCATGTTCCAGGCCGCCCAGCGCATCGGCCGGGCGATCCGCGCGGTGCACGCCACCGAAGGTCCGGCGCTGCGATCCGAAGACGTCTCCTTCGACGTCTCGTTCCTGTTCGGCGGCCAGATCAAGGGCGCCCGGATGCGCCTGTTCATGGTCTACACCGCAGGCAATTTCATCGAGTGCACCACCGACACCCCTTACCTGCAGATCGGCGAGCACAAATACGGCAAGCCGGTGCTCGACCGTGCCATGCATTACGACGTCGAGCTCTACGAGGCGCTGAAGACCGGCCTGATCTCGATGGACTCGACCATGCGCTCCAATCTCGGCGTCGGCCTGCCGATCGACGTGCTGGTGGTGCGCGCCGACGCCTGCGATGCCGATCTCAACCACCGCATCGAGGCGGGCGAGCCCTATTTCCACGACCTGCGCTCGCGCTGGTCGGCAGCACTGCGCGCGGCGCACCAGAACATTCCGCGGCCGCCCTACAAGAACGAAAAAGAACCCAAAACCTGACAGCAAGAGAAAAGGCAGGAAACGATGAGTGAAGCAAAAAAGATCGCAGTGGTGACGGGCGCCGGCACCGGTGTCGGGCGCGCGGCATCGCTGGCGCTGATGAACACCGGCTTCACCGTGGTGCTGGTCGGGCGCCGCCTCGACATGCTCGAGGAGACCGCCAAGCTCGGCCCCGCCGGCAAGAGCCTGTGCGTCACCGCCGACATGACCAAGCCGGATTCGATTGCCGCGCTGTTCGACAAGGTGAAGGCGACCTATGGCCGCCTCGACGTGCTCTTCAACAATGCCGGCATGGGCGCGCCGGCCGTCAACTTCGAGGACCTCAGCCTCGAGCAGTGGCAGGCGGTGGTGAACACCAACCTCACCGGCCCCTTCCTGTGCACCCAGCACGCCTTCCGCATCATGAAGGACCAGAGCCCGCGCGGCGGCCGCATCATCAACAATGGCTCGATCTCGGCGCATGCGCCGCGGCCGTTCTCGGCGGCCTACACCTCGACCAAGCACGCCATCACGGGCCTCACCAAGGCCTCTAACCTCGACGGCCGCATGTACGACATCGCGGTCGGCCAGGTCGACATCGGCAATGCCGCGACCCCGATGACCGACCGCATGGTCAACGGCCCCGGCGTGCTGCAGCCCGATGGCACCACCAAGCACGAGCCGCGCATGGATGCGAAAGCGGTCGGCGATGCCGTCGCCTACATGGCCGGCCTGCCGCTCGATGCCAACGTGCTGACCATGACGGTCATGGCGACCAAGATGCCGTTCGTCGGCCGGGGCTGAACAAAAAACGCGGCGCGTGACAGCCTCTCCCCGCAAGCGGGGAGAGGCAAAGAAGAGCTCCTTACTCCAGGCTCTCCACCTGCCGCAGGCTCGGAAACAGCTTCATCCACAGCAGCGCCACCGCGACGGTGCAGACGCCGCCGAGGACTGCGGCAGGCATGGCACCGAGCAGCGCGGCCGCGACGCCGCTCTCGAACTGGCCGAGCTGGTTCGAGGCGTTGATGAAGAGGAAATTCACTGCGCCGACCCGGCCGCGCATCTCGTCGGGCGTGGCGAGCTGCACCAGCGAGAAGCGGATCACGACACTGATCGTATCGGCCGCGCCGAGCACGGCAAGCGCGAGCACCGACAGCCACATCCAGGACGACAGCGCGAACACGACCGTGGCAACGCCGAACACGATCACGGCCTGGAACATGCGCAGGCCCACATGCCGCGAGATGGCGTGACGCGCCAGCACCATGGTCATCAACAACGCACCGACCGCGGGCGCGGCGCGCAGCACGCCGAGCCCGACCGGGCCGGTCTGGAGGATGTCGCGGGCATAGATCGGCAGCAGCGCGGTGACGCCGCCGAACAGCACCGCGAACAGATCGAGCGAGATGGTGCCGAGGATCGCCGGGTTGCGGCGGATGAAGCGGACGCCGGCAAAGATGTTGTCCGAGCCCGTCCCCTCCTTGGCGACCGCCTGCGGGCGCGGCCGGATGAAGCCGGTCAGGATCATCCCGAAAATCCAGAACAGCACCATCACGGCATAGGCCAGATGCGGCGCGATCGCGTACGCGAAGCCGCCGAGCGCCGGGCCGGTGATGGTCGCGACCTGCCCCGCGCCGCTCGCGACGGCCGTGGCGCGCTGGAGCGATCCCTGCGGCGCGATCAGCGGCAGCAGCGCCGCCGTGGTCGGGCTCTCGAACGCGCCGGCGATGCCGAGCACGAAGGTTGCGATGAAGATC